>JBBQZO010000003.1:0-375503 GCA_038207625.1 Burkholderiales bacterium | reverse complement strand
TAGCAATGGAACGGATGGAGCACAGGTCGGCGCGCATCGTCATGACGACGGCGCGCTCCTGGGTAGTCAAATGCTTGTAAATTTTCGCCATGGCGGCACCTTACAGGAGAAGGTGTTGCACTTGGTCTTTGAGAACGCCCCGATTGAAGCTCGATCCGGTGTTCGCGTTCGTGGTGACGGGATCGATGGACAGGAAGGAGCGCGCTACCCCGTCGTAGTGCGCGCCAGATTCACAGCGAGTCTAGCGGTCGTCCGTTGCCGGGGCCTGGCCTTGGAACAGGGCGACGTCGCGGGTGTTTTTCTGGACCGCGACCGCGCCAAATAAGCTCAGCAGGAACGACATCGCATAGAAGCCCTTCTCACTTGGCGCCAGCGTCGCGTTCCACAGACCGGTCGTCAGCAGCAAAATCGCGGCGCCCAGCGAGACCCAGCAAAGGGCGAAGTAGATGCCGGTCACGCGTATGCCTTCGAGCCGGTCGCGCACCGATTTTTGCAGCGATACGGCGGCAAACAGACCGTACAGCAGCAGCGTCAAATAGTAACCACGCTCGTTGAGCTGCATCGTCGCGTTCCACACGCCAGCCAGATACACGGCGGCGCCGACCAGTAGCGCCATCCATGAGGCACCGATAAATGCGCCGGTCGGGCGCTGCAGTTGGAGAGGGGGCATGGCATTTCCTTTGACTGGTGAATGAAACGTCGGACAGTTCGCAGCGTGCTGCGTGCGCCACAGACTGGCAGCGAGGACACAACAAACGCCGCGCGCTGATCCGTGCTGCGCGCAGCGACAAGCGCCAACACACTGTAATGTTGCGAATCATACACTGCTGCCGCGCGTGCCGGCGTGCCAAATTCAGTGCGGGGGGAGGGGCACATTCATCGATGCGGCGATGACGATTCAGGCTGCCGCAAAGAAAGGACCGGCGGCGGCAAGGAATTTGATTTGCCACTCCGGCTTGGGCTTTACACCACGCCGCCCGAGCGCACTGAAAACCCCGTATTGATTGGCCTTTCTGGCACCATCGTCGAACAACACCCATGCCGCATACACGACCGACAGCATGAAGATTGATCCTATCCACGCGATCACGTACGGGTTGCGGTCTTGTGGCCGGAAGTAGTGCCAGACCGTGGGAACGCCACCGATGAGCTGTCCGTAGCCCATGACACACCACGGCATGGCGGCGGCAAGCGCAAACCAGCGCCGATGCCGTTGCGCGACCTGTGTGTGGCGCAAATCGCCTGGCGGCAAGGAGATCAGGCGATGCTCCGACGTGAGGTAGTTATAGGCGGAAAATGTGAGGCAAACAGCCCAGAAATACTGGCTGAAGAATTGGAAGAGATTCATGTTTTTGAGCGTCGCTGGTGGGTTGGCCTGTCATGCCAGGTCAACTGGCGGCATTTTCAATGCGCTCCTTTGAGGGCGATTGGCACGCGTCGCGGCCGTCAATCGGCACTGTCGGCGTCGGTGCGCAGCATCGGGTGCTTGTCATGGCGCCATTGCGCCAGGCTCAGTATTTTGTCGGTGGCGAGGTCGTCGATCAGGATCTCGCTGCCATCCTTGGCGACCAGAAAACTTTCCCAGTTACGCGCCGCTTCGGCACCGTTTTCAACGAAACTGAATTGCCAGTAGGCTTTGCCGGCGACGATCTTCGGGGCGGGATCGTATTCGATCAAGGCGCCATGGACTTTGCCGCCCGACGTAGTGCTCAAGCGCGCCGACCATGCTTTCAGTTCAGGCAGCGCCATCAAGGCTTGCATTGCCTGGGCCTTGGCGTCGCCGACCGGGGCGGCAATGGCGGGCGCGGCCGTGAAACTCGGTGTGGATGCGGTTTGCGCGGTGGGCGGTGTGGGGGCGGCAGACCGGTTCACGTACACGATGGCGGCGGCGACCACCACGACGATGGTGGTACCGACGGCGCCGACAACGCGCAGCGCTTTTGATGAGGGAACTGGCATGGATAGCGGCGCGCGGCCGGACAGTGGCGTTGCGGCCATACTAAACCAATCATAGTCGGGCGGCAACATCGAGCGGCGGCACTGACCCGTAGCGGTCAGTCACGCCATGCGCGCGCTGCCACGCTGGTCCACGGCGATATGCTGCGACGCGAGCAGGCAAGCGTCTTCCGGCGTGGCCTGCGTCAACGGCGCTTTTGCAGCAGGCAGGAACTGTTCGGCGCGAGCAAGCCCGGGCCGACGCGCAGCAAGCCGGCCAGCCAGATCAAGGGACGCAAGCGCCATGCGGGCGTCCCCATGCGCCGGCGCGAGCGGGCAAAGAAGCCTTGCACATCGGGGGTGTCGAGATTGGCGTAGTGGGGGCCAAAACCGAAGCGGGCGCGCCATGGCCACATGCCGCGCTGGACGCCGTGGCCCAGCAGGCGGTCGACCCAGTCTGGCAGATAGTTGATCAACCAGCGGCCGGAATGCACTTCGCGCGGCCACAAACGGTTGCTGGTGCCCGTGAGCAAAATGATGCCGCCGGGCGCCAGTACGCGGTCCAGTTCGCGTTGTACTGCCG
Organism: Burkholderiales bacterium; assembly: GCA_038207625.1. Lineage (GTDB taxonomy): Bacteria > Pseudomonadota > Gammaproteobacteria > Burkholderiales > Burkholderiaceae_D > JBBQZO01. Next base: position 372,985 of record JBBQZO010000003.1, on the reverse strand, counting down.
AGCGTTCTGGTTCGGCGATGTATTCGAGCACGCTGTTGCAGGCGATCAGCTCGAAGCTGGCGTCGGGGTAGGGCAGGCGGGTTGAATCGGCCACGTGCGCGAAGCGGATCTGGTCCTTGCCGTGACGCCGGGCGTTCAGGCGCGCCAGTTCGATCCAGTTGGCCGAGATGTCGCTCGCGTGCACACGCGCGCCCAGGTGCGCGAACAGGATCGCCGAGGCGCCCACGTTGCAGCCAAATTCGAGGACGCGCTTGCCGGCCAGCGCCACAGGCAGCGCCTCGAGCACGTGGCGCAGATGTTCCCATTCGTAGTCGACGTAGCCGCCCACCCACGGGTCGGACGGACGCAGCCCGAACCGGCGCGCCGCTACTTCAAATGCCTCCTGCCAAGTGGGGCAGGTGACCGCTGGTCGTTGCATCGGCAGGCTGGACATGTGTGACTCCCCGTCGGATCGGCTGAAGAGGCAGACTATAGGGGGCGGGCGAGCCGCCCGGCTTGCGCGCGCTCAAGCTTTGCGGCGCTGAGCGCGACCTGTGCGCGCTGAAGACTCGGGGCGCCGGCGCGGTTCGTGGGTAATCACGCTTCGCGGTGTCGGTGCCGGTGCGGCCGGCGCGCGCTGTGCGCCCTTGTAAGCCAGCGGCAAGGATAGTGGCGTAGCATGCTTGTATTTCGCCGCTCCGGGTTGCGCCCCTTGCCCAGACTGGCGCCGATCCGCCGCTCGACTTTCTAACTGCCGCCACCATGCTGCTTGCCATCCTGACCGACCTGCACGCCAACCGGGAAGCGCTGTCCGCCTGCCTGGCCAGCGCCGAACAGCATGGCGCGCAAGAGTATGCCTTCCTGGGCGACCTGGTTGGCTACGGCGCCGATCCGGCCTGGGTCGTCGACACCGTCATGGCCTACGCCGCGCGGGGCGCCGTCGTGGTGCGCGGCAATCACGACGACGCCGTCGCCACCGAAACATCCAAGCCGATGCGCGCTGACGTGCGCCAGGCGCTGGACTGGACGCGCGCCCAGTTGAGCGAGGCGCAATGCGCTTTCCTGCGCGCGCTGCCGCTCACGCAAGAGCGCGCCGGCGTGCTGTTTGTGCACGCCAGCGCGGCCCAACCGCAGCAGTGGGATTACATCACCGGCACCATCGAGGCCGTCACCAGCATGCACGCCACGCGTTGCCGCATCACGTTTTGCGGCCATGTGCACGAGCCGGCGCTGTACAACCTGTCGCTCACCGGCAAGGCGATGCTGCACACGCCGGTGGCCAACTTCAGCATTCCCTTGAGCACGCAGCGGCGCTGGCTGGCCATCCCCGGCGCGGTCGGTCAGCCGCGCGACGGCAACCCGGCCGCCTGCTACGCGCTGTACGACGACGAGCGCGGCGAGCTGACGTTTCTGCGCGTGCCCTACGATCACGCGGCGGCCGGCGCGAAGATCGTCGCGGCCGGTCTGGCGCCGCATTTCGGCAGCCGGCTTGAACAGGGAGTCTAGCCGATGATGACGATCGCGCGTCCGGCGCCCGGCATGCTGATCGACGGCTTCCGGCTGGAAGAAAGAATGCACAAGGGCGGCATGGCGACGCTGTGGCGCGTGGTGCGCATAGCCGCCGACGGCCAGCCGCAAGCCGATGATGTGCCGCTGATGATGAAGCTGCCGCTGTTGGGCGACAATGACGATCCGACCGCCATCGTCGGCTTCGAAGTCGAGCAGATGATCATGCCCAAGCTCAGCGGCATGCATGTGCCGCGTTTCGTCGCCTCGGGCGACTTCACCGGCCAACCCTACATCGTGATGGAGGAAATCGCCGGCGACTCACTGCGCGTGCGCTTCGACGCGGCGCCGCTGGCGCCCGAGGAGGTGGCGGCGATCGGTGCCAAAGTGGCCACCGCGCTGCACGATCTGCACCGCCAGCAGGTGATCCACCTGGACCTCAAGCCGAGCAACATCATGTTCCGTGAAAGTGGCGAGGCGATCCTGATCGACTTCGGCCTGTCGCGCCACGACAAGCTGCCCGACCTGCTGGCCGAGGAGTTTCGCCTGCCGATGGGCACCGCGCCCTACATCTCACCCGAGCAGGTGCTGCACATCCGCAACGACCCGCGCAGCGACCTGTTCGCGCTGGGCGCGCTGCTGTACCACCTGTGCACGGGCGCGCGCGCGCTGGGCTTTCCCAGCTCCGTGCACGGGCTGCGCCGGCGCCTGTATCGTGACGCGCTGCCCCCGCGTGCGCTCAATGCCCAGATTCCGCCCTGGCTGCAGGAAGTCATCCTGCGCTGCCTCGAGGTCGATCCGGCCAAGCGCTATGACAGCGCGGCGCAACTGGCGGCCGATTTGAACCACCCCGAGCAGGTGCAACTGACGGCGCGCGCGTCCAAGCTGCGGCGCGACGGCATGCGGATCGTGTTCAAGCGCTGGTTTCGCGCGATCGGCGTCGAGCAGCAGCCGCAGCAATCGGCCGCCGAACAGCTGGCGCACGCGCCCATCGTGGTGGTGGCGCTGGATCTGGCGCAAGGCTCGGAGGCGCTGGCCGAGATCCTGCGCGTGACGGCGCGGCGCATCCTGCAGATCGAACCGGGCGCGCGACTGGCTTGCCTGACGGTGCAAAAGACCCACCGCATCGCGATGGATGTGACGGTCGACAAGGAAGGCAATAATCTGCACGTGAAGCATCTGGTGGCGCTGAAGGACTGGGCTCGCCCGCTGCTGCTGGCGGCCGACAAGGTCACCTTTCATGTGCTGGAAGCGCCCGATCCGGCCAGCGCGATCGTCCAGTATGCCAGCGTCAACGATGTCGACCACATCCTCATCGGCTCGCGCGGCAGTTCCACCATACGGCGCTATCTGGGCAGCGTGTCGGCTCAGGTGGTGGCGCAGGCCGAGTGCTCGGTGACGGTGGTGAAAGTGGCTGGCCGACAGGTGTCTGCCGGCATGGCGCCGGCGCTGCCCGACGCTTAGGCGGCGCTGCGCGCGCGCCGACGCGCCAGTCCGCCCAGCAGTCCCAGGCCGGCCAGCAGCAGCGCGTAGCCACTTGGCTCGGGCACGCTGGTGGTGGGCAGGAACGGCTCGTAGCCAATTTCAAGCTTGTTGCCAAAGCTGCCCAGACTCAGCGAGTCGGCGATCAGCGTGCCTTCCAGGTGGCCGCTGCCGGTGACGGCGGCATTCACCGCCAGCACGCTGCCGTTGACGAAGCTGTTCAGGCCCACGCTGGTGGCATTGCTCAGATTGAAGATCAAGGTGTCGCGATGGCTGGCCAGACCGTCGGTCGAGTTGGCCAGCGCACCGCCCAGGTCGCCCCCGAACACGACGCTGGCCAGCGTGCTGTTGATGACGACATGTGCGCCTGCCTTGACGTTGTTGAGCGTGATATTGCTCAGCGCCGTATTGCCAAGGTCAAAAATCTGCAGGTCCGAGTGGCCGTCGCCTGTCAGTGTGACGCCCCCGCCCGACAGGCTCCAGCTGCCGATCTGCGCCTGGCCGGCCAGCTGGGTCGACAGACCCGTCAGCGCCGTCTTGGCCGCGCCAAAGTCCAGATAGTTCGCCTGGTGTGTTGCGTTGCCGTACTGCCAGCTGGCGGCCGTCAGCGTGCCGCCGTAGACTACATCGCCCATTCTGGCCTGCCCGCTGGAGATCCAGGCGGCACTACTTGGGCCGATCGAGCTGTTGGTGTTGGTGTTGTAATTGGGACCGTTGTAGATCGAGCCGGCGTTGCCCCACGGGCCCACCAGCGCGACACTGCCGCCGACCACCAGCGCGGGCGCCGTCGAGGCGTAGGCATCGCGGTAGCCGACATCGAAGCCGGCGCTAAGGTTGCCGCCGACAGCCAGTCGTCCCTCGACATCGGCCGCGCCGTTGACGTTGCCAAAGAAAAAACCGCTGTAGCCGCTGGCCACACCCAGATCGAGCACGCTGCTGGCACTGGCCGCGCCGCATGCTGTCAGTGCGCTCAGGGCGGCGATATGGAGCAGGGTCTTTGCGGTCATGAGAGGCTTTCTGAAGTGGCGTGCGACAGCTTGCCGCAGTAAAAATTGGAATTGGTTTGGTATTATATGTGTTGTTTCAAATAAATGATAGTGGTTTTTTTAGTAATCGTCATGCAGTCTTGACCATGATCCGCTCGGCCCGTGCCCGATTGATCGAATGAATCAAGGCCTCGCCCAAGAAAAATGGCCAGCTTCGACACCGAAGCTGGCCATTCGTGGACTTGGCCGGCGCGCATTTGCGTGCGTCACCGGCGTTGACCGTTGCGGCAGCGCCAGGCGCCGCCGCCAGGCAATTACATCATGCCGTCCATACCGCCCATGCCGCCCATGCCGCCCATACCGCCGCCCATGCCGCCAGCCGCTTTGTCGTCAGCCAGTTCGCAGACCATGCAATCGGTGGTGAGCATCAAGGACGCGATCGAAGCAGCGTTTTGCAGCGCCGAACGGGTCACTTTTGCTGGATCCAGCACGCCCATTTCGACCATGTCGCCGTAGGTGCCGTTGGCAGCGTTGTAACCGAAGTTACCCGTGCCAGCCAACACGGCAGCAACGACGACCGAAGCTTCTTCGCCGGCGTTTTGAACGATCATGCGCAGTGGCTCTTCCATGGCGCGCAGAACGATCTTGATACCAGCGTCTTGGTCAGGGTTGTCGCCTTTGACGGTGATGTTGGCACGTGCGCGCAGCAGCGCAACGCCGCCGCCAGGAACGATGCCTTCTTCCACGGCAGCGCGGGTAGCGTGCAGTGCATCTTCAACGCGGGCTTTCTTTTCTTTCATTTCGACTTCGGTGGCGGCGCCAACCTTGATCACGGCAACACCGCCGGCCAGTTTGGCCACGCGCTCTTGCAGTTTTTCACGGTCGTAGTCCGAGGTTGCTTCTTCGATCTGCACACGCACCATCTTGACGCGCGCTTCGATCGATTCAGCTTGGCCAGCACCGTCGATGATGATGGTGTTTTCCTTGCCCACTTCGATACGCTTGGCTTGGCCGAGTTCGGTCAGGGTGATTTTTTCCAGCGTCAGGCCGACTTCTTCAGCGATCACTTGGCCGCCGGTCAGGATGGCGATATCTTCGAGCATCGCTTTGCGACGGTCGCCGAAACCTGGCGCTTTAACGGCGCAAGTTTTCAGGATGCCGCGGATGTTGTTGACGACCAGGGTAGCCAGTGCTTCGCCTTCGATGTCTTCTGCGATGATCAGCAGTGGACGGCCGGCTTTAGCAACTTGTTCCAGAATCGGCAGCAGGTCGCGGATGTTCGAGATCTTCTTGTCGCACAGCAGGACAAATGGATTGTCCAGGATGGCAACTTGCTTTTCCGGGTTGTTGATGAAGTAAGGCGACAGGTAGCCGCGGTCAAACTGCATACCTTCGACGATGTCGAGTTCGTCGTTCAGCGATTTGCCGTCTTCAACGGTGATGACGCCTTCCTTGCCCACTGTTTCCATCGCTTCAGCGATACGCTCGCCGATCGAGTAGTCCGAGTTGGCCGAAATGGCGCCAACTTGCGCGATTTCTTTGGTGGTGGTGCATGGCTTGGCGATCTTGGCCAGTTCTTCCACGGTGGCAGCGACAGCTTTGTCGATACCGCGCTTCAGATCCATCGGGTTCATGCCGGCGGCAACGAACTTCATGCCTTCGCGCACGATGGCTTGGGCCAGCACGGTAGCGGTGGTGGTGCCGTCGCCGGCGTTGTCGCTGGTGCGGGAAGCGACTTCCTTGACCATTTGCGCGCCCATGTTCATGAGCTTGTCTTTGAGTTCGATTTCTTTCGCAACCGACACACCGTCCTTGGTGACGGTCGGGGCGCCGAACGAGCGCTCGAGCACCACGTTACGGCCTTTCGGGCCCAGGGTGACTTTGACTGCGTTGGCCAGAATGTTGACGCCTTCGACCATTTTGGCGCGCGCTGCGTCGCCGAATACTACTTCTTTAGCTGCCATGTTATTTCTCCGTGAATTCGTGGATAAAGTCGTGCAAGGATTGCGATAACTTGTCGCTTAGCGGACCACTACGGCCATGATGTCTTCTTCGCGCATCACCAGCAGTTCGTCGCCGTCGACCTTGACGGTCTGACCGGAGTACTTGCCGAACAGGACGCGGTCGCCGACTTTCACTTCCAGCGGACGCACGTTGCCGTTTTCGAGGATCTTGCCGTTACCGATGGCGAGAACTTCGCCTTGATCCGGTTTTTCAGCAGCTGCATCAGGAATGATCAGACCGGAGGCGGTCTTGGTTTCTTGGTCGAGACGCTTGACGATGACGCGATCATTCAAAGGGCGAAGGTTCATGCAAAACTCCTTAAAGTTCAATGGATGTTGCTAATAATGAAAGCCGATTTAGGCAAGCTTCCTTCAGTCAAGTTGCCTTGTATTAAGATGCAAGGCTCAGAAACGGTTGTTAGCACTCTCTGCTAACGAGTGCTAATTATAGGGACGGAGTTCCGGTATTTCAAGTCGGGTCCGCGTTTATTTCTTGTAAACGGGGGTGTTTTGCGACATGCAATGGACGAAAGTTGACATTGCTCAAGCCTGGAAGGCGTCGGCGCGGCGCCCGTCGGGCCCGGCCGTAAACCAGACTGAGCTTGAATAAACGGCCCTAAGCGACTGAATCTGTTGACGGAAATTCCTTTCCCGCCCTATAGTTACGGGATGATTTCTGAATTCCACGAACTTTCCGACAAAATCGACCAACTGGCCGCGCTGACGCTGTCACTGCGTCGCGAGAACGCCCAATTGCGCCGCGCCAATGCCATGCTGACGACCGACAACGAGGCCTACGCGCAGCGTCTGGGCGAAGCGCACCGGCGCGTCGAGGCCTTGCTGGTGGCCATCCCCGCGCTGGAACACGACACCCCCGCCGAGGCCGACGCCGACGCCGATGAGGAGAGCGCAGAATGATCCAACTGGACGTGACGATCATGGGGCAGCCTTACCGGCTGGCCTGCAAAGAAGGCGAGCAGCGCACCTTGCAAGAAGCGGTCAGTTACCTCGACGGCAAGATGTGCGCGCTGCGCGACGGCGGCAAAGTCAAGGGCAACGACCGCATCGCCGTGATGGCGGCGCTGGGCGTGGCGGCCGAGTTTTTGTCAGTCAAAAACCCCAACGGTCCGCTCTCTGAGATGTCGATTCTGGAAGTCAAGCAGAAGCTCGCGGCGATGCACACGGTGCTTGAAAGTGCGCTCACGCCGCAAGAGAATCTGTTCTGATTTTGGAAATTAGAATTGACATGCAGGCCCATCGGAGTAAACTTCGTCTACCCTGCAGTGTTCGCGATTGCCATATATTCCTTGAACCATTTATGTGCACCGGTTGCGGAAATTTGTCCGATGGGAGTGAGCGTCGCTCGTTCGACGAACCCGAAATTTGACTAACTGTGACCACCTTGAACCTCAGGTTCAGGATGCCGGCATAAACGGCACTTGCGGGGCACTATATTCCTGAAGCGGTTGCTGCATTATTCGATGCGCAACCGCTTTTTTTATGGTCGCGCACGTCGCCGGCGTCGCCGCGCCATTCGCTGCGCCACACAGAAAACGACTCCGACATGCGCTATTGGTTGATGAAATCCGAACCGGACGAAGTGAGCATCGACGATGTGCTGGGCGCGCCCGGCAAGACGGTGGCGTGGTTCGGCGTGCGCAACTACCAGGCGCGCAACTTCATGCGCGACGCGATGGCGCCCGGCGACGGCGTGCTGTTTTATCACTCCAGTTGCGCCGAGCCGGGCGTGGCGGGCCTGGCCGAAGTGGCCAGCACGGCGTATCCGGACGAGACCCAATTCGACCCGCAAGGCAAATACTACGATCCGAAGGCGACCCGCGCGCAGCCGCGCTGGGTTGTCGTCGACGTGCACGCCGTGCGCAAGACGCCCCTGCTGGCGCTGGCGCAGATGCGCAGCCTGCCTGAGTTGGCGGACATGCTGTTGTTGCAAAAAGGCAGCCGCCTGTCGATCACCCCGGTCACCGAGGCGCAGTGGCGCACGATCATCGCGCTGCTCGACGCGCCCGGTTCCCCGGCGCCACGCTGATGGCGTGGCCGCTGGCCTTGCTGTTTCTGGCAATGGGCCTGATGGGCGGTTTCGCGGCGGGCTTGCTGGGCATCGGCGGGGGCATGATCCTGGTGCCGTTTACGATCATGATTTTCACGGCCAAGCATTTCGGCGCCGACGTGGTGGTGCATATGGCGATCGCGACCTCGCTGGCGACGATCCTGTTCACGTCGATGTCCTCGGTGCACGCGCACCATCGGCACGGCTCGGTATTGTGGCCGGTGGTGTGGCTGCTTTCGCCCGGTATCGTGGTGGGCGCCTGGTGCGGCGCATGGATAGGCAAGCAAATGAATCCGACCGTGCTGGCGCTGTTTTTCGGCGTGTTCATCGCCTTCGCGGCGACCCAGATGCTGCTGGGGAAAAAACCGGCCGGCGCGCGCGAGCTGCCCGGCGCATCCGGCATGTTCGGCGCCGGTGGCGTGATCGGCCTGATGTCCGGACTGGTGGGGGCGGGCGGCGGCTTCATCTCGGTGCCGTTCATGAGTTGGTGTAACGTGAAAATCCACAACGCCGTGGCCACCAGCGCCGCGCTGGGTTTCCCCGTCGCGCTGGCCGGCACGCTGTCAAATATTTATTACGGCTGGGGCGCGCCGAATCTGCCGGCCCATTCGCTCGGATTTATCTACTTGCCCGCGCTGGCCTTGCTGGCCGGCGCCAGCGTGGTGGCGGCGCCGCTGGGCGCGCACATGGCGCATCGCCTGCCGGTGCAAAAGCTCAAACGACTGTTCGCGCTGATCTTGTACGCATTGGCCGGCTACATGCTGTGGAGCGCCATCCATTAGGCGCCCGACGGGCCAGGCGGTGTGGTCCGGGCAGTCGTTGCACCGCCAGTGGCGCAACACAGACGCGCTGTTTGATGCCCCCGCTGTGGCGCGCTCGTGCCGGCGCCCCCCGCCCGCGATCGTTATGCCGCGCTGCTCGCTGCGCTCGTTCCCATTTGGCAGGGGCGTCATGGCCTTGTAATAATGGCTAGGTAAATTGTCATGCTGCGCGCCTGGCCACGTCGGCCTGCGTCTGAGTTCCCCTCATCATGAAGGAAGCACACAGCATGTCCGTTCCCGATTTTGCCAGCGCGCCGTTGTGGCGTGCCGCGCGCGCGACCAGCCTGCTGGCCGGTGCCGATGCCGTCAGCGTCACCGCCTTGCCGCTGCTGCGCATCGATGCCGACGCCAGCAGCGGCGACGAGGGCGCCGATGGCGTAACCGCGTTCACCTTCAGCGTCAGTCGCAGCGGCGACCTGAGCGCGCCATCATCGGTGGACTGGAGCGTGTCCGGCAGCGGCGCGCATCCTGCCAGCGCGGCCGACTTCGCCGGCGCCAGCTTCCCCGCCGGCACGCTCACGTTCGCCGCCGGACAAGTCAGCGTCAGCCTGAGCGTGCCGGTGCAAGGCGATGCCGTGTTCGAAGCCGATGGCGGCTTTTGCGTCGCGTTACGCCATCCGCTGGGCGCCGTCATCGACGACGGGGCGGGCGTGTCCAGAATGGACGAATCGGTCGACTCGGACTACCCGGTGACCGAGCACTTCTACACGCTGGACGGTGACGCCGGCAGTTTCGTGCTCACCAGTGATGCCGCGTCGATGCCGCTGGCGGTGAACCTGTACGTCAATTCGGTGTGGGCGGCCGGCAATGGCGCCGACACGCCGTATGCGGGCAGTGTGCGTATTCCGGCGACGCTGGCCCTGCATGCGGGCGATCAGATCGATGTCGTCATCAGCGGCACGCCGTCGCAGAGTCATTGGGATTACCGGCTTGCGTATGCGCCCGGCCTGCATGCCGACGGTGCCATTGCCAGCGCCGTGATCATCAACGACGATGCCGCGCCGGACGACCACCCGGACGGCATTGTTGGCGCGGCCGACCTGGCAGTTGGGCGTTCGGTCGCCGGACACATCGAGAACCTCGACGATGCTGACTGGTTTTCGGTCAGTCTGGTGGCCGGTCAACGCTACCAGTTCAACCTCGAGGCGCGCGCCTTTGACGGACTCAGTGACCCCTATCTGGCGTTGTACGACGCCGATGGCAAGTTGGTCGACAGCGACGACGACAGCGGCGCCGGCCTGGGCGCCCAGCTGGGCGTGACAGCGCCCGACAGCGCCGTGTATTACCTGAGCGCGTCCAGCGGCGCTGGCGGCACCGGCCTGGGCGGCTACCTGTTGTACGGGGCAAACGCGCCGGCCGCACCGGCCGACGATTTCGCCGCCAATCGCAGCTCCACAGGCCGGATCGGCCCGAACGCCAGCATCGCCGGTCACATCGACAACGCACTGGACCAGGACTGGTTCGGTATTGCCCTGCAGGCCGGCAAGCACTATGACTTCACGCTGGCGGGCGCCGATGTCGGGCCGCTGGACAGCCCCCACCTGGCCTTGTACAACAGCGCCGGCACACTGGTGCTCGATGCGCCAGGCCAAGGCAGTGCGATGGCCTTTAGTCCGTCAAGCTCGGCGCAATATTATCTGGCGGCGAGTGCGGCCCACCCGGGCCAGACCGGCAATTATGTGCTCAGCGTGGCCGGCCCGAGCGCGCCGGCGCCAGATACTCGCGCGCCGGTGCTACTGGCGGTGCATATGCATGGCGCCGACGTCGTCGTGAACTTTAGCGAAGCGATCGCGCGCGGAACCGGTGCGATCGTGTTGCAGGACGCCGCCGGCGGCTACGTCGACAGCTTCGACGCGGCCACCAGCAGCCGCGTGAACGTGTCCGGTTCGACCCTGACGATCAGTCCCGTGCATCCCCTGGCCGGCAACACCGGCTACCAACTGGCGTTTGAGGCCGGCGCCGTGCTGGATCTGGCCGGCAATGCCAGCGCGCCGCGCGGCGGCGATGCGTTCGGCAGCGGAGCCGGCGGTGCGGCGCCCACGCTGGCCGGCAGCGCCGGCAACGATGCGTTACTCGGCTCGGCCGGGTGCGATCAGTTCAGCGGCAGCGCGGGCAACGACGTCCTCGACGGCGCGGGGGGGCTCGATCAGCTGCGCTATCCCGGTCTGCGTAGCGACTATACGGTCACGCCGGCCAGCGGCGGCGCCAGTTTCGTGCACAAGCCGGGCGGCGCCGGCACCGACGTCGTCAGTGCTATTGAACGCCTGCAGTTTGACGACGGGTCGATTGGCCTCGATGGCGTGTCCGCTCAGGTCTACCGGCTGTATCAGGCCGCGTTCGATCGTGTGCCCGACCCGGGCGGACTCGGTTTTTGGATCCATGCGATGGACGGCGGCAGCACGCTGGTGGAACTGGCCAGCGCGTTCGGCAGCTCCGCCGAATTCAAGGCCCTGTACGGTGAGCAGCCCGGCAATGCGCAGCTGGTCGGGGCGCTGTACGCGAACGTCATGCACCGCGCCCCCGACAGTGGCGGCTTTGATTATTGGCTGGGGGTGCTCGACCATCATCTGGTCACAGCGGCGCAGACTCTGGCCTTCTTTAGCGAAAGTGCCGAAAATCAAGCTGCGCTGATCGGCGTGATTCAGTCCGGGGTCGCCTTCACGCCGTACGGATAAGACGGGGAACGGCGCCCACATCGGTGTCTGGCGCGGCGGCACCCGATTGCTCGGGCGCCGCACTCAGCCAGCGCTTGGCGCCGGGTTCAGCAAGGCGCCGCGCCAGTATTCGCCCAAGGCTTGCACTAGCTCGCTGTGAAAGTCGGGCCGGATCGGCGCGAACACGGGGTCGGCCAGAATGGCGCGCATGGCCGGCGGATAATCGAGCGACTGCCACAGGCCGCGGATCAGTGCGTAGGTGCGCAGCAGCAAACTGACGCCGCGTCCGGCGGGCAGGCCCAGCGTGCTGTCCAGGCGCGCGCCGACCGCCACCAGCGCGTGCGTCAGGTCGAGCTTGAAGGCGCGCAATTGCTGTTCGCTGAGGTTTTGCTCGAGCACGCTGTAAGCCATCGCGTCGAGTCGCAACAGTTCGGGGTGGGCGGCGATATAGGCGGCAATGCGGGCGATCAGATGGCTGATCTGCGGCCGCGCCGTGAGCGCGTCATCGACTTCGTGCAGCAGGCCGGCGAAGTCCTCGGCCAGCAGCGACACGAAAATCTCTTCCTTGGTACGGAAATACAGATACACGGTGCCCTTGGCCAGGCCGGCCGCGCTGGCGATGGCCGCCGCCGACGGCAACTGGCGGCCATCTTGCACAAACAGCGCGCGCGCCACTTGCAAGATGGCGCTGCGGCGGGCCGCTTTGTCGTCGGCAGAAAAGGCGCGTTGGGTCATGGTGGGCGATGGCGGGAAGGAGCCGGTATTTTACACGCTGGCCCGAACCGTGCCCGCGCCAACCCCAGAGCGCACGCCAGGATGGCCAGTGCTCAGTTTTTCATCAGCGCGTAAGCGACCCGGCTTTGCAGGCTGCGTGGCGAGAGGCGGTTGCTGAAGATGGTGAGACGGTTGGCCAAGCCGGCCACGACACTGGCCTTGCCGGCGAACATGGCCTTCAGGCCGATCCGGGTCACCGGCCGGGGCTGCATCATCGCGATGCGTTGGTAGGGCGTGGCGCGCTGGCCGGACACGCTCAAAAAACCGGTGGCGCTGATGCCCGGCGAGAGCACGCTGACCTTCACTTTGTGCGGCGCCAGCTCGACATTGAGCGCTTCACCGAACAGCAGCACGTACGCCTTGGAGGCGGAATAGGCCGCATAGCAGGGCGTGGCCTGATAGCCGCCGATGCTGGCCACCAGCAGAATATGGCCGCCACCGCGTTGGACCATCGGGGCGGCGAACAGGTGGGTCAATTCGGTCAACGCCATCATGTTCAGCTGCAGCATCGACATGGTCTTCTCCAGCGGCTGCTCGAGAAAGGCGCCAAACACGCCCACGCCGGCGTTGTTGATCAGCACATCGATGGCGATGCCACGCGCGTCGATGCGGCGCTTCAGTTGGTGGGCGGCGCCCGCCTCGGCCAGGTCGATCGCCTCGATGACCACCTCGATGTGGTGCTGCGCGCGCAATTGCGCGGCCAGCTGCTCCATCGGCTCGGCGCTGCGTGCAGCGAGCACCAGATGCGCGCCGGCCTCGGCCAGTTCGCGCGCGAAATCAAGCCCGAAGCCGCTCGACGCACCTGTGACGAGCGCCCATTTCCCCTTGATGCTATCCATGTCGTTTCCTTTGTGTGCTTGGCTGTCAAGGTGAAATGACCGCCGGTCAGTTGAATGGCGATGATATGCTGACCGCTGGTCAGTTGTCAATCGAAACAATCGGCAGGGGCAATGGACGCACGTCGACGGGGCGGGGCGAACGGACAAACGGGCCAACGTCGACGGGACGTGGCGCCGCACAGACGGGCCGCCAGTTTGCGCCGCCACCGGATGCGGCGTTCAGGTCAGTACGCGTGTGCTCAGGTCGGCGCGCCTGCGTTCAGAGCAGTGCGTGCCGCAAGCGTGTCCGGGTGAACGCGCCGATCAGCAGTAGCATCGCGCTGACAAAGGCGACTGTCAGCGCCAGATGGGCGGGTGCCGGCATGCCGAAGTGGAACAGGGCGTTCATGAACGGCAGATACAGCGCCAGTGCCAGCACTAGCAGCGCGCCCGCGACGATCCACCACAGGGTCGGATTGGGCAAGGTAACGGCGCTGCGCAGTGGCAAGGACCAGGAGCGGTTCAGGAAAATCAGCCAGATATCGCCCACGATCATCGCGCAAAATGTCAGCGCGCGCGTCTGATCGACCGGCAAGCCGGCCCATTGCGCCAGCAGGTACACGCTGAGCAGTACGGCCAGCAGCACGCCGCCTTGCTGCACGCCGCGCAGCAGCAAGCTGCGATCGAAGATCTTCGCTTCGCTGCGCCGGGGCGGGCGCGTCATCACATCGGCCTCTTCCTGCTCGGCCTCGAATACCACCGAACAGGTCGGATCGATCATCAGTTCGAAGAACACGATATGCACCGGCAGCAGCAGCAGCGGCCAGCCCAGCATCACTGGCAGCATCGACAGGCCGGCGATCGGGATGTGGGCGGCCACGACGAACACCACCGCCTTGCGGATGTTGTCGACGATGCGCCGGCCCAGGCGCACGGCGGCAACGATGGCGCTGAAGTCGTCGTCGAGCAGCACCAGCGCGGCCGCTTCGCGCGCCACGTCGGTGCCGCGGCCGCCCATCGCGATGCCGATGTGCGCCGCCTTCAGCGCGGGCGCGTCGTTGACGCCGTCGCCGGTCATCGCGACGATCTGGCCGGCCTGCTTGAAGGCCGTCACCAGGCGCAGTTTTTGTTCCGGCTGGACCCGGCAAAACACCTTGATCGGGCCGATGCGTTCGGCCAGCGCGGCGTCGTCGAGCGTGTCCAGGTCGCTGCCGGTGAGCACCCCGGCGCTGGCGTCCAGCCCGCTTTGGGCGGCGATCGCCAGCGCCGTGGCCGGATAGTCGCCCGTGATCATGACGACGCTGATGCCGGCCGCATGGCACTCGCCGATGGCGGCGCGCACGGTGGGGCGCAAGGGGTCGGCCAGCGCGATCAGGCCAAGGAAACGGAACGCGAAGTCATGCTGGATCTCGGGCAGCGCCTGCTGATGAAACGCGGCCTGTGCGACAGCCAGCACGCGCAAGCCTTGGGCGGCGACCCGGTCCACCTGCGCGCCGATGCGCGCCGCCTGCGCCGCGTCCAGGTGGCACAGGTCGATGATCGCCTCGGGCGCGCCCTTGGCCGCGATCACGTAATCGTTCTGGTCGGGCGAGCGCCACACCCGCGACATCGCCAGCAGGGCCGGCGAGAGCGGGTATTCGTCGATCAGGCTCCAACTGCTGTGCAGGTGTTCGGTGCCGGCCAGCGCCGCCTGGCCGGCGGCCAGGATGGCTTTCTCCATCGGGTCGAACGGTTGGCGGTGGCTCGACAGCATCGCGAACTCCAGCGTCGCGTGAAACACCTCGGCGAAATCTTGCGGCAGCGCCTGCGCGGCATCGGCAAACACATGCACCTCGTCGTCCACCAGCACCTGCGCCAACGCCATCCGGTTTTCCGTCAGCGTGCCGGTCTTGTCGACGCACAGCACGGTGGCCGCGCCCAGCATTTCGATGGCCGAGATGCGCCGCGTGAGCACGCGTTTCTTGGCGATGCGCCAGGCGCCCAGGCCGAGGAAAATCGTCAGTATCAGCGGCAATTCGGCCGGCAGGATGCCCATCGCCAGCGTCAGGCCGGCCAGCATGCCGTTGAGCCAGTCGTGTCGCGTGATGCCGTACCACAGCGCCAGTACCAGCACCAGCGCGATGGACGACAGCGCGACCAGTTTGACCGCCTGCGCCGTCTCGCGCTGCAGGTGGCTCGGTTCAGTCTTGAGCGTGAACAGTGCCTCGCCGATGCGCCCCAGCGCGCTGCGCTCGCCCGTGGCCAGCACGCGCGCGCGCCCGCTGCCCTCGACCACCAGCGAACCGGAATATACAAACGGCAGGTCGTCGCCGCCGGGCGGGCCGACCTGGTCGACGACGTCGGCGCTGGCTTGCTTGCGCACCGGCACCGATTCGCCGCTGAGCTGCGATTCATCGACCGTCATGCTCTGGCAGGCGAACAGGCAGGCGTCGGCCGGCACGCGGTCGCCTTCCGAGAGCACGATGATGTCGCCGCGCACCACGTCGCGCCCGGCGATGCGCTGCTGTTGGCCGTCGCGCAGCACCAGTGCGCGCGGGCTCGACAGGTCGCGCAGCGCTTCGAGCGTGCGTTCGCTCTTGCGCTCCTGCATGAAGCTCATGCCCATGATGATCAGCACCGAGCCGAGCAGGATGGCGGCGTCCTGTTTGCTGCCCAATAACAGGTAGATGCTGCCGCAGGAAATGAGCAGGATGAACATCGGCTCGCGCAGCACTTGCCAGGCAATCGCCAGCGGCGAGCGCGGCTTGGTCGAGGGCAGCTCGTTGGGACCATCGTCGTGCAGACGTTGCTGCGCCAAAGCGCTGGAGAGGCCGGTCTGGGCGTCGCTGGTATCGGTCATGGGTTTCCCGTTCGCAGATAGCTTGCCATGCACGGTGCATGGCAAGCTATCTTACCGCGTCGTCGAGCTCGCCAATCGGCCCGATCGCGTCAACCGTGTGCGGCTGAGGCGTGGATGCGACGGATTGCCTGCGCTGCAGCGCGTCGCGCCCCCGCGGGTATGTGGCGGCCTGCCCACGCCGGCGGCGGCACGGTCAGTCAGGTTTTGGCGACGGTTTTCGACGCGCGGGTGTAGACCCATGTCAGCATCGCGATGCCAGCCACGATCATCGGCAGCGACAGCAACTGGCCCGATGAAATCGTGATGCCACCAAACGTCACCTCGTAGTCCGGGGTGCGGAAATATTCGGTGAAGAAACGCGCGCAGCCGTACAGCAGCGTGTACATCGCGCCCACCGCCAGCCGTGGTCGCGCCTTGCGCGCGTACAGCCACAGGATGATGAACACCAACAGGCCGTCGATCAGCGCCTGGTAGATCGGCGACGGGTGGCGCGGCAGCGCATCCACGTTGGGCCAGATCATGGCCCACGGCAGCGACGCGTCGGCCACCCGGCCGGGCAGTTCGGCGTTGATGAAGTTGCCGATCCGCCCGGCCGCGTAGCCGAGCGGCACCAGCGGGGCGATGAAGTCGTACACGTCGAGCAGATTGCGCCCCGCCTTGCGGGCCCACAGTGCCATCGCCAGCATCACGCCGAGGAAGCCGCCGTGAAAGGACATGCCGCCGTGCCAGACCATGAAAATTTCCAGCGGATTGGCCAGGAAGAACGCCGGCCGGTAGAACAGCACCTCGCCCAGTCGTCCGCCCAGCACGACGCCGAGCATGCCGTAAAACAGCATGTCGTCGAGGTCGATATTCTTCCAGCCCAGCGCGGCGATGTGTGGCTGCTTGATGCGCACCCGTCCGAGCACAATAAACATGGCAAACGCCAGCACATACATCAGGCCGTACCAGTGCACATGCACGGGGCCGATCGAAAATGCGACGGGGTCGGGCATCGGGTGTATCAACATGAGATGTTCTTTCGTAGTAGTTCCAAAAAGCCGCGCAAGACCGGCGAGTCATTGTCGCGTCGCCAGGCCAGCCCCGTCTCGACCTGCGGGCTGGGGTCGCGCAGCGCCCGGTATTCTACGCCGGGGCGCATCAGATTGGACACCGATTGTGGCACGAGGGCGATTCCCATGCCGGCCGACACCAGGCTGACGATGGTTTGCATCTGGATCGCCTGCTGGCCGATCTCCGGCGTGATGCCGGCCGCGCGAAAGCAGGCCAGGATGGCGTCGTGCAGCGCCGGCGCGATCGGGCGCGGGAAGATGATCAGCGGCATCGACGGCAGCGCGGCCAAACGCACCGGTCCGCGCTGGCTCAGCAAGCCGGTCGGCGCGGCCAGCACCAGCGGTTCAGTCAGCACCGCCAGGTAGTCGAGCTCGACGCGCGCCTTGTCGGGCAGCGGCGGAATCAACAGGCCGGCGTCGATGCGCCCGTGCAGCAGATCGTCCAGCTGCACGTCGGTGGTGGCCTCCTGCAGCGCGATCTGCACCTGCGGATAGGCGGCCCGGTAGGCGCGCAGGAAGGGCGGCAGCACGCTGTAGTCGGCCGACGAGATGAAGGCGAGCGACAGCCGGCCCACTTCGCCGGTGGCGGCGCGGCGCACCAGCTCGGGCAACTCGCGCGCCTGGGCCAGCATACGGCGCGCCTCCGGCAGCAGTGCGTGGCCGGCCGGCGTGAGCGCGACACTGCGCCGGTTGCGCTCGAACAGCTGCGCGCCCAGCATCTGCTCGAGCGCCAGGATGGTTTGCGACAGCGGTGGCTGGGTCATGTGCAGGCGCAGCGCGGCCTTGCCGAAATGAAGTTCCTCGGCCACCGTCACGAAGTAGCGCAGCTGGCGCAGTTCCAGGTTCATCGATATGGTTTTCTGTCGGAATGTGTGTCCGTGATAGTTTATATGACTCACCGCCGCGCACGGCAGCTATTTGGCAGTCGCCCGCGCGCAGGCTAATCTGGTGGCCGGCAGTTCGCGCTGGACCGGCAAGAAGGTCGGCGGCGTGCGCCAGACGATGATGTGATGGCTGCTGCTGCGAGCCGGCTGCACGGCGCGCGCCGCACGCTCACAGGCAGCAAGCTGGCCGGGGAGCTGGCCAGCGTGGTCGCGCTGACGTCGTCTGGCAAGTGTGCCGCGAGTCGCCAAACGGGCGGCGCATATGACACAGCGCGCGCATGGCAGCTGGCCATGCGCGCGCTGTGTGTCGGGCGCTGCGTTTATTGGTGTTTGTCGAAGCTTTGCTTGATCCTGTCTTTGCGGCGCTGCTCGTCGATGTTGTGCGCCTTGCGCTTGTCCAAACCGAAAATTTTCTCGATGAACTCGAACCAGATGAAGGCGAACACCATCAAGCCGATGACCCACCACCAGGACATTTCGGTAAAACGCCAAACTTCAAAGTATTTCAGCCCGCACAATGCGGCAATCAAAAGAATCAGTGGCATCAAAAGCTCCTTGTCTACCTGCATCATACAAACAAATGCGTGCCGGGGTGTAATAATCGTCGGCGCTTTGGCGCCGGCGCCACCGGGGCGATTGTCGGCAGCGGTCAACCGGGCGACACCCTGAGCCGTTGTTGCGCTACTACCGTCGGCATTTGCTCACGGAAACGCGGTAAAATGCGGCAGCTAGTCACTATGGAGAATACGATGAAACGGTCCTTGTTGGTAGGTTTGGTATTGTCAGCGTTTGCATCGACAGGCGCGATGGCGAATGCCGATTTGGCAAAAGCAAAAAATTGCATGGCTTGCCACGCCATTGCGACGAAACTGGTGGGCCCTGCGTACAAAGATGTCGCGGCCAAATACGCCGGTCAAAAAGATGCGGAAGAAAAGCTGACCCACAAGGTCATGAAAGGTGGTTCCGGTTCGTGGGGCGCGGTCCCGATGCCAGCGAACCCGCAGGTGACCGAGGCAGAAGCGCGGACCCTGGTCAAGTGGGTACTGTCGCAGAAATAATTTCTGCGGTCCGACACAAAGAAAGCGCGCTGCGATCCCGGCGCGCTTTTTTTATGGGCCGCGCACGTCGCACAGGCCAGCGCCGCGCTGACGCCCCGGCACAGTTGCCAGATGGGACGACCAGCCTGGACATCGATGCAAAAGCGCGGACAACCGCGCGCGCGGTCCGGTCGCGGCGGCGCGGCGCAGGCAAAAAAAAGCGCGCTCGTTAGACGAGCGCGCTGTGCCGACGGGGTCGGGAATTATTTCGAGACCAGGCCCAACACTTCGCGTTTGCCGCCCTTGTAGGTGAACAGCGTCATGTTGCCATGTTGCAGGTCGCCCTTGGCGTCAAACGAGATATTGCCCGTCAGACCTTTGTACTGGATCTTGGCCAGCACCGGCAGGTATTTGGCAGGCTCGGCGGAACCGGCCTTCTTCATCGCTTCGGCCATCACCATCACCGAATCGTACACATAGGCTGCGTACAGTTGCACTGGCACGCCGTATTTTTTCAGGAACGCGGCCTTGAAATCTTCCAGCGGCTTTTTCTCCGCTTCCGGCAGGCCGCCCGCTTCGACGCACACCACCTGGCCATCACCCATGCCTTCGCCGGCCAGCTTGGCCAGCGATTCGGTGCAGATGCCGTCGCCGCCCATGAACTTGGCATTGATCCCGAGCGCTTTCATCTGACGCAGCATCGGTCCGGCCACCGAATCCATGCCGCCGAAGAACACCACGTCCGGCTTCTTGGCCTTGATCGAGGTGAGGATCGCGTTGAAATCGGTCGCGTTGGCGTTGGTGAACTCGTGTCCGACAATCTTCACGCCGGCGCCTTTTTTCGCGCCTTTTTCGAACTCGGCGGCCACACCCTGGCCGTAAGCGGAGCGGTCGTCGATGACGGCGATGTTTTTCGCCTTGCTCGTCGTCAGCGCGTAATTGGCCAGTGCGGCGCCCAGTTGGCCGTCATTGGCGCAGGTCCGAAACGCCGTGTTGAAGCCTTGCTGGGTGTACTGGGGCAGCGTGGCCGACGGCGAGATTTGCGGAATGCCGGCATCGTAGTAGATCTTCGAGGCCGGTACGGTGGTGCCCGAATTGAGGTGACCGATCACGCCATTGACTTTGGCATCGACCAGTTTTTGCGCCACCGTGGTGCCTTGCTTCGGATCGGCGCCGTCGTCTTCGGTCAGCAGCACGAACTTGACTTTCTTGCCGGCGATCACGAAGCCTTTGGCATTGAGTTCGTCGATCGCCATTTTCGCGCCGTTTTCATTATCCTTGCCCAGATGCGCACTGGCACCCGAGATCGGGCCGACGTGGCCGATCTTGATCACTTCTTGCGCGCTGGCGCTGCCGGCAAATGCCAAAGCGATGGCGAGTGGAATGAACTTTGTCTTGAACAACATAGGTGCGGTCTCCGTTGGATTGATCATGGCGCCGCTGTACGACGCCGATTTGCAAATTTTGTGATACGCAGAAAGGTACAACAAAATGCGCGCCGCGCAAAGCCAAATGTCGTGTAAATGCTTGCCTGCGGTCGATTTTACCGGATTTCCTGCGTCACACGTCCAGCCGGGCAGGGCCGCTACGCTGCGCGCCCGCCCGACGCTCGGAGCGTCAATTGCCGGGTGCACGCCATGGTCGGGCCTTGCGCCGATGCGATGCTCAGTCGCTACTTCTTGTACGTCTGCAGGTGGGCCAGCTCTTGCGTGACGGCGCGCGCGACGATTTTCTCGATGGTCTGCTGCAAGCCGGTGCGGATCTCGCCGGTCAGGCCGGCCAGCGCGTGCTGGAGCACGTCGGCCATGCTGTCCTTGATGCGCTGTTCGAGCACGAAGTCGACCCGGCTTTGCAATTGGCGCAAGATGCGCTCGGACAGGCGTCGCTCCAGCGTATCCCAGTCGGCCGCGCTCCACTCGCTGTGCGCCTGGCTGTCGAAGCGCGCCAGGGCATCGCGCGGCGCCTCGGCCTGCGGCGCGCCGCTCGGCGCGGCCGGTTCGGCGGCGAACACGTCTTCGATCACTTCGGTCAACACGGGGATACTGGTATCGAACATGGCGTTCTCGCTCATGATGGTGTCGCCACAAAGTGCGTCAATGAATGGCCTTGCTGCTTGTAGGCGGCATAGCGCAGGCGTCCGGCGGCGGCGTCGGCCGGGTCGGTCGAGATGATTTCAAACACTCTTTGAAAACTGCCCAGCTGGGTCGGCGTGGCAGCACTCAAGTTGACCAACATATCGTGGTGGGGCAGCGCGGCGTTGGTGTCGGCGCTGATGATGATTGGCGTATGGGCCGCCAGCGCATCGTTGGCCAGCACATGGGGCAAGAAGTCGGTGTCCGAAAACGTCCACAGCGCCTCATCGAGCGCCGCCGCCTGCTGCGCATCGGCGCACAGCAGCACCAGCTGGCTGCGCGCGGCGCTTGCCTTGCGCGCCAGTCGGCACACGTAGGCCAGCTTGTCCGGGATATTGGTATGAAAATCGATACGGGTCATGGCAAGCGGGGCGTCAAAGTGGCGAAAATCGGGATCACAGGCAGAGTGGCATTAGAGCAGCAAACGCCGTCCACGTCGATGGCAACATGCAACAATCAGTGGCGGCACAGGCTGTTTAGCACTTCCCCCCAGTTCATTGCAAAATAATCAGGGTCAGCGTCGAATTGTTTTGAAACATTCCCAACGCTAATGTCCGCGGCGACCAGACGGGCGCGCCGCGCGTTGGTTGCCGAGCGTGTTCAGAACTGGAACTCGGGAACTTTGATTGCCTCGGCGGCACGCGCGCGCCGCGTCGCCTCGGCGGCCTCGGCGGCCTTGGCCGCCGCTTGGGCCGTGGCGTCCGGCGCGGACGGACGGGGCGCGGCTGCCGATTCCGCCTGCGCGTAGCGAAATGCCACCGGCAAGACGCTCTGCTCCGGGTAAGTGGCGGCGGTGAGCGCCGCGTTCCAGCCGTTCGCCTCGAAGCCGCTCAGCTTATTGCGCCCGATCGTGATCAACGGCAGTAACTCCTTGCCGCCGACGCGTTTTAACACAGCATGATCTTCCGCCGTCAGGACCGTCTTTTCGGTGTAGGGGACGCCGCGTGCGCGCAACATACTCAGTGCCTGCGCGCACGGTTCGCACTGACTGGTGGTGTAGATGGTGACGGGATTGTTCTTGATGGCCGCAGCGAGCGCGAACGGCAGTTCGACATTCGCGTCGCCACCCGAATACGACTTCAGCTCGACCTTGGTCTGCGTCGCCGGCGGTCGGTCACTGTATTGCACGACGCCTTTTTCATCGACCCATTTGTACATTTGTGCGCTGGCCGTCGATGCACACAGCAGCGCAGCGAGGGCGGCGATGGCGCGCAGGCGCCCCGGTGTTGCATTGATTGAAAGCACACTCATCTCCATAAATGAAACAACTCAGGCTGCGTGCGCGCCGGTCGGCGCCATACCGCTATGGCGCAACAGCGCGTCGATGCTCGGTTCGCGACCGCGGAAAGCCTTGAACGATTCGAGCGCCGGCCGCGAACCGCCAACGGCAAGAATTTCTTGTTGAAAGCGTTTTCCGGTCTCGTCGAGCAGTTTGCCGCCGCCCGCCGCCTGCGCTTCCTCGAATGCGCCATAGGCGTCGGCCGACAATACTTCGGCCCATTTATAACTATAGTAACCGGCGGCATAGCCACCTGCAAAGATGTGTCCGAACGAATGTTGAAAACGATTGAACGCAGGCGGCATGAAGACCGAGAACTTGGCACGCACCTCGTTGATCAGCTCCTGCACACTTTGTGCGCTTGACGCATCATAGTCGTAGTGCAAATGCATGTCGCACAAGGACAACTCGACCTGGCGCAAGGTCTGCAAGCCCGACTGGAAGTTCTTGGCCGCGAGCATCTTATCGAACAAGGCGCGCGGCAGCGGGGCGCCGGTGTCGATATGGGCAGTCATGTTGGCAAGCACATCCCATTCCCAGCAGAAATTTTCCATGAACTGGGACGGCAGTTCCACGGCATCCCATTCCACCCCGGAAATACCGGACACGCCCAATTCTTCGACCTCGGTCAGCATGTGGTGCAGTCCGTGGCCAAATTCGTGGAACAGCGTGGTCACTTCATCGTGCGTCAACAGCGCGCTTTGCAGTACGCCGTCGAGCGTGGCCGGCGGGGTGAAGTTGCAGGTCAGGTAGGCGACCGGGGTTTGCAGCGACCCGTCAGGGCGCACGCGTCGGCCGCGCGCATCGTCCATCCAGGCGCCGCCGCCCTTGCCGCTGCGCGCGTACAGGTCGAGGTAGAACTGACCGACCAGCATGCCGTCGCGCTCGATGCGGAAGAAGCGCACATCCGGATGCCAGACGCTGGCCGTGTCGGGCAGGATCGTCACGCCGAACAGGGTATGCACCAACCGGAATAGCCCGTCGATCACCTTCGACTCGGGGAAGTATTGTTTCACTTCCTGGGCGGAAAACGCGTATCGGCGCTCGCTCAGTTTTTCCGATGCGTACGTGAAATCCCACGCTTCGAGCGTCTCGATGCCCAGTTCGCTGTTGGCAAACGCGCGCAACTCGGCCAGATCTTGCTCGGCGTAGGGGCGGGCACGGCGCGCCAGATCTTCCAGGAAGGCGATCACATGGTCGGGCGACTGGGCCATCTTGGGCACCAGCGACACTTCGGCAAAATTGCGATAGTCGAGTAATTTTGCTTCTTCGTCGCGCAATTGCAATAAATTCTTGATGTTTTCGCTGTTGTCCCATTGTTCGGGCTGGCTGAACGCCGCACCCTGCTCGGACGCCTTGGTGGCGTTGGCGCGATAAATCGTTTCGCGCAGTGCGCGATTGTCGCCAAATTGCAGAATCGGGAAGTAGGACGGGAAATGCAGCGTGAACTGAAAGCCTTGCTTGTTGTCCTGCTCGGCGCAAGCGCGCGCGGCCAGTTTGGCGTCGGCCGGCACGCCGGACAACTCGGCTTCGTCGGTGATCAGCAGCTTGTAATCGTTGGTCGCGTCGAGCACGTTTTCGGAGAAGCGTGTCGACACGGCCGCATGCTGCTCCTGGATGTCGGCGAAGCGTTCTTTTTTGTCCAACGACAACTCGGCGCCGCCCAACTGGAAGTCGCGCACCGCGTTGTCGATGATCTTGCGCCGCGCAGCGGACAGGCCGGCATACTCGGGGCTGGCCTGAAGCGCCTTGTATTTGGCGAACAAGACTTCATTTTGCGACAACGCCGTCCAAAATTCCGTCACCTTGGGCTGGTTGTCGTTATAGGTCGCGCGCAGTTCAGGCGTGTCGACAACGTTGTTGAGATGGTTGACGATGCCCCAGGCGCGCCCCAGTTGCTCGGTTGCGTCTTCCAGCGGGACGACAAAACTGTCCCAGTTCACCGCCTGCGAGGATGCTTCGAGCGTAGCGACAACGGCGCTGGCCTGGGCGATCAGTTGTTCGATGGCGGGTGTGACGTGCTCGGCCTTGATTGCATCAAAGCGTGGCAAGTCCGAAAAATCGAGCAAAGGGTTCATGGCTTCCAGTTTCATCAGGCGGGTCGGTTCCAGGGTTGGTTCGGCGCGGCCGATTTGGCCGCGCAGGTCGATCAGCGGCGCTCGGCCGCCTCAACGGTATTCATCAGCAACATCGTGATCGTCATCGGACCGACGCCACCTGGCACAGGGGTAATGTGCGAGGCCACTTCGCGCAATCCGGCGAAATCGACGTCGCCGCACAATTTTCCTGCATCGTCGCGGTTCATGCCGACATCGATGACGATCGCGCCCGGTTTGAGCATGTCGGCAGTGAGCGTGTTGCGCCGGCCGACGGCCGCCACGACGACATCGGCCTGGCGTGTATGGTAAGCCAGATCCGCTGTCGCACTATGGCAGATGGTGACGGTGGCATTCGCTTGCAAGAGCAGCAGCGCCATCGGTTTTCCCACAGTGTTGCTGCGCCCGATCACCACCGCGTGCTTGCCGCGCAGGTCGATGCCGGTGCTCTCGATCAGCTTCATGCAACCGTATGGGGTGCACGGACGAAAGCCGGCCAGGCCGGTCATCAGTTCGCCGGCCGACAGCACCGAGTAACCGTCGACATCCTTGGTCGTCGAGATCGCCTCGATTACCTTGTGCGGATTGATGTGTTTTGGCAGCGGCATTTGCACCAGGATGCCGTGGATGGCCGGGTCGGCGTTGAGCGCGCTGATGCGCTCTAACAGGGCTTGCTCGGACAGGTCCGCGTCATATTTTTCCAAAATGGAATGAAAGCCGACGTCGGCGCAGGCCTTGACCTTGTTGCGCACGTAGACCTGGCTGGCGGAGTCTTCGCCCACCAGGATCACGGCCAGGCCGGGCTGCTTGCCCTGTGCCGTCAGCGCGCTGGCGCGCAGCTTGATTTCGGCGCGCAGTTGTTGGGAAAGGAGAACTCCATCAATCAGTTGAGCTGGCATGATATTCGGCAATGAGCGGTGGGAAAGCAAGATTATAAAGCCGGCGCAGCGATTGCGCCTCGCTATTCGCCCTGCCGGACCGACCGGTTGCCAACAAAACGGACTGTACTGGTCGTTGCTTAAATTTCGCATTATGAAAAGTAATATCGCTATTTGAAAAATGGCGAAAGTGCTGTTAGAATCTGTTCAAGAATTTTGGGTAATAGTAAATAATCGGGAACACCTGTCCACCAGCGATCCGGGATCGAGGCAGGGACCCACACTAGGAGACTTACCAATGTCAGCTCAACTCGACCAGATGGCGGCACAACTTTCCGTCGATCCGGACACGCTCGAAACGCGCGAATGGCTCGATGCCCTCGAAGCGGTGATCGAAAACGAAGGCCCGGAACGTGCCCACTACCTGATGGAACGCCTGGTCGATCTGGCGCGCCGCCGTGGCGCCCACATCCCGTTTTCCAGCAACACCGCCTACGTCAACACCATCCCCGCCCACCTCGAACAACACTGCCCCGGCAACCTGGAGTATGAAGAGCGCCTGCGCTCATGGATGCGCTGGAACGCGATGGCGATGGTGGTCAAGGCCAACCGCGCCGACGGCGACCTGGGCGGCCACATTTCCAGTTTTGCGTCGCTGGCGAACATGCTGGGCATCGGCTTCAATCATTTCTGGCGCGCTCCTAGCGCCGACCACGGCGGCGATCTGCTGTACCTGCAAGGCCATTCCTCGCCCGGCATCTACGCGCGCGCCTTCCTGGAAGGGCGCCTGTCCGAAGAGCAGATGCTCAATTTCCGCCGCGAAGTCGACGGCAAGGGCCTGTCGTCCTACCCGCATCCGAAGCTGATGCCGACTTTCTGGCAGTTCCCCACCGTGTCGATGGGCCTGGGCCCGTTGATGGCGATCTATCAGGCGCGCTTCCTGAAGTACCTGCATGCGCGCTCGATCGCCGACACGGCCAACCGCAAGGTGTGGGCCTTCTGCGGCGACGGCGAGATGGACGAGCCGGAATCGATGGGCGCGATCGGCATGGCCGCACGCGAATGCCTCGACAATCTGGTGATGGTCGTCAACTGCAACTTGCAACGCCTGGACGGTCCGGTGCGCGGCAATGGCAAGATCATTCAGGAACTGGAAGCGGACTTCCGCGGCGCCGGCTGGAACGTCGTCAAGGTGATCTGGGGTCCGGGCTGGGATGAGCTGCTGGCCAAGGACAAAGACGGTATTTTGCAGCGCGTGATGATGGAAACGGTCGACGGCGAATACCAGAACTACAAGGCCAAGGACGGCGCTTTCGTGCGCAAGCACTTCTTCGGCAAGCATCCGAAGCTGCTCGAAATGGTCGCCAACATGACCGACGACGACATCTGGCGCCTGACCCGCGGCGGCCATGATCCGCACAAGATCTATGCCGCGTTCAAGATCGCGCAAGAGCACAAAGGTCAGCCGACCGTGTTGTTGGTGAAGACCGTCAAGGGCTTCGGCATGGGCAAGTCCGGTGAAGCGCGCAACACCGCGCATCAAACCAAAAAGCTCGACGACGAAGCGATCCGCGAAATGCGCGACCGTTTCGGCATCCCGATTCCGGACGATCAACTGGCCAGCATTCCGTTCTTCAAACCGGCCGACGATGCGCCGGAAATGGTGTACCTGCACAAGCGTCGCGAACTGCTGGGCGGCTACCTGCCACAGCGTCGTCCGCAAGCGGCCGAAGTGCTGCCGGTGCCGGCCCTGTCGGCCTTCCAGAACGTGCTTGACCCGACCGCCGAGGGGCGCGAAATTTCGTCCACCCAAGCTTATGTGCGGATCATCTCGACGCTGCTGCGCGACCCGAACCTGAGCCAGCGCATCGTGCCGATTCTGGTCGACGAATCGCGCACCTTTGGTATGGAAGGCCTGTTCCGTCAGATCGGCATCTTCAACCAGCAAGGTCAGTTGTACGAGCCGGTCGACAAGGACCAGGTGATGTACTACCGCGAAGACAAGGCCGGCCAGATTCTGCAGGAAGGCATTAACGAAGCGGGCGGCATGAGCTCGTGGATCGCCGCGGCGACGTCGTACTCGACCAACAACCGCATCATGATCCCGTTCTACACCTACTACTCGATGTTCGGTCTGCAGCGCGTGGGCGATTTGGCGTGGGCAGCGGGCGACATGCGCGCACGCGGCTTCCTGATGGCCGGCACGGCCGGTCGCACCACCTTGAATGGCGAAGGTTTGCAGCATGAAGATGGCCACAGCCACATCATCGCCGCCACCATTCCCTGCTGCCTGCCGTACGATCCGACCTTCGCGCACGAAGTGGCGGTGATCATCCAGGACGGTCTGCGCCGCATGGTGGCCGAGCAGGAAGACGTGTTCTACTACATCACCATCATGAACGAGAACTACGCGCAGCCGGGTCTGAAACCTGGCACCGAAGCGGGTATCCTGAAGGGCATGTACCAGCATTCGGCCGGCGAGGCGAAAGCCAAGCACCGCGTGCAGCTGATCGGCTGCGGCACGATTTTGCGCGAATCGATCGCGGCGGCAGAACTGTTGCAGGCCGACTGGGGCATCGCCGCCGACGTCTGGTCAGCACCGTCGCTGACGCTGATGGCGCGTGATGGTCAGGACGTCGAGCGTTGGAATATGGTGCATCCGGACGAGCCGCAGCGCGTGCCGTATGTGACCGGTTTGCTGCAAGACACCAGCGGCCCGATCATCGCCACCACCGACTACATGCGTGCGTTCGCCGAGCAGATCCGCGCGTTCATGCCGAAGGGGCGTTCCTACAAAGTGCTGGGCACCGACGGTTTCGGCCGCTCCGACAGCCGCGTCAAGCTGCGCGAGTTCTTTGAAGTGAACCGCCACTACGTGACCGTGGCCGCACTGAAGGCGCTGGCCGACGAAGGCGCGATCTCCGCTTCCGTGGTCGCCCAGGCGATCGCCAAGTACGGCATCAATCCGAACAAGCCAAATCCGGTGACCCTGTAAGCTGTGGGTTCTGAAAAATATATTCACATTTCCTCCCATTTGGTGAGAACGGAGCAAACGCTATGAGCATTGTGGAAGTTAACGTCCCGGATATCGGCGACTTCAAGGAAGTTGAAGTGATCGAGTTGATGGTCAAGGTGGGCGACACGATCAAGGTCGATCAGTCGCTGATCACGGTCGAATCGGACAAGGCCAGCATGGAAATTCCATCGAGCCGCGCCGGTGTCGTCAAGGAGTTGCGCATCAAGGTGGGCGACAAGGTCAAGGAAGGTTCGCTGTTACTGATCCTCGACAGCGACGACGCTGCAGCGTCGGCGCCAGCGGCAGCAGCGCCGGCTGCGGCGGCACCAGCGGCAGCTGCGCCGGCACCGGTCGCCGCTGCGCCAGTAGCCCCAGTAGCGGCTGCGGTCGCAGCGGCACCGGCACCGACCGCTGCGCCGGCGGCGCCCGCCGCCCCGGCGGCGCCCGCCGCCCCGGCAGCCGGCGCCACGCTGGCACACGCGTCGCCGTCGATCCGCAAGTTCGCCCGCGAACTGGGCGTCGATCTGCTGCGCGTGGCCGGCACCGGCCCGAAAAACCGCGTCACGCAAGACGACGTGCAAAACTACGTCAAAGGCGTGATCGTCGGCGCGACCAATGCGGCAGCGGCGCCTGCCGGTGGCGGCAGCGGCGTTGGTCTGGACCTGTTGCCATGGCCGTCGCTCGACTTCAGCAAATTCGGTCCGACCGAATTGCTGCCGCTGTCGCGCATCAAGAAGCTCAGCGGTCCTAATCTGCACCGCAACTGGGTCATGATTCCCCATGTGACCCAGTTCGACGAAGCCGACGTGACCGACCTCGAACAGTTCCGCGTCGATTCGAACGCCGATCTGGCCAAGGCCAAGAGCACCGTCAAGCTGACCATGCTGGCCTTCGTCATCAAGGCATCGGTCGCGGCGTTGAAAAAATACCCGGCCTTCAATTCGTCGATCGACGCCAGCGGCGCGAACCTGATCCTCAAGCAGTACTACAACATCGGCTTCGCGGCCGACACGCCGAATGGCCTGATGGTCCCGGTGGTCAAGGACGCCGACAAGAAGTCGATCTCGCAGATCGCCGTCGAAATGGGCGAGCTGTCGGCCCAGGCGCGCGACGGCAAGCTGAAGCTGCCGGACATGCAGGGCGCAACCTTCACCATCTCGTCCCTGGGCGGCATCGGTGGCACGGCGTTCACGCCGATCGTCAATGCACCGGAAGTGGCGATCCTTGGCTTGTCCAAGGCCGCCATCAAGCCGATCTGGGACGGCAAGGCTTTCCAGCCGCGCTTGATGATGCCGCTGTCGCTGTCCTACGATCACCGGGTGATCGACGGTGCGATGGGCGCGCGCTTCACCGTGTACCTGGCGGCCGTGCTGGCGGACTTGCGCAAGACGCTGTTGTAATGCGGTGCCTGCGCGCCGGCTGCGGCCGCGCGCGGGCACCTGCATGGGCAGGCGGCGCTGCATTGTGCGCCACCTGCATTTGTGTTTTTATCCGCGTCGCCTCCATGGCGGCGCGCGTACCGATGGAGTTCAAACGATGAGCATGATCGAAGTGAAAGTCCCGAATATCGGCGACTTCAAGGAAGTGGAAGTGATCGAAGTGATGGTCAAGGTGGGCGACACGATCAAGGTCGACCAGTCGCTCATCACGGTCGAGTCGGACAAGGCGAGCATGGAGATTCCATCGAGCCACGCTGGCGTGGTCAAGGAAATTCGCGTCACCGTCGGTGCCAAAGTGGCCGAAGGTTCGCTGCTGCTGGTGCTCGACGAGGCGGCCGGTGCGGCGCCCGCGGCCAACGCCGCTGCGCCGGCTGCTGCAGTCGCCCCGGCTGCGCCAGCCGCCCCGGCTCCGGCCGCAGCACCTGCCACCGCCGCACCTGCAGCGACCGCGCCGGTTGCGGCCCCCGCTGGCGGCAGCTACGCCGGCGCGGTCGATCTCGAGTGCGACATGATGGTGCTGGGCGCCGGTCC
Organism: Burkholderiales bacterium; assembly: GCA_038207625.1. Classification (GTDB taxonomy): domain Bacteria; phylum Pseudomonadota; class Gammaproteobacteria; order Burkholderiales; family Burkholderiaceae_D; genus JBBQZO01. The sequence continues at coordinate 342,711 of JBBQZO010000003.1, read as the reverse complement.
CGGTGGCTATTCGGCCGCGTTCCGCTCGGCCGACCTGGGCGTGAACACCGTGCTGATCGAGCGTTACGCCAAGCTGGGCGGCGTGTGCCTGAACGTGGGCTGCATTCCATCGAAGGCGCTGCTGCACGTGGCGGGGGTGATCGATGAGACGGCGTCGATGTCGAAACACGGCATCAGCTTCGCCAAGCCGGAAGTGGACATCGACCAACTGCGCGGCTGGAAGGATAAGGTCATCAACAAGATGACCACCGGTTTGGCCGGCATGGCCAAGGCGCGTAAGGTCACCGTGGTGCAGGGCGTGGGCCAGTTCGTCAGCCCGTACCACATCGAAGTGACGCTTGACGACGGCAGCAAGAAAGTCATCCAGTTCAAGCAGGCCATCATCGCCGCCGGGTCCAGCGTGGTGAACCTGCCGTTTGTGCCGAAGGACGAGCGCATCGTCGATTCGACCGGTGCGCTTGAACTGCGCGCCATTCCGAAGCGCATGCTGGTCATCGGTGGCGGCATCATCGGCCTGGAAATGGCGACCGTGTACTCGACGCTGGGCGCGCGCATCGACGTCGTCGAAATGCTCGACGGCCTGATGCAGGGCGCCGACCGCGACATGGTCAAGGTCTGGCAGAAGTTCAACGAGAAGCGCTTCGACAAGATCATGACCAAGACCAAAACGGTCGCCGTCGAGGCGCTCGCTGAAGGCATCAAGGTCACGTTCGAAGCGGCCGAGGCGGGCGTCGCCGCGCCCGAACCGCAGTTGTACGACATGGTGCTGGTGGCGGTCGGACGCAGCCCGAACGGCAAGAAGATCGCCGCCGACAAGGCCGGCGTCGTCGTCACCGAGCGCGGCTTCATCGAAGTCGACAAGCAGATGCGCACCAACGTGCCACACATCTTCGCCATCGGCGATCTGGTGGGCCAGCCGATGCTGGCGCACAAGGCGGTGCACGAAGCCCACGTGGCCGCCGAAGCGGCCTTTGGTCACAAGGCCTACTTCGACGTCAAGGTGATTCCGTCGGTGGCCTACACCGATCCCGAAGTGGCATGGGTCGGCATCACCGAGGACGAGGCCAAGGCCAAGGGCATCAAGCTTGAAAAAGGTCATTTCCCATGGGCCGCCAGCGGGCGCGCCGTGGCCAACGGGCGCGACGAAGGCTTCACCAAGCTGCTGTTCGACGCCGAGACGCATCGCATCGTCGGCGGGGGCATCGTCGGCACGCATGCCGGCGACATGATCGGCGAGATCGCGCTGGCCATCGAGATGGGCGCCGACGGCGTCGATATCGGCAAGACGATCCACCCGCATCCGACCTTGGGCGAGTCGATCGGCATGGCCGCCGAAGTGTACGAGGGCGTCTGCACCGATCTGCCGCCGATGCGCAAGCGTTAAGTACACCCGGCGCGCAGCGCTGATGCAAGAAGCGGGGGATGGTCCGGTGTGCTGGCCCATTCCCCGTTGTGCGTCCGGCGTGGACGCGCTGCGGTGGCTGGACGTCGCGCCGTGGCGCCGGCGCCGGATGAGCCTGCCTTGCCGGACGCACGTTCACGCGTGCGTTGACGCGCCCGGCGGGAGCTCCCGGTTGCCCGATTGTTTGTCAAAGCGGTGCCACCTTTGCGCGCGATGCGAAATTCGTTTTGCGCGACGATATGCCGGTGATAGTATTGCGCTCAGTAGTCCTGCCGGAATTGTTACGCGTTAGCCCATCGTGCGCTCGACGATGGACCATGGATAGAGGAGGACGAACATGATACGCGTTGCCATCTGCGATGACCATCAGATCGTCAGGGCCGGATTCAAGCAAATTTTTTCGGAAGTCGATGATATCGAAGTTGTGGCCGAGGCCGCCAGCGGGCGGGAGGCGCTCGACATTGCGCGCCACGACACGTGCGATGTCATGTTGCTCGACATAGGCATGCCGGGCCAGAACGGGATCGACACGCTGCGGACGATCAAGCAAGGCCAGCCGAGGCTGCCGGTTTTGATATTAAGTGGTTACCCGGCCCAGGAGTATGCGGTCAATCTGTTCAAGATGGGCGCCAACGGATTTCTGAACAAAGAATGTGACGTGGCTGAATTGATTACGGCGGTACGCACCGTATCGACCGGGCGGCGCTACGTCAGCACCGCCGTCGGTGAGATCTTGGCGCAAGGCTTCGATCGCGATACCGCCGCCGCGATCCATACGGAATTGTCGGACCGTGAGTTCCAGGTGTTCTTGCACTTGGCCAGGGGCGAATCGGTGTCGGACCTCGCGCTGGCACTCAATCTCAGCGTGAAAACGATCAGCACCTACCGCACCCGCGTGTTGGAAAAAATGGAACTCCGGTCGAATAGCGACTTGACCTATTACGCGTTAAAGAACAATTTATTGGAATAAGTCCGCCGGCGCCGCTACGCTCCAATGGCTTTGATCTGTGCCACCAAGGCGTCCAGGTCGCGCGACTTGTCAAAAAAACCGTCCGCGCCAAGCGCCATGGTGCGCGCTTTCATGGCGGGACTTGGACTGCCGGTAAATACAAAGCGCTTGCCGTACCGCTTGTCGTCCCGCTTCAATCCGGCCAGGACCCCCAGTCCATTTCCTTGGCGCAATCCGATATCGACGATCACGGCATCCCATTCGGTCGAGCGTAATTGCGCCAGCGCATCTTCTTCGCGGTCGGCGAATCCGACGACGTCAATTTGATCGGTTTGTTGCAAAATTTCAATGAGCGCCAAGCGAATCTTGCGCGCATCCTCGATGAGGAAAACTTTCAGTTTTCTCTGCGTACTCATTTTGCCAACCTTCTCATCAGCTGTTCTTATTATTTTAGTTTCAATGCAAGCAACGACGCCAGACTAGATCATACGGATCTTGTATCTGCTCAATATCGCCACCGGGTTTCCTTCATTCTACGAATTGCGATATCCGAATACAATGACATTGTGCGAATGAATTTGTAGGACTATGGCCCTTGCGTGAGCGAGCGCCGGATCGGTGGACGCGCTGGCAGCGGTGCGACGGGGCAGGGCATCCGCCGGACGGGGCTGGTTTTTCGAGGCGCTCAGAGGTAGAATTTGTTGGACTGGGCAAGGCCTGCGCGGGCCGGCCGCCGCCGCGTGCGCCGGCCTTAGCATGCCTGACGCTGACAAACCACGCAGCCCGCACGAACTCAAGCATGCGATGTCGATGCGTGATTCACTCGCTTAACCGTGCTGAACTCGACCAACACGCGATCGTGGTCCGCGCAAGCTTGATGAAATGGTCGCTTCACCTTGGCCCCGGGTACGCGACCTGTTTCAGCGCAATACCGATCGTCTTATTGCCTCGAAAAACTGAATGCTAATGCAAACACCTTCGTCCTCCCCCATACCAATTTACCTTAAGATCTTGTTCCTGGTTTGCCTGGTGACCTTGGCTGGTTCCGCAATTCTCCACTATACGAATCTTCAAAAAATGAAGGAGAACAACGATTGGATGGAACACACCTGGAACGTGAAAGACCATTTGAAGAATATCAACGTCGTGATCATGGACGCGGAAGACAGTTTGCGCGGATATTATTTGTCAGGCGACCCCACGTTCATGAGGCCGTGGAAAACGGCCAGGGAAAAAATCGGCCCGGAGTTTTCCGTTCTCGAGGGTTTAATCAGCAATAATCCAGCGCAAAAAAACAACCTGATTCAATTGCGGGCATTGATTGATCGGAAACTTCGGAAATTTGACGAGATCAACGCTCTATATGAAGCGGGTGGTTTGAACGATGTCATGAACGTCATCCGGATGGGTGAGGGCAGAGAGACGATGGACGAGGTGCGCATGCTCGACGTCATCATGGAGAAAGAGGAGCAGGAACTGCTGATCGCCAGGCGGGACCGGTTTTTTCGGGAGTATCAGCGTGCTTTGTGGATAAACAACCTGATCAATGGCAGCGCGATCCTGATCCTGATTCTGTTTTACCGCCTGATCCATATTGTTTTCGTCAAGAAGAAAGCGGTCGAAGCCGCACTCCAGCGCAGCAACGACAACCTGGAGTCGACCGTGCGTAGCCGCACGACGCAGTTGTCGTTCCTGTCGCGCCACCTGTTGAGCGTGACCGAGCAGGAAAAGGCAAAACTTGCGCGCGAACTGCATGACGAAATGGGTTCCAGCCTCACCGTCATCAGCATGGACCTGTCCATCGTGTCGGAAAAATTGAAAAAGACCGATGCTGGGCTGGCCAGTCAACTGCAAAGAACCAAACAGACCTTGCAAGAGGCCGTCGATCTGAAACGCCGTATCATTGAAGATCTCCGCCCCAGCATGTTGGATAATTTGGGACTGGCGGCATCGATACGCAGCCACTGCGAGAAAATTTCTCGCATGCCAGGACTGGCGTACACCATCGATATCGCGGAAGAATTCGATGATATCGATTCAGCATGGGCGATCGCTCTGTTTCGAATCGTACAAGAGTCGTTAAGCAATGTGATCAAATACGCCCACGCGACGAATGTCAAGGTGACGTTGGCGCGCCAGACGGCCGGCCTGTGGTTGCAGATTCTTGACGATGGAATCGGCATTCCCAACGATGCACTCGACAAACCGAAATCGCACGGGCTGCTTGGCATGCGGGAGCGCGCCTCGCTGATCGGCGGCAGTTTCAGCGCGGGCCCAGGGGCAGGCGGTCGCGGAACCGCCATCGAAGTCCTGCTGCCGTTTCCCGCCTAACAAATATCATCGACAGCGTGACCCGTGACGCAACACGGGACCGGGACTCGACCTGCGGCAAGAATCAAGGGCATGGGTTGCAAGTGACATGCGCTAGCATCAGGTCAAACTCGCGCTTGACGACCCGGTAGCATTCGCCCGCATACGTTTCCAATCCCGCTCGGTCCAGCACAAGAATGCTGCCGCGTTGGCTTTTGATCAGTCCTTGACGCTGAAGCCGGCCGGCCGCCTCGGAAATGCTTTCACGCCGCACGCCGAGCATATTGGCGATCAGCTCCTGAGTTACTTTCAGCGCGTTGCAGCTCATTCGATCCAGTCGTTCCAAGAGCCAGCGCGACAACTGCTGATCGATCGAATAGTGCTGGTTGCACACCGCGTTCTGGGCCGAATTGGCCAACAGGAAGTGGGTGTACTTCATCAGCAAACGCGGCAACTCGTTTTCATGCGCACAGGCATTTTTCAGCGCAGACGCCTTGATTTTGTAGGCATATCCCGCGCTCTGTACCTTGGCCGTTCCCCACTCGCGCTCGCCGACAACGATGGACATGCCGACCAAGCCCTCGTGTCCGGTCACACCAATCTGTGTCAACGCACCATCTGCCAGCATGTACAGCGATGCGATGATCGCGGTGCTAGGGAAATAGGCGTGCGACACCTGGCTGCCATGTTCAAACAATTGTTGTCCAAAGGGGAGTTCCACCAATTCTAAATGGGGTAACAGTGCGGCCAACTCGTGAGCCGGCAGCCCCGCCAGCAAGTCGTTTTGGATGACACCGGCTGGACGTGGATTGAATGCTCGATCACGCATTGAAATCACCCGTCCCAAGTTACCGCGTGCTAAAGAGCGGGGAAACGATTTTGATTCTTCGCATCGGGCCAAATTATTCATGTCGATCTCCTTCATTGTCGATTCGGACGCCGCTGCTGAAACATCGACCTCATTGAACTCAATATGGTGAGTCTGGTTTTGATGCTGCGGCGTTCTGGGCTATGGCAGTGGTTACGTTGTTCATCTTAAGTTCGAGTCGGAGTGCGGGTAAGCGGACAAGTGGGGGAGCCGGTTGTACGTTATGTATCCAGCCGGCTGTAGGACTGCACCTACGTTGGCAATGCAGTGGCAAGGGGCGGGTGTTTTGTCTGCGGTCGCTATCATCCCGGGGGCGAGCCGCTGATTCGATGGCGGCGCGCGAACCGATCGCGTTCAGGCGATGCGCATGACCGACGTGGACGCTCCGAACGTCGGCGACATCATGGCGGTGGAAGGGAGCGACCTGATGCGCAAGGTGGGCGACAAGGTCGGAAGCTCACTCATCACGGTCCGAATCGGGCAAGCGCGCAAGCACATGCCCTCGAGCGACGCCGGCGTGCTCGGGAAATCCGCGTGAGGGTCGGCGTTGTGTAGAACTGCAACGCCGTCACGCGCGGTTTTTGCGCTGTCGCGGCAGCCGTCATGACAGCTTCAATAAGTGTGTTCCCCTCTTGCCATCACAGGGAAAAAAGTTTTTCTGGCGCGAATAGTTCTGTGCAACTACGTCCTGAAGCTCTGAGATCAATCTGGCTTTCCGTCGCTAAAACATGGCCAGGTTTGACCGCTCGCAAGATGGTGAACTGCTTCGCAGTGCTTCGATCTGACGGGTAGCCGAACGCAGAAACAACACGCCAGTTTTCATTCACCGCATACAAGCGATCTGATGACTCAATCATTTCGTGGGGATTCAGTTTGCGCTCAGAGCCCCGCGACCGAATGTGCCGATCGGGAGCACGCGTCCAGCCACGGCGAATCGGGTTGGACGGACAGGCGGCGGATACGCTGGGCCGATATGGCCCTGCACGTGTTACAGACGGCGCTAAGAGACGGCGAGCTTTCAGCCCATGAGCCAAAACGAAAACTCTATGGCATCTTGAGCGTCGCAGACCAATTTCTTCCCGATCACGGCTTGAAAGCGAGCGCCGAGCATTTGCACGCCAAATGACGCGCGGCGTCCCCGCCCACTTGGCCGAGCATGCCCGGCTAGGTGCGCTGACGTTCTTTGGCCTGGAGACGCTGGCCCGCACACGCGTACGACGGGATTTTTTGACAAAAAAAAGCCCACTTTCAGAAGCGGGCTAAATCCAATTCTTGGAGGAAGTTGGAGGAGACAGATGCAGTATGCTGCGTTGCGGCATATTTATCCAATCATCATTTGTAATGAGATGTATCTGCATATCGTATATCTCAGCGAGCGCTCACGGCCCGTGGCGGTGACCGCGCGCGTTGCCACGCGGTCAGGGCGCGCTTCGCGCGTGCCGCAGAGTCGGCCGTTTGTGAGCGCGCCGCTGCGCCTAGCCGACGCTGATCCAGCGCTGTGGAATTTCCAGGATGCCGGCGCGGGCCGCTTGTGCATAGCTGCGCAGTTCGGCCAGCACGGCGTCGAGTTGCTCCTGGCCGGGATCGGTCAGGAAACCGGACAGACGTTGATTGATTAGCGCTTGCTGATCGCGCCATGCGTCGCGTGCGTCGGTGCTCATACGGTTCCCCTGGATGATGTTGCGGTTTGCTGTGCGATGTTCATGATGCGTCCCCCCAAAACATCAGGATGAGGCAAGCGGTGCGCCATTTCCGTGCGCAAGCGAACACAGTCGCATCGACGCTGGCGCGGGGCGCGGCGCGACACATCGAACCAGCATGCGCGAATGCGCCGGAGCGCGACCTTGAGACGGGCCGCTCGCTCGGCATGCCCGTCAGAAAGACGAATTCTGCGCGCGTCGCCAAACAAGAGCTCATCAGCGACGCGGCGCAAGCGTCCTCGCTCGCGCTTGCTTTACCCTTGCAGGGAGGGTGGGGCGCGTCGCCGCGCCATGTAGTCCTGGGCGCAGGCGCAAGACGTGCCGGCGAAGCCACATCTTGCCGGTGCGTGCCTGTCGTTTATTTTTGAAGTATTGATGTTGAAATATTTTCGGCGTACGCTGATTGGCGTCATGTCAGCCACGCCGCGCTGCGCCGGTCCGGGCTGAAGCCAGCGCGCAGGCCTTGCTGCGTGGGCGCCTGTTCTTGGTTTTCGCTGCTTTTCCAGCCCATGCGCGCCCGGTGCGCACAAGGGACACCTCCCATCATGAACCGGTGGGACTTTTCTGGAGCACCTTTCAAAGGAGCACACGATGTGTCGGAAAAAGAAATCGAAGGGCAGGGACATCACGAGTGAAATATTTCCAAATCTCGGTCTCGCGGCGGACTCGGGCAGCTACGTCCGAGAAGGCCATGAAATCGTGCGCCGCTGTGAAGGTTTCGCCGTGTTGACGGTCAATCAAAAGGTGATTGGCACGACACGTGAGCATGTCTCGGGCGTCGAGGTGGGGCCGCCTGGCGCAAATTGGACCGGCATACTGGCCGATGTGGGCGGGCAGCGCTATGGCACCGGCGTGGACGCCGAGGTCAGGCATAAGCTGAAAACCTGCGTTGAGGGAAAGTGTTTGTACGAGTTGCTCGATGCCAAAGGCCTCAAACCGAACTACATGAAAGCCGAGAACGATGTGCACATCGACATACAGATCTCGTATGAAGCGCCGTGTGACGTTTGCCACGCGGCATTGCAACAATGGGTCGACCAGTACCGCGACCTGTGCGGCAGTCTGACGGTGACGGTGAAGCGCTATCGCTATCGCTGAGCGATTCGTGCGGCTGGCCGCCGTGGCGAGCGCCCGCACGGATGTCGGCATGGACGACGTGATGCAAAGCGCAGGACTAGATCGCGTCGTGCACGGGCCGGCCGACCGTGGCCAAGCCCCTTCAATGCACCCTTGCCCCGCAAGCGGCGCGTTCGCGCGGGCGCTCTAAGGCTGGCGTAACGCGCCGTGGAAGAACAGCGCCAGGCGTCGTTCCAGCGCGGCGCGCACCTGCGCCGGGCTCGGCTCGGACTCCGGTTCGAACAGGAACATCGAGAACATATCGCCCATGATGCAATTAATCAGGTGAACCGGCAGCAGGTCGAGCTGCACATCTTCGCGCAACTGGGCGCGGATGTCGGGGCGGGCGAAGAAGCGCGTCAGCAGGGCGCGCGTGTGGGCCGGGCCGCCGTCGAAAAACGTGCGCGCCAGTTCGGGGCTGCTTTTCGCCTCGGCGATCACCATGCGCTGCATGCGCAGCGACGCCGGACGCGACACCAGATCGAAAAAGCGCAGGCTGAAGTCAAGCAGAATCTGCTGCATCGGGCGCGTGTCGGTGTCCATGGCGACGATGTCCGAGAAGTAGCGCGCCCGGGTGCTGGCCAGCACCGCGTTGAACAGCCCCGCCTTGCCGCCGAACTTGACGTAGATGGTGCGCACCGCCACGTGCGCTTCGCGGGCAATCATCTCCAGGCTGACCTTGCTATAGCCTTTTTCCACGAATAGGTGGGAGGCGGTGGCGATCAGGTTCTGGGTGCGCGCCTCGACGTCCTCGGCGCGCGGGCGCCCGGCCGCCTTGCCGCAGGGCAGCGGATCGCCGACGCCTGCCTCGCCTTGCGGGGCGTGCTCGTCGTTGGCGGCAGGTACAAGCTTGGTGTCACTGAAATCTTTGTGCTGCATGGGGTCGGGTCCGGGCGATGCCAGTCTGGCGATGTACGAACTGTAGTCCAAATTAAAATGAAATGCAATCGTTTCATTTCTTGACTTCGGATTTGGTTTGACCAATAATGCTCCCACATCATTTCATTTTGGAGCGTCTTCATGTCCACACCGCACAACCGGGCCGAGTCGAAAGTACTGGCCGCAGTCCCGCCCACCGCGTCTGACGCCGCTGAAGGCAAGACGCCGCCGAATTACCGCGTGCTGGGCGTGCTGGCGCTGATTGCCCTGATCGCGCTGGGCGCGGGCGGTCGCATGTGGTGGCGCAGCCAGAATTTCGTCGAGACCGAAAACGCTTTCGTGTCCGGCCATGTGCATCCGGTGTCGGCGCGCATCGCCGGCGTCGTCACCCGCGTGCTGGTGGAAGACAATCAGAGCGTCAAGGAAGGCGATGTGATTGCCGAACTCGACCCGGCCGACCAGCGGGTGAAGATCGAGCAGATCGAAGCGCAGATCGCCAGCGCCGGCCAGCAAGTGCTGCAGGCCGATGCCCAGGTGGCACAGGTGAAGGCCCAGGCCAGCGGCGCGCAGGCGCAAGTGGCCCAGTCAGAAGCGCAATTGCAGCGCGCCAAGCAGGACGCCGAGCGCTACGGCCAGCTGTATAACACGACCATGAAGGCGGTCTCGAAAGCCGAACTCGACGCGGCCAACGCCAGCCGGGCCGGCGCCACCGCCGACCTGACCGCCAAGCGCGACGGTGTGCTGGCCGCTGAAGCGCAGATCGGCGCGGCCGGCGCGGCGCGCGACGTCGTCAAGGCCCAGATCAAGGTGCTGCAGACCCAATTGAAGGACGCCAAACAGCAACTGGCATATAACCGCGTGCTCGCACCGGCCGCCGGTCGGATCGGCAAGCGCAGCGTCGAGGTGGGCATGCGCGTGCAGGCCGGTCAGCAACTGGCCGCGATCGTGCAGGAAAACGTGTGGGTCACCGCCAACTTCAAGGAAACCCAGTTGGCCGAGCTGCACCCTGGCCAGGAAGTCAAAATCGTCATCGACGCGATGCCCGACCATCCTTTGGTCGGCACGCTCGACAGCTTCGCTCCGGCCTCCGGCGCCCAGTTCGCGCTGCTGCCGGCCGATAACGCGACCGGTAACTTCACCAAGATCGTGCAACGCGTGCCAGTCAAGATCCTGCTGCGCGCCGAGGACGTGGCGCAATTCAAAGGCCGCCTGGTGCCGGGCATGTCGGCGCTGGCCGAAGTGCGTCTGCACGAGGCGAACGCCGCCAAGAACGTCGCGAAGCACTAAGGAGCCGGCATGACGAATAGCGACACCAATTCGGCGAGCGCCTTCGTGCCTGCCGTTCCCAGCGAACGCGTGTCGCTGCGTACCTGGCTGGCAGTGGGCGCCGGCATGCTCGGCGCCTTCATGGCCGTGCTCGATATTCAGATTACCAACTCCTCGCTCAAGGACATCCTCGGCACACTGTCGGCCACCCAGGAAGAGGGCTCGTGGATTTCCACCGCCTACCTGGTGGCCGAGATCATCGTCATTCCGCTGACGGCGCTGCTCACGCGCGTGTTCGGCCTGCGCGCCTACATGGTCAGCACCACCGCGCTATTCCTGGTTTTCTCCACGCTGTGCGGCACCGCCTGGAACCTGCAAAGCATGATCGTGTTCCGCATGCTGCAAGGCTTCACCGGCGGCGCGCTGATTCCGATGGCGATGTCGCTGGTGATGGCCAAGCTGCCCGCCTCCAAGCGCGCGGTCGGCATGGCCATCTTCGGCCTGACGGCCACACTGGCGCCGGCCATGGGCCCGACCTTCGGCGGTTACCTGAGCCAGTTGTACGGCTGGCCGTCGATCTTCTACATCAACTGGGTGCCCGGCGTGCTGCTGATCGCCGGTATCTTGTGGGGCCTGGACCGCGAGCCGGTGCAGATGAAGTTCCTGCGCCACGCCGACTGGGTCGGCATCGGTTTCATGGCGCTGGGCCTTGGTTCGCTGACGGTTTTCCTCGAAGAGGGCAACTCGAAGGACTGGTTCGATTCGTCGTTCATCATCACCTTTGCCGCACTGGCGCTGGTGGGCATCATCGGCTGGATCGCCACCAGCGTCACGCGCGCCGAGCCGTTCGTCAACCTGCGTCTGTACGGCGAGCGCAATTTTCTGGTCGCCACCGTGCTCTCGGCGATGACCGGCATGGGCCTGTATGGCTCGTCGTTCCTGCTGCCGCTGTACCTGGGCCAGATCGCCAACTACACGCCGATGCAGATCGGCGAAGTCATCATGTGGGTCGGCCTGCCGCAACTGTTCGTGATGCCGTTCGCGGCCATCCTGTCGGCCAAGGTTGACAACCGCATCCTGTGCTCGATCGGGCTGGGCCTGTTCGGTGCGTCCTGCCTGATGAATTCGAACATGGACGCCACCACCGGCTACGACCAGTTGCTGGTGTCGCAGATCGTGCGTGCGCTGGGCCAACCGTTCATCATGCTGACCTTGTCGAACTTCGCCATGCAGGGCATCTCGCCGCGCGACATGCCGTCCGCGTCAAGCCTGTTCAACATGACGCGTAACCTGGGCGGCTCGGTTGGCATTGCGCTGCTGGCCACGGCGCTGACCAATCGCGAACATTTTCACTCGGCCCGGCTGGCCGAATCGGTGTCGATGTATGCGGCGCCCACGCGCGATCGGATCGACCAGCTGACCCAATCGTTCATGTCCCACGGGGTCGACGCAGTCAGTGCCGGCAACCAGGCGCTGCAGGTGATCGACAACCTGGTGCGGCGCGAAGCGTACGTGATGGCCTATAACGACGGCTTTTTCATCATCGGCTTCTCGCTGCTGGCCTGCATCGGCGCGCTGTGGTTCGCCGACAAGGTGAAGTCGCCCTCGGGCGGCGGCGCCGGCGCGCACTAGTTGCAAAACAATTGGGGTCAGAGTCGAATTAATTGACAACTTTGCGGCCCACAACTTAAATAAATGGGGTCAGAGTCGAATTAATCGGCAACTTTCCGACCCGCGTATTAATGTGACTCTGACCCTATTTGATCGATTTGATTCTGCATGATCATCGGGGGCGGCGTCGAATGACCGAATCTTGAAGTGAGGGTGTGACCATGTTGAAACCTTTGATGTTGAGCGCGCTGATCGCGGCGCTGTCGGGCTGCGCCACGGTCGGCGCCGATTTTGCCGCCCCCACCACGTCGGCGGCACCGGCGTTTCGTCACGCCGATGCGGACAAGCGCGCTACGGCGCGTCTGCCGGCCCAGTGGTGGACGGTGTTTGGCGACGCCACGCTCGACGCTCTGGAACTGCGCGCGCTGCGCGACAATCCGGGCGTCAAAGCGAGCGCCCAACGGCTGCTGCAGGCGCAGGCGCAACTGGGCACCTTGCGCGCGGCGCAGTCGCCGTCCGTCAATGTCGGCGCTTCGGTGAGCAATTCGGGCACCTCGAAAAACACCTCGCAGTCGATCGCGCTGGGTCGCCGCACCATCGAGGGCAACAACTATTCGCTGGGCGCGTCGCTGTCGTACGAGCTCGATTTGTGGGGCCGCGTCAAACGTGTCGTCGAAGCGGCCGACGCACAGACCATGGTGGCGCAGGACGACCGCGACGGCGTGCTGCTGTTGTTGTCGACCCAGGTCGCGACCACCTACTGGCAGTTGCGCGGCATGGATGCGGAAATGGCGATCCTGAACGGCGCGCTGTCCACCCGGCGCGAGTCCGAGCAACTGGTCGACGCGCGCCTGAACGCGGGCCTGTCCAACGAACTCGATGCGTCGCGCGCGCACATCGAGCGCGCCAACGCGCAAGCCGATTTGCACGACGTGCAGCGTCAGCGCAATCTGCTTGAGCATACCCTGGCGACCTTGCTGGGCGTGTCGCCGTCGACCCCGTTGTTGCCGGCCGCCGCCGCGTCGGCTGTGTTGCCGCAACCGCCAGCCATTCCGGTCGGCTTGCCCGCCAGCCTGCTGGCCCAGCGTCCCGACCTGGCCGCCAGCGTAGCGAGCTTGCGCGCGGCGAATGCGCAAATCGGCGTGGCCGAAGGCGCGTTTTATCCCTCGCTCAGCCTGACCGGCAATTTTGGCTACGCGTCGGAAAACCTGCGCGAGCTGGCGCAGGGCGGTTCGCGCCAGTTCAGCATCGGTCCGCTGGCGCTGTCCTTGCCCGTGTTTGATGGTGGGCGCAACAAGGCCAATCTGGCGCTGTCGAAAGCGCGCTACGACGAGGCGCTGGCCAACCACGAAAGCAAGTTGCTGACGGCGCTGCGTGAAGTCGAAGACGCCTTGTCGGACCTGCAGGAACGCCAGCAGCAAGGAGAGGCGCAAGCCCAGGCCAGGACGGCGGCCGCGCGCGCTTTCGTGGTGGCGCAGGCGCGCTACGAGCGCGGCGTGTCGAACTATCTTGACGTGACGGACGCGCAGCGCAGTTCGCTGGCGGCCGAACGCGCCGCCGTGCAGATCACCACCCAGCGTCTGCTGGCGACGGTGGCGGTGGCGCGCGCGCTGGGCGCTGGATGGACGGCGTCGCCAGCCGTGGCGACCGTCGCGCAGTAAAGCAGCGCCGCACGCACGCAAACAGCGACCTGCCGGGGGCGACCCCGGCAATGCGCACAGCGGGGGCAGACTCCTGTGGCCGGCACATGCCCGGGCACAGAAGCTGCCCCCAATTTTTATGGCGCGCACGGCGCGTGATGCCTGACTGCGCGGGCGCAGCGCGCTTGGCCGCGCGCACCAGTTCGATTCGCGCCGGCCCGGCTCGATTACAATATCCGTCCGGCGCAACGCCGCGGCGCCTTCGATCATTTGGCGCTGTCGCGCGGTTTGCCCTTCCTCGACCACGAATAAAGGACCTATGAAGACGATACTCCTGCCCTTGCTGTTGCTCGTCGCCGGCAGTGCCGGCGCGGCCGACGCCGCTGTCCCCGCCAAGCCGGCCGTGCCGGCCAGCGTCGCTGAACTGAACAAGATGGCGGCGCGCTTCGCGCCCGTCGAACTGCGCGCCGACACCTCGGCGCTGTCGGAGGGCGACCGTGCCGCCATCGTCAAGCTGATCGAAGCGGCGAAGATCGTCGATCGCCTGCAATTGCGCCAGCGTTGGGACGGCAACGAGGCGCTGTGGGCTGCGCTCAAGAAGGACGCATCGCCGCTGGGCGTGGCGCGCCTGAACTACTTCTGGTTGAACAAGGGCCCGTGGTCCATCATCGACGGCAACCAGTCGTTCATGCCGGCTCAATGGGACGGTATCGAGATTCCCGCGCATAAACCGGACGCCGGCAATTTCTACCCGAAACACGCCAGCAAGGCCGAGCTGGAGGCGTGGATGAACACGCTGCCGGCCGCCGACAAGGACGCCGCGCAATGGTTCTTCACCACCATCCGCACCGGCGGTGACGGCAAGTTCAAGACCGTCACCTATGCCGACGAATACAGCGCCGACCTGACCGAGCTGGCCAAGCTGCTCAAGAACGCCGCCGCGCTGACCGACAACGCGTCGTTGCGCAAATTTTTGAACATGCGCGCCGACGCCGTACTCACCAACGACTATCTGGCCTCGGACTTCGCCTGGATGGATCTCGATGCCCCGGTCGATATCACGATCGGACCGTACGAGACCTATAACGACGAACTGTTCGGCTACAAGGCCGCCTTCGAAGCCTACGTCAACATCCGCGACCAGAAGGAAACCCAGAAACTCGACTTCTTCAGCCGCCACATGCAGGAGCTCGAGGACAACCTGCCAATCGACGCCAAGTACCGTAATCCGAAAGTGGGCGCGCTTGCGCCGATGGTGGTGGTCAACCAGGTGTATGGCGCCGGCGACGGCAACATGGGCGTGCAGACGGCGGCCTACAACCTGCCCAACGACGAGCGCATCATTAGCCAGCGCGGCTCCAAGCGCGTCATGCTGAAAAACGTGCAGCAGGCAAAATTCAAGTCGACGCTGACGCCGATTTCGAAGCTGGTGCTAAGAGCCGATGCGCAAAAGGATCTCGATTTCGATTCCTTCTTCACCCACATCCTTGCGCACGAAATCACCCACGGCCTGGGCCCGCACGCGACGACGGTGGACGGCAAGGCCTCGACGCCGCGCCAGGATCTGAAGGAAAATTATTCGACCATCGAGGAAGCGAAGGCGGACATCACCGGCCTGTTCGCGCTGGCCTACATGATGGACAAGGGCCAGCTCAAGGACACGCTGGGGCAGGGCGCGCTCGCCGAACGCAAGCTGTACACGACCTTCCTCGCGTCAGCGTTTCGCACCCTGCATTTTGGCCTGACCGATTCGCACGCACGCGGCATGGCGATCCAGATGAACTATCTGCTCGACCATGGCGGCTTCGTCTCGCATGGCGACGGCACCTTCTCGGTCGACTTCAAGAAGATCAAGCAGGCTGTCAGCGAGCTCGATCGCGAATTTCTGACCATCGAGGCGAGCGGCGACTACGCGCGCGCCAAGGAGATGATGGTCAAGTATGTGGTGATCCGTCCGGACGTGCAAAAGGCGCTCGACAAGATGAAGTCGGTGCCCAACGATATTCGTCCGCACTTTGTGACCGCCGACGCGTTGACCGGCGCAGGCAAGCCGGCCAAGTAAGCACGCCGCGCCAAGCGCGCGCCAGCCACTGGGGCCAGCCGGCATGTGTCGCGCTGGCCCTTTTTTTGTGCGCTGCAGCGCGAAAAAACGCCGCGCGGGGACTTGTTGGGCATTGCCAAAGCGCGCTATCCTCTCGAAGCCCGCTCGAGCCCGACACCCGCGCGCGCAACCGACCGTTCAGTGGCCACCCGGCCCAACTATCCCACAAGGATCTCCACGTGAAATTATTTGCCCGTTCCGTGCTGGCTATCGCCATCGCATCCACGCTGATCGCTTCTGCCAGCGCCAGCGCCAGCGCCATGGCCGCCGCGCCGTCTGGCGTGCGCGCCGAAAATGCCTTCCTGTCGCAGGCCGATGCGTTTGCCCGCTCGGCGCGGGTCGCCAATGTCGACTACGTGCTCGACTTCGCGCTGACCGGCAAGGAAAGCTTCAGCGGCACCAGCAAGATCAGCTTCGATTTGAACGATGCCAGCCAAGCGCTGACGATCGACCTTGACAAGGCCACTATCGCCAGCCTGAGCGTCAACGGAAAAACCATCGCGTCGCAGTACAACAACTGGTTCATCACGGTGCCCGCAAGTGCGCTGATCAAGGGGCGCAACACGATCTCGGTCAGCTATGAGCGTCTGCATAGCACCAACGGCGAAGGCCTGCACCGTATGGTCGACCCGGTCGACGGGCGCGTCTACACCTATTCGCATTTCGAGCCGGCCGCCGCGCACCAGATGTTCGCGCTGTTCGACCAGCCCGACCTGAAGGCCACTTACCAGATCACCGTCACCGCGCCAAGCGACTGGCAGGTGGTGTCGACCATGCGCGAGAGTGCGATCGCCGACGCGGCCGCGGGAAAACGCTGGATCTTCCCGAAGACGAAAAAACTAAGCCCGTACAATTTCTCGATGCATGCTGGCCCGTACAAGGTGTGGGAAGACAAGAGCGGCAAGTATCCGATGCGCCTGTTCGCGCGCCAGTCGGTGGCCAGCCAGGTGACCCCGGCCGACTGGTTCAAGTACACCAACAATGGCCTGAAGTTCTTCGATAAGTATTTCGGCGTACCTTACCAGTTCGAAAAATACGACCAGTTGCTGGTGCCCGATTTCCTGTACGGTGCGATGGAAAACGCCGGCGCGATCACCTTCGCCGAACGGGGCTTCCTGTTCAAGGCCGAGATGACCGCCAGCGAACGCGAAAACCTGGCCGGCGTGATCATGCACGAAATGGCGCACCAGTGGTTCGGCGACATGGTGACGATGAAGTGGTGGAACGGCCTGTGGCTCAACGAGAGCTTCGCCTCGTTCATGGGCACGCTGGCCACGGCCGAGGCGACCGAATTTACCAATGCGTGGCAGGCCTTCTACTCGGGCAACAAGCAGGGTGCGTATGTGCAGGATCAGCAGGTGACGACCCACCCGATCGAGGTGCCGGTGCCGTCCACGGCCAATGCGTTCGACAACATCGATGCGATCACCTACGCGAAAGGCGCCTCGACGCTGCAGCAGTTGCGCCATTTGCTGGGCGATGAGGTGTTCCGCAAGGGCGTGCACAACTACCTGACCAAGTACGCCTACAAGAACGCCACGCTGGACGACTTCATCGGCGCACTGGGCGAAGCGGCCCACCGCGACCTGCGCGGCTGGACCCAGCAGTGGCTGTACAAGGCCGGCGTGAACGCGATCAGCGCCAACTACAGCTGCGCCGACGGCAAGATCAAGCAGTTCAGCCTGGAGCAGAGCGCGCCCAGTGCGGCCCTGCCGACGCTGCGCGAGCAGCGCGTGCAGGTGGGCGTGTTCAAACTCGATGGCCAGCAGTTGAAACTCGAGCGCAAGGTGCCGGTCACCTACAAGGGCGCGCACACGGCGGTGCCGGAACTGGTCGGCAGCAGCTGCCCGGACCTGGTGTATGCCAATTACGAGGACTGGGGCTACGCCAAGGTGCTGCTTGACGAGCGCTCGTTCGAGACCGCCAAGACGGGCCTGAACAAGGTGGCCGATCCGATGCTGCGCTCGATGCTGTGGCAAAGCCTGTGGGACGGCGTGCGCGACGGTCGCTTGCCGCTCAATGAATTTGCCACCACGCTGATTAACAACGCACCCGCTGAGAAGGACTACACGCTGCTGGGCGAAATCGTCGGCAAGGCGTTCGGCGTGCGCGGCTATCTGGCCAAGATGATGCCCGATTCGGCCTACGCCAGGCAGACCAGCATCGCGCTCGAGCAGATGGCCTGGCAGGGCGTGTTGGCCAATAAGGCCGACAGCAATTTCCTGCGCCGCTGGCTGGGTTTGTACATCGGCGTTGCCAGCAGCAAGGACGCGCAGGATCAACTGGCCGCTATCCTCGACGGCAAGCTCAAGATCGACGGGCTGGCGTTAAACCAGGATTTGCGCTGGTCGATGATCGTCCAGCTCAATCGCTACGCGTATCCGGGCAGCGCGGCGTTGACCGAGGCCGAACTGGCGCGCGACAACAGCGATACGGGCCAGGTGTCGGCGCTGCGCGCGCAGGCGATCCGGCCCGATGCGGCCGTCAAGGCCGAGTGGCTGGCCAAGATCGACGACCAGCACACCAAGCTGCCGTTCTCCAAAATCCGCACGGCGATGGGCAGTCTGTATCCGGGCGAGCAGAGCGCGCTCAGTGAGCTGTCCGCCGACGAGCGGCTCGACAAGCTCGCTGCCACCGACAAGGCGGCCGGTCCGGTGTTCATGCGCAGCTACGCGGGCAGTCTGATTCCGTCGGGCTGCACGCCGGCCAGCGTGGCGCGTCTGGACAAGGCGATCGCGCGCTTTCCGGACCTGTCGGCCGGCACCAAGCGCGGCCTGCTGGTGACCCATCAGGAAGACGCACGCTGCGTGGCGATCAAGAAGGCGATGACGATCCCCGCGCTGTAATTGGACCAGACGCGCCGCAGCAGGCGGCGCCTGGGCCGCGGCGCCTTGGCGGTGCCGCCCCGTCCCGAGCGTATGCGGGACGGGCCATTTATGCGCGAATACCCAACATCCGGGCCCGTTTCACACTTTTCACATTGTGCTGACGGGGCTTCTACCGTAAACTCATGGCTTGGCAAGTTGGACAGCCGGCCTTCCACGCGAGCGCAGCACGGCTGCAGACCGGTCGCTGCCCCATTCTCAACACCTGGCCAGCCGACACCTGGCGCATCGGCACGTGCCGCTGCGGACAGCGCGTGCCGTCGGCTGCACATCGCAACGTTTGAGAGCTGAACCATGAATCACGATTTTGAATGGCACGCCGGCGAGCTTGGCTGCGGCGACCTGGTCCTTGAACTGCGCCGCCGCGTGCGCGCCGAGCCGGGCAAGGTTTTCAAGGTGACGGCGCTGGACGCCGGCGCCCCGGCCGACCTGCCCGCCTGGTGCGGCATGACCGGCCACCAACTGCTGGCCCACGATCCGCTCACCAAGACGTTCTGGATCCGCGCCAAAGACTGATTTACACGGCGTACGAGTCGCTCGTTCGCATCCCCCTGACCCAACCTTCTGGAGAACACCATGGCCGGCAAATTTCTGATCAACCTGACCTGCGGCGCTGACAACACCGACAAGGCCACCGTCGCCTTCGTCGTCGCCAACGCGGCCGTCGCGTCCGACAAGGACACCGTCGTGTTCCTGTCGATCGAGGCGGTACGCCTGTCGCAAAAAGGCGCGGCCGACGCGATCCACGAAGAAGGCTTCGCGCCGCTCAAGGAATTGATGGACAACTTCGCCGCCGCCGGCGGAAAAATGTTCGTCTGCTCGCCGTGCTTCAAAAAACGCAAACTGGACGAAAACAATCTGGTCAACGGCGCGGCCGTGGTCGGCGGCGCCAAGCTGGTCGAGTTCATGAGCGACGGCTGCCCAAGCATCAGCTACTAAGACATCTGCAACCGAGAAAGCCAACATGACATCGATCCGTAGAAAAATCCTGACCGCCGGCATGATCGCCGCCGGAACCCTCGCGCTGGGCGCGGCCGCACCGGTGCTGGGCCAGACCCGCCGCAAGCTGCGCTTTGGCGTGGGCCCCTTGCTGCCCAACGTGGAAGACACCAAGAAGGCGTTCACGCCGTTCTTCGCGCACCTGGCCAAGGAACTGAACGCCGATTTCGAGCTGTTCGCCACCAGCGACTGGGCCGGCATGGCCGTGGCCATGGGTTCGGGCCAGCTGGACCTGGCGTGGATGGGCCCGTGGGGCTACGTCATCGCCAACAACAGCACCGGCTGCACCGCGCTGGCCACCGTCAAGTACGACGAGAAGCCGATCTACCACGCGATCATCATCGGCAAACCTGATCTGAAAGTGACCAAATTCCCCGACGATACCAAGGGCATGGCGATCTCGTTCGCCGACGTCGGTTCCACCTCGGGCTGGCTGATTCCGACCTGGTACGCCAAGGAAGTGTGGAAGATCGATCCGAAGACGTTCTGGAAGTACAGCGAAGGCGCAACCCACGGCGCCAACGAGATGGCGGTGCAGGCCGGCCAGTCCGACATGGCCACCGACTACGACCGCAACCGCACCGCGATGATTGAGTCGGGCCGCGTCAAGGCCGACAGCAACAAGATCATCTGGACTTCGGCGCCACTGCCCAACGACGCCATCGCGGTGCCGAAAGACACCCCGGCCGCTTTCATCGCGCAGCTGCAAAAGATCGTCACCAGCATCACCGTCGAGCAGGCCAAGACGCTGCTGCCGAACCATTACACCGGTTTCGTCGCGGCCACGCATGCGTCGTATGAGTCGATCGAAAAAGCCGGTATCGCAGTGGGCAAGATCAAGCCCAAGGCCAAAGCCTAAGCGATGGCCGACCAGGGCGCCGCAACGGTGCAGCAATTGCTCGCACAGCGGCTGCGCGGAAACGCGCGCAGCCGCCTCAAGCGGGCCGCGCTGTGCTGTGCGGCGCTGGTGTTTTATGTCGTCTGCTGGCGCCTGGCGCAGGTCGACTTGCTGAAGCTGGCCAGCGGTTTACCCAAGCTGGGGCACTGGCTGGCGCAGGCCTGGCCGCCCGATGTCGACGAGCTGCCGCTGTTCGTGCAGCGCATCGGCGAGACGATGGCGATGGCCGCCATCGGCACCACGGTGGCGACCTTGCTGGCGCTGCCGATGGCGGTGCTCGCCAGTAGCAATATCACCCCATTTCCCCGCCTGTATTATCCGGCGCGCTGGTTCCTCAACGCGCTGCGCGGCATCGACTCGTTCGTGTTCGCGCTGCTGTTCGTGGCCGCCGTTGGCCTGGGCCCGTTCGCCGGTGTGCTGGGCATCGCGCTGCACACCTGGGGCAGCGCGGCCAAACTGTTTGCCGACCATATCGAAAACGCCCAACTGGGACCGCTCGAAGCGGTACGCAGCACCGGCGCCGGGCGCGGCACGGCGATCGTCTATGCGCTGCTGCCGGACGTGCTGCCGGTGCTGTTGTCGACGACGCTGTTCTGGTGGGAGTTCAATGTGCGCGCCTCGACGGTGCTGGGCGTGGTGGGCGCCGGCGGGATCGGGCTGGAGCTGAAAAACAGCATGGACATGCTCGATTTTTCGCGCCTGTTTACCATCATCGCGTTGATCCTGGTGGTGGTGACGGCGCTCGACCAGCTCAGCGCCTGGCTGCGCAGGCGCCTGGTATGAGCGGCGCCGACATGCTGTTTGAAGTGCGCGGCGCGAGCAAGAGTTTTAACGCCAGCAAAGCGATCGTGGACGTCAGCTTTGGCGTGGCGCGCGGTGAATTTGTCGCCGTGCTGGGGCCTAGCGGCGCCGGCAAGACCACGCTGTTTCGCTGCCTGGCGGGTCTGGCGCCGATGGATGCCGGCGCGGCGCTACTGCACGGACGCGACGTGGCCGCCTTCAAGGGGCGCGAGCGGCGCCACATTGCCGTCGTGTTCCAGCAATTTAATCTGGTGGCGCGCATGAGCGCGCTCGACAACGTGCTGGCCGGACGGCTGGGTGACGTACCCGCGTGGCGCGGCTGGCTGCGCCGCTTCACGCGCGCCGACGTGCTGCTGGCGCTGGAGTGCCTGCAGCGCGTGGGCCTGCTGGCGCAGGCCAATCAGCGCGCCGACACGCTGTCGGGCGGCCAGCAGCAGCGCGTGGCGATCGCGCGCGCGCTGGCGCAGCGCCCCGACGTGATCATCGCCGACGAGCCGGTGGCCAGCCTGGACCCGCGCATCGGCGCCGGCATCCTGGAGTTGCTCAGTGCGATCTGTCACGACGGCGCCGACGGCGTGGCCGTCATCTGCAGCCTGCACCAGCCGCACTTCGCCCAGCAGTACGCCGACCGCGTGGTCGGGCTGGCCGGCGGTCGCATCGTCGTCGACATGCCCGCGCGCGAGTTCACCGAGCACACTTTGCAGCACTTGTACGGCGGCCAGTTTGGCGCCAGCGAGACCGACCCCGCCGTGCGCTGCGCCTGACGCGCGCCGGCTACTCTGGAGACCCATCATGACCGCACCGACCCAACACCCACAGCACGCCGACGTCAGCTTCGACGGCGGCGACCTCGATTGCGGCAACGGCTTGCTGCTGCTAATCCGCAAACACATCGACCCGCTCGAACGGGGCGGCCTGCTGGAAATTCGCTCCACCGAAATCTCGGTCGACGAGGATTTGCCGGCCTGGTGCCGCATGACCGGCAACGAGCTGGTGTCGTTCATCAAGCACGACAAGCAGCGCAGCTTCCTGGTCGCCAAGGGCAAGCTGTCCGAGCGCAAGGGCGCCACGGCCGCCGCACCGGTCGTGCGCGCCGGGGTGGAACTGGTGGCCGTCAAGCCGCTGCTGGTGTTTCCGCCGGTCGCGCCGGCGCCAAGTATCCGGCCACTGTCGGTGATGGGCATCGGCAGCTGGCCGCGTCCGCGCTGGATGCTGCAGGCCGTGCATGAACACATGGAAGGGCGGCTCGACGACGCCGCCTTCCACGCCACCGCCAACGACGCGGTGCGCCTGGCCATCGGCGCCCAGATGCGCGCCGGCGCCGACGTCGTCAGCGACGGCGAACAGCGGCGCGACAGCTACGCCAGTTTCGTCGCTTCGCGGCTGGACAACTGCCAGTTGATTCCGCTGACCGACCTGCTGCCGCTGGTGGACGACCCGGAGGAGTTTGAGCGCGAACTGCGCGCGCTCGACGTGCCGGCCGGCGACGTGCGCCACCCGGCCGTGTTCGGCCCGTTGGGACGCAGCCGCGGCATCGCCGTGCACGAAGTCGATTTCGCGCGCACCCTCACCGAAGGCCCGATCAAGGTCGCGCTGCCGGGACCGTACCTGCTCACGCGCACCATGTGGATGGAGTGCATTTCGGATCGCGCCTACGCCAACCGCGAGGACCTGGCCAAGGACATCGTGCGCGTGCTGCGCGAGGAAATCGCCTGCCTGCTGGCGGCCGGCACCGCGCTGGTGCAGCTGGACGAGCCGGTGCTCTCCGAGGTGGTGTTCAGCGGGCCGGCCAACCAGCGCAGCTTCATGTGCGGCGCGCTGTCGGCCAAGGGCGACAGCCCGGTCGAACTGGCCTTCGCGCGCGACCTGGTCAACGCCGTCACGGCCGGTTTCCCGCGCGAGCGCATCGCGCTGCACATGTGCCGCGGTAACTGGAGCGCCGACGAATCGCTGGCGCTTGTGGGCGATTACAAGCCGCTGGTCGACACGCTCGGCCAGATGAACGTCGGCACGCTGTTTCTCGAACTGTGCACCCCGCGTGCCGGCGAAATGGAGATCCTCAAGTCGCTGCCCGAGGACATGCGCATCGGCGTGGGTTCGTGCAACCAGAAGCACGCGCACGTCGAATCGGTCGACGCCATCGTGGCCCACGCCCAGCACGCGATCGACCTGTTCGGTGCCGAACGCGTGCTGCTCACGCCCGACTGCGGCTTTGCGACCTTCGCCGACAACCCGCTCAATTCGGGCGTCACCGCGGAAGCCAAGCTGGCCGCGCTGGCGCAGGCAACCCGCATTCTGCGTGCGCGCCACCACATCGCTTGACGCGACTGCGCCGCGCGCCGCCACCGACGGCGCGCGCAGTCTCATTTTTCCCCATCGGGTTCGACCCGCGCCAATGCCATGACCATCAACTCTCCCGCCGCACGCGCTCCCCGCCTGGTCATTTTGCTCAGCCATGCCGGGCCCGACGCGCCGCAACAGGCCCTGATCGCGCTGCGCTATGCGGTGACCGCCGCGGCGCTGGACGTGGCGGTGGAAGTGCACGCGGTGTCCGCATCGGTGGCGCTGCTTGAGCGCACCGGCTGCGCGCCGGCGCTGCTGGCGCAGATCCGTCAGGCCGTTGAGCTGGACGTCGAAATTTTCGTCTGTCCGCTCGCGCTGGCCGAGCAGGGGCTGCGCGTCGAGCAGCTGATCGCCGACGTGACCGGCGTGCGCGGCGCCGCGTCGCTGCTGGTGGCCGGGCTGGCCGAGGGCGCACGCTTCATGGTTTTCTGACGGGGCGCCCGGCCGCGCTGCGCGCCGCACGCGCGCTGTGCGCGCGTCGGAACCCAAGCGGGCGCGCAAGGCGTGTGTAATCGACGGCAATCTGTACAGTTTTACACCGCAGGTCGCGTATACTGTGTGCATGGTCAGTCCAGCGCATGCGGTGGACACGCCGAGCCGGATCGGTGGCTGGGCGGAATCTGCGCGGGCGCGCTTGCGGCGCCGCCAGGAGCTGTCGTGGGGGGATAGGAATGGATGAAATGCTGCAGGAAAAACTGCGGGCTCTGGAAGCGATCTTCGAGCGCGCCATTCCTGCCAGAATGGCCGAGCTGAGTCAGGCTTTCGGTTTGTGTGTGGCGGGCGCCGATTGCACGGCCCAGCTAACACTGATACACCGGCAGTTGCACACGCTGGCCGGTTCGGCCGGCTCGTTCGGTTTTGTCGCGCTGGGCGAACGCGCGCGCGCGCTCGAATGCCTGGTCAAGGAAATGCTGCGCGACGGCGCCGACGGCGCGCGCCTGGCCGCGTTGGGGCGCGAACTGCACGCCTACACCGCGTGGTGTCTGTGCACCCCGCGCGAAGCGGCGCGCAGCGCGCCGCAGCCGGCGCCGACGGCCCCGCCCTGGGTGGGCGGCGACGGTCCGATCATCCTGGTCGACAACGACGCGCTGTTGGCGCGCGACATGGCCGCCCAGCTCGAAGTATTCGGCTACCGCGTGCTGGTGATCGGCGAGCTGGCCCGGCTTGAGGAGGCACTGGCGCACAGCGCGCCGGCGGCCGTCATCATGGACATGAGCTTCGGCGCGCACGAGCACGCGGGCGCGCTCGAGATCACCCGCATCCGGCAGGCGTCGGCGCTGCACTTTCCCTGCGTGTTCACGTCCGGCGCGAACGATTTTGCCACCCGGCTGGCGGCCGTGCGCGCTGGTGCGGACGGCTATTTCTCCAAGCCGGTCGACATCCTGGCGCTGGCCGAACGGCTCGACGCGCTGACGGTGAAACAGCAGGCGGCGCCGTTTCGCATCCTGATCGTCGACGACGAGCAGCTCGCCGTCAGCTACTACGCCACCGTGCTCAGCAACGCCGGCATGCAGGTGCGCGCGCTGCACGCGCCGCACGACATTTTCAGTGCGCTGGGCGAATTCCAGCCCGAGCTGGTGCTGATGGATGTCTACATGCCCGAGTGCAGCGGCATCGAGCTGACCAAGCTGGTGCGCCAGGAAAACCAGTACCTCGACGTGCCGATCGTGTTCCTCTCCAGCGAGGACGACCTGGACATCCAGCTCGACGCCGTCAAGTCCGGCGCCGACGATTTCCTGACCAAACCGGTCGCGCCGGCCCATTTGATTTCCTCGCTGACCAGCCGCGCCGGACGGCACCGCCTGCTGCGCACGCTGATCATGCGCGACAGTCTGACGTCGCTGTACAACCACTCGGCCATCAAAGAACAACTGGCGCGCGAGATGGTGCGCGCGCAGCGTAGCGGTAGCGAGCTGACGCTGGCGATGATCGACCTGGACCATTTCAAGTGGGTCAACGACACCTATGGCCATCCGGTCGGCGACCAGGTAATCCGCGCGTTTGCGCGCCTGCTGCAGCAACGGCTGCGGCGCAGCGAAATCATCGGCCGCTACGGCGGCGAGGAGTTCGTCGTGATCCTGCCCGCCACCGCGCCGGCGAACGCGCTAATGGTGCTCGACCAGGTGCGCGAGGCGTTCTCGCGGCTGCGCCACCAGGGCAACGAGCGCGAGTTTTCGGTCAGTTTTTCGGCCGGCCTGGTGGCGATGGGAACGCAAAGCAGTGCGGCGGCGATGTTCAACAGTGCCGACGCGGCGCTGTACAAGGCCAAGCAAAAAGGGCGCAACCGGATCGAGCTGGCCGGCCACTAAGGCAAGCGGCGTACGCGCACGGGCGCCGCGCATCGGTGGCGCGCCAGCACGAGCGCAGCGGCGCGCTAGTACGCAGAGCCGGTCAGCACGCTTATCCGTTGGCCGACCCTGCTACCTAAAATTGTTCCCAGTCGCCCGCTTCGGCCGCTTTGGCGTCGGCCTTGCGCGGCGCATCGGGCTGTGGCGCCGAGCGCCGCCGGACCGGCAGGGGCGTTACCGCAAGCGTGCTGGCGCGCTTGGCCGTCGCAGCCGGCCGCGCGCTGCGCTGCGGCGCCCGGAACGCGTGCAGCGTGCTGACGTTCGTCGTGGGCGGCGCTGCCACATCGATGCTGAACACGCTCACCACCCGGGTCAGCGTGCCCGCCTGTTCCAGCAGCGCGCCGGCGGCGCTGGCCGCCTGCTCCACCAGCGCCGCATTCTGCTGGGTCACTTCATCCATTTGCGTGATGGCCAGACTGACTTGCTCGATGCCGGTGCTCTGCTCCTGGCTGGCCGCTGTGATCTCGCCCATGATGTCGGTGACGTTGCCGATGCTGGTGACGATGTCGCGCATGGTCGAACCGGCCTGGTCGACCAGTTTCGCACCGGTGCCGACCTGCTCGACCGAGTCCTCGATCAAGCCCTTGATTTCCTTGGCCGCCGCCGCCGAGCGCTGCGCCAGACTGCGCACTTCGCTGGCGACGACGGCAAAGCCGCGTCCCTGTTCGCCGGCGCGCGCCGCTTCCACGGCCGCATTCAGCGCCAGGATATTGGTCTGGAACGCGATGCCGTCGATGACGCCGATGATGTCGGCGATCTTCTTCGACGAGGCGTTGATCGTATCCATCGTCAGCACCACCTGGGCCACTACCGTGCCGCCCTTGACGGCCACTTCGGAGGCGCAAATGGCCAGTTGATTGGCCTGGCGCGCGTTGTCCGCGTTCTGCTTGACGGTCGAGGTCAGCTCTTCCATCGACGCCGCCGTTTGCTGCAGCGCACTGGCTTGCTGCTCGGTGCGCGCCGACAGGTTTTGGTTGCCGGCCGCGATCTGGCTCGACGCGCTGGCGATGGTGTCGGCGCCGCTGCGCACCTGGGCGACGATCTGCTGCAAGCTGACGTTCATCGCTTTGAGCGCCACCAGCAGCTGGGCCGCCTCGTTGCCCCCGGATGCTTCAAACTCGACCGTCAGATCGCCCGCCGCGACCGCCTGCGACACCGCCACCGCTTTGCGCAGTGGCAGCGTGATCGAGCGCGCGATGGTGTAGGCGAGCAGCGCGCCGAAGGCGCAGCACAGGCCGACGAGCATCAGCATCACGCGGCGCGCCTGCAGGAAGACGGCGTTGGCCGCACCGGCGGCCTGTTTGGCGCCGTCGAAATTGAATACCGTCAGTTTGTCGAGCGCATTGAGCGTCTCGTCGGCCGCCGTGCTGGCCAGGCCGTCGCTGATGTCGGCCGCATCCTGGCGCTGATTGGCGCGGCCCAGGCCCAGCACTTTCTGCTGCGCCTGCTGGTAGGCGCCCCAGCTCTTGGTCAATTCGGCCAGCAGCGCGCGTTCGGGCGCGCCGTCGACGCGCTGTTCGTACAGGGCCAGCGCGGCCGCGCCGGCCTTGGCGGCCAGCGTCAGCTTCTGCTGGTACTCGGCGCGGTAACTGCTATCGTCGGCGCGACTGAACTTGACCTCGTAGTTGCGCGTTTCCAGCAAAGCGGCGCGCGCCTGCGCCAGGTCGCCCACCCCCTGCAGCCATTTGCTGGCCAACACCTCGGCCTGTGCGTTAGAGCGCTCCAGGCTAGCCACGGCGACGGTGCCGATCAGCGCTGTCAATCCCAGCACCAGCGCAAATGCGCTGTACAACTGTTGACCGACGCGCAGGCGCCCGAGCGCGTCGCCCAGCTTCAATAAAACCTGCATGGGATATCTCCTTGAGAGGGTTGTCAGACTTGGGCTGGAGCGCGCTACTTCTTGTGACCGATATAACTGGCGCCGATGATCTTGCCGGCCTGATCCCTGATGGGCTTGTAGCAGGCGTCGAACAAGGTTCCCAGTACGTCGATGGCGCCGCAAAATGTTTCGCCTTTCGACACTGCCTCATGCGCCTTGTTGCGCGCCAACACGGTGCCGACGGCGCGCTTGCCTTCGGGCGTGAGCACGTTGGTGCTCACGCGCACGAAGTCGTCGCCGTCCTTGACGAACACGGTGGCGGTGGCCATGTGCGCCTTGCGGATGCTATCGACGACGTCGTAGTTGTTATTGATCTTGCGATCGCCAAAGTACAGCGCGGGCACGGTCTTCTCGCCGGCCTTGTCGCTGCCCCTGAGGCTGGCCGCACCACTGTTGGCCAGACTGGCGTCGAGCGCGCCGATGGTCGCTTGCGGGTCATACGCGTGGGCATTGGCGACGGCGGCGCAGCAGATCACGGCGGCGGCAAAGCGATGCAGACGATTCATGGCGTTTCCTTTCGGCGTTGCTTGTGCTGGGCGGTGTCGGCACCAAGGCCGCGAGTGTAATGATGCTGGGCGTGCGCGCTGTCGATGCTGCCGGCGCCATACTTGCAATGAACGGGCCGGCAGCGCCATGCGTCGCCTATGGGCAAGCAGGCGCGCCCGCCACGCCGCACGGGCACATCACCGCCGAGCCGGCGCGGACCACGCCGCGTCACCGTGCCCGGCCGGTATGTCACCGGCAAGCCCAGACGCTTGCCATGTCGCCTTGCGCCCGCTGGTGAACACCTTTCCTCTTGGCATTTCAAGCATACTGCACATCGCTGCGCGTCCTAAGGTGGGCGGGCGCTGGTTTGCTGCGTAAGATCAAGCATTGCGCACGGAGCGCGGGAACCGACGCGCCGCGATGCGGGCTGTACAGGCGCACCCGCGCGGCTGCTGCGCGTTCGGCGCGTTATAGTGGCGCAAGGGGGCCGGCGCATGCCGCACATTGACAAACGGACTGGGGAAAAATGAATACCACTGCACAACAACAAATGGAAACGGACGCGCGTTTTGATCTGGTGTTCGAGCGCATCATTGACGTGCCCAGGGAATTGGTCTGGCAGGCCTGGACCAAGCCGGAGCAACTGAAACAATGGTTCACCCCCAAGCCATGGCGCACGATCGATTGCGAGATCGATCTGCGTGCGGGCGGCCTGTTTCGCACCGTCATGCAGTCGCCCGAGGGCCAGGATTTTCCCAACGTGGGGTGCTATCTCGAGGTGGTGGACAATGAAAGGCTGGTCTGGACCAACGCGCTGGGACGGGGCTTTCGGCCATGCGAGCAGCGCGCCGGCAGTGCCGGACACGAATGCGATGAACTGGTGTTTACGGCGGTGATCACGCTGGCGCAGCATGCCAACGGTACCCGTTACGTGGCCAAGTTGATGCACGGCGACGAAGCGAGCCGCCAGAAGCATGAATCGATGGGTTTTCACGAGGGCTGGGGCGCGGCGCTCGACCAGCTGGTGGCGATGATCAAGTCCAGCTAGCCCGCTGGCGGCGCGCGGGGGCCGTGACCGATACACGCACGCTGAGCCTGGCCGGGGCGGCGGACCATGCTTGATCGCCGCGCCGCAGCGTCTTGCGCGCGCAATGTGACGTGACAGCAAATAGCCCACGCACGCAAATGCGTGGGCTTCTTGGTTATTCGTGGTAGGCCGTGCGGGATTCGAACCTGCGACCAACGGATTAAAAGTGCGCGACGCTATCGGCTGGAAACCCGCACGGATACTGGGTTTTTGCAAAATCCGCGGGGAATATGTTCAGCTATTTCCTATCGATTTTAGCCCCGGAAGCCTTGCTTTAGGCTTCTGGTACTCCCCAAATTTCCGACGTGTCGCGCCGAAAAATCCTGATTTCAAGATTCAATATAAACGATTTAGACTGTTTATAAATATGTTGATTGCCACCCCGACAGACTTGTCCCGACAATCGACAATCTCCGTAATCAAACACGACTGTTCTGCTGCGAAAGGCGCTGGTTATCCATCGGTGCAATTTTACCAATTTGCATCAAGCAATCCGAATCCGGCGAGAATATCCCATCCGGCGTGTTCAATAATGCACGCGCGAATATTGCCGCGCCAATGGGCGAGCATGCCGAGGAACAGGCCATGCAGCACGATTGCTAAAACTGAGCTGACACCTTCGTAGGCGTGTCCGATTCCGAATACCACACCCTGAGCCAGGATCGCGATGCCGACGCGCCCGGTAATGACAGCGAGTTGGCGCTGAAGATAACCTCGAAACACGATCTCTTCACTGATCCCGGCACTCATCGAGATGCATAACCAGACGGTGATTCCCAACAACCCTTCCGGTTTTGAAGAAAGCAGCGGGTTGTTCGATTGCGATGCGTGATCTGGCAAGAAATGATGCACGCCGATTGAACACGCATAGATCAGTGCGAGTGCAAGTGCTGCGTAGGCACAATCACTGATGAGTTTGCTCAGTGTGAATGACTTGAACTC
Organism: Burkholderiales bacterium; assembly: GCA_038207625.1. Lineage (GTDB taxonomy): Bacteria > Pseudomonadota > Gammaproteobacteria > Burkholderiales > Burkholderiaceae_D > JBBQZO01. Next base: position 312,201 of record JBBQZO010000003.1, on the reverse strand, counting down.
GAAAAATTCCAGAATCGAATGGCCGTGGTCTTTCATGCCTCTGTAGACAAAAACTACCCAGAGCCACAGCATGCCGATCATGATCAGGTCGTTCTTGATCATTTGAGTCGAATCGGTTACGTGGCTGGCAGTAATGTTTTTTGAAGAATTCAGTACGCCGGCCACCAACAAAATCGTTAAGATGCCAAACAAAGTCAATGTGTGTTTGGGAGACGCCAATAAATTCTTAGGATTTTCCATCTTTTTCATCACGGTTGTTGAGGTGCAATCAAGATTGTTCATATCCGGCTTCCTTACGGTTGGTGAGTGAATTTTTCACTGTATTGACTTAACAGCGAAACGAAAAATTTCAATGCGACGGTAGTGCGATCGAAGTCGTCAGTGCTCATATAGTCCAGCACCAGGCCATCGAGCACAGCGCTGCACAAGGTTGCGACTGTGCGGCGGTCGGGCGATTCAGGGATGCCATGTTCAAGCACTTCCAGCCAGCTGGAGCTGGTATCGGACAGAAATTGCGAATAGATCGCAGGATTTTGCAGTGCCAGTACTTGAACTTCAAACAGCAAGCGCACATAGCGAATATTGTCGCTATCGGTCACCCAGCGCCAAAACGACTCCAGGCTCGCCTCGCCTTTGGCTGCATGCATCATTTCCATCACCGATTGCTGGACGCGGGAGCGCACTTGCTCCATCACGACCGTGATCAGTTTTTCCTTGGACTCGAAGTGATAAATCAATAGCCGCGCGCTGGTGCCGATTTGCTCTGCCAGTGGTCGCAGCGATAGTTCAGCCAAGCCATTGTCCAGGAAATAGTCAAGCGCGTTGTCGCGTAGTTCGTCTCGTCTGCTCATGAAACGGATGTTACATGAAACGATCGTTACATGCAAACGGATTGATGATTTTTTCAACACTGCAAAAATGGGGCGCTTGAAGGCTTCCGCGAAGTTTCCTTATCGACGAGGGGGCGTGGTCCGTCGGCAGGGCCGACTTGGATGGTCCTGCCGAGAGGGGGCGATGGCGAGGAGGGCTGGTGGCGCGTGGGGCTTCTTGACGAGACCAGATGGGGACCAGACAGCAAAAAGCCCACGAACGCAAATTCGTGGGCTTTTTGGTTATTCGTGGTAGGCCGTGCGGGATTCGAACCTGCGACCAACGGATTAAAAGTCCGCTGCTCTACCAGCTGAGCTAACGACCCGAAGGGCAGAATTATACGCTGCCGATCGCGTTTGCGCCAGTGGCGCACGGCAATCGCCGGTGCGCCCGCCGGCAAGTTTCGCGTTGGTGGCGCCGCAACGCAAAAAGCCCACGAACCTGAGTTCATGGGCTTCCTGGTATTCGTGGTAGGCCGTGCGGGATTCGAACCTGCGACCAACGGATTAAAAGTCCGCTGCTCTACCAGCTGAGCTAACGACCCGAAGAGGCAAGATTATATGCTGCGCGGCGCGTTTGCGCCAGAGCTAATTTGCGCTCGCAGCAATTTAAACCAGCGCCGCCGTCACTTTGAGCACCTCGTCGGCCGTCGTGGCGCCCTCGGCGATCTTCAGCGCGCCGGCGATGCGCAGCGGTTTCATGCCGTCGGCCACGCTCTGGCGGCGCAGCGCGGACAGGTCCGTTTCGTCGCGGATCATGCTGCTAAAGTCTTCCGTCACGGTCAGCAGTTCGTACAGGCCGGTGCGCCCCCGGTAGCCGGTCTGACGGCATTCCGGGCAGCCGATCGGACGGTAGATTTTGGCCGGCTTGGGCATGTCCCAGCTGCCGCAGAGGGTTTTCCAGATCTCGTCGCTCAGTTCGCCGTCCGGGCTCTTGCAGTGCGGGCACAGCGTGCGCACCAGGCGCTGCGCCAGGATGCCGATCAGGGTCGCCTCCAGCAGGTAATACGGCACGCCCAGTTCGAGCAGGCGCATCACCGCCGACGGCGCGTCGTTGGTGTGCAGTGTCGACAGCACCAGGTGGCCCGTCAGCGCCGCCTGGATCGCCATCTCGGCGGTGGGCAGGTCGCGGATCTCGCCGACCATGATGATGTCCGGGTCCTGCCGCATCAGCGCACGCACGCCATCGGCGAAGGAGAGGTCGATGCTTGGCTGCACCTGCATCTGGTTGAACGCCGCCTCGACCATTTCAATTGGGTCTTCCACCGTGCACACGTTCACTTCCGAGGTCGCCAGCGCCTTGAGCGTGGTGTACAGCGTCGTGGTCTTGCCCGAGCCGGTCGGGCCGGTGACCAGGATGATGCCGTGCGGGCGCGTCGTCAGCATGTCCCAGGTCAGTGCGTCCTGGGTCGGAAAGCCCAGTTCGGGCAGCGTCTTGACGACCACCTCGGGGTCGAAGATCCGCATCACCAGCTTTTCGCCGAACGCGGTCGGCAGTGTCGACAGACGCAGTTCGACCTCCTGGCCGCCGCTGGTGCGGGTCTTTACCCGTCCGTCCTGCGGGCGGCGTTTCTCGACGACGTCCATGCGCCCGAGCAGCTTGATGCGCGCCGTCATGGCGATCATTACCACCGCCGGCACCTGGTAGACCTGGTGCAGCACGCCATCGATGCGAAAGCGGATCAGGGCGAAGTCGCGCTTCGGTTCCAGGTGAATGTCCGAGGCGCGCTGTTCGAATGCGTATTGCCACAGCCAGTCGACGATGTTGACCACGTGCTGGTCGTTGGCATCGACTTGCTTGTTGCTCTTGCCCAGTTCGACCAGTTGCTCGAAGTTGTTGCGCAGCGCCACGTCCTGGCCGGTCGACTTGTTGGCGTTCTTGATCGACTTGGCCAGCGTGAAAAACTGCGAAATGTATTGGGCGATCTCGAGCGGACTGGCGATCGCCAACTTAATGGTGCGGCGCGAGATCTTGGCGATTTCCGCTTCCCACTCGAGCCGGAAGGGTTCTGCCGTGGCCACCACCAGGGTATTGCCGCTCAGTTCAATGGGCAGGATGTTAAAGCGCGCCGCGTAGCCGGCCGACATCACGTCGGCGACCTTGGTGAAGTCGATCTTCAAGGGGTCGATGCGCAGGAAGGGCAGGCCAACCTTGCCGGCCATCCATTCCGTCAAGACGTCAAGCGTCATCAAGCGTTGCGGCGGCAGCAGTGACACCAGCTTGCACTGTGCCACGGCGGTCAAGGGGTGCATCGAACCGGCGGCATTCTTCTGGATGCCCTGCGCTTGCGTGAAGTGCGCCTTGACGCTGGTCTTGTCGACGATGCCGTCGGCCAGCAGCCAGGTGAAAATCTGCTGCAAATCGAGCACCCGCGGCCCGCCTGATTTCGGCGCTGGCGGTTCGCTCTTGGCGGGTGCGCTACTGCTGTGTGCGTTCAATGTCAGTCTCCATCGGGCCGTGCGGTCGGTCGGGTGGCAGCGGCGCCGCTCACTTGCTTTGCATGCCCTTGAGCCAGGCCTTGGCGGGCAACTTGGTGTTGCTGTGGATGGTGGCGGCGCGCAGTGCCAGCGCCTCAAAATCGAGCGTCGGACGGGTCTTGAAACAGATCGCCACGACGTTGCCATCATGCACCTCGGGCAGGCAGATGACGTGCGCAAACGCGAACTTCATCGCTTTGATGTTTTTCGCAAAACTCGGATGGTCGCCGAACAGGTTGACCGTCATGATACCGTGCGGCAGCAGGCAGGCGTTGCAGGCGAGGTAGAACTCGGGCGTGTCGAGCACCGGGCCGCGTGCGGTGGCGTCGTACAGGTCACACTGCAACACGTCGAGCGACTCCAGACGGGCCGGGTCGTTGACGAAATCGAGCGCGTCCATTTCCAGCACCGTCAGGCGCGCTTCATCGTCCGGCAGCTTGAACATCGATGCGCAGATGGCGATTACGGCCGCGTTCAGTTCGACCGCCGTCACTTGCGCCTGCGGAAACAGCTTGTAGCAGCACTTGGTCAGCGTGGCGCTGCCCAGCCCGAGCTGGACCAGTTGGGTGGGGGCCTCGATGAACAGCATCCAGGCCATCATTTGCTGTGCATATTCAAGTTCGGGCCAGTCGGGTTTGCGCAGGCGCATCGCCCCCTGCACCCATTCAGTGCCGAAATGCAGGTAGCGCACGCCATCCTGTTCGGACAGCGTTACGGGCGCGAATTTGGGTTTGCGCGCCGACGGGCGCGACGATTCTTGTTGTTCGATGGATTTTCGTTTGATGAGCATAGGCCTGCCTGAGTGATCGCCCCATTATCGACCGTTGCCAAGTGCTTGCGCAAGCGAAACCGGGAACGAAAAAAAGCTGGCGCCCGAATCCGGACGCCAGCTTGCTGATACGGTGACTGCGGGCGCGCGCGCCGCCGTCGTTATTGCTGTTGGGCCGGCTCGACGGCCACGTGCAGACGCACGCGCTGGCCCGGGTCGTTCGACATATTGCTGGTGTAGTTGTGGCCGCGATAGTCGTAAGTCACTTCGTAACCGGTGGTGCGCGACTCCCACGCGTCGACAGTGCGGCAGCGCCGCACGGCTTGCTCGGACACCTGCGGCTGACCGTTGCCCGACTGCACGCCGTCGTTCTCGGCACGGTCGCCAATCACCGCGCCGGCAATCGCGCCGGCCGCCGTGGCGGCGATGCGCCCATTACCACCGCCGACCTGGTTGCCCAGCACCGCACCGGCGATGCCGCCCAGAATCGAGCCGCCGGCGCCGCGTTCCTGGCGTTGTGGCTGAACCTGGGTCTGCACGTATTCGGTCTTGCATTCCTGGCGAGGGCGGTTGACTTGTTCAACCAGCGGGCGCACACGCACGACACGGCCGAAATCTTCAAAATCGCCAGCGTGGGCTGCCGGCAAAGCGCCCAGCACCAGGGCGGAAAAAATCAATTTCGCTTGTACGTTCATTCGATACCTCGTCATGTTGGACTTAAAAGTGGGCTTGTTGCAACGATCTCATAGTAATGCGTCTGCACGCACCTAAGCAGTCAGCATGGCAACAAATTGTAACAGCGCAGGGCGGCGTGAGCGCCACGCCCCAAAATGGCCAGACTGACCGTTGGCGGGCCAAATGCCTGCTTGGTCGTTCCAATTTTAACAAATCTTGCGCGCGACCTCACATTCGGGTTGATTCGGATACCACAAAACGGTACCCTAATACGATTAAGCGATAAATTGACGCAAGGCAACGATAAGGAGAACGGCGTGTACGCAAAGTTGAACGCGGCGCACAGGCAACAAAGAGAGCAAAGCATAACACCGTACATAACAGGTCGATTCGAGGGAAACATGAGTTTGTTGATCAACGTGCCGCCCAACCTGGTGCAGTCTATTCGCGCTTTTCGCGTTGCCGAATTGCAGCAGGAGGCGATTCGTCTGGAGCAGCACTTCCTGTACGCCTATTGCGCCGCGGCGCTGACCAAGCAACAGGTGCTGGGCAAGATCGCAGAGTCATTTCACCTTCCCAAGAACTTCGGCAAGAATTTCGACGCGCTCAGGGAATGCCTGACCGAGACGATGAGCAAGGCCGGTCCCCAGCCGGGCTTCCTGGTGGTGCTCGAACAACTGCCCAACACGCAGAAGTTCGACAAGGAAGCGCGTGAAATCCTGCTCGACGTATTTCGCGACGCGGCCGATTACTGGGCCGAGAAAAAAGTGCCGTTCCGGGTGTTTTACTCTTTCGAATAGCGCGCCTTTGGTGCCGCGACGCTCTGCTGCGCTGCAACATATTTAACGCGCATTCTTGGTTCGCCCCGCGTGAACGGGTACAATGCGCGCTATGAAAAACATCGTCATCCTCATTTCCGGACGCGGCAGCAACATGGAAGCGGTCGTGCGCGCGGCCAAGGCCGAGCAGTGGCCGGCGCGCATCGCGGCCGTCATCAGCAACCGTGCCGACGCCGCCGGCCTCGCTTTCGCCGCGGCCCAGGGCATCCCGACGGCGGTGGTGGTGAGCAAGGATTTCGCCATTCGCGCCGATTTTGATGCGCAATTGCAACAAGTGATCGACAGTTTTGCCCCCGACGTGGTGGTGCTGGCCGGTTTCATGCGCATTTTGACGGCGCCGTTCGTCGACCACTATGCGGGACGCATGCTCAATATTCACCCGTCGCTGCTGCCCCTGTTTCCCGGCATGGCGACCCATCAGCAGGCCTTGGACGCGGGAGTGCTTGAGCACGGCGCCACCGTGCACATCGTCACCGCCGAACTCGACCACGGCCCGATGCTGGCGCAGGCGCGCGTTACGGTGCTGCCAGGCGACACCGAGGCGACGCTGTCGGCCCGTGTGCTGGTCGAAGAACATCAGTTGTACCCACGCGCGATTCGTCAGTTCATCGAAGGGCGTCTGCACCTACCGCAGGACGCGCCCGAGAGCGCCGACACACAGAACATTTAACCTAGGAATTCCATGAGATTGCCACCAGCGATACTCGCCAATACCGAAGAAGTATTGCGCGAGATCTTGCGTTTTACGGCGCCCGCCGACACCACCTTGTCGCGTTATTTCCGCGACCACCCGCGCCTGGGCTCGCGCGAGCGCGGCGCCGTCGCCGAAGGCATTTACGCGGTGCTGCGTAACAAATCCTTCTTCACCGACTTCGCCGAAGCGGGTTCGAGCGCCACCATGCGTCGCCTGACCATCCTCGGCCTGGCCGAAGCGGTCGGCATCGACTCGTTAGGTGGCCTGACGGAAGAAGAAGCGGAATGGATCGCGCGCATCAACCAGATCGACCGCAACCTGATGCCGCCGGCGATGCGCGCCAACATGCCCAAGTGGTTGTTCGACAAACTGATCACCCAGTACGGCGAAGCCGAAACGCTGGCCATGGCCGACGCGCTGAACGCGCCCGCGCCGCTGGACCTGCGCGTGAACGCCATCAAGGCCACGCGCGAAGAAGTCATCGCCGGCCTGGCCGAAGCGCCGATCCTGGCCACCCCGACCCCGTACGCGCCGCTGGGCCTGCGCGTGGTGCAAAAGCCGTCGCTGCAAAACCTGCCGCTGTTCAAGAGCGGCGCCATCGAAGTGCAGGACGAAGGCAGCCAGCTGTTGTCCCAGATCGTCGGCGCCAAGCGCGGCGAGATGGTGGTCGACTTCTGCGCCGGTGCGGGCGGCAAGACGCTGGCGCTGGGCGCCATCATGCGCAACACCGGCCGTCTGTACGCGTTCGACGTGTCCGAAAAACGCCTGGCCAAACTGAAGCCACGACTGGCGCGCAGCGGCCTGTCGAACGTGCATCCGGTGCTGATCGCGCACGAACGCGACGCCAAGATCAAGCGTCTGGCCGGCAAGATCGACCGCGTGCTGGTCGACGCGCCGTGCAGCGGCCTGGGCACCTTGCGCCGCAACCCTGACGTGAAGTGGCGTCAGAAGGTTGAAGCGATCGCCGAAATGCAGGAAAAGCAAGCGGCGATTCTGGCCGGTGCGGCCCGTCTGCTCAAAGGCGGCGGCCGTCTGGTGTACGCCACCTGCAGCCTGCTCGCGGAAGAGAACGAATTTATCGCCGAGCAGTTCCTGGCCGCCTTCCCGGACTTCTTCCTGGTGCCGATGTCGAGCGTGCTGGCCGAACAGAAGATCGCGCTGGAAATGGGTGACTACCTGAAGCTGCTGCCGCACACGCACCAGACCGACGGTTTCTTCGCCGCCGTGTTCGAGCGCAAGCCGATGGCGCCGAAAGCGCCGCGCGTCGATCCTGACGCCGAAGTCGACGCCGAGCAAGACGCGTAATCCCGCTGGCAGGCGGCCTGTCCGCCTGCCGTCGCGTCGCCCCGGCCTCAAGCGTGCGGGCGATGTGCCTGATACTATTCCTCCATGCCTCTTTCGAATCTGCTCAACGACTTCATCGACGACATCCGCGAACCTGGCGTGCTGTGGCAAATCGGCGTCATCTTGCTGTGCGTGCTGCTCGGCTGGGGCCTGGCGCGCTTGCTGCGCGGCCCGTTCGTACGCCGTGCCAGTCACGCCTCGGTGCTGCAAGTGGGCGTGGAAAGCTTCGCCCGGGTGCTCACCCCGCTGCTGATCACGTTATTGCTGGCCGGCGGCAGATTCTTCCTCGCCAAAATCCAACATGTGAACCTGCTGCGCCTGGCCTTGCCGGTGTTCGGTTCGCTGGCCCTGATCCGCTTCGGCTTTTACCTGGCGCGGCGTTTGTTTGCGCGGCGCGGTCCGGTCAGCGGCGCGGTGTTGATGTTCGAGAAGATCTTCGCGCTGCTGGTGTGGTTGGGCGTGGCGCTGTATATCGTCGGCCTGTGGCCCGATATTTTCGATTTCCTCGAACACACCACTTTGCCGCTGGGGCACAACAAGGTCAGCCTGGAAGCGATTTTGCAGGCGGGGGCGTCGGTGGCGGTGTTGCTGGTGCTGGCCTTGTGGGCCGGCAGTGCGCTCGAAGAGCGGCTGATGCATGTGCAGGGTTTGCATTCGTCGGTGCGGGTGGTGATGGCGCGCATGAGTCGCGCCGTGCTGATCGTCGTCGCGGTGCTGGCCAGCCTGTCGCTGGTCGGAATCGACTTGACGGTGCTGTCGGTGTTCGGCGGCGCGCTGGGCGTCGGGCTCGGACTGGGCTTGCAAAAAATCGCCAGCAACTACGTGTCCGGCTTCGTGATTTTGCTCGAGCGCAGCCTGACCATCGGCGACATGATCGCCGTCGATAAATACTATGGCAAGATCACCCAGATCAACACCCGCTATACGGTGCTGCAAGGTCTGGACGGGGTCGAATCGGTGATTCCCAATGAAATGCTGGTGTCGGGCGCGGTGCAAAACTATTCGCTGTCGAGCCGCCAGTTGCGCATCGCGACCCAGCTGACGGTGGCCTACGATACCAATCTGACGAGCTTGCTGCCTTTGCTGGAAGCGGCAGCGGGCACGGTCGAGCGGGTGCTGGCCGACCCGGCGCCGGCGGCCACGCTGGCCAAGTTTGGCGCTGACGGGTTTGAACTCGATGTCGGCTTCTGGATCGAAGACCCGGAAAACGGCCGCGGTGGCGTCATCTCGGACGTGAACAAGCTTATCTGGGGTGTGCTGCAGGCTCAGCATGTGACCTTGCCTTTCCCCACGCGCGAAGTGCGCGTGACGGACGCGCGGGTGGCGGCGGTGCTGGCCGGCACGGCGACACCGGCGGTGCCGGAAACGACGCCCGACGCGGCACCGCGACCGCTAAACAGTGATTGACGGCAACGCTGCCGCAGATCAATTTTTTGAGCGTACAATGTAAACACCGTTGAAGTCTCCGTTATCAGAGAGGCAAACGAGGACAAAATATCTACTTTGGAGCAGTAATGGACGTGTTAAGTACGGTTTTCAACGCTACCCTCGGATTTCTTTCGGGCGGCGTCACCGGCCTGTCGGGCTGGCAAGTGTTCTTCTATACCCTGATCGTGACCCATATCACCATCGCCAGTGTCACCATCTATCTGCATCGCCACCAGGCGCACCGCGCGCTGGAATTGCATGCGATCCCCAGCCATTTCTTCCGTTTCTGGTTGTGGCTCACGACCGGCCAGGTTACCAAGGAGTGGGCCGCGATTCACCGCAAACACCACGCCAAGTGCGAAACGGTGGACGATCCGCACAGCCCCGTCACGCGCGGCATCAAAAAAGTGCTGCTTGAAGGCGCGGAGTTGTATCGCACCGAATCGAAGAATCTGGAAACGCTGGAAAAGTACGGTCACGGCACCCCGACCGACTGGATCGAGCGCAATCTGTACACCCGCTTCAGCATGCAGGGCGTGGCGCTGCTGCTGGTTGTCAACGTGATTCTGTTCGGCGCGCTGGGCCTGACCGTGTGGGCCGTGCAGATGATGTGGATACCTGTGATGGCCGCCGGCATCATCAACGGCATCGGCCACTTCTGGGGCTATCGCAACTACGATTGCGCCGACGCGGCCACCAATATCATCCCGTTTGGCATCCTGATCGGCGGCGAAGAGCTTCACAATAATCACCATACGTTTGCGACCTCGGCCAAGCTGTCGTCCAAATGGTACGAGTTCGACATCGGCTGGTTCTACATCCGCACGCTCGAAGTGCTGAATCTGGCCAAAGTGAAGAAACTGGCGCCGCAGCCGAAATTCGACCAGGCCAAGCTGGTGGCCGACTTAGAGACCTTGCAGTCGGTGATCGCCAACCGCTACGATGTGATGGCCAAATACGCCAAGTCGGTCAAGAGCGCCTGGCGCGACGAACTGGAGCAACTGAAGGTCAAGGCCGACAAGGCCGGTCTGGAAGCGCGCTTTCTGAAGTCCTCGCGCAAACTGCTGCAACGCGAACCGGGCAAGCTTGAAGCGCCGCAGAAACAGCAACTGGTCGAACTGTTCCAGCACAGCAAAGCGCTGGAAACGATGCACACGATGCGCGTCGAGCTGGGCGCCATCTGGGAGCGTTCGCACTCGACGCGCGACCAGCTGCTGCAGCAGTTGCAGGACTGGTGCACGCGCGCCGAAGCGTCCGGCATCAAGTCGCTGGAAGAGTTCTCGCTGCGCCTGCGCAGTTACGCCTGATTCCGGGCCGCTTCGCGCGGCCTTGGCGACACCACAAACGGCTCCGATTTCGGGGCCGTTTTCACGTCCGGACGCGCACGATCTGGCTCGCACAGCATGGCTGCATGGATCAGCGTCAGGAAATACATGGCGAGCCGCAGTCTTTGCGTGAGTACGCTCTCGCATGGCACTTGGCTGGCGCTCACGGAGTGGGTAAATTGTTGCATAGTGACGCACTCCTTCGAACTGGCAGCGGCAGCCGCTGCAGAAGCGGCAGCCGCAGCCGCACCTGCAACTGTGGGCCGGCGCACGAAGGCGTCCTTTGAACGACACCTTCGCGACCGACTTTACTCGACGCGGGTCGGGGTGGTGGCGCCGCCCAGCGCGTACCAGTCGACCTTGCGGGTGATGACCATGATGGCGGCCAGCACGGCGAACATCAGGATGCTGCCCATGACGAGTGCGTTGTTCTCCGATTGCAGCAGGCCGAACAGCACGCCATACAGCAGCGTCAGCGCGACGCCAAAGCCCAGTCCGCGCAGCCAGTTGCGCAGCGCGAAGGCCAGGTAAAAGCCGATCAGCACGATGCAACAGGCGCTCGCCACCAGATACGCGGACAGAAAACTGATGTGTTCCGACAAGCTCACCAGCAGCAGGAAGAACAGCGCCAGGGCCAGTCCGACCAAGGTGTATTGCACCGGATGGATAGGTAGTTGTTTGAGCAGTTCGAACAGGAAGAAGGCGGCGAAGGTCAGCGCGACAAACATCAGGCCATATTTGACGGCCCGGTCGGCCTGCGTGTAAATGTTGACCGGCTCGATGAAGGCGACGCTGAAATGGTCGATCGTGGCGGCCGACGCGGCGGCTGCGGCGGCGGCCGGTGCGGCGTCGGTGCGGGCGGACTCGCCGCGCTCAAGCTTGGACATTTCTTGCTGCGCGTCGCTGGACAGCGCCGAGATATTCCATGTGGCGGTGAAGCCGTTGGCGCTGATGACGCGGTCTTTTGGCGAAGGCAGGAAGCGGCCGGCGAATTGGGCGTGCGGCCATTTTGAACGCAAGGTCACTTGATTGTTTTTCGCGATCGGCACGAAGCTCAGGCGTTCGATCCCGTCCAGGCCCAGGTGGAACGAAAATTTGACGCTGCTCGGCTGGCTCAGGTCAATCACATCGAGTGGCGCGTTGATGCCGCTTTGAAAACCATTTAGCTTGCTGCCTTGCTGGAATTCGTAGCTCTTGCCGCCCCAGTTGATGGCGGGCACGTCGCGCAGGCCGCGTGTGTCGCTGATGCCCATCGCCACGAACGGCTGCCCGACCAGCAGGCGCGAGTTCGCTTTCGTCTTTGGAATCGCGTCCAGCGCGGGAATGGCGAAGTCGCCCGAGATGGCATGCCGGCCGCTGTAGATCAGCACCTTGTGCATGCCGCGATAGCGCTGGTCGGTGTCGACGCTGCCGTCGATGACCAGGCTGTTCGGGTAGACCAGGTGGCGCTTGAGCAGCGAATACTGGCGCACGACTTTCTTCTTCGAGTCGGCATCGATTTCCTCCTCCTCGTAGCTGTCGCTGTAGGGCAGCACCAGCACCGGGCCGACCACGGTTTGTTCGCTGACCGAATCGGCGGCGATGCTGCGCACCGCCTCGTCGTGAAAGCGGATGCGCTCGCCGATGGTGGCCTGAATCATCATCAACGGCACGGCGATCAGCAGCGTGAGTGCGATGACGATGATGGTTTTGAGTATCAGAGTTCTTTGCATTGTTAGCTCCGTTAAGTGGGAGCTGCCAATGTAACGATGGCGCGTGAACGGACGATGCGTTTAGTGTGAAGTCTAGCTCGGCAAATGCAAATGCGCGCAGGCGCCGCCATCGGCATCGTTGCACACGGCGACGGTGCCGCCGTGCAGCAGCGCTACTTCGCGCACAAACGGCAAGCCCAGGCCGGTGCTGCGCGCCGCGTTCGGACGCGCCAGGGAATAGAATCGCTCGAAGATGCGCGGCTGGGCATAGGCCGGGATGCCCGGACCGTGGTCGCGCAGCGTGATGGCGACGCCATCGGCCCTGGTTGACCAACTGAGTGCGATGGCGGTGCCCGGCGGCGAGAAGTCGATGGCGTTGTCGAGCAGATTGCCCAGCGCCTGACGCAGCAACAGCGCGTCGCCGCGCAGCGTCAGTGGCGCGCCGTGACATGCCAGGCGCACATCCTTGGCGGCCAGGCGGGCGCTGAAATCCTGTTCAAGCTGGGCCGCCAACTGGCGCATGTCGACATCGACGACGCTGTCGAGGTGCTGCTGTTTTTCCAGCTTGATCAGGGCGAGCAGCTTGTCGATCAACTGTTTCTGGCGCTGGTTTTGTTCGATGATGTTGGCCAGAAAACGCGCGCGCTCCGGCGCCGGCAGCGCTTCGCCCAATAACTCAGCCGATCCCTGGATGGCGGCGATGGGACTTTTCAGCTCATGGGCGAGCGTGTGCATCAGTTCTTCCACGTACTGCTTGCCTTCCAGGCGCACCCGCATCGCCTCCAACGCCAGACCGAGCGCGCCGATTTCATGCTTGCCCAGTGCGGGCAGTTGCACCTTGTCGCCCGCCTCGACACTGCGCACATAACGTTGCAGCTTGCCCAGCGCGCGATTGAGCCACCACGAAAAGCCCAGGCCGATCAGCAGCGAACCGAGCATCAGCCAGCCGCCGCGCTTGAGGATTTTGCGCTGGCTGCGCTCGATAAATGGCTGAATGGTGGCGATCGGCTTGGCCACCGTCAGCACGCCGATGATGCTGCTGCCTTTGCGGATGGGCGCTGCCACGTGCATCACGGTCGAGGTGTCGTCGCCGGGAACATCGCGCGACATGCGCGCGCCATATTTGCCCTGCAGCGTCAGCAACACGTCGTTCCAGTGCGAATAGTCCTGGCCGACGGCGCGCTGGTCGGTGTCGAACAGCACGATGCCTTGCGCGTTGGTGATCGTGATGCGGTAGTCGAGGCTGTGCTTGCGGATGCCGCTGATCTTGATATCGACGCTGCGCTGGGCGTAGTTGTGCATGCGTGTCACCAGCGCCGCCTGTTGCAGCGTGCCGGCGGCGACATCGTCGGCTACCAGTTCGGCCAGCAACTGCGCGGTGTCGATCAGCGTGTCTTCGAGCGTTTCGCGCACGCCCGGTTTGACCTCTTCGACGAACACATTGAGCACGAACCAGCCGGCCAGCCCGACGATCAGGAAGTAGCCCAGCAGGATGCGCAGCCCGATCCTCATGCGCGCGCGATGCTGTAGCCCATGCCGCGGTGGGTCTCGATCGGGTCGTCGACGGCGTCGACCAGGCGCAGCTTGGCGCGCAGCGACTTGACGTGCGCGTCCACTGTGCGCTCCTGGGTCTCGGGCGCATGGGTCCACACCAGATCCATCAGGCGCGCGCGCGAGAACAACTGGCCCGGATGGCGAATCAAGGCCTGCAACAGCAAAAATTCGTAACGGGTCAGGTTCAGAGCCTGGCCGTGGTACAGAATGCGCGCCTCGTCGGCGCGCAATTCAAAGCGCGCGCTGGGCGTAGCCGGGGCCGCGCTTACGGCCGGCGCGGCCACCGGCGGGCGGCGCAGCACGGCGTGGATGCGTGCCACCATTTCGCGCGGCGAAAACGGCTTGGTCACGTAATCGTCGGCGCCGATCTCCAGGCCGACGATGCGGTCGATCTCGTCGCCGCGCGCGGACAGGAAGATGATCGGCGTGCTGCAGTGCCGGCGCAGCCGGCGGCACACTTCGAACCCGCTCATGTCGGGCAGGCCCACGTCGAGCACGATCAGGGAAGGGGCGGGCCGGCCCGGATCGGCCAGGTAGTCGAGCGCAGCCTGGCCCAGCGTCACATGGACGGGCGCGAAGCCGTCGCTGGCGAGTGCGTAGGCCAGCGTGTCGGCGATGGCGCTTTCGTCTTCGACGATGAGGATGGTTGGCTGCATGGAAAAATCGCTTCAGAAACAAAAAAGCCGTTCCCAATCGAGAACGGCTTCTTCACAACAGAATGCAAAGATTCAATTACTTGATCTTTGTTTCTTTGTACGTAACGTGCTTGCGTGCTTTAGGATCAAACTTCATGATCTCCATTTTCGCAGGCGTGGTACGCTTGTTTTTGGTCGTCGTGTAGAAGTGACCCGTACCGGCGGTCGACTCTAACTTGATTTTATCGCGGCCTGATTTTGCCATGGTAGCTCCCTTATTCTGCTAATTAGACTTTTTCGCCACGAGCGCGCATATCGACCAAAACGGCGTCGATGCCGAGCTTATCGATGACGCGCAGACCGGCGTTGGACAAACGCAGGGAGACCCAGCGGTTTTCAGATTCAACAAAAATACGACGATTTTGCAAGTTAGGCAAAAAACGACGTTTGGTTTTGTTGTTTGCATGGGAAACATTGTTGCCGACCATCGGCTTCTTCCCAGTGACTTGGCAAACACGTGCCATGGCGCACTCCTTAAAATAAATCCGAATTCGGAAAAACAAGAGTATATCCAAAAAACATAGGTTTATCAACGACTTGTGAAAATCAATTGTGTCTCGATTGAGTGAAAAAATTTAACAATTGTGAATTCTCCGCGACACACCCGGGAAACCGCCTGTAAACAAGGGGATAGCGCAGGCCGCGGGCCGGGGCGCACAGGTCCTGCCGGGGCCGCTTTACATCTGGCCGTGCTCGGCAAATGAATGCACCTGTGGGCCGGCGACAACAAAATGGTCCAGCACGCGCACATCCACCAGCGCCAGCGCCTGCATCAGCGCGCGCGTGAGCAGCAGGTCCGATTCGCTGGGCTCGGGCGAGCCGGACGGGTGGTTGTGCGCCAGGATCACGCCGGCCGCGTTGTGCGCCAGTGCCGCCTTGACCACCTCGCGCGGGTAGACGCTGGTGTGGGTGAGGGTGCCGCGAAACATGAGTTCGCACGCCAGCAGGCGGTTTTTGACATCCAGAAACAGTACCAGGAAGGCTTCGTGGTCTTTCTTGCTCAGGTGGATGCGCAGATACTGTTTGACGGCGTCCGGCGAGCCAAGCACATGGCCGGTTGACAATTGCTCGGCCAGCGCGCGCCGGGCCAGCTCCATCACAGCCTGCAACTGGGCAAACTTGGCGGGACCCAGACCGCGAATTTGCGAGAACTGGGTTTCGCTGGCGCCGAACAGCGCATTCAAGGAACCGAACTCGGCCAGCAGCGCGCGCCCCAGTTGCACCGCGCTGCTGCCTTGCACGCCCACGCGCAGAAACACGGCCAGCAGTTCCGGATTGGTGAGCGCCTGCGCGCCTTCGTTGATGAGCCGTTCGCGCGGTCGTTCATGCGCGGGCCAGTCGTTGATCCCCATGCCGCATCCTCGAAAAATAGCTGCTGCGCCCCGTCAATTGGCACAGCCGGGCTGGCATGCACGGCAAGGTCGCTTACAATATCGTTTTGCCCGTCCCCCGCACACCATGTCCATTACGCCTACCGCCGTTGTTACCGATTCGGCCTACCTGACTTTGCATTATCGTCTCGCCACGCAAGACGGTACTGATCTGATCACCACCTTTGGGACGAATCCCGCCACCCTATTGATGGGACAGGGCCAGCTGGCGCCTTTCCTCGAAGCCTGCCTGATGGGTTTGCCCGAAGGCACGCACCAAACGTTCGAGTTGGCCGCCGGGCAAGCCTTTGGCGAACGCAATCCGGACATGGTGCAGGTGGTCACGCGCGCCACGCTGGACGCGAACTCCGAGCCGGGCGCCACTTATCAGGTGGGTGACCTGGTCGACTTCGCCGCGCCGGGCGGCGGGCGCTTTGCCGGCGTGCTGCGCGAGATGCGCGAGGACACGGCGCTGTTCGACTTTAATCACCCGCTGGCCGGCCAGGCCTTGCGCTTCGAAGTGCAGCTCATTTCGGTGCTGTAAGCTGCGCCGGCTTGTAGAGAAGAGGATCAATTGTGGATAAAGAGATACTGTTAGCCCAGCCGCGCGGATTTTGCGCCGGCGTCGACCGCGCCATCGAAATCGTCGAGCGCGCCTTGCAGCAGTTCGGCGCGCCGATCTACGTGCGCCACGAGATCGTGCATAACGCCTATGTGGTCGATGACCTGCGCAGCAAGGGCGCGATCTTCATCGAGGAACTCGACGACGTCCCGGCCGGCAACACGCTGGTGTTTTCCGCCCACGGCGTGTCCAAGGCGGTGCGCGCCGAAGCCGAAGCGCGCGGCCTGACCATCTTCGACGCCACCTGTCCGTTGGTGACCAAGGTGCACGTGGAAGTGGCCAAGATGCGCCGCCAGGGCTGCGAAATCGTCATGATCGGCCACGACGGCCACCCGGAAGTGGAAGGCACGATGGGCCAGGCCGAGCAAGGCATGCACCTGGTTGAAACGGTGGCCGACGTGGCGCTGCTGGCGGTGGGCAATCCGGACATGCTCGCTTATGTGTCGCAGACCACGCTGTCGGTGGACGATACGGCCGAGATCATCAAGGCGCTCAAGCTGCGCTACCCGAACATCATCGAGCCGAAAAAAGGCGACATCTGCTACGCCACCACCAATCGCCAGGAAGCGGTCAAGTTCATGGCGCCCCAGGTGGAAGTGGTGATCGTCGTCGGCAGCCCGAACAGCTCGAACTCGAACCGCCTGCGCGAAGTGGCCGACAAGATGGGCACGCCCGCCTTCATGGTCGACAACGCGTCCCAGATCGATCCGGCCTGGCTGATCGGTAAGCTGCGCATCGGCGTCACGGCGGGCGCCTCGGCACCCGAGGTGCTGGTGCAGGCGGTGATCGACCGGCTCAAGGAGCTGGGCGCGCGCAGCGTGCGTGCGCTCGAAGGGGTGGAGGAACATGTCACGTTTCCGCTGCCAAAAGGTCTCGACAGCGTGCGCTCGACGGTGCTCGCCGAGGATGAATAGCTAAAACGAAATATTATTCGGAAGCGAGCATATTTTCCGATATTAGTTTTCCTAAAACATCGCTATCATGGCGACGCTCGGAAAAATTGTTGTTTAGTACTTTGTAGGGCAAGCGCGTGCGCTTGGATGGTGAGGCAAGCGAGGCTTGCGGCCCGGTCGGATGAGCGGGCTGCGGCCCCGGCGAACAAGGCGGCGTGAGGCCAGGAGCGGCACTGCGGGATCGTCCCCGGGTGCCGTTTTTGTTAACGGCGCGCATGATGGCTTCGGGCTGGCGTAGCGCGACGGTCAACAAAAATCGATCTAATAAGAGGCAAACAGACAACATGGATACCTTTATCCAACAGATTATCAATGGACTGGTGCTGGGCAGCATGTATGCACTGGTCGCACTCGGATACACCATGGTGTATGGCGTACTGAACCTGATCAACTTCGCCCACGGCGACGTGTTGATGATCGGTGCGATGGCCGGCCTGACCATCCTCAAGTTGCTCAATACGATAGCGCCGGACCTGCCTGGCTACGCCAAGCTGGGCATCGCGATCGCCGGTGCGATTCCCGTCTGCATGGTGGTCAACATCATCATCGAGCGCGTGGCCTACCGCCGCCTGCGCAATGCGCCCCGGCTCGCTCCCTTGATCACCGCCATCGGCGTGTCGATCCTGCTGCAAACCTTCGCCATGATGATCTGGGGCCGCAGCCCGCTGCCGTTTCCGCAACTGCTCTCGTCCGAGCCGATCGCCATTGGCGGGGCGGTCATTTCGCAAACCCAGGCGCTGCTGCTGGTGCTGGCCGCCGCAGCCATGTTCGCCCTGGTGATGCTGGTTGAAAAGACCAAGATGGGCCGCGCGATGCGCGCCACGGCGGAAAACCCGCGCGTGGCCGGTCTGATGGGCGTCGACTCGAACAAGGTGATCGTGTCGACGTTTGCAATTGGCGCCGCGCTGGCCGCGATCGCCGGCGTGATGTGGGGCGCCAACTATTCGTCGATCCAGTTCGCGATGGGTTTCACGCCCGGCCTGAAGGCGTTTTCGGCCGCTGTGCTGGGCGGCATCGGCAACATCTACGGCGCCATGATAGGGGGCATCGTGCTCGGCATCATCGAGAGTCTGGGGGCCGGCTATATCGGCGACCTGACCGGCGGTTTCCTGGGCAGTAACTACCAGGATATCTTCGCCTTTGTCGTCCTCATCATCGTGCTCACGATCCGGCCGTCCGGCATCATGGGCGAACGCGTCGCCGATCGCGCATAAGGAATATCATGGGTAAATTCTTCGATTTCGACTTCAAAAACACGCCGGGCAAGGCCTACAGCAGCCTGGCGATGATCCTGATCGGCTTGATCATCTTCCCCTTCGTTGCCTCGCAGTTCGGCAATTCGTGGGTGCGCATCATCGACATGGCGCTGCTGTACATCATGCTGGCGCTGGGCCTGAACATCGTGGTCGGCTTCGCCGGCCTGCTCGACCTGGGCTATATCGCGTTTTACGCGGTGGGCGCCTACACCACCGGCTTGCTCGCTTCGCCGCAGTTTGCGACCTTGCTCGAATCGGCCGTCAACCAGTATCCGATGGTGGGCAATGCGCTGGTCGCCTTGATGGGCGAGGACATCCGCACCCACGGCATCCACATGTCGGTGTGGGTGATCGTGCCGGTGGCGGGCATGCTGGCTGGCCTGTTCGGCGCCTTGCTCGGTGCGCCGACCTTGAAGCTGCGCGGCGACTATCTGGCCATCGTCACGCTCGGCTTTGGCGAGATCATCCGCATTTTCATGAACAACCTGAACGATCCGATCAACTTCACCAACGGCCCGCAGGGTATCAATCTGATCGACCCGATCCGCATTTTCGGCGTCTCGCTCGGTGGCGAGGCCGGTTCGAAAGCGACGGTGGTGGTGGGTGGTTTCTCGATGCCGTCGGTGAACGCTTACTACTTCCTGTTTTTGCTGCTGTGCGTGGCGATCGTGTTCATCACCTCGCGCCTGCAGCACTCGCGTCTGGGGCGCGCCTGGGTCGCGATCCGCGAAGACGAAATCGCCGCCAAGGCGATGGGCATCAACACCCGCAACGTGAAACTGCTGGCGTTCTCGATGGGCGCCTCGTTCGGCGGCGTGGCCGGCGCGATGTTCGCATCGTTCCAGGGCTTCGTCTCGCCCGAGTCGTTCTCGCTGACCGAATCGATCGCCGTGCTGGCGATGGTGGTGCTGGGCGGCATCGGCCACATCCCCGGCGTGATCATGGGCGGCGTGCTGCTGGCGGCGCTGCCGGAAGTGCTGCGTCACGTTGTCGAGCCGGCGCAGCAAGCGCTGTTCGGCCACGTCATCATCGAAGCCGAAGTGCTGCGCCAGCTGCTGTACGGCCTGGCGATGGTGCTGATCATGTTGAACCGCCCGGCCGGCCTGTGGCCCGCACCCAAGAGCGAAGACCGGCCCGATGCCGACACCGATAAACCCGAGCCGACACCCGGCACGATGGTTGCCTAGGATTTGCACAGATGAGCGAACAGACTATTCTCAAGATCGCCGGCGTGAACAAACGCTTCGGCGGTTTGCAAGCGCTGACGGACGTTGGCATCACGATTCAAAAAGGCCAGATCTACGGCCTGATCGGCCCGAACGGGGCCGGCAAGACGACGTTTTTCAACGTCATCACGGGCTTGTACCAGCCTGACACGGGCACGTTTGAACTGGCCGGCAAGCCGTATTCGCCGTCCGCGCCACACGAAGTGGCCAAGGCCGGCATCGCGCGCACGTTTCAAAACATCCGCCTGTTCGGCGAAATGACGGCACTGGAAAACGTGATGGTCGGCTGCCACGTGCGCAGCCACCAGGGCGTGTTCGGCGCGGTGTTTCGCCACAAGGCCGCGCGCTTGGAAGAAGCGGGCATCCGCGAACGTTCGATGGCGCTGCTCGATTTTGTGGGCATCGGCCAGTTCGCCAACCGCACGTCGCGCTTTTTGTCCTACGGCGATCAACGCCGTCTGGAAATCGCGCGCGCGCTGGCCACCGAGCCGAAACTGCTGGCGTTGGACGAGCCGGCCGCCGGCATGAACGCGACCGAAAAAGTCGCGCTGCGCGAGCTGCTGGTGAAGATCAAGAACGAAGGCAAGACCGTGCTGTTGATTGAACATGACGTGAAATTGATGATGGGCTTGTGCGACCGGATCACCGTGCTGGAGTACGGCAAACCAATCGCGGAAGGCTTGCCAGCCGATATACAAAAGAATCCGGCTGTGATCGAAGCCTATCTCGGGGGAGGAGCCCACTAATGAGCGACAACATTCTCAAAGTAGCCGGCCTGAAGGTCGCCTACGGCGGCATCAAGGCAGTCAAGGGCATCGACCTGGAAGTGAACAAGGGCGAGCTGGTCACGCTGATTGGCGCGAACGGCGCCGGCAAGACCACCACCCTGAAAGCGATCACCGGCACGCTGCCGCCCTGTAACGTCGAAGGTGTGGTGTCCTACAAGGGCGTCACGCTCAAGGGCAGCAAGTCGTTTCACCTGGTCGAGAAGAAGCTGGCGATGGTGCCGGAAGGCCGCGGCGTGTTCACCCGCATGTCGATCCAGGAAAACCTGATGATGGGCGCCTACACGCGCAACGACAAGGCCGGCATCGCGGCCGATATCGAGAAGTGGTTCAGCGTGTTTCCGCGCCTGGGCGAGCGCGCCAGCCAGATGGCCGGCACCTTGTCGGGCGGCGAGCAGCAGATGCTGGCAATGGCGCGCGCCTTGATGAGTCACCCCGAGCTGCTGCTGCTCGACGAGCCGTCGATGGGTCTGTCGCCGATCATGGTCGAGAAGATTTTCGAGGTCATCCGCGACGTCTCCAAGCAGGGCATCACGATATTGCTGGTCGAGCAGAACGCCAAGCTGGCGCTGCAGGCGGCGCATCGAGGTTATGTGATGGACTCCGGCCTGATCACGATGACCGGCAACGCCGCCGACATGCTTGACGACCCGCGCGTCAAAGCCGCCTACCTGGGCGAATAAGTAGCACAGCTGTCCCGGCGACGATGGCTCTTTGCCGTCGTCGCAAGCGGACAAGGCACTGCCCGCAGTCGCCTTAGCGCCCGCCGCCTTTAGTCATCTTGATCGCCACTCTTGCGGCCGGTCGCCAATTGATACTTCTTGAGTTTGTCGTACAGCGTTTTGCGCGGCACGCCGAGCCGCTCGGCGGCACTGGCGACGTTGCCGTCGACGGCGGTCAGCGTCTGCGCGATCAGGGCACGTTCGTAAGCGTCCACCTGCTGTGGCAGCGCGCCTGCGCCCTGCGCCGCGTCGGCGTCCGCGTGTGCAACGGCGGGCATGGCCGGCGCAATGCCCAGCACGAGACGTTCGGCGAAATTGCGCAGTTCGCGCACATTACCCGGCCAGTCGAGCGACTGCCAGTGCGCCATCTGCGCCGCGTCCCAGCCCGGCACCGGACGCTGATAGCGCGCCGCCGCATCGCGCACAAAATGCGCCAGCAGCAGCGGAATGTCGGCACGCCGCTCGCACAGGGGCGCCAAGTCGATCGTGACCACGCCGATCCGATAATACAAATCTTCGCGGAACAGGCCTTGCGCGGCCAGCCCCAACAGGTCGGCCTTGCTTGCGGCGACGATGCGGCAATCGATGGCGATGCTGTCGTTGCCGCCCAGGCGCTCCAGGCGGCGCTCCTGCAGCACGCGCAGCAGTTTCACTTGCAGCGCCATCGGCATGCTTTCGATCTCGTCGAGGAAAATGGTGCCTTTGTTCGCATATTCGAGCTTGCCCAGGCGGCGCTTCTGCGCGCCGGTAAACGCGCCCGCCTCGTGGCCGAAGATCTCGCTTTCAAACACTGACTCGGGCAGCGCGCCGCAGTTGATCGCCACGAAGTGTCCACGGCGCCCGCTGGCCGCATGCAGCAGGCGCGCGACAACTTCCTTGCCAGTGCCGGTCTGGCCGTTGATCAGCACATCGACGCTGGTCGGACCGACGTTGCGGATCACCAGCTTGAGGCGCTCGATCGGCTCGGAGCGTCCGACCAGATCGGGCATTTCCGGGCTCAGCGCGCTGGCTGTTTTGAGACGGCGGTTTTCCAGCACCAGGCGACGCCGCTCCTGCGCGCGGCGCGCCGCGTCAAGTAGCCGTTCGGACGAAAACGGCTTTTCGATGAAGTCGTAGGCGCCCGCGCGCATCGCCGCGACCGCCATGTCGACGTCGCCGTGACCGGTCACCACGATCACCGGCAGCTCGGCGTCCAGCGCGCCGATCTGCGCGAGCAGCTCCAACCCCGAGCGGCCCGGCAGGCGCACGTCGGTGACGATCACGCCCGCGTAGTCGGCCTGCAGCCACGCTTGCACCTGTTCGGCGCTGGCGCAGGCCTGCACGCGAAAGCCGCCCAGTTCCAGCGTCTGGCTGGTGGCCAGGCGCAGCGCGTCTTCGTCTTCGATCAGGATCGCTTGCAGGTCCGACAAATCATTCTCCCTCATGGTGCAGCGGCAGGCGCACGACGAATTCGGCGCCGCCATCGACGTGATTATGCGCCGTCAGCTGGCCGTTCATCGCCTGCACGATCGACGACGAAATGGCCAGTCCCAGGCCCAGCCCCTTGCCGGACGGCTTGGTGGTGAAAAACGGTTCGAACAGGTGCGCGGCCACTTGTTGCGGGATGCCTGCGCCCGAGTCGCGGATGCACACCAGTGCCGCGCCATCGGCACGCGCCAGGCTGACCGCGACCATGCGCGTGGCGCTGCTCTCGACGGCGTCGAGCGCATTGCGTAGCAGGTTGATCAAGACCTGCTCGATGCGCACCGCGTCGCCTGCCACCAGTACCGGCGCGCCGGGCGCCGGCGCGATGGTGAGCGTGACGCCATGGCGGCGAAATTCGCTGTCGAGCAAAAACGCGGACGCCGCGATCGAGCGCGCCACATCGACCGTGGCCACGCTTTCGCTCTTGCGCGCAAAGCCCTTGAGCTGGCCGATGATGGCGCCCATGCGCGCGCTGGCGTCGCTGATGTGGCCCAGATTGCTGCTGGCCTGGTCGGGTTGACCGCGCTCGAGAAACGTGCGGGCGTTGTCGGCGAAGGCGCGGATCGCGGCCAGCGGCTGATTCAGTTCGTGCGTCACGCCGGCCGCCATCTGGCCCAGCATGGCCAGCTTGCCCGCCTGGATCAGCTCATTTTGGGTCGAGCGCAGCAGATGCTCGGTCTCCTGCAACTTGGCATATTTGCGCTCCAGATCCTGATTGGTCAGACGCAGCTCGCCGGTGCGCGCGGCCAGTTGCAGGTCAAGGTCCTCGGCGGCGCGTTGCAGGGCCACGCGTGCGCTGCTGCGCTCCTCGAGGCGCAGGCGGCGCTGGTTGAGCGCCAGCGCCGTCACGGCCAGGCAGGCCAGCGCCAGCGCCGTCGCGAGCGCCCACAGGGCCGCGTTGCGCAATGCGCGCCCGGGCGCGGGAAACATCATCAACTGCCAGCCCAGCCGCCCGACCGGCTGACTGACATGGGGGCCGAATCCGTCGCGCTGGGGCGGCGCCAAACTGGCGATCGGGGCGATCGGCTGGCCGGCGTATTGCTGGGTACTGACCAGCTGCTGCTGGGTGGCCGGTGTGAGCGCTTGCAAACTGTGATACTTCCATGCGGCGCGGTTGGACAGAAACACCACGCCGCTCTGGTCGGCCAGCGCAATCGGTGCGTCGCTGCTGGACCAGCTGGTTTCAAACTCGGCCAGGCTGATCTTGAGCACCACGACCCCCATCAGCGCGCCGGCCAGATTGACGGGCTGGGCGATGAAATAGCCGGCCTCGCCGGTGCTGTTGCCGATCGCGTAAAAGCGTCCCGGCTGGCCGTGCATGGCGTCGCGAAAATAGGGGCGGTAGGCGAAATTTTTTCCAACAAAACTAAGCTTGTCCTGCCAGTTGCTTGCCGCGAGCGTGTTGCCGTCGCGGTCCAGCAGATACAGGTGGCTGACCTTGGCATGCCGGGCGATTGTCTGCAGCGTGCGATTGAGATGGTTGACCAGTTGCGCGTCGCCCGGGTGCGTCAGCAATTGCGCCACGTCGGCCTGAAAGCCCACCACGAAGGGCAGCGTCTCGAATTTTTCCAGCGCCGACTCCAGGTCCGGCGCCAGCAGTTGCAACTGGCGCTGTCCCTGCGCGTGGTTGTCCACCCCGGCGCGCTGCGCGGCCAGCAAAAACACCAGCGCGACGATGGCGCCGGCGCATAGCAGGGCAGCGAATGTGGTGCGTCGTCTCACGTGCGCTTTCGAAGTGGCTGGCCTTGATTTTACTGCACCGGCAGGGCGCCCCGTTGTGGTACGGGGCGCCGCCCGGTTAGTCGACCGCCGCCATGCGCAGCTCGTCGTTGTGGTGGCGCTGCTGCTCTTCCATCACCAGCGCACCGAGTTCGCGTTTCAGGGCGTTGAACTCGGGCGAGGCAGGGTCGCGCAGACGCGGCAGATCCACCATCAAGTCGCGCTTGACGGTGCCGGGGCGGTAGGTCATCACGACGATGCGGTCGGCCAGATAAATCGCCTCTTCGATACTGTGGGTGACGAAGATGATGGTCTTTTTCAGCTCGGCCCAGATGCGCAGCAATTCGTCCTGCAGGTTGCGCCGGGTCAGCGCGTCGAGCGCGCCGAAGGGCTCATCCATGAGCATGATCGGCGAGTCGAGCGCCAGCACGCGCGCGATCGCCACGCGCTGACGCATGCCACCCGACAGGTCCTTGGGGAAGCGGGCGCGAAAGTCGCTCAAGCCCAGTTTGTCGAGCAGGGCGCCCACCCGCACGGCGATGGCATCAGCCGGCATGCCCTTGATTTCAAGGCCAAACGCGATGTTCGCCTCGACCGTCATCCACGGGAACAGCGCGTACTCCTGGAACACCATGCCGCGCGCGGGACCCGGTCCCGTGACCAGCGCGCCATCGGCCATGATGGTGCCCGACGACGGCAGCGAAAAACCCGCGACGGCGTTCAGCAGTGTCGACTTGCCGCAGCCGGAAGGACCGAGCAGACAGACGAACTGGCCGTTGGCGATGTTCAGGTTGATGTCCTTCAGTGCGACGACGTCGCGCGTGTCGGTCTTGAAAATTTTGTTCACAGCGGATATTTGAATATGGCTCGTCATGTCAGTTCTCCAGACCGCGGTGCCAGCGCAGCAAATGGTTATTCAATTTGTTCATCGCCACGTCGATCCCCAGCCCAAGCATGCCGATGCTGATCATGCCGGCGATGATTTTGTCGGACCAAAAATATTCGCGCGCTTCCAGGATGCGAAAGCCCAGGCCGTTGTTCACCGCGATCATTTCGGACACGATCACCACGATGAAGGCAGTGCCGATGCCGATCCGCACGCCCGACAGGATGTAGGGCACGGCGGCCGGCAGCATCACGCGCACAAACATCGTGTGCTGATTCACGCCCAGGTTGCGCGCGGCGCGGATGTAGATGCTGTCGACCTGGCGCACGCCGGCGATGGTGTTGATCAGCACCGGGAAAAACGCGCCGATGGCGATCAGGAACACGGCCGGCGCGTTGCCAAGTCCAAACCACAGGATCGCCAGCGGAATGTAGGCGATCGGCGGAATCGGACGCAGCACCTGCATCAGCGGATTGAGCCAGGCGTACACGCGCTGGTTGGCGCCCATCGCCAGACCGAGCGGCAGCGCCAGGCCGGCGCCCAGCGCGAAACCGACCAGCACCCGGTACATGCTGCCGGCGGTGTCGCGCAGCAGTTCGCCCGACACCGCCCACGTCAGCCAGCTCGATGCTTGCGGATCGTACGCGCCCAGCGGCAGCAGATATTCGATCCACTTGCGCAGCACCGCCAGCGGCGAGGGCAGCACCAGCGGATTGACCCAGCCGGCCGACACGGCGCCCTGCCACAGCGCGATCAGCACGACCGGCACGACGAAGCCGACCCCGGCCTCACGCCAATTCAATTTGCTCATGATGTCCCCCGCTTATTGGATGTTCAGGCTTTTCTTGGCCTGATCGAGCAGGTCGGTCTTGACCCAGTCCTTGGCCACGGGAGGCGTGTGCATTTTTCCTGTGCCGTACTTGGCCATCACGTCGGTGGTGGTCTGGATATGCTCGACGCTGATGTCGTAGGTGTAGGGAGAATTTTCGATCGCGTCGTTGAAGTCCTCTTTGGTGATCTGGTTCTTGAACAGCGTCTCGCGCACGTATTTTTCGGCCTGCGCCTTGTTGTCGATGAACAGTTTGGTGGCCTGCACGAAGCAGCTCATGAACTTGGCCGCAACGGCGCGCTTGTCCTTGTAGAATTTCTCGCTCATCACCAGCGTGCGCACCGGCGCGCCGATCGGCGTGTCGTACGGCTTCATCACCTCCACGCCGAAACCCTTGTGGATCGCCTGCGAGGACTGCGGCTCGCTTTGCATGATCGCATCCAGGTTTTTGCCCAGCAGCGCCTGGTTCAGGTCCGCGAACGCCAGGTAGACCAGCTGCACGTCCTTGCCCTCGGCGTCGGACACGGAGAGGCCGTTTTGCGCCAGTTCGGCCACCAGCAGCACCTCGTGGATGCCGCCGCGCGTGACACCAACCTTCTTGCCCTTCAGGTCCTTGATCGATTTGATGCCCGCGTCGGGGCGCGCCACCAGCCGCGCGCCGCCCTTGGCGAAGCCGGCCACCACATAGATCGGCGCACCGTTGGCGCGGCCCGCGATGGCCGCCTCGGACGCGGTCGCGCCGACATCGAGTTCGCCGGCCAGGATCGCCTGCATCACGTCCGGACCCTTGGCGAAGGTGTGTTCTTCGACGCGGATGCCGCACTTGGGCGCGATCTCCTTGATGTACGAGACGGCGCCGTAGTGGGCGAATTTGAGATTGCCGAGACGGACCACGTCCTCGGCGTGAACAGGTGCTGCCAGAACGGCCGCTGCGGCCAGCAACAGCGATGGGAATTTGGTCATGCGAGTCTCCTTTTTTGGTTATGTGGGGGAGACTGTTTGCAGAATTCGTGCCATCCTGCCCGGGAACGTTAAGCCGTTGATCTATTGAGGTATTTTAATTCGAAAGGCTGGGCGCTTGGCCGCCCTGGTGCGATTGTCCGCACGCCGGGCACGGCATGTTTGCGGATATCCGCACCGGGCTCGGTCCGCGCACCGCTGGCCGAGCCGCGCTGGACGACGCGATAGCCGATCAACTGGATCGGCCCGGCGCGGCAATGAGCGCTCAGCGCGCAGCCATCAACTTCAGGTCGGGTTCGTTGGCGCTGCCGTGCGCGCACCCGGCCGATGGCACCGGTCGGGCCGTGGGCACACCGAGCTTCGCTGCTCGAGCGGCGCCCAAGAGCATCACGGACACGGTGCTTACCCGGCGGCGTTGGATGACAACGTCGACTCACTATGTCCAGCCGGCGACGCGCTCGGATAGGTTAAGTTAAGCCAATCGAATAGCGCCGCCTGCCACAGGCTCGGCGCCCCGATCTGGCAGTGTTGCGAGCCGCCCGACAGGCGATCAAAGGACATCGCGGCGACGCTTCGCGCGCCTGTGAGGCTTTTGCGAAACTGCTCCATCTGATCGGCCGGGATGAAGTGATCGTCGTCGGCGGCAAAGATCAGCACGTCGGCCTTGATGCGTTGCGCGACAGGGGCCAGGCGGTAGGCTTTGAACGCATCCAATAACGCGAACGGATCGCTCACTCCCAGCACCCACATGCCATTTTGCTGAGCCCAGTTCGCGCCGGAATCGGAATGCAGCCCCGCGAGGAAATGCAGTATCCCGAGATAGCCGTGCTCGCGCAACCAGAACGCGACCGGTGGGACATGGCGGGCCGCCACGGCGAAGCCGTCATACCAAACGTCGAAGGCCACAACGCCGTCGATGCGCGGATCGAAGGCGGCGGCGCGCGGCGCCAGATATCCGCCCAGGCTCTCGCCCAGCAAAACAATTTTCGCCGGGCGGGCATGGCCGGCCAGAAACGCATCGAGTACTGCGCCGTTCGGCTTTTCCCAGGTCGATTCGAACACCAGTGCCTGCTCGCGGATGACGGAACCTTGACCGGGTCCCTCGTAAGTGAGCACCGAGTATCCCTGGCGCAGCGCCGCCGCGCCAACGTGCAAATAGAGTTCCTCCATCGTGCTGTCATATCCGCCCACCGCAACGAGCAAGGGGCGCTTCTCCGAGCCGGCGGGGCCGGGATAGTAGACCGCGTTGAGGTGATTTTTCCCGTATGGAATCGTCAAGCGCTCGTGGGCGACATGCAGCGCGTCCAGTCCGCCGTAAAACGCATCAACATTTTTTTTCCATATTGCCGGACGAAGCGGATCGTGTGGCGCGAGGAAAAACTCGGCGGTCCGATAGTAGGTGTGGGCGCGCAGCAGCGCGTCGCCCTTGCTCAGGGAGTTGCTCGTGCGTAGCGCGAGATCCCTGACCCGGTCCCCGGCGGCGTTCCAGGCGCCGTACCAGCTCTGCGCATCGCCTCCTTTGATTTGGCTGATGGCTTGGGCGGCCTCGCCCGTGTCGCCGCCCGCGACAGCCACATCATTGAGTGCACGAAGGGCCTCAAATTGATAAGTGCGGTCGGCAAAGAATTCGGAGCGCCCGATATCGACCGGTTTTGGCCAAACGACAGCGGCCACGATTAGCAACAGGAACAGCGCGCCGATGGTCTTGAAAACTCCACGCAGCGTTATCTTTCTTGGTGCGATTGCTCGGTCCATCGATGGTGCTCCTTCGGAAGATGCTGATTTAGCGTTGAGATTCTGAAAATTACGGTGCTGATGTGGCGCGGGTGGATGCGAAGGTGCGCAATTGGAACTGCATGCGCAGACACCGTGCCAGCATTCTCAATGTCAATGCAAGCTCAATGCAATGACACGGCGAAGTGTCCGCCGGCTTGCCTCGCCACTACCCGAGCGCTGTTGTTTGAGCACAGGCAGAACGGGACAAGCGGCGTCCACTACCGACACCTTACGCAGTGCCTACTGTTTAACTCTTTTTGCTGTTTTTGCTTAACAATGAAACGAAGAATTTCAATGCGGCGGTAGTGCGATCCAAGTCACCAGTACTCATATATTCCAGCACCAGACCGTCGAGCACGGCACTACACAAAGTGGCGATTGTGCGGCGCTCGGTCGACGGGGGGATCGCACGCTCAATCACTTCCAGCCAACTGGAGCTGGTGTCGGATAAAAATTGTCCGTAGATCGAAGGTTTTTGCAGCGCCAGCACTTGAACTTCAATCAGCAGGCGCACGTAGCGAATATTTTCGTCATCGGTCACCCACAGCCAAAACGATTCCATGCTCGCTTCGCCTTGGTTTGCATGCATCATTTTCATCACGGTTTGCTGGATGCGCGAGCGCACTTCCGCCATCACGACCGCGATCAGTTTCTCCTTCGATTCGAAGTGATAGATCAATAGGCGCGCACTGGTGCCGATTTGTTCGGCCAGTGGGCGCAGCGATAGCTCGGCCAAGCCATGGCTCAGAAAATAGTCAAGCGCTTGGTCGCGCAGTTCATCTCGTCGATTCATGAAGCGAATGTTACATGAAACGATCGTTACATGTCTACACATTAATGAAAATAAGGGGAGGGCAAATTTCAGATTGTCGAGGCGGGCAAGGTCTTCCGCATGGCCGCTTTGGCGTGTTCGGCACGCAATGCCAGATAGCGTGTGGTGTCGGGATCAATGTGCATCAGTGTGCGTCAATGTGAGATTGACGCATCAAGGACGCTGCGTGGCGCGTGGCCGGTGTCGGGTGTCAGCGCGGGCAGGGGCCCACGCTCGCGCCGGGCAGCAGTACCGGCTGCCACAGCACCTGCAACTGTGCCGGCGCCGTGCCGTCGACCAGTGCGGCGAGCATGTCGGCCATCTTCGCGCCGGCTTCGCGCGCGTCCGGCTGGTCGATGGTGGTGACGTTGGCGCCGACCAGTGTGTCCTCCACGCTGCCCCACACGATCACCGACATGTCCTTGCCGATGACGATGCCGGCGTCGAGCAGTGCGCGCACCGCGCCCACGCCTGACAGGTGGTTGTCGACGATCACGGCGCTCGGGCGCGGTGTGCAGGCGAGCAGCTGTTGCATCGCCTGATAACCGGTGCGCCGATCGAAGGTGTTGTCGATCAGGTGACGCGGATCGACCGTCAGGCCAGCGGCGCTCATGCAGGCGTCAAAGCTATGTTTGCGCTGGCAGGCGAAATTGAGTTCCAGCGGTGCGCTGATGAGCGCGATGCGCTGGTGGCCCAGGCCAAGCAGGCGCCGCACCGCCAGGCCGATGCCGGCCTCGTTGTCGTAGTCGAACCACGCGTACGGCTGCTTGATGACGGTGCGCCCGTGCGCGACAAACGGGAAGCCCTTCTTGACCAGATAGGCGATGCGCTCGTCATGCACCAGCGTGCGGCTGACGACCAGTCCGTCGACGCGCCGTCCGCGCACCATCTGCTCGTACGACGGCAACTCGTTTTGCGGCGACACGGGCGCGATGATCAAGTTCATTTTGCGCGCTTCGAGCGCCTCCGACATGCCGCCGACCACGCCGAGGAACATCGGGTCGCCCAGGTCGCTCGGCTGCAGCGGGTAGATGATGCCAAACACATTGGTGCGCCCGACTGCCAGACTGCGCGCCATCGGGTTGGCCTCGTAGCCCGCTTCCTTGGCGGCGGCCAGCACGCGCGCGCGCGTTTGTGCATTGACTTCGGGGTAGCCGTTCAAGGCCCGGCTGACGGTCGTTTTTGAAATGCCGAGGGTGCGCGCGAGGCTCTTGAGATTCATGGGCGATCTGTGTGCGAGGAGGTGCGCAAGCTGGCGCGCACGGAGTAGAAAGGGCGTGCGATTATAGCAAATCAGCTGCCGCGATTTTGCCGACCGCGCGTGTGAAGAAGTACATCGTCAGCAGCATCAGCGCGATCAAACCGGGCGTCGAATACACCGACACCTTGACCAGCGAAAACGCCATGCCCACGCACAGGAACAGTAACTTGGTGCTCAGGAAAGAGGGCCGCAAAGGCATCGCCAGCGACGCGCCAGTGACGAATCCAGATGAACGGCGCGCCGATGTATCGGGCGCCATCGCTGTCCTTCCTGGAAAACTCGCCGCTGTTTCGCATTGACGATACGGTCGAACGGGGCGAAGTGCTGCGTGGCGGGGCGAGCCCGATCTTCTCCAACGGCCAGCCCGGCGCGACCATGAACCTCATCCTCAAAAGGTTGCGATACGCCCGACGGCAGTCTGCGCGCCAGCATCGGCACGGGCAATTTGCACCGCTTCGACGGCGTCTACAGCGGCAAGATCGCCGACGGCTGGTAAGGCATGATCGGCGGCTTTTATCGCACCACCGAAGGGGTCAAGTGCACCCAGTTTCCAGCCGACGATGGCGGCCAGCTGACGGCCAGCATCACCCGCAAGCTCGACCAGGGCGAGCTGAGCTTCTACGCCCGCACCACCGACGACAAGAACGCTTTTTATACGCCCGTGCCGCGCTGCACACGTCCGACAATGTCAAGACGGTGCAAGGCTTTCCCGGTTTCGATCCGTTGACCGGCGTCTTGTCGGGCGACGAGACGCGCAACATCACGATTGACATCGGCAACGGCCAAACCATCCAGGCCGATCATCGGTGCTGCCTGGACGTGTCGGCCTTGCTGGCCGACGCGCTCGACGCGGCACGCGCACACTCAGTGGCGAACCGGCTCAGTACCAGCGGCGCGCGCGGTTCTGCCACGCTGTCGTGACCAGGCAGGTGATCAGCAAGGCGCTGTATTCCCAGCCGCCTTCGCCGGGGCCGACGACGAAAAATCCCGCGTGGCGGTGGAACAGGATGATGCCGGTCAGGTAGATCAGCGACAGCGCCGCGCTGACCGGCAGCACCAGCAGGCGCAGCGCCAGCAAGACGGTGCCGACGGTTTCGGTCAGGTTGACGGCATAGGCCAGCACGACGCCAATGGGAAAGCCTTTTTTCTCCAGGATCTCGCCCAGAATCGGCGTGCTGCCCTCATAGAAACGGTAGGCGCCGTGGGTGAAGATCAGGGCGCACAAAACCAGGCGCAGCAGGTCGGTGCCGGCGCTGTCTTTCGAAACAACTCGCTGTAGCAATGTCATCGTCTTCCTCGGGGCAGGGTGGGAGCGCTGGTCTGCTGCAAGCACGCTCAGGGCGCGAGTATCGCGCGGGCAGGCCGGGGCGGAGCGCCGTGTGTGACGAAACGCCGCAACGACGTGACAAGCGGCGCACCGGCGCACGTGCCGCTCACCGCAGCGCGACCGACTGCGTGTCGCCAGTTCTGCTGGCGGGCCGGCGAATCGCCCGCAGGCATACAGTTTGACCGGCTGACCGGCTGACCGGCCGGCAGCGCTAGAAGCCGATCAGGTCATCGAGCAGCAGCGCCAGCGGAGCGCCCGCTTTGTCCTTCGTCAACAAGGTTGGCTTGATGTTGATGCTCATGCTCATCTCCAAGCGCTTGTTTGCCTGTATGACGCGCGACAAGGAAATCGGCCGGCACGGGCCGCTGCGGACCAGCCAGTCTCAGGGACCGGGCGACCGCTTGATGCCGACGATGGCGGCCAGCACGACGACAATGGTCAGCCAGATGTTGCGGCCCAGGTGCTGGGCGTGGGCGACGCGCGACAATTCGTTAGGACTGCTCATCAGGTTGGTGTGCAGGAACTGCAATTCGAAGAAGAACCAGATTGGCGGCAGGATCACCCACAGGCCGATTAGCAGATAGCCGCGCCGGCGCGCCTTGTCGATGCGTCTGGGCTTATCGCTTTGGGTTCCCAGGCGCAAGCGGTAGGCGTAGAACAGCGACAGGATGAACAGCACCGCCGCGAGCGCGACGATGATGTCCAGATCGCCCGCATAGGCATTGATAGCCATGCCGTGTGCTCCTGGTGGGATCGGTGACCGCGAATCGGGCGCGGCGAGTCCGCAGCATAACGCGGGCTGCGCTGGCAATTATTGCTGCGTTCACTATTTCGGGGAGGTGTCCAAGCCGTCCGAACGGGCACCAGCCGGTGGGGTTGCCGGCGCACCAGCGGACATGACGCCGTTGCGCGATGTTGGCCCTGCCCGATTGCGCCGTCAGCGCGCCTCGGTCGGTGCTTGCCGACACGGCGGGCATGCCGTGTGGCGCCTTATTGAGCGTTGCCTATTTCACTTTTAAGCAGGCGCGTTCTGCATGCCGTTCGCCTGTTGGGTTCATGTTTGCGCGCGATCAAGTCTGCGCGGCCTTGCAAATGGACGCCCGGCGCCGCGTCGACTCGGATCGGTGCCTCGTGTCGGGCGAGACGTCGGTGCGCGGCGAATCTTTGCCCGTATGTGCGGTCAAATGACCAAATGGCGTTCCAGCGCGAGGGGGCAATGCCCTCCGGCGGGATCGTCCTGCAAGTGAAAGGGGGATCAATCATGAGTACACCGACAGAGGTCGCCAAACAGGCGTATGCCGCGTTCGGGCGCGGCGACATCGACGCCATCGTGGCCTTGGTGGCCGATCAGGTCGACTGGGAGTTGGTCGGCCCGGCCCAGCTCGCCTACGCGGGACGGCGTCGCACCAAGCAAGAGGTGGGCAGCTTCTTTCGCGACGTCATGCGCAGCGACGATATCCAGGCCTTCGAGCCGCGCGAATTCATCGAGGCCGGGCAGCATCTGACCGTGTTAGGCTGGGAAAGAACGACTGCGCTCGACACCGGCATCACGTTTGAATCGGAATGGGTGCATGTGTTCACCGTGCAAAACGACAAGGTGACGCGCTGGCGCGCCTTCCTCAACACGGCCGGGCGCTATCACACGTAGCGCCCAGGTAACGGCCCAGTGGCAGCGCCGCGCGCCGGGCCGACGGGCGAAAAAAATGCCCCGCAAAAGCGGGGCATTGGAACGACATCCGTCTGGAGGATGACACCACGGACGCCGAGGAGAAAGCCCAAGCGATCCGGGCGGCCGGCGCGCAACCGGTGGCGCGCAGCCTGCCGTCCGTATCAATTACTTCTTGGCGGCAGCGCGTGGCACCGATTTCTGGGCGGCTTGCGTGAACTGGGTCACGGCGGCGTTCAGATTCGTTTCCATCGCTTCGACAGCTTGCTTGGTGGTTTTGGTCAGTTGCTCGTAGCCAGCGTTGGCATTGCCGATCGCCGATTTGATGATCGCAACAGCGTTTTCCGAACCGGCTGGCGCGTTTTTGCTCACTTCATCAACCAGCGAGATGACCTTGCGGTTCGTTTCGGCGATTTGCGACTCAGCAGCCTTGCTGAACTCGGCTTGGGTGCCAGCAGCGATCGAGGCCAGTTGACGGCCATACGACAGCGCTTTTTCAGCGCTAGGCTGGGCTTGAGCGGCGCTCAAGGAGAAAAATTCTTGTGGGTCTTTAGCCGACAGCAACTGCTTGGTAGCGACCGACGACTCTTCCAACGTTGCCTTGGCAGCGTTGATGTTCAGGTCTACCAGCTTCTCGATGCCTTCAAATGCCTTGCTGGTCAGCGAGGCAAACATGGCGAACTGGGCTTCGAAATTTGCTTTGGTCGCGTTCGAAAACTGCTCAGGGATTGCAAACATATAATTCTCCAAATAGTAGATAGTTTTGTTGATGAATGCTGCTTTGCATACCGTTGAAGCAAATGACACTATGGATCCGGGCTGTACAAGTAAAATTGTGCAACGCAACAAACCCTATTTTAATGACTCTCACAATTAAGTCAAGACTATTTTTGTGCGTTGCACCAAATCTACTTTTCCCTTTAAAAACAAACCTTTCCGAGCACCAATGGCAGGACGTGCTTGTGCACCTCTATGGTGCAAACCAATCAGTGCTGCTCAGCGGGAACTACCCATTTGGACCCATGTTAGACTTGCAGAAAGCGCATGCCGCTGCGGCGCAGCATAGCGCGTGCCACGCAGCATCATGTCCGAGCTGACACGCACGGGTGTTGCGCTGCATCAAAGCCGGTTCAATCAGAACACTTATCGATTGCTCAATAATTAGGGATAGATGATGATTTCAAGTGTGCAACAGCAAATGGTCGATGCCGCCATCACCTCACGCCGTTCGATACGGGCGTTCTTGCCCACACCGATCGAGCGTGCCGATATCGAGGCGATCCTTGCGGTGAGCGCGCGCGCGCCGTCAGGCACCAACACCCAGCCGTGGCGGGTGCATGTGCTGACGGGCGAACGCAAGGCGCAGCTGTCGGAGCTGATTTTGCAGGCGCACAACGATCCGGCCAGCGCTGCCTTGCACGTCGAGGAATACGACTACTATCCGCGCGACTGGATTTCGCCGTTTATCGAGCGGCGCCGCAAGGTGGGCTGGGACTTGTACGCGCTGCTGGGACTGACACGCGAGAACAAGGCTGGCATGGCGGCCCAGCATGGACGCAACTATCGCTTCTTCGATGCGCCGGTGGGCTTCATCTTTACCATCGACCGGGTGCTGGGGCAGGGTTCCTGGCTGGACTACGGCATGTTTCTGGAAAATATCATGGTTGCCGCGCGCGGGCGCGGGCTTGACACTTGTCCACAGGCCGCATTTACCCAGTACCACAAGATCATCGCCGAGGTGCTGGCGTTGCCGCCCAACGAGATGGTGGTGTGCGGCATGGCGCTCGGCTATGCCGATCCCGCCAAGGTTGAGAATTCGCTGGTCAGCGAGCGTGAACCTGTTGCAGGCTTTGTGCGATTTGTCGAGTAGGTCGTTACATTCGGTTACACTACTCACGAAAGCGGGCAATTGTTGTATGGCAGTGGCCGTCGGAGAATAAACGTTAAATTTTCTTGCGCTTGGTTTATAGCTTGCTACACTGCAACTTGGCAGTACTCACCGCGACAGGGGAAAATTGGATGTCTAAGCTCGCAATTGGCGCACTCATTTCCCTGTTGGCACTCGCGCTGCCAGCATCCAACGCCGCCGCCCAGCAGAGCGGCGCTGATGGCGTGGTGAAAAAGCATCACAGCCGAACCGCCAAGGTCAAAGCCAAGCAAGGCGGCCTGCGCATGACGCTGACGCTGCACGAGAAACTGGTGCGCCGCGTGATGGTCGTGCATGGCCGGCGCCGCGTCGTCTATCAGCACATTCCCTTGAATATGGCCGACGCGGCCGTGCCCAGCGCGGGCGATTTGGCCGGCCTGAACCTGACGCGTGACCCGCTCGAACTGAAGTCTTCGGTGGCGCTGGTGCTCGATGAGGGCAATTCCGAGGTGCTGTTCGAGAAAAATGCTGGGGTGGCCTTGCCGATCGCCTCCATCACCAAGCTGATGACGGGCATGGTCGTCGTCGAGGCCGGGCAGGACATGAATGAAGTGCTGGAAGTGACGGACGAGGATGTCGATCGCGTCAAGCACAGCAGCTCGCGCCTGAAGGTCGGCTCACGCCTGACCCGCTCGAACATGCTGCACATCGCGTTGATGAGTTCGGAAAACCGCGCCGCTTCTGCGCTGGGGCGCAATTATCCGGGGGGCTTGCCCGCCTTCGTCGAGGCGATGAATGCCAAGGCGCAGTCGCTGGGCATGACCGAAACCCATTACGTCGATTCCAACGGCCTGTCCAGCGCCAACGTCGCCAGCGCGCGCGACCTGGCCCGGCTGGCCATCGCGGCCAACCAGGAGCCTATCCTGAAGGCGTATTCAACCGATCGCAAGTACGTCGTCGACGCCAGCGGGCGCCCCATGCAGTTTGCCAATACCAACGGCCTGGTGGCCACGCCGGGCTGGAAGATTGGCCTGCAAAAGACCGGTTATATCACCGAGGCCGGACGCTGTCTGGTGATGCAGGCGATGATCCAGGGACGCGCCGTGATCATGGTGTTTCTCGACTCCAAGGGCAAGCAGTCGCGCACGGCCGACGCCGGGCGCATGCGCAAGTGGCTTGAAGCGGTCAGCGTCAAGGCGCCCGAAGTGTATTAGGGCTGCGCGCTACCGATGCTGTAATGCACCGGTACGCGGCGTACTGACGCCGCTTGGCGGTGCCGCCTCACGGCACCGGCAAGAAACCCAAGGTGGCCGAAATCTGATTGGCGGTGCTGATCAGGTCATCCAGCCATTCGTCCTGCAAGCGGTCGGCCGGGGCCGAAATCGACAGGCCGGCGATCAGCTTGCCGGAATCGTCGCGTATCCCCGCGGCCATGCAGCGCACCCCTAGTTCAAGCTCCTCGTTGTCGCGCGCATAGCCGCGCGCGCGCACCAGGCCAAGCTCGCGCTCGAGCTGGGCCAGGTCGGTGATCGAATTCTTGTTGTGTCCGGCCAGACCGGTGCGCGTGGCGTAGGCGCGGATCGCCTTCGGCTCGTCCACCGACAGGAATAATTTGCCCGTCGACGTCAGGTGCAGCGGCCCGCGTCCACCGATCGCGCGTACCACCTGCATCCCGGAACGCTCGGAAAACGCCCGGTCGATGTAGACGATTTCGTCGCCCTGGCGCACCGACAGGTTGATGGTCTGCTGGGTTTTCTTGTGCAGCGCGCGCATGAAGTCGAGCGCCGCTTCGCGCACCGACAGGCGACTCTTGACGACGTTGCCCAATTCGAGCAGGCGCATGCCCAGCCGGTAAGTGCCCGGCTCGACCCGGTCGACGAAGCGCGTGATGACCATGTCGTTGAGGATGCGGTGCGCAGTGGACGGATGCAGACCGGATACCTTCGACAATTCCTTCAGGCTGACCGGATCGGCATACTTGGCCAGCGCATCGAGCAGGGCGACCATGCGCTCGATCACCTGGATCGAGGTTTTCGGTGTTTCGACGGTTTCAATTTTCATAATGTGGTTGGTGCAGTGCAGTATCAGTGTCTTACTTTATACCATAATGTGAAAAATAGGTAAATTGCGTGGCTGGGGAGGGGGAATTCTCGTCGCAAGGCGCGCACGCCGGGCATAATGTCGCACCACGAGCCCACAATCAGATCGATCCCATGGAACAGAGCAAAAGCGAATTCAAGAGCACCAGCGGACTGAAGCGGATTTATTCCGCCTTCTTCTACTCGATCGACGGTTTCAAGTCGGCCTGGCTGCACGAACACGCGTTTCGCCAGGAGCTGGTGCTGGCCGTCATTGGCAGCGTCGTCGCGCTGGCCTTGAAAATCTCGGCGTTTGAAAAACTGGTGCTGATCGCGGTGCTGGTGCTGGTGCTGATTGTCGAGCTGATCAATTCGGCCATCGAGGCCGTGGTCGACCGGATCTCGCTGGAACGCCATCCCTTGTCGAAGAACGCCAAGGACTTTGGCAGCGCGGCGGTGTTTTTGGCCTGCGCCATGGCGCTGGCGACCTGGGGCGTGGTGTTGTTCAACCGCTTTTACTAGGGCGCGTCAACCAAGCGCGAGCAGGTCGTTGGCGGTGCGCAGGCGCTGCGACAGCATGATCGCGATGTTGCGGTAAAGCTTGGCGGCCACGTCGGGCAGACGGTCGATCTCCTCGCCGTCGATGCGCAACAACTTGCAGGCCGACTGGGCCCGCACCGAGGCCGAGCGGCTGCGGCATTCAATGAGCGACATTTCGCCGAAGCATTCGCCCGGTCCCAGCGACTGGATGGTTTTCTGGACACCGGCGGCGCGCTTGCTGATATCGACTTGGCCGTGGATCAGCACAAACAGGTGGTGGCCCTGTTCGCCTTCGCGGATCAGGTAGTCGTACGCGGCGCACTCGACCAATTCGGCGTGATACAGCAGCGACGACAGGTCTTTCTCGACCAGTCCGTGGAACAAGCGCAAACCGAGCAACAGTTTGCGCGTCTCCGGCAGGCAATGCACCGTCATCGGGTTCTCCTGCATTGTTCATCTGCATCAATTCTACGTCGGCGCCGGCAGACCGACAGGATTTCTTGCGCGCCCGTTGCAAGCGCGCCCGTCACGCTGACAAGGCGCGCTGCGCCCGGCTCATGGCGCGACCGGGATCGTTCCATCGTCCGGCTGGGCAGCGACCGGAATCGTTCCATCGTCCGGCTGGGCAGCGACCGGAATCGTTCCATCGCCCGGCTGGGCAGCGACCGGGATCGTTCAATCGCCCCGCTGGTGCAGTGGTCGGCCCGGTTCAGCCGCCGGGCTCGGTCAGCACCGCCAGTTTCGTGACGCCGGCGCGTTGGATGCTGGCGATCGCCTTGGCCACCGCGCGATACGGCACGCCCTGATCGGCCTGCAGGCTGAGCGACAGGTTCGCATCGCGCTGCACCAACTGCTTGAGTTGCGCCTCGAGCGCGGCCTGGCCCACCTCACGCTTGTCGATGAACACCTTGCCGGCGCCATCGACGCTGACGGTGAGCGTCTTGCTCTCGGATGGTGGCGCGGTGGTGGCGGTCTTGGGCAGATTGATGCGCACTGAGTTGTTGAGCAGGGGGGCGGTGAGGATGAACACCACCATCAGCACCAGCATCACATCGACCAGCGGGGTGATGTTGATTTCGCTGAGCACGTCGCTGCTGTCTCTACCGGTTGAGAACGCCATTATGCCAACGCTCCTTCCAGGATGCCCGTCACGGCGGGGCTGCGCCCGGTGCTCGTTGCCACCGGTTTGCTGACGCGAAAACCATTCTTCTGCGCCAGATTGACGAAGTCGGTGGCGTAGTTGTCCAGTTCGGCCGCCGTCACTTTCAGGCGCCGCACGTAGAAGTTAAATGCCAGCACGGCCGGCACCGCCACGGCGATCCCCACGCCGGTGGCGATCAAGGCTTCGCCGATCGGACCGGCCACCACGTCGATGCCGGCCGAGCCGCTTTTGCCGATCGCGCCCAGCGCGTGGATGATGCCGAACACGGTGCCGAACAAACCGACGAACGGTGCGGTGCTGCCCACCGAGGCCAGGATGGCCAGGCCGCTTTCGAGCGCCTGGTATTCCTTCTGGATTTGCTGGCGCAGGTGGCGTTCGAGCAGCTCTTGGCGGTCCCAGCTATGTTCCAGATCGCTGCTGGCGCTGTCGCCCCCGCGCAGGGCGGCGAAGCCGACGCTGGCCAGACGCGCTTTCGGGCTGGCGTCGCCGGCCAGCGAACTGGCCGCGTCCAGGCTGCTGGCGCTCCAGAACTGTTGGCTGAACTGGCGGTCGCGCCGTCCCAGGCGCCAATGCTGCACGCCCTTGGCGACGATCAGCACCCAGGTCAGGATGGAAAATGCGACCAGTGCATACAGGGCGCCTTGAACAATCAGGTCGAGATAAAACGCAGTCATGGCAGATATCCTAAATTAAGAAAGTTTGTAATTGATTGGTACGTTGACCCAGCCGTCGATCGGGGTCCGGCCGCGCTTGGCGGGGTCGAAGGACCAGCGCATGACGGTCTTGATGGCGTCGTCGTCGAGAATTTTGTGGCCGCTGGTGCGCGCAACGACGGCGCTGTCGGCCCGGCCGCTGGAGAGCACGTGCACCTTCAGCAGCACCTGTCCTTCCCAGCCGCGGTCCTGCGCCTGCTCCGGGTAGGCCGGCGGCGGATTGTTCAGGTAGCCGGCGAAGCCACGCGGCTCGCTGACCACTTCGACGGGCGCGGGCGGCGGGGCCGGCGCCGCGACGGGAGGCGGCGTCGGCGTGGTGGCCACTTGCACCGTCTGGGCGCCGGACGTGTCCGGCGGCGACACGCTGTGCACCACCGGCAGCGGTGCAGTCGGTTTGGCCGGCGCCGGGACCGCCTTGGCCAACTGCGGCACCGGCTTGGGCGGCACCACCACCGGCGGTGGCGGCGGTGGTGGCGCCAGCTCGATGCTCAGCGCTTCGAGCTTGGCGACGGGCGCGGCCAGCGCAACCGGCTGGCGCAAAACGATGATCGCCGCTGCGTGCAGCAGCGCCGTGATGCCGAACAGCGCGATCAGGGCACCGCGCCGGTGTGTGCGCAGGGCTTCGCCGCGCACGCGCACCGGCGCGGCGGCCGGTGGCGCGATGGTGGGCGCGGTGCGTGTTGCGGGACGGACCTGACGCCGCACTGCCGCGCGTCGCGGGGCGCTATTGAAACTCTCAAAAGTCATAGTGGTCATGGTGTGGCCTTTCCTAGGGTGCGTAGCGCTTATTGAGCAGGAAGCGTGCCAATCGATTTGCGCGCAAATCAGCACGATTTGGCCGAAAAAGCGTTGCGGGTGGCTTTTTCTGGGCCTCGTCTGCTGCGAATTCAACAGCGGCGCACACTGCCGCTGCTGGTCCTTGAACAGCGGCCGACGCCGTCGCACGGGCCGTGCCTTCACCGTTGGCCGGGACGGCTGCGCGCGGCCTGTGGAAAGTGACGGGTGCGCCGACGCATCACAATGCAAACGACCCGGGAGCGCTGGCGGCCGGGTCGTTGTGTGGAGCGATGATGTGGGACGGTGCTACCAGGGCGCGGGAGCTGGCGCCGGCGCCGCTGTCGGTGGGTGATCGGGGCGCGCGTCCGCGCTGACCAGATACACCGCGCCCAGCGCGAGAAGCAGCGCCGCGACCAGCGCGACACGACTGGCCTTGCTGGCCGAGGCGCCGTCGCTGGCCTGCTTCCATCCGGTCAGCATCGGCTTGACCAGGTTGTCCTTCTTAACCCAGACGTGAAAGCCGATGGCCGCGATATGCAAGGCGGTCAATCCCAGCAGCACCTTGGCCAGCACTTGATGCCATCCGCTAAGGCGGCTGACCCAGGCGCTGCCGATCAGTGCCGACAGCGGCCCGTTGAACGCGATCTCGTCGTCGCTGAACAGGCCGGTGCCCGCCTGCAGCGCGAGCAGTCCCAACAGGGCGAACACGGCCAAAGCGCCGATCGGATTGTGTCCGTGCCCGCGCCAGCGCCCGCTCAGGTAGGCGCGTATGCGTTGGCGCGACGGCGCGAACGTGGCGAAGCGCGCATAGGTAGAACCGACCACGCCCCACACCAGGCGAAACACCAGCAGGCCGACGATGAACAGTCCCGCCTTGCCGTGCAGCGCCATCAGGTTGCCGCCGATTTCACCGCTGACGATGGCCGTCACCACGGCCGCCGCCAGCGACCAGTGGAACAGGCGGATGGGCAGATCCCACACGCGCACGCGCGCCGGGGGCACAGGGGCGAGCGTGAGCGCACGCCGCTCGGGCGCGCTGCTCGGTGGCGTGGCGCCCGGCGCATCGGTGTGCACAAACCGGCGTTGTACTTGCATGCTGCTCTCCTTGTCAAATGGGCGGCCACCCTGAGGCGGCCACAAAAAAGCTGTTACTTGGAGGCCGTCACGGTGGCCGCGCGCGGCGCTGGCGGCGCCACCCGGGTGATCTTGCCGCCCTGCGCCTCGTAGTCTTCCGAGCCGGCCGCGCCGGCCACGTTGTAACCGCGGGCTGCGAGCAGATCGCCCACGGCGCCGGCCCGGTGCGCGTGGTTGGACACGGTGACAATGACCCGGTCCTTCGGTATGTAGGCCAGATTGTTTTCCACTTCTTTGGCCTGGATGTTCAGGTAGACGGGGAAGCTGCCTTTGGCGGTCAGCTCATCCGGACGGCGCACGTCGATGACCAGCAGTTTTTCCGGTTTGGCCAGCAGCGCATCGACCGCCTCGCGCGACAGTTGGGTGGTTTTGTAGGTCCACGGTTGCGCGGCGGGCGCCGCCTGTTGGGCAAACGCGAGCGCTGTGGACAGGCCCAAGGCGAGGGCGACGAGGGTTTTAACGGTTTTCATATATGGCTACTTTCTGTGTGGTGGGAGTCGGGCGTGCGACGCGCGCCGCGCCGATCTGGTGACCGGGACATCGGCGCGCGTCTTGCCGCCTTTGTTCGCAACTATCGTGCCAAGCGAGCGTCCGGGCTCACGCCATGCACGGCAAGCGCGCAAGGGCGCGCCACTGTTGATTTCGCAGCAGCGCAAGCGCTTGTTCGCGCAACGGTGTTGCGCGCGAAGCAGGCGGCGCGCGTGCCACACAGGCCTGGACGCGCCGGTTTTGTTGGCGCGCATCGGGCGCCTGCGTCGGCGCCACCCTGTATGTACGGGTGGCGCCAGCGCCGCTCGATACGGGCGGCGCTGGGCGGTTTTCCCAAGTGGCATGCAATTTGCACATAGCAAGGTTCTTCTCACGGATTTGAAAGACCAAGCAATGAAACAGCACACTGCATTTCAACACCATCGTTCAAGCCCGCGCGCCCGTTGCGAGGCGCCGCCGTTTCGCCTGTCGCCGATCGCCGCGCTGATTGCCGGCATGAGCATGATCGCCTCCGGTGCCCTGTATGCCGCCGACCCCAGCGTGGCCGAATTGCAGGCTGAAATCGCCCGTCTGAAGCAGCTCATCGCGGCGCAAACTGCGCCGCTGCCGGTGCTGCCGCCCGCCACCGCGACCGCCACCGCGACCGCCAGCGCAGCGCCTGAGCAGGAGGAATCGCACACCTTGGGCGAGGTGACGGTGCGCAGCCGCAACCGCCTCGAACGGCTGCAAGATGTGCCGCTGTCGGTGTCGGTGGTGACGGGCAAGGAGCTTGAGCGTCTTGCTGCGACCGATATCAAGGCGCTGACCCAGCGTGCCGCCAACGTGTCGTACAACCAGGGCAACCAGCGCACCGCCAGCCTGTCGATCCGCGGCATCGGCAAACAGGGGCAGACCGAGGCGCAGGACCCGAGCGTCGGACTGATCGTCGATGGTGTCAACTACAGCTATAACGCGCTCTCGTCGAGCTATGATTTCACTGATGTCGATGCGGTCGAAGTCACGCGCGGCCCGCAGGGCACGCTGCTGGGCAAGAACACCAGCGTCGGTGTCATCAACGTCAGCACCAAGCGCCCGTCGTTCACGCCGGACGCATCGTACTCGCTGATCTTCGGCCAGCTCGACACGGTCATCGGCCGGCTCGCCGTCGGCGGTCCGGTGTTC
The DNA here is from genome assembly GCA_038207625.1 of Burkholderiales bacterium. Taxonomy (GTDB): domain Bacteria; phylum Pseudomonadota; class Gammaproteobacteria; order Burkholderiales; family Burkholderiaceae_D; genus JBBQZO01. The sequence continues at coordinate 268,286 of JBBQZO010000003.1, read as the reverse complement.
GACGATCTGCTGGCGTACCGCCTCACGCTGTCGGCCGACAAGGCCAAGGGCGACATCCGCAATCTCTACAATACCGACAACACCTATTCGAACAAGGACCGTTTGTCGGGCCGCCTGCAGTTCCTGTTCACGCCCACGCGCGAGTTCAGCGCGCGCATCGCCGTCGACGCCCAGCCGCGCGCCGGCGAGGCGACCAATGGCCGCACCATCAACACGCCGACCCCCGCCACGTTCTCGAACGGCAGCGTCAATTCCCTGAGCACCGATCCCGCCGTGCGCCTGGCCAGAAGCTGGTTCACCCAGCAGCAGGGCTACAGCTACCAGAACACCTTCCTCAACGGCGCCGGCCTGAACGCGGTCGCCTACAACAGCGAGACGCCCTTGGTGACGGGTAGCCACGGCGCCTCGGTGGAACTGAACTGGGATCTGGGCAGCCACAATCTGACCTCGATCACGGCCTACAAGGACTACCATTTCAATGCCGTCAACGACGAAGGCACGCCGTTCGATGTGAACCGCAATTCGGGCGGCTTCTTCAACGACTACAAGCAGGCCAGCGAAGAACTGCGGGTCAGTTCCAAGCCCGGTGGCAAGGTGGACTACCAGGCCGGTCTGTTCCTGATGGACGTGCACAACAAGGCGAACTATCAGAAGGGCTGGGGCAGTGACGGCGGCGCGTGGTTCGCCAGTCCGGCACAGTACAACCGGCTCAATGTGAACGCGGTGGGACGCAATTTGCTGCTCAATTCGCTCGACGGCCTGAGCATGAATTTCAACTCGCCGGCCGGGGTGCAGGCGATCGAGAACAAGAGCGCGGCCATCTTCGCGCAGGCCAACTGGCATCTGTCGGAGCCGCTCACGCTCACCACGGGCTTGCGCGCCACGCATGAGAACCGAAACAATCTGGGCAGCAGCGGCATCACCGACAACGGCTTTGCGCCCGAGCTGAACCCGGCTGCGGTAAATGGCGTCGTGCTCGGCGGCTTCAGCTCGAACAGCGCCGGCGTGCTGGGTGCGGGCAATACGGCGGCCCAGCTGAGCGTGGCCGACAGCGTCGCCAACAAGTACTTCGGCAGCGCCATCACGGGCGTGGCCGGCGCGGCGTACAACAGTCTGAGCGCCGCCCAGAAGGTCCAGATCGCCGACGCCAAGGCGATCCGCGCAGCCCAGATCGGCGTCGTGTTCAACGATACCCAGGCCGAGGCCTACAAGGGTACGCTGCCCGCCTTTGTGCTCAGTCCGTCGTACAAATTCGACGCCAACACGACCGCCTATGCGTCGTGGCAGTATGGCGCAAAAGCGGGCATCGCCCAGCTGACGAATGGGGTGTCCAACCTGGTCCGGGCGGAAAAAACCAATGCCCTTGAACTGGGTGTGAAGACGGCCCTGCTTGGGCGCACCCTGCTGATCAACGCCGATCTGTTCCTGATGAATATCAAGGACTATCAGCAAGCGGTGCGCGTGCTCGATGTCTACACCACCAAGCTCAATGGCGACGGCACCAATTACTACACCACGGCGACGGGCAATGTTCCAAAGGTGCAGGCCAAGGGGCTGGAAGTGGACGGCGCCTACAGCGGCATCACCAATGTCACCTTGCGTTTCGCCGGCGCCTATACCGACGCCAGTTACAAGGATTTCGCGAACTCGGCGCAGCCGGTCGAAAACGGCTATGCCGGCGCGGCGCCGTATCAGGACGTGACGGGACAGGCGCTGCCAGGTGCGGCGAAATACACCCTCAATGTCGGCGCCGACTACCGTCGTCCCGTGCTGGGCAACAAGGAGTTCCACGCCAGTATCAACACCGCTTACGCCAGCCGCTCCAATTCGGACGTGTCGCTGTCGAGCTACGGCTGGGTACCCGCAGCGGCCGTCTCCGATCTGGCCATCGGACTGGGCACGCGCAGTCAGAGTTTCGACGTGAGCCTGCTGGTGAAAAACCTGTTCAACAACGACGCTCCTCAGCTGCGCACCTGGAACACCTATACGCCGGCGACGCCGCGCTGGATAGGCGTGATGGTGAGCGGCAAGATCTAACGGCCCCCAGCGGCCCTGGCGGCGTCGGAACGGGCGTTGCCTGCGGCCCGGGCGGGACAGCCACCTTCAGCATCGCCGCAGGAACGGGCCCGGAACCATCCGGGCCCGTTTGCGTTGGCGTTGCTGGCGCGCGTGCAGCGCTGACCGGGCGCTGTCGATAGATCAACAGTGGGGCGTTGATGGCGCAGCAGTTCAACGCCGTCTGTATTTACGCGGATTTTGCAGAGAATTTAAATAAGCTATTTAAATCAATGGCTTGTAGCTTGCCTGCGAGCTTGTCAGCAGCTGGCCCGTTAGTTGCTATGACTAGTTTAGTCATTCTGGTTCCCGGTGTGCTCATCCCGGGGCAAACGCAGTTTTTCATTAAGGAGTCAGTCAGTGAAGCAGACCATCCATCTTCAAGGAGCAAATTGATGAACAAGCGGACCTTGTCTATTGCCATCCTGTTGGCGTTTTCCGCCACGCTCACCGCCGCCGCCGATGACACGGCGGGCGCCGCGGCGCAGCAGCACGAGGCCAAGCCGGTGGCATCGGCGGCGGCGCGCGGCTGGGCGTATTCCCCCGTGACGGCGCCGCAGGAGCCAACCGTCAAGCAGCGTGCCTGGGTGCGTACGCCGATCGATTCCTTCATCCTGGCCAAGCTGGAACAGAAGGGACTGAAACCGTCGCCCGAGGCCGACCGCGCCACCTACATCCGCCGCGCCACGCTGGACGCCTGGGGCGTGATCCCGACGCCGGAGGAGGTCAAGGCCTTCGTCGATGACCGCTCGCCACAAGCCTACGAAAAACTGGTCGACCGCCTGCTCGCCTCGCCCCACTACGGCGAACGTCAGGCGCGCCGCTGGCTGGACCTGGCGCGCTATGCCGACAGCGCCGGCTTCCAGGGCGACCAGACCCGTCCCAACAACTGGCGCTACCGCGATTATGTGATCAACGCCTTCAACCAGGACAAACCGTTCGACCGCTTCATCAAGGAACAGCTGGCCGGCGACGAGCTGTGGCCGGACAGCCAGGAGGCCAAAGTGGCCACCGGCTTCCTGGCCGGCTACCCGGACAACAGCAATTCGCGCGACCTGGTGCAGCGCAAATACCAGATCGCCACCGACATGACCGACCTGGTCGGCGAGACGTTCTTGGCGGCCACCATCGGTTGCGCGCGCTGCCACAACCACAAGGCCGACAAGGTCAGCCAGAAGGAATACTTCCAGCTGCAGGCCTTCTTCGCCAATACCAGCTTCGACGAAAAAGCGCCCGCCGCCAAGGGTCCGCAGGAGCTGGCCTACGACAAGGCGCAGGCGGCTTATCGCGACGCCACCAAAGACATCCGCACGGCGCAAAAAGCCATCCTCGACACGGTGCGCGAGAAGGGCGTCAAGTACCACAAGGAGCGCTATCTGACCGACAGCCGCGAAGCGATCTTCAAGCCTGAAAAGGACTGGAACGCGCTGGACCGCTGGGTCAATTTCCGCCTCAAATCGGTGTCGACCGACGCCGACGTGGCGGCCTACCTGAAGCTGTCGGCCGAAGACAAGGACAGCGCCGACTTCGACGCCAACAACGTCGACAAGTGGAAGCAGTACCAGAAGCTGACGGCCGAGCTGAAAAAATTCGACAAGCAGAAACCGACCAGCGGCAGCACCACCTTGACCACGGCGACCGAGCTTGGACACCCAGACGCGCCGGGCACCTTCGTGCGTTTCGGCGGTGTGCATGAGCGTCCGCTCGAGGAAGTTCAACCGGGTCTGCCGACCTTGTGGGCCGGTCAGGTGAAGCTGCCGATCACGCCGACGGCCACCTCGTCGGGCCGCCGCAGCGCCTTGGCCAACTGGCTCGCCAGCCCCGACAATCCGCTGACGGCGCGGGTGTATGCAAACCGGGTGTGGAGCCAGTATTTCTCCAGCGGTATCGTGGCCAGCGTGGCTGACTTCGGCCGCGCCGGTCAGAAGCCGACCAACCCGGAACTGCTCGACTACCTGGCTGCCAACTTCGTCAAAGAAGGCTGGAGCGTCAAGAAGCTGCAGCGCCAGATTCTGCTCTCGAGCGTGTATCGCCAGTCGTCGGCACAGCGTGACGACGTGCTCAAGGCCGATCCGGACAACAAGCTGCTGGCCGTCTATCCGCGCAAACGCCTGGAAGCCGAGGAGATCCGCGACTCGCTGCTGGTGGCCTCCGGACAGCTGGAAGACAAAGTGGGCGGGCCGGCCGTGTTCCCGCAAGTGCCGGCCAACTTCAACGCCGGCAATCTGTGGGACGCCTCGAAGGACCCGCATGAACAGAACCGCCGCAGCGTGTACGTGTTCGTGCGCCGCAGCGTGCCTTACCCGCTGCTGCAAAGTTTCGACCTGGCCGATCCGTCGCACCCGCATCACAAGCGCGACGTGACCACCACCCCTTTGCAGGCGCTGACGCTGTTCAACAGCGACGTCGTGTTCGGCTGGTCGCAAGCCCTGGCGGGCAAGGTGATCCACGACGCCGGCAAGGATGAATCGGCGCAGCTGAATCGTCTGTATGAAGTGCTGTTCTCGCGTGCACCGAGCAAGAGCGAAAAACTGGCGCTGACCCAGTTCCTCGATGTGCAGGAACGCCTGATCGGGCAGAAGGTCACCACCGGCAAGTTTGAGGTGGCGGTGCCGACCGGCCTGAAGCCGGGCCAGCAGATCAACCCGGTGCGGGCGGCCGCTTTCGTCGACCTGGTCCACACGGTGGCGAACTCGAACGATTTTGCCTACCGCTTCTAAATCATCCATCGCAAACCATACAAGGAAAATTTATCATGAGTGACCATCACCACCACACACGCCGCAACTTTCTGGTCAGATCCGGCCAGGGGCTGGGACTGGCCGCGCTGTCGGGCATGCTGCCGGGCGGCGGCTTCCTGTCTGGCGCCAGCGCGGCCGATCTGGCCGACCCGCTGGCGCCGAAGAACCCGCAGTTCCCGGCCAAGGTCAAGTCCGTCATCTGGCTGCACATGAACGGCGCGCCCAGCACGCTTGACCTGTACGACTACAAGCCGGACCTGATCAAGCTGGCCGGGCAGGACGTGCCGGCGTCGTTCCTGAAGGGGATCAAGACCAGCACCCAGGGCGGGGTCGGCAAGCTGTTCGCCTCGAACCGCACCTGGAAGCAGAGCGGCGAAAGCGGCGCGTGGTTTTCCGACCTGGTGCCCAACATCGCCAAGCATGGTGACAAGATCGCGTTCATCAAGTCGAGCGTGACGGTGGGCGCGACCCATGATATTTCCATCCTCAAGCTCAACACGGGCGACCTCAGCCCGGGCCGGCCGTCGCTGGGCGCGTGGATCAGCTACGCGCTCGGTTCGGCCAACCCGGACCTGCCGTCCTACGTGGTGCTGTACAACGGCAAAACCGAACCGCAGGCCGGCTCGGTGAACTGGAACTCGGGCTTCCTGCCGGCGGTGTACCAGGGCACCGCGTTCCGCCCGGGCCCGTCGCCGATCCTGTATCTGGACCGCCCGGAGCTGCGCTCGGCCGAGCAGCAGCGCAGTTCGCTGGACCTGCTCAAGCGCCTCAACAGCGCCGGCGGCGAGCGCTACTCGGCCGACACCGAACTGAAGGCGCGCATCCGTTCCTACGAGCTGGCCGACCGCATGCAGGTGGCCGCGCCGGAAGCGGTCGACCTGTCCAAGGAAACCGACGCGACCAAGGAACAGTATGGCCTGAATGACGAAACCAGCGCCAGTTACGGCACCACGCTGCTGCGCGCGCGCCGGCTGGTCGAGCGCGGCGTGCGCTTCATCCAGGTGGTGTCCGGCGCGCCGGAAGGGCAGACCGAGATCACCAGCTGGGATGCGCACAGCGACCTGGAGAAAAACCACAGCGTCAACGCGCGCATGATCGACAAGCCGATCGCCGGCCTGCTGGCCGACCTGAAGGAGCGCGGCCTGCTCGAATCGACGCTGGTGGTGTGGACCTCCGAGTTCGGGCGCACCTCCTACGGCCAAAGCGGCAACGGGCGCGATCACAACCCGTGGGGTTACACCCAGTGGATGGCCGGCGCCGGCATCAAGGCCGGCACCACCTACGGCGGCACCGACGAGATCGGCCTGCAGGTGGCCGACAAGGACAAGGCGGTCGACACCTACGACCTGCATGCGACGGTGCTGCAGTTGATGGGTCTGGACCATCTGAAGACGACCTTCTTGAACAACGGCCGGTCCGAGCGCCCGACCGTGGTGTACGGCAAAGTCATCACCGACCTGTTGGCATAAACCGGATGGGCGGCGCGCCGCGCCGCCTTCCACAGCGATTCACAGTCAAGGAGAAATAGCATGACACGTCCAATCACCATGGCGCGCGCGCGCCTCGCCTCGGCCGGCGCGCTGCTGGCCTGCATGTTCGCGGCCGGATCGGCACTGGCGGGCGTCAGCACGGTCAGCCTGTCCGGCGCCCAGGAGACGCCACCGGTGCAAAGCGCGGCCAGCGGCGACGCCACGCTGACGGTCGGCGGCGACCACAGCATCAGCGGCACCATCACCACGCACGGTGTGGTGTCGACCGTGGCCCACATTCACCTGGGGCCGGCCGGCCAAAGCGGGCCGCCGGTGGTGAGCCTGACCCGCAACGGCGACGACAGCTGGGTGGTGCCACCGGGCACCGTGCTGACCGACGAGCAGTACGGCAGCTACCTGGCGGGAAATCTGTACATCAATGTTCACAGCGCCGATAACAAACGGGGCGAGATCCGCGGTCAGATCCGACCGTAATCGCGCCCGGCGGAATGCGCGCGCCGCTGGCCGGGCGCGCTTGCCGCATCGTCATAGAAGCAATTACCCATGCACAAAGCACTGATATTTTTAGCCACCTTCGTGGTGCTGACAGCCACCGCCGCCGACCTCGATCTGGACGTCGACCTGATGCAGGCCATCGAGGACAGCAACAAGAGCATGTCCTCGAACATTTCGCTGCACGACGCGAAACGGGCCGGCGCCGACGCGCGCGAATTGCAGGCCATGTTCGCCAAAGTCGAAGCGTATTTCGTGCGCAAGGGCGGGGCCGACAACGCTGTTGAACTGGCCCACAAGAGCGGCGCGCTGAGCGTGTCGATCGCGCAGTCGATCGCCGACAACAAGTTCGACGCCGCCAGCGACGCGGCCACCGCGCTGTCGCGCACCTGCCGCACTTGCCACACCTTTTACAAGAAGGAATAGGCGATGCGCGCGTTCAGGATGGACCTCGGCGCCGCGCGCGCCGCCTGTGCTGCGCGGGCCGCCATGTGCCTGCTGCTATGCGCGGGCGCGCCGGCCGTCGCTGCGGCGCCGGACGCCCGGGCGGTACAGGATGGCAAGCTCAAGTCGGACAACGAACGCTGCCAGGAGTGCCATGGCAGCACGGGGCAGGGACCGGAACACCCGGGCCCGGGCGAGGACAAGTTCGCCCGGCTGGCCGGCCAGTCGGTCGGCTATATCGAAAAGCAGATACGCGATTTCCGCTCCGGCGCGCGCAAGGACGATGTCATGGCGATGATGGCAAACAGTATCGACGACGCGGACTTGGCCGATATCGCTGCCTATTTTTCGGCGCAGGCGACGATGCAAGGCCAGCCCGGCGCGGCCGATGTGCTGGGCGGCGCGCTGTACATGAACGGCGATGCGGCGCGCCAGATACCGGCCTGCGCGGCCTGCCACGGCGCGCCGGGCAAGGGCTTGGTGGTGCGCAACGCCGGCGATCCGGTGTTGAAAGGGCAGGCCCGGCGCTATCTGGACAAACAATTGCGCGACTGGCGCAGCGGCGCGCGCCACAACAGTCCCGGCGGCGTGATGAACCAGGCCGCCAAGGCGCTCAGCGATGCCGATATCGTCGCGCTGGCGAACTATCTGTCGACGCGCTAGCCGGGGCGATATTTTTTTCACATACCTATTTTGGAGCCTCACATGAAACGACATTTGATACTGACCCTGCTGGCCGGCGCGCTGGCGCTGCCCGCATTCGCCGCCTTGAAGGAAGGCGACAGCGCGCCCGACTTCAAGGCCCAGGCTTCGCAGGACGGCAAGGCCAGCGCCTTTTCGCTCAAGGAGGCGCTGAAGAAGGGGCCGGTGGTGGTGTACTTTTATCCGTCCGCATTCACCGGCGGGTGCAATATCCAGGCCCACACATTCGCCGTCAACCACGCCAAGTTCGTCGCCGCCGGCGCCACCGTGGTGGGCGTCTCGCTTGACAGCATCGCCCGGCTGAACGACTTCTCGGCCGACCCGAACTACTGCGCCGGCAAGTTCCCGGTCGCCTCCGACGTCGACGGCAAGATCGCCACGTCGTTCGCGCTGCAGTTACGCGACGCCGTGGCCGGCAAGAAGGACACGCGCGGCGTCGAGATCGACCATGCCAGCACCGAGCGCACCACCTTCGTCGTCACGCCGGACGGCAAGATCGCCGCCAGCGTCGGCGGCCTGTCGCCGGCGGCGAATGTCGACAAGGCGCTCGAGGCGGTGCAGCAGTTGGCCGCGCGCCGCGCCGCACCTAAGCAGCTGTAAATAATGCCCGTTCACGACCAACCCAAGGAGTTCACCATGCAGTTACCATCGTCCGCCGCGCGCGCACTGCTGCTGGCCGCCGCCAGCGCCCTGGCCATTTCGGCCGCTGCCCAGGACGGCGCCGCCGCGCGCACACCGGCCATCGCCGGCGTGGTGGCCGGCGCCACCCCGATCGAGCTGATCCGCGACGGCTACACCGGCACCGAAGGCCCGCTGGCGCTGCCCGACGGCAGCCTGATCTTTACCGAGACGCAAGCCAACCGCATCACCCGCATCGATGCGAGCGGCGCCAGCGCCCCCTATCTGGCCGACAGCAACGGCGCCAACGGTTTGGGCCTGGCCGCCAACGGCGACCTGTACGCGGTGCAAGTGAGCGACCCGCGCGTGGGCATCATTGCGCCGCCCGGCCGGGTGCGCATCCTGGCCGACAACTACCAGGGCGCGCGCTTCGGGCGTCCCAACGACATGGTGCTGGACCGCCAGGGCCGTGTCTATTTCACCGACTCGGGCGCGCCCGCCAAACCGGGTCTGCCGGCGACCGCCGCGCCGGCCGTGTACCGCATCGCGCCGGGCGGCGCGCTGCAGCGCATCGCCAGCGACATCGAACGGCCCAACGGCATCCAGTTGAGTCCTGACGAGAAGGTGCTGTACGTGGCCAACACGCTGGGCCAATACGTGCTGGCCTACGACATCGGCGCCGACGGCAGCATCGGCGCGCGCCGCAATTTCGCCCGCCTGGCCGGCTGGAGCAAGGGCGAGGCCGGCTTTTCCAGCGGCGCCGACGGCCTGGCCGTCGATGCGCAGGGCCGCCTGTACGTCGCCTCCAACGTCGGCATCGAAGTGTTCAGCGCCACCGGCGAGCCGCTCGGCGCCATCGCGCTGCCGAAGAAACCGCAGAACCTCGCGTTCGCCGGTCCGGACAAGAAGTCGCTGTATGTGGTCGGGCGCGGCGCCGCGTATAAGATTGCCATGCTGAGCGCGGGCTACACCGAACGCGCCAAGTGATTCCGACCAACGCCAACCAGGAGACGCCACCATGAACCTCAAGACCGCCAGCGATTTCGACCCCGAAGTTCTCAAACTGTTCGACCAATACGTGCATGACCAGATCACCCGGCGCGGCTTTTTGCAGTCGGCCGCCAAGTTCGCCGTCGGCGCCGTCACCGCCGAGGTGCTGCTGGACGCGCTCAGTCCGCGTTTCGCCCAGGCCCAGCAAGTGGCGCATGACGACGCGCGCATCCAGGCCAGCTACGTCGAATACCCTTCGCCGTCCGGCAACGGCACGCTGCGCGGCTACCTGGTGCGTCCGGCCAAGGCCAGCGGCCCCTTGCCGACGGTGCTGGTGGTGCACGAGAACCGCGGCCTCAATCCGCACATCGAGGACATCGCGCGCCGCCTGGCGCTGGACAATTTCATCGCCTTCGCGCCGGATGCGCTGTTCCCGCTGGGCGGCTATCCGGGCGACGAGGACAAGGCGCGCGCGCTGTTCGCCAAGCTCGACCAAGGAAAAGCACGCGCCGATTTCGTGGCCGCCGCCGGCGTGCTGACCACGCTGAAGGGCGGTAACGGCAAGGTCGGCGTGGTCGGCTTTTGCTACGGCGGCGGGATCGCCAACTGGCTCGCCACCGAATTGCCCGGTTTGGCTGCGGCGGTGCCGTTCTACGGAGCCGCACCCGAGCCGTCCGCGCTGGCGCGCATCAACGCGCCATTGCTGATCCACCATGCGGGCAAGGACGAACGCCTGCTGGCCGGCTGGCCGGCCTTTGATGCGGGCTTGAAGGCGGCCGGCAAGCGCTATCAGGCGTTCGTGTATCCCGGCGTCGAGCACGGCTTCAACAACGACACCACGCCGCGCTTCGACCGCGCGGCGGCGACGCTGGCGTGGCGCCGCACGGTCGACTTCTTCAATGCGCAGCTACGCGCCTAGCTGCGCCGCAAAGTTCCACCCGCCCGTGCGGCGCACGGGCGGTTTCCCTTCTCCCCCAACCAAGGAAATCACGATGAAAAAACGTCTCACAGTCGTACTGATACCAACGCTGGCGCTGGCGCTGGCCGCCGCGTGCGCGAACGCGCTGGCCCAGCAGCCGCCCAAGCCGGAAGCGCTGATCAAGTGGCGCCAGTCGGCCTTCCAGGTGGTGGCCTGGAACTCCAGCCGCATCAAGGCCTCACTCGACGGGCAGTACAGCAAGGAGGAGGTGCAGAAGGCGGCCAACGCCATCGCCGCCATCGCCAACGCCGGCCTCGGTGGCCTGTTCGCGCCGGGCACCGAGCAGGGCAAGGGCTGGCACGACACCGCCGCCAAGCCGGAACTGTTCAAGGACGGCAAACACTTCAGTGAGCTGGGTGCCAATTTCGCCAAGGAGGCCAACGAGCTGGCGGCGCTGGCCGGCGGCGGCGACGTGGCCGCGCTGAAAACCCAGTACGGCAAGCTCAACAAGACCTGCAAGAGCTGCCACGACGACTTCAAGTCCAAGGAATAAACGCAGCGCGGCGGCGCGCCGTTCGAGCGCCGCCCACGCCGCTGATCAATGCGCCGCCGGCGTCGGCGCCACCTCCATCGCGCGCATCCGCGCGCGCCATGCCACTGCCCGAGAAAAACTCATGACGACAATCCGCACCGCATTCAACACCCCAACCCTCACCATGCTGGCCTTGTGCGCGGCGCTGCTGGCGGGACCCTGCGCGCAGGCCGGCGCCGCGCTGCCGGTCAGCCTGCCCGATTTCAGCGTGCTGGTCGAACAGGCCGGCCCGGCGGTGGTCAACGTGCGCACCACCGGCAAGGCGACACCGGCCGCGCGCGACGGCGGCGACGACGAGCAGGCGCGCGAATTGCTGCGCCGTTTCTTCGGCGCGCCCACGCCGCATGCTCGCCCGCCGGCCGGCGCGCCCGATCCGGCCGAGCCGGCCCGTCCGAGCGGCGTCGGGGCCGGCTTCATCACCTCGGCCGACGGCTACGTGATGACCAACGCGCATGTCGTCGATGGCGCCGACGAGGTGTTCGTCACGCTCACCGACCAGCGCGAATTCAAGGCGCGCGTGGTGGGCGCCGACGCGCGCACCGACGTGGCGCTGCTCAAGATCGACGCCAACGCCTTGCCGACGGTGGCCATCGGCAGCTCGGCCACGACCCGGGTCGGCGAATGGGTGATCGCGATCGGCTCGCCGTTCGACCTCGACAACACCGTCACGGCCGGCATCGTGTCGGCCAAGGCGCGCGAGACGGGCGATTTCCTGCCCTTCATCCAGACCGACGTGGCCGTCAACCCCGGCAATTCGGGCGGACCCTTGATCAATTTACGCGGCCAGGTGGTGGGCATCAACTCGCAGATTGTCAGCCGCTCGGGCGGCTACATGGGCATCTCGTTCGCGATTCCGATCGACGAGGCGATGCGCGTGGCCGAGCAACTACGCGTGTCCGGGCACGTCACGCGCGGGCGCATGGGCGTCTACCTGGGCGACCTGAAAAAAGACATCGCGCAGGCGCTCGGGCTGGCGTCGGCGCGCGGGGGCATGGTCGGACACATCGAACGCGGCGGACCGGCCGACCGCGCGGGCCTGCAGGAGGGCGACATCGTCCTCAAGTTCAATGACATCGCCATCGACAAGAGCGCGCAATTGCGTCGTCTGGCGGCGGCCACGCCGCCCGGCACGCGCGTGCGCCTGAGCGTGTGGCGCAAGGGCGGCGCGCAGGAGCTGGGCTTGACGCTGGCCGAGCTGGAGGCCGAAGGCCCCGAGCGGGCGGCGCCGGTCGCGCCGGCGCCGCCGCCGGCGCACACGGCCAACGTGCTGGGACTGGTGGTGAGCACCCTGGCCAAGGCCGACCAGAAAGAAGCGGGGCGCGCCTCGGGCGTGGTGATCGACGAGGTCGACGCCGCCGCCAGCGGCCAGGGTCTGCGCGTGGGAGATGTGATTTTGACGATCAATAACGTCGACGCCGGCGACGCGCAGCAGTTCGCGCGCCTGCTGGCCGGCCTGAAGCCGCTCAAGCCGGCGCTGCTGCTGGTGCGGCGCGGCGAGCAGGCCCAGTTTCTGTCGGTGCGTCCGAAAACGGCCGCCACCGGTTGAGCGCGGACCGGCGCCCACGTGCGCGGCTGCCGCCCACGCGCGCGACCCATGCGCAGCACGTCGGACGCGCTGCTGCGGAGCTGTTCAAAAATGCGCAGGCCTGTAGCGTAAACGCAGCAGCGGCGCGCCGCAAATGGTCGGCGTTGCCGCGCGCAGCCCTTGCGGCGCATGGTACGGGTCTTGCTGAAGGGTGGGGTGTCGTCATCGACGTCCAACCACCAACACTACCGAGGTAATCCAATGAAAAAAACTCATCTTCGTCTGCACGCACTGGTGCTCGCCCTGAGCGCGATCGGAACGGGCGCGCACGCCGCCGCGTCGCTGCAAGGCGCGGCCGACCTGATCGGCGCCGCGCGCACCGAGTCGATCGGTTTTTCCGGCACCGGACGCTGGTTCCAGTTCGGCCAGGCGCCCGCGCCAACGCTGCCGTGGCCGGCTTTCGAACTCAGCAGCTATAGCGCCGACATCAACTACGCGCAGCCGGCGGCGCGCGTGCAGATCGTGCGCAAGCAGCTCACCGAGGCCGGGCGCGCGCGCCCGCTGGCGCTTGAACAGCGGGTCGACCAGTACGTCGGCGCCGGTCGCGCGTGGAATCTGGCGGCACCAGCCAACGCAGCGGCCGGCGCCGCGCCGGTCGCTTCGGCCCAGCCGGGGGCGCTGGCCGAGCGCAACGCCGAGATCTGGTCCACGCCACAGGGTTTCCTGCGTGCGGCGCTGGCCAATTCGGCGCGCACCACCACGCTCAAGGACGGCGCCGCCGTGTCGTTCACGATCGACGGCAAGTACCGTTACGTGGGCCAGATCAACGCGCACAACCAGCTTGAACGGGTGCGCACCTGGATCGACAATCCGGTGCTGGGCGACACGCTGGTCGAGACGCGCTTTAGCGGCTACAAGGATTTCAACGGCGTGCAATTTCCCACCCATATCGTGCGCCTGCAGGGCGGCCATCCGGTGCTCGATCTGACGGTCGACGCGGTGCGCGCCAATCCGGCGCTGGCGTTGAGCACGCCGGCGGAGGTCGAGAAAGACGCGCCGCCGGTCAAGGTCACGTCGACCAAGCTGGCCGACGGCGTGTACTACTTCACCGGCGGCACCCATCACAGCGTCGTCATCGAGCAGCATGACCATATCGTGGTGGTCGAGGCGCCGCTGAACGAAGAGCGCTCGCTGGCGGTGATCGCCAAGATCCACGAGACCATCCCCAACAAGCCGATCAAGTACCTGATCAACACGCACGCGCATTTCGACCATTCTGGCGGGCTGCGCACCTATGTCGACGCGGGTGCGACGGTACTCACCCACGCCGCCAACCGGGCCTACTACCAGGGCGTGTGGGCAGCGCCGCACACGCTCAATCCTGACTTGTTGGCCGGGTCGAAAAAGGCGGCCCGTTTCGACACGTTCACGCAAAAACGCGTGCTCACCGACGGCAACCGCGCCATCGAAATTTATCCGATCGACGGCAACAGCCACAACGACGCGTTCGCGCTGGTGTATCTGCCGGCCGAGAAGATCCTGATCGAGGCCGATGCCTACAACCCGGTCGCGAGTACCCAGGCGCCGACTGCGGCACCGAATCCCTACTCGGTGAACCTGTATGAGAACATCGAGAAGCTCAAACTCGACGTCGACCAGATCGCCGGTCTGCATGGTCCGCGCGTGGTCAAACTGGACGATTTGCGGGTGACGATCGGACGCGCCGCCGGCGTCAACTGATCACGTGGTGCGCGCTTGGCCGGCCGCTTCGCAGGCCGGCCGCCGCATCCATGTCGCGCGATGCAGATGGACAAAAAAAGAGCCCGCGGCCATGTGGCTGCGGGCTCAAAACCTGCTTCCCTGGGGACGCTGGAGACAAACAAACTATACCGGGCGCATGCCGCGAAAGCGACGAATCGATGCGCATATCGATATGCGCATCGTGATGCTGCGGCGCAGCCTCAATGGCTGGTCGGCGCGGCCATGTCGGCTGGCGCGTCGTCTTGCATCGCGGTGGCATCGTAGCCGATCAGGCCGAAACGCTTGAGCTGGGTGCGCAGGATATTGCGGCTGATGCCCAACACGCGCGCGCTTTGCACCTGGTTCTGGTGGCACCACGCAAACACGGTGCGGATCACCGATTGCTCGACCGAATCAAACAAACTAGGCTCGCCCGCCTCAATCAATTCGCCCAGAATGCCCTCGAGGCGGCCGTACAGCGCGGCCAGCATATCGTCCCGGCTCGGCGCGAGCGGCGGCGCTGGTGCACTCGCGGGCGGCGCCGGCGCCGCGCGCGCACGGTGCAGGGCGCCGACCAGACGCAGGTCGTCGGCGCGGATGGTCGCATCGCGGCACACGATCAGCGCGAAATGGATCACGTTCTCCAGTTCACGGATATTGCCCGGCCATTCGTACTGCAGCAGCGCCGATTCCGCGTCTGGCGCCAAGGCGATGCCGCTCATGCTCATCTTGCCGCCGTAGATGCCGATGAAGTGGCGCGCCAGCGGCAATATGTCGCCGGCCCGTTCGCACAGCGGCGGCAAATTGATGGTCGCCACGCTCAAACGGTAGTACAGGTCGGAGCGGAAGCGGTCGGCCAGGATGGCCTTGTGCAGGTCCACGTTGGTGGCCGCGACCAGTCGCACGTCGAGCGCGATCGGGCGGCGCGAGCCCAGTCGTACCACCTGGCGCTCCTGCAGCACGCGCAGCAGCTTGACCTGCAGGGCCAGCGACAGGTCGCCGATTTCGTCGAGGAACAGGGTGCCGCCGTTGGCCGCCTCGAACCAGCCGGAGCGGGCCTGGCTGGCGCCGGTGAAGGCGCCCGTTTCGTGGCCGAACAGTTCGGCGTCGATCAGCGACTCGCTGAAGGCGCCGCAATTGACGGCCACGAACGGGCCGCTGCGTTCGCTTTGACTGTGGATGTGGCGCGCGATCAGCTCCTTGCCGGTGCCGGTCTCGCCGATGATCAAGGCGCTGGCGTCGCTGCGCGCAATGCGCTCGACCTGCGCCAGCAGTTGCGAGGAGCGCGGGTCATGGAACAGCATGGCCTTGGCGCGGATGGACAAGGCCATGCCGGCCGAATCGGGGAAGGTCAGTAGTTTATTCACGGGGCAGCCAAAGTGTGGGAAACGTTGCCAGACTAGCGTGCCACTCGGCTTGGCGAGAACGAATCTTTTCGGCCGCAGTTATTTGTTTTTCGGATAACGTGCGCCGCGTCGGCCGGACCTGCGGCGCTGACGCCCGGCTACGCAGCGGTGCCCGGCGCCTGCCGCCCAGCGCGCCGCCGTGCGCGCGGGCGCCAATGGAAGTGGCCCACCGATATCTGAAATCTTGCTATGCATGGTCGAAAGCATTCGTTCACGCACTGTGCGCCGATGGGTATTGTGTGTACCTGCCACAACGGCGCCGACAGATTGCGACGAAAGGACCACCTCCATGTTTTCAACAGCGCTTGCGCACTACCTGGCCCGCCTGGGCGAGACGCCGTCGAACGGAACGCGCATCGGCCTCGATAGTCAGGGCCGGGCCCAGGGAAAATTTTTCAACGCGACGCTGACCAGCGCATTTCAGCCGATCGCCCAACTGGACGGGCGGCGCGTGCTGGGATTCGAGGGCTACGCGCGCAGCGGGTCGGCGCACGAACCAGGCCTGTCGGTGTGGCGCCTGTTGGACGGCGCGGCGACCGACGACGAATCGGTGGAACTCGACCGCTTGTGCCGGATGCTGCATGCGATCAATTTCTACCGGCAGGCGCCACGGCCCGAGCTGGACCTGTTTCTGGCCGTGCACGCGCGCCTGCTGGCCGCCGTCGACAGCGCGCATGGAACGGCGTTTCGGCGCGTACTCGATGCACTTGAGCTGCCCCATCAGAAGGTGGTGTTGCAATTACCGGCGGCCAGTCCCAATCAGCGCTGGTCGCTCAAGGCGGTGTCGGACAACTACAAGCGCAATGGTTTCCGGGTGGCGCTCAATGCCGTCGATGCGCCACAGGGCCTGGAACTGCTTGAGCAGATCGGTCCCGATGTCATCAAGCTCGACGGCCGTCAACTGGGCGACGGCGAACCAGCGGCGCGCCTGTTGCGCGAGGCCGCTGCGCGCGGCGTGCGCGTGGTGTTCAAGCGGGTCGAGACGCCGGTGGCCTACCAAAGCCTGCTGCGCATCGGCGCACAGGTCGGGCAAGCGGTGCTGGCGCAGGGTTTTCTGTGGGGGCAGCCGGCGAGCGCTTTGCCGCCAGCGAGCGTGGCGACGACGGCGCCGCGCGCGCTCGGTCCGACTACGCCGTCGCCCGACGCGCATAGATGGAATTCGCATAACGAACGGTGAAACCATTCGTTTTGTTTTATTGATCGGCGCCGTAATCTGATCGCTCCAAATACTTGTTTGTCTTTCTAGGGGAATCTCAATGTTGTTGAAGAAACTGGTCCAGGCGACGTTGCTCATCGCAGCCGCATCCAACTCCGCCTTTGCGGCCGACATCAAGCTGCTCAATGTGTCGTACGATCCGACGCGCGAACTCTATCAGGACATCAATACGGCGTTCGCCAAGCAATGGCAGAGCAAGACGGGCGACAGCGTCACCATCAAGCAGTCGCACGGCGGCTCGGGCAAACAGGCGCGCACCGTCATCGACGGTCTGGACGCGGACGTCGTCACGCTCGGTCTGGCGTATGACGTCGATGAAGTGGCGCAGCACGGTTTGACGTCGAAGGATTGGCAAAAGCGGCTGGCCAACAACAGCACGCCGTACTCGTCGACCATCGTGTTCCTGGTTCGCAAGGGCAATCCGAAAGGCATCAAGGACTGGAACGATCTGGCCAAGCCGGGCGTGTCGGTGATCACGCCCAATCCGAAAACCTCGGGCGGCGCGCGCTGGAATTATCTGGCCGCCTGGGGGTACGCTTTGAAGCAGCCGGGTGGCAATGACGCCAAGGCCAAGGAGTTTGTCAGCAAGATCTTCAAGAACGTGCCGGTGCTCGATTCGGGCGCGCGCGGTTCAACCACCACCTTCGTCGAACGCGGCATCGGCGACGTGCTGATCGCGTGGGAAAATGAAGCCTACCTGGCCATCAAGGAACTCGGTCCGGACAAGGTCGAGCTGATCGCGCCGCCGCAAAGCATCCTGGCCGAGCCGCCGGTGGCCGTGGTCGATAAAGTGGTCGACAAACACGGCACGCGCAAGGTCGCCGAAGCGTATCTGCAATTTTTGTACAGCGACGAAGGCCAGGAAATCATCGCCAAGAACCACTATCGTCCGACGGTGGCCAAGCAGGCCACGAAATATGCCCAGCAATTCGCACACGTGAAGCTGTTTACGATTAACGAGCTGTTCGGCGGCTGGACCAAGGCCCAGGCCACCCACTTCGCCGACGGCGGCACCTTCGACCAGATTTACCAACCAAGCAAAGGCTAGGCCTAAACCACCGGAGCGGCCCGGCCATGCGGGCCGCTCCGCCAACACACGCAGAGGGGTTCATCATGACATTACGCCTGGGCGATATCGCCCCCGATTTTGAGCAAGAAACATCGCTCGGCCCGATCCGCTTTCACGACTGGGCCGGCGACTCCTGGGTCGTGCTGTTTTCGCACCCGGCCGATTTCACGCCCGTCTGCACCACCGAGCTGGGCTTGACCGCCAAGCTGGCGCCGGATTTTGCCAAACGCAACGTGAAGGCGATCGCCTTGTCGGTCGACCCGGTCGCCTCGCATCTGGCATGGATCGCCGACATCGAGGCGACCCAGGATGTGCCGGTGCGCTTTCCCATCATCGCCGACGCGGATCGCAAGGTGGCCCAGCTGTACGACATGATCCACCCCGAGCAATCGAGCACCGCCACCGTGCGCTCGCTGTTTGTGATCGACCCGCACAAGCGGGTGCGCCTGACGCTCACCTATCCGATGAGCACCGGGCGCAATTTCGACGAGGTGCTGCGCGTTATCGACGCGCTGCAGCTGAGCGAGCGCTACAGCGTGGCCACGCCGGGCAACTGGCGCGACGGCGACGACGTCATCATTCCGCTGTCGGTGCAGGATCCCGAGCTGATCGCGCAAAACTATCCGGGCGGCTACACGGCGGCGCGCCCGTATTTGCGCCTGACGCCCCAGCCGAACCGTTAGGCGAAGGCACTGTAGCGGTCCAAAAACGTCCTTCGGGACGTTTTTTTTCGTGCGCAGATATGCGGATTTGGACTATCGAAATGCGAAAAGCTTCGTTCGCTTTATGTGTCAATGATGGGATTATCTGGTCTTGATAGATGAATTTGTAATAAGAGGAATAGACCATGTCAGCCGCTTCACCCGCCGCCTACTTTGCCGCTCCGCCCGGCGCCGCACCTGCCCCAGTTGTTCGCGGGGCGCCGTTCCGGGTCATGCCCGGCTTCGGTCTGTCGCTCGGTTTCACCATCTTCTACCTGGCGCTGGTGGTGCTCATTCCCCTGTCTGCGGTGTTCCTGAAGACCTTCACGATGAGCTGGCCCGCGTTCTGGGCTGCGGTCAGCTCCGAGCGGGTGGTCGCCTCCTACAAGCTCAGCTTTGGCGCCGCGCTGATCGCCGCCAGCATCAACGTGGTGTTCGGCGGCATCGTCGCCTGGGTGCTGGTGCGCTACAAGTTTCCCGGCAAGCGCCTGGTCGACGCGCTGGTCGATCTGCCGTTTGCGCTGCCCACGGCGGTGGCGGGCATCACGTTGACGGCGCTGTATTCAAGCAACGGATGGTTTGGGCGCTATCTGGAGGCGCTCGGTTTCAAGGTGGCTTTCACGCCGCTGGGCGTGGTGGTCGCGCTGACCTTCATCGGGCTGCCGTTTGTCGTGCGCACCGTGCAGCCGGTGCTCGAGGATGCCGAGCGCGAGCTCGAGGAGGCGGCCGCCAGTCTGGGCGCATCGTCGCTGCAAACGTTTTGCCGGGTCGTGTTTCCCACCATTTTGCCGGCGTTGATGACCGGTTTCGCGCTGGCCTTCGCGCGCGCCACCGGCGAATACGGCTCGGTCATTTTCATCGCCGGCAACATGCCGATGGTGTCCGAGATCACGCCGCTGTTCATCATCACCAAACTCGAACAATACGATTACGCCGGCGCGACCGCGATCGCGGTGGTGATGTTGCTGGCGTCGTTCGTCATGCTGTTGTCGATCAACTTACTGCAAGCCTGGGCGCGCGCCCGGTCGGGGAAATAACATGAGCACACAAAGCAATACCGCGCGCCGGGGCGAACTGGTCGCCGCGCCCAGCAGCCTGGAACCGCTGTGGGTGCGCAACGCGCTGCTGGGCGTGGCGCTGCTGTTCTTGACGCTGTTCCTGTTCGTGCCGCTGCTGGCGGTGTTTGCCGAAGCGTTCAAGAAAGGCTGGAGCACCTATGTCGCCGCCATCGTCGACGCCGACGCGATCTCGGCCATCAAGCTGACGTTGCTGACGGCGGCCATCGCCGTGCCGCTCAATCTGGTGTTCGGGGTGGCCGCCTCGTGGTGCATCGCCAAGTTCGAGTTTCGCGGGAAAAGCATTTTACTGACGCTGATCGACCTGCCGTTCTCCGTCTCGCCCGTCATTTCCGGATTGATTTATGTGCTGATCTTCGGCGCCCAGGGCTGGTTCGGTCCGTGGCTGCGCGATCATGACATCAAGATCCTGTTCGCCGTGCCTGGCATCGTGCTGGCCAGCATCTTCGTCACTTTCCCGTTTGTCGCGCGCGAGCTGATCCCGCTGATGCAGTCGCAGGGCAGCGAAGAGGAGGAGGCCGCGCTGGTGCTGGGTGCATCGGGCTGGAACACGTTCCGGCGCGTGACGCTGCCCAACATCAAATGGGGCCTGCTGTACGGCGTGATCCTGTGCAACGCGCGCGCCATGGGCGAATTCGGCGCCGTCTCGGTGGTGTCCGGACACATCCGCGGCGAGACCAACACCGTGCCCCTGCAAGTGGAAATTTTGTACAACGAATATAACTTCGTGGCCGCCTTCGCGGTGGCCTCGCTGCTGGCCTTGCTGGCGCTGGTGACGCTGGCGCTCAAATCTTTCATCGAATGGCGTTTGCACGAGAGCGACGACGCCGCACTACCTCTGGAGCAAGCATCATGACGATCGAAGTTCGCAACCTCAACAAACGCTTTGGCGACTTCGTCGCCTTGAACGATGTCTCGCTGGCTTTTCCCAGCGGCGAACTGACGGCGCTGCTGGGACCGTCGGGCTGCGGCAAGACGACGCTGCTGCGCATCATTGCCGGCCTCGAACACCCCGACTCGGGCCAGGTGCTGCTGGACGGGCAGGACGCGTCGGCGCGCCATGTGCGCGAGCGCCAGGTGGGCTTCGTGTTTCAGCATTACGCGCTGTTCAAGCACATGAGCGTGTTTGAAAACGTCGCCTTCGGTCTGCGCGTGAAGGCGCGCAAGGACCGCCCGACCGAGCAGCAGATCCGCCACAAGGTGCAGCAACTGCTCGAACTGGTGCAACTCGATTGGCTGGCCGAGCGCTTTCCGCCCCAGCTGTCGGGCGGACAGCGCCAACGCATTGCGCTGGCGCGCGCGCTGGCCGTCGAGCCGCGCGTGCTGCTGCTCGACGAGCCGTTCGGCGCGCTCGACGCCAAGGTGCGCAAGGAATTGCGGCGCTGGTTGCGCCGCCTGCACGACGAGCTGCATGTGACGAGCATCTTCGTCACCCACGACCAGGAAGAGGCGCTGGAAGTGGCCGACCAGGTGGTGCTGATGAACAAGGGACAGGTCGAGCAGATCGGTTCGCCCGACAGCGTCTACAACGCGCCAGCGTCGCCTTTCGTGTTCGGCTTTTTGGGCAATGTGAACCTGTTCCACGGGCGCGTCCACGAAGGCGTGATGGCCACCGGCGACGTGCGTTTCGAGGCGCCCGAACACGGGCAGGTGCAAGACAGCGCGGCGACCGCCTACGTGCGCCCGCACGATCTGGAGATCGACCGCTACAAGCCCGGCGCCGAGGGCATCGTCGTCAAACTCAGCCGCGCGCATGCGATCGGTCCGCTGGCGCAGCTCGACCTGGAGCGCCTGGACAACGCCGAATTGATCGAGGCCGTCATGACGGGCGAGCGTTATCGCCAGCTCGACCTGAAGGACGGCGAGAGCCTGGTGGTGCGGCCCAAACGCCTGCAGGTGTTTGTCGCGCCGCCAACCGCTGGCCAGCCACAACAGGCAAGGTGAGCCAACGAGGAAAGGGACGACGATGGACACCGACGATTCCGATTTGACGATCTTGCTGGTGCCCGGCCTGCAAAATAGCGGACCCGAGCATTGGCAATCGCGCTGGCAGCGGCGCTACCCGCCAGCGCGCCGGGTCGAGCAGGCCCAATGGGATGTGCCCGATCTGGCGATCTGGTCGGAGCGGCTCGACGTGGCGCGGCGCGCCAGCGCGCGCGTGCTGCTGGTGGCGCACAGTTTCGGCTGCCTGGCGTCGGTGCACCGCATCGCCGCCGACCTGGGCAATATCGCGGGCGCCTTGCTGGTGGCGCCGGCCGACCCGGAAAAATTCGGCGTCGTGGCCAGCTTGCCGCAACGGCCGCTGGCCTGCCCGTCGCTGCTGATCAGCAGCCGCGACGACCCGTGGATGCGGGCCGATTCGGCCGCGCGCTGGGCCGAACGGTGGGGTAGCGTGCTGGTCGACGGCGGTGCGCTGGGCCACATCAACGCCGACTCGCAGCTGGCCGACTGGCCGTTCGGGCAGGCCCAGTTGCGGCGCCTGCTGTCGATGCTCGATGCACCCGATCACGCGATCACGCGCGCTTTCGGCGACCCGGCAATGGCGCGCGACGGTACAGCGGTCAGGCCCGTCGGCAGTTGACCGCCTGACGATCTGTAGCGTGCCCCTTGCGAGGCCGGCCTTCGCGCCGATCCCGGATCGTATATGCGCTCATCGTCTATGCAAATGATAAATGGGTCGTTTGCTTTATGTGTTCCACGTGTGATTATTGAGGCTTGTTAGATCAATTTGTAATAACGGGCTGTTGCGCAGGAGTGCCGCCGTGCCAACCGGCACCGCCGCGAGCCTCGCAACGTTCGCACTGCATACCACGGCCGGCCCGGTCGGACACGGTGCACACAACGAGGAATCGCCATGAATTTTCAGCAACTGAGGTCGATCCGCGAAGCGGCGCGCCGCAACTTCAACCTCACCGAGGTGGCCAACGCCCTGTTCACCAGCCAGCCGGGCGTGAGCCGCCAGATTCGCGAGCTCGAAGAGGAGCTGGGCGTGATCATTTTCGAGCGCAACGGCAAGCGCCTGACCGGCTTGACCGAGCCCGGCAAGGGTATCCTGAGAATCGCCGAACGCCTGCTGGTGGAGGCCGAGAACCTGCAGCAGGCCAGCCTGGACTACGCCGGCAAGAACAGCGGCACGCTCAGCGTGGCCGCCACCCACACCCAGGCCCGCTACGCGCTGCCGAAAGTGGTGCAATCGTTTCGCGCCGAGTTTCCCGAGGTGCGCATCGCGCTGCAGCAAAGCGCGCCCGAGCACATCGCCGAATGGGTGTTGTCGGGCAAGACCGACATCGGCATCGCCACCGAGGGCCTGTCCGCTTTTCCCGACCTGGTGTCGTTTCCGTGCTACCGCTGGAGCCATCTGATCGTGGTGCCGGACGGCCATCCGCTGCTGGCGAAAAGCCCGATCCGGCTGGAAGACCTGGCCGCGTTTCCCTTGATTACCTACGACATCGGCTTCACCGGGCGCGGCCATATCGATGCGGCGTTTGCCAAGGCCGGCGTCGCTACCGACATCGTGCTGACCGCGATGGATTCGGACGTGATCAAGCAATACGTGGCGCTGGGCATGGGGGTGGGCATCGTCGCCTCGATGGCGTTTGATCACGGACGCGACAAGGGCTTGCGCGCGGTGGAGGCGTCGCACCTGTTCGCCATCAATACCACCCGGCTGGCGGTGCGGCGCGGGGCCTACCTGCGTAGCTACGCTTACCGTTTCATCGAGCAGTTCGCGCCTGATTTGCGGCGCGAGGATATCGAGCGTGCCGTTAGCGGCGAAGCCGAATACGTCTGAGAGCGGCCGCATATCGGGCATTCACGCGCCGCTGGCGGGTCGGTCAAATTGAGTCCGACGTTCGAAAACTGAACGCATTGTCATGCTCGTATTGACAGAATGAGGTTGTCGGATCGGCGAGGCCCTCGCTGGCGTTCGCCGTGAGGTGCTGGCCAGCAATGAGCCATTGCCAATGTGATGGCATCCTGGCGATGCCCGACGTGCAGGCCAGCTGGGCCTGCGGGACAAATATGTGCGCCTCCAGGGTGACCTTGCGCAGGGTATGGAAAGCGCGCCGTCCACGCGCGCATCATTCACGCCTGTACTGGCCAATATCATTGACATTGCGATTGGCACGTCGGCCAGGCCGGTCTTGATACGTCGCGCAAGCAGGCGCGCACGCTGATGCGCGCTGGTCGCAAAGTTCCAATGTGGTCCGATGCCTTGTTGCACAAGCGCTGACGACGCTATGGCTTATTCGACGGCGCGCTTAACCCCCCCAATAAAAAATCGCGGTGAGCGACCGGATCACGCAACAAATCCGACCGACGATTCCAGCCTTTTTCCCGAGCTCGCTGGAGAACGCGCTGCGCCATGGCCAATCAGGAAACAGATATGGAAGCGCGAAATGAGTCGTTTTTATTTCTGCGCGACGGCTTTAATCTGTATTGACTGCAGCGCAAGTGGGCGCACGCACCACGGGAATCGGACACACGTTATGAGCATTTTATTGTTGGGAGGCAGTCCGTCGCTGTCATCGAGTTCTAGTCGTTTGCTGCTGCACATCGGCGACAAATTGGCCTTGCATGGTCATCGCACCAGCAAATTGCAGGTGCGCGACTTGCCGGCGCAGGCACTGCTGCATGCGCAATTTGACGACGCCGCGATCGTGCGCGCCAAGGCGCTGGTGGCCGACGCCGACGCGATCGTCATCGCCACGCCGGTCTACCAGGCCTCGTATGCGGGCATCCTGAAAGCGTTTCTCGACCTGCTGCCGCAGGACGGGCTGGCCGGCAAACTGGTGTTGCCGGTCGCTACCGGAGGCAGCCAGTCGCATGTGATGGCGCTCGATTATGCGCTGCGCCCTGTGTTGGCGGCGCTGTCGGCGCGCCATGTTCTGGCGAGCATTTACGCGACCTCGCAACAATTGAACTGGGATGCCGACACCGGCCTGTATCCAGACGGCGCGATCGCCGCCCGCATCGCCGATGGCGTGACCGAATTGTCGGTGGCGCTGTATGCGTTACAGCAGCGGCGTGCCCCGAAGGCCGGAGCGGCGCCGGCCGAGCGCGCGCCGACACCGAACATCCAGTCCCACAACAGCCATTCGACCTAAGCACAGAAGGAAGCACCACCATGACGCAACACACTGAAAAACGCAACGCCCGCCGTTACACGCTGGGCATCTTGTTCGCTGTCGGCGTTGGCGCGCTAGTCGGCGCGCTGCCGGCGGCGGCGCAAACGCCAGCCGTGCTACGCATCGGCTACCAGAAATATGGCACGCTGACCTTGCTAAAAGGACGTGGCACGCTGGAGCCGCGCCTTGCCGCGCAAGGCGTGACGGTCAAATGGACCGAGTTCCCGGCCGGCCCGGTGCTGCTCGAAGGCTTGAACGTGGGCAGCATCGATCTTGGCAGCGTGGGCGAGGCGCCGCCGATCTTCGCCCAGGCCGCCGGCGCCAATCTGGTGTATGTCGCCCACGAGCCACCGGCGCCGGCGGGCGAGGCGATCGTGGTGCCCAAGGGCTCGGCGATCCGCTCGCTGGCTGACCTGAAGGGCAAGAAAATCGCGCTCAACAAGGGCTCGAACGTGCACTTCCTGCTGGTCAAGGCGCTCGAGAAGGCCGGCATCGCCTACACCGACGTCCAGACCATCTTCCTGCCGCCGGCCGATGCGCGCGCCGCGTTCGAGCGGGGCAGCGTCGACGCCTGGGCGATCTGGGATCCGTTCCTGGCGGCGGCCGAAAAACAGCTGGGCGCGCGCGTGCTGGCCGACGGCAAGGGGCTGGTCGCCAATCAGCAGTTCTATCTGGCGGCGCGCCCGTATGCAGAGAAAAATCCGCAGATCGTGCGTATCGTCATCGAGGAACTCGCCAAGGTCGATGACTGGGGGCGCAGCAACCCGGCCGAGGTGGCCACCATCCTGTCGGCGCAAACGGGCCTCGAAAAAAGCGTCGTCGAACTGGCCGCCCAGCGTTACACCTACGGCGTAAAGCCGCTCACGGCCGAGGTGATCGGCGAGCAGCAAAAAATCGCCGACGCGTTCGCCAAGTTGAAGCTGATCCCGAAAGCGATCACCGTCAAGGATGCGCAGCTGCCGTTCAAGTTATAACCATCGCAGAGGAATATCATGTCTTTCAACGTTTTCTGGTTCATTCCGACCCACGGCGACAGCCGCTATCTGGGCACCACCAAGGGCGCGCGCACGGTCGACGCCGACTACCTGCGCCAGGTGGCCGTGGCGGCCGACACGCTCGGCTACGACGGCGTGCTGCTGCCGACCGGGCGCTCGTGCGAGGACGCCTGGGTGGTGGCGTCGTCGCTGATCAGCGTCACGCAAAAGCTCAAATTTCTGGTGGCGGTGCGGCCCGGCCTGTCCACGCCGGGGCTGGCGGTGCGCATGGCGGCCACCTTCGACCGCCTCTCCAACGGGCGCCTGCTGATCAACGTCGTCACCGGCGGCGACCAGGGCGAGCTGGAGGCGGACGGTTTCTACGCCGATCACGCCAAGCGCTACGAGATCTCGGACGAATTCATCCGCATCTGGCGCGCCACGCTGGCCGGCGAGGGCGGCGCCGCGGGTTACGATTTCGAGGGCAAGCATTTGCAGGTAAAGGGCGCCAAAACCCTGTACCCGGCGGTGCAAAAACCGTATCCGCCGCTGTACTTCGGCGGCTCGTCCGAGCCGGCGCACGAGCTGGCGGCCGAGCAGATGGATGTCTACCTGACCTGGGGCGAGCCACCGGCGGCGGTGGCGGCCAAGATCGCCGACGTGCGCGCGCGCGCCGCGCGGCACGGGCGCAGCATCCGCTTCGGCATTCGCCTGCACGTGATCGTGCGCGAGACGAACGAGCTGGCCTGGCGCGCCGCCGACGAATTGATCAGCCACCTGGACGACGACGTCATCGCCAAGGCCCAGGCGGCGTTCGGCAAGATGGATTCGGAAGGGCAGCGCCGCATGGCCGCGCTGCACGGCGGGCGGCGCGACAAGCTGGAAGTATCGCCCAATCTGTGGGCCGGGGTCGGGCTGGTGCGCGGCGGCTGCGGCACGGCGCTGGTGGGCGATCCGGAAACGGTGGTGGCGCGCATGCAGGAATACGCTGACCTGGGCATCGACACCTTCATCCTGTCCGGCTATCCGCATCTGGAGGAATCCTACCGTTTCGCCGAGCTGGTGTTCCCGCTGCTGGGCAAGGGCAAGGCGGCCGGCGAGCAATCGCTGTCCGGGCCGTTCGGCGAGGTGATGGCCAGCGATATCCTGCCGAAGAAGGCGGCCTAGCATGGCGCGCGCCAAGCCTGCCTCCGCGCTGGCGCCCTGGGCGCTGCCGCTGGCGCTGATGCTGGCCTGGCAGGTCGCGGCCAGGGCCGGCTGGCTGTCGAGCCGGATCCTGCCCGAGCCGTGGGCGGTGGCCAAGGCGTTCTGGAGCCTGGCCGCGTCGGGCGAGCTGTGGCTGCACCTGCGCACCAGCCTGTGGCGCGCGCTGTCGGGCTTCGCGGTCGGCGCGGGCGCGGGACTGGCGCTGGGGCTGTTGACGGGCAGTTTCAAGCGCGCCGAGACGCTGCTCGATACGACCTTGCAGATGATCCGCAACATCCCCGCGCTGGCCCTGATTCCGTTGGTGATCCTGTGGTTCGGCATTGACGAAACGGCCAAGCTGTTCCTGGTGGCCGTCGGCGTGTTTTTCCCGGTCTACCTGAACACCTTCCACGGCATCCGCTCGGCCGATCAGGGACTCGTCGAGATGGCCAGGAGCTACGGGTTGTCGGGCTGGCCGCTGTACCGTGACGTGATCCTGCCGGCGGCATTGCCGTCGATCCTGGTCGGCGTGCGCTTTTCGCTGGGCCTGGTGTGGGTCTTGTTGATCGTCGCCGAAACCATTTCGGCCCAGGCCGGCATCGGCTACATGACGATGAACGCGCGTGAATTCCTGCAAACGGATGTCGTCATGGTCGGCATCTTGCTGTACGCCTTGCTGGGGAAGTTCGCCGACGTGTTCGCGCGCGGATTGGAAAAGTACTTCCTGGGCTGGCATCCGGGCTACCGCTAGCGCGTCCCTGGCGATCCCCTTCACTTTTTTGGAGCCGGCTGCAAAGCCATACCTATGCAAACCAATTTTATCGAACACTCGCGCGTGAGCCGGGCCGCCGAATCGGCCTGCACGAGCGGGCGCGGCATCGCGCTGGCGCTGGAGGCGGTGTCGAAGTCGTACGACGAGCGCCGCGTCCTCAAGGGCGTCAGTCTGTCCTTGCGGGCCGGCGAATTCGTCGCCGTCGTCGGACGCAGCGGCTGCGGCAAAAGCACGCTGCTGCGCGTGATCGCGCAGCTTGAGCAGGCCGACGCCGGGCGCCTCGATTACGGCGACGCTCAGAGCGATCCGGACATCCGCATCATGTTCCAGGAGGCGCGCCTGTTGCCATGGAAAAGTGTGCTCGACAATGTGGCCTTGGGCGTGCCGAAAGCGTCGCCCGGGCCGGCTGCGGCGCTGGCCACAGTCGGTCTGGCCGATCGGGCCGGCGAGTGGCCGGCGGCGTTATCGGGCGGGCAGCGTCAGCGCGTGGCGCTGGCGCGTGCGCTGGTGCACCAGCCGCAACTGCTGCTGCTCGATGAGCCGCTCGGTGCGCTCGACGCGCTTACCCGCATCGGCATGCAACAACTGATTGAGACGCTGTGGCTGGCGCGCGGCTTCACCGCCGTGCTGGTCACGCACGACGTGCAGGAGGCGGTGGCCTTGGCCGACCGCGTGATTGTGCTTGACGACGGCCACGTCACCGTCGACATCAGCGTCAATTTGCCGCGGCCCCGCCTGCGCGGCAGCGCCGCCTGCGCCGCTCTCGAACAGCGCATCCTCGCCCACGTGCTTGGGTAGTGCCAGGCGCCGGCCGGCGCGCAGCGCCTGACGCGCTGGCGCGGCCCACACGCGCGCTGCTTGCCTGTGGCCGATCGAAAAGCGCATGTCGATGGGCGAAATGCTGCGTTCCCGTTCAGGCCCGGTTTGGCTAACGTGGGTGTCCGCCATGACCCAGGACTGCCACCGCCATGCCCCCGCTCTGGAATTTAAGCACCGTCGTCGACGCGCTGCGCGTGTCGCGCGAGGCGACCCATAACATCCGCCATCACGGCAGCGTGCGTGAACTGCCGTCGCGCGAGGCGATGGGGGTGATCGTCAACGGTCTGTCGGGCGTGCTGTTCCCGTCCCACTACGGCCGACCTAGTCTGACCGACGAGAGCATCGATTATTTTGTCGGCGACACCCTCAACACCACGCTCGACCGGCTGGTCGAACAGGTCCGGCGCGGGCTGCTGTTTTCCTCAAGGGCGGACCAGGCGGGTGACGCCGATCTGGAGCGTCAGGCGCATGCGATCACGCGTCAATTCGCCACCTGCCTGCCGGCGATCCGGACCTTGCTGGTGTCGGACCTGCAAGTCGCGCTGGTGGGCGATCCCGCCGCCACGTCGGTGGGCGAAATCATGCTGTTCTATTCCGGAACGATCGCCATCTTGTACCACCGGCTGGCCCATAGACTGCACCAGCTTGGCGCGCCGTTCACCGCGCCGCTGGTGGCCGACATCGCCCATTCGAGTACCGGGATCGACATCCATCCGGTGGCGCAGATCGGCCCCAGCTTCTTCATTGACCACGGCACCGGCGTGGTGATCGGCGAGGCGGCGGTGATCGGTCAGCGGGTGCGGCTGTACCAGGCGGTCACGCTGGGCGCCCAGCGCTTTCCGCTGGACGCCAGCGGCGCGCTGATCAAGAGCGTGCCGCGCCACCCGATCGTGGAGGACGACGTGGTCATCTACGCCGGCGCCACCATCCTCGGGCGCATCACGGTGGGCGCCGGTTCCACCATCGGCGGCAACGTCTGGCTGACCCAGAGCGTCCCACCCGGCAGCAACCTGTCGCAAGCGCAGATGCGCGGTGATCAGGTGGCGTGAGCCGCCTCGGGCTCTGCGGGAATGCCCGTGTCGATGCGCACCTGGCGCCCGGCGTGCGCAGCCGGCAGGCGGTCGCCATTGCCGAACAACTGCTGGCGCAGCGTTCCGCCGGCATAGTCGGTGCGGTAGCGCCCGCGCCGTTGCAGCTCCGGCACGATCAGCTCGACGACGTCACGCAGGCTCTCGTGCGCCACTGCGAAGGCGAGGTTGAAGCCGTCGATGCCGGTGTCGTCCATCCACGCCTCGAGCTGGTCGGCCACCTGCGCAGGCGCGCCAACCAGCACCGGTCCGCGCCCGCCCAGGCCGATGAATTCGGCCGCCGCGCGTACCGTCCACACGCGCCCCGGATCGGCGGCGCTGAGCGAAGCCAGCGCCGAACGGCCGGCGTCGGTGTCGATGTATTCGATGGTCGCGTCGAGCGCCAGTTGGCTGAAATCGACGCCGGTCCATCCCGACAGCAGCGTCAATGCGGCCTCGATGTCGATGTGCCGGCGATATTCCTGGTACTTGGCCTGCGCCAGGTCCTCGGTGGCGCCGGTGACGATCAGCGCCTGTGCATACACCAGCAGCGTCTGCCCGTCGCGCCCGGCCGCGCGGGTGTCGTCGACGTAGCGCTTGACGACCTGCTTGCTCGGTCCGCTGACGAACGTCGCCTCGGCGTGGCGCGCCGCGAAGGCGGTGCCGCGCACCGACGTGCCGGCCTGGTACAGCAGCGGCGTGCGCTGCGGTGACGGCGCGCACAGGTGGATGCCCGGCACCTGGTAGTGGCGCCCATGGTGCGCGATCGGGTGCACGCGCGCCGGATCGGTGTAGACCCCGCGCGCCTTGTCGGCGACGACGGCGTCGTCGTCCCAGCTTTTCTCCCACAGCTTGTAGAGCACCTCCAGGTACTCGTCGGCCAGGTCATAGCGTTCATCGTGGCCGAGCTGGTGCTGCAGCCCCAGATTGCGCGCCGCGCTGTCGAGGTAGCCGGTGACGATGTTCCAGCCGACCCGCCCGCCGCTTAAATGGTCAAGCGTCGACATGCGCCGCGCGAAGCTGTACGGATGCTCGTAGGTCAGCGCGGCCGTGACGCCAAAACCGAGGTGGCGCGTGGCGTGCGCCATCAAAGGCACCAGCGCCAGCGGCTCGCCCATCGGCACCTGCACGCCGTGGCGCAGGGCCGCGTCGACGCTGCCCTGGTAGACGTCGTACACGCCCAGCACATCGGCCAGAAACAGCGCATCGAAGCGGCCCGCTTCGAGCAGTTGCGCCAGTTCGACCCAGTGCGCCGTGTCGGTGTAACGGTCGCTGGTGTCGCGCGGATGGGTCCACAGGCCGGGCGACTGGTGCCCCACCGTGTTCATCTGAAAGGCATTGAAGCGGAGCTGCTTGGCCATGTCGTCTACTTGGTCGCCGCTTGCAGTGCCAGTTGGTAGTCGGGCTTGGCGTAGCCGGCGAAGTGCTGGTTGGTGACGTCGAGGAAGGCGCGCGAGCGGTAGGCCGCCGCGATGTCCTTGGCGAACTGCTTGTCCTTGTCAGCCGTGCGCACCGCGACCAGGTTGATGTAGTTGGGCGAGATTTTCTCGGTGATCAGCGCGTCGGTCAGTTTCAGGCCGGACGCCAGCGCGTAGTTGCCGTTCACGAAAGCGTAGTCGGTGTCCTGCAGCGCGCGCGGCAGCTGGGCCGCCTCCAGCGGCACGAGCTTGATGCGGCGCACGTTGGCGGCGATGTCCTTCTCCGACGCGCGCAGCGGGTCGAACTTGTCGCGCAGCTTGATCCAACCCAGCTGGTCGAGCAGCACCAGCGCGCGCGCCTGGTTGGTCGGGTCGTTCGGCAGCGCCACGGTGCTGCCGGTGGCGACGTCGTTGAGCGAGGCGTGCTTCTTGCTGTAGATGGCGATCGGCGCGGTCGGTATCGTCACCAGCGCCGACAGCGCCAGCTTGTGCTCGATGGCGAACTTGTTCAGGTAGACCGCGTGCTGGAACACGTTCGCGTCGAGCGAACC
The DNA here is from genome assembly GCA_038207625.1 of Burkholderiales bacterium. Lineage (GTDB taxonomy): Bacteria > Pseudomonadota > Gammaproteobacteria > Burkholderiales > Burkholderiaceae_D > JBBQZO01. The sequence goes on along the minus strand of JBBQZO010000003.1, from coordinate 236,598 downwards.
TTCGGCCAGCGCGAAGTTGGGCTGGATGTAGTCGTTGAATTCGACGATCTTGACCTTGTAGCCTTGTTTTTCCAGGATAGGCTTGATGCCCAGCTTGATCTGGTCGGCGTACGGGCCGGCGCTGGTGCCGATCACCAGCTCCTTCGGATCGGTGGCGCTGGCGCCGGCCGGAAGCGCGAAGGCCAGGCCGAGGGCGGCCGCCAGGATGCTGCGTGCAATGATAGACATGGGGTTTCCTTTGAGTGAATGGGGTTTAACGTTGGTCGAGCCGGCGCGCCACGCGGGTGCCGGCGAACTGGATCAGTTGCACCAGCGCGACCAGGATGGCGACGGTGACGATCATGATGTCGGTCTCGAAGCGGTAGTAGCCGTAGCGGATGGCAAGGTCGCCGATGCCGCCCCCGCCCACCACGCCGGCCACCGCCGAATAGGATAGAAAACTGATCGACAGCACGGTCAGCGCCAGCACCAGGCCGGAGCGCGCCTCCACCAGCAGCACGCGCGTGACGATCTGGAACTCGGAGGCGCCCATCGCGTGCGCCGCCTCGATCACGCCGCGCGGCACGTCGCGCAGGTTCTGTTCGACCAGCCGGGCGAAGTAGGGGATCGCGGCGAACGACAGCGGCACGGCCGCCGCCAGCGGTCCGATCGAGGTGCCGGCAATGACGCGCGTCAGCGGCACCAGCGCGACCAGCAAAATGATGAAGGGGAAGGAGCGCACGGTGTTGACCAGCCAGCCAAGGATGAGCGCCAGCGGGCGGTTCTCCAGCGACTGGCCGTCGGCCACCAGAAACAGCACGATGCCCAGCGGGCCGCCCAGTAGCACGGCCGCGCTCAGGCCGATGGCCAGCATGGTCAGCGTCTGGCCGAGCGCGACGCCCAGTTCGGGCAGCAGGGAAATGAGGTTCTCAAACATGGCTCACCGCCTTCCAGGCATCGGCGTCGAAGGCTTCGGTGCCGTAGTAGGCCAGTTCGCGCCCGAGCGCGGTGCGGCGCGGCGCGCCGCGGTCGGACAGCGCAAACTGCTCGGCGACGGCGCCGTCCTCGATCACGGCGACCTGGTTGCAGATCGCGCCCAGCAGCGCCAGTTCATGGCTGACGATGACGATCGTCACGCCCAGGCGTGAATTGATGTCGCGCAGCGTGTCGAGCAGCGCGCGGGTGGTCTCAGCGTCCAGCGCCGAGGTCGGCTCGTCGCACAACAGCACGGCCGGCCGGCTGGCCAGCGCGCGCGCGATCGCCACGCGCTGCTTCTGGCCGCCGGACAGCTGGGCCGGATAGCTGGCGCTCTTGTCTTCCAGGCCGACCAGGGCCAGGCATTCGTTGACGCGGGCGCGCAGGTGCGGCGCGTTCATGGTGTCGTGGATGCGCAACGGGAAGGCCACGTTGTCGAACACGGTGGCGTTTTGCAGCAGGTTGAACTGCTGGAAGATCATGCCGATGTTCTGGCGCGCGGCGCGCAGCGCGCGCTTGTCCAGTGCGGTCAGTTCCAGACCGGCCACGCTGATGCGGCCCTGGTCGGGCCGTTCGAGCAGGTTGATCAGGCGCAGCAGCGTCGATTTGCCGGCGCCGCTCTTGCCGATCAGGCCGAAGATGTCGCCTTCGCGCACCGCCAGCGTAACGTTCTTGACGGCGTCGAAACGCCCGCCGCCAGCCAGCGCGAAGCTCTTGCTGGCGCCGTCGACGCGAATCACAACCGGGGGCGGGGAGAGGGGAAGTATTGTGGTCATGGTCTATGAGTACGCGGTGGGTTCAGGGACGCGGCCGTCGAGCGCGTAACGCCCGAGGTCGCGCAGCTTGTAGTCGATCGGGTCGTGCAGGGTGTGCACGCGCACGTTGCGCCAGAAACGGTCGAAGCCGAAGCGCGCCGAGGTGGCGCGCGCACCCGTCAGCTCGAACATCTGGCTGCTCACAGCCAGGCCGGCCCGGTGCGCCAGCACCTTCGCCTCGGCCACCGCGACAGCCACCGCGCCGCGCGCGCGCCGTCAGCTGCGCGCCCTGGCCGAAGGCCTGCTCGAGCAGGACGGCGGCATGCTCGGCCAGCACTTCGGCCGGGCGCAGCGTCAGCCACAGCTCGCCGTAGCGGTGCTCGATGAGCGGGTCGGCGCTGGCCGCATCGACGCCGGAAGCAAACCAAGCACGCGACTGCGTGCAGGTGTAATCGCGCGCGGCCTCGAACGCGCCCTGGCCGATGCCCAGGTACAGATTGGCCATGATCAGCTGGGCCACCTGTGAGCGCAGCGTCGAGCGCGCCGTCACTGGCTGCGCTGGCGTCTGCAGCACATGCTCGGCGCGCAGCGGCACCTGGCAAAAATACACATTGCCGCTGTCGGTCTGGCGCTGGCCGAACGCGTCCCAGTCCGCTTGCACGGTGATGCCTTGCTGGTTGGTCGGCACCACGCCGATCAGCGCCGCGCCGGCGCTGTCGTTCCAGGCCGAGATGGTCAGCCAGTCGGAACCGACCGAGCCGGACGCGAAGCTCTTGACGCCGTCGATCAGGAAACCGTCGCCGTTGGCGCGCGCGGTGGTGCGCGTGTCGAGCGGATTGAGCGCGTTGCCCCAGAACAGATTGCGCGCCACCGTGTCGGTGAGCAGCGCGCGCTGTTGCTGGGCGCTGCCGTACAGCGCGATGCCGGCCAGCTGCAGATGGTGAAAACCGAACACATGGGCCAGCGCGCTGTCGGCCCGCGCCAGAATGCGGACCACCTGCATCACCGTGGGCCAGTCGGCGCCCTGGCCGCCGAATTCGGTGGGGATCGACAGCGTCAGCAGACCCGAGGCGCGGATCCATTCGCGTTCGCGGGCGGCGTGGCCGCCGGCCTGGTCGCGTTCGACGGCGCTCGCGCCCAGACGCTGCGCCAGCGCATGGGCGATGCTGATCGGGTCGCCGGCGTGCTGCGATAAATTGTGTGCTGTGTCAGGCATTGCGCGTCTGGCTTAGAAAAATAGAGTGCGGCCAGTATTGCATCGCGATGCCAATTGGCGAACGAAGAAAAGCGCGTTTGCATATGCGGTAAAGTGGCGCGCCGTTCGCGCCAGGGACGCGGCGGCGCACGCGCCGGAAACCGCCTGTCGATGCGCGCAATGACAGGTTCTACGCGATCTTGGCGATCGACACATCGGTCGCCTTGACCAGCGCGATGACCGCGCTGCCCACCCGTAAATCGGGGTCGCGGACCGAGCGCGTCGTGATCACCGAGGTGACGATGCCGTGCGCCGTCTCGATGTTGACTTCGGCGACGACCGGCCCGTCGATGATTTCCTTGATCGTGCCCCGGAACTGGTTGCGCACAGTGATTTCGGTGATGGCCATGGGATTCTTGTTGGTGGCTTGCTTAGTTGGCTTGTTAACTACTAATCTGCACGCAGTGACGCCGCGTGCTGTCGTGCCGGGTGGGCGCGGATGGCGCGCCGTTGATGAACATCTTCAGTTTGCCGCGCGCGAATGCGCGCCATTGCGATTTGCGGCAGCGAAAACGCGGGTCATTTGCGGCGCGACCTGCGCCAGGCCCGCGACGCGCTCTAAACATGCAAGCCATCCATCCGCTTTAGGCATCGCCCTATTTCAAAGCCTCTGGGTGGTCCGATCGGGCGTTCCACGTTCGGTTTGGCTTATGCGGTTTTCATTTTTCGCGCGCCATTTTTATTCGTTTGATTCCGCTGCTATGCCTCGTATATTGTCCCTGCGCCCTGTTGTCTATCGCCATCAACACGGCGCCGCCATCGTCATTGCCATCTCCATTTTTGAGGTTCCCTATGCTAGCTGAACTGTCTGTTTTGCCCGATGAACTGGCATCGCTGAAAGCCGATGCGCAAGCGTCCGGCCTGCCGTTTGCCGGCGGCGTTTCTCCCGCGCTCGCCTGGCGCCTTTTTTCCACCCAGGACGTGCTGCTGGTCGACGTGCGCACCGCCGAGGAGCGCAAGTTCGTCGGCCACGTTCCGGGCAGCGTGCATGTGCCCTGGGCCACCGGCACCGCGCTGACCAGGAATCCGCGCTTCGTGCGCGAGCTCGAGAGCAAGATCGGCGGCAAGGATGTCGTCGTCTTGCTGCTGTGCCGCAGCGGCAAGCGTTCCGCCTTGGCAGCCGAGGCGGCCACCAAGGCCGGATTCAGCGCCATTTTCAACGTGCTCGAAGGCTTCGAGGGCGAGCTCGACGACGCCGTGCAGCGTGGCGGCAGCGACGGCTGGCGCTTCCACGGCCTGCCGTGGGTTCAGGACTGACAGGGGCATCGCGTGGCCACCTTCGACATCACCGGCATCGTGCAATCGCTGCACCAGGCGCGCCACGCGTGGCGCACCGAGCAAAGCGGCGCCATCGAGCCGGGCGGGCGCGAATTCCCGTCGCGCGATGCGCTCGCCGGCATCATCGACAGCCTCAAGGGCGTGCTGTTCCCGATGCGCCTGGGGCCGCCCGACCTGCGCCAGGAAAGCGAGGATTTTCACGTCGCGCACGCCCTCGATGCGGCGCTGCACGCCCTGCTCAAGCAGGTCTGGCGCGAATTGAAATACAACGCGGCCTTGCACGGCAGCCCGGGGCGCGAGGTCGATGAACGGGCACTGGTGGCGGTGCGCGCCTTTGCCGCGACCCTGCCGGCCATCCGCGCCCTGCTCGACAGCGACGTGCTGGCCGCCTACCAGGGCGACCCAGCCGCGCGCAGCGTCGACGAGGTATTGCTGTGCTATCCGGGCGTGCTGGCAATGATTCACTACCGGCTGGCGCACCAGCTGTATGTGCTCGATTTGCCGCTGCTGGCGCGCATCGTCTCCGAGTTGGCCCACGGCGCGACCGGCATCGACATCCATCCGGGCGCCACGATAGGCGCCGGTTTCTTCATCGATCACGGCACCGGCGTCGTGATCGGCGAGACGGCCGTGATCGGCGAGCGGGTGCGCCTGTACCAGGCGGTGACGCTGGGCGCCAAACGCTTCCCCACGGACGCCGAAGGCAATCTGCAAAAAGGCCTGGCGCGCCACCCGGTGGTGGAGGACGACGTCGTCATTTATGCCGGCGCGACGATCCTGGGGCGCATCACGCTGGGCAAGGGTGCGGTGATCGGCGGCAATGTCTGGCTCACGCACGACGTTGCGCCGGGCGGACGGATCGCCCAGGCCGAATCGCGCACGGGCGCCTTCGCCAACGGCATCGGCGCCGGCTGAGCGTCCACGCGGAGAGAGCGCCATGAATCCCAGCGCGCACGGCGCGCCCCAGCCGGACGACGAGGCCAGCGCCTGCAGTGCGCTCACGCGCAACTTCGGCGCCGGCGTGCGGCAGTTGCGCAAGGAGCGCGGCTGGTCGCAGGAGCGGCTGGCCGAAAACTCGCGCTTGAACCGCTCGTATGTCAGCGAAATCGAGCGCGGCTGCGTGATCGCGTCGCTGCTGACGGTGGAAAAACTGGCCGGCGCGCTGAAGGTGGCGCCGTCGACGCTGGTGATACGCGGCGAGCAACTCGGCGGGGCGAATTTTCAGTGAGACGGGCTTTTGTTGGCGATAGCATGTAGAACGACCGGCAAGCAAGCGCCACACTAGGCGGCAAACTTTTTTAACTTAATTATTTGGATTGGAGTCACGATGTCGGCAACAGTTGGCGGAACCACGGCGCTGGGCGACCTGGGCGCAAGGCAATTAGCGAATGCGACCAAGACGGTCCCTCAGCTGGAGACCATCAGCCCGCGCTGGCTGACCCACCTGCTGCAATGGGTGCCGGTGGAGGCGGGTATTTATCGCCTCAACAAGGTGAAGAATCCCGAGGCGATCAAGGTCACCTGCACGGCGCGCCAGGAAGCGAACCAGCTGCCGCGCACCTATGTCGATTACGAGGAAAATCCGCGCGAGTACTTCCTCAACGCCGTCTCCACCGTGCTCGACGTGCACACCCGTATTTCCGATCTGTACAGCAGCCCGCACGACCAGATCAAGGAACAGCTGCGCCTGACCATCGAGACGATCAAGGAAAACCAGGAAAGCGAGCTGATCAACAATCCCGACTACGGCCTGCTGGCGCAGGTGACGGACGAGCAGCGCATCTTCCCGCTGACGGGCGCGCCCACGCCGGACGACCTGGACGAACTGCTGACGAAAGTGTGGAAGGAGCCGGCGTTTTTCTTGACCCATCCGCTGGCGATCGCCGCGTTCGGGCGCGAGGCGACCCGGCGCGGCACGCCGCCGCCCACCATCAGTCTGTTCGGTTCGCAGTTCGTCACCTGGCGCGGCATTCCTTTGATCCCGTCGGACAAGGTGCCTGTGGCCGACGGCAAGAGCAAGATCTTGCTGCTGCGCGTGGGCGACAAGCGCCAGGGCGTGGTGGGGCTGTTCCAGCCGGGTTTGCCGGGCGAGCAGAGCCCCGGTTTGTCGGTGCGCTTCATGGGCATCAACAACCATGCGATTTCGTCCTACCTGATCTCGCTGTATTGCTCCCTCGCCGTGCTCACCAGCGATGCGCTGGCGGTGCTCGACGACGTTGAAATCGGCAAATACCACGACTATCCAGACACCTACAAATAAGCCGCGACGTGAGCCAATTTTCGCCCCCCACCTCCGTGCCGGCCGGGTATCCGGTCGGCGTTCCAGAACCGTCAGGCGCGCCGTTCGATCCGGCCGTGCTGGCGCGCCTGGCGTCTGAGTTTTTCGCCGCGCCGCCATTCGCACAGCCGCTCGCGCTGCACGGCGCGCAGGCGCCGGTCAATATCGCGCCGCCCGGCTCGCCGCTGGTCAGCCCGGCAGGGTTCGGTCCCAGCGTGCCCGGCACGCCGATCCCGCAGGGGCAGATCCCCGGCAGCAATCTGGTGCCCGCTTCGCCGACCCCGGTGCTGTCGCTGGCGAACCGCGCGCCGGCATTGGCGCCGGCCGCGCAGGCCGGCAACGGCGTGCCGGACAAGGCTCTGGGCGCGCTTCCCGCCTACGAGCCGCGCAGCGGCGGCGCCTTGCTGGGCGTGCCGCAGCTGCCCGATGGTGCGCGGCCGTCCGGCGCGGCGTCGGCCTCGCCATATTATTTTCTGAACGACGCGCACGGGCATCCCGGCCTCGCTGGCGCGCCCGCGCCTGCCGCGCCCAATGCGCCGCACGACGATCTGCATTGGCTGGCGGCGCCGGCATTGCACCAGGCCGGCAACGCGCCGCTTGGTGGTCCGGCTTCCGCCTCGCCTGGCGGCGTTCCTGCCACGCCATCGTCACCCGCGTCGCCGCAGTATTATTTTGTCGACGCCGTGGTGCTGCCCAGCGGGTATGTCACGCCGGCCAAGGCCGCGCCGCACGGCACGACGCCGCTGGCCGGCGCCGGCCGTCATCCGCCGTTCGACGTGGAAGCGGTGCGGCGCGACTTTCCGATCCTGCGCGAACGCGTCAACGGGCGCCAGCTGGTCTGGCTCGACAACGCGGCCACCACGCACAAGCCGCAGTCGGTGATCGACCGGATCAGTTATTTTTACGAGCACGAGAATTCGAATATCCACCGCGCCGCCCACACGCTGGCCGCGCGCGCGACCGACGCCTACGAGGGCGCGCGCGAGCGCGTGCGCCGCTTCGTCAATGCGCCCGAGGTCGAGGAAGTCATTTTCGTGCGCGGGACCACGGAGGCGATCAACCTGGTGGCCAAGAGCTGGGGTGCGCAGCACGTCGGCGAAGGCGACGAGATCATCGTCTCCCATCTGGAGCACCACGCCAATATTGTTCCCTGGCAGCAGTTGGCCGCCGCCAAGGGCGCCAGGCTGCGCGTGATACCGGTGGACGACAGCGGCCAGGTGCTGCTCGACGAGTACCGCAAGCTGCTCAATGAGCGCACCAAGATCGTCGCCGTCACCCAGGTGTCGAACGCGCTTGGCACCGTCACGCCGGTCAAGGAAATGGTCGAGATGGCCCATCGCGCAGGCGCGCTGGCGCTGGTCGACGGCGCGCAGTCGGTGTCGCACATGCGCGTCGACGTGCAGGAGCTGGGCGCCGATTTCTTCGTGTTCTCGGGACACAAGGTGTTCGGCCCGACCGGCATCGGCGTGCTCTGGGGCAAGCGCGCGCTGCTCGAAGACATGCCGCCCTGGCAGGGCGGGGGCAATATGATCGCCGATGTCACGTTTGAAAAAACCGTGTTCCAGCCCATTCCCAACAAGTTCGAGGCCGGCACGGGCAACATCGCCGACGCGGTCGGGCTGGGGGCGGCGATCGACTATGTCAAGCGCATCGGCATCGAAAACATCGCCCGTTACGAGCATGAATTGCTGGTCTACGGCATGGCCAGGCTGGGCGAGATCGCCGGCGTGCGCCTGATCGGCACGGCACCCGACAAGGCCAGCGTGATGTCCTTCGTGCTGGCCGGCTACAGCACCGAGCAGGTCGGCCGCGCGCTCAACGAGGAAGGCATCGCCGTGCGCACCGGCCACCATTGCGCGCAACCGATATTGCGCCGCTTCGGCGTCGAAACGACGGTGCGCCCGTCGCTGGCGTTCTACAACACCTTTGACGAAATCGACCGTCTGGTCGCGGTGGTCAGAACCCTGGCCGGACAACGCCGCACTGTGTGAGGCACGCCGCGCGCGCATGGACAGCATGCGCGCCCGGCATCCGTGTCGAACCATGCCGATGGCTCACATCGCTTGCTGCCGTGGCGTGCGGTCGTGCCGCCCCATCCTCGCGCAGACTCACCATTTGTGCCATGCCCGTCGTCGATGGCGGCGCGCCATGGCGCATGCCTGTGGCTGAGCGCGATCGCCATTTCCACGCGTAAGCGGTGCCGACGCTGTTCTCGCGCAAGCTGACATTGGCGTTGCCGCCGCCAACGGGTGGCGTGATCGAGTTGACGCCACGCACCGTCTTCTTGAATCGGCGGGCAGACGACAAACTCAATTCGCTGGCCGCGGAGCTTTTCCCCATCGAACCGAGCGTCAGACGGTCCTGAACCACGCCCGGAGCGAGGATGTTGAAGAAGGCCTGCTCGCGCGGGATCGCTTGACCTGCGTGGTCGTAGCCGGTGTACAGCGTCAGGTCCGCGCTTGCGTCATCGCTGGCGCCAAGCTTGACGACACTGACATCGCGCTGGCCACAAGCGGCCCCGCCGCCGTACCCAAGGGATGGCCGGCCAGTGGATTGGACTGGGGACTGGCGAACGATGCGACACTGCCGACCGATTACAGCTTGCCGCTCACGACGACGCCTAGCCAGCGCGGCACCGCCGGGACCCGGCTGTTCCAGGTGACGACCTGGGAGGTCGTGTCGTTGAACACATTCTTGGCCAGCAAGGTGACATCGAATTTCCTGTCCAGGGTTCCCAGGCCGATCGAAAAATCGGTGATGCCGTACGACGGGATCCAAGCATAACTCGACAACGCAATATCCGAGTTGTACTTGCTGGTGTAGGCGCTATTGAAGCTGACGTGGAATTGTTTGTTCCAGCCCGACACCGGCTGGCGGTATTCGGCGCCCACGTTGAAAGTGAATTTGGCGGCGCCCGGCAGGTTGCGGCCGCTCACGTCCTGGTAGGGCACGCTGGAGAGGACTTCCACCGGATTGGCCGAGTTCTTGAAGTCCTTGTAGACGGCGTTGTTGTAAGCGCCGGAAAACCGGATCGACGTGTTGCGTATGCCATTGAATACGCCATCGAGTTCCAGACCGTAGGCTTGCACTTTGGCGACGTTGCCGGTCGCCGCAATGTAGGAGTTGATGCCATTTTTGTTGAGCTGCGTGGTGTAGTCGTCATACACCTGAACCGCTTGTTGATAGTCCTTGATATTGGTGAGGAACAGATCGGCGTTCACGGTCAGCGTCCTGTCGAGCACAACGGACTTGAAACCGAGTTCGTAGGCCGTCGATTTTTCCGGCTTGGCCAGACTCGAGACACCGTTGACGATTTGAGCGATGCCGGCTTTTTCTCCGTACTGCAAGGACAGGTAGGCGGTCACGTCGTCGCTGAGCTTGTAGCTCGGACTGAGCAGCACGGTCGGTTGCACTTTCTTGAACGTTTGCGCCTCGGTCACGTTCCACAAGATGCCCAGATTGGTCTGGCGGATGGCTTTGGCATCGGCCACTTGCTGCTTTTGCGCGGCGCTCAGCGCGGCGTAGTTGGCCACGCCAAAGTATTTCAAGGCGACGGCGTTGGCCAGGGCCAGTTGGGCCGCGCTGTTGCTGCCCAAAGCACCGGAGGCGGTATTGCTAAAGCCGCCCAACTGCACGCCGTTGACCGCGACGGGATCTAATTCGGCGGCGACGCCGTTGTCGCTGATCAGCTTGCTCACGGCGTTGCGGCGATCCTCCTGCGTCAAGCGCAGTCCGGTGGTCAGCGTGAGCGGCGTCGACACATGCCAGTTGGCCTGGCCGTAGACCGCCCCGGTGGTATTGCGAATCTGTTGAGGCGTGTTTTGTTCCAGGCGGCTCAGGGAATTTTGCATCAGATAGCGCCCGTTGCTGTCCGCGTCGAGCCGGTTGTACTGGGCCGGGCTGGCAAACCATGCGCCGGCATCGGCGCCGAAGCCCGTCCTTGAGTTGTAGTTGTTGGTCATGCGCAGAAAGTACAGGCCAGTCTGGTAGTCGACCAGGCCGCCGGGGGCCGAACTCAAACGCAGCTCCTCGCTGACCTGCGCATCCCGGGAGACATAACCGCCGCCGTTCTTGCTGATGTCGAAGGGCGTGCCTTCGTCATTGCGGGCCTGAAAGTAGAAGTCCTTGTAGCCGGTAATGGACGTCAGCGTGTGCTCGCCCAGGCGCCAGTTCAGCGTTGCCGATGCGCCGTTGGTGGCGGTGACGAGCGGGCGCTGATTGTCCTGGTCGATCGCATTGCCGAGGTAGTCATTGGCATAGCTGTAGCTGCTTTGCTGCAGGAACCAACGCCGGTTCAGCCGGGTCGACGCATCGGTGCTCAATGGGTTGGTGGCGCCGTTGGCATAGGTGGTCGGCGTGGGCGAGAAGAAGGTCCAGCCGTTGTAGTATTCCTCATGGCGCGGTGTCACCTCCAGCTTGACCAGCGCGTCGAAAGCGGCGCTGGGCGTGAACAAGAATTGAACCCGGCCGGAGACGTTATCCTTGTTCTTGTACGTGAAATCGTTGTTGTACTTGTTGGGGTAGTCGCCTTGCCCCTTGTCGACGGTGAACGCGGCGCGCCAGGCAAGCAGATTGTCGACGACCGGACCGCCGGTGGCGAAGTTGGCGATGACGCGGTCATTTTGCCCCAGCGCCAGCGAGTAGCTCGAGTCCGGCGTGAACGCGGGGCGCCTGGTGTTGATGCTGACCGCGCCCACACTGGCATTTTTGCCGTACAAGGTGCCCTGCGGGCCACGCAGCACTTCCACCGCATCGACATCGTAGAAATCGAAGCTCGACAGCGGGTTGTACGCATAGCTGACGCCATCGACGGTGATGCCGACACTGGGGTCTTGCGCATCGGTCTGGGATTGCTTGCCCAGGCCGCGAATGGACAGCGCGCTGGTGCGCGCGTTGCCCTGATTCCACGATATGTTGGCGGCGCGCTGGGTGAGCGCGGCGAGGTCGCGCGCCTGCAGGCGATCGAGCTCGTTGCCGGTGACCACCGAGACCGAGATGGGGACATCCTTCAGGCGCTCGAGCCTGTTGCGGCTGCGCACCGTCACTTCGCCCAAGGTCAGCGGCGCTTCCTTGTCCACTGTTGTGCTTCGGGCGGCGTCAGCGGGGACGGGGACAATCGCGGCGGTACCCGTTGTTGCGGCGGCGGCCGACAGGGTCGCGATGATCTGCTTCAAACGGGTATTTTCTGCTTGCAGGTCGGCCACAGTCGGTTCTGCCGCATGCAATGCGCCCGAGGCCATGATCGTCACGCTGGCAAGCGCCGCGGCGATGGGGGAAAGACGGAACAGGCCCAAGTCCTGGGGGCGCCGCTGCGTGGGTGTGATTCTTTTTACGCTCATTGAAATACTCTCCTGAAGGGTGAAGGACATCGGGGGCTGCCTTCACGCTGTTCAGCAAGTAGCATGCCACGCAGAAAAGACCGTCGATGACGTTGCGGGAGATAGCGATTCCAGTGAGCCGCAAGCCCGTTCTTCGAGCGACATCGCGACGTGGCCGATGGCCGCCAAGTAAAAGCTGCGCACGGTTTCACGGGCCGGTGGAGCGTCCGCTTTCAAGCTCGGAGTGTGCAGACGCAACACGCTCGAATCATCTCGATGCGCGTGTGTTGAAATGCCAACAGCGCCGACATGTCCCGTTGGCCGGCCGTGCAAGACGGTGCACAGTGCCGATTGCGCTTCGGTGGCCGGGCGATGCCGGTTCGACCGTGCATGGGGCCGCCGCCGCTTGGGGGCACGGGGTCCGACAGCGCAGGGGGCCATGGGAGCGTCATCCGAAAGAGTTGACGGCGCAATGCCGGACCTGAAAACCAAGCACTGAGCGGATAAGCATATGAGGAATGCATCGTATATTTTCTGCCGAAACTTGATGAGAATGGGTATTTTTCGATGTACTACACTGTGAGGAAATGTAATGTCCACGTCCCTGATGTCCACTCGCTGGTTCCGATTGATCGATCCGTCTGACGCGCGCCTGTCAGCACGGCTGGCCCGTGCGCTCGGCGCCGCCGCCGCGATTGCGTTGGTGACGCTGCCCGCCGCCCATGCCGACACGGTGCTGCTCAACGTGTCGTATGACGTGACGCGCGAACTGTTCAAGGACATCAATCCGGCCTTCGCTGCCGAATGGAAGAAGACCACCGGCGAGACGATCACGATCAACCAGTCGCACGGGGGGTCGAGCAAGCAGGCGCGCTCGGTCGCCGATGGCCTCGAGGCGTCGGTCGTGACGATGAATCAGGCCAATGACATCGACTTTCTGGCCGAGCGGGGCGTGCTGTCGGCCGACTGGTCCAAGCGCTATCCGCATGGCGCGGCGCCGTTCTATTCGACCATGGTGTTTCTGACTCGCAAAGGAAATCCCAAGCAAATTCGCAACTGGGACGACCTGGCCCGCGCTGGCGTGAGCGTGATTGTTCCCAATCCCAAGACCTCGGGCAACGGGCGTTACACCTATCTGGCCGCGTGGGGTTCGGTGATCAAGAAGGGCGGCACCGAGGCGCAGGCGCGCGAGCTGGTGGGTCGCTTGTTCAAGAACGTGCCTATCCTGGACGGCGGGGGGCGCGCCGCGACGACGACATTTACGCAACGCGATATCGGCGACGTGCTGGTCACCTTTGAAAACGAGGTGCAACTGGTGCGCAAGGAGTTCGGTGACAACTTCGAGGTCGTCTATCCGAGTGTCTCGATCCTCGCCGAGTCGCCCGTCGCGCTGGTGGACAAAGTGGTCGACAAGAAAGGAATTCGCAAGGCGGCTAGCGCCTATCTGCAATTTCTCTATTCCGATCAAGGCCAGGACATCATTGCCCGGCATTTCCTGCGCCCCCGCTCCGAGCTCGCGGCACGCAAATATGCGGCCTCGTTCAAGCCGATTGCGTTGTTTTCCGTCGAGGAGGTGTTCGGCAGCTGGAAGAACGCCCAGAAGACCCATTTCGATGATGGCGCCGAATTCGACAAGATCTATCAGTCGCACAAGTAGTTGCGCGCTTTCGGACCGCGTGGCGCGCAAGGCGGCGCCGTTCATGGCCCATGTCGGCACCGCGCGCAACCAGCTGTTCGGATGAGTCGGGCGCGGCGCCGGCAGCTCAGGTGTCCGTCGATCGGAAGACTTGATGAGCCCGTTCGCTTGCGTCGGACATGCGTGCCGTACTGGCGTGCTGCGTTGGTGGGTGGCGCTGCGCGCGTTTTGAGACGGATGTCGCGATGCGACATCATTCGGATGCCAAATCCTGCGGCGCATCTGGCGCCTTGCATCGAGAGCATCGCCGCGCAACGATCCCTTGCGCGGGCGCGGGGCATGCCACCCGACGCTCCCGATTCATTGCGGGTATCGCCAGAACGTTCCATTGAGCGTTTATGACGTCTTGGCGTTGGTCGCACCGGCGCGCGCGTTGGAAGGCGCCTAACGATGAACGCAATCGGTCTTGCTACGAGATCTTGGCAATCGACACGTCAGTCGACTTGACCAGCGCGATCACTTCGCTGCCGACCTGTAAATTGAGGTCGCGAATCGAGCGCGTCGTAATCACCGATGTGACGATCCCGTGCGCCGTTTCGATGTCGACTTCGGACACGACCGGGCCGTCGATGATTTCCTTGATCGTGCCCCGGAACTGATTGCGTACATTGATTTCGGTGATGGCCATGTGGTTCCTGTTGGTTAAGTGCCGATTGAGTGCTTAATAGCTGATCTGTACGCAGTCACGCCGCGCGCTGTCGTACTGGGACGGCGCGCAGGGTGCGCCGTTGATGAACATTTTCAATTCGCCGCGTTCGAAGGCGCGCCATTGCTCGCCCGAGGTCAGCGGTGCGGTGGCGATCACCGCCATACGATCGTCGAGGTGGTTGTGGCGGCTGAAGTCGATCTGCAGGTTGCAGTCGAGCAGGCGCGCGCTGCTAAACGGATACTCGCGCACCACGTAATGCAAGTCGGTTGAACAGTGCGCCAACAGCAATTCCCCATCGGATAAAATGAAATTGAAGCTGCCGTGACGCGCGATGTCGCGCGCCATCGCGGCGACCGCGTCAAACAGCGCCTGGCGCAGCGGCGCCTGGGCGGGAAACAGCCGGCGCAATCCTGCCATCAGAAAGCAGAAGGCGCGCTCGCTGTCGGTTTCTCCATCGGTCTGAAAGAGTGTATCGGGCGTCGGATGAAATGCTTCCAGATTGCCGTTGTGGGCGAACGACCAGGTGCGGCCCCACAGCTGGCGTGTGAAAGGATGGCTGTTTTGCGGCGTGATGGACCCTTGGGTCGCCTTGCGGATATGCGCCACGACGTTGCGCGCCTTGACCACATCGTGTTTCAGCGCGGCTGCCAGTGGCGACGCGCACGAGGGCAGCTGGTCGATGATGAGGCGGCAACCGGCCGCTTCGTGAAACGCGATGCCCCAGCCGTCCTTGTGTTGTGCGGTGCGCCCGCCCCGCTCGGCGAAGCCGGCGAAGCTGAAGCCGAGCGTGGCGGGTTTGCTGCTGTTCATACCCAATAGCTGGCACATGACGATGTTCCCGGTGGCGCGCGAAGCGCTAAAAAAGGGCCCGCCGGCGAACGCGGGCCAAACCTACTGTTCGAGCAGTGTGTAGGAGACGAAAGCACTATGCGTGATGCACGCAGGTGGCGCCACGTATCATTTCGCATATGAATAGAGTGAACCCGCATAACGCACCGGCCGGGCCGTGCGAGCACGGGAAAATCAAGCCCCGCGCTGCGGCAGTGCCGCCAAGCCAGGCGCATGCCCAATATGCTGATCGCTCCTGGCTGCGCCATCGCACAAGCGTTGCCGGTGCGTCGTAACGCCCGCAGATCGCAGGCGAGCAAAGGGCGGCCGGCCCGCAGCATCGGCGACATCTCGCCGATCTCCCACAGCAGTGATACGATATGCCGGACGGCCATGCGCAGCTTCCGCAAAGCCCGATTCGGCGGGAAACCTTGGCAGCGCATTCCCTGATAGCCAGCCGACGACATCGGTTTCACAGGGCGCGGCCATATTGGCGCGAGCTTTGCCAAGGCCGGCGTGGCCACGCACGTCGTGCTCGGGACAATGATTGGGGACGGGATCAAGCACGACGTGGCGCTGGGCGTGGGCATCGCCGCCTCGACGCACGTCGATCGCGCACGTACCATGGGCGTGCGCAGGCGCGCGGTCGAGGCCTTGCCCGGGTTCGCCGTCGTGCGCGCCGTCGCCAGCGCCCACGGCTATGTCTGAGTCGCTACGGCGCCACAGTGTGACTATGGGTGAATATTTACTACCGACAAGGTCACATTGATCATATACTCAAAAGCAACAACGGCTTGATCAAAGCGCGCAAGTCGGCGCGTTTCCAGTGCCAATCGAACCAACAACGCAGATTGGCAGCTATCCGCGGCAACATCGTGCGGACGCGTATTCACGGGGCGGGCGCTCTCCGGAGCGACCGTACAACGGCGGTGGTTCATACAGAGGAGTGCAGCGATGGGTATCGGGAATTGGAAAATCGGCACACGGCTCGGTGCCGGGCTTGGGCTGGCGCTGCTGTTCATGCTCGGCATTTCGGCAGTCGGCATCGGTAGCCTCGGCAAACTCAACGACGGCACTGCCGATCTGGCTCGCGACAAGGTGCCGAAAGTGATTCTGGCCTACGAGGCGGTGGGCGGCGTGAATGACATCGCGCGCGCGATGCGCAATGCGATGCTGTCCACCGACCCCTCCGTCGTTGCCAAGGAGTTGGCGCGGGTCGAGGAGCGCAAGCAGGAGATCGGTGCCAACATCGATAAGCTGGACAAGCTGATCGCCGACGACGGTGATGTGCGCAGCCATGAGCTGTTCAAGGTCGTGCTGGAGGCGCGTGCCAAATACGAGCTCGTGCAGGTGGCGTTTCTCAAGCTGTCGAAGGAGGAAGGGAAGCGTACCGAGGCCGTGACCTTCCTGCTGAGCACGGTGCGCAAGGAACAGACTGCCTATCTGGCAAGCTTGAGCGCCGTGGTCAAATATTCGACTGACGCGGTGGGTCTGGCCAGCGCCCAGGCGCAGGCGGCCTATGTGAGTGCGCGCAACACGATGCTGCTGCTGACGCTGATCGCCGTGGTGCTGGCCAGCGCCGTTGTGCTATGGGTGACGCGTTCGATCACCGCGCCGATTCATAGCGCGGTCGAGTTGGCGCGCCACGTCGCCGACGGCGACTTGACCACGGAGATAACGGTGACGGCGGGCGACGAGACGGGCGACCTGCTGCGCGCGCTGACGAGCATGAACGCCAGTCTGGCGCGCACGGTCGGCCGGGTGCGCAGTGGCAGCGCGACCATTGCCACCGCCTCCAGCCAGATCGCCAGCGGCAATCTGGACCTGTCCAGTCGTACCGAGCAGCAGGCCTCCAGCCTGGAGGAAACCGCCTCGTCGATGGAGGAGCTGACGGCCACCGTCAATCAGAACGCCGAGAACGCGCGCCAGGCCAATACACTGGTGGTGGCCGCGTCCGAGTTCGCGCTCAAGGGCGGGCAGGTGGTCGGCCAGGTGGTGCGCACGATGAGTTCTATCAAGGACAGTTCGGGCAAGATCGTCGACATCATCGGCGTCATCGACGGCATCGCCTTCCAGACCAACATTCTGGCGCTGAACGCGGCGGTGGAGGCGGCCAGGGCCGGTGAGCAGGGTCGCGGCTTCGCGGTGGTGGCGGCCGAGGTGCGCACGCTGGCGCAGCGCGCGGCTTCGGCGGCGCAGGAAATCAAGACCTTGATTGGACATTCGGTGGCGACGGTCGATGTCGGCAGCAAGCTCGTCGACGAGGCCGGCGTGACGATGGAAGGCATCGTCAATGCGGTCAGTCAGGTTGCCACCATCATGGGCGAGATTGCCAGCGCCAGTGCCGAGCAAAGCTCCGGCATCACCCAGGTCAATCAGGCGATCATGCAAATGGACGACGTGACGCAGCAAAACGCCGCCCTGGTCGAAGAGGCCGCGGCGGCCGCGCAAAGCATGCGCGACCAGGCCGAACTGCTGGCCCAGGCGGTCAGTGTATTCAAGCTCTCGCACAGCACACAGGAATATGCGCTGGCGATGACACACGCCCAGGCGCCGGCCGGATCGGCGCGCACTGCGCCGGCGCGCGTCGTACACGGCGCCTGAGCGGCGCGCGGCCCGATCGCGTCGCCTGAAGCGGGGGGCGCGGCGCCCCCGCTTCACTGGCACGGTACACACGGGAGTGACGCAGACGCTGTCGTATAAACATGCTTTTGTGTAAATTAGGCTTGCTTTTTATATCTTCTTTTTCATTGTCAATGTACAATTTCGCCAGATTTGTATTTCTAAGTTTTTTTTGCGCGCGCCTCTCGCCATTGTCATGCCTTTCTGGGCCGACGCGACAGGTGGCCCAACCACGCTGAATTTGGCAACTATTGGAGCTTTTCTTGAAAAAAAGTCTTATCGCATTCGCGGTTTTGTGCGGCAGCTTCGCGCAAGCACAGGCCGACACCATCACTTTCACCGCCGACAAGCTCAGCGCCAGAACACCATGGAACACCGTGCTGTCGCTCGGTAAGTTCGACACCAATCTTGGCACGCTGACGTCGATCGATTTTTCGATTGCCGGCACGGTGCGTGGCACAGGCCGCGTCGAGAACACCGCCGACGAAGCCCAAACCGTCACGCTGAGCCTCGGTTCGGTGCTGACCTTGAAACGCCCTGACGGTTCGACGCTGGTGGTGACCAATCCCGTGTTCAGCCAGAGTTTCGATCTGGGCGGCTTCGACGGCGTGTCCGACTACGCCGGCACCTCGGGCGCATCGACCGGACTCCAAACGGCCAGCAAGCAAGACCAGGTCAGTAGCACGGTGGACGCCGATTTCACGCTGTTCTCGCAAGCTGGCGGCGGCACCATCGGCCTGGGCGTGACGTCCAACAGCGCATCGAAAGTAATCGGCAGCGGTAACGAAGACACCTCGTTCATGACGTTCGCAGCCGGCACCGCATCGGTCACCTACAACTACACGGTCGCCGCCGTGCCCGAGCCAGAAAGCTACGCGATGCTGCTGGGCGGCCTCGGCCTGCTGGCGTTCGCGCGTCGTCGTCAAGCCAAGAAAAGCGCTTAATTGCGCCGATGGCTCGCAGCGAGCCATCCCCTCAAAATGCCGCCCGGCCAATGCGCCAAGCGGCATTTTTTTTCGTCCCTAACGACTCAGCGGAGCCGCAATGAACCTCACTTCAACACTCAAAACGGGCATGCTTGGCGCCTGCCTCGTCGGACTGTGCGCGGCCAGTGCCGGCGCCGCCGAGTTGGTCAAGCTGCGCTTTAACGCGCAAGCGGAAAAGCATGACGCGACCGTCAACTTCCAGCGCGGCGCGATCGCATCGATCGGCGTACCAGGCAGCATCATCAACGGGTTTCAGACGCACACGTCCGACTTCGGTCAGGAACTGCCGCTGTACATGATTTTCGAGGAGCCCTTGAGCGAAGAGCGCTCGACTGAATTGGCCGAGTTTCAGTTTCGCCTGGGCGGTGTCGCCAAGTGCCAGCTGATTCAGAAGGGGAATAGCCCGGACATTCCGGGCATCAAGATGGCCGTGCTGGCGCAGAACTGCAAGATCGTCACCCTCAACCACTGAGCCACTGAGCCACTGAACCATTGAGCCGCTGGCGCCGCAGCGTTGCGGCGGCGCCAGTGCGCTACTGGCCCGGATTGGGCAGGCGTGCGTGGATCGCGTTGATCGCGTCGATCACGTGCGCCGGCAGCGTGATGTCCAGCGCGTCGATGTTTTCCTTGAGCTGGACCAGGCTGGTCGCGCCGATGATGGTGGAGGCGACAAACCAGCGCGAATAGCACCATGCCAGCGCCATCTGGGCCGGTGTCATGCCGTTGGCGCGCGCCAGCTCGGCGTACTCCTTGACGGCCGCCAGCACGTTGGGACGCAGGTAGCGCGGGCTCCAGGTGGGCGGGAAGATCGTCAGGCGGCCAACCGCCTTCGGGTCGTCCAGATACTTGGCCGTCAGCTGGCCGAACGCGAGCGGACTGTAGGCCAGCAGGCCGACCTGTTCGCGGAAACAGGTTTCGTCCAACAGGCTCGTCTCGAAATGGCGGGCGCACAGGTTGTACAGGTTCTGGATGGTCGCGATGCGCGGCAAGCCGCCCAACTCGGCGCGCTTGATGTATTCCGACACGCCCCATGACGATTCGTTGGACACGCCGATGTGGCCGATCTTGCCGGCCTCGACCAGCCGGCCCAGCGCGCCGAGGGTGTCCTCGATCGCCGCATACGGGCGCTCGGCCTGCGGATTGAACACGCTCGCGCCAAAGATCGGCACATTGCGGCTGGGCCAGTGCATTTGGTACAGGTCGATATGGTCGGTCTGCAGGCGCTGCAAACTGGTCTCGACGGCGGCGCGGATGTTGGCTGGGTCGAGGTTGTTTTTGCCCCCGCGCAGCCACGGCATGCCGGGCGCCGGACCGGCCACTTTGGTGGCCAGCACCAGCTTGCTGCGCTGGCCGCTTTTCTTGAGCCAGCTGCCGATGTGGCGCTCGGTCGCGCCTTGCGTCGTGGCGCGCGGCATCACCGGATACATCTCGGCGGTGTCGATGAAGTTGATGCCCCGTTCGAGCGCGTAATCGAGCTGGCTGTGCGCGTCGGCTTCGCTGTTTTGTTCGCCGAAGGTCATCGTGCCCAGGCAGATCTTGGACACCGACAGCTTGGTGCTGCCCAGCAGGGTCTGTTGCATGTTCTATCCTTTAAGGTCTTGCCAGCGCCTTGGCGCATTCGCGCACCAGCGCCGGTCCCGTGTAAATCAGGCCGCTGTAGAGTTGCACCAGCTGGGCGCCCGCGTCCATCTTCGCCTTGGCGTCGGCGCCGCACAGGATGCCGCCCACGCCGATGATGGGCAGCGCGTCGCCCAGCTCGGCCTTGAGCGCGCGGATCACCTTGTTGGACAGCTCGAACACGGGCGCGCCGGACAGCCCGCCGGCTTCTGCGCCATGCTCGAGCCCCTCGACGGCGCTGCGCGAGAGCGTGGTGTTGGTGGCGATCACGCCGTCGATCTTGTGGCGCATCAGCGCCTCGGCGATGTTCTTGATTTGTTCGCTGTCCATGTCGGGCGCGATTTTCAACGTCAGCGGCACATAGCGCTTGTGCTTGTCGGCCAGGCGCGACTGCTCGGCCTTGAGCGTGGCCAGCAGCGCATCGACTTCGGAGGCGCCCTGCAACTGGCGCAGGTTCTTGGTGTTGGGTGAAGAAATATTGACCGTCACGTAGCTGGCGTAAGGATAGACTTTTTGCAGGCACAGCAAATAGTCGTCGGCCGCGCGCTCGATCGGCGTATCGGCGTTCTTGCCGATGTTCAGGCCCAGCACGCCTTGCTTGTTCTGATAGAAGCGCGACGCCTGCACGTTGGCCACGAAGGCGTCCACGCCGCCGTTGTTAAAGCCCATGCGGTTGATGATCGCTTGCGCTTTCGGCAGGCGGAACATGCGCGGCTTTGGATTGCCCGCCTGCGCGCGCGGGGTCACGGTGCCGATTTCGATCGAGCCGAAACCGAGCGCGGCCAGCCCGTCGATGTAGGCGCCGTCCTTGTCCAGGCCGGCGGCCAGGCCGACCGGGTTGGGAAACGTGATGCCCATTACCGTGCGCGGGTCGGGCTTGGGTTTGCGCACGGCGCGCGTCAGACCGAGGGCGGCCGCGCGGCGCAGCGCCGGCAGGGTCAGGTTGTGGGCCGTTTCCGCGTCGAGCGCGAACAGCAGGGGGCGGGTCAGGGCGTAGAGTAGTTTGTCGGACATGGGCGCTTAGTGTGCAGCGCCGGCCGCGTGCGTGAAGCGCGCGGCCGGCGCCGGGAAATGGTGCGCTATTTTACCGTGGCGCAGGCGGCACGGGGCGCAATCGCAGCAGCTTCTAGGAATCGTCGCGCAGCGCCCAGACGTTGTCGATGCGCGCCTCGAGCGGGCGGAAGTTGACCTTGTACGCCATCTTGGGACTTTGCGCGATCCAGTAGCCCAGATACACATACGGCAGTTCAAGCTCGCGCGCCTGGGCGATTTGCCACAGCACGTTGTAGGTGCCCAGCGAGGCGCCGGCCAGGTCCGGATCGAAGAAGGTGTACACCGAGGACAGGCCGTCAGCGAGCAGGTCGATGATGCTGACCATGCGCAGCGTGCCGTCGGGCTCGCGAAATTCCACCAGCCGGGTGTGGACGCGGCTTTGCAGCAGAAACTGGGCGTACTGGTCGCGGCTGTCCTGGTCCATGCCGCCGCCGGCGTGGCGCGTGGTCTGGTAGCGCAAATACAGGTTGTAGTGCTCGTCCGAAAAGCTCAGATTGACCATGCAGGCGACCAGTGTGGCGTGGCGCGCAAAGGCGCGCCGCTGGGTGCGGGTGGCGACGAATTGGGACGCCACCACGCGCACCGGCACGCAGGCCTGGCAGCCGTCGCAGTGCGGCCGGTAGGTGAAGATGCCGCTGCGCCGAAAGCCGTTGCGCACCAGTTCGGAATACACGTCGGCGTTGATCAGGTGGGACGGCGTGGCCACCTGCGAGCGCGCCTGGCGTGCGTCGAGGTAGCTGCACGGATAGGGCGCCGTGGTGTAGAACTGCAGCGTCGAGAAGGGCAGTTCAGTCAGGTGTGTCATGCGCGTCCTCGCGTGATGTCGGTTGCAGTGGATCGGGTGGGGCGACGCGCTAGGCCCTGGGCTCGAGCGGCGCGACCGGGGTCCAGTGGGTGATCGGCGGCAGGTCGATCGCGTTGCGCAGGTGGGCCAGGAAGGCGGCGCGCGATATTGGCGCCGCGCCCAGCGAGCCCAGATGCGGCGTCTCTTGCTGGCAGTCGATCATGCGCACGCCGTGCCGGCGCAGGAACGCCACCAGGTAGCTCAACGCCACCTTCGAGCCGTCGGGTACGCGCGCGAACATCGATTCGCCGTAGAACATGCGCCCGATCGCCACGCCATAGGCGCCGCCGACCAGTTTGCCGTCGAACCACAGCTCGGACGAGTGGGCCTGGCCTTGCGCATGCAGCGCGCTGTAGCCGTCCACGATGGCGTCAGAAATCCAGGTGCCGGGGCCGTCCTTGCGCGGCGCCGCACAGGCGCGCATCACGCCGGTGAAGTCGCTGTCGAAACGCACCTGCCAGCGCGGATCGGCGGCCACCTTGCGCAAGGTTTTTTTCAGGCTGTCGCTGATGCGGAACTGGTCCGTCATCAGCACCATGCGCGGGTCGGTGCTCCACCACAGGATCGGCTGGCCTTCGGAAAACCACGGGAAGATGCCTTGCCGGTAGGCCGCCAGCAAACGCGCCGGCGACAGGTCGGCGCCGGCGGCCAGCAGACCGGGCGCGTCGCGCGTGAGCGCCTGGTTCACGTCCGGAAACGGCGAGTGTGGATCGAGCCAGGGAATCATCGTGCTCAGTCGCTGTGCGCCATCGGACGCGCAATGTCCATGCTATGAAAGCCGTAACCGGTGCCGTCCTTCAGCTTGGCATGGTCGGCGAAGAATAGTTCGAGCGTGGTGCGGATGGTGGGGAAAGCCAGTTCGTCCCATGGAATCTGTTGTTCCGAGAACAGTTGCACTTCCAGGCTTTCGATGCCCGGTGCAAAGTCCAGGTCGAGCAGTTCGGCCAGATAGAACAAGTGCACCTGATGCACCCGCGCGACGTTGATCAGCGTAAACAGGCCGCCCAGCGCGATGTGGGCGCCCGCTTCCTCGACCGTTTCGCGCTCGGCCGCATCGGTGGTGGTTTCGTTATTTTCCATGAAGCCGGCCGGCAGCGTCCAAAAGCCGTAGCGCGGTTCGATGGCGCGTTTGCACAGCAGCACCTTGAGCTGGCCGTCTTTTTCCCACACAGGGATGGAGCCGACCACCAGCTTCGGATTCTGGTAATGGATCGCTTCACACTGGACGCACACGTAACGCGGACGGTTGTCGCCCGCAGGAACTTGCAGCGTCACGGGGTGGGCGCACTCGGAACAAAATTTCATAGCTAAGCCGGAAGTCGATAGTTCACTTACTTTACACCGATTGCGCCCCGTGCGCCTCACCGGCAACGGGAGAAATCGCGTCGCCCACGACTTGATTACTTGCTATCGGTGCGGGGGGATGGATTAACTTTGCCTAAAATCTCAAAGTCGCCTATAATGCTGATGCGGGGTGGAGCAGTCTGGCAGCTCGTCGGGCTCATAACCCGAAGGTCACAGGTTCAAATCCTGTCCCCGCAACCATACCAAGCCGCTGATTTCCGCAAGGAGTCAGCGGCTTTCGTATTTGTGCCGTCACTATTTCAATCGCGCCAGCCGCTTCGGTATTTTCGCCGTGGATATCGCGCGCTCGGCAGCGGCGCTGGCGTGGCCGCGGGTGTGGGCGGTCGATGGCGGCAGGGCCGAACCCGCGCTTGGTGGCGCGTGCTGACGGCCCGGCGTGCTCATTGCGCCGCGTGTGCTGGCCGGCGAGTTCGCGCCCACCCCGCGCGAGTATGATGTGGCATTTCATTGCGAGGTACACATGAGTCTGGGACAGTCGGCCAAACAGCGCGTCTGCACTTTCATCGTCGCCACGTCGCTGCATATGGCCGCGGCGGCCGCCGCGCCCGACGTCGTTGCGCTCACTTACATCAATGGCTTGCCATTTGTGGCCGTCACGGTGGGCGCCGCCACCACGCGCCTGATGGTCGACAGCGGCGGCGCACTCGGCATCTCGATCCCTGAGGCGACCGTCGCCAAAGCCGGCTCGGTCACTCTGCTCGCGCACAAGACCCGGTTCCATGACCTCGGTGGCAAGGTGTTTGAAGTGCAGGACCTGATCGCAGAACGTGTCGTCGTGGGCACCACCCGCCTTGCGAAGGTCAATGGCCGCATCCATACCCAGTGGGGCGGGGCCCCCGAGGGCGCCGATGCCGAACTGACCAAGGCGCGCGAAGCGGGAGCGATCGGCCTTGCGGCGTTCGGCGAGCACGCGCTGATGTTTGACTATCGGCAGCGCACGCTGTCGATCTTTGCGCCCGGTGACGGGCCGCAGGCCGGGCAGGCGGGATGGCACATGTTGCGACTCGACTATGGCAAGGAAGGGCCTACCGTCAGCCTGGTCGTCGGCGGCAAGCCGCTCAAGTTCGTGCTCGATACTGGATCGCCCGTCAATCTTGTCAATCGTGACGCGCTCGCAGCGTCCAGCGCGCCAGTGTCATGCGCACACCCTGACGCGCCTGGACAGGACTGTGACCCGCGTCTGCTCGCCGATGTGCGCGACGCCGACGGCCGGTCGTTGGGCGCGTTGATGGCCGAACGGGTCACGCTGGGCGGAGCGCCTTTCGATGGCCTGTTGGGCGCGCCTTTCTTCGCCGAGCGGCGCGTGCTGTTCGATCTGTCCGGGCACCGGCTGCTGATCGCGCCGGCGGACGCCGGGACCGGCCACGCGCAATGATGCCGGCCCGCTTGCGCCAGCGCTGCGCGTCGTCCGCCGTCCGTTTCCCGCGCACCTGAAACGCAACAGCGCTGACGGGGAAGGTGAGCCGGCCCGGGTGCCTACAAGCTCATTTGCCGGCTGGGCGAACTAATCATTGCGCACTGCAACAAATCAGGGGTATAATTCGCCTGCGGGGTGGAGCAGTCTGGCAGCTCGTCGGGCTCATAACCCGAAGGTCACAGGTTCAAATCCTGTCCCCGCAACCATACGCGTAAGCCGCTGATACTTGAAAGAGGATCAGCGGCTTTTCCGTTTGGCGCGGCGGTTTTCAATGTCCGGCGCGCAGCGCTTTTCGATGCCGGTACGCTGCGCCAGCTCGGTTCGCGCGCCGCAGCCCTTGTCGCTGACAACGCACATGCCGCTTGCCGTGCGCGCATGAAAAAACCCGCACGCGGCGGGTTTCGGTGGGACGCAATCCGGTTCAGGAACGGCGACGGCGCACCAGCGCACCCATCAGGCCCAGACCGGCCAGCAGCATCGCGTAGCTGGTCGGCTCCGGCACGGCGGCCAGATTTTCCGCGCTCAGCGTAACGTTGTCGTAGTCTACTTGCGGGCCGCCGCTGACGAAGCGGATGCCAAGCGCCTGGCCGGCCAACAGCTCGCTCTCGCCGGATGTAAAGTTCAGCGTGGCGACCTGGAAGGTGCCGGAATACGACGGCGGGGTGACCGGATTGCTGATCGACGCGATCAGCACTCCGCCGGCCAGCAATTCGATCGAGTAATTCTGCGCCGCGACATCGGTGCGGGTCCCGACGGCCACGCTCAGCGAGTAACGGGTGCTGTTGTCGAGCACGGCGCTGAGCGTCTGGCTGATGTTGCCGCCGTTGCTGAACGCGACGTTGATGCCGTCAGGAATGCCACCCGGAAAGTAGGTCGGAGTGCGCGGATTCCATACGCCGGTTTCGCCCGTCACGTCCCAGCCTGACAAGACGCCAGTGCTCCAGCCGGTCGAGCCGATTTCCGACGAGAATACGGTGTCGGACTCGAACGACGCATTGACGATCGTGAGCGGCGTCGCCGCAGCGAGCGCGCTGGCGGTGACGAGGGAGAGCGCACACATCGTTGCGGTCGGGATGAGGTTGGATAATTTCATGTTCATGTCCTGTAGGGGGGAGGCGTCTGGGGCTGCTTGCATCAGGTTGAGCGACTGCGGCAAACCATTACTTGTTATTATGACAGGCATTGTTTTGGTCTTGAACCTCTATTTTGCCGTTAAGGTCACTTAAGCTCACTTATCGAGACAAAACAACGTTGCAGCGACGCCGCACGCGGCCCATCGCAACGCGCGCCGGCAAGGCCGCGCAGGGTGGGGCGCATCGGCCAGATTGCGTTCATGGTTTTAGTTGCTATTAATAAATGTATGTGGACGAAGAGATAATTTATAGATACAATGGCGCTCGTTTTGAGTGGACCGCCAATCTGTCTATTGCGCATGCATGCTGCATCGCTCGATTGCTGCGCTCCGATCAGTCGCGCATCGCCGCCAACCCACTATTGGACAATTCATGCCCTTCGTTTCCCGTATCGCCACCTTGCTGGCTAGCACCGCTGCACTGCTGCTGTTTTCTGCTTCGGCCCGGGCAGACCCGACCTTGACGATTAGCAACGGCATTCTGCTCGGCGCGCAGGGCGTTAATGTCGGTGGCAGCCTGTATGACGTCCAATTCGTGGACGGCACATGCAATGCGCTGTTCCTTGAGTGTTCCGCATCGGGGACGAATCACTATGCGTTCACGACGCGAGAATCAGCGACGCTGGCGGCGCAGGCATTGCTTGATCAGGTGATGCTCGATTCCTCGCTGGGCAGGTTCGATTCCAACCCGGCAGTCACTGGTGGTTGCGTAGGCTTTATCGCATGCGGCATGATCACCCCGTTTTTCAACGAACCTGGCACGGGGCAATCGTCGTTCACGGTCGATGGCATGATCTCGATCAATCGCAGCGGGGCGGACGAAGTGCGCTTCTGGACCAAGCCGAATACTGAAACGACCGCGTCCGCCAATACCGCATACGCGCTGTGGACGCCTGCCGCTGCGGTGCCGGAACCGGGCAGCTACGCGATGCTGATCGCCGGTCTCGGTCTGCTTGGCGCGCTGGCGCGGCGTCGCAATGCCAACGGCACGGCGCACTAGGCGAGGCGCCGCCAGCGGCCGTGACCGCTGACCAATGAAAACGGCACCCGAGGGTGCCGTTTTCATTGGTCGATCGGGGGTGCCGGCAGATCAGATGGTGCGCGGCCGGCACCGGTCGGGCGCCAGTTGCGCGCCTCACCGATCAGGCGTCGTCGCGCGGGTGCAGGCTGGCCCACAGGTGGGCGGCGGCCATGGTGCGGTGTGGCCGGTAGGCGGCCAGGATGCGCTCGGTGCGCGCCATGTCGGGCTTGTCCGGCTCGCCCAGCAGGTGCTGCAGCGCGGCGCGGATCGCCACGTCGCCGTGCAGCGAGCAGTCGGCGTAGGCGTAACCACGCAGCAGGCCGTAGTTGACGGTCCACGGGCCGATGCCCTTGATCGCCAGCAGTGCGCGAGAAATCGCGGCTATGTCATTGTGGGCCGACAGTGTCAGGTCGAGCGCACCGTCGGCCAGCAAGCGCGCCAGGCGCAGCAGCGTATCGGCCTTGGAGCGCGAAAATTTGCGGCTGGTGAGCGCGTCGGCCGACAGGCGCGCCACGTCGGCCGCTTCCGGATAGCACCACAGACCGCTGCTGTGCTGGCGGCCCGCCTGCTGGATAAACGTACGGCGCAGCGCGATGGCAAAAGTGAGGTTGATTTGCTGGCCGATCACGGCCCAGGTCAGCGCCTCGAACACGCTGGCCGATTGCACGATGCGCAATCCGGTTTGCCTGCGCGCCAGTGCACCGAGCAAGGCGTCGTCCGTGACGAATTCGACGAACGGCGCCGGATCGATCTGCAAGCCCAGGATATTGCGCAGCGCCGTGTCGAGTTGCGCCATTGTGTCGCTATCGAGCGCGCCGTCGGCGCTAATGGTGCACAGTGCCTGGCCGGGCGTGAATGCCGCGTCCAGCGTGACCGGCACGCCGCCCACCAGCACGCCCTTGCGGATGCGCTCCGGCGTGACTTGCTCGGCGATGGCCTCCACGTCGCGGCTGTGAAACGCCTGCACGTCGCGCCAGCGATAGTCCAGCGGCAGCGCGATGGCGATGCTGGCGCTGGTGTGCGGCGTACTCGTCATCGACGCGGCGCCGAGGACGGCGCGGTGCGCCCGCTCAACCAGCTCAGGTCGGGCCGATAGCCGGTCACCAGTGCGGTGCCGACGATCACGATGGCTGAACCGACGATGGTGTACCAGCCGATCAGCTCGTGCAGGAACAGCGTGCCCCACAAGATGCCGAACACGGGAATGAGGAACGTCACCGTCAGCGCCGAGGTCGCGCCCACGTCGCGCACCAGGCGGAAGTACAGCAGGTAGGCGACACCGCTGCACAACACGCCCAGCGCCACCATCGCGCTCATCACGCCGACGCCCGGGGTGGCGTTGGCGGGAAAGAACGGCACCGCCGGCGCCACCAGCAGCGTCGCGGCCCACATGCTGCCGTGCGCGTTGGCGAATGGCTCGACCGACCTGGCCGACTTGGCGTAGGTGCTGGCGATGCCGTAGCACAGCGAGGCGAGCAGGGCGGCGACGATGGCGATCCCGGCGCCCGGTTGCGCGCTGATATGGTCGAAGCCGACCAGCAGCGCCACCCCGCACATGCCCAGCAGCAGGCCGACGACGGTGCGCGCGGCCAGCGCGTGGCGGGTCCAGATGGCCACCGTCAGCGCGCCCCAGATGGGCGCGGTGGCGTTCAGCACCGACAGCATCGAGGCCGACAGCGTCTGGGCGGCGAACGCAAACAGCAGGAAGGGCAGGGCCGAATTGAACAGGCCGAGGATCAGGAAGTGTTTCCAGTGTTCGCGCAGGCCCAGCGGGCGTTTCAAAAACAGCGCGATGGCGGCCAGGAACAGCGTCGCGAAGCCGACCCGGCAGGCGATCATGGCCACCGGACCGAGCACCGGTGCGCCGATGCGCATGAACAGGAAGGAGCCGCCCCAGATCGCGGCGAGGGATAGCAGACGGATAAAGCTGGCGGTGTTCATTGCATCTTTCGGAAGCGGGGAAAAAGCGAGTGTGCAGACTACGCTTTATACCCGAAACCCGATTCTTGCGCTTGAACCGGCACCGCCCGCTCACAGGCCACCCCGGCCTCAGTGTCCAGCGCGGCCGCATGCGGCACCTGGAACTGGCTGGGCACGCCGTTTTTGATCGCGGTCATCTCGGCCAGGATGGAAATGGCGATTTCGGCAGGTGTCTTGCTGCCGATGTGCAGGCCGATCGGGCCGTGCAGCCGGTCCAGTTGGGCGGCGCTGACGTCAAACAGTGCGAGCCGTTCGCGCCGCTTGGCATTGTTGACGCGCGAGCCGATTGCGCCCACGTAGAACGCATCCGATTTAAGCGCCTCCATCAGCGCCAGATCGTCCAGCTTCGGGTCGTGCGTCAGCGCGACGACGGCGCAGCGCGCGTCCAGGCGCGCTTCGATGACCAGGTCGTCAGGCATCGTGTGCACCAGTTCGACGTCGGCCAGCGGCCAGCCGGCGCGGTATTCCTCGCGCGGGTCGCACACCGTCACGCGGTAGTCCATCGCGCTGGCGATCTGGGCCAGAAAGCGCGACAGCTGGCCGGCGCCGATGATCAGCAAACGCCAGCGCGGACCATGCAGCGTCGTCAGCACGCGCCCATCGAGATGCTGGACGACGCCGGGCCCGGCGCGCTGCAAGCTGACGGCGCCCGTGTTCAGGTCAAGCCGGCGCGCCAGCAGTTCGTGTTCGCCAAGGCGACGCAACAGCTCGGCGATGCCGCTGTGTTCACCCAGCGGTTCGATGACCAGCTCGATGGTACCGCCGCACGGCAGGCCGAAGCGCTGGGCCTGGTCGGCGCTGATGCCGTAACTGACCAGCTCGGGCGAGCGGGCCTCGATGCCGTGATTGCGCACCCGTTCGATCAGGTCGTCTTCGATGCAGCCGCCGGACACCGAGCCGACCACGCTGCCGTCCTCGCAGATGGCGAGCAGGGCACCGACCGGGCGCGGGCTCGAGCCCCAGGTGCGCACCACCGTGACCAGTTCGCAGCGGCGTTGCTGGGCAATCCAGTTGGCGGCGGTTTTGAGTACTTCCAGGTCGATACTATCCATGGGTTCGCATATACTGTGCGCTCTGAAGCAGAGACGGAAAATGAAATGAGTAACAAGAGCAACAAGAGCGACGACAACGGCGAGCCAAAGTTTGGCCGCCTGCTGGTGATACTGCTGCTGTCGGTGGTGTTTTGCGGCTTGCTGACCTGGCTGATGGGCAGCTACTTCCCCGACTTCCCCAACTTCGGACGCTGATTATTTGGCACCGCGGCACACCGCCAGCAGGGCAGCGTCCGCGCCGCTGTCGGGGACCACGTCCTCGGGGCCGAATTTCTCATACTTGAACGTCTGGGTCGGCACGCCCTTGCCCATCGGTTCAGGATAGAACACCTGACTGAGCAAGGTGGTGCTGCGCTCGGCGCACACATACAGGTGCAGCGCCTTGACCGACTGGTAGCTCTTGCCGTCGGGCGCCTGCTGCTCCTTGTCGTAGGAGGTCAGCGACCACACCTTGTGACCCTTGTCGGACTTCATCGCGCTGCTCTTGTCGATGTAGACCGTGCTGCCGGCGACGCTGCCGACTTTGACCCATTTGGTGGCCGCCCCGGCCAGCGCCGGCAGCAGCATCAGCGTGAGCAGCAATTTTTTCATGGCACCAGCGGTTTTTTGGAAGCCTGTTTCGATTTGATCTCGGCCACTGCCTTGTCGATCGCCGCCAGGCGCACCGTGGTGGCAGGATGGTTGGCCACGTAACCATTGAGTACCGTGGCCGGATACTTGTCGGTCAGAGCGCGCCAGAAGCGCCCGGCGTGTTCGTAGTCGGCGCTGGCGCGTGCCAGCAGGTACAGCGCCAGCGTGTCGGCCTGGGCATCGAGTTCGGCCGGCATCGGCTTGATGCCGGCGCTGCCGATCAGCATCGACAGGTCCGGATGCACGGAGGACAGGTTGTCGATGACGCTGCCGATGGTGCCGCTGGCGCGCTGGCTGCCGGCGTGGCCAAGGATGTTGTGCGCCATGCCGCGTGCCAGCACGTAGGCCAGTTCGGCGTCGCTCTGGGTCACGCCCAGCATGCCGCGCGTGACCAGCACGCGCTGGCCGTCGGCGTAGGAATTGATGTTGTCGGCGTTGCCCAGATCGATCTTGAAGCCGCAGGCGCGCGTCACCGGCACGCTGATGTGGGTGCTCTCGCTGCCGCGCTCGATGTTCAGTTTGATGACGGCGTGGCTGGCCACCAGCGGGCCGAACACGGCGCCGGCGTGCGACTCGGCGCCCGGGCCAGTCGGCAGCGTTTTGCCTTCGGCGGCAAACAGGCTGTCGCCGCGCCGCAATCCGGCGCGCGCCGCACCGCTGCCGGCCAGCACATTGGTCACTTGCAGACGCTCGTCGAGATCGAAGGCGCCGTGCGCCGCCTCGCTCATGTCGCCGCCGTAGGAATACTTGTTCTTGGCGCTGAAACCGAGCAGATTGCGCGCCATCGCCTTGCACAGTTCGGCGTTGTTGATCAGCAGCGGGGCGCCGACCCGAAACAGTCGATCCTGCAGGGAGGCCATCTGGATCAGCGTATCTTGCGCGGCCGTCAGTTTGGCCTGCGCGGCGGGCGACAGCGTGGGCGCGGCAACGGGGGCCGGCGCGCTGGCCGGTGCGCTTTGCTTGTTGCCAAGGCCGGCGCAGGCCGACAGCAGCGCGGCAACCGGGACGGCCAGCAGCACCGGGCGCATGCGTGCGCCTAAGCGTTGAAGACCAGAGAGACACATCATAGACAACCTTTTGTTTTTAGTGTTTGCCGGTGCTGCCGAAGCCGCCCGCGCCGCGCTCGCTGCTGTCGAACTCGTCGACGATGTGAAAGCCCACTTGCAGCACGGGGACGATGATCAGTTGCGCCAGGCGTTCCATCGGCTCGAGCGTGAACGCTTTCTGGCCGCGGTTCCAGGTGGAGACCATCAGTTGACCCTGATAATCCGAATCGATCAAGCCTACCAGATTCCCCAGCACAATGCCGTTCTTGTGGCCCATGCCGCTGCGTGGCAGAATCATCGCCGCATAGCCGGGGTCGGCCAGGTGGATCGCCAGGCCGGTCGGGATCAAGACGGTGGCGCCGGCCTCAATAGTGATCGGCGCGTCGATGCAGGCGCGCAGGTCCAGACCGGCACTGCCCGGGGTGGCGTAGGCCGGCAGCATGTCTTTCATGCGCGGGTCGAGGATCTTGATGTCGATAGTTTTCATGAGTGCAGTATCAGGTAAGGAGTGACGGTTTTTCCAGACGCTTGGCCAGCTCGGAAATAAGCTGGCGCGCCAGCGTCAGTTTGTCGGCGCGCGGCAGGATCGTGTGACCGTGCTCGTCGAACAGCACGATGGTGTTGTCGTCCTGCCCGAAGGTGTGGTGGCCGATATTGCCCACCAACAGAGGGATGCCTTTTTTCTCGCGCTTGGCCGCGCCGTACTCGAGCAGGTTCTCCGACTCGGCGGCAAAGCCGACGCAGTAAGGGTAGCCCAGGATCGAGGTGGTGGCGGCGACTGCGGCGAGGATGTCGGTGTTTTGCTCGAATTTCAGCTCGGGTGTGGAGCCGTCTGCCGGCTTTTTCATCTTCTGCGCACTGGCGTTGGAAACGCGCCAGTCGGCCACGGCGGCCACGCCGATGAACACATGCTGGCAGGCGATGGCCGACATCACCGCGTCGTGCATCTGCTGGGCGCTTTGCACGTTCACGCGCTGCACGCCGTGCGGCGTGTCGAGCGCGGTCGGGCCGGACACCAGGATCACGTCGGCGCCCGCTTCACGCGCCGCGCGCGCCACCGCTTAGCCCATCTTGCCCGACGACAGATTGGTGATGCCGCGCACCGGGTCGATCGCCTCGAACGTGGGGCCGGCGGTGATCAGCACGCGCCGTCCGGCCAGCAGCTTGGGCTGGAACGCGGCGATCAATTCTTCCAGCATTTCGAGCGGCTCGAGCATGCGCCCCAGACCGACTTCACCGCAAGCCTGTTCGCCGCTGCCGGGACCGAACAGCATCACGCCGTCGGCGCGCAGCTGGGCCACATTGCGTTGGGTGGCCGGGTTCTGCCACATCTCCACGTTCATCGCCGGCGCCACCAGCAGCGGCACCTTGCGCGGGCGCGCCAGGCACAGCGTCGAGAGCAGGTCGTCGCACACGCCTTGCGCGAGCTTGCGGATGAAGTCGGCCGAGCACGGCGCGATCAGGATCGCGTCGGCGTTGCGGGTCAGGTCTATGTGGGCCATGTTGTTGGCCATGCGCGCATCCCACTGGTCCAGAAACACGGGATTACCCGACAGCGCCTGCATCGTCACGGCGGTGATGAAGTGGGTGGCCGCGTCGGTCATGACAACCTGCACGCTGGCGCCTTCGCGCGTCAAGGCGCGGCACAGTTCGGCCGCCTTGTAGCAGGCCACGCCGCCGGTCAGGCCGAGCACGATGCGTTTGCCTTTCAGATCCATCGTCATGGGAGCGCTCCGTGTAGTGACTTAGTTGCGGTTGACGCGACGCAGTTCGTCGACGATGAACAGGATCGCACCCAGCGTGATGGCGCTGTCGGCCACGTTAAAGGCGGGGAAGTGGCCCCAGCTGGCCAGGTGGAAATCGAGGAAGTCGATCACGTGACCATACATGACGCGGTCGATCACGTTGCCGACGGCGCCGCCCAGAATCAGCGCCAGCGCCCAGCAGAACATGCGCTGGCCGGCATGGCGGCGCAGCAGATAGACGATGAACAGCGCGGCGACGACCCCGATGGCGGTGAAGAAGTAACGCTGCATGCCCCCTTCGATGTTCATGAAGCTGAACGCAGCGCCGTTGTTATAGGCCAGCACCAGATTGAAAAACGAGGTGACGATGCGCTCTTCGTGCAGCGTGAACAGCTTGGCGATGGTGATCTTGGAGATCTGGTCGCACAGGATCACGATGGTGGCGATACCCAGCCACGGCATCAGGCTCGTTTGTTGCGGTGAAAAGCGGTTTTTAGTGGCCATGGATTCTCATTGTAGTCGTAGGCGCCGCCACGCAATAAGGTGGCGGCGGGATGCCCGGTCGATCAGGCGTAGGTGCGTTTCTCACCCTGGCCGAACAGGTTGCTCACGCAGCGCGTGCACAAGCCGGTGTGCTCGGCATGGCTGCCCACGTCGGCCCGGTAGTGCCAGCAACGCTCGCACTTGGGCGCGCTTGACGCAGCCACGACGATGCCTTCGTCGGCCTCGGTGGCCACTTCGAGCGCGTTCGCCTGCGAGGTGATGAAGATGAACTTGAGATCGTCGTCCAGGCTGGCCAGTTGGGCGAACTTGGCCGCGCTGGCCTTGATCGTCAGTTCGGCTTGCAGGGACGAGCCGATCGCGCCGGAGCCGCGCAACTCTTCGAGCTGTTTGGACACTTCGGTGCGCACCGCGCGCAAGCTGGTGTATTTTTCCAGCAGCGCGGCGCCGTCGGCCATCTCCGGCAGTTGCCAGGTGGTCTGCGTGAAGATGGTTTCGTCGCTGGCCGCGTAGGCTTCCGGGCTGGCGAAAATCGCCCACGCTTCCTCGGCCGTGAACGACAGCGTCGGGGCCATCACGCGCAGCAGGCTTTGCGTGATGTGCCACAGCGCGGTCTGGCCCGAGCGGCGCGCGTGCGAGGTCAGGGCGCTGGTGTACAGGCGGTCCTTGAGCACGTCCAGGTAGAAGCCGCCCAGGTCTTCCGAGCAGTAGTTCTGCAGCTTGGAGATGACCGGATGGAACTCATAGTTTTCATAGTGGCGGGCGATGTCGGCCTGCAGCGCGGCCATGTTGGCGATGGCGTAGCGGTCGATTTCGAGCATCTCGGCGGGCGCGACAGCATCCTTGATCGGATCGAAATCCGAGGTGTTGGCCAACAGGAAGCGCAGCGTGTTGCGGATGCGGCGATACGATTCGGTGACGCGTTTCAAAATCTCGTCGGAGATCGACAGCTCGCCCGTGTAATCGGTCGAGGCGACCCACAGGCGCAAAATGTCGGCGCCCAGCGTGTCGGAGATCTTCTGCGGCGCCAGCGTGTTGCCCAGCGACTTGGACATCTTCTTGCCTTCGGCGTCGACCGTGAAGCCGTGCGTGAGCAGCGCCTTGTAGGGCGGGCAGCCGTTGAGCATCGACGACGTCAGCAGCGACGAGTGGAACCAGCCGCGGTGCTGGTCCGAACCTTCCAGGTACAGGTCGGCCGGGAACTGCAGTTGGCTCGCGTGCGAGCCGCGCAGCACCGTCTGGTGGGTGCAACCGGAGTCGAACCAGACGTCCAGCGTGTCCTTGTTTTTCTCGTACATGGCGGCGTCGTCGCCCAGCATGTCGGCCGGCTCGATCGACAGCCACGCGTCGATGCCTTTTTGTTCGATCAGCAGGGCGATTTTTTCCAGCAGCGCCGGGGTGTTCGGATGCAGCTCGCCCGTTTCCTTGTGGATGAAGAAGGCCATCGGCACGCCCCATTGGCGCTGGCGCGACAGCGTCCAGTCGGGACGATTGACGATCATGCCGTGCAGACGCGCCTGGCCCCAGTCCGGAAAGAACTTGGTGTCGGCGATGCCGGCCAGGGCCGTCTCGCGCAAGGTGGCGCCGCCGTCTTTGGGCGTGATATCCATGCCGGCGAACCACTGCGAGGTGGCGCGGTAGACGATCGGCGTCTTGTGGCGCCAGCAATGCATATAGCTGTGATCGAACATCTTCACTTCAAACAGCGCGCCCGCTGCGGTCAGCGCGCTGCAGATCGGCTTGGACGCTTCCCAGATCGTCATGCCGCCAAACAGCGGCAAGGACGGCACGAATTTACCGTCGCCCATCACCGGCGTGAGGATTTCGTCGTCCTTCAGGCCGTGCGCTTTGCAGGAGACAAAGTCGTCCTGGCCGTAGGCCGGCGCCGAGTGGACCACGCCGGTGCCGCTTTCGGTGGTGACGTAGTCGGCGATGTACATCGGCGAGGTGCGATCGTAACCGGGGTCGATGGACGCAAGCGGATGTTTGAAGCGCAGGCCGGCCAGCGCCGCGCCCAGGCAGGTGGCGATGACGGTGCCTTCGAGCTTGTAGCGCGCCAGGCAGGACGCCACCAGGTCGGTGGCCAAAATCAGCAGCATCGGCTTGCCGTCGCGGCTAGTTTCAACGAGTGCGTAGCTGATCTCGTGATGCACATTGAGCGCCTGGTTGGACGGGATGGTCCACGGCGTGGTGGTCCAGATGACGATGAAGCCATAGTCGGTTGGCAGCGCAGGCAGGCCGAAGGCGGCGGCCAGTTTGGCCGGCTCGGCGAACGGGAAGCCCACGTCGATGGCCGGATCGCGCTTGTCCTGGTATTCGACTTCCGCTTCGGCCAGCGCCGAGCCGCAATCGAAGCACCAGTTGACCGGTTTCAGGCCGCGATACACATAGCCTTTTTCGAGCAGGCTGCCCAGCGCGCGCAGTTCGTCCGCTTCGTTCCCGTAAGCCATCGTCAAATACGGATTGTTCCACTCGCCCAGCACACCCAGACGGATGAAGTCCTTGCGCTGGCGGTCCACCTGCTCGAGCGCGTAGCTGCGCGCGCGCGTGAGCACGTCGGCGGTGGGCAGATTTTTGCCGTGCAGTTTTTCGATCTGGATCTCGATTGGCATGCCGTGGCAATCCCAGCCCGGCACGTAAGGCGCATCGAAGCCGGCGATGGTGCGCGCCTTGACAACCATGTCCTTCAAGATTTTGTTGACGGCGTGGCCCAGGTGGATGTCGCCGTTGGCATACGGCGGGCCGTCATGCAGGATGAATTTTGGGCGCCCGGCGGCAGCCTTGCGGATGCGCTCGTAGACTTTTTTCTGCTGCCACTGCGCGACCCATTGCGGCTCGCGCTTGGCCATGTCGCCGCGCATCGGAAATGGCGTCTCCGGCATGTTGACCGGGTATTTGCTCTCTGGCTTCTTGCCCGCTTTCGGGGCTTGCTTCTGCTCTGCTGGTTTGCTGGTATCGGACATATTCTTCTTCAAAGGTGTGGAGCTGAAATCGGGGTGTGGCGGGCGCCGGCCGGCGCAACAGGCAGGCCGGTCAAATTCGGTCGGTGGCGGTGACGGCGCCGCTGCGTTTGGCGAACCAGGCGCGCGCCTGCCGGCCGTCGCGCGCGATGGCGTCGGTCAGCGTGGTCAGGTCGGCGTATTTTTCTTCATCGCGCAGTTTGTGCAGGAACTCGACGCGCACCAGCTTGCCGTAGCAGGACTGGTTGAAGTCGAACAGGTGCACTTCGAGCAGCACGCGTCCGCTGTCGTCGACGGTCGGGCGCACGCCCAGACTGGCCACGGCCGGCAATGGCGTGGAACCGAGACCATGCACTTGCACGACGAAGATGCCCGACAGGGCGGGGCGGTGCGCCACGCGCAGGTTCAGCGTGGGAAAGCCCAGCGTGCGGCCCAGTTTCTGGCCGTGGATCACGTGGCCGGAAACGGCGTAAGGGTGACCCAGCAGTTGCTCGGCCTGGGTAAAATCGCCCTCGGCCAAGGCGCTGCGCACCAAGCTTGACGAAATGCGATCGACGCCGTGCAGCACCGTGGGCAGTGTCTCGACCTGAAAGCCGTAGCGGCGGCCCGCTTCGGTGAGCATGGCAACGTCGCCGGCGCGCTTGGCGCCGTAGCAGAAGTCGCCGCCCACCATCAGCCATTTCACGTGCAAGCCCTGCACCAGCACGCGCTCGGTGAACTCCTGCGGGCTCAGACTGGCGAAATGGGCGTTGAAATGTTCGACGATGACGCGGTCGATGCCGGCCTTGGCCAGCGAGCCGAGCTTGTCGCGCAAGCTGGCTACGCGGTTCGGTGCGCGCGACGGATCGCCGGCGCGTTCGGCGAAGAATTCGCGCGGGTGCGGCTCGAACGTCATCACCGCCGCTTCCAGGCCTTGCGCATGGGCGGCCGCGCGCACGTGCGCGAGCAGGGCCTGGTGGCCGAGATGGACGCCATCGAAATTGCCGATCGTCAGGGCGCAGGGCGCGCGAGCGATGGCGTTGGGAAGTCCGCGAAATACCTTCATAGGGCTGGGGTCGTCAAACTGGGACTAAATGGGAGATTATACGGTCAAGTGACGCTCAGCACAGCGAAGCGCGGCGCGATCAGGTTAGAGTGGGGCGTCAGAAGTGAAAAAAGCGCCGCCTGCGTGCAGCAGACGGCGCTTTTTTGCGGGCGCGAAACGCGCCGGCGATCAGTTCATCGGGTGATTGATGCTCATGATCCAGTAACGGGCCAGGTCGGCCGTGCCTTCAGTGCCGCCCACCGTTTTCAGCGTCGAAATGGCCAGCGCCTTTTTGCCGGCGACAGCGTAAGCGAGGCCCAGATGCAGCTTGGCCGTTTCAGGGTGTTTCAGACCATCAGCCTTGAGGCCCGCATCCATGATCTTCAGGCCCTTGTCGGCCTGGCCGGCTTGTACCAGCTCGTAACCGAGGGCGACCAGACCGTCGTTATCCTTGGTCTTGGTAAACGTCGCTTCGCTGGTGTCGGCGTTCTTGTTCGCTTCGGCCAGGTTCTTGTTGGCCAGGTCTTTCAGGCGCTGGTGACGCGGTGCATCGGCGCCGGTGCCCAGCAGGCCCAGTTTGTAGCCCTTGTCGATGACCTTGACCGCTTCAGCGGGCGCCTGCTCGGACAGCAGCAGCTGGCCCAGTTCCAGGAACTCACTGGCTTTGAGCAGATTGGTCGCCAGTTTCAAACGGTACACTTCGACCGACAGACGGCCGGAAAAGCCAGGCTTGCCCGAGACGCGGTTGAGCAGGTCCAGCCAGTAATCCTGTTTCGGATACGAGGCGGCCAGTTTTTCGATCGTGCTGACATAACCACCCTTGTCGCCGCTGCGGTTTTGCAGCGATGCGAGCAGTTTCAGATGGTCTTCCGACGAGGTGCGGCCGGCTTTTTCATCGCTATGGATGATCGCTTGCAGATC
The DNA here is from genome assembly GCA_038207625.1 of Burkholderiales bacterium. Taxonomy (GTDB): domain Bacteria; phylum Pseudomonadota; class Gammaproteobacteria; order Burkholderiales; family Burkholderiaceae_D; genus JBBQZO01. The sequence goes on along the minus strand of JBBQZO010000003.1, from coordinate 197,671 downwards.
CTTGCTCGCCTGGTTGAAGTTGCCCATCGCGTAGTAGGTCTGGATCAGGTAGTCGCGCATGCGCGGATCGTCGTGCTCGGCCAGCGAGCGGTTGATCGCGGCGATGGCTTTCTGGTGATCCTTGGCGCGCATGTAGATGCCCACCAGGCCGTCGGTGTACTTGACCTTGTCGCCGGCCGACAGGCGGCCCGAGGCGATCAGCGATTCGAAGGCCTTGGCGGCCGTCTCGTAGTCGCCGGCGGCCGAGGCGGCCGACGCGCGCACGCTGTCGATCAGGAATGATTCATTGGCAGTCTTGTTGCCCACGTTGTCGAGCTTGCGCAGCTCGCCCAGCGCTTCTTTGTTCTTACCAGCTTTCATCAGCTTCTGGGCTGCCTGCAAAGGGCCGCCAACTTCCGCGCGCACTGATTCGGCTGCGTAGGCGACGGAGGTCAGGCCAACCAGGGGGGCGGCTGCGGTGAAACCGAGAGCGGCCACGACAAGGCCGAGTGAAGCGAGACGAAATTGGGTCATAGAGAATTCTTTCATTCAAATGAGACACGGCAGGGAAACCCTGCCGTGTTCGTCACAGTGACGAAGTTAAACGCCTTACTGGAACTGCTCGTTACCGACCATGCCAATCTTGGAGACACCCAAGCGTTGGGCCGAGGCCATCACACCGGCAACGTACTTGTAAGACACCAACTTGTTAGGACGCAGATGCACTTCCGGTTGGTCAGCTTGCGCCGCCACCGCAATCATCTTCGCTTCCAGCGCCGGGCGATCGGGGATGACTTGGCCATCCCACAGAATCGTGCCGTCGAAGTCGACGTCGATGGTGATCACGACAGGCTGCGTCGTCACCGGCGGTGGATTGCCAACTGGCATATTCAGATTGACCGAGTGGTTGGCCTTCGGAATCGTGATAATCAACATGATAATCAAGACCAACATCACGTCGATCAAGGGGGTCATGTTCATTTCCATCATGGGTTCTGGATCAGCGCCGCTGCTCGCACCCGAACCGACATTCATACTCATGGTGTTTCCTTTTCAAATGTTGGGATTGGCGCCGCTGAACTGGAATAATCCGGTCCTGCGGCGCAGGGGTTTAACCCTTGTCAGGCGGCTCGGTAATGAAGCCAACCTTCTGAATCCCAGCACGTTGCGCAGTAAAGACAACCTTGCCGATGAATTCGTAGCGTGTTTCCTGATCGCCGCGAACGTGGACGACTGGCTGTGGCAGTTTCACCGATTCTTTTTTCAAGAACTCGAACAGCGCAGCGCTATCTTCCAGCTTGGTACGATTCCAGTAAATCTCGCCGTCTTTATTGACAACGATATTCACGTCTTCTGTCGTAGTTTTCACGATCTGGTTGACCTCAAGCGGCAGGTTAATCTTCTGCAGCTTGAGAACGACCGGACTGGTAATCAAAAAGATAATCAGCAGAACCAACATGATGTCGACAAGCGGCGTCGTGTTGATTTCTGACATCACATGATCTTCTTCTCCGTCATCGGAGCCGACGTTCATCGACATGGTGCTTATCCGATCTTCTTGGCGCCAGCAGCACGGCCAGCTTCGCTGCTGGACATGACGCCGGAAACCAGAACCGAGTGAACGTCAGCGCTGAACGAGCGGACATCTTCCATGGCCGACTTGTTACGACGTACCAACCAGTTGTAACCCAGCACTGCTGGAACGGCGACGAACAGACCGAAGGCGGTCATGATCAGCGATTCGCCCACTGGACCGGCAACTTTATCGATCGACGCGTTACCGGTCATACCGATGGCGACCAGCGCTTTGTAAATACCGATCACGGTACCGAACAGACCGATAAACGGTGCGGTCGAACCGACGGTAGCCAAGAACGACAGGCCATCTTGCAGACGCGATTGCACTTTATCGACAGCGCGCTGGATCGACATCGTCACCCAGGTCGACAGATCGATTTGTTCGAGCAGGGCGCCATCATGGTGAGCCGATGCCTTGGTGCCCGATTCAGCGATGAAACGGTAAGGGCTGCCTTCTTTCAGCGATGCCGAACCGGCAGCGATGGAGGAAGCTTTCCAGAACTTCGATTGGGTCTCAGCGGCTTGCTTGAAGATTTTCATCTGATCGAGCAGCTTGGTGACGATGATGTACCACGAACCCATCGACATGATCGACAAAATGATCAGCGTGGCGCGCGAAACGATACCGCCATTCCAGACCGATGCTGGGCCGAACGGGTTTTCGACTTCTTCTTTTTCGCCTGGCTTGACCGCAGGGGCCGAAGCGGCTGGTGCTGCATCGGCGGCGGCCGGTGCGGAAGCGGCTGGTGCGGATGCCGCTGGAGCCGATGCTGCGGCCGACGCTGGCGCGTCAGCGAAGGCCGGCGTGGAAACCAGCGCTGCTGCTGCGGTGACCGAGAACAGTACAGCCGCCAAGACAGCGGACAAACGGGTATTCTTAAACATGCTTCCTCCAAATTTATAAAATAATCAGTTCGCTGAACGTATCGACAACGAAATTAAGTTGATGAGACAGTGTTGCTGCCTCGGTTTTATTCCAGCGTCCAGACGTACTGCATTGTCATCCATGCTTGTTCCGGCTTACCGTCGGTCATGCCTGGTTTGAATCGGCATTTGCTGATCCCTGTGACTGCTGCCTTGTCCAGATCGCGGAAGCCCGACGATTTCTGGATCTTGGAATCGGCAACACGGCCGTCGACCCCAATCAAGAACTGCAGCGTTACTGTGCCGGTCTCTTCATTGCGCAAGGAGGCTTTCGGCCACTCTGGTTTTGCGCAAGTGTTGAAGTCGGCGGCCGCGGGAATATGAATCCCGGTTTTTGCTACCGGCGCCGGTGCTGCCGGTGGCGCAGGACGGGCCAGTTCGTTCGATGCCGGCTTGACGCTGGTGGCATTGGCCATCGTCGTGTTGACCGGTGGCGGTTGCTGCACGTTAACTTCAACGGGTGGCACGAACGGTGGCGGCGGGGCTTTCATCTCAGGCGGTGGCGGTGGTGGCGGCACATCCTTCGGCGGCGGCGGCTTGACCTCGTCAATCACTTTGGTTTCCACCACGGCGGCCATTTTGGCAACCATCGACTTGCCTAGACCGGATACGACGGCATAGCCAACGAGAGCATGCAACAAGACGACAATGGTAATACCAGTGAAATTTTTGCCCGGGTTTTTTTCATGGGTGAAATTCATGCCTGCTTTCTCCAATACCTACTCTTTTTATCTCCTACCAAACCCACAAAATACGGCGCTGCTTTAGCCGCATCCGGGACGTCGGCGAATTATACATACGAATTCTTTTTTGCACATGCATTTTTTGCCGTCCAAAACGGTTCGAATTAGCCCTGCGCGACGCCAAAATCGGGGGTGCAAACGGGCAATTGCTTGCTTATTTCGATGGGAAAAAGCAAGAAAAATTGACAAGTTTTTTTAGGGGAGTTCGTCGGACTGATGCTAATTTGGAAGGAAGTGATAATTGCGATGCAAAGTACGGGTTTATTGCTGGATTTGTGAAGCTAATTTTGCATCGTTGTTGCCTTTTTGCTTAGCGTGGCAAGCCGACAGGGCCGGGAAAATGACCAAATTTCGGAAAAATTGGTGCCAAAACAAGCAAATAGTGGTATCTAATTGGTCTATAAATTGCGAGGGTGTAGCAAAAAAAACTTCGCAAACAGGTGTTTTTAGTGGCCGCACGACAGTAAAAAAAAGTCTGAAGGCTAGATTTTTATGCAAAATATAGTTGTCAATGAACTATTAATTGCCCCGATTTCGCTTTTCCCGCTTGCATTCGATGCTGGAAACGACGGCCCCGTCGGGGTCCACGGTCTCCAAATGGACGTCAAACCCCCATAAACGGGCCACGTGTTTGAGTACTTCCTGGGCCTGCTGGTTGAGCGGGCGGCGCTGAAATTGGCTGTGGCGCAAGGTCAGCGCGCGGTCATCGCGGGTGTTCACAGACCACACCTGGATGTTCGGTTCGCGGTTGCCCAGGTTGTACTGTTCGGCCAGTTGCGAGCGCACATAGCGGTAGCCGCGCTCGTCGTGGATGGCCGAAATGGTCAGTTTTTCGTTCTTGTCGTCGTCCAGCACGGCAAAAAAATGGAAGTCGCGTATCAGTTTGGGCGACAGGTACTGGGCGATGAAGCTCTCGTCCTTGAAGTTGCGCATCGCAAAGTCGAGCGTCTTGCGCCAGTCGCTGCCGGCGATGTTGGGGAACCACTCCTTGTCTTCCTGGGTGGGGTTTTCGCAGATGCGCCGGATGTCGGTCATCATCGCAAAACCGAGTGCATACGGGTTGATGCCGTTGTAATACTGGCTGGTGGCGGGCGGTTGATACACCACGTTGGTATGGCTTTGCAGGAACTCCATCATGAAACCGTCGCCCACGATGCCTTCTTTATAGAGCTCTTGCAAGATGGTGTAGTGCCAGAACGTGGCCCAGCCCTCGTTCATCACCTGGGTTTGACGCTGCGGGTAGAAGTACTGTGAAATCTTGCGCGTGATGCGCACCATTTCACGCTGCCACGGTTCCAGCAGAGGCGCGTATTTTTCGATGAAATACAGCAGGTTTTCCTCGGGCTCGGGCGGGAAACGGGGCGCCACCTGGTCGGCCTCTTCCTCGTCGCGCCGCGGCACGGTGCGCCACAGCGCGTTGACCTGCGACTGGGCGTATTCCTCGCGCTCTTTCTGGCGCGCGTTCTCTTGCGCGAGCGACAGTTTGGCGGGGCGCTTGTAGCGGTCCACGCCGTAATTTTGCAGCGCGTGGCAGGAGTCGAGCAGCAGTTCGACGGCGTCGATGCCGTGGCGCTGCTCGCACTCGTTGATGTAATTTTTGGCAAATACCATGTAGTCGACGATGGCGTCGGCGTCGGTCCAGGCGCGAAACAGGTAATTGCCCTTGAAGAAGGAATTGTGCCCGTAGGCCGCGTGCGCGATCACCAACGCCTGCATGGTCAGGCTGTTTTCCTCCATCAGGTAGGCGATGCAGGGGTTCGAATTGATGACGATCTCGTAGGCCAACCCCATCTGGCCGCGCTTGTAGCTTTTCTCGGTCGACAGAAAGTGCTTGCCGAACGACCAGTGGTTGTAGGACACCGGCATGCCCACCGACGTGTAGGCGTCCATCATCTGCTCGGCGGTGATGATCTCGAGTTGGTTCGGATAGGTGTCGAGGCCGAACTGCTTGGCCACGCGGCGAATTTCCTCGTGCGCCTGCTCGATCAGGTCGAACGTCCATTCGGACTGTTCGGGCAGGGCGCGCGGGTTGGCGGGTTCTCTGGGCATCGGGTTCACTTCGGCTGTTTTTTGAACAGCTCACGAAACACCGGATAGATGTCGGCCGGCGTGACGATGCGCTGCATGGCGAAGTGCCGGTGGTGGTCGGGCACTTCGGTATATTGTTCCCACAAGTTCTGCGGCGGGCCGTCGGTAATCTCCACGTAGGTGTAGTACTGCACCGCCGGCATGATGGTGTTGATCAACAGCTGCTTGCACAGCACCGAGTCGTTGTCCCAGTTGTCGCCGTCCGACGCTTGGGCCACGTAGCTGTTCCATTCGCCGCTGGCATAGCGCTCCTTGAGCACTTTGTCGAGCAGGTACAGGGCCGACGAGACCACCGTGCCGCCCGACTCACGCGAGTTGAAGAAGTCGTTCTCCTCCACCTCCGAGGCGGCCGTATGGTGGCGGATGAACACCACCTCGATCTTGTCGTAGACCCGTTTTAAAAACAGGTACAGCAAAATAAAGAAGCGCTTGGCGGTGTCCTTGCGACCCTCGTCCATCGAACCGGACACGTCCATGATGCAAAACATCACCGCCTGGCTCATCGGCTTGGGCATCTTCACCCGGTTGCTATAGCGCAGGTCGATCGGGTCGATGAAGGGGATCGCCAGCAGACGCGTGTGCAGGTGGTGGATCAGGCGTTTCAGCTCGACGACGCGGGCGTCGTCCAACGGCACGCCTTCGAGCAGCAATTGCTCAAGCTCGTGTTCGGCCTTGAGCAAGTTCTTGCGCGAGGAGCCGCCCACGGCGATGCGCCGGCCCAGTGCGCCGCGCAGCGACCGTAACACGTGGATGTTCGATGGGGTGCCGGAAATATTGTAGCCGGCCCGCTGGTTCTTGAACTCGGTCGTCTTGGTCAACTGCGTCTTGACCATGTTGGGCAGTTCAAGATCCTCGAAGAAGTAATTCATGAACTCTTCGCGCGAGAGCTCGAAGATGAAATCGTCCTCGTTGGTTTCCTCGCTGTTGCCGGCCTTGCCGCGCCCGGAACCGCCACCGCCCTTGGGGCGGCTGAACTGGTCGCCCTTCAGGTATTCCTTGTTGCCCGGATTGATGGTTTCCCACACGCCCCCGTGGGCGTGGCCAAAATTGGGCTCGCTCACGTCCTTGACGGGAATCGAGATTTTTTCACCGTTTTCGATGTTGGTGATCGAGCGCCCCTTGATGGCGCGCCCGACCGCATCCTTGATCTGGCCTTTGTAGCGCCGAAGGAAGCGCTCGCGGTTGATCGCAGACTTGTTCTTGCCTTGCAAGCGTCGGTCGATGAGGTAAGTCAAAACATGCCTCCTTGTGTTTCGCGGCAGGCCGCACCAACGTGCGGCCCTACTACTTTAACTGCGCCGCGCTAGGACGACTTTCTCACGCGCAGATACCATTCGCACAGCAGACGCACTTGCTTGGCCGTGTAGCCTTTGTCGACCATGCGGGCGACAAAGTCGGCGTGCTTGTTGGCATCTTCGGCCGACGCTTTGGCGTTAAACGAAATCACCGGCAGCAGCTCCTCCGTGTTGGAGAACATTTTCTTCTCGATCACGGTGCGGAATTTCTCGTAACTGGTCCAGGACGGATTCTTGCCGCCGTTGGTGGCGCGCGCGCGCAGCCCGAAGTTGACGATCTCGTTGCGGAAGTCTTTCGGGTTCGAAATCCCGGCCGGTTTCTCGATCTTTTCCAGCTCGTTGTTGAGCGAGTCGCGGTCGAAACTTTCGCCCGTGTCCGGATCGCGGAATTCCTGATCCTGGATCCAGAAGTCGGCAAACGTCACATAGCGGTCGAAGATGTTCTGGCCGTACTCGGAATAGCTTTCCAGGTAGGCGGTCTGGATTTCCTTGCCGATGAATTCGACGTAGCGCTGGGCCAGATGTTCCTTGATGTACGAAAAATACTTCTGTTCCAATTCGGGCGGGAACTGCTCGCGCTCGACTTGCTGCTCGAGCACATATAACAGGTGCACCGGATTGGCCGCCACCTCGGTGGTGTCGAAGTTAAACACTTTGGACAAGATCTTGAAGGCGAAGCGGGTCGACAGACCGTTCATGCCCTCGTCCACACCGGCGTAGTCGACGTACTCGTGCATCGACTTCGCTTTCGGGTCGGTGTCCTTGAGGTTTTCGCCGTCGTAGACCAGCATCTTCGAGAAGATCGACGAATTCTCCGGATCCTTCAGGCGCGACAGAATGGCAAACTGGGCCATCATCTTCAGCGTGCCCGGCGCGCAGGCCGCTTTTTCCAGCGACGAGTTGCGCAGCAGCTTGTCGTAAATCTTCACCTCGTCGGTCACGCGCAGGCAATACGGCACCTTGACGATATAGATACGGTCGAGGAAAGCTTCGTTGTTGCGGTTGTTGCGGAACGTCTTCCATTCCGACTCGTTCGAGTGGGCCAGGATGATGCCGTCGAACGGAATCGCCCCGAACCCTTCGGTGCCCTTGTAGTTGCCTTCCTGGGTGGCCGTCAACAGTGGATGGAGCACCTTGATCGGCGCCTTGAACATCTCGACAAATTCCATCAAGCCCTGGTTGGCCAGGCACAGGCCGCCCGAATAGCTGTAGGCGTCCGGATCGTCCTGGGCATAGTCCTCGAGCTTGCGGATGTCGACCTTGCCCACCAGCGAAGAAATGTCCTGGTTGTTCTCGTCGCCCGGCTCGGTCTTCGAGACGGCGATTTGCTTCAGGATCGACGGATAGCGGCGCACCACGCGGAACTGGTTGATGTCGCCATTAAATTCGTGCAAACGCTTGACCGCCCAGGGGCTGGGGATCGAGCGCAGATAGCGGCGCGGGATGCCATAGTCCTCTTCCAGGATGACGCCGTCCTCGTCCTCGTTGAACAGTCCCAGCGGCGATTCGTTGACGGGCGAACCCTTCAGACAATAGAACGGTACCAGCTCCATCAAGGCCTTGAGTTTTTCGGCGATCGACGATTTACCGCCGCCCACCGGTCCCAGCAAATAGAGGATCTGCTTGCGCTCTTCCAGCCCCTGGGCGGCGTGGCGGAAGTAGGCGACGACCTGCTCGATGACCTCCTCGGTGCCGTAGAATTCCTTGAAGGCTGGATAAATCTTGATGACCTTGTTGGCGAAGATGCGCGACAGGCGCGTATCGTTGCGCGTGTCCAGTAGCGTCGGCTCGCCGATGGCCGCCAGCATGCGCTCAGGCGCGCTGGCGTAGGTGAGGCGGTCCTTCTTGCACAGGGCAAGGTATTCGGATAGTGAATATTCCTCTTCACGGGTACGCTCGTAGCGCGCTGCGTAGTTGTCAAAAATGGTCATTTGAATGTCCTTTGATGTAATTACACTCGTCACTGTCAGCGCCAGCGTTGCCTTCGGGAGTGCAGCCCGGGCCCCGGTCGTAGGTGAAACTCCTTGTTATTGATCGTTATCCAACGTACCCCAGAGCTGGGTTTGTAAAACAAAAAACGGATAACGATGTAGATTTTTATCCCGGTTTAGACCGGTTGTTTGCGCTTGCTCACACTATCTACTTACGCCTATGAAATTTATTATGTCCCTATTGGTTGCGGATGTCAAAGCAATGTCGTGTGTGCATTTGTAACCATTGTAAGTCTTTGATTTTAAATGATTTAATCTGTGTTTTTAAGGCGTTTTCGAGGCTATTTGTAGACGCTTCATCACGTTTATTTTTCACCCGTGTTGCCTGTTTGAGGACACCATCGCGTGCATCGGCAGCCCATGATGCCGAACAGAATAGTGCGCCTTGCGGCGGCCCGGCGGCGCACGCGATACGCCGGCGATGTCACAAATGCGCGCGCGCGGACCGGGACGGCGCGCATGCGCTAAGATGTTTGCCATCGAGAACTTGAACCGTATTATCAGGAGACCACTATGCTCAACGAGCCATTGCGCACCATCGTGCAGAACATGCCCAAAGCGGAGCTGCATATCCATATCGAAGGTTCGCTGGAGCCTGAGCTGATTTTTGCGCTGGCCCAGCGCAACGGCGTGACGTTGCCGTACGCGTCGGTGGAGGCGCTGCGCAGCGCGTATGCGTTTACCGACCTGCAATCTTTCCTCGACATCTATTACGCTGGCGCCAGCGTGCTGCAAACGGAACAGGATTTCTACGACATGACGCGCGCCTATCTTGCGCGCGCCCATGCTGACAACGTGCGCCACGCCGAGATCTTCTTTGACCCGCAGACGCACACCGCGCGCGGGGTGCCGTTTGCCAGCGTCATCGACGGCATCCACCGGGCCTGCCAGGAGGGGCCGATCAGCGCCACCTTGATCATGTGCTTCCTGCGCCATTTGTCCGAGGACGAGGCGTTGGCCACGCTGGCCGAGGCCAAGCCGCACCTGGCGAAAATCATCGGGGTGGGACTCGATTCGTCCGAAGTGGGACACCCGCCGGAAAAATTTGCGCGCGTGTTCGCCGCATCGCGCGAGCTCGGTCTGCACCTGGTCGCCCACGCGGGCGAGGAAGGGCCGCCGGCCTATATCGACACCGCGCTCGACGTGCTCAAGGTCGAGCGCATCGATCACGGCGTGCGCTGCCTGGAGGACTCGGCGCTGACGGCGCGCCTGGCGCTCGACCAGATCGCGCTGACGGTGTGTCCGCTGTCGAACCTGAAGCTGCGCGTGGTCGACACGATGGCCCAGCACAACCTGCTGAAACTGCTCGACGCGGGACTGTGCGCGACCGTCAACTCGGACGATCCGGCCTATTTTGGCGGCTACATGAACGCCAATTTCGTGGCCGTGTTCGAGGCGCTGCCACTGGGCCTGTCGCACGCGCAGCGGCTGGCACGCAACAGCTTTAGCGCTTCCTTCCTCGACGACGACAGCAAGATGCGCTGGCTTGACGAAGTCGACGCCTTCTTCGCCAACGCCGTCTAAGGCAAACCATGCTGATTCAATCGCTGCGCATGACGATGCGCGACTGGCGTGCCGGCGAGCTGCGCTTTTTGCTGATGGCGCTGATCGTGGCCGTGTCGGCGCTGTCGGCGGTGGGCTTTTTTGTCGAGCGCCTGCGCAGCGGGCTCGATCGCGACGCGCACCAGTTGCTCGGCGCCGATCTGTTGATCAACGCGGACACGCCGCTCAGGGCCGACTGGCGTGCCGAAGCGCAGCGGCGCGGCCTGCTGCTGGCCGACACGGTGACCTTTCCCAGCATGGCGCAGGCCGGCGACGGCGAACAGTCGGTGTCGCTGCTGGCGTCGGTGAAGGCGGTGTCGCGCGGCTATCCGCTGCGCGGCAAGCTCAAAATCACCACCAACGCCGAGCAAGCGCAAAACGCGCTTGGCCTGGCGGCCGACGGCACGCCGGCGCCCGGCACCGTGTGGGTCGATGCGAATCTGCTGACTGCCTTGAAGGTCGCTGTGGGCGGCACCATCCGGCTCGGTGACGCCAGCTTTAAAGTGACCCAACTGATCGCCTCCGAGCCGGACCGGGGCGCCGCGTTCGCCAATTTTGCGCCGCGCCTGATGCTCTCGACGGCCGACCTGGCCGCCACCGGACTGGTGGCAAATGGCTCGCGCGTGACCTACCGTCTGCAAGTGGCGGCGCCAACTGCCCAGGACGCAGGCAAGGTCGCGCCGTTTCAGCAATGGGTGCAAGGGCAGATCGAGGCCGGCAGTGTGAAAGGCGTGCGCCTCGAATCGCTGGAAACGGGGCGCCCGGAAATGCGCGCCACGCTGGACCGGGCCGACCGTTTCCTGTCGCTGGTCGGACTGCTGTCGGCGATGCTGGCGGCGGTCGCCGTGGCGATGGCGGCGCGCCGCTTCATGCTGCGCCACATGGACGCCTGCGCGATGCTGCGCTGCCTGGGCCTGACCCAGCGCGAGGTAACGCTGCTGTACCTGATCGAGTTTGGCCTGGTCGGCCTGGTTGGCAGCGCGCTGGGCGTGCTGGTCGGATTCGGCGGCCATTTCGTGCTGCTCGAACTGCTGGGAAAATTGATCGCCACCGACGTGCCGCCCGTGTCGGCGCTGCCTGCGTTGCAAGGCCTGTTGACGGGCATGCTGCTGCTGATCGGCTTCGCGCTGCCGCCAATTCTGCAGCTGCGCAATGTGCCGCACAACCGCGTGATCCGGCGCGAGCAGGCCGCGCCGCAGCCCTTGGCGCTGGCTACCTACGGGCTGGGCATTGCGATGTTTGTCACGCTGCTGTTGTGGCAGACGGGCGACGTCAAGCTGGCGCTGATCGTGGCGGCCGGCTTTCTGGGTGGCGCTGGCGTGTTTGCGCTGGCCGGCTGGCTGGGCCTGGCCGCACTCAAACACGCGCGCGGTTGGGTGGGACACCACAGCTGGCGTTTCGCCGTCACGTCGCTGCGCCGCCGCCCCGGCGCGACCGTGGTGCAGATCGTCGCGCTGTCGCTGGGCCTGATGGCGCTGCTGGTGCTGACGGTGGTGCGCGGCGACCTGATGGACGCCTGGCGCAGTGCCACGCCCAAAGACGCGCCGAACCGTTTCGTCATCAACATCATGCCGGAGCAGGCGGACGAACTGACCCAGCGCCTGAGTGCGGCGCACGTGGTGGCGCCGACGCTGTATCCGATGATACGGGGCCGCCTGACGGCCGTAAACAGCGTGCCGCTCACCGACAAGACCTATCTGGAAGACGGCGCGAAACGCCTGGCCGAACGCGAGTTCAACCTGTCGACCATGCGCGACATGCCGCCGGCGAACCAGCTGGTGGCGGGGCGCTGGTTCGCCGATGCGCCGGGCCAGCCGGCCGAGGCTTCCGTCGAGGAGGGCATCGCCAAGACGCTCAAGCTCAAGCTGGGCGACACGCTGCGCTTTGACATCGCTGGGCAAAGTGTGGAGGCGCGCGTGACCAGTTTGCGCAAGCTCGAATGGAGTTCGATGCGGGTCAATTTCTTCGTCATCATTAACCCGGGCGCGATGCACAACACGCCACAAACCTTCATCACTGCGTTTCATTTGCCACCCCAGCAGGGCGGCCTGGTCAACACGCTCACGCGCGCATTTCCCAACCTGACGGTGGTCGATGTGGGCGGTGTGCTCAAGCAGGTGCAGGACGTGATCGACCAGGTGGTGACGGCGGTCGAGTTCCTGTTTCTGTTCACGCTCGCGTCGGGCGTCTTGGTGCTGTACGCGGCGCTGATGGGCTCGACCGACGAGCGCACCCGCGAGGCGGGCCTGCTGCGCGCGCTGGGCGCCACGCGCAAGCAGCTGTCGCAGGCGCAGTGGATCGAGTTTGCGCTGGTGGGCGCGCTGGCCGGCCTGCTGGCTGCGTCCGGCGCGGCCGCGCTGGGCTGGGCGCTGGCCCGGTTCGTGATCCAGTTCGACTGGACCTTCCATCCGCAGGTGTGGCTCGCCGGGCTGGTGGCGGGCATGCTGTGTGCGCTCGCCGGCGGCTGGCTGGGGCTGCGCAAGGTGCTGCGCCAGCCGCCCCTGCAGACGCTGCGCGAGGCCTGAGCGCCGCTGCGCAGGACGGCGCGCCGCGCAGGTCTTCCGGCGCGGCGCTGTTGACCGTCTGGTGTGCAGCAAGCGGCCCTCGATGCGCATCCTGCCGCCGATCACGACGCCCGTGGCGCGCACGGTGTGAAGCGCGCGCTCACGCAGTTGGCCATGTCCCGCGCGGCGTCGCCAGGCGCGCCGCTGGTCCAGTCCTTGGGGCTGCCGGCGCACCCGACCAGCAGCCCCGACCCTGCGCGCAACGTCGATAAGGACGTCGCGCTGGAGGTCGCCCTGACGGCGCTGCGCAGCCAGGCCGATCGCGCGTTCGGGACGCGCCGGCAATCGGGACGTCGGCGCTGTCGAGCTGGTGGCCACACACATCGCCGAGCGTCGGGCAAGCGGGGCGACGAACCGCCGCCGTCGAACATCGCCGATCCGCTTGCGCGCCCAATTACGTGAATCGACTGCGTCAATACCGTCCGGCGGCCAGGCAAGGTAGCGCCGTCATGCCTGACGCGACAGTGCTCAAGCGTGCGGGAAGTCATTGGCTGGCCGGGCACCATCACAAGCATCGATCCAGCGCACCGTGTCGCTCAAATTGGCTAAGCGGTGTTGGTTCACGGTGGCACGAACGCGCTACTGTAGCGGGGCCATGCCGAACGAATCGGTAGCACCGCCCCTGCTCAGTCTGCGCATGATTAAACCGACATGATTGAGTAGAATGTGCTTTACTTGTTGATATGTGTAAGATATTCTTTACGCATGAAAGAGAAAATACATTGTGCGCTGACCGGTGACCAGTTGTTGGCAACGCTGGCGGCACTGGACAACCCGCACCGCTTGCGCATCATTGCCTCGCTCGCCACGAACGGGCGCAATTACGTCAGCCAGCTTGCGCGCGAGATCGGCATCAGCCGGCCCTTGTTGCATCTGCACCTACAGAAGCTTGAGGCGGCCGGACTGGTCAGCAGCCAGCTCGAGCTGTCCGCCGATGGCAAGGCACTCAATTATATTGAAGTCAACAGTTTCTCGTTTGAACTGACGCCCCCCATCATTGCCGAGGCGGCGAAATCCCTGAAAACCAACCCTGAATCGTAGAGGCAATCATGTCCGAAAATGTGTTTTTCGCGGCGTTCTTCTTCCCGGCCGCTGCCGTCGTCATTGTGTTTTTCATGAAATACGTGTCCGCCGTCCTGCAGGCGCGTGTGCGCCTCGGGCAAGACGAGGCCTATCGCGAACTGGCCGCCAAGGCCAGCTCGGCCCAGGCCGAGACGCTCGCCGCGCTCGCATCGTCGAACCGGGCGCTGGCGGACATTCAAGCGCGCCTCGGGGCGCTGGAGAAAATCCTCAAGGAAGTCGAATAAACGCACGCCGGTTCCTATCCACCCACGCCGCGCGTCGGCAAGCAGGAGTAGTCAGAATGAATCAAGTGTCGTCGTTGCGTCTGTATGTGCTCAGAGCGCTGTACCTGTTTATCGTCGTCGGACTCGGCCTGCTGGTATGGCCCGGCCAGAGCGCGATCGTCAATTGCTCATTCGTCGTGCTGGTCTACCTCGCCGTGCCGTGGGGTTATGTGTTCAAGCACTATGTGCAAGAGCCGGGCGAGCACTGGAACCTGCCATTGGCCCGTCGCTCCAGCGAAGTGGCGCAATGAAGCGGGCGCTGCGGTTTCTCGCCTATTGCCTGGCGAGCCTGGTTGGCGTGCTGGCCCTGTGTGGCGTGCTGTTTGGCTATTTTGTCTATTCGCCCGAGCCCGCGCTTGCGCAGCTGTCGGGCAGCTTGAGCAAGGGGGTGATCGAGGTGGCCGGCCTCAAGCGCAGCTACCTGCGTTATGTGCCGCGCGGGCTGCCGAAAAACGCGCCGCTGGTGCTGGTGATGCACGGCTCTGGCCAGGATGGCGCCCAGATTCGGATCGAGACCGGGTATGGTTTCGAGCGCCTTGCCGATCAACATGGCTTCGCGCTCGTCTATCCCGATGCGTACAGCTCGGACTGGAACGATTGCAGCAAGGTGGGCGAGTTCAGCGTCAACGGACGCGACGTCGATGACGTCGGGTTTCTGAACGCCCTCGTCGACAGGATGATCACCGACATCGGTGCCGACCCGCGCCGGGTGTTCGCGACCGGTGTCTCGTCTGGCGGTTTCATGTCGATTCGTCTCGCGCTTGAGTCCGCGGCCCGGTTTCGCGCGGTCGCGGCGGTGTCGGCCAATGTGCCGGCGCAGGACAATTTCAAATGCACGCTCGCGGGGCGGGGCACCTCGGTGATGCTCATGAATGGCACCAAGGATCCGCTGGTGCCTTTCGATGGTGGCGAGTCCAGTCTGTTCGGCCTGTTTTTCAAGGGGGGCAAGGTGCGCTCATCGCGCGACTCGGGTCAATATTTTGCCGACCTTAATCGGCTTGCCGGCACGCCGGTGGCGAACCGCAGCGCACTGTCCGATGGGGCTGGCGTCGAGCTGGTCGATTGGCATCAGGATGCCAAAGTAGAAGTTGAACTGGTGGCCGTCCACGGCGGCGGACACGGGCTTCCGCAGGCGTACTGGCGCCGCCCGCGTCTGCTCGGCCCTTCGCCGATGAAGCCCGATGGCCCGGCGATGATCTGGGACTTTTTTGCGCGCCAGCGGCCATGAGCCGGTTGTTGGCGCCCCCTTGTGTGCTGACGAGCGCCGCTTCGACAAAGGGACCAGCCAGGCCATTGCCCGCCGCCGAACGATTGCGTCACTGAGCCGTATCGATCGCGCGTCCCCGAGCGAAGAACCGGCGCTAACTGGCATGCCGTGGCGCACGACGCGCTAGCCGATGGGGTGGTTCAGCGTCGGAGTCAGAGTCAGACGTTCTGCCGTTCGCGCAGGAACTGCGCAAACGGCAGCACCGGTCCCAGCATGTAGGACGGGGGCAGTGCGAACAGCGCCCAGTAGTAGTTCTGGCGGCCCTGGCAGATCCGGGCCGCCTCGCAATAGCGGTGCCAGTCGCGGCGGAACGCTCCCGCGTACATGCCGTCGCCGTCGTGGAAGAACGGCACGATGCAGCGTTCCTGCAGCGCGCCCAGCAGCTCGGGCGGCGCGTCGTTGTCGCGCGCCACCTCGTAGTGCGAATCCATGCTCGCGTCGGTTTCGATGATCAGCAGGCTGGGACGCGCTTCGCTGTCGTAGAACAAAATCCCGGCCGGGCTGGGAAACAGATAATGCTCGACGAAGCCGTGCCGGTCGCGCAACTGGTTCACCAGCGCGGCCAGCGCCGGGTCGCTCACGAACGTCGAGTGGTGTACCGCCAGCAGCGTGTGCAGGGTGTCCGATTGGTCCGCGAAAAAAGCGTCCTGCAAGGTGAGAATTTCCGCTTCGAGCGTGTCGAGCGCATCGTCGTCGCTCTTCTTGATGTAGCGGTCGATCAGGCCCCGGTTGAAGGCGTCGACGGCGACCTTCTCGTCGGCCGCACCGGTAAACAGAATCTTCTTGCAAGGCAGATGACGCACCGCCTGGCAGAATTCGACCCCGTTCATCTGCGGCATCGAGTAGTCGATCACCAGCACCGACGGTGTCATGAAACGCTGCGGCGACAGGCTGGTGCGGCAGATCTGTTCGATGTCGATCGCCACGTTGCACTGCTCGGGCGGACGCCCGTAGGTGTCGAAGCTGGCGCGCAGCCCGCCCTGGCGCATACTGGCCACCGGACTGGCCGCGCGCAGCCAGGTCAGCGCCGCGTCCGTGTCGTCGAACACCAGGTTGGTCATGCTCGCCGGCAGCTGAAACGCCAGACTGCGCAGGAAGGTGGCGCTGTCGTCGATCAGCACCGTCAGGCTGGGATGCTGGTAGATGGGCAGGTGCATGGAGGGCTCCGCGGTGTCAGTGGTGCTGGGCCGCGTGCGCCGGCGTCAGCTGGACGTGGGTGGGAAACTCAAGGATGAAGACGGTGTAGGCCAGTTCGCGCGAGACGCAGCGGATACGCGCCTGCCAGGCTTCGACGATTTCCTTGCACAGCGCCAGCCCGATGCCCGAGCCGGCGCTGGCCGGATACGAATAGAAACGTCGGAAGATCAGCGGCAGTTGGCGCGCTTCGATGCCGCAGCCGGTGTCGATGAACAGCAGGCGCGGGGTGGCGTGCGCGCCGTCGATCAGGATGCGGATGCGCCCCTTGCCGGCCCGGTGCAGCGCCTTCAGCGCATTGCGCAGCAGGTTCAGCAGCACCACCACGCACAATTCGCTCTGGCCGGCGAAGGTGAAGTCGCCGCGCACGTCCACGGCGACGGCGTCGCGCTGGCATTGGGTGACGAAGGGGTAGCGCCGGATAACGGCATCGACCACCATCTGCATCGACAGGTGCTCGGTCGGCGCCAGCGGCTTGCGCACCGCCGTGGCCGACAGCAGGAACAGGTCGATCATGTGGTTCATGTGGCGCACTTCGAATTGGATGCGCGCCAGCGCCTCGCTCATCGCGGCGGCATCGCGCTCGGACGACGGCGCCGTGCGCGCCAGCATGCGGTTCATGCCGCGCACATTCGCGTCCACGCTCACCAACGGCGTGCGCAGCTCGTGCGACACGCTGGCCAGGCCCTGCGCCATGCCGGCCAGCTTCTCCTGCGCCAGCACGCGCCGGCCCACCTTGGCGGTCGACACGACCAGGATCGCGAACAGGTGGATCGGCAGATGCTGCAGCACCGCCTGGCTGGACAGGAAATGGGCGTCGCCAATCAGCGCATAGGTCAGGTAGGCCAGTGCGCTGCCCACCAGATAGGAGCAGAACGCCCAGCGCGTATCGAAGTGGAACAGCACGATCAGGGCCACCAGCAGCGACTGGCTCCACACGGCCGACGCATGGTTCATCAGGTACATGAAGGTGAAGAAGAACGGGATCACGTAGGTGACGCCGGCAAACAGGTAGAGGCGCAGCGCGCGCCCGCTCAGCAGGTGGCGCGCAAACAGCGCCGGCATGCACAGCAGCGTGCCGATCAGGCGCAGGCCGACGCTTTCGTACTCCTGCGGAAACCAGAAGGCCCACGTCACGTAGTACAGCGGCAGGCCGACGCAGCCGATCGAGGCGAGCAGGATCAGGCGGGTGGTCACCTGGTCCTGCTGGCGTTCACAGCGCAGCAGCCACTGGAACACGCTGTGTTCCACGCGCTGCAAGGCGGCCTTGAGATTGCTTACGGCAGTGGCCATCGTGGCGTTCGTTTCGCGGCTAACCGTCCACAGTCGCGCAAATGCTTGACTGGAAAGGACTTACTTATTAATCAATTGACACAAATCAATCTCCGACCCTCATCGTGTCGCAAATGAGCGATGGTCTATTTGACATAGATCAACATCAATGTTGACTAACTGCCTTGAAATTGCTCGCAGCACAGAATGGGAAGCTTCATAACAAGGAGTCAATATGTCCCAATTCGCCCAAACTTACGCCGTCGCCCGCCCATCGTTCGAGGCTCGCCTGCCCCCCTTCGTCACGCGCCGCATGGATGAGCATTACGTGACCCGCGTCGAGCAACTGTTGGGCGGCGAGCACATGCATGTGTGGCAGCCCGCCACGGTCGATAGTGTAATGCTCGCCGGCAACGATTACCTGTGCATAGGCGGTGAGCGAAATGTGATACGGGCCCAAGTCACGGCGCTCGAAACCGGGGCCGGCGACATGCTGATGTCCTCGGTGTTCCTGCAGGCCGGCAGCGCCCAGCACCGGCTCGAAGCGAAGCTGGCCGCGTTCATGGACGCCGAGGACGGCGTGCTGGCGCAGTCGGGCTGGGCCGCCAACGTCGGACTGTTGCAAAGCATCGCCGAGCCGGGCGTGCCGGTCTATCTGGACATGCTGGCCCATGCGTCGCTGTGGGAGGGCGTGCAGTCGGCCCAGGCCCAGCCGGTGCCGTTTTTGCACAACGACATGGCGCACCTGCAGCGCCAGGTGGCCAAGCACGGGCGCGGGGTGATCGTCGTCGATGCGCTGTATAGCACCAACGGCAGCGTCGCGCCGCTGCACGAGGTCGTCGAGATCGCCGAGCGCAGCGGCTCCATCCTGATCGTCGACGAGTCCCATTCGCTGGGCACGCACGGACCGCAAGGTGCCGGGCTGGTGGTGCAGATGGGCTTGAGCGAGCGGGTGCATTTTCGCACCGCCTCGCTGGCCAAGGCGTTCGCGGGACGGGCCGGTTTTATCAGTTGCAGCAGCAAGTTCAAAGGCTATTTTCTGTCGTCCTCGCGCCCGGCGATCTTCAGCTCCTGTTTGCTGGCGCACGAACTGGCCTGGTTCGACGCCGCGCTCGCGTTCATCCGCGCCGCCGATGCGCGCCGCGACGCGCTGCACCGCAATGCGGCGCGCCTGCGCTGTGGCCTGCGCGATTTGGGCTACAACGTCGACGACGGCACCGAGCAGATCATCGCGCTTGAAGCGGGCACTGAGCCGCAAACGCTGGTGCTGCGCAAGGCGCTGGAGGCGCGCGGCATCTATGGCGCCGTGTTCTGCGCGCCAGCCACGGCGAAGAACCGCAGCCTGGTGCGCCTGACCGTCAACGCACTGCTCAGCGAGGCCGCACTCGACAAGGTGCTCGACGGCTGCGCGGCGATCCGCGACCAGGTGGCGCTGGAAAACTGGTCGTCCACGCGCCGCATGCGCCGCCTGACGCTGGTCTAGCGGGGGCGCGCCGGCGCGCGCGGTACGCTATGATGGTGGCCATGACTGAACCCCAAACGATATACGCCGCCATCGGCGGAGAAGCGCGCTTGCGCGAGATGGTCGACCGTTTTTACGACCTGATGGAACTCGAGCCGGAGTTTGCCGGCATCCGCGCGATGCACCCCAGTCCGATGGATGGTTCGCGCGACAAGCTGTTCATGTTTTTGTCCGGCTGGATGGGCGGACCCGACCTGTACATCGCACAGTTCGGGCACCCCCGTTTGCGCGCGCGCCACCTGCCGTTTGCTATCGGTGTGAGCGAGCGCGATCAATGGCTGCGCGCGATGGCGTGGGCGATGGACGATGTCGGCATCGACGAGGCGCTGCGTGTGCGCCTGATGGAGTCGTTCTTCCAGACCGCTGACTGGATGCGCAACAAGGCGCAATGACCCGATGACGATGATCGAATTTATTATACTGGCAGCACTGCTGGCGGTGCTTGTCGGCTTGCAGCTGCTGGCGCTGCTGCGCGGACGCGGCGACGCGGCCGAGCGCTTCGAGCGCATCGAGCGCGAGCTGCGCCTGGCCGTGCAAAGCAGCGCCCAGGCGACCCGCCAGGAACTGGGCGCGACGCTGGCGCAGCATCATGCGGCCACGCTGCAGCAGCTTGACGCGATGCGCGTGCAGCACCAGCAACAGGCCCATAGCGGACGCGAGGAGCTGGCCGCGTCGCTGAAACGGTTCGCCGACACGCTGAACCTGTCGCTGGTGAACCTGACGGAGTCCAACGCGCAGCGCTTGCTGGAAGTGCGCGCGACGCTGGAAACCAAGATCCGCGATCTGCAGAGCGACAACGGCGCGCGCCTCGAAGAGATGCGCAAGACGGTCGACGAGAAGCTGCATGCGACGCTGGAAACGCGTCTGACGGAGTCGTTCAAGCAGGTCTCGGAGCGGCTGGAAAAAGTCCATCAGGGCCTGGGCGAGATGCAGCTGCTGGCGATCGGCGTGGGCGATTTGAAACGGGTGCTGACGAACGTGAAAACGCGCGGTACCTGGGGCGAGGTGCAGCTTGAAATGCTGCTCGAACAAATTCTGACGGTGGACCAGTACGCCAAAAACGTCGAGACCATCGTCGGCTCGGGTGCGCGCGTCGAGTTTGCCATCAAACTGCCCGGTTTGGTCGATGGCGGGCCGCCCGTGTGGCTGCCGATCGACGCCAAGTTTCCCAAGGAGCAGTACGAGCGCCTGGTCGAGGCGGCCGACCGGGCCGATGCCGACGGCGTGGCGCAGGCCGGGCGCGAGTTGGAACGTGCGGTGCGGGGGGAGGCGAAAACCATCGCGGACAAATACCTGGCGCCGCCGGCCACTACCGATTTTGCGATCCTGTTCCTGCCCACCGAAGGTTTGTACGCGGAAGTGATGCGCCGTCCCGGGCTGGCCGATGAGCTGCAGCGCGTGCTGCGCGTGTCGATTGCCGGGCCGTCCACGCTGGCGGCCATTTTGAACAGCCTGCAGATGGGTTTTCGCACGCTGGCGCTGGAAAAGCGCTCGTCCGAGGTGTGGCAGGTGCTGGGCGCGGTGAAGACCGAATTTGGAAAATTCGGCGATGTCTTGTCCGCGACCAAGCTCACGCTGGAGCGGGCCGCGAAGAATATCGAGAATGCCGAAGTGCGCAGCCGCCAGATGGCGCGCAAGCTCAAATCGGTGGAGGCGCTGCCCAGCGAGGCGGCGCAACTGCTGCTGGGAGCGGACGACATGATGGAGAACGACAGCCCGGCTTGATACTGACAATCACGGAGACGCCATGCCCCAACGCAGCCTCGACCTGCCCGCAGCCGCGATCCACGCGGCGCACCGCAACAAGATTGTGTCCGCCCTCGAAGCGGTGCGCCTGATCCACGACGGCGACACCATCGCCACCGGCGGCTTCGTGGGCATCGGCTTCGCCGAAAATATCGCGCTCGCGCTGGAACAGCGCTTCCTGGAGTCCGATCCGGCGGCGCGCCACCCGCGCGATCTGACGCTGGTGTACGCGGCCGGGCAGGGCGACGGCAAGTCGCGCGGTCTGAACCACCTGGCCCACGCCGGCCTGCTGAAACGCGTGGTGGGCGGGCACTGGGGTCTGGTGCCCAAGCTGCAACAACTGGCCATCGACAACCAGATCGAGGCCTACAATCTCCCTCAGGGCGTGATCAGCCAGCTGTTTCGCGACACCGCCGCCGGTAAGCCTGGCCTGCTCTCGCGCGTCGGACTGGGCACGTTTGTCGATCCCCGTTTTGGCGGCGGCAAGATCAACGCCTGCACGCGCGAGGAACTGGTGCGCCTGATGCCGATCGACGGCCAGGATTATCTGTTTTACAAAAGCCTGCCGATCCAGGTCGGCATCATCCGCGGTACCACCGCCGACGCGAACGGCAACGTGACGATGGAGAAGGAGGCGCTGACGCTCGAGGCGCTGGCGATCGCGATGGCGGCGCATAATTCGGGCGGCATCGTCATCGTCCAGGTCGAGCGCATCGCCGAGCGCGGCTCGCTTAACCCGCGCCAGGTGAAGATTCCCGGCATTCTGGTCGACTGCGTGGTGGTGGCCGAAAAGCCCGAGTACCACATGCAGACGTTCGCCGAACCGTACAGCGCGGCATTTGCCAGCGAGCTTCGGGTGCCGCTGTCGTCGATCGCGCCGATGGCGCTGTGCGAGCGCAAGGTGATCGCGCGGCGCGCGCTGATGGAACTGGCCATCAACAACGTCGTCAACCTGGGCATCGGCATGCCCGAGGGCGTGGCCAGCGTGGCCGCCGAAGAAAAAATCCTCGACCTGGTGACGCTGACGGCCGAGCCGGGCGTGATCGGCGGCATTCCCGCCGGCGGCCTCAATTTTGGCGCCGCCACGAATGCCGACGCGATCATCGACCAGCCTTCGCAATTCGATTTTTACGACGGCGGCGGACTCAATGTCGCCTTCCTCGGACTGGCCCAGGCCGACCGCTGCGGCAATCTGAATGTGAGCAAGTTCGGCGCGCGCCTGGCCGGCGCGGGCGGCTTCATTAACATCAGTCAGAACGCGAAGAAGGTGGTGTTCGTCGGCACGTTCACGGCCGGCGGCCTGAAGATGGCGCTGGCGGGCGGGCGTTTGCAGATCGTGCAGGAAGGGCGTTCGCACAAATTCGTCGACCAGGTCGAGCAGCGCACCTATTCGGGCCAGTACGCGCTTGAGCGAGGGCAGACGGCGCTGTACATCACCGAGCGCTGTGTGTTCAAGCTGGTGCCGCAGGGGCTCGAGCTGATCGAGATCGCGCCCGGCATCGACCTTGAGCGCGACATCCTCGCGCAGATGGGGTTTAGGCCGCAGATCAGCGCGCAACTGAAGCTGATGGACGCGCGCATTTTTGCGCCCGTGCCGATGGGCTGGCGCGCCAACATGCTGGCGCTGGGGCTGGACGAGCGGCTCACCTATGACGCCCTGCAGCAGCTATTTTTCGTCAATTTCGAAGGCTTCGAGGTCACCGGCGACGCCGACATCGCGGCGATCCGCAAGCTCGTCGCGGCGCGCCTGGCGCCGCTCGGCCACAAGGTGCCGGCCATCGTCAACTACGACAATTTCACGATCGCACCGGAGCTGCTCGACGCCTACGTGGCGATGGTCAACGAGCTCCATGAGCTGTATTACAGCCGCGTCACGCGCTACACCCACAGCACCTTCATGCGCGCCTACGTGGGCGCGGCGTTCCGGCGCAGCGCGAGCGACCCGGCGATGTACGCCAGCCCGGACGAGGCGCTGGCCAAACTGGCCGGCGACGACGCGCCGTCCGCCTAGGCGCAGGCGAGGACGCGCCGTGCGCTTAGGTGCGGCGCCGGCGCCGCGCGCATGGTCGCGGCGTTGGCGCGGCCGCGCTCAGGGTTTGCGCGCCACGAACAGGTAGCGGTTCACGCTGAAGAAGTAGTCGCCCTTGGCGCCGTCGTGGCGCAGCTCGCGCGCCCATGCCTGGGCCTCCTCGGCGCTGATGCCTTCGCGCCCGGCCACGAACGCGGCGATGAAATCGATCATCCGGTTGCTATACGTTTCGACGGCGAATTCGGGATTGAACATCGGAATGAGCTGCTGCGCCGTGAGCTCGAAACCGGCCTTGCGCAGTCGCCCGGCCAGCGTGCGGGGCAGGTAAGGGTCGACCAGATGCGCGTCCCAGGCCGCCAGCACGCGCTGCATGCGCGCCCGGTCGGCGCTGTGCCAGACGATCGAGTCCCAGTCGGTGTCGAGCACGACGAGGCGCCCGCCGGGGCGCAGCACGCGCGCCAGTTCGAGCAGGGCCGCATCGACGTCGCTGACGTATTCCAGCACCTGGGTCACCACCGCCACGTCGAAGGCGGCGTCGGCCAGCGGCAGTTTGCCCGCGTCGCTGCGCAGAAAGCGCGCCCATGGCCGGTCGGCGCAGTGGCTGGCCGCGATGGCGAGCATCGCTTCGCTGATATCGATGCCGCACACGGCGCCGCGTTCCCCGACGATGTCGGCCATGGCGCCGGCCAGCAGGCCCGGCCCCGACCCGACATCCAGCACGCTCTGGCCCGGGCGCAGCGCGAGCGCCTGCACGATCTGCTGGCGCTGGGCGGCCACGTCGGGCGTGACATACACAGCCAGCAGCTGTGCGGACGCCGTGTCGTCAAATTGCAGTGTTTGGTTCATGACTATCCTTTGGCTGTTCCGGTGAGCTCGTCGCGCCAGCGCTGTGGACTGACACGATTGCTTGCGCTGGGCGGCGGCGCGCTCGATTGCGCCCCGCGCCGGGTGCGCGCGCCGCATCAACTTGCGTATCGTACCGCGGTTACCCGGGTTCGCGCGTGCAAACACACGATTCGGATAGGTTCAGGGTGCGCATGCGCGCAATACGCAAGGAGCGCGTGAGCATGCGCCTGCGATGCCAAGCGAATGATTCGCCGTTGCGCTTGTCGCTGTCCGTGCCGCGACATCTCGTTCCATCCGATCTCGAATCCGTACGCGCCCGACATGCTCGCGCGCTGGCACCGCCGACGCACATTGCTTGCAAATGAAAATCGCCAGTGCAGCCGTGCTCGATGCGGCGCCCGTGAAATGCTCGCCATTGGAGCGCGTGTCCGAGTGACAGTTCGAGGTCAAGACCGTACACCCGCAGCAGGCCATGACCGGTCATTCGGCCACATCAATTGCTTGCGCCTACGGTTCATCAGTGCGCCTCCAACATGACGGTGCGACAGCGTACAGACACGATCGGTCGCAATCCCCAGCATGGGGCACAACTTGACCGGCCGTGTGGCTCGGCTCCCGACGGAAGGTAAATGGCCATGCCCAAATTATCCAATTACATCAGCAAGAATGTCGATTGCATCTTGGCCGAATGGGACAAGTTCGCGATGGATTTGATTCCCGTCAGTCTGAGCCCTGAGACGGCGCGCGATCATGCCAGGGGCATGTTGCATGCCATTGTTGCGGACATGGAGCATGCGCAGACTGCGGATGAACAGTCGGAAAAATCACAAGGTCTCGCCCCGGAGCATGCGCAAGACAGCCAAGCCCAGTTGCACGGATCTGAACGCCAGATGGACGGATTCAGCATGCCCGAAATCGTGTCCGAATTCCGGGCGCTTCGCGCAACCGTTATGCGGCTATGGAATGATTCCAGTGCCACTGCCATACAAAGCGACATCGACGGGTTGATGCGATTCAATGAAAGCATCGATCAGTTATTGGCCGAGTCGGTCGTGCGCTTCGCCAGCGACAAGGAAGTCATTGCCCATCGCTTGGAGAGCGAGTTGAAGCGGGCGACGACGATTTCCGACACCATCATCGAGTGCGCCCCCGGGGGCTTCTTTATGATCGACGAGGAGTCCAAGCTGGTGCGTTGGAACGAGCACTTTCGCAAGGAAACCGGCCTGTCGGACGAGCAACTGCGCGGCCAATCGATCCTGATCTGCATCCATGAGCCGGATCGAGCGCTGGCCGCAGCCAAGTTTCTGACCGCTTTTGCCACCGGCTATACCAACATGGAAATTCGTGTGGCCACTGCTGATCGGGGGATCCGGCTATACCTGAAGACTGCGCGGCGCCTCGAGGTCGATGGCGTCCCCTATGTGGCCAGTTTTGGCATCGATGTCACGGAACGAAAGCTCGCTGAAGAGGCGCTCAAAAATGAGAAAGCTTTTTTTGACGCGATGGTCGAGAGCACCCCGGGTGCTTTCTACGTCATTGATGCGGAAGGCAACTATCGCCGCTGGAACAACCAACTGAACCGCCTGACCGGGCTGACCGATCGTGATCTCCAGAGCCGAACGTGGCTGCTGACCATCCTGCAGGAGGATCGGCCGCGTGCGGCGGCGACAATGAAACAAGCCATCGCCGACGGTTATGCCCAGGCAGAGTTGCAGATGGTCACCCATGACCAAGGCGTGCGCTACTATTCCATCAATTTTAGGCGTTTCGTGGCGGGCGATGCCGTCTATCTGGTCGGGGCAGGCGTGGACAACACGGATCGGCGTGCCAAGATGGAGGTGCTGGTACACCAGGCGCAAACCGATTCGCTGACGCAAGTGGCCAATCGCAACCGATTCGTCGAGATAGCCAACCTGGAGCTTGCACGCTGTCGCCGTTTTGGTCACCCGGCGTCGCTTTGGATGATCGATATCGATCACTTCAAGGCCGTCAACGACACCTACGGCCACCATGGCGGCGATGTCGCCTTGCAGTCGCTCATGGCGACGAGTCGGCAAACGCTGAGGGAATGGGACATCGTCGGTCGCATGGGCGGCGAAGAGTTTGCCGTGCTGCTGCCAGAAACGGACGCCAAGCAGTCGCTTGATGTAGCTGAGCGCTTGCGGCTGGCGGTCGCCGCTACCCACATACCCCTAGGGGATGGCGCGGTGGTGCGCCTGACCATCTCAACCGGGGTTGCGACGGCGAACGACAACGATACCACGCTCGAAACGCTGTTGGAGCGGGCAGACAAAGCGCTCTACGCGGCCAAGATCAGCGGGCGCAACAAGGTTTGCGAGGCCCCCGCCACGCCATGATTGAACGTATTGGAAGAGAAAAACTGGATGTCGGCCGCACAGCAGCGTTTCAATTGATGCACAGCTCAGCTGAAAACCAGCGTGTTTCCGCCGCGTTCGTGTCCGCTTGAGGTACACCCATGCGTGGCGCTGCCATCGAGACGTTCTCTCGTCTCAAACTGGATGATATGGCACCTTCGAGACATCGTCGCACGATAGTCCAGACCACAACGAGACGATCTCCATGGCCTTCCGGTGCTTGCGGTGAGCGCCAGCACGCCGCCATGAAATGCAAGCCCGCGCCATCGATTGCAAGCTCATTAGCGACACCCGCGCGGCGCTCTGAAAGGCGCTGCGGCAGCCACACTGGGAATTTTCGATGACAATCTTTACGGGTATTTGGGTGCCCCTGGTCACCCCGTTTTTCAATGGCGCGATCGACTTCGTTGCAGGCGAGCGCGCGCAGGCTGGTCGGCGCCGGTATCGCCGGGCTGGTGGCTTGCGCCACCACCGTTGAGGCGAGCGCGTTGGACGAGGACGAACAGCTGGCGGTGCTCGACGGTGGTGCTCGCGGCCGTGCCCGGCCATCCGGTCGTGATGGGCTTGAGCGACAACCCTCTGCGCGCGGCGCTGGAACGCCTGCGGCGGATCGCGCAGCGCCCGATCGCCGGCCTGCTGGTGGCGGCGCCGTACTCCGTGCGTGCGTCCCAGGCCGGTGTGATGGACTACTTCAGCAAGCTGGCCGAGGCCGCGTCGACGCCGCTCGTGATCTACAACATCCCGCACCGCACCGGCGTAACGATGGAACTGACCACCTTGCGCACGCTGGCGCGCCAGGAACGCATCGTGGCGCTCAAGGATTGCGGCGGCGATCTCGCTCTGACGATGCACTTGATCGCGGACGGGCAATTGCAGGTGCTCACGGACGAGGACCAGCAAGTGCTGGTCAACTTGTGCCTGGGCGGCAGCGGCGCCATCGCCGGCTCGGCGCAGCTGTGTCCGGAGCTGTTCGTGCGCTTGCCGCAGCTGCTGCAGGCGGGCCGGCTGGACGAGGCGCGCGCCGTGTTCTATCAGCTGTTGCCGCTGATCCGGCTGGCCTTCGAGGAACCCAATCCGGGCCCGGTGCAGGCCGCGCTGGCGCTGATGGGGCTAGTGCGCGACGAATCGCGCGCGCCGATGCAGGTGGCCTCGCCGGCGATGCGCGATGCGCTGCGGTGCGCGTTGACCCGGCTCGAGTGCCTGTAAGGCGCGCGGCGCGCGGCACTCAAGCCGCTGGCCGAGCGGCCACCCCGCAAGCCGTGCTTAGCGCGCCTCGGATGCGGCGGGCTCGGGCTTGACCTCGTAAGTCTGTGTCATCGGAATATCGACTTCACGGCCGCCACGCAGCGCCGGTATCCAGTAGCAGGCGGCGGTGCTGGCCAGCACCGCGCCGTCGAACTCGGGCCACTTGCTGCTGTCGGTGATCCGAACATCGCGCACGTGGCCATCGGCGCCGACGATGAAGCTGGTGGTGGCGCGCAGCGTCAGTTGCTGGCGCTGGGCCTGGGCCGGCAGCGCGGGCGGCGGGCAGCGTTCGCGCACGGCGCGCGCTGGCATGTCGAAGCCGGTCGGCGCGCCGGCGTGCGCGATGGCAGGCGCCCCCGGGGCGCCCAGCTTGACGTCGGTGCCGTTGGCGCTCAGCTTGCCGTCCCGATACACGAGCTTCGACACCAGCATGCCCTGCTCGTTGCGCGCGTAGCCGGCGCCGAGCAATTTGCCGAGCACTGTGTCGGTCATGATCTGGGCCACGTTATCGACCGCCGCCTCGTCGCTGGTCGCGCCGGGCGTGGCGGCGAGCTGCTTGCGCGCGAAGCTGCGCGAGATATCCTTGACCAGTGCCACCGGAACCCGTATGTCAAATTGGGCGACGATTTTCTTGCTCAGCGCGCTGATCGAGTCGAAGTCGCTGTCCTTGGCGCCGACAAATTCGATGCGCCCCTTGAGGGCGGCGCTCAGGCCATGGTAACGCGCGCTGAAGTCGCCGATCTCAAGCGCGCTGCCATGCGCGGCCATGTTCTTGCCCAGTGTTTTGAACATTGGCAGCATCGCCTCGAGCTTCTTGGCCGGGGGCAGCTGATCGGCATGGTTTTTTTGCACGCCATGGCTAAACGCATTCAGGGCGTCGACATCGAGATGGCTAAAGCGCATGGCGAAATGGACATCGTCAACGCCGTCGCCTTGCGCCTCGATGCGCTTGATCGTGCTGTCGTAGCGCACGTCGACGGTCTTGCCGTGTTGTACGGTATTGGTCGTGAGCGCGATGTCGTTGATGCTCATGGTGAACGGCGTGTCGACGCCGTGCGCGCTGATGCTGGCGATGTTCAAGCCGAAATCGCCCAGCCACGCGTCGGTGGTGCCGCGCCGGTGATCGCCGGTCATGCTCAGCTCGCGCACCGCCATGTGCAACTCCTTGCTGTCGAGCGTGAGCGAGGGCCAGCTGGCGTCGCTGCGCAGCGTGCGCCCGGCCAGGTCGCTGACAGCGTTGCCAGTGAACGCGCTCCACGCGATGGTCGCGCCGCTGGGCTCGGCGAAACTGCCGCCCGGCAGTTCGAAGCGGTAGCCGAGCTTGCCCTTGGGCGCGGCGACCCGCTTCAATGTGGCCGGGTGGGTGCTGCCGAACACCTTGAGCAGTCGCTGCTTGGTGTCGTCGGAGAATTCGACGCCCGACAGCCGGTCGATTTGTTGGTTGAAATTGCGCTGCGACTGCTGCGTTGCGGCGCGCAACTCGTTGCTAACGCTCTCGAGCGCATCGACGAACTCGAAATGCGGCGGCGGGCTGGCCGGCGGGACGGCGTCGGCGGCGAAAGCGGGGTGGAGCAGTGCCAGCGTGGCGGCAAAGGCGGTGCGGCAGACGAGAGTGTTCACGAAGACTGGCCAATTAACTAAAATGAAAGATTTCAATTATCGCGCGTCGGGTGAGAATTGTCATGCTGCATTTTCGATGGATGCCTCCAGCGCTTGCCGGCCGCGCCGGCGTGCACCTACGCAGGCTAGGCTTGGCCCCCAAGCAGCATGCCGCTGTGCTGCGCCTGCTGCGCCTGCAGCGCCAGCATGGCGGCGATCTGCTCGGGCGGCACCGGACGGCTAAACAGATAACCCTGCATCTCGTCGCAGTCATTGGCGCGCAAGAAGTCGCGCTGTTGGGCCGTTTCGACACCCTCGGCGATGACCCGCAGGTTCAGCTTGTGGCCCAGCGAGATGACGGCCAGCGCGATGGCCTGGTCGTCCGGATTGTCGGCCAGTTCGCTGACGAAGGACTTGTCGATCTTCAGGCGGCTGATGGGGAAGGACTTGAGCGCCGACAGGCTTGAATAGCCGGTGCCGAAATCGTCGATCGACAGCGCGATGCCCATCGCCTCGATCATGCGCATCTTGTCGATCGCCTGCTGCAGGTCGCGCATGATCAGGCTCTCGGTCACTTCCAGTTCCAGCGCGCCGGGCGCCAGCGCGCTGTCGGACAGTGCGCGGGCGATGCGCTCGACCAGGCGTTTTTCCTCGAACTGGCGGGGCGACACATTGACCGAGATGGTGATCGGATCGAGCCCCTGGGCCTGCCAGGCCATGCTCTGGAAGCAGGCGCTGCGCAGCACCCATTCACCGATGGCGACAATCAGCCCGCTTTCTTCGGCCAGCGGGATGAAGCGCAGCGGCGACACCAGACCGTGCTCCGGATGCTGCCAGCGCAGCAGCGCCTCGACCCCGAAGATCAGGCCCGTGTGCAGGTCCACCTTGGGCTGGTACAGCAGGTGGAACTGGCCTGCTTCGAGTGCGCCGCGCAAGCCTTCCAGCAGCGCCAGTTTCTTTTCGACGTCGACGTTCAGTTCGGGCGTGTAGAACTGGCAGTTGTTATGGCCCATTTCCTTGGCGCGGTACATGGCCGCGTCGGCATTGATCATCAGGCTGGCCGGCTCGACCCCGTCGCGCGGATACAGCGCCACCCCGATCGAGCAACTGATCTGCACCTCCTGGCCGTCGAGCATGATCGGCTGGGTCACCGCGTCGCGCACCTTTTCCAGCACCGGCCCGACCACCCCGGCGCCGGCCTGCAAGCCCGACAAGATGATGACGAATTCGTCGCCGCCAAAGCGGCCCACGGTGTCGCCGCGCCGCACGCAGTGGGCCATGCGCGCGCCGACGATCTTCAGCAGCTCATCGCCGGCGCTGTGGCCCAGCCCGTCGTTGACGAGCTTGAAGCCGTCCAGGTCGATGAAGGCCAGCGCCACCATGAACTTGCCGCGCTGGGCGTGCAGGATGGCCTGTGCCAGCCGGTCGGCCGCCAGCGAGCGGTTCGGCAGGCCGGTCAGCGCGTCGTGGTGCGCCATGTGCACGATGCGCGCCTCGGCCTGTTTGCGCTCGCTGATGTCGCGCACGATCGCCACCACGCCGCCGTCCACCCCCACCACCTGGCGGTGCAACCAGCGCATGCGCAGCGACGGCATGCTGTTTTCCCATTCCGCTTCGTGCACGCCGCCCACCCGGGTGACGTTGATCAGGTCGTCGAGGATGCCGTTGCCGCGAAACGCGGGCACCAGTGTGCAGATGGTCTTGCCGAGCAGCTCGGCGCGCGTCATGCGGCTCATTTTTTCGGCCTGGCTGTTGACGTCGGCGATGATGAAGTCTTGCACCGCGCCGTGCGCGTCGGTGACGCTGTGCAGCACGAAGAAGGCGTCCATGCTGGCCTCGGAGGCGGCCGCGTAGGTTTGCTGGGCGCGCCGCACGCGTCGGCGCGTCTTGTTGATCTGCCAGGACCACAGCCCGATCAGGCTCACCATCAGCGCCAGCGAGGCGCTGCCGATGGCCGCCTTCCACAGGTAGGCGCGGCGGTGCTGTTCGAAGGTGGCCATCTGTTCGACATCGGCCAGGCCGACCAGCGCCGACAGGGGAAAGCCGTGCAGCGCGCGCACGCTGGTATAGCGGCGCACCCCGTCCCACGGGCTGGGCTGGGCCAGTGCGGGCGCCACGCTGATGGGTGCCGACTGGCCCCAGCTGACTTTGTCGCCGATGCGCATCGTGCGAAACACGCCGTCCACGCCGTACAGCCCCAGCACGCCCTGTTCGCCCATGCGCGAGCGCTCGTAGCCGCTGGTGAAATAGGCCGGGTCGATGGCCACGATGGCGATCCCGGAAAAATGCCCGTTGGCGTCGTTCAGGCGGCGCGTGAAATGCAGGTTCAGGTCCGGGCTGTCGGGGTCGCGCATCACCTGGCTGACGTAGGGGGCGTCGCTGGCGTTGTCCTGGTGGAAGCGGAAGTAGCTCTCGCGCGCCACCGAGATCGACGCGCGCGGCGGATTGCTGGCGACGACCTTGCCGCTGCGGTCGGCGATGCTGACGGCGAACACCAGCGCCGAGGGCAGCAGGTCCTGTGCGCCCAGCGCGCCCAGTGCGCGCTCGGCGCCGTTCAGTTCGACCGCATACTTGATCACCTTCAGCGTCTGGTCGATGCCGCCCAGGTTGCGCGCCATCTGCGCTTCGTAGGTGTCGATCAGCTCCTGGCTCGAATCGCGCGCGGCCGTCTGCGCGCTGGCCCGTTCAAGCTCGATGAAGTGGCTGGTGGCGAGCCAGATCGCCACCAGCAGTGGCAGCGCGAACAGCGGCAGCGAGATATGCGTGTCCAGCCCCAGTCGCAGCCAGCGGCGCGCCCAGCTGTCGGCGCGGCGCGCCTCGGCAGGTGCGGCAACGGCTGCGGTGTCGGGCTGGTCCACTTAATGCACCACCAGTACCGTCTTCACGCTGGCATCGAGCGCGCTGGTGTCGATGTAGCCGATCAGAGCCGGATTGTCGGCCACCATCTTGCGAATCGCCGCGCTGCCGGTCACCTCGCGCGGCGGCTGGCCGCGCCCGGTGAAGATCATCTTGGTCCAGTAGGCCTTGATCAGCGCGGGCGACTTGGCGCTGACCTTGGTGTAGAACTCGTCGCGGATGCCGGTGCCGATGTTCTGGTCCAGCGCCACCGCCTCGGCGCCGTCCGGAAAGCGCGCACTCTGGCCGAGGAAGATGTCGGCCACCTGTTCGGCGCGCAGCACGTTGACCGGGTTGTGCGCCGAGACGATCACGACCAGTTCGCCGGCCTGCAGCGGGCCGCACAGCAGCGCGCCCAGCAGCAGGCAAAAGAGAGAGGCGATGCGCATGCTGGGCCCCTTCAAAAAACGAAATCAACCGTGGTGCTGAGCACGTTGACCGCGTGCCCGGACTGGAAGCCCGGCTGCACATTGGTCAGCATGCCCGACGAGCCGCCCGTGGGCAGCACCCGGTCGTATTGCAGCTTCAATGCCATGTCGGGACGGAAGTCCCAGCGCGCGCCCAGCGTGCTGGTGGTCTGGATGGCCATCGTGCTGAGCAGGCCGTTCAGGCCGCCATTTAGTGCTGCCGCCGCGCCGGCCAGCGCCGCCGGCAGGCCATCGAGCGCCAGGCCGGGATCGCTGTTGGCCCCGTTGATCCTGACCTTGCCGTAGGCCAGGTAGGCGGTCCAGTTGTGGACGCGGTAGCCGGCGCTGGTGTACAGCGCGGTCTTGTCGCCGAGGAAGGAGTGCGCGTTCAAGCGGCCCAGTTCCCCCATCACGAACCAGTTTCCTGGGTCGTAGCTGGCGCCCACGCTGATGCCGGTGGCGCGTTTGTGATCGACCTGGTAGCGCTCGGCGATCGCCGCGCCGGGCGGACCGAACTGGCGGAAGCCGTCGAACAGTTCGCGCACCAGATCGACCGTCAATTCGGTGGTCAGGTAGCTGATACGCATGGTGGCCGGGCCGTAGTCGGCGGTGTGCGACACGCCGGCCAGGCGGCGCGCGAACGCGTGTGTGGTGTCGGTGACCTTGACGTCGGTGCGTCCGAAAAAAAACTGGGTGACGTTTTTCAAGTCGCCCGTGTTCCAGCGGTAGCTCGCGTCGATGCCGTCGCTGTTGCTGATCGGGATAGCGCCATACACCTCGACCGGTGTGCGCGCCCATGGATAGGCGTAGCCGGCCTTGCGGTAGTCGGCCGCCAGGTACATCGGCACGGCGATCCGGCCCAGCCGCACGCTCAGCTCCGGGCTGGCCTGGTATTTGATGTTGGCCCATTCGACACCGGGCCGGTAGGAGCCGTCCAGCCCCTGTTCGGCCACCACTTGCAGCACTGCCGACCATTGGCGGTTCAGGCTCACGCCCAGCTGTGCGCCCAGCCGGCTGTCGACGTCGGCGCTCCAGCTGCGGCTGTAACCGGCGCCGCGGTCCTTGAGCACGTTGGAGATGAAATCGGCCTGGCGTTCGTCGCTATGCACCACGCCTAGCGTGCCGAAGCCGCCGAAGGTCCAGCTGGGCGCGCCGCTGGTCTGGTCGGCCTGGGCGGCGCCGCCCAGCAGGCTGGCGAGCAGGACGACAAGCTGTCCCGGCGCACGGCGCGCGGGCAGGAATTTGGCAGAGGGGTTGCGCATTGCGGGCTTTCAAGTCATTTAATGTCGCCAGCATGGGAGCGCAGGTTCGCGCGGACAAACCGATGTGCGGCGCGTCGGTGCGGCGTCGTGCGGCACAAGTATCCATGCTCGTTGGGGATGGCGAGTCCGGATCGGCCAGCGCCGGCCTGCGCCTGCACTCGGTTCGGTTGTGCGCGCCATCGCTATCTAAGCAAATGGACCTGACTCAACTCTATACTTGCCGGTCGGCCTTGTCGATGCGTTTCCGTACAGAACGATAGTCCTGATCATAAAATAGTTCCAATAAACAACATGCATGGTGTTAATGATATTTATGGTCGCATCCTGGCGGCGACCCTGACATGGGCATGTGGCACTGCGCGATGCCATTGTTGGACCGGCACCACGGGGGTGGCCGAGCAGGCGCATACGTCGTATAGTGAAACCGATGCCAGTTGGCAGGTCCTTCAAAGGCGCAACATGCATCGTCGTGCATCTCTGTTGCTTTCCGGTGTTGCTGGAGTGCTGGCGCTCAGTGCTCATGCCGCCACGCTGGACGTGTGCATCGCCGACCGCGATTACCCACCGCTGTTTTTCCTCGATCACGACGGCCAGGCCCAATGGCTGGTGCGCAAGGCGCTGGAGCGACAACACGATATGGTCAATTTTATTTCCGTGCCGTGGAGGCGCTGCCTGGAGGGCTTGCGCAGCGGCCAGTATGCGGCGGCGCTGCCGGTGGCGGCCAACCCCGCGTTTCTGCCCTTGTACGCCTTTCCGATGCAACATGGACAGGTCGACCGCAGCGTCGCGCTGCAGGAGGTGGTGCACGTGGCGGTGCGGCGCGTGGGCAGCAACGCCGACTGGGACGGCAGCCGGTTTGCCAACCTGACCATGCCGGTGGTCTATCCGAGCGGCATCGTCATCGTGCGCGACTGGCTGGCCGCGCGCGGCGTCGCCGCCGACGACGGCACCCGCAGCGACGACGCGGCGCTGCGCAAGCTGATGGCCGGACGCGCCAATCTGGCCATCATCCAGTCGGCGCTGGCCGAGCAGTTGCTGGCACAGGACGAATTTCGCGGCCGGCTGGAGATCCTGCCGACGCCGGTGTTGGTGTTTTCCGTGTATTTGGCGTTCAACCGCGCCTTTTTCGAGGCGGCGCCGGCCTATCCGCAGGCGCTGTGGAAGGAACTCAAGCGCCTGCGCGGCACGCCCGAATGGAAGACGCTCGCGCCCGCGCTGGCCCATTGAGCGCCGGCGCGCGGCTCACACCAGACCGTCGAACAACAGCACGTCGACCATGTCGCCGGCGGCCACGTCGGCTTGCTCGTCGTGCAGCACCACCATGCAATTGGCCTCGACCATCGAGCGCAGGATGCCCGAACCTTGCGAACCGGTGATGGCGACCTGTTGGGCGCCGTCCGCACCGATGGCCAGGATGCCGCGCTGGTATTCAGTGCGCCCGGGTTTCTTGCGGATCGCGCCCGCCGAGCGCACCTGCAGCAGCGCCAGCGGCGCCTGCGCCCCCATCATGCGCAGCAGCGCCGCGCGCGCGAAGAAATAGAACGACACCATCACCGCCACCGGATTGCCGGGCAGGCCGAACAGCATGGCGCTGTGGCCGTTCGAGCTGATGCGCCCGAACGCGAGCGGACGGCCCGGGCGCATGCCGATCTTCCAGAACGTCACGTCGCCCAGTTCGGCCATGATCTGGCGCGTGTAGTCGGCCGCGCCGACCGACACGCCGCCCGAGGTGACGATCGCATCGGCGTTTTCGCAGGCGCTGCGCAGCGTCGCTTCCAGCGTGGCCGGGTCGTCCTTGACGATGCCCAGGTCGAGCACCTCGCAGCCGAGCCGGGTCAGCATGCCGTACAAGGTGTAGCGGTTGCTGTCGTACACGCAGCCGGGATCGAGCGGTTGGCCGATCGAGCGCAGCTCGTCGCCGGTGGAAAAAAAGGCCACCCGCAGACGCCGCTGCACCGGCACTTCGGCAATCCCCAGCGAGGCCAGCAGGCCCAGGTCGGCCGGGCGGATGATGCGCCCGCGCGCCAGCGCGGCGCTGCCCGCCAGCAGATCCTCGCCTTTGAAGCGGCGGTTGTCGCCCGTCTTCAAGCTGCCCGCCGTGAGCGTGATGGTGTCGCCGTCGATGGCCGCCACCAGTTCCTGGGGAATCACACTGTCGCAGCCGGGCGGCATCACGCCGCCCGTCATGATGCGCACGCACTGGCCCGCCTGCGGCAGCGCCTCCGATGGCCGGCCCGCATACACGGTGCCGATCACCGTGAGCACGGTCGGTGCATCCGGGCGCAGGTCGGCGCCGCGCAAGGCGTAGCCGTCCATGGCCGAGTTGTCATGTGCGGGCACGCTGATCGGCGAGATGATGTCGGCCGCCAGCACGCGGTCGAGCGCGCTGCGCAGGGCGACTTGTTCGACCATCGCGATCGGCGTGATGAACTCGCTGATGATGCGCTGCGCGTCGCGCACCGGCAGCGCGTCGGGATCGTACGCGGACAGGCAGCTGACGACGTCGGAAAGGCTGGGGTTAGGCATGAGAAGTCAGTCGTTTTCGTATTGCTGCAATTCGTGCAGCGTGTTGATATTGCGGAAGGCGCTCGCGTCGTCAAAGCGCACGCGCACCACCCGGATGTCGGAATACCAGCCGTCCATGCGCCGTCCGCCGCCGGCCAGATAGGCCGACAGCGTGGGCAGCGCGCTGCGCCGCACCAGCGCGAACACCGGCTGCGCCTGTACGCGCAGTGTGCCGTCCGGCTGGGCCTCCAGCGTTTCGGCCAGCGCCAGGTCGGCGCCATCGCGCGCCAGCGCATCGGCCAGGCGCGTTACCAGATCGTCGGGCAGAAACGGCGAGTCGCACGGCACCGTCACCAGAAACTCGCTGCTGCACAACGACAGCCCCGTTTCCAGTCCGGCCAGTGGACCTGCGAAGCCGTCTCGCTGATCGGGCCAGACCGGCGCGCCGAAGGCGGCATATTGTTCGCGATTCTGGTTGGCGTTGATGGCAATGCCGGCCACCTGCGGCGCCAGGCGCGCAATCACATGGGCGACCATGGTACTGCCGCGAAATGGCTGCAAGCCCTTGTCGACGTGGCCCATGCGCGAGCCGCGTCCGCCCGCCAGAATCAGACCGGTGATGGCGTCGCTGGCGCTCATGGCGCGTGCCGCGCGGCGTGCGCGGGACCGGTTTGCGGGCCGACGCGCCCGATGCCGGCGTTGAGGGCGAACCGTGCGAAGGTGCCGAACAAATCGGCCCGGGCGGGCGCCGGCGGCGTGTGTGGATGGTTCATTGGGGCTTTCTGACAGAGCGCGACAGCGTGATTTTAACCGCCGATATACGACATTTCCACTTTCTTGGTGCGGCTGGCGATGCCGTGCGTGTTGACCGTGCGCGTCTCGGAATAGTTGTCGGTGCGGGCGCGCCACAGCTGCGCGACGGCGCCGGAAATCTCGGTGTCGCTGCGTCCACCGCGCAGCAGCGCGCGCAGGTCGTGCCCGCTGCTGGCGAACAGACAGGTGTACAGCTTGCCTTCGGTGGACAGGCGCGCGCGTGTGCAGTCGTGACAAAACGCTTCGGTGACGCTGGAGATCAGGCCGATCTCCCCGCCGCCGTCCAGATAGCGCCAGCGCGCCGCCGTCTCGCCCGTGTAATTCGGATCGACGGGCGCGATCGGCAGCACCGCGCCGATGCGGCGTGCCACCTCGGCCGACGCAATCACCTCGGCCAGGTTCCAGCCGTTCGAGGCGCCCACGTCCATGTACTCGATGAAGCGCAGGATGAATGGGCTGCCCTTGAAGTGGCGCGCCATCGGCACGATTTCCTGGTCGTTCATGCCCGCCTTGACGACCATGTTGACCTTGATCGGCCCCAGCCCCACCTGGTGTGCGACGGCGATCCCATCGAGCACGTCGTCGACCGCGAAGTCGACATCGTTCATGCGCTTGAAGGTGGCGTCGTCGAGCGAGTCGAGCGACACGGTGACGCGCTTTAGGCCGGCATCCTTGAGCGACTGGGCCTTTTTTGCCAGCAGCGAACCGTTGGTGGTCAAGGTCAGGTCGAGCGGGCGGCCGGACGGCGTGTCGATCCGGCTGAGCATCTCGACCAGTTTTTCGACGTTCTTGCGCAGTAGCGGCTCGCCCCCGGTCAGGCGGATTTTTTCGACCCCGTGGGCCACGAACAGGCGCGCGAGGCGGGTGATTTCCTCGAACGACAGCAAGTCGGTGTGCGGCAGGTAGCGGTAGTCCTTGTCGAACACCTGCTTGGGCATGCAATACACGCAGCGGAAATTGCAGCGGTCGGTGATCGAGATGCGCAGATCGTGCAGCGCGCGTGCGCGCGTGTCGCGCAGACTGCCGCTGGGCGCTTCGAGCATGGACGGCACGGCCGGTGCCGCGTGTCGCAGGTCGGTGAGGATGATGATTTTTTCAGCCATGATATTTTCGGACAAGCCAACGGCTACACAGACAGATACGATAGCACGAGCCCCGCCGTCGCACAGGCGAGCAGCAATTTGATGGTGCCCACCTGATAGCGCAGCAGCGCGAGGCAGGCCAGCGCGCTCAGGCCGAGCGCGGCCAGATCCCAGTGCGGGTGCGCGGATGCGACATAGAAAACGTGCTTGCCGAAAAATACGGCCAGGCTGACGATGACGCCGACCACGGCTGCCGAAATGGCCGTCAGCGGCGCCGTCATGCGGATATTGTCGCGCGTCGATTCGACCAGCGGCCCGCCGGCCAGGATGAAGATGAACGAGGGCAAAAACGTGAACAGGGTCGCCACCGTGGCGCCGGCCGCGCCGCTTGCCAGCAGATGGCCCGGGCCGAACAGTGCCTGTGACCAGGCCCCGACGAAGCCGACGAAGGCCACCACCATGATCAGGGGACCGGGCGTGGTTTCGCCCAGCGCCAGGCCGTCGATCATTTGCGCCGCGCTGAGCCAGTGAAACGTCTCGACGCCGCCTTGATACACATACGGCAGCACCGCATAGGCGCCGCCGAAGGTCAGCATGGCGGCCTTGGTGAAGAACCAGCCCATCTGCGCCAACGCGCTCGACGGCCCCAGCGTGACGGCCAGCAGCAGCCAGCCGCCCAGTCCGAGCGCGCCGCCGACCAGCGCGACGCGGGCCAGGCGCACCCATGAAAACCGCGCGTGGGGCGGCGTTGGCGTGGCGTCGTCGATAATGGCCGCACCGTAGGACAGACGCGCGTTGGGGTGCTGGCCGCCGATCTGGAAGCGCTGTGGCCACAGCCGTCCGCCCAGCAGGCCGATGGCGCCGGCGCCCAGCACGATCAGCGGAAACGGCAGCGCGAACACGGCGATGGCCACGAAGGCGGCGCCGGCGATGGCGATCAGGCTGCTGTTGCGCAGCGTGCGCTTGCCGATGCGCCAGGCCGCCGCCAGCACGATCGCCACCACCGCCGGCTTGATGCCGTACAGCACGCCAGCGACCGCCGGCACGTTGCCAAATGCCATATACACCCAGGACAAGGCGATCAGGATCAGCAGCGAGGGCAGCACGAACAGCACGCCGGCCAGGATGCCCCCGCGCGTCTTGTGCATCAGCCAGCCGATGTAGATGGCCAATTGGGTGGCCTCGGGGCCGGGCAGCAGCATGCAGTAATTGAGGGCATGCAGAAAGCGCTGCTCGGAAATCCAGCGGCGCTTTTCGACCAGTTCGCTGTGCATCAGCGCGATTTGCCCGGCCGGTCCGCCAAAGCTGATGAAACCGAGCTTGAGCCAGTACCAGAACGCGCTGGACAGGCTGACAGGATCGGGCTGTTGCTGGTGTGGGAGCTTCATGGTCGGCAAGGCAGTCACGGTGAAGTATCAAAAAAAAGGGGAAGCACGCGGCTCCCCCTTTTTCAGCGTGCGTCAGCGACGCGCGTTCGCGCTTACGGGCGGTGCGTGTCGACCTGGACCAGCGGCTCGTTCGCTTGCACAGGCAAAGGCTTGCGCTCGCGCGGTACGCGCGGCGGCGGCGCCGTGCGGGCGGCCGCTTCCTGGGCTGCACGCAGCTTGGCAGGATCGGTACCGGCCAAGGTCAGGCCGGCCGAACCGAGGATCGCGTTCAGGTCGGCGGCGGGCGCTGCAGCCACTGGGGCTGGGCGTACCACCGGAGCAGGCGCTGCGACCGGTGCGGCGACCGCCGGTGCTGGCGCGGCGGCTGCGACAACGACAGGTGCGGCGGCAACCGGCGCCGCCGGGGCGACGACTGCTGCCACCGGCGCCGCGACGGCAACTTCTGCCACGACCGGAGCTGCTTCAACGGCCGCGGCGACTGGCGCCGCTTCAACGACAGCTGCGACTGGCTCGCTCACAACAGGGGCAACGTCAGCGACCACGGCAACTGGC
The DNA here is from genome assembly GCA_038207625.1 of Burkholderiales bacterium. Classification (GTDB taxonomy): domain Bacteria; phylum Pseudomonadota; class Gammaproteobacteria; order Burkholderiales; family Burkholderiaceae_D; genus JBBQZO01. Next base: position 157,622 of record JBBQZO010000003.1, on the reverse strand, counting down.
TTGACGACAGCCGGAGCGACATCAGCGACAACGACCGGCTCGGCCACAACAGCGGCTGCTTCGACGGCAACCGGCGCGGCGTCGGCGACGACAGGCGCGGCGTCGGCGACGACAGGCTTGGCTTCAACGACAACAGGCTTCGCTTCGACGACAACAGGCTTCGCTTCAACGACAACAGGCTTGGCTTCAACGACGACAGGTGCGGCATCGATGATGGCCGCAACCGGCTCGCTCACGACGGGTGTCGATGCGACGGGCGCTGCCACTGGCTCGGCCACGGCATGCGATGCGTCGCCCGGGGTGGCAACTGGCTCGGCTGCGACTGGCGTGTCAAACACATGCGCTGGCGCTGCGCCGAGCATGCTCACGGGAGCTGCTTCGTGCTCGCCGGCGGCGCCTTGCTCGCTACCTTCGCCTTCGCCTTCACCTTCCGCACCGTCCACACCCTCGCCACCTTCACGGTCGCGGCGGTTGCGGTTGCGGCCACCACGGCGGCGGCGGCGGCGCGGCTCGTCGCCTTCGGCTTCGATCTCTTCGCCGTTCGGGCCGATCGTCATGACCGGTTTGACCTGCTCGCTGACGAGCTTGACGTCATCGTTCTCAGGGCCGCTGCTGGCAACCTGATCGACGGCGACGACGACCGACTCCGGCAATGCCTCGGCCTTGGTGTCGCTGACGACGGCGCGATAGTCGGCGCGCGGTTCACGCGGTGGACGCGGGGTGCGTTCCGGGCGCTCGCCACGGTCGCCACGCGGCTCGCCACGTTCGGCGCGCTCGCGCGGTGCCGGGGCGTCGCCTGCTTCACGCGCTTCGCGTGGCTCACGCGGTGGACGCGGTGGGCGGGCAGGGCGTGCAGCACGCGCTTCGGCTTCGGCAGCCTTGGCCGCTTCGTCCTGGACCACTGGTTTGCCTGGTTCGCGCTCTTCGCGACCACCGGTTTTGGCGCCGCGGGTGCGGGCACGCGGACCACGGCCGTTGCGGTCGCCACGGTCGGCGGGCGCGCCGGCCTTCACTGGTGCGGCTGGGATTGGCGCGGCGACCACGGTTTCTTCTTTCTTACCGAAGAAAAAGCCCATGATCTTGCTGACCAAACCTTGCTCAGGCGCGGCCACCACGACCACTGGTGCCGGTGCGGGCTTGGCCGCTTCGGTGCGGTCGACCATCGGTGCCGGCTGGGCTGGCGTGATGGTTTTGACGACGGCTTCCTGGCGTGGCTTGGCGTCTTCTTTCTGACGCTTGCTGTAGGCCATGTCCGTTTCCGCTTGCTCGGCCAGGGTGTAGCTGGCCTGGCTGTCTTCCAGACGCGGATCGTCGTGCTTGATGCGCTCGAGCTTGTAATGCGGCGTTTCCAGATGCTTGTTCGGGATCAGGATCACGGCGATGCGGTGACGGTTCTCGATTTTCAGCACTTCGCCGCGTTTTTCGTTGAGCAGGAAAGCGCCCACGTCGACCGGCACTTGCACGTGGATGGTGGCCGAATTTTCCTTCATCGCTTCTTCCTGGATGATGCGCAGGACTTGCAATGCCGACGATTCGGTGTCGCGGATATGGCCGGTGCCGGAGCAGCGCGGGCACGTCACGTGGCTGCCTTCGGACAGCGAAGGGCGCAGGCGCTGACGCGACAATTCCATCAGGCCGAAGCGCGAAATCTTGCCCATCTGGACGCGTGCGCGGTCGTGGTGCAGCGCGTCTTTCAGGCGCGTTTCCACTTCGCGCTGGTTCTTCGCCACTTCCATGTCGATGAAGTCGATCACGATCAGGCCGCCCAGGTCGCGCAGGCGCAACTGGCGGGCCACTTCTTCGGCCGCTTCGCAGTTGGTGTTAAAGGCCGTCGTTTCGATGTCCGAGCCGCGCGTGGCGCGTGCCGAGTTGACGTCGACCGACACCAGCGCCTCGGTATGGTCGATCACGATCGCGCCGCCGGACGGCAGTGGCACGGTGCGCGAATACGCCGTTTCAATCTGGTGTTCGATCTGGAAGCGCGAGAACAGCGGCACGTCGTCGCTGTAGCGCTTGACGCGATGGACCATGTCGGGCATCACGTGACTCATGAACTGGTGCGCTTGTTCGTAGATGTCGTCGGTGTCGATCAGGATCTCGCCGATGTCGGGCTGGAAGTAGTCGCGGATCGCGCGGATCACCAAACTCGATTCCTGGTAGATCAGGAAGGCGCCCGAGGCGGACTTGCCGGCCCCTTCGATGGCGCGCCACAGTTGCATCAGGTAGTTCAAGTCCCACTGCAGCTCTTCGACGTTGCGGCCGATGCCGGCGGTGCGGGCGATCACCGACATGCCTTGTGGCAGGTCGAGCTTGTCCATCGTTTCGCGCAGTTCCTGACGCTCTTCGCCTTCGACGCGACGCGACACGCCGCCGCCCCGTGGGTTGTTGGGCATCAGGACCAGATAACGCCCGGCCAGCGACACGAACGAGGTCAGCGCCGCGCCCTTGTTGCCGCGCTCTTCTTTTTCGACCTGGACCATGATTTCCTGGCCTTCGCGCAGCGCTTCCTTGACGGAAGCGGTACGGACGTCGACGCCTTCGCGGAAGTAGGTGCGTGCCACTTCTTTAAATGGCAGGAAACCGTGACGGTCTTCGCCGTAGCTGACGAAGCACGCTTCCAGCGACGGTTCGATGCGGGTGATGACACCTTTATAGATGTTCGACTTGCGCTGTTCGCGTCCGGCCGATTCGATATCGATGTCGATCAGTTTTTGACCGTCGACGATCGCTACGCGCAGCTCTTCTTGCTGCGTAGCATTAAACAACATGCGTTTCATATTTTTGACTCCGCGGCCCGAAGGCCAGCTCAATGCCGCCTTGTTAGGGCAGCGAGGTACATGGATGTACGCGAAGTGGAGTGTTTGGGGGTGGGTATGCCTTGACGTGCGGCGCAGCGACGCAAAACGCGCAGCGGCCGCAACAGGGCGCAGTAGAGCCGATCGACATGCCGAGTGCACGCATCATCTGTAACGTCTTCGGGGCCCGGCGACTCGGGACTCGCTGTTGCGGGTCCGCAGAGGCGTGAGGCACGAAGGGCAGACGGTGAGCAATTTCTACAAGCCCTACCTGACGAGCTAACCGATGACAGCGCAGATACCCAGGCTAACAGCCTACCATCGTGCGCCTGTCATCAGGCGGCTTGCTTCGGTTCGGGCGAAAACGGCAAGCGTTATCAACTCCAACAACCAGCGAGCTGACCTCATGGGCCAGCTTGCCGGACTTATCCTTAAAATTCCAAACTTTCCAATTCAGCAGCCCAGTGCGGTATCCGATTACAACAACGGTGCAACCTTGATTCGCGCGGGGCCGTGCGTACACGTTATTTCCACCGATATTTGCAATTTGGCGAGGCCGGTGGAGACGCCCCTGTGTAAAATGTGATTTTAATTCTTACACCAGCAGTGGGATGAACCTCCGCCAAATGATTATATATTCAAAATGAAGGACTTAGAGAGAAATTCTGGGAAGACGCAGCAAATGAAGATGCAAAATGATGTTGTTCCCCCTTCAACAGCGGCCCAGCCCCAAGCTTACTTCGTGACCATCTCCGACGAGGAGGCTGGCCAACGGATCGACAACTATTTACTGCGCGTGTGCAAGGGCGTGCCGAAAAGTCACGTCTACCGCATCCTGCGCTCGGGCGAGGTGCGCGTCAACAAGGGCCGCATCGACCAGTTGTACCGCCTGGTCGAAGGCGATGTGGTCAGGATTCCGCCGGTGCGGGTGGCCGAGAAATCGAGCGCCGTGGTGCCGGGCGCCGAATTTACCATCCTGTTCGAGGATACCCACCTGTTGATCATCGACAAGCCGGCCGGGGTGGCCGTGCATGGCGGCTCGGGCGTGTCGTTTGGCGTCATCGAGCAGTTGCGCGCTTCGCGCCCGGACGCCAAGTTCCTCGAACTGGTGCACCGGCTCGACCGCGACACCTCGGGCGTACTGCTGTTGGCCAAGAAACGTTCGGCGCTGACCAATCTGCACGAACAGATGCGCGACGGCGTCACCGACAAGCGTTATCTGACGCTGGTGGCGGGCGACTGGAAGAATGCGCGCCAGCACGTCAAGCTGCCGCTGCATAAATACACCACGCCCGAAGGCGAACGGCGCGTGTGCGTGCAGGCCGGCGGCATGGAATCGCATACGGTGTTTAGTCTGTTGCGCAAATTCGAGCAATTCGCCTTATTGGAAGCGGAACTGAAAACGGGACGCACCCATCAGATTCGGGTTCATCTCGCTTCGTCCGGCTTTGCCATCGCCGGCGACGACAAATACGGCGATTTCGCGCTCAATCGGATGCTGCTCAAAGCCGACGCCAAGCGCGGCGCTTTGAAACGCATGTTCCTGCACGCCCACCAGATCACGTTTATTCACCCGGAAACGGGCAAAAGCGTCACCGTCAGCGCCGCGCTGCCCGACGAGTGCGAGCGTTTCTTGGTAAGCTTGGGGAAACCGATTAATCAGGCACCCCGTTCATAGTTAATAACCAAGCCGCCGTGTGCGCTGGCCGCAGATCTGCAAGCCAGCGTATCCGTACTTATTAAGAGAAGGAGTCGGCCGCCACAAGCGGCCGGGAGACATGGCAAGAAAGCAATTTGATTTGATCGTATTCGACTGGGATGGCACCTTGATGGACAGCACATCGACCATCGTCAAGTGCATCCAGGCGTCCGCCAAGGACCTGGGACTGCCAATTCCGCGCGAGGAACAGGCCGCGCACGTGATCGGCTTAGGCTTGTACGAGGCGATGCATAGCGCGATGCCGGGCCTTGAGCAAAAGGATTATGCGCGCATGGTCGAGCGTTACCGCTACCACTATCTGTCCAAGGATCACGAGCTGACCTTGTTCGCCGGCGTGCGCGAGATGCTGCACGAACTGTCCCAGCAAGCCTATTTCCTGGCCGTGGCGACGGGAAAAAGCCGCGTCGGGCTGAACCGCTCGATGAATGCCACCGGCCTGCTGTCGATGTTTGACGCCACGCGTTGCGCCGACGAGACGTTTTCCAAGCCCCATCCGGCCATGCTGCAAGAGCTTACGCGCGAGCTGGGCCAGGACATCCGCCGCACCGTAATGATCGGCGACACCACGCATGACCTGTTGATGGCCAATAACGCGGGCGCGGCCGGTGTTGCGGTGCAGTACGGTGCCCACCCGATCCACGAGCTCGACGCCTGCAAGCCGCTGTATTCGGCCGCCACGGTGGGCGAGCTGCACCTGTGGTTGAACGAGCACGCATGAGTACGCCCGACACCACCGACAGCGAAATCCTGGTGTGCGCCGCCGACGCGGTGCAGGAGGGCGGGCGCGGCATCCGCTTTCCGCTCACCGCCTACGGCGACGCCGGCACCGGCTTCGTAGTGCGCTACGGCGGCAAGATCTACGCCTACCTGAACCGCTGCGCCCACGTGCCCATCGAGCTGGACTGGGCTGAAGGCGAATTCTTCGAGTCCAGCGGCTTGTACCTGATGTGTTCGACCCACGGCGCGATCTACGTGCCCGAGAGCGGTTTTTGCGCCGGCGGCCCGTGCCGCGGCGGGCGTTTGCACCCGATCGCGATCATCGAGCGCGACGCACAGATTTACTGGAAACCCGACGAATTTTTTCGCCCCGCACGCGCCTGACGCTTGCCAACAATGACAAGATACTATGACTGACGACACCACTCCAGCTTCCCACTGCGCCCCGAGCGCCGGCACGCCGACGGCCAGCAGCTGGGAGCGCGAGACGCTGGAAAAACTGGTCTTTGCCACCGTCAAGGAACAGCGCGCCGCGCGCCGCTGGAGCATCTTCTTTCGCTTCGCGACGCTGGGTTTGATCTTCTTTGCGCTGTGGGCCTATTTCGATTTCAACTTCACCGGTGCCGATTCGGAAGCGCTGGGGCGGCACACGGCCTTGATCGACATCGAGGGCGCGATCGAATCGGAAGGGGCCGGGTCGGCCGCGTCGGTGATTCCGTCGCTCAACAAGGCGTTCGCCGACAGCGGTTCGGCGGCGATCGTGTTGCACATCAACAGCCCGGGCGGCAGCCCGGTGCAGGCCGGCATGATCGTCGACGAGATCGCACGCCTGCGTAAAGCGTATCCGAGCAAGCCCGTGTACGTCGTCGTCGATGAGATCTGCGCGTCGGGCGGTTATTACATCGCTGCTGCAGCCGACAAAATCTACGTCAACAAGGCCAGCATCGTCGGCTCGATCGGCGTGCTGATGGACGGTTTTGGCTTCACCGGCACGATGGAAAAACTGGGCGTCGAACGGCGCCTGCTGACGGCCGGCGAAAACAAAGGCTTCATGGACCCGTTCAGTCCGCAAACGGAAAAGCACAAGGCGCACGCCCAGACGATGCTCAACGAAATTCACCAACAGTTCATCAGCGTCGTGCGCGCCGGACGCGGCAAGCGCTTGAAGGAAACGCCGGAGATGTTCTCCGGCCTGTTCTGGAGCGGCACCAAGGCCGTCGAGATGGGGCTGGCCGACGGCTTCGGCACGGTCGACAGCGTCGCGCGCGACATCATCAAGGCCGAGGACATCGTCGACTATACGCAGCACGAAAACCTGCCCGAGCGGGTGCTCAAGAAATTCGGCGCGGCCGTCGGCGCCGGCGCCGTGAAAGCAACCGTCCAAAGCGTGCGCCCGACGCTGCACTAGCGCGAACGTCTAAGTGGCTGGGCAGAACGCCGATTGTTCGTTAGCGATGCTCTCCAAGGTCGCACTGCTGTCGCTCGCTGATGAACTGCTGGAAGACGAGCCGCACAGCACCGCGACGTGCATCGCATTCGTGTTGGCGGAAACCAGGGGCATTTGGCACGGCCGAGCGCGCGCCATGCTGTGCCGCCGTCTCAAACACTGCGCGCTTGGCCGCGCGCATCGGATGGCGCTGCTAGCGTGCGTGCTCGATCGCCTGTCGACAGGGGCATTTTCAGAGCAGTTCAAAGATCAGCTGCGCCTTGCCATGCAGCTCGATCGTGCGCGGGTCATTGAAGCATGTCACTGCTGCCTTGCCAGCCCCAAGCGCCATGTGCAACGCTATGCCGAGTGGGTGCTGGCGTTGTAGAGATGACACAATTTCTCTAGCCGGGCGCCATGCTTGTTGAATCTGGTTCATCATCGGCTGCGGGCGGCCTTGTTGGCTTGCCGCGGGTGTCGCAGCGATGGTGCTTTTCGGGCGAGACTGCGCCTCGTCAGAGTGAGTCGTCATGGAGGCAAGTTGTGGCAGTCAATGAAATCAAGACGCTGTTGTTGTGGTGTGTCGGCCTCAATTACGCCATCCTCACCGTCTGGTTCGGCGTGTTTGTGTTCGCGCATGACTGGCTCTACGCGTTGCACCGGCGTTGGTTCAAACTGTCCGGCGAGACGTTCGACGCGATTCATTACGCCAGCCTGGCCTTCTACAAGGTCGGCATACTGTTGTTGTTCCTGGTGCCGCTGATCGCGCTGTGCATGGTCGTGCGCTGACGCGGCCAGGCGGTGCTGACGGCTTGGCTCGCTGGCCGCTAGTCCATGCCTTCCTGAACGCCTTGACGGAGAACTGGGTTCGGCAAGCGCCCGGTCGTCGATGTCGCCCTCGCGCGTCAAGTCGCTTGGTTGCACCAGAAACGCGTCGGTCTTCTTCGCGAAACGCACCGAAAAAATTACACCCCAGCCTTCGCCGCTGCCAGCATTTGCTCGAGACGTTCCAGCACGGCATCGGACGAGGCGTACCGATCGGTCCGTCTCGGATTGTCGGGTGAGGCGCGCGCGCGCGCGCCGAGGTCACGCTGGTGGCGCCGTGCGATGCTGTCGCGGATTGATTGTTCGACGAACGATGCGATCGTCTCGCCATCGCGCAAGCTTTGTTCCGCGGCATCGCGCAGTTCCGGGTCGATACACACGGCGGGGAAAGCGGCGTTCTTCATCGGCGCTCCATTGCGCTGCAAGGTCCCTGCATAGGCCGCCAAACAGCGCAAGCGTGAGACCGACAGGCGCCGTCGGTGCGCGCGCCGATGCAGGTCGGCGCCACAGGCAGACCCGGCACCGCTGCTGCTGAAACGCGTCGACAAGCGTGCGCTTTTGACGGTCCGGGCCAATTGTGTCGCTCTATCGAAACAAGTATTGTCATTTGATGAGGCTTATCAAGTGCATATTTTCCTTGAATGTTCGAGCAGGTGTTCTATAGTGGACCTGTAGTTCTTTCCAAGGGGGGCTGATATAAATAGTTCAGATTGTCTTCGCAGCTTGATTGATCTAGGTTGAACTACTTCACCGCATTGGTTTGGCGGTATAGAGAGAATTTAAATTCCTCGCATGACGTCCCGGATAGGGACTTGGAGACGACGGTGCAATGCCGTCGTTTTCAATGGGCGAACGGTTTTATGTCCAGCATTGATCCCGACGTCTCCCCGGCTTTGCGTGTCAACTGAAGCAGCCGATTTCTTCGCCCACTTCGTCAGTGGGCACGCTTGCGCCGATGGCGCTCTCGCGCGGCGCCGCTGCGGCTGGATCGGACGCGGGCGCGGCGTACGATGCGGGAACAGGCTCGGCCGCATGTTTGGGTGCGATCGACCCATCCTCCTGCGCAAAACCCCCGTTCTGAAGCCAGCTCAGCAGATTGTTATGGGCTTGGGCATACCAGCGCGCCTGGCAACTGACGCGCAGCGCCGCCGCGATCTGAAGCTGGGAATAACTGCGCTGGCTGGACCAGCGCGCGATACCAAGACGCGTGACCAGCCACGCCGATTCGGACGCTGCCTGAATGCGGCGCATGGAGCGGCGCTCTGGCGGCGCGGAGGACGCAACAGCTTGTGGTAGTGGGCTGAACTTGTTCATACGCGATCCTTTGTAGAAAATCGCCATCGATGTTTATCGCGCCTTGAGGGATTGTCCGAAATCTCCGTTAGGCCAATTCCTAATGATGTTTCAGTGTATCAATGCAACTGTCATGGCCTTTGATCTGCGTCAAATGAATCTTGTGCGCGCACGCAACACGCAGGGGGAATCGAATTTTGCTGTCTGCTTGACATCCATACTATTTTGTTAAAGCCCGGCGCGCCTTTGCCACCCTGCGGCGTTCTGGTAAAGTCTCGCCATGAGTAAATTATCCCTAGACCGCATCCTGCAATCGCAAGGCTTTGGCACGCGCAAGTACTGCCGCGCGCTGATTGACGATGGTGACGTCGGCATCGCCGGCGTGACCCAGACCAACTACCGCACCCCGATCGACACCGACGGCCTGGTGCTGAGCGTATTCGACGAGGAGTGGGTGTACCGTGAGCACGTCTACATCGCGCTGCACAAGCCGGCCAATTTCGAATGTTCGCGCAAGCCCAGCCACCACCCCGGCGTGCTCACCTTGCTGCCCGAGCAATTCACCTGGCGCGATGTGCAGCCGGTTGGACGGCTCGACCACGACACCACCGGCATGCTGTTGATGTCCGACGACGGACCGTTCATTCACGCACAGTCTTCCCCCAAGCGGCATATTCCCAAGATTTATCAGGCCACCACGCAAGAGCCGGTCACCGACGAGCTGATCGCCAAATTGCTCGGTGGCGTGCAGTTGCACGACGAGCCGGCGCCGCTGGCGGCGCTGACGTGCGTGCAACGGGGCGAGAAACTGATCGAGATCGTGCTTGAACAGGGTAAATACCATCAGGTCAAGCGCATGCTGGCGGCCGCCGACAACCACTGCGTGTCCTTGCACCGCTCGGCCATCGGTTCGCTGACCTTGCTCGAGCTTGGCCTGGAAGAGGGCGAGTGGTGCTTCCTCGATCCCGCCCAGCTGGCCTTGCTGGTGCCCGGCTGAGCATGCCCGCGCGCGGCGCCGCGCCGATCCGGCGGCGCCGCCCCCTTCCTCTTCTTGGCAACTGACCCATGAAACTAGCAACACTGCGCGACGGCACCCGCGACGGCCAACTGGCCGTGGTGTCGCGCGATTTGAAAACGGCCCACTTGGCCGACGGCATCGCGCCGACGCTGCAGGCGGCGCTGGACGACTGGGCCTTCATCGCGCCGCAGCTGATCGAGCTGTCCCAGCAACTGAACAGCGGACGGGCCCAGCGCAGCTTCGAGTTTGACCCGAAGAACTGCATGGCGCCGCTGCCGCGCGCTTTCCAGTGGGCCGACGGCTCGGCCTACGTGAATCACGTCGAACTGGTGCGCAAGGCGCGCAAGGCCGATATGCCCGACTCGTTCTGGGAAGATCCGCTGATGTACCAGGGCGGCAGCGACGAGCTGCTCGGCGCACACGACGACATCGTGCTCGCCCACGAGGCCTGGGGCATCGACTTCGAAGCCGAGGTGGCCGTCATCACCGACGACGTGGCGATCGGCGTGACGCCCGATCAGGCGCTGCAGCGCATCAAGCTGCTGATGCTGGTCAACGACGTGTCGCTGCGCAACCTGATACCGGCCGAGCTGGCCAAGGGCTTTGGCTTCGTGCAGTCGAAACCGGCCGCCAGTTTCTCGCCCGTGGCCATTACGCCCGACGAACTGGGCGAGGCCTGGAAAGACGGCAAGGTGCATCTGGCGCTGCGCTCGAGCTGGAATGGCAAGCTGGTCGGCCAGCCGCTGGCCGGGGTCGACATGGTGTTCAATTTCCCCCAGCTGATCGCGCATCTGTGCAAGACGCGTAACGTGCGCGCCGGCACCATCGTCGGCTCGGGCACGGTGTCCAACAAGGACGCCACGCGCGGCTACTCGTGCATCGCCGAAAAGCGCTGCCTCGAGCTGATCGCCGACGGCGTCGCCAGCACGCCGTTCATGCTGTTTGGCGACACCATCAAGATTGAGATGTTGGACAGTAATAACAAATCAATCTTTGGGGCAATCGACCAGACGGTCACCCAAAGCGTCGCCAAAAAACTGCGCTAAGCGGCGCCGGGGCGCGAACAGCAGGGCCTTCCGGGTCTTGTTCGCCCCTTAGTATTGTGCTCAATTCACCCATAATGGCTCTGCTCGGTCCTGCGTCGTGTGGTACGGCGCCGGTGGGCACCTGGAGCAATTGATGGCAGAAGACAGCGACGCAGAACGGACCGAACCGGCGTCATCGAAACGACTTGAGCAGGCGCGCGAAGAGGGCGATGTACCCCGTTCGCGCGAGCTGGCGACGTTTACGGTGCTGATGACGGCCGGCTGCGGTTTGTGGTTTACCGGCGGCGCTCTGGTGCGCGCGCTGTCGGCCACGCTGGTGTCCGGCTTGGCGCTGACGCACGAACAAATTTTCGACGCCGATGTGCTGATCCACCGGGTGGCCGTCGATGTCGGCTCGGTGATGCTGGCCTGCCTGCCGCTGGCGCTGGCGATCATCGTCGTGGCGCTGGCCTCGCCGCTGCTGATCGGCGGCTGGCTGTTTTCCGGCAAGGCGGTGGCGCCCAATTTCATGAAGCTCAACCCGATGAAGGGCTTGGGCAATATGTTTTCCACCAATGCGCTGGTCGAGTTGCTCAAGGCGGTGGCCAAGTCGATCGTCGTCGGCACCGTGGCCTGGCTGGTGGTGATGCATCAGAAAGAAGCGGTGATGGGACTGGCAGTCGAACCGCTGCGCGCCGGCAGCGCGCACATGATGGACTTGCTGGGCGCAAGTTTTCTGTGCATCGTCGGCGGTCTCGGTGTGGTGGCCGCCATCGACGGCCCGTATCAGGTCTGGCATTACGCCAACAAGCTGAAGATGACGCGCCAGGAAGTGACCCAGGAATCGAAGGAGTCGGACGGCAATCCCCAGATCAAGGCCAAGATCCGCCAGCTGCAACGCGAGATGGCGCGCCGGCGCATGATGGCCGACGTGCCCACCGCCGACGTCGTCGTCACCAACCCGACCCACTACGCGGTGGCGCTCAAGTACGCCGACGGTGCGCGCGGCGCGCCGCGCGTCGTCGCCAAGGGCAGCGACGAAGTGGCCGCGCGCATCCGCGCAATCGCCGTCGAAAACAAGGTGGCGCTGCTCGAGGCGCCCGCGCTGGCGCGTGCGCTGCACAAGCACACCGAGATCGGCGACGAGATTCCCGAAGCGCTGTACTCGGCCGTGGCCGAAGTGCTGGCGTATGTGTTCCAGTTGCGCGCTTTCGGCAAGCACGGCGGCAACCGGCCCGAGCGCCCCACCAAGCTGGCGGTGCCGCCCGAACTCGATCCGCTCAATCCCGCTTCACAACAACAGCCCGACCAAAATAACGGAGCAACACCATGAACAGCATCAAACTTCCGGTCTGGCTGAGCACGCTGGCAAGCCAGTCCAGCAAGGGCCTGGCCGCGCCGATCATCATCATCATGCTGCTGGCGATGATGGTGCTGCCGCTGCCGGCCTTCGTGCTGGACATGTTCTTCAGCTTTAACATCGCGCTGGCGGTGATCGTGCTGCTGACCAGTTTGTACACCGTCAAGCCGCTCGACTTCATGGCCTTCCCGACCATTTTGCTGGTGTCGACGATGTTGCGCCTGTCGCTCAACGTGGCCTCGACGCGTGTCGTGCTCACCGAAGGCCACACCGGCCCGGACGCGGCCGGCAAGGTGATCGAAGCGTTCGGTCACTTTCTGATCGGCGGCAACTACACGGTCGGTATCGTGGTGTTTATCATCCTCACCATCATCAACTTCACCGTCGTCACCAAGGGTGCCGGCCGGATCGCCGAAGTGGGCGCGCGCTTCGCCCTGGATGCGATGCCGGGCAAGCAGATGGCGATCGACGCCGACCTGAACGCGGGCCTGATCGGCGAAGCCGACGCGCGCCGCCGCCGCACCGAAGTGGCGCAGGAAGCCGAGTTCTACGGCGCGATGGACGGTGCCAGCAAGTACGTACGCGGCGACGCCGTGGCCGGCATCATGGTCACCGTGATCAACATCGTCGGCGGCCTGATCGTCGGTATTTTGCAGCACGATATGGGCTTCGCCGACGCGCTCAAGAACTACACGCTGCTGGCCATCGGTGACGGCCTGGTGGCGCAGATTCCGTCGCTGATCATCTCGACCGCGGCCGGTATCGTCGTCTCGCGGGTGGCCAGCGAGCAGGACATCGGCGCCCAGCTGGTGACGCAGTTGTTTGCCAAGCCGCAGGTGCTGTACATCACCGCCGGCATCATCGGCGGCATGGGCTTGATTCCCGGCATGCCAAACTTCGTGTTCCTGCTGCTGGCCGCCGTGCTGGCCGGCACCGCCTACATGATCACCAAGCGGCTCAAGGAGGCCGTGGTGGAGGCGCCGCCGACGGCGCCGGTGGCCACGACGGAGCAGGAAGAGGCGACCTGGCAGGACATCATGCCGGTCGATACGCTGGGGCTGGAAGTGGGCTATCGCCTCATTCCGCTGGTCGACAAGACCCAGGGCGGCGAGCTGCTCAAGCGCATCAAGGGTATCCGCAAGAAATTCGCGCAGGAGGTGGGTTTTCTGGCGCCGCCGGTGCACATCCGCGACAATCTGGAGCTCAAACCGTCGGCCTACCGGATCACGCTCAAGGGCGTCGAGGTGGGCAATGGCGAAGCCTTCAACGGCCAGTACCTGGCGATCAACCCGGGCATGGCCAGCGGTACCTTGCCCGGCCTGGTGACCACCGATCCGGCGTTCGGCTTGCCGGCAACCTGGGTCGATGCGGGCATGCGCGACGAGGCCCAGAGCATGGGTTATACGGTCGTCGATGCGGGCACCGTGGTGGCTACCCACCTGAATCACCTGATCACCACGCACGCGTCGGAACTGCTGGGGCGTGCCGAGGTGCAGTCGTTGCTCGATCATTTGGGCAAGGACGCGCCCAAGCTGGTCGACGACCTGGTGCCGAAACTGGTATCGCTGTCGACCTTGCAGAAGGTGCTGCAAAACCTGCTGATCGAAGGCGTGCATATCCGCGACATGCGCTCGATCATCGAGACGCTGTCCGAGCATGCGGTCAACACGCAAGACCCGAACGAGCTGACCGCGCTGGTGCGCATTTCACTGGGCCGGGCGATCGTGCAGCAGCTGTTCCCCGGAGCGGCCGAGCTGTCCGTGATGACGCTCGATAACCGGCTCGAGCGCCTGCTGATGCAGGCGCTGGGCGGCAGCGGCCCGGACGGCGCGGGCATCGAGCCTGGCCTGGCCGATACGATCGCGCAGCAGGCCGGCGCGGCGGCGGCCCAGCAGGAACAGATGGGCCTGACACCGGTGCTGCTGGTGCCGGGACCGCTGCGCGCCTTGCTGTCGCGCTTCCTGCGCCGCGCCTTGCCGCAGCTGAAAGTGCTGTCGCACGCGGAGATCCCGGAATCGAAGACGATCCGCGTCACCAACCTGGTCGGTGCGCCCAGCTAGGTCCGTGGAGCGGCGCTGATGGCGCCCGAGTGCACGATGTCGCAGGGCCGGCGCAGCACGAAGCCGGCCCGTTTTACGTGCGGCGCCCGGCGCGCGCCGACGCTTTTCCGGCGCTTGCGCACGCCAACTGCGCGCCGCAGCGAAAAGGGGGTTGTTTGCCCGCCTTCTCGGTCGATGGTTTCTCTCGTGCATCGTCAATAATGGACCTTGTCGGAGTGGTCAGTGCCTCATGTGGAGCGCACGGCCAGGCCGGTCTCAGGAGTCAACGATGTCTATCCACTACGATGCCGTGCAAGCGGCCACGATCCAGATCAGCGGAGGCAAGGCATGAACGTGCAAAAATTCACCGCGCCGACCGCGCGCGAGGCGCTGCGCAAGGTGCGCGATGCGCTCGGCCCGGACGCCGTGATCCTGTCGAACCGCCCGCTCGACGGCGTGGTGGAAATTCTCGCGCTGGCCAACGACGACATGGCGTCCTTGTCGGCGCCGGCGCCGCACTCCGAAATGGCCCAGCCGCGCCCCCAGCTTGACCTGGCGCCGCCCACCTTTACTCCGCGCGCCCAGCCACAGCAAGCGCAGTACCAGTCGCAGCCCCAGCCGCAGTATCAGCCGCAGGCGCCCGTTCAGGCGCCGCTCGAATCGTTCGACATGGGCCGTATGTCGAGCATGATGGCGGCCGCGCTGGCGCACGCCAAGGAAAGCGCGACGGCCGAGATGTCGGGCATGATGAATGAAATTCGCGCCATGCGCGGCCAGATGGAAAGCCAGCTGGCCGAGCTGTCGTGGGGCGCGACGACCCAGCGCGAACCGCACAAGGCGGCCGTGCTGCGCACCTTGCTGGGCGCCGGTTTCTCGGCCAGCCTGGCGCGTTACCTGATCGAGAAACTGCCGGCCGGCAAAGACGCCGCCGACAGCGTGCGCTGGGTGCAAAGCGTGTTGAAGCGCAACCTGACGACGATGCGCAACGAGGACGAGATCCTGGAAAAAGGCGGCGTGTTCGCGCTGGTGGGACCGACCGGCGTGGGCAAGACCACCAGCACGGCAAAATTGGCCGCGCGCTGCGTGATGCGCCACGGTCCGGAAAAGCTGGCCTTGATCACCACCGACGCATACCGTATCGGCGCGCACGAACAGCTGCGCATCTACGGCAAGATCCTCGGCGTGATCGTGCACTCGGTCAAGGACGAGGCGGACCTGCGCATCGCGCTCAAAGAACTGAAAAATAAGCACACGGTGCTGATCGACACGGTCGGCGTGTCGCAGCGCGACCAGATGGTGACCGAGCAGGTGGCCATGCTGTCGTCGTCCGGCGCGAACGTGCAGCGTCTGCTGTGCCTGAACGCCACCTCGACCAATGAGACGCTCAACGAAGTGGTGCGCGCCTACCAGGGCAGCGGCCTGGCCGGCTGCATCATGACCAAACTCGACGAGGCGGCCACGCTGGGCAATGTGCTCGACGTGGTGATCCGCCAGAAGCTCAACCTGTTCTACATCTCGAACGGCCAGCGCGTGCCGGAAGACCTGCACCTGGCCGACAGCGGCTATCTGGTCGACCGCGCCTTCAAGCTGGTGCGTGACGGCGCCATGCCGCAGTTCTCCGACGCCGACCTGCCGTTGTTAATGGCCAACACCAGCAGCGCCCATCATGACCGCAGCTTGCGCGAGGTTCACCTTGGCTAATTTTGATTTCGACCAGGCCGAAGGCCTGCGCCGCATGCTCGCCGGCCCCAAGCCGCGCATCGTCACGTTCTTGTGCGCCACGCCCGACGACGACAAGGGCGCGATGCTGGTCAATCTGGGCGCCAGCCTGGTGCGCGCCGGCAATGACGTGCTGCTGGTGGACGCCTGCCAGAACGACTACGGCATCGCGGCCCGGCTGGGCGTCGATCACAGTTCGAGTCTGCTCAACGTGGCCCGTCAGGAGTGCGGTCTGAACCAGGTGATCAACCAGGTGCCGCAAGGGTTCGGCGTCGTCAAGATGGCGCGCAGCGCGCGTGCCAGCGCCGACGATGCGCGCCGGCTGGCCAAGACCTTCGACGTGCTGGTCAAGCAGAGCGGCATCGTCATCGTCGATGGTGAATTCGGCGACGATGACAGCTTCCCCGTGCCGATCATGGACAGCTCCGAAATCGTGGTCCAGGTGTCCACCTCGGCCGCGTCGATCAAGGCCGCCTACTGTCTGATCAAGCGATTGTCCCAGCAACTCGGACGTCGCCCATTTGGAATTCTTGTCACCGGGGCTTCCGAATTGGAAGCAAAAGTGGTATACGATAATATGTCGGTAGCAAGTAGTCGCTATCTCGCCGTGCAACTGACGTCGATGGGCTCGGTGCCCGCCGACGAGTATTTGCAGCGCGCCGCCCGTCTGGGGCGCGCCGTTGTTGATGCCTTCCCGCTCGCGGGTGCTTCGGTGGCATTTCGCCGTCTGGCCGGACGTTTTGCGCTGGCCGGCGCAGGTGCCCCACAGCGGACAGGGAGCAGTGCCCATTTTCGCTTTTAATCAACAATAATAAACATGTACACGGTCAAAGGGAAAGCGGACAAGAACTTCTTACTGACGGAGCACATGCCGTTGGTAAAGCGTCTTGCCCACCACATGAAGGCAAAGTTGCCCCCATCCGTGGAAGTGGACGATTTGGTGCAGGCCGGTATGATCGGCCTGCTTGACGCCATCAACCGCTACGAGGAAACGCACGGCGCCCAGTTCGAGACCTACGCGGTGCTGCGCATACGCGGCGCGATGCTCGACGAGCTGCGCAATAGTGACTGGCTGCCCCGCTCGATGCGCCAGAACATGCGCAAGATCGAGACGGCGATGAACACCTTGCAGCAGCGCCTGGGCCATCCGCCGACCGAATCGGAAGTGGCCAAGCTGCTCAAGCTGTCGCTGGCCGACTACCAGGACATGCTGTCCGACGGGGGCGGCCACCAACTGGTGTACTACGAGGATTTCCACGGCGACGAGAGCAGCGACAGCTTCCTCGACCGCTATGCGGTGGACGACGCCGATCCCTTGAAAAGCCTGCTCGACGGCGACTTCCGCCAGTCGGTGATCGACGCGATCGACGCCTTGCCGCCGCGCGAAAAAATGCTGATGGGTTTGTACTACGAGGAAGAACTGAACTTGAAGGAAATCGGTGCGGTCATGGGCGTGTCTGAATCGCGCGTGTCGCAACTTCACACGCAGGCGGTGGCCCGGCTGCGGGCCTCATTAAGGGAGCGAGCATGGACTGGACCAGCCTGATCGGGGTGGTCCTCGCGCTGGCCGGATTGTTGATCGGCCAGACGCTAGAAGGGGGCAAGCTCGGCTCACTGGTGCAGCCGGCCGCGTTTGCCATCGTCGTCATCGGCACGTTCGGTGCGGTGCTGTTGCAAAGCCGCGCCGCCACGTTCACGCGCGCCATGCGCATGCTGCGCTGGGTGTTCGCCGCGCCGCCCGACCGGCGCGCGATGCTTGCGCGTGACATCAGTCTATGGAGCATGCATGCGCGCCGCGATGGCTTGCTCAGTCTGGAACAGTACAGCCAGGGCAACCGCGACAAGATCATCGCCAAAGGCTTGCGCCTGATCGTCGACGGCATCGCGCCCGACAAGCTGCGCGAGATCCTCGATGTGGAAATTTCCGCCTACGAGTTCGCTGAACGCCAGGCCATCAAGGTGTGGGAATCGGCGGCCGGCTACTCGCCCACCATCGGCATCCTGGGCGCCGTGCTGGGCCTGATCCACGTGATGGAAAACCTGACCGATCCGAGCAAGCTTGGCAGCGGCATCGCGGTGGCCTTCGTGTCCACCGTGTACGGGGTGGGGCTGGCCAATCTGCTGTTTTATCCGATCGCCAACAAGCTCAAGGGCATCGTCGCCGAATCGGTGGTCGAGTACGAGATCCTGGGCGCGGTGTTTTTCGACATCGCCAGCGGCGACCATTCGCGCGTCATTGAAGAGCGCGTCAACGGTTTGCTGCACCGCTAGGGGCTGGCATGGCGCGCAAACGTTACGAAGATCTGCCCGACAACCATGAGCGCTGGCTGATCTCGTACGCCGACTTCATCACGCTGCTGTTTGCCTTTTTCGTCGTCATGTACGCGATCTCCTCGGTCAACGAGGGCAAGTACCGGGTGTTTTCCGAGTCGCTTGGCGACGCCTTCGGCAACACGGGCGCAGCGCCCAGGATACGCGAAATCCAGTCGGCGCTGCCGCTGCCCAATCCCGCCGCCAAGCGGCGCAGCGAGGCGATGCGGCGCGAAAAAGACCGCCTGACCCGGCTCGCGCAAGACCTGTCGTCGACGCTGGCGCCGCTGGTCAAGTCGGGCAAGGTGCGCGTGACCCAGAACAGCCGCGGGGTCAGTGTCGAGATCAACGCCAGCGTGCTGTTCGACTCGGGCGACGCGGTGCTCACCAGCGAATCGACGACGGCGCTGCGCGCCATCGCGGTGCTGCTGAAAAACGACGCGCACGCGATCCAGGTCGAGGGCCACACCGACAACGCGCCCATCAGCAATGCGCTGTTTGCGTCGAACTGGGAGTTGTCGGCGGTGCGCGCCTCGAGCGTGGTGCGGCTGTTCGTCGACAGCGGGGTGGCCGAAACGCGTTTGTCGGCGGTGGGCTTTAGTGCCAACGTGCCGGTTGCCTCCAACGACACGGCGGACGGGCGTGCGCGCAATCGGCGCGTCGCCGTCACGATCCTGTCGGCACTGCCCGACACCACCACCGAAGTGCCGCTGCGCTAAGGCCAGGCTGGCGCGACCGGCGGCCCCTGCCTTGATGATGGCGTCGATTGCGCGCCACAAGGGCCGCGTCATGTATACTTCGGCGCGGGTCGGACATGCTGCAGTCTGCGGCGCGCGGGCGGTGCCGGCGTCGGAACCGATGCGCGCCGCGCTGGTGCGCCTTGAATCCCGGTTGACTCTGTGTTCCACTGTCTGCCACGCGAACTACATTGCCGTCAAACAGGGCAAGCGGGGCAGCCGACATGGCCCGAGTCCGTTTGACACACGAAATTTTACATTGATGATGAGGTATGTAATGCAACAATTGAAAGCAGTGATTCTTCTGTCTTGCGCGGGTATCACGACGCTGTTGGCCGGTTGTGGTGGGTACCTGGACGCCAAGGTCGGCGGCACGCTGGCCGGACTGGCCGCTGGCGCCACCATCACGTTGCAAAATAACGGGGCCGATCCACTCACGCTCACTGCCGATGGCGCATTCACGTTTCATGTCCCGGTGTCCGCCGGTGCCGAGTACAAGGTCACGGTCGCCACCCAGCCGACCAATCAAACATGCAGCGTCACCAATGGCGTCGGTGTGGCCAATACCGGCAGCGTGTCGAGCATCGGTGTCGCTTGCACGACCAACGGCTCGGTGAGCGGTACGATCGGCATCATTCTGACCGGGCTGGCGAAAGATACCAGCGTCACATTGTCAAACAAAGGAAGTGATCTGTTGATTGCCAAGGCTGATGGCTCGTATGTCTTCCAGACTGCGCTTGCCATTGGCGAACCCTACAACGTGATGATCGCGACCCAACCTTCGAGCAAAGTCTGCGTCGTCACGGGCGGCTTTGGGGTCGTTCCTTCCAGTCTGACGCCAACGTATGTGCCGGTAACCTGCAGCTAGCCTGGTTCGCGCGCGCCGCAGCGCCTGCCCATCAGGGGCAGCGCGCGGCAGCGTCCCGTCACATCGCTTTAGCGGGCCAGCGCCCGCCCGCTGCTCGCCTGCC
Organism: Burkholderiales bacterium; assembly: GCA_038207625.1. Lineage (GTDB taxonomy): Bacteria > Pseudomonadota > Gammaproteobacteria > Burkholderiales > Burkholderiaceae_D > JBBQZO01. The sequence goes on along the minus strand of JBBQZO010000003.1, from coordinate 137,667 downwards.
TGGCCCTGGCCAGCGTCTGGCCGTGTCTGCACCGCTCACCAATCAGGCATGCACCTTGCCCCGCCAGCAGCGCTGTTCGCGCGCTGCGTCGTTGGTGTTGCCGATGACAGCGCGGTCAATGTTGGTGCGGGGATATTCGCTACCCTTGCCGGCAATACATTGCATTCTTTCACAACGCCGGGCGCTGTGTTAGTGATTGATTGCTTTCCAAAAATGCACTAATATCGGCCGTATTGGCGACGGCAGGGCTCGCTTGGCGGACGATTTTTCGCCGCCAGCGCGGTGCTGATCGTGCTCCATTGCGCACACCCGGAACGAGGGTGCCGCTGATCATGCCCCGCCTTCCATCGGATGCCTCAATGAACTTATTTGCCAAAGCAATCCTCAGATTGGGGCTGTTGGGAGTCGCACTGCTGCTGTTCGCATCGAGTGAAGGGAATGCGATGGGTCTGTTAGGCAAAAAAGTCGTCCTGTTTTCCAGCGTTGACGGGGTCCTCACGCTCAATCAGAAGCCGCTGGCGGGCGCGCGCGTGACCCGCAGCGTCGAGTGGAAGGACAAGACCTACAAGGACGAGACGCTGACGTCGGCCACCGGGGGATTTCATTTGCCGGAGATGCCCGGGCCGGGGCGCATCATGCTGGGAGAATTCGTCGCCTACCAGTCGATCGATGTCGAACATCACGGCGAACACTGGCAGATCTGGCGCATGGTCAAGGGCGATGCCGGTGCCAATCGCGAGTTGGTCGACCTGCGTAACTGGGAATCGGCCGGCATGCCGATTCAGTTTTCCTGCGAGCTGACGGCGGCGCCGAAGAAAATCAAATTGCTGCTCGGCGTACTGCGCACCAACTGCCATTTTCCGTCGGAGATCGGCGAGGTGCTGAAATGAGCGCCGAGCTGATGCCAGGCGTGGCGGCCGAACTGGCCCGGCTGGTGTACACCATCGAAACCCAGCGGTATATGGAAGACCAGGTCGAGCCGTACAAGGACAACTGGGATTTCAAGCCCGAGGCGAAGACCTCGGCCATCAAGGGCAGCTCGGGCACGGCCCAGTTGCTGCGCAAGTCGAGCGGTTTTTGCACCATCGCCAACGGCACCGATAAACTGGACAACCCGTTTCGCAACCATGTGCTGGTGTTGACGCGCGGGACCAGCAACGCGTTCGACTGGGCCAGCGACGGCACCGTCGGGCTGTCGCGTGCCAGTTCCGGCCATCTGGTGCACATGGGCTTTCAAAAGGTGTTCTCGGACATCCTCAACAACGGACTGCGCGATTTTTTCAACCAGGCGAAAAATCCCATCAAGGTCCATTGCGTCGGGCACAGCCTGGGCGGCGCGCTGGCGACCCTGATCGCCGAATGGGTGAAGAGCAACCGCAAGGCAGCCGAGGTGGCCTTGTACACCTTCGGCTCGCCGCGCGTGGGCATGAGCGGCTACTGCCAGTATGCCGAGGCCAAGCTCGGGCTTGCCAACGTCCATCGGGTGTTTCATCAACAGGACCCGGTGGCGATGGTGCCGCTGTGGCCGTTTCTGCACATTCCCCAGGATTCGCCCTTGCGCCTGGGCGGCAGCGGCGGCAATTTCATCGATCCCTTGAAACACATCATGGCCAGTTACGTGCCGCTGGTGAGTCGTTGCAGCAACTGGAAGGAGCTCGAGGACAGGTCCTGGGTGCCGCCCACCGAGAAGGCGCTGAAAAAATGGATGGAGTCGGACGGCGTGCTCAGCTTCACCGTCAATTCACTCAATTTGCTCAACGCCGCGATCGCCTGGATCTTCGGCGAAATATTCAAGCAAATGGCGATACAGATCCAGGCCAGCCTGACCATCGGCATGACCTTGCTCGACCAGATCGCGATGATGCTGCACCGGGGCATACAGGCCGGCATCGACGTCAGCGTCTACATCAAGCACTTGATCCGCAAGATCTTGCGTCTGCTGGGGCGCAAGCTCAACGACGTGGCCGAGGATGTCAGCGTCTCCTTCATCCGCAACGTGTTCGAGGAATTGCAGCGGCGCGTGAGCAGGGAAGTCAACAAGGCACTCAACAGCGTGCTGCGCAACAAATAGCGCGCGCTCAGCCCGGGCGTGTGCCGAACGGGCGCGCGGCCACGCCAAGGACCCATGGGCGATGCGCTTTTGTCTGTGCGGCGCGACTGTGCCCAAGCGGTCAGTGTGCGAGGGGCGATTTGGCGGCGCAGCTTGGCAGCCCTGTGACCAGCCAGCACGATCGTCGTGGCCTCTCTGGCGTCGAAGACGTCAGGCACGGTGACTGCCGTGAGGGGCTCGGAACACCCGACAATGGCGCGCGTGCTGTGCGACGATGGCGCCGGCCTGCGAGGGGGAGGTGATGCTGACGCTGCTGCCGCCAGCCTGAGTGGCCTAGCCGATGACGAAGCGCCCGCTGCTGGTGGCTGCGGTGGCGTGGCCGCTGGGGCCGTAGAAGCCAGCGCTGCCCTGGCCGGGTGCGCGCAGGGCATTCAGTGCGCCCTGGTTGTTGGACATTTGTTTGCCGATCAACATGCCGTTGACCCGGTTGAGCTCCTTGGCGACGCGGGTCAGTGCCAGCAGTTCTTGCCAGAGCGCGCTGGCGGCGCTGTCGTCGCCGGCGGCCAGCCATGGCTGCATGCCGCTTTCCGCAGCGGCGAAGCCGGCCCGGCCCAAAGCCTGGTGACGCTGTCTGGCCAGGTTGGCCATCTGATGGACCGCTTGCGACTTCTGCACCGTCAGCGCGGTCAGCTGGTCAATCTCGGCATTGATCAAATGTTGCTGCTCTTGCTGCATCAGCGCCACCAGCGCTGTCATTGTGTGGTGTTCGTCTTGCAGGGTCGTGCTTGGGCTGGCGGCGTGCATGGTCTTTATCTTTTGCGGGAGTGCAGCAGGTCACGCACAGTTTCGAGCAGACCGTCGGCAACTTTTTCTGAATTAACCTGGAACTGTCCGTCGGCGATGGCGAGCTTGATGCGTTCGACCTTTTTGGTGTCGAACACGGCGGCGCCGCCACCGACCGCACTGGCCAGGGCTTGTCCTTGCGAAGACAGGCGCACGCTATCGGACGAGGCCGGATTGACGGTCGCTTTCTCTGCACTCTTGGCCCCTTGCGCCGGGGTTTGTGTCACCGGAAGGCCAGGCGTACTCTTGATTGTATCGGTAATTTTCACAGCATCATCCTCGTCTGGTCGGAGCTAAAACTCCGGGATATGCGTAGGTAACGGCGCGTGTCCCGGAAACTTTAGCAAGTAACGATGGAATTCTGGCAAACAAGCCTAAAACACCACCTCAACCAGTCCCCCCGCCTTCGCCACACCGCTCAGCATCGTTCCGCCGGGCGTCCTCACTTGCACCACCTGGCCCTCGCTGGCGCTGCCGATCGCGCGCGCTTCGGCCGACACCTTGAAACCTTCGCCGCTCGAGATGACGCGCACCAGCTGGCCCTGTTGTACCACATTTTTGCTACGCAGTATGTCCAGACGTAACGGTGCGCCCGCCGCCAGCGACATCGACAGGCTGCGCCCGATCGCCTGCGCCGTGTCGGTGATGACGCCGTTGGGCAGCGTCGCCAGGTCGCCGCGCTGCAGCACCAGCTGGCTGGCGACGATGGGCTGGCCCTGCGTCAGCGGCATGGCGCTGGCAACATAGTCGGCCAGCACAAGCACTTGCGCCTGCAGATAGATGGTCCAGGCGGGGGCGTTGCAGCGCAGGCCGACCGTGGTCTTGCCCCAGGCGCGCGCGCCCGGTGCCATGAACGCTTGCGGTGCGTCGCAGGCGGGTAAGTTGATGCGTGCGTCAAGCTTGCCCAATGTCAGCGTAACCTGACCGGGCAGGCCGGCCGTTTGCATCTGCAGGAACTGCTCGGCGGTGGCGCGCAATACGGCCGGATCCTGGCGCGCGGCGGGCGCGCTCTGGGCCAGCGCGCCAAGCGGCAGCAAGATCACGGCGAACAGCAGGGAGAGCGACAGTTTCATGGGGGAGTCCTGTGGAATAGGCTCATCATAGGCCGCCCCCGGCCGGCCCGAATGCTTGAATAGCATGCGTTTGCACGGTTTGATCGTTCGATGGCGCCAAGCAAGGCCGCCGTACTATCAACGCTGTCACCACAAGATCGCAGCCTCGAAACGGCGGCGGTCGATAGATCCGGAGCTGGAAATGATAGGCAAACTCGACGATTACCTGCGCTTTAACGAAGCCGCATTAAGCTTGCGCTCGCAGCGTCAGCAAGTGCTCGCCTCGAACATCGCGAACGCCGACACGCCCAATTTCAAGGCCCGCGACATCGACTTTGCCAGCGCCTTGCAAAGCGTGATGACGCGCACCACGCCGCCGGCCGGCGTGCTCAGCACGACGGCCCCGGCCCACATCGGCGAGGTAGGACAGAGCGCCGACCTGCTGCCGGACGGCACGCCGCTGCAGTACCGCACGCCGGCCCAGGGCAGCGCCGACGGCAACACGGTCGACATGGACGTCGAGCGCAACCAGTTTGCCGACAACGCCGTGCGTTACGAGGCCGGCATCACGATGATCAATATGCAAATCCGTGGCTTGATGGCGGCCATTCAGGGAGGACAATAAGCATGTCTCTATTTAATATCTTCAATGTGTCCGGCTCGGCGATGAGCGCCCAGGCGCAGCGCCTCAATGTCGTCGCCTCCAACCTGGCCAACGCCGACAGCGCCACCAGCGCCAGCGGCCAGGCCTATCGGGCCAAGCAGGTGGTGTTTGAGACGGTGCAGTACGAGGCGGGCGGGGCCGGCGTCAAGGTACAGCAGGTCGTCGAGGATGCGTCGCCGCTCAAGCAGGTGTACGACCCGAAGCACCCGATGGCCGACGAGAAGGGCTATGTGGCGATGCCCAACGTGAATGTGGTCGACGAAATGGTCAACATGCTGTCCGCCTCGCGCTCCTATCAAACCAACGTGGAAACGATGAACGCGGCCAAGACGCTGCTGCTCAAGACGCTCACGCTGGGTCAGTAATCTCTACCAGAAGGCAATCATGACAACCATTCAATCCGGCAGCAGTCTCCCTTCGCAGGACTTGCTCAATGCCGTCAACGCCAAGACCAGCAGCAGCAGCAGCGCCGGCGGCGTGCAGGCCGACACCGACAAGTTCATGACCTTGCTGGTGACCCAGCTGAAGAATCAGGATCCGCTCAATCCGCTCGACAATGCCCAGATCACCAGCCAGCTGGCGCAGCTGTCGACGGTGACTGGCGTGAACAAACTGAACACGACGCTCGAAACGCTCAAGTCCAGCTATCAGTCGTCCGAGTCGCTGCAGGCGGCCAATATGATCGGGCACGGCGTGCTGACCGCCGGCTCCAATGTCGAGCTCGCCAGCAGCAAGTCGATCCTCGGGGTCGACCTGGCCAGCGCAGCCGACTCGGTGCAGGTGCAAATCATGGATTCGACCGGCAAGGTGGTGCGCACGATGGACCTGGGCGCCAAGCCGGCCGGCACCGTGCCGCTCGCGTGGGATGGGGTGAATGACGCCAAGGCGCTGATGGCCGACGGTCATTACAGTTTCAAGGTCGTCGCGATGCAAGGTGGCAATGCGCTGACGGACGCGAGCGCGCTGGCATTTGGCACCGTGGCCAGCGTCTCCACCAGCGCCAAGGATGGCGTGAAACTGAACGTTCCGGGTGTCGGCGCCGTGTCGATGGCCGACGTCAAACAAATTCTGTAGCGCGCCGCCGGCCCGCACACACACTTTTTTACCAGGAGAACACCATGTCTTTCCAGCAAGGATTAAGCGGCCTGAACGGCGCAGCCAAATCGCTCGACGTGATCGGCAACAACATCGCCAATGCCAGCACGGTCGGCTTCAAGGGCTCGCAAGCCCAGTTCGCCGACGTGTACGCAAACTCGCTCAACGGCGCCGGCGGCAATCAGGCCGGGATTGGCTCGAAAGTGTCGCAGATTGCCCAGCAGTTCACCCAGGGCAACGTGGAGTCGTCCAATAATCCACTCGACATCGCCATCAACGGCGCCGGTTTTTTCCGCACCTCGATCAACGGCACGGCGCAGTATTCGCGCAACGGCCAGTTTTCGCTCGACAAGAACGGTTACATGGTGAACGCGCAAAGTGCCAAGCTGACCGGTTATCTGGCCGATCAGTCGGGCAAGATCCTGGCCGGTTCGCCGGTCCCGATCGTGATCAACACGGCCGATTTGAAGCCGGTCGCCACGTCCAAGGTCGATACCTTGATGAATCTCGACTCGCGCAGCCTCAATCCGGTCAAGACGCCGTTCGACGCGACCGATCCGACCACCTACAACAAGCAGGTGCCGGTGGACGTGTATGACACGCTGGGTAATCCGCACGTGATGTCGACCTTCTATGTGCGCGCCGGCCCGTCCACCTGGGACGTGTATGTCGCCAACGACGGCACGGAAATCTCCGGCCAGGCGGTGGCGGCCGCTTCGCTCGACAAGAACACGCCGGAAGGCGCGGCCGCGCTGGCCCAGGCGGCCATCGTGCCCTTCGATCCGGTCGCCTACGCCAGCCTGGCTTACGCGGCCACCAACGCGGTGGCCACCGCGCAACTCAATTCGGCGGTGCCCCCGATTGACCCGGCGGCCCAGGATGCGGCCTTGTTGGCCGCGTCGACCGTCGCCGGCAACGAAGTGGGCGCCACCAAGGAAAGCATCGACAAGGCGCTGGCCGCCGTCGTGACGGTGCCGGGGCGCGCGGTGGGACGGCTGATTTTTGATTCAAACGGCGTGATGAGCAAATCGGCAATGGACCAGTACGCCCTCGACCAGACGGCGGCGGGCAATCCGAACGTGTACAACCCGCTCAACACGATACCGTTCACCGTGCCATTGCCGCTGTTTCCGGCCACCGGCGCCACCTCGCCACTGAGTGTGCAGATGAACTTCACCGGCACCACCCAGTACGGCTCGACCACCAGCGTCAACAAGATCACCCAGGACGGCTACACGGCGGGCCATCTGGCGCGTTTTTCGGCCGGTGCCGACGGCGTCATTCTGGGCCAGTACAGCAACGGCCAGTCGCACGCGCTGGCGCAGGTGATCCTGGCCAACTTCGCCAATCCGAACGGCCTGTCGCCGCTCGGTAACAATGCCTGGGCCGAATCGTCGACCTCGGGCGTGCCGCTGATCGGCGAGCCGAACTCCGGGTCGCTGGGCGTATTGCAATCGTCGGCGGTGGAAAACTCCAACGTCGACCTGACGGCCGAACTGGTCAACATGATCACCGCGCAGCGCGTCTATCAGGCCAATGCGCAGACCATCAAGACCCAGGACTCGGTGCTGCAAACCCTGGTCAACCTGCGTTAAGGACCGCGTCGCCGGCGCCCCGTTCGCGGGCGCGCCGGCGCGCCGAAAGAAGCCCCATGGACCGACTGATCTATACCGCCTCGAGCGGCGCCAAGCACATCCTCGAACAGCAGGCCACGGCCGCGCACAATCTGGCCAACGTGACCACCACCGGTTTTCGCGCCCAGATCGACGCGTTCCGGGCCGTGCCGATCGAGGCGCCTGGCCTGCCCACACGGGTGTTCGTGGTCGACTCGACCGTGGGGGCTGATTTCTCGTCCGGCCCGATCCAGCAGACCGGACGCGACCTGGACGTGGCGCTGCGCGGCAAGGGTTGGATTGCCTTGCAGATGCCCGACGGCAGCGAAGCCTACACCCGCAACGGCGGGCTGAAGATGTCCGAGAACGGCTTGCTGCAAGGACCGGGCGGCCAGCAGGTGGCCGGCGACGGCGGCCCGATCACCATTCCGCCTGAAGTCACTGTCACGATCGCCAACGACGGCACCATCGCCGGCATCGCCACCAGCACCAAGCCCGGTACCTCGACCGTGCTGGGACGGCTAAAGCTGGTCAATCCCCCCGAGCAGGACCTGGTGCGCGGCGACGACGGCCTGTTTCGCTTGAAGAACGGCGGCGTGGCCGAGGCCGACCCGACCGTCACCGTGGCCGGTGGCGCGCTCGAGGGCAGCAACGTCAATCCGATCGATTCGATGGTGCAGATGATTTCGCTGGCGCGCCAGTTCGAAACCCAGATGAGCCTGTTGAAGAATGCCGAGAACAACGCCGCGAAAGCGACCCAGATCATCGCTTTGAATTGACGCTCCGTCCCGCATAATCATGGTGTCCGGGGCCTGTCTGCCGGTCGCGTGAAGGAGAAGAAAATGATACGTTCCCTATTTATTGCCAAGACCGGCCTCGAAGCGCAGCAGACCCAGCTCGACGTGATCACCAATAATTTGGCCAACGTCAGCACCAACGGTTTCAAGCGTTCACGCGCCGTGTTCGAGGACCTGCTGTACCAAAATCTGCGCCAGCCTGGCGCGCAATCGTCCCAGCAGACCAATTTGCCGTCGGGCCTGCAGATCGGCACCGGCGTGCGCGCCGTCGCCACCGAGCGCCTGTTCACGCAGGGCAATCCGCAGCAGACCAATAATTCCAAGGACGTGATGATCAACGGCGGCGGCTTTTTTTCCGTGCTGCTGCCCGACGGCACCGCCGCCTACACGCGCGACGGCTCGTTCCAGAGCGACTCGAACGGCCAGCTGGTCACCTCCAGCGGCTTCGTCGTGCAACCGGCGATCACCATTCCGGCCAATGCGCAAAGCGTCACGGTGGGGCGCGACGGCACCGTATCGGTGACGCTGCCCGGCACCAACACGCCGTCCCAGGTGGGCTCCTTGCAGGTGACGACGTTCATCAATCCGGCCGGACTCGAATCGAAGGGTGAAAACCTGTATGTCGAGACGGGCGCCTCGGGCAGTCCGAACACCAACACGCCGGGCACCAACGGCGCGGGGGTACTGATGCAAGGTTTCGTGGAAACGTCGAACGTCAACGTGGTCGAGGAAATGGTCAATATGATCCAGACCCAGCGCGCCTACGAGATCAACAGCAAGGCCATCACCACGTCCGACCAGATGCTGCAAAAGCTGTCCCAGCTGTGATTCACGCGCTGCGGCGCGCCACCAGATTGGCCACCCCGTTGCGGGCGTGGCGCAGGAGTTCGCAATGAAAATCATGTCCCTCTTCGTGGTTGTCGCGCTGGCCGGCTGCCAGAGCGTGCCCAGCTCGATCGTGCTGCAACCGACCACGGCGCGCCCGCTGGCGCAAGCGACTGCGGCGCCGTCCAACGGCGCCATCTTCCAGACCACCGCCTACCGTCCGATGTTCGAGGACCGGCGTGCGCGCCAGGTGGGCGATTTGCTGACCATCACCATCACCGAAAGCACCTCGGCCGGCAAGGCCGGCGCCAGCTCGGGCAATAAAACGGGTAGCGCCGCCTTCGGCGTGCCCGGCCCCTTGCAAGGACGGCTGGGCGCCAGCGTGGCGACCTCCACGGCCAACAAGTTTTCCGACGCCGACAACCAGACCGCCAGCAACACCTTCACCGGCACGATCGGCGTGACGGTCACCGAGGTGCTCCCTAACGGCAATCTGATTGTGGCCGGCGAGAAGCAGGTGGCGCTCAACAAGGGCACCGAGTTCATCCGCTTCTCGGGCATGATCAGCCCCGACAATATCGGCCTGGGCAACACCGTCACGTCCAACCAGGTGGCCGACGCGCGCGTCGAGTACCGCACCAACAGCCAGATCGACCGGGCCGAGATGACGGCCATGGTGTCGCGCTTCTTCCAGAGCATGCTGCCATTTTGATCGGAACGATGATGCCTAAATTTATACAACTGCTGGGCGCGCTGGCCGTCGGCGCGGCGCTGATGGTGGCGCCGGCAGCGCAGGGCGAGCGCCTGAAAGACCTGGCCAGCATCGCCGGCGTGCGTCAGAATCAGCTGATCGGCTACGGTCTGGTGGTGGGCCTGGACGGCAGCGGCGACCAGACCACCCAGACCCCGTTCACCGTCCAGTCGGTGGTGTCGATGCTGCAGCAACTGGGTGTGAACCTGCCGGCCGGCACCACGCTGCAACTGAAAAACGTGGCCGCCGTGGTCGTCACCAGCTCGCTGCCGGCGTTCGCCCAGCCGGGCCAGACGCTCGACATCACCGTGTCCTCGATCGGCAATGCGAAGAGCCTGCGCGGTGGCACCTTGCTGATGACGCCTTTGAAAGGCGCCGACGGCCAGATCTACGGCATGGCGCAGGGCAATGTGCTGGTGGGCGGGGTGGGCGCGGCGGCCGGCGGCGCCCAGGTGATCGTCAATCATCTGGCGGTGGGCAAGATCGCCGGCGGCGCCACGGTCGAGCGCGCAGTCGCCTCGGCGCTGGGTGAAAACAATCTGATCCGGCTTGAACTCAACAGCACCGACTTCACCACCGCCAGCCGGGTGGTGGAGGCGATCAACAACCATTTCGGGCCGGACGTGGCCAGCGCCCAGGACGGGCGCGTGATCCGCGTGCGCTCGCCCAGCGGCAGCGACGCGCGCGTGTCTTTCCTGGGCATCCTCGAGGGGCTGGACGTGAAGCCGGCCCAGGTGTCGGCGCGCGTGGTGATGAACGCGCGCACCGGCTCGGTGGTGATGAACCAGGCCGTCACGCTGGACGCCTGCGCCATTTCGCACGGCAATCTGTCGGTGACGATCAGCAGCGAGCCCCAGGTGAGCCAGCCGGGACCGTTCTCGAACGGCACCACCACCGTCACCCAGAACAACCAGATCGAGGTCAAAAAAGATCCCGGCAAGATCGTCATGGTCAAGGCCGGCGTGTCGCTGTCCGAGGTGGTCAAGGCCTTGAATGCGATCGGCGCCTCGCCGCAGGACTTGCTGTCTATCCTGCAAGCGCTAAAGGCGGCAGGTTCCTTGCGCGCCGACCTCGAGATCATCTAGGCCTGCCATGATCCCCCAGACCGACCTGACCAGCAAACTGGCGCTCGACAGCAATAGTCTGGGCGGCCTGAAGAACGCCGCCAAGGCGGGCTCGCCCGAGGCGCTCAAGGGGGCGGCGACCCAGTTCGAGGCGATGTTCATCAACATGATGATGAAGAGCATGCGCGACGCCACGCCGCAGGAGGGCATGACCGACAGCGCCCAGACCAAGCAATTTACGGCCATGCTGGACCAGCAGATGAGCCAGAACCTGGCCAAGCGCGGGGTGGGGCTGGCCGACGTGTTGATCCGCCAGCTGTCGAGCCAGGCGCTGGCGATCGGCGCCGAGACGCCGGCGCCGGGCGCCTCGCCCGTCAATCTGGACGCGGCCAAATTGTTGCGCCCGACGGCTGCGCCGGCCAGCGCGCCCGATGCGGCCAGCAAGGCCTCGCAGTCGCCCCATGTGCGCGCGTTCCAGGAAAAGCTGGGCATGCACGCCGAGGAGGCCAGCCGCACGACGGGCATCCCGGCCAAGTTCATGCTGGGCCAGGCGGCGCTCGAGAGCGGTTGGGGCAAGCGCGAGATCAAGAACGCCGACGGCAGCGCCAGCCACAATCTGTTCGGCATCAAGGCGGGGCCGGGTTGGACTGGCAAGGTTGTCAAGGCCGTCACGACCGAATATGTGAACGGCACGCCGCAGACCCGGGTCGAGAAATTTCGTGCCTACGACAGCTACGCGGACAGCTTCCGCGATTACGCGCGCCTGCTGTCGAGCAATCCGCGTTACGATAAGGTATTGGCCAGCGCGCGCGACGCGAGCAGCTTCGCGCAGGGCTTGCAAAAGGCCGGCTATGCCACCGATCCGCACTACGCGGCCAAGTTGACGCGCATCATCAATCACTCCCTGCTGGGCTAGGCACAGCGCGTGTTGCTGTGCGGCACTTCAAGTTTTGTCAAAATATGCCGTCAACAATATAGCTAAGGTGCTAGAAAAAGACAGATCATGGGCTCAAATCTCCTCAATATCGGTAAATCAGGCTTGCTCGCCGCGCAGGTCGGCATGGCCACGACCGGCAATAACATCACCAATGCGAACGTGCCGGGCTACAGCCGCGAGCGCATCGTACAGTCGGCGTCGAAGGCGCAGGACGTCGGATACGGCTTTGTCGGCAGCGGTACCGAGGTCAACTCGGTGGTGCGTTACTACAGCGATTTTCTGACCCAGCAGCTGCGCTCGGCGCAAAGCTCGAAGAGCGCGCTCGACACCTACAACGCCCAGATCAGCCAGGTCGATAACCTGCTCGCCGATACCAGCTCCGGGCTGGCACCGGCGCTGCAGGATTTTTTCAAAGGGGTGCAGGATGTCGCCTCCAATCCCGCCTCGGCCGCTTCGCGCCAGGCGTTGCTGTCGACCGCCGATTCGCTGGCGGGGCGTTTCCAGGGCCTCAACGGACGGCTGGTCGAGATACGCGACGGTGTCAACAGCCAGATCACCTCGAACGTGACGGTGATTAATTCGTTTGCCACCCAGATCGCCGACCTGAATGACCAGATTGGCAAATTTGGCAACAGCGAGACGAGCCCGCCGAATGACCTGCTCGATAAGCGCGACCAGATTATTTCGGAAATGAACAAGCAGGTCAAGACCACCGTCACCGACGGCGGCAACGGCAGTGTGACGGTGTCAGTCGGCAGCGGTCAGCCGCTGGTGGTGGGCAACCATGCCTTCCAGCTGGCGGTGACCAACTCGCCCACCGATCTGACGCGCGTGCAGGTCGGTTACGTGACCGGCACCAAGGTCACCGTGCTGGCCGACAGCGCCCTGTCCGGCGGCGAACTGGGCGGCTTGCTGGAGTTTCGCAGCACCACGCTCGACAAGGCCCAGAACGACCTGGGCCGGATTGCCGTCGGTCTGGCCCAGACCTTCAACGCACAACATGCGCTGGGGCAGGACCAGAATGGCGCGCTGGGCGGCACCTTCTTCACCGAGGCGCCGGCGGTGGTCGGCGCCAACGTGCACAACAACGTCACCAGCACGGCGGTGGTGACGGCCAAGGTGTCCGATGCGAGCAAGCTGACCGGCGGCGATTACCGCGTCGATTACGACGGCAGCAATTACACGGTGACCCCGCTCAAGGGGGGGCCGCAAACGCTGATTTCACCCTATCCGCAAGTGGGGCCGCAGACCATCGACGGCGTCGACTTCACCATCACGGGCGCGTCCGCACAGGGCGACTCGTTCGTGGTCCAGCCGACCATCAACGGCGCCTCCGGTTTCACGGTGGCCATCAGCGACCTGTCCAAGATCGCCGCCGCGGCGCCGATCACCACCACCAATCCGACCACCAACACGGGCCACGCGCAGATCGGCGCCGGTAGTGTCGGCAGCGACTATCTGGTGCCGGCCAATCAACTGGCGGCGCCGTTCACGCTGACCTACACGGGCGTGCCCGGCTCGCCCGGCTTGCCGGGCACGCTGAGCGGCTTTCCGGCCGGCCAGTCGGTGACCGTTACCGTCAAGGGCCAGCCGCCGGTGGTGTATGCGCCCGGCGTGCCGGTGAAGTACGTCGATGGCGCCACGCTGAGCATCGGCGGCGCCAACAATAACGCGATCAGCGTCGATTTCACCGGCCTGCCGCTCAATGGCGACACCTTCACCGTCGGCCCCAACACGGCCGGCGTGGGCGACAACCGCAACGCGCGCCTGTTGGGCGCCTTGCAGACAACCAATATCTTCAACGGCAAGTCGACCACCTACCAGGGCGCGTATGCCGAAGCGGTCAGCGTGGTAGGCAACAAGGCGCGCGAGGTGCAGGTCAACAGCCTGTCCGGCGACGCCTTGCTGGCCCAGGCGACGCAGGCCCAGCAAAGTGTGTCCGGGGTCAATCTGGACGAGGAGGCGACCAATCTGCTGCGTTACCAGCAAGCCTATCAGGCGGCCGGCAAAGTCATGCAGATCGCCAGCACCATGTTCGACGTGCTGCTGTCGATCGGCCACTAAGCAGGCCGGCGTCGGCGCGCCGCACCCCATACGAAGGAATGCATCATGCGCATCAGCACTAACACCATTTTCGAGACCGGCACCAACCAGCTCAGTACGCTGCAGTCGGCCATTGCCAAGACCCAGCAGCAATTGGCCACGGGTCGGCGCAACCTGACCCCGGCCGACGACCCGATCGCCACCGCGCGCGCGCTGGAAGTGACCCAGTCGCAATCGGTCAACACGCAATACGGCACCAATCGCCAGAATGCGCGCAGCTCGCTGTCCCAGGTCGAACTGGCGCTGGGTAACACCACCGCGCTGATCCAGGATGTGCAAGTGCTCACCGTCAATGGCGGGAATGGCGCCTTGTCGCAGTCCGACCGTGAATCGATCGCCACCGAACTGTCGGGCCGGCTGACCGACTTGCTGGGGCTGGCCAACAGCAATGACGGCACCGGCAGTTATCTGTTCTCGGGCTTTCGCTCGACCACCGAGCCGTTCACCCAGACGGCCACCGGCGCCGACTACAATGGCGACCAGGGCCAGCGCGTGCTGCAGGTGGGCTCGTCGCGCCAGCTGCCGGTGAGCGACTCGGGCAGCTCGGTGTTCATCAACAACGCCACCGGCAACGGCACCTTCCAGACGGGAGCGGCGGCGGCGAACACCGGCTCGGGCATCATTTCCTCGGGCGCGGTGGCGGACCCGTCGACGCTGACCCACAATAACTATGCGATCACCTTCGCGGTGGCCGCCGGCGTGACCACCTACACCGTGCAAAACACCACCACCGGACTGGCCGTGCCCCCGCCACCGGCGCCGGTGGTGCCCAGCGTGTACAGCACCGGGCAAAAAATTACCTTCGACGGGGTGGCGTTCGACATCAAGGGCGCGCCGGCCGACGGCGACAAGTTCACCGTCGCGCCGAGCAAGAACCAGTCGCTGTTCGAGACCATGACCTCGCTGATCGCCACGCTGCGCGCGCCGGTGGTGGGCGGTTCGGGCCAGGCGACGCTGACCAATGGTCTGAACAGCGCCAACGATAACCTGACCAGCGCGCTCGACAATGTGCTGGCGGTGCGCGCCTCGATCGGCTCGCGCCTGAAGGAGCTCGACACGCTCGACAGCGCCGGCGACGACATCAACATCCAGTATTCGGCCACGCTGGCCACGCTGCAGGACCTCGATACCGTCAAGGCGATCTCGCAATTCACCCAGCAGCAATTCACGCTCGATGCGGCGCAAAAATCGTTCAAGACGCTAAGCGGTTTGTCCTTGTTCAATTACATCAGCTAAACACCGACGCGGCGCCCCTGGCAACGGCGCGCGCCGTGTGACGGGCCCCGGACCCAGACAGCACCCGGCCCCGTACATCACCCGGCGCCGCGTGTACCGCCCTAATAGGCGCCCGTGCTCCCCCACACCGACTACCTCCGCGACGCAGCTTGGCAATCGTTCTTCATCGGATGGCGGGCGCCGGCGCCACCGGGGCCGGCGCCACCGGGGCCGGCGCGGCGCGCTCGTTCCAGGCGCGCGGCAGCATGCGGGTTGTCTCTATGCCCAGGTTGAACAGGTTCTGGAGCGGCCCGGACAGGTAGGGCAGGGCCAGGCTGATCACCAGCAAGCCCACGCCCAGCGAAATCGGAAAGCCGATCCCAAAGATATTCAGTTGCGGCGCCGCGCGCGTGAGGATGCCCAGCGCGACGTTGGTGATCAACAGGGCGGCGACGATGGGCAGCGACAACTGCACGCCCGCCGCGAATATGTGACCGCCCCATTTGGCCAGTTGCTGGAAGCCGACGGCCGACACCGGATGGGCCGAGATCGGCATGCTGATGAAACTCTCCGCCAGCGCCGACAACAGCACCAGGTGCGCATTCACGGACAGGAAGGCCATCGTGGCGATCAAGGCCAGGAACTGGCTGATGGCCGACGAGCGCCCCTGCGACTGCGGGTCGAAAAACGTGGCGAAGCCCAGGCCCATGGTCAGGCTGCTGATCTCGCCGGCCATCTCCACCGCCGCGAACACGATGCGCATCGCAAAGCCCATCGACAGGCCGATCAGCATCTCTTGCAGCACAATCAACAGGCCGGCCAGCGACATCGGATCGGTGGCCGGCATGGCCGGCAGCGCTGGCGCGAGGATCAGCGCCAGCATCACGCCCAGGATCACCTTGACCGACACCGGCACGCTGCTGTTGCCAAACAGGGGAGCGGCGGCGAGCAGGCCGAGGATGCGGGTGAGCGGCCACATCAGCGCGGCGATCCACACGTTCATCTCGGCGCTGGTCAGCGTGATCATGGCTTGGGCGCGCAGCGGCGCCGGCGTGGGCCTGGCATGCGGCCTAGCCGATCAGGCCGGGAATGCCGGTAAACACGCCGCGCATATAGTCGAGCATGACGGCCAGCATCCACGGGCCGGCGATGATCAAGGCGACGAAGATGCCCACCAGTTTCGGAATGAAGGACAGCGTCGCTTCATTGATCTGGGTGGCGGCCTGAAAAATGCTGACGATCAGGCCGATGATCAGCGCCACCAGCAACATCGGCGCGGCCACCATCAGCGTCACCTCCATGGCCTGGCGACCCAGCGTCATCACGCTTTCCGGTGTCATCGCGCGGTCCTAATAAAAACTCTGGGCGAGCGAACCGAGCATCAGCTGCCAGCCATCGACCAGTACGAACAGCATCAGCTTGAACGGTAGCGAGATGACGGCCGGTGACATCATCATCATCCCCATCGACATCAGCACCGAGGCGACCACCATGTCGATGATCAGGAAGGGGATGAAGATGGCGAAACCGATCTGGAACGCCGTCTTGAGCTCACTGGTGACGAAGGCCGGAATCAGGATGCGCAGCGGAATATCGTCGGGCCCCTGCAGCGCCGGCGAGCGCGACATCTTGACGAACAGCGCCAGATCGGCCTGGCGGGTTTGCTTGGTCATGAAGACTTTCAAGGGCACGATGGCCTTGTCCATCGCCTCGCCCATGCCGATCTTGTTTTCCTGCAAGGGCTGGTAGGCCTCCACATAAATCTTGTCGAACACCGGGCCCATGACGAACAGCGTCAGAAACAGCGCCAGTCCGACCATCACCTGATTCGGCGGCGCCGACTGGGTGCCCAGCGCCTGGCGCAACAGCGACAGCACGATGATGATGCGGGTGAAACTGGTCATCATCAGCAGCGCCGCCGGCAGGAACGACAGCGCCGTCATCAGCAGCAGCGTTTGCACCGGCAGCGAATAGGCGGTGCCGCCGCCGGGGGCGGGAGTGCTGTTGAAGGCCGGGATGCCCTGCGCGGCCGCGCCCAGCAAGGGCAGGCACAGTAACGCCATCAAGAACGCGGACTTGCCCCAGCAGGAGCGGGTGTGGGAGGACGTGGACAGCCTAGTTTGCATTGCGTTTATCGATCGTTTGTTTCAACCATTCGGAAAAGCTGCTGGCCGCCGGCGCGTCGCCGCTGAGCATGGCGGACTGGTCGGCCGGCGCCTGGCGCGGCATGGTCGCCAGGCCGTTGACGCGCCCGGGCGAGGCGCCCACCACGATCCACTGGTCGCCCACTTCGACGACGATGATGCGTTCGCGTCCACCCAGATTGAGCGCGCCGACGATGCGCAGGCCGCTCTGCGCACCCGCGTTCTTCGGGCCGTAGCGCTTCATGAACCAGGCAAAACCGGCCAGCAGCGCCAACACCAGGCACAGCGCCAGTATCGTTTGCAGCAGATTGCCGGCCGATGTGACGGCCTGCGTGCTGCTGATGGGGGACGCCACGGACGGCGCGCCGAGTAGCGCACCGCTGGCCGCCAGCGCCGGCCGGCCGGCGCTGGCGCCGCCCAGCGCATCGGGTGCGCCGCCCGGCATCGGCGTCAGGGCCGCTGCCGGCACGGCAGCGCTCGCCGCAGGGCCGCTCGCGACGGCGGCGCTGGATGCGCTGGTGCTCGATCCGGCGCTGCCTGCAGTAGCCGGCAGCGCCCTGGCGGCCAGCGCCGCCGTGCCGGACGCGACCGGAGCGCCCGCCTGTGCGGCGCCGGCCAGCAGGCAGGCGAGCAGCGCAAAACTGGCCGCGGGCAAGCGCGCGCGCCTCATTTGTTGAGTTTTCGAATCCGCTCGGACGGCGTGATGATGTCCGTCAGGCGTATCCCGAATTTATCGTTGACCACCACCACCTCGCCCTGAGCGATCAGGCAGCCGTTGACCAGCACGTCCATCGGCTCGCCGGCCAGACCATCGAGTTCCACCACCGAGCCCTGGGCCAGTTGCAGCAGGTTCTTGATGGCGATCTTGGTGCGCCCCAGTTCCACCGTCAACTGGACCGGGATGTCGAGAATGAAATCGATATCGTTCGGCGTGTCGCTCTTGGCGCCCTTGTTCGAAAAATCCTTGAACACGGCGGCGCTGGCGGCCTGATTCTGTAATGCAGCCGCTTCCGCCTTGGCCTGCTCGGCAATGGCGGCGCCCCAGTCGTCGTCCATGCTGGTGTCATCTTGATTGTCAGACATTGTGCTCTCCTGTGTGGCAGGTGCGCGCGCAAAGGCGCGTTCGCATCGCTGCTTTATTTAGTATCGGCATTGGCGAGCAATTTCTCCACTTTCAGCGCATATTGTCCGTTGAGCACCCCGTAGCTGCAGTCCATCACCGGCACGCCGTCGACGGTGGCCTGGATCATTTCGGGGATGTGCAGCGGAATGATATCGCCCACTTTCATGTTCAGAATGTCGTCGAAGGACACCCGCGCCGTGCCCAGCGCGGCCACCAGTTCGACTTCGGCGATCTGGATCTGCTGCGTCATCAGGCGGATCCAGCGCTTGTCCACTTCCAGCGCCTCGCCTTGCAGGCTGGACGTGAGCGCGTCGCGGATCGGCTCGATCATCGAATACGGCATGCAGAAGTGGATCTGGCCCGACACCGAACCGAGTTCGACGGTGAAGGTGGACGCCACCACGACCTCGTTGGGGGTGGCGATGTTGGCGAACTGGGTATTCATTTCAGAACGGATGTACTCGAATTCGACCGGGAACACCGGCTCCCACGACTTGGTGTAGGCCTCGAACACGATCTCGAGGATTTTCAAAATAATGCGCTGTTCGGTCTGGGTGAAGTCGCGTCCCTCGACGCGGGTGTGGAAACGCCCGTCGCCGCCGAACAGATTATCGACCAGCAAAAACACCAGGCCCGGATCGAACACCATCAGCGCCGTGCCGCGCAGCGGCTTCATGTGCACCAGGTTCAGATTGGTCGGCACCACCAGGTTGCGGATGAATTCGCTGTACTTGGACACCCGCACCGAGCCGACCGACACCTCGGCGCTGCGGCGCAGGAAGTTGAACAAGCCCACCCGCAACAGGCGCGCGAAGCGCTCGTTGATGATCTCCAGCGTCGGCATCCGGCCGCGCACGATGCGCTCCTGGGTGGCCAGGTTGTAGGTGCGTACGCCGGTCGCTTCCTCAGGGGCGACGGCGTCATCCTGATCGCCGTTGACGCCCTTGAGCAGGGCATCAACTTCTTCCTGGGAAAGGAAATTATCGGCCATGATGTTACTGAATGATGAAAGAAGTATACAGCACGTCGGACACCTGTTGCGGCTCGCCTTTTTCCAGGAATGGCAGTTTCATCTGCGCCACGATCTCGCTCGAGAGCTGCTTTTTGCCTTCGGTGGTGGTCAGTTCCGAGGCCTTCTTACCGGACAGCAGCATCAGCAGGCGGCTGCGCACTTTCGGCATATTGGCCTTGATCAGTTCTGCCTGTTCCAGATTGGCCACTTGCAGCGTGAACTGGATCTGCAGGTACTGATCGCCGTTTTCCGGCTGCAGGTTGACCGTAAATGGTTCGATCACGGCAAATACCGGCGGTTCCGCCTTGACCGCCTTGTGCTCTTCCTTGCTCGGCGTGCTGGCACGTGTGAAGAACCAGGCCGCGCCGCCGCCGGCGCCAAGCACGAGCACTGCCATGATGACAATGACCAGCAGTTTCTTCTTGGACGATTTGACAGGTGCTGCGTCCGCTTTCGGATCAGCTTTCATTTTTGGATTCGCTTTCAAAATACTGCACCGGCTGGAAAATGGATCATGCCGTCATTATGTCATTATCGGGAATATTGCGCGGTAGCGATATGCCGAAAAGAGGGCGGATGCGCGCGCATCTCGCCGTTATCGGACCAGCCCGACAGCCGGCGCGACGTCGCGCGCAACAAACAGGGGCGCCTGCGCGCGCCGTTGCTCGGCGCGTCTTGTCAGTTCATTATCAGGCGAAGGTATCGACCTGTCCGGTGCCAGTGCTGCGCGCGGCGCTGCGCGGCGTCGCTGCGGCAGGTTCGGCAGCGCGTGTCGGTGCCTCGAAGCGGGCCGTCGGCGCGCTCGCGCGCGACTCCGGACTGCCCGATTGTTGATTCGGCATGCCGGTGCCGACGCTGGCGTTGCCGAGGGTGATGCCGGCCTCGCTCATCATCTCGCGCAGCTTCGGCATGGCCGATTCGAGCGCCTGGCGCACCTCCGGCTGGGCCGACGTGAACGAGGCGGTGGCCTGGTCCTTGTTCACGCTGAGCACCACTTGCAGCGGTCCCAGGTCGGGCGGGTTGAGCGTCAGTGACGCACTTTGTTCGCCGCCGGCCACCATCCAGACGATCTTCTGGCCCAGTTGCTGGTCCCAGGCCGGCGTGCCGACCCGTCCGCTGAGCTTGTCGACCGGGATGGCCGAGGCGGCCTGCATGACACCCAGCGACGCTTGTTGAACGGGCGCGCTGACCGGGGCGGCGATGATCGCTTCGCGCACGGGGGCCTGCTCGGGCGCGCTGGCGCGCAGCGGCGCGGCCTCGGCCAGGCCTTCGCGCGTTTTCACGCCGCTGCCCGGCGCCAGCTCGCCCTGCGGCTTGGCGAGCGGTTCGGCGTGCTCGAGTTTGACGGCCACGCCCTTGACGCCGTCGTCGGCGTCCAGCGCCGGGCCGGTGCTTGCCGGGCCGGCCTTCGCGGCGCTTGCCGCTGGCGCATCGGCCGGCTTGGCCGCGTTGGCCAGGCCGGCGGGCGCGGCCACGACCGCTGCGCCCGCGCTGCGCGCGGCGAGTGGTTTGGCCGGTGCTGCCGGCGCGGCGACGGCCGTTTCGGCTTCGGCGCGCGGCGCGACCGGCCTGACAACGACGCCGGGCAGTGGCGTGAGCGCGACCGTTTGGGCATCTTCGGGCACCGCTGTGGCGGCGGTGACGTTCTGCGCGGGCGCCTGGGTCGCCGCGCGCTGCGCCAGCGCGTTGGCGAATTGGCCGGTGACGGTGGGGTCGGACGCGGCCGCCCCGGCCGGCGGGGTGGCCGGCGTCGCGAGCGCGGCCGCGGGTGTGAGGCCGGCGCCGCCGACCGGCGTGGCAGCAACGCGCGCTGTACTGGCGCCAAGCGGCAGCGCAGCAGCAGGTGCCAGCGACGTTATCGCAGCGGCGGCAGCGGCGGCAGCGGCAGCGGCAGCGGCAGCGGCCGCGGCGACCGCCGTATCGACGCCGCTCAGCGCAGAGCGCTGGGTGCTGGGCAGCTCAGGCGCAGTCTTCGGGGTCGCCTGCAAGGGCTGGTTGAAACTGGCAACCAGCGCGAGCATGTCGACCACCGGCTGG
Source organism: Burkholderiales bacterium (assembly GCA_038207625.1). Classification (GTDB taxonomy): domain Bacteria; phylum Pseudomonadota; class Gammaproteobacteria; order Burkholderiales; family Burkholderiaceae_D; genus JBBQZO01. The sequence goes on along the minus strand of JBBQZO010000003.1, from coordinate 116,342 downwards.
GTTGCGCTGTCAGCGTCGCTGTCGGCGCGTTGCGCGGCGGCCGCTTGGGCGGCCACGGCAGCGGCGTCGGCACGGGCTGCGGCGCTGGCATCGGCGTTGGCGTTAGCCGCTTGCGGCGCGGCGGTGCCCGCTGGCGCCTGGTCAGGCGCGCCCGCGTTCTGATCGGCCGATCGGCTGTCGTTGTTGGCCGGCTTGTCCTGCGGTTTGTTCGGCGCCTGCGCCTGCGCGGACGGCGCCGGCTTGTCGGCCTGGCGCTGCTCCATCTGGCGCGCCAAGGTCTGCTGGAACTGGTTGGACGCCTCCACGTTGTCGTTCGCCTGGGACCTGGGCGCGCTGGGAGCGGCGCTGGCGCTGCTGATCTGGATCGGAAGAGTCGGAGTTTGCATGATTGCGCCGTGGGGGTGAAGTGGGTGGGCCGGTTTCAGCGTTTGTAATAGGCTTGCCGTGCTGCGTGTTCGTCCATCGCTTTCTGGTCGCGCTTGTTTTCCAGTCTGCGCGCCTCGTCGAGCGCGCGCGTGTTCAGCGTCGCATACGACATGCGCTTGCGCTCGCAAGCCTGCCAGGCGGCTTTCTCCATGCCGCTTTTATGGTGCGCGTGCTTGATCACTTCGCGCTGCCCCTTGATGGCGGCGTCGAGCTTATCGATGAAGGCGGCAAAATTGCGGTAGGCCGCTGGTGTAATACCGGCGATCTGGGCCGCTTCGAAGCGCACCGCATAGTCGTCCCGATACCCGAGCAGCATGGTCAGTTTTTGTTCAGTGTCCTCGGCCGCCTTGAGCGCCTGTCCCAGCCGTTTGGCCGCGTCGTCGCTGGCGCGTTGCGCCAGTTCGATCAAAGTGACAAGTGCGGACGGGGTGGCCATGGTGATCCATTATAGGACCGCTTGGCCGCGGGCAATTAAGCGAATAGAGCGGTAAGTTGGCCCAAGCTCTCGAGCATGCCCACCTTCTCGGTGATTTCCTGGCGCAGGAACTGTTCGATCTGTTCCTGCTTGGCGATGGCCAGATCGAGCAGCGGGTCGCTGCCGGGCGCGTAGGCACCCACGCTGATCAGGTCGCGCGAACGCTCGTAACGCGAGAACAGCTGCTTGAGCTTGCGCGCGCTCTGCTGGTGTGCCGGCGTGGTGATCGAATGCATGGCGCGCGAGATCGACTGTTCGATGTCGATGGCCGGATAGTGGCCCGCCTCGGCCAGGCGCCGGTTGAGCACGATATGCCCGTCGAGGATGGCGCGCGCGGCGTCGGCGATCGGATCTTGCTGGTCATCGCCCTCGGTGAGCACGGTATAAAACGCGGTGATCGAGCCGCCGCCCACCTCGCCGTTGCCGGCCCGTTCGACCAGGATCGGCAGCTTGGCAAACACCGACGGCGGATAGCCCTTGGTGGCGGGCGGCTCGCCGATGGCCAGCGCGATCTCGCGCTGCGCCATCGCGTAGCGGGTCAGCGAATCCATGATCAGCAGCACGTTCTGGCCCTGGTCGCGGAAATGCTCGGCGATCGCGGTGGCGTAGGCGGCGCCTTGCAGGCGCATCAAGGGCGGCGTGTCGGCCGGGGCGGCCACGACGACGGCGCGCGCCAGGCCCTCGGGGCCGAGTATCTGTTCGATGAACTCCTTGACCTCGCGGCCCCGTTCGCCGATCAGGCCCACCACGATCACGTCGGCGGTGGTGTAGCGCGCCATCATCCCCAGCAGCACGGATTTGCCCACGCCGGAGCCGGCGAACAGGCCCATGCGCTGGCCCCGGCCCACGGTCAGCAGCGCGTTGATGGCGCGCACGCCCACGTCGAGCGTGTCGACGATGGGCGCGCGCGCCAAGGGGTTCGAGGAGCGCACGCTGATCGGCGCGCTGTCGTCCGCGTTCAGGGGGCCCAGTTCGTCGAGCGGACGGCCGGCGCCGTCGAGCACGCGCCCGAGCAGCTGGCTGCCCACCGGCAGGTGGCGCGCGCGGTCGCTGGGGCGGCGGCGCGGGTGGGTCACCGAGCCGGGACGGGGCAAGGACACTTCGACGGGAAACACGCGGGTGCCCGGCACGATGCCTTCGACATCGCTTTGCGGCATCAGGAACAGGCGCTCGCCATCGAAGCCGACCACCTCGGCCTCGACCCGCCCGCCGCTGGGCAGCGGAATCGTGCAGGCGCTGCCCACGGCCAGTTTCAGGCCGACCGCCTCCATCACCAGGCCGGCCACGCGGGTGACGCGCCCGGACACCTGCATCGGATCGACAAAACTGACCAGCGCGGTGCAGTCGTTAATGAACGCTTGCCAGCGCGCCGCATGCGGGTTGGCGGACACGCTCACGGGGCCAGCCAGTCCAGGTTCTTGCCCAGCGCGGCGGTCAGGCGCAGCCAGCGCGACGACGCCTGCGCGTCGATCTGGTTGGTGGCGGTGTCAATCTTGCAGCCGCCGCGTCCGATCTGGCTATCTTCGACAATGCGCCAGCCGCCCTTGTCGAGCTCCTCGCCGATGCCCTCGCGCACGATCTGGGCGTCGGCCGGATTGAGCATCAGCAGCGCCGGCTGTTGCAGCGCCGGCAGGTATTCGATCGCCTCGCGCACAATCGGCAGCAGCAGCTCGGGTTTGACTTCGAGCGCGTTTTTCAGCATGCCCTTGGCCAGTTGCAGCGCCAGTTCCATCACCTCGTGCGCGATCAGCTGGTCCGCTTCGGCCAGTGCGCTGCCAAACGTGGTGGCGATAGTGCACAGGTGTTCGAGTTCGATGGCTGCCTCGGCGCGCCCCAGCGCCAGGCCTTCGGCGTGGCCCGCGTCCCAGCCGGCTTGCCGGCCCGTGTCGTAGCCCTGCACGCGCGCCTCGTCGCGGATCGCCTGCACGCTCTCTTCGGTAGGCAGGTCGACGGGAATCGGACGCTTGGCCACCACGCTGGGGCGCTCGTCGCCAAACGAGTTCATCTCCCAGCGCTGGTAGGCCGACTGCTGTTCTTTTGGAATATCAGACAAACGAATCCTCGCCTTTTCCGCCTAGTACGATCTGGCCTTCGTCGGCCAGACGGCGCACAATTTGCAGGATCTGTTTCTGTTGGGCCTCGACCTCGGACAGGCGCACCGGCCCCTTCGATTCGAGGTCTTCGCGCATCATCTCGCCGGCGCGCGAGGACATGTTCTTGAAAATTTTCTCGCGCAAATCCTGCGACGCGCCTTTCAGGGCGATGATCAGCATCTCCGACTGCACCTCGCGCAGCAGCAGCTGGATGCCGCGGTCGTCGATGTCGATCACGTTGTCGAACACGAACATCTCGTCCATGATCTTCTGGGCCATGTCGTTGTCGTAGTTCTTGATGTTGTCCATCACCGAACCCTCTTGCTCGCCGCTCATGAAGTTGAGGATTTCGGCCGCCGCGCGCACGCCGCCAAGCGAACTCTTCTTGATGTTCTCGTTGCCCGACAATAGCTTGGTGAGCACGTCGTTCAGTTCGCGCAGCGCGGCCGGCTGCACGCCGTCGAGCGTGGCGATGCGCAGCACCACGTCGTTGCGCAGGCGGTCGGTGAAATTGCCCAGGATCTCGCAGGCCTGGTCGCGCTCGAGGTGGACCAGGATGGTGGCAATGATCTGCGGATGCTCGTTGCGGATCAGTTCGGCCACCGACGAGGCGTCCATCCATTTCAGGCTTTCGATGCCCGACGCGTCCTTGCCGCCCAGGATGCGCGAGAGCAGCACCGAGGCCTTGTCATCGCCCAGCGCCTTGGTGAGCACCTGGCGGATGTACTCGTCCGAATCGAGGCCGACCGTCGAGTTCAGCTCGGTCTGGGCGCGAAACGCGTCCAGCACCACCACCACCTGCTCGTGCTGCACGCCCTTCATCGCGGCCATCGCCGCGCCCAGCTTGAGCACCTCGCGCGGACCGAGGAAGCGCATCACCTCGGCCGCCTCCGACTCGCCCAGCGCCAACATCAGGATGGCGGCTTTTTCCAGACCGGTGTTATCACTCATTCGTTACCTACCCAGGCTTTGACGACGTTGGCCACGATGCGTGGATCTTCCTTGGCCAGATTCTTGGCCATTTGCAGGTTCTCGCGGTAACCCTGGGCCTGTTGCGCTTCCATCTCCTCGAGCTGGGAGCGGGCGATCACGGCCTCGTGGTCTTCCTCGACGACGACCTTGGGCGGCGGCGGCGGCGGCGGCACGCTGGAGATCTCGTCGAGCTTGCGGAAAATCGGCCGCATCATCGGACGCAGGATGCGGAAAAACAGGTAGGACAGCACAATCGCGGCCATGATGAACTTGGTCGCTTCCTTGGCCAGCGCGATGTTCTCGGGATTGCGCCACCATTCGATGGGCGGTATCGGATCGACCGGCTTGTCGACGCCGTCAAATGGCGCGTTGGTCACATTGAGCGTGTCGCCGCGCTCCTTGTTAAAGCCCATCGCCTCCTTGACCAGGTCGTTGATCTGGGCCAGTTCGGGCGCCGTCAACGGCTTGACGGTGACTTTGCCGTTCTTGTCGACCAGCCGTTTGTAGTTGACCACCACGCCCACCGACAGGCGCTTCAGGCCGCCCATCGGCTTTTGCTCGTAGCGCACGGTCTTGTCGACTTCGTAGTTGGTGGTCGAATCCTTGCGCGTGGGACCGGCGGCGGGAGCTGCTGCGGGGGTGGCCGGGGCGCCCGTGGCCGTCAGCGGCGCCGTCGCCGTGCCCGGTGGCTGGTTCGACAGCGCGCCCGGCACGCCGTTCGGGGTGCTGCCGGCCGGGCTGTTCGCTTCGCTCGTTTGCTGGCTGCGCATGGCCGACGGGGCCGGCGGCGAATTCGGTTTGAAGCTCTCGGCGGCCGTGTCGGTCTGGGCGAAATCGACGTCGGCGGTGGCCTCGGCGCGCACATTGTTTTGTCCCACGATGGGGATGATCAGCGATTCGACCTGGCGCACCACCGTTTGCTGCAGCTGGTTGACATACTTGAGCTGGTTCGGGTCGAGGTTCTTGGCGCCGGCCGACTTGCTGGTGTCCGACAGCAAATTGCCGGTCTGGTCGACGACGGTCACGTTGGCCGTCGGCAGTTCCGGCACGCTTGACGCCACCAGATGCACGATGGCGTTGACCTGGCCCTGGTCGAGCGTGCGCCCGGGCTGCAAATTGAGCAGCACCGAGGCGGTCGGCTTTTGCTGTTCGCGCACGAACACCGACGGCTTGGGCAGCGCCAGATGCACGCGCGCCTGGCCGACGGCGGCCAGCGATTCGATCGAGCGCGCCAGCTCGCCTTCGAGGGCGCGCTGGAAGTTGACTTGTTCGAGAAATTGCGACACGCCCAGCTTCTGGTTTTCCATCAGCTCGAAGCCGACGTTGCCGCCTTTGGGCAAGCCCTGGGCGGCCAGGCGCAAGCGCGCGTCATGCACCTGGTCGGCCGGCACCAGAATCGCGCCGCCCCCTTCGGCGAAGCGGTGCTTGATGTTCATCTGGTCCAGCGCGGCCGTGATGGCGCCGCCGTCGCGGTCGGTGAAGTTGGCGAACAGCACGCGGTATTCCGGCACCTGGCTCCACATCCACACGGCCACCATGATCGCAATGACAACGGCGATCGACAGGCCCAGGATGAAGTTCTTGCCCAGCTGCGTTTGGAAAAACGTCAGCGGCGGGGCTGGGGTGATGTCGATTTCTTCCGCTACGGCCATGGTGGAGTTCCGGGAGCGTCGCGCTCAGTATGTATCAATGGGAATCCTGAAATGGGTCAAGGATTGGGGCTGAGGCACAATTATCGCCGCTATTGCCCGCAATCAAATGCGCAAACAGACGCCCGTTTCGCCCCTTGCTCAGCGCTGACGCTGGCCGGCGCGGTGCTATCGTGACAGTCTGGCTGCGCGTGCATGTATATTGTACTCGCGCGGCGCGATGCTGCCGGCTCCATCGGCGGTGCCTTTTAAGGAGTGCGCGATGAATGCAGGCGGTATAGACAGCAGCCGGATCGAGGCCATGATGGCCCAGCTGAAGGCGGCCGCCACGCGCGGCGCGACGGCCGCGCCGGCCGCACCGACGGGCGAGGCGACGGCCAAGGTGAACTTTGCCGACGTCATGAAGAACCAGCTCGATCAGGTGTCGGACAGTCAGAACAAATCCGAGGAGATGGGCAAGAGCTTCACGATGGGCGACGACAAGGTCAGCCTGTCGGACGTGATGATCTCGATGCAAAAGGCGAGCATCAACTTCCAGGCCACCGTCCAGGTGCGCAACAAACTGGTGTCGGCCTATCATGAAATCATGAACATGCAGGTGTAGCGCCGTCAAGCCAACAGCGAGCGCGGCAGAGATGCGCCCCTGTTCACGGGAACACGCAAGGACAGCAACGAACCTGCGCTGCTGCGCTGGCGTCGCTGGCGCGCGCATGGTCGGTCGGACGCGGTGTGGCCACTGCGATCGGTTGGCGCTTCGCGCTGCGCGGCGCGGCGCAAGCGCGCTGCGCAGCGGCGCCTTCAGCTCAAGCCGGCAATGCGGGCGTTGCGCTCGCGTTCGAGCTTGGTGATGTAGCGTTGCACGCCGGCCAGCATGCCGCGCGAGATGTCGACGAAGGCGCAGCCCAGGCGCCGGTTGGTTTTGCTGTTGAGCAGCGTCAGGTCCATCGAATTGCGCACTTGCAGGTTGGTCAGCACGGTGCCGATGTCGGGCAATTCGATCTTGCAGTTGAGGTAGTTGATGCCGATCGTGTTGCCCAGCACCAGCTTGTTGTCGAGGATGGCGATGCCGCCGCAGCTGATGTCGGCCAGCGGAAACATCTGCGTGCCGCCGCCCATTTCTTCCGACATCGGGATGATCACCGGCACCGGATTGCTCACCGGGGTGGCCATGCGGTAGTACTCGCGCCGTTGCAGGCGCACCATCGTGTCGGGAATGGCCACCTGCAGCGCCGGCGCGTTCTTGTAGGTGATCTGGGTCACGACACCGGTGGCAAACAGGATGCGGATCTTGTCGAGCGTGGTTTCAAATGACAAAGCCTTGGCCGTCAGAATGCGCTTGTTCTGCTCGGGATTGATCGAGCAGTCGAGGATCAGCTTGTTGCCGTCCGGGTCGACCGTCAGGATCGAGGTCACGCACACGTCGGCCTCGCCATGGATCAGCATGCGGATCAGCTGATTCTTCTCACCGATGCCGCGCAACAGCGCCACGATTTCGCGCCGTGACGTCACTTCGAAGTCGTGCCAGTTCTCTAATCCGGTATCGTTAGGTGATTGCATCAATGCCAGCCAGGTTATGAATCGATGAGGAGTGCGGTGTCGGGCGCAGCAGGCACGACGCCCCCGGATTTTTGCACAGTTTCAATATAATATAGCCAGGCCAGCAGTTCCGCAATCGCCCTGTACAAGGCGGGCGGAATCTGGCGGTCCAGGTCCACGTCCATCAACAGCGCCACCAGCTCTTTCGATTCGTGCACGAACACGCCGTGTTGCTTGGCGGTGTCGATAATCTTCGCGGCGATCAGCCCCTTGCCCTTGGCCACCACGCGCGGCGCCGCGTCGCCGCTCTGGTACGCCAGTGCGACGGCCGATTGCAGCATGCGTGGACGCGGTTCAAGGGACATCGCGCACCGCCTGGGCGTTGATGGCCAGCGAGCTCAGCGGCGATCCGGCCGCCTGCATGGCCGTTTCCAGCGTCTGGGCGTGTGCGCGCAGTGCCTGCGCCACCGTCGGCGTGCCGGCCTGCAGCTGGATGTGCAACTGCTGGCCGACCAGCACGACACTGGCCTTGACGTCACCGAGCAGCGGGAAATGAAAACGCACGCCGCTGCGCCAGACCGGCTCGCCCTGGTCGTGGGTGCTGCCAGCTTGCTCGTGCGGGGCGTCGCGGCTGACATCCCATTCAAGCGGCTGGCCGGGCCAGGCTTGGCCCTGCCAGGTGAGACGCCCTTGTTCGCCGGTGTGCAATTGTTGGTTGATCATCTGGGCCGCGGCCGGGTCCGCAGCGCCCGCTTGGGCGGCGTGATCGGCCATGGCGCTGGCGAACGCGCGCTGCATCTGCGGCTCGCGCAGCAGCTCGGCCAGGCCGCGCTGGCCATTGACCCATTCGGCGACGTGCGATTCGTAGAACAGGCCGCTGTTGCTGACACTGTCGTGCAGCGCGCTGGCCAGTTTCTCGGGCGTGACCTGAGCGTTCGGCGCAAGCGGGCTGTGCGCGACGATGACGCCAGGGCTGTTGCGCGCCGCCACCGGGGCTGCGCCGAGCACGCTGGCGATCATCCGCGCGGCGTCCGACAGCGAGGCGGGCAAGCTGTTGGCGCCCAGTTCTGGCAATTGACTGGCCGGTGTCAGCGGCGCCTTGCTCAACAGCACAGCGCCAGGCAGCATGGCGCGCGGCGCGACGGCGGGGCGCTCCGGTTCGGACGGCGCGGCGGCTGGCGCGGTGCGGGTCGCCGCCGCAGGCGCGCCAGCCGGCTCGGCCGACTCAGCGCCCAGGCCGGCGGCGCCAGACGGCAGGGGCGTGCCGGGCTGGCCCGCTGCCCCCGCGTGCGACAAGGGCGCGCCGGGCTGGCCGGGTGGTCCGGCATGCGGCAAGGGCGCGGCAGCCGATTCGGGCGCGTCGGCGACTGTGCCAGCTGGCAGTGCCAGTGCGCTGCGCTGGCTTGGCGGCGCTGGCGCGCCGCCGGCGAAGGCGGGCGCAGCGCCTGGCGCGCCATCGGTATAGACCAGCGGTTCGGCGCGCGCGGCGCTGCCGGGCGGACCGGGCAGCAGGGCCGGACCGGCCTCGCTGTACACCGTGTGCGGCTGGGCGCCGGGCGTGCTCAGTTCGAAGGTGGGGCGCGGGCTGACCGACACCAGCGTCAGCGGCACGTCGTGGCCGACCTGCACGCCGGGCGGTAACAGCATGCGCGCCGAGGTGCCGGCCACTTTGACGAGAAAACTGCCGTCGGTCAGATGGGCCAGTACTTCGCCCTGCAGCGCCTTGCCCAGCAGCCCTTGCAGCGAGCGCTGAAAAGCTTCCTGGCGCGCGTCGGCGCTGCCTTCGAGGGTCTGGTCGGCTTCAGCGTGGCCGACCGGATTGACGGTGATGATATCGGCGCGCGGCAACATGGCGCCTCCCAGGGTCAGGCTCTGCCGTAGGCGCTGGCAAGGCGGCGTTCGGTGCCGGTGTTGTTGATCAGGGCCGACAGACGCGTCATCCACGGCAGTGTCAGGTCGCGGATCTTGCGGTCATCATCGAGCATCTTGCGTATCAGGTCGACCTTCTTCGCGCGGCTGGCCCCTTGCATGGCCTGCGGCGGTTCGCTGCTGCTCAGTTGCTGTACGTGGGCTGCGCAGCGCTGCTCGAGCAGCACCAGGCGGTCCCAGTCGGCGGCGCCGGCGGCCTGCACCATTTCGTCGGTCAGCAGTTCCATCGCCTCGTACACGGACAATACTTCTTGACTCGTCATCATCATGGATCAGGCTCGCGCGAGAGTGGGGGTACGGGGTTGGTTCTGGTCGGGTGGCGCTTGCACGGCGGCGGTGGTGCCGATCGCATTCCAGGCGCCGCGCAGCTCGCACAGCAGACGGTGCACTTCTTCGAGGATGTCGATCTGGTTCTTCAGGTTCGCCTGCAGCAGGCGCGCGCCCATGTATTCGTACAGCGAATCGAGGCCCTGGGCAATCTCGCCGCCCACTTTCTGATCCAGACTGGCACGCAAACCGCTGTCGATGATCATGATCGCCTTCGAAATGGCGGCACCTTTTTCCGGAATATTGCCCGCTTTCATGAACTGGATCGCCGAGCTGACCGACATGATCGCACCGTCGAACAGCATGACGATCAGCTTGTGCGGACTGGCCGAGCTGACCCCGGTTTCCATGCTCACCTTTGCATAGGCGTTCACACCGCTTTTCATGGTTCCGAACATTGTGTGCTCTCCTAATTAATTCGTTTGTTTCGCCAGTGCGGCGAATTGTTGGGTCAGGAAACTGGACGTCGCGTTCATGCTGGAGATGGCCGTGTCGAGCGCCGAATACTGGGCACGGTAGCGCGCCTCGATATCGACCAGCTTGGCACTGAAGGCGTCGCGCTGGGTTGCCACGTCCTTGATACTGGTGTTCAGGCCGTCGGTGCGCCCGGCGATGAAGCCTTTGCTGCCCAGGAAGTTGGCGGCCAGGTTGGTGAGCTGGTAGGCATAGCCCTGCGAAAACCCGACCGTGCCGCGGTCGCCCACGATGCCGCCGGTGACGGTCACTTTCAGGCCCGCCACGGCCGAGCCGGCGCTGCCGGTGAGCACCTGGCCGGAGCCGCCCGCCGCTTGTCCGCCCAGCGTGCCGGCGATATCGACGCCGGCCACCGGGATGGCCGCGCCGAACAGGGACGCGACGGTGGTGCCGGTGCCGCTGTTGATGGACAGGTTGGAGATCGAGCCGTACTGGGCCGATACCACCTTGAGCTTGCCGGCGTCGTCGATCGACACATTGACCGCCAGGGCGTTGCTGGAGAACGAGCCGGTGGCGTTGACGGCGGACTGGATCAGCGTGGCCAGCTGGGCCGGTGTGTAGCTGCCGGCCGTCAGCGACACGCTGGCGCTGTGGCTGGCCGTGGTCGGGGTGGTGCCGTTGATCGTCACGTTCCACTTGGTGTTGGCGTCGATGGTGATGCTGTCGGTCGGCGCATAGGCCGCATCGCTGGTCAGGCTGCCCTGGCTGGCCAGCGTGGTGATGTTGAGCGCGTAATCACCCGGCTGGGTCGCCGAGGTCGAGGTGGTAAATGACACCAGCGGGTCGCTGGCCTTGCCCACGGCGGCGAACAGCCCGGCGATGTCGGCGAAATTGTTGGTGATGGCCTTTTGCAGCTTGGTCGAATCGAGCGCCAGCGAACCGTCCTTCTGGAACGAGATGCCCACCTGGGACAGCGTGGTCAAGCTGCCGTCCAGTCCCGTGATGGTCGTCGAGAGTTGCTTGCGCACCTGTGATTGCAAGGTTTGCACGGTGACGTCGCCCAGCAGCGGGCCGCCTGTCTTGGTGGTTGGATCGTAGCCGCTGACGTTCTTGATCGCTGTGTTCAGGTCGTTATACGCCTTGACGAAGGCGTTCACGCCGGTCGACACAGCGCTGGTGTCCTGCGCCACCGACAGATTGGCCGAGCCGACCTTGCCCACCGTGAGCGTGACACCCTGGATGGCGCCGCTGATGGTGTTGTTGGTGCTGGTGACGGCGATGCCGTTGACGTTTAGCGTGGTGCTCTGGGCGGCCGCGTTCTGGCTCAGCTTTTGATTGGCGCTGTCGGTCGGGTCGTAGGAGAACAGGTTCTGTAGCGCCGTCTCGGCGGGCGAACCGGTGACGCCGATCTTGAAGCTGGAACTGACGCCGGTCTTGGTCGAACTGAGCACCAGATGGTTCGGCGTGGCGCTGCCGTCCGAGACGATGGTGGCGGTGATGCCGATGGCGGCCTTGTTGATCGCGTCGCGAATGCCGGTCAGCGTGTTGTTGGTGCTGTCGATGACGATATTGCCGCTGACCTGGGTGGCATCCTGGGCGAACGCGGCGCCGGTGTAGCTGCCACCGGTGCCGGCGGTCAGGCCCAGCAGCGCCGGCGCGGTGCCGGCCACGGTGATCGGGCTGGCGCTGGCCGAGGTGAGAATGATGCTGCTGGTGCTGGTGACGGACGAGCCGGTGTTGGCGTCGGCGCTGGTCTTGCCGATCCCGCCGCTCACGCCCGCGCCGGCCAGTTCGCTGACGGCGATATTGCTACCGTCGGCGGCGGTAAATTGCAGCGTGCCGGCGGCGGCCGTGCCGGTGTGGCCGATGCCGGCCAGGCTGAGCGCGTCGGTCACGCCATTGCTGCCGGCCAGTACCAGGTCGATATTGGCGGCGCTGACCCCGGCGCCGGCGGCCACGCCGGCCCCCTGGCTGGCGATCTGGATGCCGGCCACGCTGAGCGCGTAACTGCCCGCGCCGGTGGTGGCGACGTCGCCGAAGGTGGACGCGCCCGCCGCCCCGAACAGCGTGGCGCTGGTCGTGGTGGTGGCGGTGCTGGCAGACACGCCGGTGTTGCCGATCTTGGCATTGATGGCGTCAGCCAGCGCCTTGGCGCTGCGGGTCGAGGCGTCGGTGGCGATCACGGTGCCGTTAATGCTCAGCGAGCCGTTGCTGACGCCGCTGGTCAGTACGCCGGCGCCCAGCGCCGTGCCGGTCAGGCCAAAGCGTCCGCCGCTGATGGTGCCCAGCTGGAATGACAAGGTGGTGCTACCGCCCAGGCCGATCGCGGCGGTGTTGCTGACGACACCGCCCGAGGTCAGCGACTGGGCCTGTGCCAGTTGAGTCACGTTGACGTTGTAGATACCCGGCACGGCCTTGTTGGTGGCCGAGCCGACCATCACCGAGGTGTCGCCCGAGTTGGCCGAAATCGACTGGAAGCTGGTCGCCGAGGTCAGGCCCGACAGCGCGCTCTGGAAGCTGCTGATGGCGCCCGAGACGCTGCCAAGCGCGCTCAGCTTGGCCTGGAACGTGGCGCTTTTTTTGTCAAACGTGGTCAGAGGTTGTGCCTCGACGCTCATCAGCTTGCTGACGATGCCGTTGACATCAAGACCAGAACCTATGCCGGGAGTGGAAATGCCCACAAAATCCTCCAAACGAAAACAACAGTATGAGTGATTATCGGCAAAATCAAACAGGACTTGAGAGGGGGCTTTATGCGCCAGTTTGGGCGCTCGCGCGCTTGCGCAGACCCGCGCGCGCGCTGTGAGCGCGACGCCTCCGGTGCCGAACACCTACCGTAACAGTATAGTCTTTCTGGCGCGCGGCGCGCACGCTTACGCGTCGCCCTGGCCGTGCGGGCCGGGACGGCGCCGGGCGCCGCCCGGCAGATCGTCTAGCCGCGCAACAAGGCCAGCACGCCGTTGGGCAAGGAGTTGGCTTGGGCCAGGATGGCGGTGCCGGCCTGTTGCAGGATCTGGCCGCGCGTCAGGTTGGCCGTCTCCGAGGCGAAGTCGGTGTCCTGAATCCGGCTGCGCGAGGCGGACAGGTTTTCCGTCGTCGTTTGCAGGTTCGAAATGGTCGAGGCGAAGCGGTTCTGGATCGCGCCAAGCGAAGCGCGGTTGCTGTTAATCGAGGTCAGCGCCGCATCGATGGTCAACAGGGCCGCATTGGCGCCCTCGACGCTGCTGACGTCGATCTTGGCCACCGACTGCAAGGAGCTGCCCACCGACGCGGCCGACAACACGCTGGTGCTGCCGCTGGCGGCGCCGCTGCCGGGCGCGCCCGCGCCGGGAGCGGCCAGCGTGGTGATCGAGAAACCGCTGGTGGACGAAAAATCGACATGTCCGCCGACGGTGACCGCTTCGGACGCCGCGCCGGCGTCGGCGAAGCTGATCGCCGCGCCCTTGACGGCGGCGCTGGCGCCAATGGCCGGGGTGGTGTCGGCGCCGCGGATGGTGGCGCCGGTCAGGCCCTGGTTGCCGCTCGTGCCGGCGATCGCCGTGCCGGTGTTGCCGACCTGGATATCGTTGCCGGCCTTGTCGGTGAGCACCAGCTCATTGCTTTGATTGATGCTGGCGGTAATGTTGGTGATGCCCGTTTGCGCATTCACCGCCTGGGCCACGGCCGACAGGTCATTGCCCTTGATAGCGGCCGAAATCGTCACCGGCTGAGCGTTGACGTCGTTGGCGACCGAATTGGCGCCGCGCAGCGTGAACTGGACCGAGCCGACCGGGGTCGTGCCGGCGTTGGCGAAGTTGCTATCGAAGTTGATGGTGGCAACCGACGAGGCGGTGGCGGACACGCCGGACGCTGCGCTTTTCAAGTTGACGTTGGCGGCGATCGCCTTGGCGCTGTCGCCGGCGGCCACTTCGACATAGTTCTTCAGACCGTTGCCCGAGGTGACGCTCAACTCCTGGGCGCTGACGTTGTTGGCGACGGTGGCACCACCGCCGGCGTTGCCGAGCGCCTGCGAGATCGAGCCGGCGCTCGCGCCATTGGCGCTGCTGGCCGTGTTATTGCCGATGTCGGTGGCCTTGGCGCTGGCCACGCCGACGTTGATGGTCTGGTTGGCATTGGCGCCGACCTGAAATTGGGTGCTGGTCAGGCTGCCGTCGAGCACGTTCTGGCCGTTGAACTGGGTGGTGTTGGCGACCCGGTCCAGCTCTTGCGTCAAGGCCGACACTTCGCCCTGAATCGAGGCGCGGTCCGAGTTGGAGTTGCTGCCGTTGGCCGACTGCACGGCCAGTTCGCGCACCCGCTGCAGCAGGTCGCCGGCGGTGGACAAACCACCCTCGGCCGTCTGGGCCAGCGAGATGCCGTCGTTGGCGTTGCGCACCGCCTGGTTGTTGCCGCGAATTTGCGAGGTAAAACGCTCGGAAATGGCCAGGCCGGCCGCATCGTCCTTGGCGCTGTTGATGCGCAGGCCCGACGACAGGCGTTGCAGCGACGTCGCCAGCGACGATTGGGACACGTTCAGGTTGCGCTGCGCATTGAGCGAGGCAAGGTTGGTATTGATATTTGCGGTCATGCGAGTTCTCCAGACGAATTCGGTACATCGGGCCGATTGCCCACTTCACATTGGTCTGCCTCGTCGATGCGAAGCAATCAAACCGCTGTCATGACTGTTAACGGCAGCAGATAGTGAAAATTAATGGATAAAAACATTTTAATTAGCAATAAATATCGGCTGCTACGTGCCGGTGCACCGCCTGGGCAAGCGTGTTGTCCAGGCAGATGGAAAGGTCGGAAACGCACGCAAACTGGACGGCGCAGCGAATTCGGAAAGATCGGCAGGCCGGCAAGTGGGCGCACTGCGAGGGCAGGTTGAGCCGGCAGGGCGGGGCAAATAAGGACGGGGGCCGTACGGGAAGGCAGGACAAATTGGGAAGGCGGGGCAGCGTGGGAGAGCGGGGCAAGCTGGGAAATGGAGGAAATTTCGGGACGAACTTATTCGGCCGGCGAATCGGGTCGATTCGTCGGTGCGCAACTGGCCTGGGCCAATGCGGACGGGCAGTGGGTGCTCAGGCGGTCTGTTTGATCAGCAAGCCCTTGACGGTGTCGAGTGCTTTGGCGATTTCCAGTGCTTCGGGTGAGGGGATCTGGCGGATCACTTCCTTGGTTTTTTGATCGACGACTTTGACGATGGTGCGATTGCTGTCATGGTCGACGGAAAACTCAATATCTTGCGACAGCGACTGCAAGGACTTGTTGATGTTGGCGACGGCCTGGTGCACCTGATCGAGCGACGGCACGGGAGCGGCTTGCTGCACCGCGGCAGCGGTCTCGAGCGTGGTGGCGGGCGCGCGGGCGGCGGGCTGGGGAGCGACGGCGTCAACACCGAAGGCTCGCTCTGGCGCTCTGGGTGCGGCAGCGCCAATGGATGGGATGCTCATGATGCTTCCTTTGTGAAAATTCCCCGGCTGAATAGTCAGCCGGGGAACCGGTCAAAATCGACGTGTTGCTGTCAATTCATGACGGCTTAACCACGCAACAGGGCCAACACACCGTTCGGCAGCGAGTTCGCTTGCGCCAAGATCGCGGTACCGGCTTGTTGCAGGATCTGGCCGCGCGTCAGGTTGGCCGTTTCCGATGCGAAGTCGGTATCTTGAATCCGGCTACGCGAGGCGGACAAGTTTTCCGTCGTCGTTTGCAGGTTCGAGATGGTCGAGGCAAAACGGTTTTGGATCGCACCGAGTGCCGCACGGTTGCTGTTGATCGACGTCAGTGCCGAATCGATGGTCAACAGGGCCGCATTGGCGCCTTCGACACTGCTGACGTCGATCTTGGCCACCGACTGCAAGGAGCTGCCCACCGACGCGGCCGACAACACGCTGGTGCTGCCGCTGGCAGCGCCGCTGCCCGGTGCACCTGCGCCTGGAGGCGCCAGGGTGGTGATCGAGAAGCCGCTGGTCGAGGAGAAATCGACGTGGCCGCCGACGGTCACCGATTCCGATGCCGCACCGGCGTCGGCAACGGTGATCGCTGCGCCCTTGACGGCTGCCGTGGCACCGACTGCAGGAGCCGTGTCGGCACCGCGGATGGTGGCGCCGGTCAGGCCCTGATTGCCGCTGGTACCGGAGATCGCCACACCGGTGTTGCCGATCTGGATGTCATTGCCGGCCTTGTCGGTGAGCACCAGTTCATTGCTCTGGTTGATGCTGGCGGTGATGTTGGTGATGCCCGTTTGCGCATTCACCGCTTGTGCCACGGCCGACAGGTCGTTGCCCTTGATGGCGGCCGAAATCGTCACCGGTTGAGCGTTCACGTCGTTGGCGACCGAATTGGCGCCGCGCAGCGTGAACTGAACCGAACCGACCGGGGTGGTGCCGGCGTTGGCGAAGTTGGTGTCAAAGTTGATGGTGGCAACCGACGAGGCGGTGGCGGACACGCCGGACGCTGCGCTCTTCAGATTGACGTTGGCGGCGATCGCCTTGGCGCTGTCGCCGGCGGCCACTTCGACGTAGTTCTTCAGACCGTTACCGGACGTGACGCTCAACTCTTGGGCGGTGACGTTGTTGGCGATCGGGGTGCCGCCGCCGGTGTTGCCAATCGCTTGGGAGACCGAACCGGCGGTTGCGCCGATCGAGGTGCTGGTGGTGTTGTTGCCGATGTCGGAAGCCTTGGCGCTGGCCACACCGACGTTAATGGTCTGGTTGGCGTTGGCGCCGACCTGGAACTGGGTGCTGGTCAGGCTGCCGTCGAGTACGTTCTGGCCGTTGAACTGGGTCGTATTGGCGACGCGGTCAAGTTCCTGAGTCAAGGCGGACACCTCACCCTGGATCGAGGTGCGGTCCGAATTGGAGTTGCTGCCGTTGGCCGACTGCACTGCCAGTTCGCGTACCCGCTGCAGCAGGTCGCCGGCGGTGGACAAGCCACCCTCGGCCGTTTGCGCCAGCGAGATGCCGTCGTTGGCGTTACGCACCGCCTGGTTGTTACCGCGGATTTGCGAGGTAAAACGCTCGGAAATGGCCAGGCCGGCAGCATCGTCCTTGGCGCTGTTAATGCGCAAACCGGAGGAGAGCCGTTGCAACGAGGTAGCCAGTGACGACTGGGACACGTTCAGGTTGCGTTGCGCATTCAGTGAGGCAAGGTTGGTGTTGATATTTGCAGTCATTTCGTTCTCCAAACTAGTATTTCGAATCGGGCACTGTGCCGCATTTCACTTTGGTCTGCCTCGCTGTTCCGAGACAATCAAACCGCTGTTGAAATTGGTAACGGTGCCGTCACGAAAAAGTTGATGGAAGAAAACGTTAATAATTCCAATTTCTGTGCCTACAATTTCCAAACCCGTGCCCGTTAAACGACAGTAAATGTCGAATCTTGAGGGTGAAAATAATTATATTTTTATGCAATACACGCTGTTTGAGATAGCAAGAAAGCGCCGCGCCGCGCTGCCGCTGGCAATTTTTGTGGCTGTAAACGCAACACGGGCCCGCTGCGCGCGGGCCCGTGTTGTCCAGATGCCAAGGCCAGTTACTCGGCCACGACGACCCGGTTCTTGCCCGTCTGCTTGGCCTGGTACATGGCCTTGTCGGCGCGCTTGACCAGCGTGGCCTGGTCCTCGTTGGGCGCGCGCAGCGCCACCCCGGCCGAGAAGGTGATCAGCACTTTTTCATTTTCGTGCAGGAAGAAGTGCTTGGTCAGCTCGCGCTGCAGCCGCGTCATCGTCTGGGAGGCCGCCTCGACGGTCGTCTCTGGCAGCAGGATCAGGAACTCCTCGCCGCCGAAGCGGGCGATCACGTCCATCTGGCGCAGCGTGTCCTTGACGATCTTGACCAGATGCTTCAACGCGGCGTCGCCGGCGATGTGGCCGTAGGTGTCGTTGAGGCGCTTGAAGTCGTCCAGGTCGAGCAGCGCCACGCACAGCGGCGTGCCGCGCCGGTCCGAGCGCGCCGTTTCGCGTTCGAACACATCGTCCAGGCCGCGCCGGTTCAGGCTGCCCGTCAACTGGTCCTCGCGCACCAGTTCGCTCAAATGTTGCAGTTTCGCTTCCAGGGTGTGGATGCGCACCTCGGCGTCCTGCACTTCCTGACGCGCCAGGATCATCTTGTCGCGCGAGCGCAGCGCCTCGGCCTGCACCAGGCGCGTCTCGCGCAGCACCTCGTCGAGCACCTGGTTGAGCTCGGCGATGTTGTCGGCCCGGCTGATCTTCTCCGAGAAGCCGCCGATTTTTTCGTGGAAGTCGCCCGTCGAGGCGGCCACCTGGCCGAGCCGGTCGATGAAGGTCATCATCATGTTCTTCACCGTCAGCTTGACGTCCGACAGGCTGTGCTTTAACTGGCCCTGCTTGTAGATCACTTCTTTCAGGCTGCGCGTGGCGTCTTCCAGCGCGCGCTGGTCGAGCGGACCGCTGATCAGGCTTTGCACCGCTTCGATCTGGCCGCGCAGCCAGCTGTCGTCGTCGAGCAGTTCGCTGACGTTCTCGAGCAGCAGCTTGAACAGGCGCAGCAGCAGCTCCTGTTGTTCGGCCACGTCGCCGCTCTTGAGTTCGATCTGGTAGCACAGCTGTTTCAGCCGCGTGCCGATTTCGCCCATTGCCTCGTCGCTGTGGGCCAGCTTGACGGCCGCGCCCAGCGCCTCCGATTCGGCCACCAGCTTGGGCGAACCGGTCAATAGCGACGCCACCGCGAAGGTCAGGGTGCGGCTGAGCAGATCGCGCAACTGGCGCGCTTCCTGGCCCTCGGCCGCGCCCAGCGTCTCGATCGCCGGACTGCTCTTGCGGATGTGTTTTTCGATCAGCTGGGACAGACTCTTCGCGTAGCCATCCCAGTCGCGCGCCTTGACGGCGCGGTTGAAGCGGTGCCCGAACTCGCTGACCTCGCCCGCCGTGTCGGTCAAACGGGTGGCAAACTCGGACAGCACCCGCTCGGCGCCGCTGTCGGCCGGCGGCGCCGCCTCGGGCACGACGGCGCTCGGCTCCGGGTCCGGCTCGGACAGGCCGGCGATCTCCAGATAGATGGTGCGATACGCCTCCGGCGTCGGGGCGATGCGGCGCGTGGCCAGACGGCGGAAGGCTTCGCGCGCTATGTCGGCCGGATTCTGCTCGGCCGCGGCGGGGGCGGCCGGCGCTGGCGGTTTGACAGGTTTGCTTGGCATGGTAGAGCAGGGTCCTTTGGATGGATTGTGCTTTGATAACACCATGATAGGCGAGCACAGGCGCCTGGCAACGTTCAATTAAGCCCGATAACACCCTTCAGTTTTGCGCATCGTTGCCATATGGCACAGATGCGTGCTATTCAATCAGCTGGTTCTTGATCGCGTAATGGGTCAGTTCCGCGCTGTTTTTCAGTTTCATCTTCACCAGCAGACGGGCGCGGTATTCGCTGATGGTCTTCACCGACAGTGACAGTTCCTTGGCAATCAGGCTGACCGTCTTGCCCGAGGCGATCAAGGTCAGCGTCTGGTATTCGCGGTCGGACAGGCTGTCATGGGGCGCCGCCTCGTGGTCCTCGCCGAGCTGGCTGGCCAGTTCCTGGGCCAATGCGGCGCTGACGTATTTCTGGCCCGATGCGACCAGCCGGATCGCCGCGATCAATTCGCCCGGCGCGCTCTGCTTGGTCAGGTAGCCGGCCGCGCCGGCGCGCAGCGAGCGGATCGCGTATTCGTCCTCGCGGTGCATCGACAGCATCAACACGGCCGTGTCGGGAAAGTCCTTCCTGATCTGCTTGAGCAGGTCGATGCCGCTGCGGTCGGGCAGCGAAATGTCGAGCAACAGCAGATGGCATTTCGATTTGCGCAACAACTTCAGGGTGTCATGCCCGTTGTCGGCCTCGCCGCCGACGACGATGTCGCGCGATTCGGCCAGAATCTGTTTCAGGCCTTCGCGCACGATGGCGTGGTCGTCGGCGATAAATACCCGGATAGGTGCTTTGTCAGTCATTGATTCTCGCGGGAATGGTTCGGCTGCGCATCAAGTGGCGTCAGCGTTCGCTATTATCGGCGTTTCTGGCCCGCCCAAGCTAATTTTGATGGCCAGCGTGGTGCCCCCGCCGGGCGTGTCAGCGAGCTCCATGCGCGCACCGAGCGCGTCGGCCCGTTCGCGCAGGCCGCGCAGGCCGTGCCGCGCTGACTTGCCGCGCGCAGCCGGCGTGCAGCCGATGCCGTTGTCGCTAAGCAACAGGCACAGCTGCGCGCCGTCCACCGTCAAGCTCAGCTGCGCGCGGCTGGCGTGCGCGTGTTTGGCGATATTCGTCAGGCCCTCCTGAGCGAAACGCAGCAGCGCCTGTTCTTGCTGGTCGCACAGCCGCAGCGGGCCGGCCGGCGCGCTGAACTGGCAGGGATAGCCGGTCTGCAGGGCGAATTGTTCGGCTTGCCACGCCAGCGCGGCGACCAGGCCGTGTTCCAGCGCGGCGGGGCGCAGCGCGCGCGCGATGTCCTGCAGCGTGGCGATGCTGCGCTCGACCAGCCGGTCGGCATAGTGTGTCGTGGCCAGCGGGGCGGGCAGAGCCGGCGGCAACTGCTGGACCAGCCTGGCCAGCGCCATTTTCAGCGCCGTCAGTTCGCCGCCCAAACCGTCGTGCAGTTCGCGCGCCAGGTGCGCGCGTTCCTGCGCGCGCACCTGCTGCGCGTAGGCAGCCAGCGCGCGCGTGCGCGTGGGCGCATCGACGTGCGCCAGCAGGGTCAGCAGTTCGCTTGGATCGGGCGATGGCGTCATCGGTCTTCCGGCGGCGCCGACGACGTTTTCGGGTGCATCAAGGCGCGCCGGCGCGCGCGCCAGAACGCGACGAAGCGGCGCAGCACGCGGCTTGGGCGGGTGCTGCGCCGCCCGATGGCACGCTTGGGGCGCACGGTCAGCCACAGCGCGCGTGCGCCGGCGCGCAGCTTGCCCAGCGTCAGGCGGGTTTCGCGAAACGCGCGGGTGGCGCGCAGGCGTGCGATCCAGCGGTCCTTGTGGCGCATGAAGGCGTGCTGCCAGCGCGCGAACCAGGCCAGCTCCATCAGGCGCAACCGGGTCAGCGCGTACAGCCGCGCCACCGCCCCCGCCCCGACCACCTTGGCGACGACGATCACCGACACGCCCCAGATCGCATGGCCCTGGGTGATCGCGAACAGGGCCAGCAGTTTGACGGGAAACAGCAGCACGGCCGGCAGCACGAACACGCTCAAGGCGGCGTACGGGGACAGTGCGCGGATGCGGCTCTCGAGCGCATGCAGCGGGGGCCAGCTGGACATGAAGGACATCACGCGCTCGCCCAGATCCCACAGCCATTCTTCCAGCATCAAGATCAGTGCGGCCAGATAGACCAGCGGCGTCAGCAGGCGATAACGCAATTTCTTTGGGCGTCTCATGCATCTCCATTACGCGGCGCAGACGGCGGTGAGCCGCCTGCATTCCCATCTGGTCATGATACGTGAAAAAGCAAGCGGCACCGCCCCCGCACCGCCGTTTTGCGGGCAAGTCCGCACGAATTGCCACCCCCCGTTACAATAGACCATATGAATAAAGCATTTGTCAAAGAAGCGGACAACGATGACGACGAGGAAGCCGCCGCGCTCGCGCTGGCCATTCCCGCCGGGGCGAAAAATTACATCACGCCGGCCGGTTATGCGCGCATCAAGGCCGAACTGCTGCAGCTGATCGACGTCGACCGGCCGGAGGTGGTGCGCATCGTGCACTGGGCCGCTTCGAACGGCGACCGCTCCGAGAACGGCGATTACATCTACGGCAAACGGCGCCTGCGCGAGATCGACCGGCGCATCCGCTTCCTGACCAAGCGCATGGACACGGCCGCGGTGGTCGATCCGGCTGTCCATCACGGCAACGACCAGGTGTTCTTCGGCGCCACCGTGACGTATCGCAACGGCGCCGGCGCGACACACACCATTACGATCGTGGGCATTGACGAGCTCGATCCGCTGAACGGCAAGATCAGCTGGGTTTCGCCGGTAGCGCGCGCGATCACCAAGGCCAGGGAGGGTGACGTGATCACCCTGATGACACCGCACGGCAGCGACGAGCTTGAACTGCTCAGCGTCGTGTACCCGGCGCCAAAGGAAGACTGACACCCACTACCAGCGAGCCTTCGATGTCGATCGTCCATTCCAGTTTGAACCACCTGTTGCGCATACCGCTGGCCGCCGAGGTCCATTCGCGTCCTTCGCTGCGCGTGTCGGCGCCGGAAAGTCTGACCCACCTGGCCGTCTACAATCGGGCCGGCGCGCCCGTCGCGCCCGACCATGGCGAGGCCCAGCATGCGCTGCTGGTGGCGCTGTGCCAGCATTTCGGGGTGGCCGGGCCGAACCGCGATGCCAAGTACTACTTTCACGATTTCGGTCCGTTCCGGCTGCAGTGGGAGTGCCATACCGAGTTTTCCACCTACACCTTCGCCGAGCACCACGGCGCGGCGCTGGCGCTGGCCGAAGCGTTCGAGCAGGTGCCGCTGCGCCATGTGCCCGAGGAATGGTTGCTGGCCCTGAACGGCATGGTGATGGTGGCCGCCCACGTGGTGCTGCAGCACAGCGCGGCCAGCGTGGCCGACATGCGCCAGGCCTTCAACGGCAATCTGCTGGTGGGCAGCGACGCGCTCGAGGCGGCCCGGCTGTGGACCGATTTCGCGATCCAGGCCGACGGTTTTTCGCGCTTCGTCGTGCAGGATCTGGGTTTGCAGTACCAGCAGGCGGGCCGGCTGGTGCAGCGCGTGCTGGAAATCGAAACTTACCGGATGATGGCGCTGCTGGGCCTGCCGCACGCGCAGCAGGCCGCACCGGTGCTCAATGCGATCGAGGCCGAGCTGGCCAAGCTGTCGGCCGGCATGAGTGATACGGTCGACGCCGGCTCGCAGCACGACGACGAGCGCGCGCTGCTGCAGCGCATCACCGGGCTGGCCGCGCGCATCGAAAAGCTGGCGCTGGAGAACAGCTACCGCTTCGCCGCCTCGAAGGCCTACTTCCGGCTGGTGCAGGCGCGCACCGACGAGATGCGCGAGACGCGCATCGAAGGCGTGCCGACGGTGGGCGAATTCATGGACCGGCGTCTGGCGCCGGCGATGAACACCTGCGAATCGATCGTGCGGCGCCAGGAAGCGCTGGCCGAGCGGATCGGGCGCACCAATGATTTGCTGCGCACCCGCGTGGGGATCGTGCAGGAACAGCAAAACCGCAAGATTCTCGAGTCGCTCAACACCCGCGCGGCCCAGCAACTGCGCCTGCAGCAGGCCGTCGAAGGCTTGTCGGTGGTGGCCATTTCTTACTATTCGGTGGGGCTGGTCAGCTACGCGGGCAAGGCCCTGAAGGCGGCCGGCTGGTCCATCAACTATGAGCTGGCCACTGGCGCGATGATCCCGCTGGTGCTGCTGGCGGTCTGGCTGGGGCTGCGCCGCATGCACCGCCAGGTGGCCGGCCACGCGCGCTAGCGGCCGGCGGGCCCGCGCCGCGTTGCCGCGCGCCGGTGCGGGGCGTTAAAATAGGCGACATTATTACTGAGGAACGATCATGGCCAAGAAAGAACAGCTGGACCCGGAAGAACAGGCGTTGATCGAGTGGTGCATCGCCGTCGAGCCATTTCTGGTGGCCGGTGGCGCCACGCTGCGCCAGGCGCAGGAGCATATCGAGGAAGAGGTCGAGTGGTTCACCGACCAGTTCTACGACGGCCTGACGCCGGAAGAGGCGGCCAAGGCGGCGCTGGCCTGACGCCAGCCCCAATGCCTTGGTAGCGGCGCCAGCAGCGCTGGCCGGACGCCGGGCGTGCCTCACATGCCTTTGAAGCGGTGCTGGTAGCGCTGGCTGACCGGCAGGCGCGCTCCGTGCTGGCGTAGTGTCAGCCACAGCGCGCCGTCGGCGTCGCGTTTCACGGCGGCGATGCGTTTCAAGGCCACCACGTAGCCGCGATGCACCTGCCAGAAGCCCGCTTCGGCCAGCTGCTCGGCCAGCTCGGTGAGCGGGGTGCGGATATGCGCCTCGGTGTGGTCCGTCACCACCCGGGTGTACTTGGACTCGGCGCAAAAGTAGATCACGTCGGCCAGGTCGATAAAATGGATGGTGTCGCCCACGCTCGCCTGCAGCCAGCTGGGCGCGCTCGGTTTCGGGCGCAGTTGCTGCACCAGCCGGCTCAGGTCGGGCGGCGCCGAGCCGCGCCGATCGCGCACGCGCGCGATGGTGCGGGCCAAGCGCACCGGGTCGATCGGTTTCAACACATAGTCAAGCGCGCCGTGCTCGAAGGCGGCCAGCGCATGCTCCTGGTGGGCCGTGACAAACACCAGCTGGGTGCGCGTGCCGAAGCTGGCGGCCACGTCCAGCCCGCTCATGCCTGGCATGCGGATATCGAGAAACACCACGTCGGGGGCTAGCTCGCGCACCATGCGCAAGGTCTCGAAACCGTCCACCGCTTCCCCCACCAGTTCGGCCTCGGGCCACAACAGGGCGAGCGCCTCGCGCAGTTCGGCGCGCAGCAGCGGCTCGTCGTCGGCGATCAGGATGCGCGCTTGCGCCGGCACGTTCATGCTTGCGCCGCCGCCGCCGCCGCCGCCGCCGCCGCCGGAACGGCAACCGCAACCGGCGCGGGCGCGGGCGCCAGCGTCAACGGCAGGCACAGCACGGCGTCGGTGCCGGCCAGCGTGCCGGCGCGCAGCGTGACACTGGCCCGTTCGCCAAACAGCGCGGCGAGTCGCTCGCGCACATTGCGCAGCCCGACCCCGCTGCCCAGTACGCACTGGCCCAGACCGGCGCCATCGTCGCCCACCACGATGGTCAGCTTGTCGGCGTCGGCGCGCGCGACCAGCGCCACGCAGACCGCGCCCGGCTGCGGCTCGACCCCGTGCTGGACGGCGTTTTCGACCAGCGCCATCAGCATCAGCGGGGGCACACTGGCGCCGCGCAGGTGGGCCGGGCAGTCGAGCCGGTAGCGCAGGCGCGCGCCGAAGCGGATCGCCATCAGCGCCAGATAGTGTTCGGCCAGCTCGAACTCGCGCCCCAGCGTCGAGGTCGGGCTGCGCAGGTCGGGCAGCGCCGCATGCAGGTAGGCGATCAGGTGGTCGAGCATGACGACCGCCTTGGCCGGTTCGTGGCGCGCCAGATAGCGCGTATTGGCCAGCGTGTTGTACAAGAAGTGCGGCTCGATCTGGGCCTGCAGCGCCTGCAGGCGGGCCGCCAGCGCAGCGCGCTTGAGTTCGGCCAGATGGAGCGCACCGGCCTGGTTTTGCGCGTGCCGCAAAGGCAGCGCCAGCACCAGCGCGCCAAACCCGATGGCGCAGGCCAGCACTTGGGCGGCGTTCAGGCCGCGCAGCGCGTGCGCCTGCATCCACCAGCGGTACAGCAGCAGCGCCAGCGCGCCAGAGAGCAGCAATGCGGCGCCCAGCACCAGCCACAGCGCGCGCCAGCTGCGCCAGGCCGGGCGCAGCTGGCTCGCCTGCAGCGCCAGAGTGCACAGCAGTAGCGGCAACAGCAGCATGGCGAACATGCCCAGCCAGGCGTAGGCGCGCAGCGCGCAAGCGAGCGCGCTGATGCCGGCCACCAGCGCGAACGCCTGCAGGCGCTGGCGCCGCGACGCGCCGACCAGGCGCGCCAGCGCCTGCTGCGGCGCTTTGGTGCCGGACGGCGCCTGCGCCACGGCGGCGTCGGCCGGTGTTGCCAACAGGCCTGGCATCATAGAGTGGGCGTGTCCGGCAGTGGTTTCGCGTGGGTGGCAAAGACGTCGACCGGCACGTCCTCGCCGACCACTTCCAGTGTCAGCGCGTCGATCCAGACAGTGCCGGTGCCGGCGTCGATGACGCCAAACGAAATCGCCGTGGCGTCAGCGGGTACGTTGAGCACGACGCTGCGCAGTTGCCAGCCGGCGCTGCCCTTGATCGGTTTGTCCTGGCTGTTATAGAAGGTGCGCGCATGTTTGTCGGGCGTGTCGACGCGCATCCACAGGCCGGCCCAGTTGCTCACGTCGGCAGCCTTGACCTGGGCTTGAAAGCGGATCCGCTGGCCGCGGTATTTATCGGCCGCGATCTGTTGCATCAGCGAGCCAAAGCCCTTGCCGTCGCCGCTGACGTGGCGCAGCATCTTGGCACCCTTGCCGCTGGGGGTGTTGCCGTTGTCGATGCCCGCTTCGTAGGACTTGGCGGCGTCGCCGGTGATGAACCATGGCGCGGGCAGCTTCTCGAGCGTTTCCCCGGCCAGCGCATACAGCGAAGTGGCGGCCAGCGCGGCCAGTGCAACGTAACGTGGTTTCATGCTCTCTCCTTGGTCATGACGGGATGTCATGCGTGCCACTGTGCCCGATTTGCCGATGCCATTGTGCTCGGTCCGACCAGTGCCGGCCAGGCGCGATGAGCGCGCGTGTCGGCCGATAAGCGCGCCTAGCTCGACAGCACGTTGAGCACCTGTTGCAGGTCGCCCAGCTGATGCTTGTGCAGCGGCGCCAGCTGACGCACCAATTCTTCGCCCTTGACGGTCAGATAGATCTCCACGCAGCGCTTGTCATCGCGTCCCGGGCGACGCGCCACCAGTTCGGCTTTTTCGCAGCGTGAGGCCAGCGCCACCACGCCGTGGTGGTGCGATTGCAGCCGTTCGGCCAGCTCGGCGATGGTGGCCCATTCGCGCCCCGGGTAACCCTTCACCTGCAATAGCAGCAAATACTGCAGCGGCGTCATGCCGTGCGCCTGGGTCAGTTCTTCGCTAAAGCGCAGGAAACGCCGCAATTGGTAGCGGAACTCGGCCAGCATTTGGTAGTCTTGTTTGGTGACGGTGTCGCTTGATTCTGGTAATGGAGTCATATTCACAATATTTCATGGTGATTGGCAGCGATGATATACGAAGCGGGCGCAGTTGCCATGGTGGAAATGACATTGGCGGGAAAATAACTGCGTCGCGCACCATTGAGCGTGCACCGGCTGTCATTTCATATCATCATGTGATAGACTTTTTGCTACGTACCGCCGACATCCCGCCGCCGGACCCAGCGCAGCTTGGCGCCGGTGGCGACCAGCCCGGCGCACGCATGACTGCGCGTCGCCGGTCCGCGTATCGATCAGGAGCTTTGCCATGAGTCTGCTGAACTATGTGAAATTGCCATTCTCCTTTCGCGCCGGCTGGGACGACATGCGCGCGGTCCATCCGTCGGCATGGCGCACGTTCTTGCTGATGACGCTGCCGTTCTCGCTGATGCCACCGGCGCTGCTGATCACTGTCGGCGTCCAGCACGGCGCCCAATTTCTGATCGAGGCGCCGCTGCGGCGTTGGGAAATGGTGGCTGCGATCTTCCTGCTGGCCGAGCTGCTGACGGTGCCGCTGATGGCGTTGCTGATGCGCTACCTGGCTGCCCGCCACGAACGCGCGGTGAGCTTCGCCGATGCCTTGCGCCTGGCCGCGCTGACGGCCGTGCCGATGTGGTTGTCGGCACTGGGCCTGGCCATTCCCGCGCTATGGGCCTTGATCGGCGTGATACTGCTGGGCTTGTTCCTGGCCGGCAGTGTGCTGTACCGGGGCAGTTACGCGTTCTTGAAGTTGACCGACCCGATCGAAGCGCAGTCGCTGGCCAGCGAAGTGTTTGCCGCTGGCGCGCTGGTGTGGGTGGCGCTGTGCGCGCTGGTGGTACTGCCGCTGATCGCGTGATGATCGACGCGTCGTCACCGACGTGCGACGGCGCGCAGTGCCCACATGAGCCGGCTGGGCCGGGGTCGTACTCAGCGCGCCTGCCGCTGGTGCCGGCGTGCTCGGCTTGTTCCAGCGCGGCGCAGACTGCCAACCATGTCGCGTTGGCGCTGGACCAGTTGGGGGTGGCCGAGATGTCCTGCATCGCCGGGTTGGGCGGTGACGTCAAGCCGCTGGTCAAGCTGGCCAAGTCGGGACGTGCCGTCGTGGCGCTGGACGGCTGCGCGCGCGCCAGCAGCCGCCACGCTCTGGCGCGCCACGGCGTCACGCCCGATCACGATGTGCAGTTGCAGCAGGTCGGCGTGCGCACGCGCCTGCATGTGTCATTTGAGCGCGCCGAGGCAAACCGGATCGTGGCCAGTGTGAGCGCGCCGATCGGGCACCTGGTGGCGCCGTGCGGAGTCGATTCCGGCGCCGCCTCGGGGCGCGTCGGGCGCCGCCGTGCTGAGTCGGTTCGGGGCGCCAGCACAACTTAGCGCAGTCGGGCCGGGCCGCGCGCCGCGTCGGCCATCTTGAACAAGCTCACCTCCTGGGCCAGCGCAGCCGATTGCTCGCGCATGCTTTCGGCCGCTGCCGCTGCCTGTTCGACCAGCGCGGAATTTTGCTGGGTCATCTCATCCATTTGCGTGATCGCCAGATTGATCTGCTCGATGCCATCGCTTTGCTGCACGCTCGCCGAGCTGATCTCGCCCATGATATCGGCCACGCGCTGCACGCTGCCGACGATGTCGTCCATGGTCGTGCCGGCCTGGTCGACCAGTTTGCTGCCCTGTTCGACCTGACCGACCGAGTCGTCGATCAGCGACTTGATCTCTTTGGCTGCGCCGGCGCTGCGCTGGGCCAGGGTGCGCACTTCGGCGGCGACGACGGCAAAGCCGCGCCCCTGTTCACCCGCGCGGGCCGCTTCCACGGCGGCGTTCAGCGCCAGGATATTGGTCTGGAACGCGATGCCGTCGATGACGCTGATGATGTCGGCCATCTTGCGCGAACTGGCCTTGATCGAACCCATCGTCTGAACCACCTGGCCGACCACGGCGCCGCCCTTGACGGCCACCGTGCTGGCTGACTGCACCAAGGCGTTGGCCTGGCGGGCGTGCTCCGCGTTTTGCCGCACGGTGCCGGTCAGCTCCTCCATCGCGCTGGCCGTCTGCTCGAGCGAACTGGCTTGCGCTTCGGTGCGGCGCGACAGGTCGGCATTGCCACTGGCGATTTCCTGGGCCGCCAGCGTGATCGTGTCAGTCGAGCCGCGCACGCCGCCCACCAGTGCTGCCAGGTTGCTGTTCATGTGCCCCAGCGCGGCGAGCAGCTGACCTGTTTCGTCGGCGCTGCCAACGTCGATGGTGCCGCTCAAGTCGCCGCTGGCCACACGCTGCGCGTGCACCACGGCGCGCGCCAGCGGCGTAGTGATCGATGCACTCAGTAGCCAGGCCGCGCCGATGCAAAACAGCAGCAGTGCGCAGCCCAGCGCGACCATCAGATTGCGGCTTTGGCTGTAGGTTTGCGCGATCTGCACGGCCGTCTGGTCGATGTGTTCGCGTTGCTCGGCCAGCAGCGCCTCGATCTTGCCCACATAGGCTTTCGACAGCGGCATGAAGTCGCGTTCAAGCGTCGCATTGGCCGCCTCGAGCTGGCCGTCTTTTTTCAGATCGACGACCCGTTCGCGCGCTGCCGAGTAGGATTTGCGCAGCACGCCAATTTCATCGAACAAGGCCTTGTCCTTGGCCGTGAGCATATGGGTGGCGATGGCCGTTTGCAGTTCGCCGGCGCTCTTGACGGCGCTGGCCTGCTCTTCGGCGAAGAAGGGACCGAGCGCGGGGTCGCTGCTCTTTGCGATGGCTTGGGTGCGCCGGATGCCCGAATGGACGATGCGGTACCAGTCGCTGACCATGCGTTCGGTCGCCAGTGGCTCGTGCATCAGGTCGGCCGTCGCGCTGGCCACCGTCGACAGACGCGTGACGCCGACCACGATGGTAAGTAGGGACAGCAGCACGACGACGGAAAAGCACAGTCCGAGACGGCGTGCGATCGGCAGGTTACGGATCAACTGGCGCATTGATGGCCTCACGATGTTGGCAAGCTTGCTTGATCTGGAGCGGCTTGTCGGGCCGGCACGACGCGCCGGTCCCGGCAAACTCGCAGTCGATAGTACGCAAGAAGCGGCGCGCAAGCAACGACGGCGTTGGCGCCGTGTGGTGGTGCGGCGTCAACACGCCGACCACTGGGGGATGCGCGCCCGATCGGCGCGCAGGTGGCAGCAGGGCGCTAGCGCAGGTTAGCTGCGTTCGCGCTCGACGCGGGTGACGCCGACCACGCGGCGCAGATTGCGGATCAGGTGGGCCAGGTGGACCCGGTCCTTGACCTGGATGGTGAAGCGCAATTGCGTCATCACGTGTTCTTTGTCCTCGTCCATGCCGACGTAGGTGATGTTGGCGTCGGCTTCGCCGATCTCGGCGGCGACCCGTGCCAGGATGCCTTTTTCATTGCGGATCAACAGGCGAATGCGGCAGTCGAAGCGGCGATTGACCTCGGCACCCCACTGAACGGGAATCCAGCGTTCCGGCTCCTTGGTGCGCTGGCGCTTGGCCACGACGCAGTCGCTGGTGTGCACGATCAGGCCCTGATCGCGGCGCAGCTGGCCCCAGATCTGGTCGCCCGGAATCGGCAGGCAGCAGGGCGACAGCTGTACCGACACGCCCTCGCTGCCGTAGATGGTGACCGGGTCGAGCTCGGGCGCGGACATGTGCTCGGACGGCAGCGTGGCTGTCTCGTCGTCGATCAGGCCGAAGATGTGGCGCGCCACCAGCGCCGCCATGCGCTTGCCGATGCCGATGTCGGCGTACAGCTCGTCGAGCGACTTGGCGGACGATTCGTTGAGCAGTTTCTCGACCAGCGCCTCGGGCAGGGTCGGGTTGATGTTCATCGTGATCAGCACCGCCGACAGCAGGGCCTGGCCCAGTTCGACCGATTCGCCCAGGTTGATGGTGCGCAGGTGGTGGCGGATCGCCGAGCGCGCTTTTCCGGTGCGTACGAACGACAGCCAGGTGGGGCTGGGGCGCGACGCCGGGTCGGTGGAGATTTCGATGATGTCGCCGTTGCGCAGTTCGGTGCGCAGCGTGGCCACTTCGTTGTTGATTTTGACCGCCACCGTATGGTCGCCGATGCCGGTGTGGATCGAGTAGGCGAAGTCGAGCGCGGTGGCGCCGCGCGGCAGCGCGATGATCTTCGATTTGGGCGTGAACACGTACACCGAATCGGGGAACAGGTCGACCTTGACGTGTTCGAGGAACTCGGCCGAATCGCCCGTCTGCTGCTGGATGTCGAGCAGCGACTGCAGCCACGCGTGGGTGCGCTGCTGCAGGTCGGACAGATTGGTTTCGCCGCTCTTGTAGAGCCAGTGCGCGGCCACGCCCGATTCGGCCGTGCGGTGCATTTCCTGGGTGCGGATCTGGAACTCGACCGGCGTGCCGTAGGGGCCGATCAGCGTCGTGTGCAGCGACTGGTAGCCGTTCAGTTTGCGGATCGCGATGTAGTCCTTGAACTTGCCCGGCATCGGTTTATACAGGCCGTGCAGGGTGCCCAGCGCCACGTAACAGTTGGCGAAGCTGTCGACGACGACGCGAAAGCCGTACACGTCAAGCACCTGGGAGAACGACAGGTGTTTGCTGCGCATCTTGCGGTAGATGCCGTACAGGGTTTTTTCGCGCCCGTAGACTTCGGCGTCCAGTTCGGCCATGGCCAGCGTGCCCTTGACCGATTCGAGGATCTTCTTGACCACTTCGCGCCGGTTGCCGCGCGCCGATTTGACCGCCTTGGCCAGCGTGCGGTAGCGCAGCGGGTACAGGTGCGAGAACGACAGGTCCTGCAGTTCGCGGTAGATGTTGTTGAGGCCAAGCCGGTGCGCGATCGGCACATACACTTCCATCGTCTCGGAGGCGATGCGGCGCTTCTTGGCCGCCGTCATCACTTCGAGCGTGCGCATATTGTGCAGCCGGTCGGCCAGCTTGATCAGGATGACGCGCACGTCGGAGGCCATCGCCAGCAGCATCTTGCGGAAGTTTTCCGCCTGCGCCTCGATCTGGCTCTGGAATTCGATTTTTTCCAGCTTCGACAAGCCATCGACGAGCGTGGCGACGGGGGCGCCGAAGCGCTCGATCAGTTCGTCTTTCTTGACGTCCTGGTCTTCCATCACGTCGTGCAGCAGCGCGGCCATGATGGCCTGGGCGTCAAGCTTCCAGTCGGCGCAGATTTCGGCCACGGCGATCGGATGGGAAATATAGGGTTCGCCCGATTTACGGACCTGGCCCAGGTGCATCTCGTCGGAAAAACGATACGCTTCCTTGACCTTTTTTAAATCCGAGGGGGACAGGTATTCGGCCAGTTTGGCCGACAGCAGGCTGACCGAAGCGACACCCGGTGCGGGTGTGCTGGCGGCCGGGTCGTGCGCAGGCGGGGCCGAGCGTGATGCCCGACCGTTGCCTGCTACTGTGGTATCCGTGGAAGTCAGATTCATACGCAATTGCAATGGGCCGCAGTGTGATGGAAGGATACCAGAATGCCGGCTCGACCCTGTTAAAGGCTAGCGCGCGAGCGCTTGTTACATCGGTACCTTTTTCAGCATCTCGATGCCGACTTTGCCAGCGGCGATTTCGCGCAGGGCAACCACGGTGGGCTTGTCCTTGGCTTCGACTTTTGGCGTGTGGCCTTGCAACAGCTGACGGGCGCGATACGTCGCAGCCAGGGTCAGTTGAAAACGGTTAGGGATATGCTTCAAGCAATCTTCAATAGTAACGCGGGCCATCTGTAACTCCAAAAAAATACAATTGTTGTACTGCGACGCGGGCAAGGCTACGTCAAAAAATGGCTGACCGTCCTGGCTCGCTGTCACCACCGCGTGCGCGCTTGCCAGTCGCTTGCAGTGCTGGCACTGCGGCGCGTCTGGCGCCTTGCATCACAGTCGGAGACGTTCGCCACCACGTCCAAATCATGGTTGACGCGTCCTAAGGCGCGTGGATACCCAGCTGGGCAAATAGCGATGCGTTGCGCGCCGCCTGCTGGGCGAAACGGCTGCGCATTGCTCGTACGATCGCGGAAAGTTCCGACAAAGCGACCGTAAACTCTTCATTGATAATAACATACTCGAACTCCGGGGCATGCGCGATCTCGCCGCCGGCCGCCAGCAGGCGCCGCGTAATGACGTGCGGTTCGTCCTGGCCACGCTTGTTGAGGCGCTCCTCGAGCGCGTCGATCGACGGCGGCAGGATGAAAATGCCGGCCGCGGCGGGGAACTGCTTCTTCACCTGGCGCGCGCCCTGCCAGTCGATTTCGAGCAGGATGTCGGTGCCGGCCTTCATCTCTTTTTCGACCATCAGGCGCGAGGTGCCGTAGTAATTGCCATGCACTTCGGCCCACTCGAGAAACTCGCCGGCACCGGCGCGCGCGACAAAGTCGTCGGCGCTGGTGAAATGGTATTCGCGTCCGTCCACTTCGCCCGGACGGGGCGCACGGGTGGTCGTCGAGATCGACAGTTGAATGCTCGGTTCCTGCGCCAGCAGCGCATTGACCAGGGTCGATTTGCCGGCGCCCGATGGCGCCACGACCATGAACAGGCTGCCGGAAAAACCGCTAGTTTTGGACATAGTGATCCTCTTTGTGTTGGCGGCGCCGAGATCATCGCGCTCCGCCTTGCCGCTCTGATCGGTGCCAGAGTCGAATTTATCATTAATAGGGCAGTCGCAGCGCAACGACCTCGTCATATTCTGGTCGCGCTGCCGCGCCGCTACCTTGCGTTTGGGATAATAGTGCGCCGAACAAGCGGCGCGGCGCGCTGTCGTGCCGGTTTTTTCACTCAGCGCGTCGCACCCTGCACGCGTCTTGCATCTGCCGGCGAGCTGACCCGATGACGCTTGTCTTGTCGCCGGCAGATGCGCCAAGCCGGAGAAAACGCGCGTTCCCGCGCCGTCGTGCATGTGAGCGCGCCGACAATGGGCGGCATTCTACCAAACAAGTTAATTCAGGGGCACGGCGCGCAGGCACCAGCGAGCTGGACGGCGCAGCCATCGCTCGCCGCGATCCCGAGGCGATGGGTCCATTGGCGCCGACACCGACATCCTCGGCGCTCACGGTGTGCGCCGTGCGCAGCACGCTACGCAGCGCAATGATTGAAAGAATATTATCTTTCGCGCCTGATACACGCCGTACGTCGCGTCGTTGTACGCCCGGCGGTGAGGCGCGCTCAGGATATTTCGCAGCGCCGCTGAACGCATCTGCTCAGGAGGCGCTACCATGGTCGCTGCAATAGTGGGGCGTCAGCAAAACGGTCGCGCCGTGTCATGCATGAGCGCTGATCGGCGCCGGCGCATGGACAGATGATGCAGATACCAATTTCGAGAGTCCTCCCTGTGGCTCTCCACGATGAAAGATAGGCGAGCGGATGAATACCGAAATGTTTGACTTGTTGGTGATCGGTGGCGGCAGCGGCGGTGTGCGCGCGGCCCGCGTGGCGGCGCAAAAAGGCGCGCGCGTCGGCCTCGTCGAAGGTGCGGCCCTGGGCGGCACCTGCGTCAATCTGGGCTGCATTCCAAAGAAACTGTACAGCTATGCGGCGCATTTTGCCGACGCTTTCGAGGAGGCGCGCGGTTTTGGCTGGACCATCCCGGAGAAGCCGGTGCTGAACTGGGAGCAGCTCAAAGCCAATCGCGCGCAGGAAATCGCGCGCCTGAACACGGTGTACGCCGCCCTGTTGAGTAACGCCGGCGTTCAGGTCATCGAGGGATGGGCACGCATCGTCGATGCGCATTCGGTACAAGTGAACGGTCATACCTACTCGGCCAAGACGCTGCTGATCGCCACTGGCGGCACGCCGGTGGCGGCGGACATCGACGGCGGCGAACACGTGATGTCGTCCAATGAGATGTTCGATCTGTCACCGTTTCCGCAACGCCTGCTGGTGGTCGGCGGCGGCTATATCGCCTGTGAATTTGCGTCGATATTCAACGGGCTCGGTTCGCACGTCACCCAGGTCCATCGGGGCGAACAAGTGCTGCGCGGGTTTGACGACGATGTGCGGCAGTTTCTGGCTGCGGAAATGGGCAAGGCTGGCGTAAATCTGCGTCTGAATGCCGACGTGGTGGCGATCGAGCGCGTCGCCGACGGTTTGCAGGTCCACTTCAAAGACGGCCAGAGCCTGACGGTCGATGTGGTGTTGTATGCGATTGGACGCACGCCGAATGTCCAGGGCTTGGGGCTCAAAGAAGCGGGCGTCGATCAAGCCGATGACGGCGCCATCGTCGTCAATGATCAATTTCAAACCTCTTGCCCGACGATCTACGCGCTGGGCGACGTCACCGCCCGGATACAGCTCACGCCCGTCGCACTGGGCGAGGCGATGCTGCTGGTTGAACATTTGTTGGGTAATTCGCAACGGAAGATGGACTATGAGTTCATCCCCAGCGCCGTGTTCACGCATCCGAATGTGGCAACGGTCGGTTACAGCGAACTGACGGCGCGCCAGAAATTTGGCAAAATTCGCGTCTATCGGAGTGACTTCAAGGCGCTGAAACACACCTTAAGCGGCAGCACGGAACGCACGATGCTCAAGCTGATCGTCGATGAGGCGAGCGATCGGGTGGTCGGTGTGCATATGGTGGCGCCCGACGCGGGCGAAATCGTCCAGGGGTTTGCCGTCGCCATGAAGGCGGGCGCCACCAAGGCGATGTTTGACGGCACGATCGGCGTACACCCGACGGTCGCCGAAGAATTCGTGACGATGCGCGTGGCCGTTGATCGATGAATGATGAGTGACGCGTGACGCGTGATGCGTGAAGCATGCGTGAGCGCGATGATGGGCATGAGCGCGCCGCCACGCCTGCGATGCGCGCTTGCGCCGCGGCCATTGGCGTGCCGGCGACGCAAGCGGGCGTAACGTGCTTACTCCAGGTTCTGCACCTGCTCGCGCATCTGTTCGATCAGCAGTTTCAGTTCCATCGACGCGTCGGCCAGTTCCTTGACGGCGGCCTTGGCGCCCAGCGTGTTCGCTTCGCGGTTCAGTTCCTGCATCATGAAATCGAGCCGCTTGCCGACCTGGCCGCCTTTTTTGAGGATGTGGCGCGTCTCGCCCAGATGGGCCGACAGACGCGACAGTTCTTCGGAGACATCGATGCGGATGCCGTACAGCGTCACTTCCTGGCGGATCCGCTCGAACGCTTCCTGGCGCGTCAGCGTCGAGGTGGCGCCGTGTCCGGCTAAGCCGAGCGCGTCCTGCATGCGCTCGATCGCCTTTTGCTGAAACTGCGCAATGACCTGGGGAATGAGCGGGGTGATGCGCTTGACGATGACGTCCATCGCGTCGATGCGCGACACCAGCATCGCCTCCAGGGCGGCGCCTTCGCGCTGGCGCGAATCGACAAACGCGGCCACCGTCTTGGCCGTCAGCGCGGCCACGTCCGCTTGCAGCGACTCCTGGCCGATCTGGGCTTCTTCGATGACGCCCGGCCAGCGCAACAATTCGGCCACCGACATCAACGTTGCTGTCGTAAAATGCTTGCCGACCTCGGCTTGCAGGCGCGCCAGTTCGGACAGCAAGGGCAGATTCAGTGCCTGGGCACCCACGCTGGCCGCTTTTCGGCCAAAGCTCAGGCGCGCCTCAACCTTGCCACGCGTAATGGCGGCCATAATCGCAGCGCGCAAGTCCGGCTCAAGCGCGCGCAGATCGTCGTTGATGCGGAACTGGAGATCGAGAAAGCGTGAGTTGACACTCTTGATCTCGATCGTGAGCGTACCTACCGTGCTTTCGCTGGTGGCGACCGCATAACCTGTCATGCTTGAAATGCTCAATGGAGTCCCCGATTTTTATCTTTTATCTTTTCTTTACAAAGCCGCGATTTATCCACACAATCGCCGTGTTAAGCAAGGAACCTAATGGCTGCACAAAATAACGCGCCCTTGCCCGATGGGCTGGAAATCGGCGGATACCGCATTGTAAAGAAAATTGCGTCTGGTGGGTTCAGTATTGTATATCTGGCTTACGACGCCGACGGGGCTGCCGTCGCGATCAAGGAATACCTGCCCAGCGCGCTCGCTTTGCGCCAGCCGGGCGAACTGGTGCCATTGATTTCGAAGCAGAATCTGTCCGTGTTCCGGATCGGACTCAAGTGCTTCTTCGAGGAAGGGCGGGCGCTCGCGCGTATCGCCCATCCGAACGTGGTGCGGGTGCTCAATTTCTTCCGTGCCAACGAAACGGTGTACATGGTGATGGCCTACGAATCGGGCCATTCGCTGCAGGAGCACATCACCCGGTTGCAGGCGCGCGGCAGCAAACTGGGCGAGTCGTACGTGCGGCGCATGTTCATCCAGGTCTGCAACGGCCTGCGCGAGGTGCACGCCAACAAGCTGCTGCACCTGGACCTGAAGCCAGCCAATATCTATCTGCGCGCGGACGGTTCGCCCATCCTGCTCGACTTTGGCGCGGCGCGCCAGACCTTCAACGCCGACGTGCCCAAGCTGACGCCGATGTACACGCCCGGCTTCGCGCCGCCCGAGCTGTATTCGCGCAGCGCCTCGCTGGGACCGTGGTCGGACATTTACAGCATCGGCGCGTCGCTGTTTGCCTGCATGTCCGGCGCGCCGCCCCAGCCAGCCGACCAGCGCAAGGTGGAAGACAAGATGGAGCGCCATTTCGCCAACCTCTCCGGCGCGTATTCGCAGGAATTGATCAACATGGTGCGCTGGTGCCTTGATCCGGACCCGCTGGCACGCCCGCAAAGCCTGTTTGCGCTGCAAAAAGTGCTGCAGGAGGCGGCGCCCGAAGTGCCGCTGGTGAACGCCGTCGAAAAGCTGTCCGGCCAGTTCCGCGGCATCGTCGACCGGCTTGGCAGCCTGGGTCGCAAGAAACCGACGAACAAGAATACCTAGCGAAAGCATCAGATGCAATTTTCCGTTTATCAAGAGAGCCAGATCGGTGGCCGCAAGGTCAATCAGGACCGGATGGGCTACAGTTTCACCCGCGACGCGCTGTTGCTGGTGCTGGCCGACGGCATGGGCGGCCATATCCGCGGCGAAGTGGCGGCCACCATCGCCATGCAGACCATCTCGTCGCTGTTTCAGCAGCACGCCACGCCGTATGTGCGCAAACCCGAGCGCTTTCTCGAGGAGAGCCTGCTGGTGGCGCACCGCGAGATTCACCGCTATCGCGCCGTGCACAATTTGCCGGACACGCCGCGCACCACCGTGGTGGCTTGCCTGATCCAGCACAATATCGCCATTTGGGCCCACTGCGGCGACTCGCGCCTGTACTGGATGCGCGAAGGCCAGATCCTGGCGCGCACACGTGACCATTCGCATATTGAAACGCTGATTGCGCGCGGCACCGTGGACGCGTCCGAACGTTCGACCCATCCGGACCGCAACAAGTTGTACAACTGCCTGGGCGCGACCTCGCTGCCGCAGGTGGAAGTGTCGAACCAGGTCAGCTTGCAACCGGGCGACGTGATGATGCTGTGCTCGGACGGCCTGTGGACCATGATCGCCGACGAGGAAATGGCGCAGTCGCTGCACACCCAGACCATCGTGCGCGCGGTGCCCGAACTGCTGCAAACGGCGGTGGGCATCGCCGGCAAGAATAGCGACAACGCCATCGCGCTGGCCATCATGTGGCAAGGCAGCCCGGAAGTGGAAGTGCCGGCCACGGTGACGGCCAATATGGCCACCGTGATCTCGACCCAGATGCTGCCGGAGAACCTGGTCAGCACCACCATCGCCGCCACACCCGACCTGGCGCTGGAAGCGGACGCGTTCAACGACGACGAAATTGAAAAAGCGATCGCCGAAATTCGCAGCGCGATCGAAAAATCCTCCCAAGTTCTCAAGTAAAGGCACGCCATGAGTTTTGAAAACCGCCCCAGCGGGCGCGCGGTCGACGCGCTGCGCGCGATCCGTCTGACCCGCCAGTACACCAAGCACGCCGAGGGGTCGGTGCTGATCGAGTGCGGCGACACCAAGGTGATCTGCACCGCCAGCATCGAAGACAAGGTGCCGGGCTTTTTGAAGGGCAAGGGCCAAGGCTGGCTGACGGCCGAATACGGCATGCTGCCGCGCTCGACCCACACCCGGATGGACCGCGAGGCCGCGCGCGGCAAGCAGTCCGGGCGCACGCAGGAGATTCAGCGCCTGATCGGACGTTCGCTGCGCGCCGCGTTTGACCTGTCGGCCTTCGGCGAGCGCACGCTGCACCTCGATTGCGACGTGATCCAGGCCGACGGCGGCACCCGCACCGCGTCCATTACCGGCGCGATGGTGGCTGCGTACGACGCGTTCTCAAGCCTGTTGGCGCGCGAAGCGATCAGCGCGATCCCGCTCAAGCATTTCGTGGCCGCCATCTCGGTGGGCGTGTACCGCGGCATGCCGGTGCTCGACCTCGACTATGTGGAAGACTCCGACTGCGACACCGACATGAACGTGGTGATGACCGACGCGGGTCACTTTATCGAAGTGCAGGGTACGGCCGAGGGCGCAGCGTTCGACCGCGCGGGCATGGATCGCCTGCTCGACCTGGCACAGGGCGGCATTGCCGACCTGATCACGCTGCAAAAGCAGGCGCTTGGCCTGCTGCCTTAAACGATGCGTTCAAGGCGCATCACCAGGTGATGTCGCCCTTGGCCACCTTGGCGCTCGTTTGCAGCGCCGCCGCTAGACCGGCGCTGGGATACTGGCGCTGCATCGCCGCGATCAGCTCGGCCGACGTGGCCGCGCGTTCAGTTTCCGCTTCAAAGCGCGTCAGATAGACGCTGGTGTAACCGACGCTCTCAAGCGTCATCGGCGTGCCAGGCTTGAAGTGGCCCGGCACGACGGTGACAGGCTTGCGCGCGGCGATCTCGGTCAGCGTCGCCTGCCATGCCTGGCGCGATTGCGCCGTCTGGGTATCGGCCACCCACAGGTGCAAGTCGCCGAACACCGCCACGCCTCCCAACACCGCCTTGATCGACGGCACCCAGACGTAGCTGCGCGCCGGCGTCGGACCGCTGACAATCAACAGCTGGCCTTCCAGCGTGAGCGTATTGCCCACCAGCGCCTGCGGGTAGACGATGCGCTGTGGTGCGTTGTCCTTCAGAATGGGACCCCAGTAGGCGCGCTTGGCGTCGGCCTTGCTGCGCATGGTTGCCACGGTCTGCGCGGTCGCGACGATCTTCGCGTCCGGGAAGGCGTCCTGGATCACGTCCAGGCCAAAATAAAAATCGGGATCGCTGTGGCTGATGTAGACCGTGGTCAGGTGCTTGCCGCTGGCGCGCACGCGCTCGACCAGTTTGAGCGCTTCGGCGCGCGAAAACTGCGCGTCGACCAGGATCGCGTCGTGCGCGCCGGTGACCAGCACCGAGGCGACCGGGAAGATGGCCGTCTCGCCCGGATTGAAAATGTCGAGCTTGAGCGGCTCGGCGGCGGTGGCGGGCAGCACGCTGATGGCGATGGCGGCGGACAGAATGGCTTTGGCAAACATGGCAGAACTCCTGGTGATGTGGATGAAGTGCGACCATATTACGTTTCTTATTTCGGTAGAAAAACCGGGTAATGTGCACCAGTTAATTGCGTAAAACGATCTAATTATGGGGCGCATGACGGCC
Organism: Burkholderiales bacterium; assembly: GCA_038207625.1. GTDB lineage: Bacteria > Pseudomonadota > Gammaproteobacteria > Burkholderiales > Burkholderiaceae_D > JBBQZO01. Next base: position 76,297 of record JBBQZO010000003.1, on the reverse strand, counting down.
GCGCAATTGTGTGTCGCCATCGTCGAGCGCACCAGCCTGATCGCCGCGGCCGGCGAGCCTGCGTTTCACTCGGGTCGCGGTAGGCTCGGCGACGCTGCCCTGTGCAGAGATCTCACGGCGCCCGGCGTCGGAAAACTCGGACGCACGCCGCGCCACTGCATGCCACTGGACGGTGACGATTCTTGCTGCGCTCGGGCATGGGTGTCCGGCGCCGGCGTGACGCACTGCGCCGTCCGAAGAGAGGCCGCCAAGGTGTTCGGGCGTGGGCCCTACGCATGGACGGGAAACCTTAGCTTGAATATAATACTTGATCGCATTTGCCGACTCTCTCCGGTCAACCTCACTCGCTTCGTCTTCTAAAAGGTTCCTCTTGAAACAAATCTCCCGATTCGCAATCATGTGGGCGACATTTGCTCTTGCGCTATTGTTATCTGGTCCCGCGATCGCCTCCTGTGCAGGGATGGGCGCCGTTACGGCGGGTCACGACATCGCCGATGATGTCAATGAACTACTTAGCAAGAAAAACTTCAAGGAGCTTGAGGCCTTGGCCCGCAAGTACGAAAAAGAGAAAACCTTGTCGCTGTCCGGTAAGTCCGCGCTCATGCAGTTCCATCGGGGAATCTCGAAATTGTTTTCCGGCTGTGACGCAACCGTCAGTACCGAGGCCGAATGGGAGGAGCACAACAAATTGATTGAAGGGTGGATCACATCGTCCCCAGATTCAATTAACGCCAAGTTGGCACGCGCTTTTTCCGCGATTGATTATGCCTGGTATGCCAGGGGGCACGGCTATGCGTCGACGGTCAGCGATGATTCATTGTCGCTATTTAAGAGCCGCCTGTCTTTGGCGCGTAGTCAGTTCGACGCATTGGCGCGTACTGCAAAAAACAATCCAGCATGGTACGCAGGAATGCTCGATCTTGGATTGGCCCAAGGAAGTCCGGCGAAGGAATTTGACGCTTGGTACAGGAAGGCCGTTGAACTGGCGCCGTACTATACGAGCGTTTATTCGACGAATGTTTCATTTCATAGTGCATCATGGTATGGAGACGAAGAGGAAGTGCGTGAGGCGATTGAGGACTCTGTCAAAATGACGAAAAAGAAACTTGGACAGTCGCTCTATGCGCGGCTTCATTCGTCATTTTCAGATTCGCAAGACATGTTTGTTAATGGGAAGGTGGACTGGGGGAGAATGAAAGTGGGTTTTGAAGATGCGGTCAAACTCGATCCGAGCGATGATATTAGAGCCAGATATGCGAGATTTGCGTGCGTGGCGCAGGATGCCGTGAGTGTTAAGAAGCAACTGGACCTGCTGGGTGATCGGGCGAGCTTTGGCAAATCGGAATATAGTCAGAACGCCCTGATATATTGTAAAGCGCTGGCGAGAAATATAGATACGGGCAAGAAGCCAGTGTGCTTTAAATCTGCCGATAACCAGGGGATTTACTGTGACTAGTTCAGCTGCTGAGTCTCTCGGGGTGATGCTTTACATGATTTCGCATACCAGAAACGCCAACGGCTGGACAGCAGGCTAGTTCGGCATCGGATTTTTTTCGCCGCAGCCACAGTTTGCTTGGTCATGAACACTTCAGATGCCCATGAGGCACAACAGCTTCGTGAAAATTTTTGTTGCATGAAAATGTGGCAAGTTACATCAACTAATTGTAGGGGCAGCGATCATCGATCGGATCAAAGCCGCAGAAGTGTTTGTCGCCATCGTCGAGCGCGGCAGCATGGTCGCTGCGGCGGACGCGCTCGACATGTCGCGCGCGATGGTCACGCGCTATCTGGCGCAGATGGAGCAGTGGGCCGAGGCGCGCCTGCTGCACCGCAGTACGCGCCGTTTGAGTCTGACCGACGCCGGCGAGCAGACGCTGGCGCGCTGCCGTCAGCTGCTCGACGTCGCCGGCACGATGCAGGCCAGCGCCAGTGCCGACGCGGGCGCGCCGCATGGGCTGCTGCGCGTCAGTTGTTCGCCGTCGCTGGGACAGGCTGCGCTGGCCACTATCGTGACGCAGTTCTTGCGGCGCCATCCGCGCGCGCGCATCGATCTGCAAATGGACAACCGGGCGGTCAATCTGGTGGAGGAACGGATCGATCTGGCGATCCGGATCACCAACGCGCTCGAACCGAATTTGATCGCGCGCCGCCTGGCCGACTGCGCCTCGGTGGTGTGCGCGGCGCCAGCCTACCTGGCCGCGCATGGCACACCTGGCCGGGTGGAGGAGCTGAGTACCCACAACTGCCTGACTTATTCGTATTTCGGCAAGTGCCTGTGGCAGTTCACGCGCGACGGCGAACCGGTGTCGGTGCCGGTGCAGGGCAATCTGAGCGCCAACGACTCGCTGGTGCTGCTGGCCGCTGCGCTGGACGGGGCCGGCATCGCGCTGCAGCCGCGCTATTCGGCCGCGCCGCTGCTCGCCAGCGGGCAGCTGGTCGAACTGCTGCCACACTGCACACCGCAGGCAATGGGGGTGTACGGCATCTATACCTCGCGCCAGCACATGACGCCTATCCTGCGCGGCATGCTCGACTTTCTGGCCGCGTGGTTCGCCGATGCGCCGCAATGGCTGGCAACGCTCGCACCGGATGGGCCGCGCGCGGCAGTCAAGGCACGCTAGCGCAGTGCGGCTTTTTTTGGGGGCACGCCGAGTGCGTCGGCGCCGCGCTATTTGCCCAGCCGCTGCTGCAGGAAGTCGACAAACGTGGACGTTTTCAGGGCCAGGAAATCACGCGCCGGGTACACCGCATACACCGGCGCGCCGGGCGGCAGCGCGCAGTGCGCCAGCACCTGTACCAGTTCGCCGCGCGCCATTTCCTCGGCCACCAGCGGCTGCGGGATGCGCAGGATACCCACGCCGGCGACCGCCGCCGTGACCAGCGCGCCGCCATCGTTGATCTGCAGCGGGCCGTCGACCCGCACTGAATACGCACCGGCGGGGCCGATGAAACTCCAGTCGTCAAACACCCGCCCGCCGCTGGCGTACACCAGGCAGGCATGCTCGCGCAAGTGCTCGGCCGTCTGCGGCGTGCCGGCGCGCGCCAGGTAGGCGGGCGCGGCTACCACGATGCTGGGATTGTCGGCCAGCTTGCGCGCGATCAGCGACGAGTCGACCAGGTTGGAGGCGCGGATCGCCACGTCGATGTGTTCGGCGATCAGGTCCACCAGATGGTCTTCCAGCTGCAGCGCCACCTTGACCAGCGGGTACATGGCGGAGAATTCGGCCAGCAGCGGCACCAGCTGGCGCCGTCCGGCCATCGAACATGATACTTTGAGCAGGCCGCGCACCTGCTGCTGGTGCTGGTCGGCCAGGCCGGCGATGTTGGTCAGCGCGCGTTCGATCTGGCGCGCCTCGTGCAGCACCAGTTCGCCGATTTCGGTGAGCGCCAGGCGGCGGGTGGAACGCTGGATCAGGCGCGCGCCCAGTTCTTCTTCCAGACGCGCCAGCTGGCGCGACACCACCGATTTGCCGCAGCGTAGCTGGATGGCCGCGGCGCTGATGCTGCCGGCCTGGATCACGGCGGCGAAAACGGCCAGGCGCTGTGCATTGAGCATAAGGGTCTTTCAATTGTGCTGATATGGGCAACAATGTAGTGCACAATTGACGGCTAATCAAGCAACGATTGTCCATCTATACTAGACTTTGTCATCTCAACCACACAGCGGAGAAAACCTCATGAGCATCGTTAATCACCAGTTTCAACTTGTCAGCCGTCCTGTTGGCGCCATCAAGCGCAGCGATTTTAACTATGCCGAGGAAGCGCTGCGCGCGCCCGGTGCCGATGAAGTGCAGGTCAAGATCTTGTACGTGTCGCTCGACCCGGCCATGCGCGGCTGGATGAACGAATCGAAGGAATCGTATATGCCTCCGGTCGCACTGGGCGAAGTGATGCGCGCGATCGCCGTGGGTCGTGTGACGGCGTCGAACAATCCGAAATTTGCCGTCGGCGATCACGTCAACGGCCTGCTCGGAGTGCAGGAATACGCGATCTCGAACGGCCAAGGCCTGATGAAGGTCGATCCGAAACTGGCGCCGTTGCCACTGTACTTGGGCGCGTTGGGCATGCCCGGCCTGACCGGCTATTTCGGCCTGCTCGAAGTGGGCCAGCCGAAGGCCGGCGAGACGGTCGTCGTCTCCGGCGCCGCCGGCGCGGTCGGCATGGTGGTTGGCCAGGTGGCCAAGATCAAGGGTGCGCGCGTGGTCGGTATTGCCGGCGGCGCCGACAAGTGCCGCTATCTGATCGACGTGCTGGGGTTTGACGCGGCCATCGATTACAAAAACGAAGACGTGGCGACGGCGCTGCGCGAACATTGCCCGAAAGGCGTGGACGTGTATTTCGATAACGTGGGCGGCGAGATCCTCGACAGTGTGCTGAACAACCTGGCGCTGAACGCGCGCATCGTCATCTGCGGCGCGATTTCGCAGTACAACAACACCACGCCGGTCAAGGGACCGTCGAACTACCTGCAGCTGCTGGTCAAGCGTGCGACGATGAAAGGCATCATGGTGTCAGACTACTATCCACGCGCGATGGAAGCGATCGTCGCGATGGGTGGCTGGATTGCGGCCGGCAAGCTGAAAACGCGCGAAGACATCGTGCAGGGTCTGGAGACGTTTCCTGAAACGTTCCAGAAGCTGTTTAGCGGCGAAAACAACGGCAAGCTGGTGCTGCAAGTGGCCGAAGCCTAAGTATTGGAGAACGCGCCGCGCTGACGGCGCGCCGATCGATTGCAGGACGGCGCAGTGCGGCAGCGTTGCGGGGCGCCGACACGGGAGCAACCATGAAGATTTTGATGGTACTGACATCGCACGATCAACTCGGCACGACCGGTTTGAAGACCGGCTTCTGGCTGGAAGAATTTACCGCGCCTTATTACGCGTTCAAGGATGCCGGCGCCGACGTGACGCTGGCCTCGCCGGCCGGCGGCCAGCCGCCGCTCGACCCGAAAAGCGACGCGCCCGATTCTCAGACCGACAGCACGCGCCGCTTCAAGGACGACCGCGCCGCGCAGGCGGCGCTGGCCAGCACCCAGCGCTTGTCGGGCATCGTGGCCACCGATTACGACGCTGTGTTCTATCCGGGCGGGCACGGCCCGCTGTGGGACTTGGCCGAAGACCAGCAGTCGATCGCGCTGATCGAGGCGATCTACGCGGCCGGCAAACCGGTCGCGGCGGTCTGCCACGCGCCGGGCGTGCTGCGCCACGCGAAAGCCCAGGACGGTCGCGCACTGGTGTCCGGTAAGTCTGTCACGGGCTTTACCAACACCGAGGAAGCGGCGGTGCAGCTGACCGAGATCGTGCCTTTTCTGGTGGAAGACGAACTCAAAAAACAGGGCGGCATCTACAGCAAGGGACCGGATTGGCAGCCGTATGTGGTCAGCGCCGGCAACCTGATCACGGGGCAGAATCCGGCCTCGTCCGCGCCGGCCGCCATCGCGGTGCTCAATTTACTCAAACAAGCGAGATGACGATGGCGTGGCGCGGTTGCCATATCAGCTAAGGCGGGCAGCACGCGTCGCGCAGCAGGAATCGCGCGGCACGCAGCACGCATCGCGCAGCAGGAATTGCGCGGCACGCATCGCGCATCGAGCAGGATGCATCACGCATCACGCATCAGGCACCAAGCAATACGCAATACGCAGCATGCAGCATGCAATTGAACAGGCCCGTCCCGCGCGATGCGTGGCACGGGCCTTGTCAACTCCGAAGTGGGAACCCTGCCGTGGAGGGCAAGTTGGGCGCGCCGCCCGAAAGGTTTACAATGGCGTCACCTGAAACGGCGCGGCACCTGGCGCCGCGCCGCCACACCCTTGACGACACTGTACCCATTCATGACCCAACGCCTGATCCTTGCCTCGAACAACGCCGGCAAGCTGAGAGAATTTAGCGACATCCTTGCGCCGCTTGGCTTCGAGCTGCACCCGCAGGGCGAATTTAACGTGCCCGAGGCGGACGAACCGTTTGCCACTTTTGTTGAAAACGCGCTTGAAAAAGCGCGCCACGCCGCGCGCCTGACCGGCTTGCCGGCGCTGGCCGACGACTCCGGCGTGTGCGTCAACGCGCTCGGTGGCGCGCCCGGCGTGTGGTCGGCGCGCTTCGCGGGCGAACCCAAGTCGGACGCGCGCAACAACGAAAAACTGGTGGCCGACCTGGCCGCGCACGCCGACAAATCGGCCTATTACTACTGCGTGCTGGTGTACGTGCGCCACGCCGATGATCCGCAGCCGGTGATCGCGGACGGGCGCTGGAAAGGCGAGATCGTGGCGACGCCGCGCGGGCAGGGCGGCTTCGGCTACGATCCCCATTTCTGGCTGCCGTCGCTGGGCCGCTGCGCCGCCGAGCTGAGCGCGCTGGAGAAAAACGCGCTGTCGCACCGCGGCCAGGCGCTGCGGCATCTGGTCGAGAAGCTACGATGATTCCCATCAAACTGGTCGGCGCCACCAAACCGGCCGCCACCTCGCCGGCCACCAGCGCGCTGCAGTATCTGCAACCGGGCGCGCTGAATCTGACAGCGCTGCCGCCACTGTCGCTGTACATTCATTTTCCGTGGTGCGTGAAGAAGTGCCCCTACTGCGATTTCAATTCGCACGAGGCGCGCGGCGAGATGCCGGAAGAAGAATACCTGGCCGCCGTGCGGCTGGACCTGGAACAGGCGCTGCCGCTGATCTGGGGCCGCAAGATCTACACCATTTTCATCGGCGGCGGCACGCCCAGCCTGATGTCGGCCAAAGGTTTGGACCGCTTGCTGTCGGACGTGCGCACGCTGCTGCCGCTCGATGGTGCAGTCGAAATCACGATGGAAGCGAACCCCGGCACGTTCGAAGCGGAGAAATTCAAATCGTTTCGCGCCAGCGGCATCAACCGCCTGTCGATCGGCATCCAGAGCTTCAATTCGCTGCACCTGAAAGCGCTTGGCCGTATCCACGACGGTGATGAAGCGCGTCGCGCGATCGAAATCGCCCAGGCCAACTTCGACAATTTCAACCTCGACCTGATGTACGCGCTACCGTCGCAAACGCTGGCCGAGGCCAAGCGCGATCTGGACACCGCGTTCAGCTTCGCGCCGCCGCACCTGTCGCTGTACCACTTGACGCTTGAGCCAAACACGCTGTTCGCCAAGTATCCGCCGGTGGTGCCGGACGACGACGCCAGCGCCGACATGCAAGACATGATCGCCAGCGAGACGGCGGCGGCCGGTTACGGCCAATACGAAGTGTCGGCGTACGCGCAACCCAAGCGCCAGGCGCGCCACAACCTGAACTACTGGGAGTTCGGCGATTATCTAGGGATTGGCGCGGGCGCGCACTCCAAGCTGTCGTTCCCGCACCGGGTGCTGCGCCAGGCGCGCTACAAGAATCCGAAAGCGTACATGGAGCACGCGCGTGCCGGCAATCCGGTGCAGGAAGAAACCGAAATCGGCCGCGCCGACATGGGCTTCGAGTTCATGCTCAACGCGCTGCGCCTGACCGACGGCTTCGAGCCCAACCTGTTCGGCGAACGCACCGGCATGCCGATCAACGCGATCGACAAGACGCTGAATGAAGCCGAAGCGAAAGGTTTGCTGTACCGCGACCACAAGCTGATCAAGCCGACCGAGTTGGGCCAGCGCTTCCTCAACGACCTGCAGCAGATGTTCCTGACCGACTAAAAACAAATAGGGTCAGAGTAGAATTAATTTGAAACTTTTCAGCTGGTTCACAAATTAATGAGGGTCAGCGTTGAATTGATTTGAAATATTTCCTATCAATTCAACGCCGACCCTCATTGTTTTTTGCTGTTTGCTCGGGAATGTTCCAAACAATTCGACTCTGACCCTATTTAATGGAGGCCGCCGCCGAGGGCGCGGTACAGGTCGATCGCGCTGCTGGCGCGCAGCAGGCGTGCTTGCACCAGCGCTTGCTCGGCCGCGAACAGTTCACGCTGGGCGTCGAGCACGTCGAGCGAGCTGGCCACGCCGTTGTCGAAGCGCAGTGTCAGCAGCTTCAGGCGCTCGGCCTGGGCCTCTTGCACGGCGCGCTGGGCGGCCACCTGGTCGCCCAGGTAGTCGCGCGCGGCCAAGGCGTCGGCGACGTCACGAAACGCGCTCTGGATGGTTTTTTCATAGTCGGCGATGGCGATGTTTTTGCGCACCTGGGCCAGGCTCAGATTGGCGCTGTTGCGGCCAGCATCGAAGATTGGCAGCAGCATTTGCGGCGAAAACAGCCAGCTGCCGGTGTTGGCCCCGAACAGGCCCGACAGCGTCGGGCTGCTGCTGCCCAGGTTGGCGGTCAGCGCGATGCGCGGAAAAAACGCGGCGCGCGCCGCACCGATGTTGGCGTTGGCCGCTTTCAGGCGTTGTTCGGCCGCCTTGATGTCGGGCCGGCGCGTCAGCAGCTCCGACGGCAGACCGGCCGGCAGCGCGCTCATCGCGTCAAGTGTGGCGTCCGACAGCGCGCTTGTCGCAACGGCGCCAGCGAGTGTGTTTGGTGCGCCGCTCGTTGCCGCACTTGAGGCAGCGGCCGCAGCTGGGTTTGGCGCACCTGACGAGGGCTGGCCGACCAGCAGGGTCAGCGCGTTGTTGGCCTGGGCGCGCTGGCGCGCCAGCGTCAGCGCGGCCACGCGGGCCGACTGGAGCAGCGTTTCGTTTTGGCGCAGATCCAGACGCGACGAGGCGCCCACGTCAAGGCGTTTCTTGGTCAGATCGAAGGTGCGCTGGCGCCCGTCCAGCGTCTGCTGGGCCAGCGCCAGTTGTTCGGCGAACGCCCGTTCGGACAGGTAGGCTTTGGCCACTTCGGCGACCAGGCTGATTTGGGCGCTGTTGCGCGCTTCTTCGCTGGCCAGATACAGCGCCAGCGCGGCGTCGTTCAGACTGCGCACGCGTCCGAAAAAATCCAGTTCGAAGGCGCTCAGGCCGAGGCCAGCGTCGAAGCGATTGCCGAGCACCGGGTTGCCGCTGGCCGACTGGTCGGCCGGTACGCGCGCGCGTGTACCGGACAGGCTGGCATTGACGGTGGGCAGGCGGTCGGCCGAGCTGATGTTGTACTGAGCGCGTGCTTCGTCGATGCGCAGCGCGGCGCTGCGCAGGTCGCGGTTGTTGGCCAGCGCGGCGCCGATCAGCGCTTGCAGCTGCGGATCGGTGAAATAGTCGCGCCAGCCGGTGTCGAACGCCGCGCGCGCGGAGCCGGCCGTGTCGGTCGACGCGTAGGCGGTGGCGATCGGCGCGTCGGGGCGCTGATAGGTCGGCGCCATCGAGCAGCCCGACACGACGCCGGCAAGCAGCAGTACGCTCGTCAGTGTCTTGATCATGGTTGTTTCTCCGCTGGGGTGTTCAGTTCATGCGCGGCCAGTCGGCGCTGGCGCTCGCTGCCCTTGAAGATCTTGCGGATCACGACGAAAAATACCGGCACCAGAAACACCGCCAGCACCGTCGCCGTGATCATGCCGCCCATCACACCGGTGCCGATTGCGCGCTGGCTGGCCGAACCGGCGCCGGTGGCGATCACCAGCGGCAGCACGCCGAGGATGAAGGCCAGCGACGTCATCAGAATCGGGCGAAAGCGCAGATGCACCGCCTCCAACGTGGCTTCGATCAGCCCTTTACCCTGTGCTTGCAGGTCCTTGGCAAACTCGATGATCAAAATCGCATTCTTCGACGACAGGCCAATAATGGCGATCAGGCCAACCTTGAAGTAGACGTCGTTGGGCATGCCGCGCATGGTCGCGCCCAGCAGCGCGCCGAGGATCCCCAGCGGCACCACCAGCAGCACCGAAATCGGAATCGTGGCGCTCTCGTACAGCGCGGCCAGCACCAGGAAGGCGGCCAGCAGCGACAGCGCGAACAGCGCCGGCGCCTGCGAGCCGGAGGTGCGCTCTTCATACGACTGGCCGGTCCATTCCAAGCCGATCCCGGTGGGCAGCTGGCCTACCAGGCGTTCCATCTCGGCCATCGCCTCGCCGGTGCTGCGCCCGGGGGCGGCGTCGCCGGACAACTTGATGGCCGGGTAGCCGTTGTAGCGCACCAGCTGAACCGGTCCGACGATCCAGTGCGAGCGCACAAATGACGAGAACGGCACCATCGTGCCATTTGCGCTGCGCACGTTCAGCCTGAGCAGGTCTTCCGGCTGCAGGCGCTGCGGCGCGTCGGCCTGCAGGATCACGCGTTGCTGGCGTCCGCTGCTGGCGAAGTCGTTGACATAGGCCGAGCCGAGCGCGTTCGACAGCATGCTGTTGATGTCGGCGAACGACACCCCCAGCGCGTTGGCCTTGTCGCGGTCGATGTCAAGCTGCAGCTGCGGCGCGTCTTCCAGGCCTTCCGGACGCACGCCTTTCAGGATAGTGCTCTTGCCCGCCATGCCCAGTAGTTGGTTGCGCGCGTTCAGCAGCGCCGTGTGTCCCAGTCCGGCGCGGTCCTGCAGACGCAGCGTCACGCCGGTGGCGTTACCGAGTTCGCGGATCGGCGGAGGGCTGAGCGGGTAGACGATCGCATCGGGGATGCCCGACAGCGCACCGAACGCCTTGCCGGCGATCGCGCTGGCCGATTCGTCGGCGCCGCGTTTGCTCCAGTCGATCAGCGGCACGAACACCAGGCCGGCGTTCTGGCCGTTGCCGGAGAAGCTGAAACCGGCCACGCCGATGGTGCGCGCCACGCCGGGAGTGTTCTTGAAATAGTCTTCCACCTTGTTGAGTACCGCCACCGTGCGGCTGGTCGAGGCGCCGGCTGGCAACTGCACGTTGGTCAGCAGGTAGCCTTGATCTTCGTTGGGCAGGAATGACGAGGGCAGGCGATGGTACAGCCAGCCGACGCACACCAGGATCAGCGCAAACACCACCAGGAAGCGTCCGGTACGCGCCAGTATCTTGGCGATCACGCCCTGATAACCGGTCGCGGTGCGCGCGAACACGCGGTTGAACCAGCCGAAAAAGCCCTTCTTCTCGATGTGGTGTCCCGCTTCGACCGGTTTCAGAATGGTCGCGCACAGGGCCGGCGTGAGCGTCAGCGCCATCAGCGCCGAGAACAGCATGGCCGACACCATCGACAGCGAAAACTGGCGGTAGATCGCGCCCACGGCGCCGCCGAAAAACGCCATCGGGATGAACACCGCCACCAGCACCAGCGTGATGCCGATGATGGCGCCGGTGATCTGGCCCATCGCTTTGCGGGTGGCGTCGCGTGGCGACAGGCCTTCCTCGCTCATGATGCGCTCGACGTTTTCGACTACCACGATGGCGTCATCGACCAGGATGCCGATCGCCAGCACCATGCCGAACATGGTCAGCACGTTGATCGAAAAACCGAACATCGACATCGCTGCGAAGGTGCCCATCAGTGCCACCGGCACCACGATGGTGGGGATCAATGTGTAGCGCAGGTTTTGCAGGAACAGGTACATCACCAGGAATACCAGCACCACCGCCTCGAGCAGCGTCTTGACCACTTCCTCGATCGAGATCTTGACGAACAGCGAGGTGTCGTACGGGATCGTGTACTTCACGCCCGGCGGGAAGAACTTGGCCAGCTCGTCCATTTTTGTGCGCACCGCGGTGGCGGTGGCCAGTGCATTGCCGGTCAAGGACTGCTGCACCGCGACGGCCGAGAAGGGCTTGCCGTCCAGGCGCGCGCTGATGCCGTAGCTTTGCCCACCCAACGCGATGCGCGCCACGTCGGACAGGCGCACGCTCGAGCCGTCCGGATTGGCGCGCAACACCACCTTGCCGAATTCCTCGGGCGTGGACAACTGGCCCGTTACCACCACCGGCGCCGAAATGGTCTGGCTGCCAGGGGCGGGCAAATCGCCCAGCGTGCCCGAGGCCACGTTGGCGTTCTGCGCGCGGATCGCGTTGACGACGTCGCTGGAGGTGAGTTTGTAGCCGATCAGTTTGGCCGGGTCGATCCACACGCGCATTGCGCGCTCGGTGCCGAACAACTGCGCCTGGCCCACGCCGGGCAGGCGCTTGAGTTCATTGACGACGTTGCGCGACAAATAGTCGCCCAGCGCGATCGGGTCGATCTTCGGATCGGTCGAGGACAGGCCGACAAACATCAGGATGTTGCTGCGCGCCTTGTTGACCTGCACGCCTTGCTGCGCGACCGCCTGTGGCAGGCGCGCTTCGACCCGCTTGACGCGGTTTTGCACGTCCACCGCCGCCAGATCAGGATTGGTGCCGGGCTGGAAGGTGACGGTGATGGTGACCTGGCCGTTCGATTCGCTTTGCGATTCGACGTACAGCAGGCCGTCGGCGCCGTTCATCTCCTGCTCGATCAGACTGGTCACGCTGTCGTCGAGCACCTGGGCGGTGGCGCCCGGATAGCTGGCCGTGATCACGATCGATGGCGGTGCGATGGTCGGGTACTGCGCGACCGGCAGGCTGATCACCGCCAGCGTGCCGCCCAACAGGATAAACAGGGCGATCACCCATGCGAACACGGGCCGGTCGATGAAAAACTGTGCCATTCAGGACTCCCGGACCTAGTGCGTGGATTTTGCTGCGGCGGCAGGCGCGGATGCGGGCGCCGGTGCAGGCGCGGATGCGGGCGCCGGTGCAGGTGCGCTCGCTGACGCTTGCGCGGCGGTGCTCGCCGGCACCGCGGCGGACGCAAAAGCACCCGCGGCGGCGCCCGGCTGCCATGGCACCGGCTTGACGACGCTGCCCGGCTTGGCCTTTTGCAGCCCTTCGACGATCACCCGCTCGCCGCCGACCAGACCGCTGCTGATGATCCAGCTGTCGCCCTGCGCCGTGTCGGCCACGACGGTGCGCGGCACCACCTTGTTGTCGGCGCCGACCACCAGCACGGATGCCCCTTCGGGATTGCGCACCACGGCCTGCTGTGGCACCGTGATGGCGGCTTCCTTGACCGCTTGCTCGAGGCGGGCGCGCACGTACATGCCCGGCAACAGCGTGCGCTCGTGATTGGGAAATTCGGCGCGCATCGAAATCGCGCCCGAGCTTTCGTCGACCGTGATATCGGAGAACAGCAGCTTGCCCGTTTGCGGATACAGCTGGCCGTCCTCGGTCACCAGACTGACCTTGGCCTGGCCGGCGCCGGCAGTTTTCAGCTGACCGCTGGCCAGCGCGCGGCGCAAGCGCAGCAGTTCGCCGGCCGACTGGGTCATCGTCACATAGATCGGATCGAGCTGCGAGATGGTGGCCAACGGGGTCGCCTCGCCCTGGCCGACCAGCGCGCCTTCGGTGACCAGCGCGCGTCCGATGCGCCCGCCGATCGGTGCCGTCACGCTGGTGTAGGCCAGATTAATCGCGGCACTTTGACGCGCCGCCTGCGCGCTGGCCAGCTCGGCGCCCGCTTGTTTTTGCGCCGTGACGGCGTCGTCGTATTCCTGTGCGCTGACGGCGCTGGCGTCAAACAGCGGCTTGAAGCGCTTCGCCTTCAGGTTGGCCTGGGCCAGATTCGCCTCGGCCTTGGCCACGCTGGCCTGGGTGCTGGCATAGGTGGCCTGATAGCTGGCCGGATCGATGCGAAACAGCAGGGCACCCGCTTTCACCTCGCCGCCTTCGGCAAACGCCCGCTGCAGCACGATGCCGGCAGTGCGCGCGCGCACTTGGGCCGTGCGCGACGCTTCCAGCCTGCCTGGCAGATCGGTGGTGAGGGTCAGCGCGCCACTGGACACGGTGACCACGCCGACGGTCGGCGGTGGCGGTGCACCGCCCGGCGCGGCGCCGCCAGTCTTGTCGCCACAGGCGCCAAGCAAAGTGAGGATGGCGGCGCAAAGTGCGGCGTAACGAGGAACTGTTCGCATGGAAGTCTCGAAAAAAATAGGGGCGTCATTCGGTTGCGTGGACCGCCAGGAGGACGCAATGGCGGAGGAATCGGGCGAGACGGAACAACAGACGCTGATGCAACGCCATCGAATTGTAATACAGGCTACTGATTTGTGTATTTAAGTCAGTGCGGCAAGCGCGGTTTTGTGCTGAAAATGGGGGGGGCGGCAGGGGAACGAGGGCACAGGGGGACGCCTGGGAAATGAGACGGAACTGGGCAGGAAGTGGACGAGGCAGGCGGCGCATGGCGCGCACTGCGCGCGGATGCTTCGACACAGTCGCGCGGGCCGCATTGCACGGCCCGCGCTGTTGATTAGCGCATTGCGGCGATCATCTGGCGCAGCTTGCCCGTGTCAGCGCAAAACGCGCGGATGCCTTCGGCCAGTTTTTCGGTGGCCATCGCATCGTCGTTGAGCATGTAGCGGAAGGTTTTTTCGTCCAGCGTCAGCTTTTCCAGTGTGGCTGCCGGCGCCGCGTCGGCGATCAGTTTGCGCTCGACCGGTGCGTCGCTTTCGCTCAGTTTTTGCAGCAGCTCGGGGCTGATCGTGAGCAGGTCGCAGCCGGCCAGTTCCAGGATCTGTGACGTGTTGCGAAAGCTCGCGCCCATGATCTCGGTGCGGTAGCCGAACTTGCGATAGTAATTGTAGATGCGCTTGACCGACTGCACGCCCGGATCGTCCACGCCGGGCGTGTCGATGCCGGTCGATTTTTTGTACCAGTCGTAGATCCGGCCCACAAAAGGCGAAATGAGCTGGGCGCCCGCTTCGGCGCAGGCGATCGCCTGGCCCAGCGAGAACAGCAGCGTCATGTTGCAGCGGATGCCTTCCTTTTGCAGGATTTCGGCAGCGCGGATGCCTTCCCAGGTCGAGGCGATCTTGATCAGCACGCGCTCGCGTCCGGCGCCGGCGTCCTCGTACAACGCGATCAGCTCGCGTCCCTTGGCCACGGTGCCTTCGGTGTCGAACGACAGGCGCGCATCGACTTCGGTCGAGACGCGCCCTTGCACGATCTTCAGGATCTCAAAACCAAACGCCACCAGCACGCGGTCGATCACCTCGGGGGTGGACAGGGTCGGGTTGTCGCGCACCACCTTGTCGAGCAGCGGCCGGTACTCCGGCATCTGCACCGCTTTGAGGATCAGCGATGGATTCGTGGTGGCGTCGCGCGGGGTGTAAGCCTTGATCGACTTGAAGTCGCCGGTGTCGGCGACGACGGTGGTGAATTGCTTGAGCTGTTCGAGTTGGTTCATGGCGGCGTGTAAGTTGTAGTAAAGGCAGGGTGTTTCCTATTGTACCCAATCGGCCGCAAAAACCTGATTCTTCCGCTATCCAATAAAGGAATCGAACTGCATGTCGAATTCCTGCAACGCTTTTTGTGCGTTTTGCATCTTCTTGCGGAACTCCGGACCGCGTTGCAGCGCCAGACCGACCGCCAGCACGTCGATCACCACCAGATAGGCCAGCCGCGCCGAGATCGGCGTGTACGGGTCGATGTTGAACACCAGGTCGATCGGAATGAGCACCGTGGCCAGTTCGGCCAGCGGCGTGCCGGACGGCGCCAGCACGATCACGTCGGCGCCGCTCTTGCGCGCCAGCTTGATCGAGCGCACCAGCGCCGAGTTGTTGCCGCGCTGGGAAATGGCGACCACCACGTCGCCCGGATGCAGCAGCGACGCGGCGATGCTGTGAATGTTCGGGTCGACGTAGGCCACCGTCGGCACACCCGAGCGGAAGAACTTGTGCTGCGCGTCGGTGGCCACGATGCCCGACGTGCCCTGGCCGTAGAACTCGATCTTGGACGCTTGCGACAGAATGTCGAGCGCGCGCTGGATCGCCTCGGGATTGAGGTTGTTGCGCAGGTCGAGCAGGGTGTTGATCGAGCGGCTGCAGATCTTGTTGACCAGATCGGCGGCCAGGTCGTCCTGGGCCGGCTGTTCGGACAGGCCCGGCAGCGCCAGCGCCAAACCCTGCGCCAGTTTCAGCTTGAACTCGTGCCAGCCGTCGTAGCCCAGGGTGCGGCAAAAGCGCACCACGGTTGGCTCGGACACCTGCGCGCTCTTGGCCAGCGCCGTGATGTTCTGGCTGACCGTCTGGCCCGGGTTGTCCAGCACCGCCAGCGCGACCTTCTTCTCCGATTTGGAGAGCGTGTCGAGCTGGGTGCGTATCGCGTCGAGTAGCATCAGTCTTCCGGCAGCGCTTCTTCACGCCATTGCAGGCCGTCGCGCCCGATCAGCGCCGACGCTGCGGCCGGACCCCAGGTGCCGGAGGTGTACGGAATCGGCACATTGTCGTCCTGCTCCCAGTTGTTGAGGATCGGCTCGACCCATTCCCAGGCCGCTTCCAATTCGTCGCCGCGCATGAACAGCGTCAGTTGGCCGCGCAACACGTCCAGCAGCAGGCGCTCGTAGGCGTCCATGCGCGGGGTCTTGAACGACTCGCGGAAGTCCAGTTCCAGCTCGGCCGGCTTCAGGCGCATGCCGTCGCCGGGCGTCTTGGCCATCAGGTTCATGCGCAGGCCTTCGTCCGGTTGCAGACGGATCACCAGGCTGTTTGGCTGGAAGCTGCTGGTCGGCTGGGCGAAGATCGAGTGCGGAATCGGCTTGAAGCGCACGACGATTTCGGCCAGGCTGTCGGCCATGCGCTTGCCGGTGCGCAGATAGAACGGCACGCCGGCCCAGCGCCAGGTGTCGATCTCCACCTTCATCGCCACAAACGTCTCGGTGCGCGATTGCTCGGGCGCGTCCGGCTCGTCGCGGTAGCTCGGCACCGCCACGCCATCGACGTGGCCGGCGCGGTACTGGCCGCGCACGATGTTTTGCGCCAGCGTGGTCGGCGTGAAGCGTTTCAAGGAGCGCAGCACCTGCAGCTTGGCGTCGCGCACGGCGTCCGGCGCGATCGAGGTGGGCGGCTCCATGGCGACGATACACAGCAATTGCAGCAAGTGATTTTGCAGCATGTCGCGCAGCGCGCCGGAGGTGTCGTAGTACCCCATGCGGTTGCCCACGCCGAGCTTTTCGGCGATGGTGATCTGCACGTCGGAGATCCATTCACGGCGCCATAGTGGTTCGAACAGGATGTTCCCGAAGCGCAGCGCCAGCAGATTTTGCACCGTCTCCTTGCCCAGATAATGGTCGATCCGGTAAATCTGCGATTCGGCGAACACCTTGCCCACTTCGGCGTTGATCTGCTTGGCGCTGGCCAGGTCGCGGCCCAGCGGTTTTTCCAGCACCACGCGCGAGTTCGGCGTGGCCAGGCCCGTTTCGGCCAGGTTGTCGCAGATCAGCGAGAACAGGTGTGGCGGCGTGGCCAGGTAGAACACCCGGGTCAGCGCCGCGTCGGCGCGCAGCGCCTCGACCAGCGGTTCGTAGGTGTTCACGTCGGTCGCGTTGAGCGATACGTAGACGATGCGCTTGCCGAATTTTTCCCAGCGCGCCGGCGTCAAGGTGGACGCCTTGATGTGCGGCTTGGAGGTGCTCTCCACCGTTTGCAGAAACTCCTCGTTATTCCATTCGTGGCGACCGACGCAGATGATGCGCGCGCTGTCGGGCAAGTCGTTGGCGACGTCGCGTGCGTACATCGCAGGGAGCAGTTTGCGCATTGCCAAATCGCCGCTGCCGCCAAACAGGACCAGGTCAAAATCGGTAAGAGCCATAGTATGTGATCGCAAAAAAAGTGGGTACCGGGGTGATGGTGCAGTGATCGGCGCGGCCAAAAAATCTGTCTGTGCGTCGATGCTGCGGTTGTGTAAATTTACTACATAAATATTGCGTTTGCAAGAAATTTTACTACATATATACCGAGTTGCGCCCGGCTGGCAACAACGCGCGGCGTGCGGGCCGGTTTGGCGCGGTGTCGCCGTGCACCGCGACACCGGGCTGCAGCACTCGGCTGCGGCGCTGTGCGTGGCGGCGTCGGATTGCATGGAACGGCATCGACGGTGATCCCGCCAGTATGCCGCCGACGCAGCGCGATCGCGGGCAGCGTGCGCACGGCAGCATCATTCGTCCATGCCGACACTGTTGAATAGACTAGCACTAAACCATCGCCGGTTGCGCCGCGTGACGTGCCAACGCGGCTGCCATGCCACAGAGCTTGTAACGAGCGTCGTGACGAACACAGTCGCATGCCGATCGCGCAAGCGGCAACGTGGCGACATCGCTGGCTCCAAAAAATACTGCAGGCGTGGATCTTTCATGAGGGCCAGCTATCACCTATATTGTGGTTCCTCGACCGCCGCTCGGATAGCCGGTCGACGCCGTCGCGGAGCCACGCAAGCGCAAGTGAATGCGCGCGGTGCCGGCGTCGCTGCGATTGGGCACCAGCCGGATATCCCCATTGAATAGGAGCGAACAATGCTTGAACTACGGCCTACGTGCGAACACTGCAACAAGGATCTTCCCGCCCACTCGCAAGAGGCGATGGTCTGCAGTTTCGAATGCACATTCTGCCGCACCTGCGTGGACGAGGTTCTCGAGAACGTGTGCCCCACTTGCGCAGGCGGTTTTTGCGCGCGGCCCGTGCGCCCCGCCACGATCTGGAAAAACGGGCTGTCGCTGGCCAAATATCCTGCTTCGAGCAAGGTCGTGCACAAGCCTGTCGATCTCGCACAGCAGCGGCAACTGATCGAGACGCTCAAAGGCGTGCGCCCCGAAGACCGCTAAGCTGCGCGCCCGCGATGGCCGGGCCAAAAAACCGTTGGCGGCGTTGGCGTTTGGCGCCACCTGCGGCGTACCGGAAACCGATTCGCCAGCATGTGGGCGTCATGGATGGCCATGCGGCCCAGTGGTCGTCGGCGGGGCAAAGCGATCCAGCACATGACTGGCCATTCCCTTGGCCAGCTCCTCTTCGCCGAAGTAGACCGTTCCTATGCCTTCGGTGCGCAGCAGCGCGGACTCGTCTTCATTATGCGTGCGCAGCAGGATTTCGATTTCCGGATTAAGCGCGCGCGCGGTGGCGGCCATTTGCCGAACGTTCAGCGCGTCCGGCGTGGCAACGACCAGCATGGCTGCGTTGGCGATGTGCGCCTGGATCAGCACGGCCGGATCGGCGGCGTTGCCGGACACGGCGGCGATGCCTTGCTTGCGCAAGTCCTCGACCAGTTCGCGATTCTGCTCGGCCACGACGTAGGGAATGCCGCGCGCATCGAGTTCCTTGGCGATGCGGCTGCCGACCCGTCCAAAGCCGACCAGCACAACTTGTCCTTGCAGGTATTTGCGCTCGGTGCTCATCGGCAGCTCCGCGTACGGGTCCTGGCGCTGTTCGGCGCGGCGCGCCAGCTCCGAATGCTTGAGCATCCAGCGCCGACATGGCTCGATCGCAGTGAACAGGAAGGAGTTCAGGGCGATCGAAATGAGCACGCCGGCCAGAATCAGGCTCATCCCGTCGGCCGGCAGCAAGCCCAGCGACAATCCCAGTCCGGCCAGGATGATGGAGAATTCCCCGATCTGCGCCAGGCTGGCCGCCACCGCCAGCGCCGTGTTCAGCGGGTAGCGCAGCGCGATGACCAAGGCCAGCGACGCGAGCGAGTTGCCCAGCACGATGATGGCGACCACGCCGAGCACCCGCATCGGCTGATCGACCAGGATGGCGGGATTGAACACCATGCCCACCGAGACGAAAAACAGCACCGAGAACGCGTCGCGCAGCGGCAGCGACTCTTGCGCGGCGCGATGGCTAAATTCCGATTCGCGCATCACGCTGCCGGCAAAGAAGGCGCCCAGCGCAAACGACACGCTAAACAGCGCCGACGCACCGTAGGCGATGCCGATCGCCGTGGCGATCACCGCCAGCGTAAACAGCTCGCGCGAGCCGGTGCGCGCGACCTGCCACAACAACCACGGCAACGCGCGCCGGCCAACGACGAGCATCAGCGCGATGAAGGCCGACACCTGCAACAGCGTTTTGCCGATGCTCATCCACAGCGGCGTGCTGCCAGCGACAACGGCATTGGTGCTGCCCAATACCACCGCCAGCGGCGGCAGCAGCACCAGCACCAGCACCGTCACCAAGTCCTGCACCACCAGCCAGCCCACCGCGATGCGCCCGTTCATGGTGTCGAGCAGGTTGCGCGCTTCCAGCGACTTGAGCAATACCACCGTGCTCGCGCAGGCCAGCGACAGCCCGAAAATGAGTGCGCCGCCCACGCTCCAGTGCCACCACAACGCCAGGCTCATGCCCAATGCGGTGGTCGCGCCCATCTGCAGCACCGCGCCGGGGATGACGATGCGCCGCACCGCCAGCAGGTCGCCGGGCGAAAAATGCAGACCGACCCCGAACATCAGCAGCATCACGCCGATCTCCGACAACTGGGAGGCGATATGCAGGTCGGCCACCACGCCGGGCGTGGCTGGGCCGATGAGGATGCCCGCGACCAGGTAGCCCACCAGCGCAGGCAGCTTGATGCGTTCGGCGATGAAGCCAAGGACGAGCGCGGCACCGAAAGCGTAGACGATCGTGGTGATCAGGGAGATATTGGTGTGCATGCGCTTCCGTTGGTTGGTGTCATGTTAAGCCGGCGACTGCGCGGAAAATTGGCAATGATTCCCATTGTAGTTGGCTGGGTGGCGGATTCGGGTGCGCGTGCCAAACCGAGTGGCGGATCTGTTGCCGCGCTCGCTGATCGGCGGCGCTCGCGCCTGCCGCTGCCGCCGCTGCGGCCAAGCCTGCGCCCAATTGCCGGGCGGCCCTGCGGCCAAGAAAAATATCTGCGCGATTGAATCCGATCTGCATGCCGCTGCGTATAAGACAGGGCAACACATCCACCACACCTACAAAGGAACTACCATGCGTACATTCAAATCCACCCTGATCCTTGCCGCCATGCTCGCCGCCTGCGGTGTCGCCAATGCCGATGTGATGGTCGGCGGCCAGAGCATGTTGCCGAGCAAGGATATCGTCGACAACGCCGTCAACTCGGCCGACCACACGACGCTGGTTGCGGCAGTGAAGGCGGCCGGTCTGGTCGAGACCTTGAAGGGCAAGGGACCGTTCACGGTGTTTGCGCCCACCAATGCGGCGTTTGGCAAACTGCCGGCCGGCACGCTCGACACTCTGGTCAAGCCCGAAAGCAAGGCCGCGCTCACCAAAATCCTGACCTACCATGTCGTCGCCGGCAAGCACGACTTCATGGCGTTAAGCGCGGACATCAAGAAGCACAACGGCACGGCGGAACTGGCCACCGTCAGCGGCGGCAAGCTCAAGTTCATGATGAACGGCATGCACAACATCGTCGTCATGGACGAGACGGGCGCCAGCGCCAGCATCAGCACCTACGACGTCTATCAGTCCAACGGTGTCATTCAGGTCGTCGACTCGGTGTTGATGCCCAAGTGATGCAGGCCAGGACGATGGGGGCGGCCGCGCCGCCTCGCCCGTCGGCCGGCGCGGTGTTGCTGCGCGTCATACAGGCGCGTTCTGCAAACTCGTCCGGGCACGCGTATGCTGGTGCAGCGTCCGGCAGTGGTGCCGGCCATCACCGTGATCGGAGTTCATCGACATGCGCTATCACTTACTGGGCCAGACCGGCCTGTTCGTATCCGAACTGAGCCTGGGGACCATGACGTTTGGCGGCGCCGACGGCATGTGGGGCAAGATTGGCACGCTGCAGCAGGGCGACGCCGAACGGCTGATTGGCCAGGCAATCGACGCCGGCATCAATCTGATCGATACGGCCGACGTCTATGCGGACGGCATGGCCGAGCAGATCACCGGTCATGCATTGAAGAACCTGAAGATCGCACGCGACGACGTACTGGTGGCGACCAAGGTGTTCGGTGAAACGGGCAAGGGGCCGAATGCGCGCGGCGCCACGCGCGGCCATATTCAAGATGGCGTCAAGGCCAGCTTGAAGCGGCTCCAGCTCGATCATATCGACCTGTACCAGATTCACGGCTTCGACCCGGCCACGCCGATCGAAGAAACCCTGCGCGCGCTCGACCAGCTGGTGCAGCACGGTCATGTGCGCCACATTGGCGTGTCCAACTGGGCCGCATGGCAGATTGCCAAGGCGCTTGGCATATCGCAGCGCCTTGGCTTGGCACGTTTCGAGTCGCTGCAGGCGCATTACACGGTGGCCGGGCGCGATCTGGAACGCGAACTGATCCCGATGCTGCGCAGCGAAGGCGTGGGCCTGATGGTGTGGAGTCCGCTGGCCGGCGGCCTGTTGAGCGGCAAGTACAGTCGCGAGCAGCAGGCCGAGCAGGGCAGCCGGCGCATGGCGTTCGATTTCCCGCCGGTCGACAAGAACCGCGCTTGGGATTGCATCGACGTCATGCGCCCGATCGCGCAGGCGCACGGCGCGTCGGTCGCCCAGGTGGCGCTGGCGTGGTTGCTGCACCAGCCGCAGGTCAGCACCGTCATCGTCGGCGCGAAACGGGCCGAGCAGCTGGCCGACAATATCGGTGCCACGCGGGTGAGCTTGTCCGCAGCCGAACTGGAACAGCTCGACACCGTCAGCCGCCTGCCGTCCGAGTACCCGGGCTGGATGCTGGAGCGGCAAGGCGAGTTCCGACGCAAACAGCTGGCCGACGCCAGCGAAGCGCGCGACCCGGCGCGCAAATAGTGCACCCTCGTTGCTGAAGGCGCGGGCTGGGGGGCACCGGTTTCTTTGCCGCGTCTAGACGAAAAAACCATGCCGCTGCGTTAAGCCGTTCGACCTGCCGGTCACGCCAGCAAGCGCGCCGCGCGGGTCGCGGCACATTCGACACGCGATCCAACGTCCGCTAACAACAAGGCGGACGGTGTGCCGCACGGCTAACGTCGCTGTCTTCCAGTGTGCTCACTTTCGCGCGTGGTCTCACGATAAATAAACACTGAGGCCGCAAACCAATGGGCGACCACATTGCGAGAGCTCCCGAATGAAGCACAGTGTTTCCTGGACAGTTAAACCACAGCAGCGCTGAACGACTCGGGCCGCCGCGCAAGCAGATGAGACAGCCGTTGAAGCATACATGCAGGCCGTCTCCGGCGCCGCTGTACCGCCCCGCCAGAATATCTCGAGCCATCCGGTGGCGCAGGCGCACCTCGTCGCGCACGCCGTCCATCAATTCGTCAGCCGAACCGTCGAGGATCCACTGAGTGGCCAGTGCGCCCGTCAGCGGAGCGACCATCAGCGCAAATGATCTTGGCGCGACCAGGAAACGTTCGCGTTCGTGCGGGTCGCGTATTAGCACGAAGGCGACACGCAAGCCGGGTGTGAGGCATTTCGACAGGCTTGAGATGCAGTACACCTGTTCCGGGGCAAACGTGGCAATCGGTGGCGGCGGGGCATCGACAAGGAGCCAGTAGGGATCGTCCTCGACGATGCGTACAGTCCAGCCGTGCTGCCAACTGGCGCTGCGCAGGTAGACGGTCACCCGATTTCAGCGATCCATCTACCAGCGCCGCCTGCAACGCATCCGCGATCTGCAAAAAACGTGGGCCGCCGTGCACGGCCAATCGCGGCAAGCAGATTGGCAAATTTTCTTCTTGTATGGTTGTCAACTGGGACAGTTTGTCTCAATGCATCGATAGTGTTTTCAAGTAGTATGCCTAGGAACCCGCAGCAACTTCATCCTTGCATGGCAGTCGCTGACGTTTTTTCCTCTCTGATCTGGATTCGGTAAGTCACTTCGCTGAGTGCCATTGTCATTTCATCGTTAGATGCAATGAAAGATTCAAACAGGATGCCTGGGGTTGGTGTGAACAAAAAATGAAGCCGCTGAAGCAGCGTTTTGAGGCAGCGCTCCGCACGATAGATAGTGTCAATTAATAGCCTGGAAATACTCAAAATTATGGACTGGGTCCCTATAGTCTTAGCGACGTTCAAGGTTCTCGTGTTAGGCACGGGCATGTTCTTCGCCATCAAGTGGCATTACGATCAAGGGAAGAAGGAGGGGGAGAAGCGCGCGGTGCTACGCGCGGCCGGCAAGGTGGCCGCAGTCTTAGTGCTATCGCTCCTGGGCCTTGTGCTCTTCACCTTTTTCATTAGCAGGAAGCTCGGTTTGGACATGAGCTTCCCATGATGGCAAAGAATCGTCGGCCGATCTCTGGTGATGCGCCAGCAATTGCCCGAAGCGGCTATTGGGCAGCCTCGGCAGGCGGGTCAAAGCTTGCTTCGGCAAACAGCATCGGCATTGCTGCGGGACTATTAGTCGGCAAGTCATGAGGCATGGCATTGAGGTGCTTCATGGCCGTTGCTCTGGGCATGTGCAAATTGCCGCTGGATTTGAGTTGGGCTTATGTTTTCGGAGCGGGTCTGCCCGGTGGCATCGGACTTACGATGTCTATCTTCATGACGAACCTTGCGTTCGTCGGACAACCAGAACTTGTCACTTCATCGAAGACGGCAGTCTTCCTCGCGTCGCTGACAGCAGGTGCTGCAGGCTACATTTGGCTCCAGGCATTCGGGAAACCACTTGCTTCGGACTGCGATGCCGACACCATCGATTTCGAACAGCAACCTTGGCGTGGCGTAGATGTCCCCAGCCGATTGCTGCCAGAAATGGACACACTCCGGCCACCAGCTTGTGACCGGCAGTGCTCAATTGCCACTCAAGCTGCGTGTCGCAGCGTGAAAAAGCGATCATGCGCGCTACTTGGCACGGTAGATTGCACACAGCTTATTTCCGTCCGGGTCGCGAACGTAGGCCAGGTGCATTGCTCCCATCGCGCCGTCACGCAAGCCCGGCGGGTCTTCAATGGATTTGCCACCATGCGCGACCGCCGTGTCGTGAAATTCCTGCACCTGCTCAGGCGAGCTGCATCTGAAGCCAATGGTGCCGCCGTTCGCACAGGTCGCGTCTTCCCCGTTGATCGGCTCACTGATGCAGAAAGTACTTCCTGCATGCCGGTAGAAGAGACGGATGTGACCAGAAGCTGCCTGGTTACGCAACGGTTCGCCTGCCCCGAGCGTTCCTAATACAGCGTCGTAGAACCGTTTTGACTGTTCGATGTCATTCGAACCGATCATTATGTGACTGAACATGGAATTTCCTTACGCCCCAGAGGTCGTCCGGGCTATGTGAAATATGACAATACAAAAGAAGCGCGTGCGCGCCATATCGGCGACCTGGCCGCCGCAGCCAAAGGCGCTCACGCCGATTGTTTCCTAGACCGTCAGGAAATGCGTCGATGCGGACATGAACAATCTCACTCGTCAGTCGAGATTTGCTGAGCAAGGTTATCGACCAGCACGGGACTGTGGAAGTAGGTGACGGTTGGATCGGTGTTGTACTTCGCGCGGACGAACGCGCGCCACGCTTCGGTGTACATGGCTTCCGCCTCCGCCTTCGAATTCCACAGGTAGACGCCGCCGGCGCTTGCACCGTCCTCGGAGAGCATGTAGTGTTTTCGCAGCAATCCTTGTACGCCCCGATACGTTGGCGCGGTGCTCAGGAAAATGCTGCGCGCCTCCTCGAGCGTGATCGGCTTTGGCAAACTGAACGACGTAATAGCGATAATCATCAGCACCTCCTGTTGTACTGTTTGGCTGGCGAAGCCTGGCTTGCTTCGAATTGCAACATTTCAATATAGCACGAAAAATCATCGCTCGTTCACGCTCGCCACGGCGCCGGCAAACATGTCGGCACGTTTGGCCGATACGGGCCGGGCTTGTCACAGATAATTACAAAGTGGCAATTTCAATGCGGCGCAAACGGGTATATTGGCGGACCGAAGCGATGTAAATACCCAAACCATCGAATCGGCCCACCTCCTTTTCACTTTACTCATCAGGATCATCATGAAATTTACCGCGCTGTTTGCTTTGCTGCTGGCCAATTCGGCATTCGCCAATGGCCTCGACGATCTGAAGCTGGCGCTGGCGCCCTTGCAAGGACAGGGTGCGCTGCACGGCACCTATGAAAGCAAGACCCAAAGAACGGAGATGGATGGCAAGGTCGTCAAGTCGAGCGAAAACGGCGCCGTCTCGGCCCAGGTCGAGGACGATGTGAATGGCTTCCTGATCCGTTGGGATCACGCGCTGATGAAGCGCGCGGCCGACGAAGCCAAGCCGGTCGCCAAGGGCGCAAAAAAAGTGCAGGCCCTGACCCACTTGATCGAATCGAGCAGCGCGCCGGCCGTTGCGCAAACGCTCAACTACGCGCCCAAGCTATTGCAATATCTGGCCAACAGTCAGTTGCGCTCGGAGCGCGCCGACACCTATCAAGGCAAGCCGGCGCGCCTGATCGAGGTCAACATCGTCCCGCCGGAGGAGGACGAACCGAAGGTGTCGATCAAGGAAAATAGTCATGTCGCGCAAATCTGGCTGGGCGCCGATGGGCTGCCGCTGTCGGCTACGGTCAAGCACAGCGTCAAGGCGAGCATGATGCTGGTGCTGTCGTTCGAGCAGGCCAGCAAGGAGGAATTTACCTTTAGCGTCGTGGCCAACCGGCTCGTCATCGTCAAGCGCGACGAGCAGGGCAGCGCGAAAGGCTTTGGCAACGACAGCCAGTACCGCAACAGCGTCGTATTTACACCGAAGGCATAACAGAAAAGCCGCGTCGGCCCGCCGCGATCAGGCGGGCCGACGCCCCCGGGGGCGCGTCAGCTAAGGCTGGTCCACAGGTCGTCCCAGTCGTCCGGCTGGAACACGCCGTCGCGGCGCAGCACCTGTTTGTGGGCGCGGTTCAGCACGAAATGGGTGGGTGTTTTGGCGATCGGACCGAACGAGTCGCGGTGTTCGGGCGCCTTGCGCCAGACGATCGGATAGCGCGCTTCGGCCGGGATGGTTGAATTGAGCAGCGTCATATATTCGGTGTAGTCGCTCTTCTTCTGATCCATGCTCACGCCGATCATCATGAAGTTGCGCGCCTTGTTACCGACGAAAAATTCGCGCATGCGGCGGGTGTCTTCGATGCACGGTATGCAGTCGACCGTGAAGAAGCTCACCAGGCAGGCCTTGCCGGCATAGTCATCCAGGTTGACCAGCTTGCCGTCGTGGCCGATGCCTTCCAGATTGAACGCGATGGTCGGCGCGGGGCGCTTTTTTTCGACCTTGGCCTGGTTTGCAAATGCCGTCGGCGCGAGCGTGCCGAGCGCGCCCGCAGCGACCGTTTGCAAGAAAATTCGTCGTTCCATACCTACTCCAAAGCCCCGCCGTGAGCGGGTGTCATCGATGATAGCTTGCGCAAGCAAGCCAGCGTGTTTGACGGCGTCCCATGGTGGCAGCAGGGCGCGCGTCGCGAACGCCGATTGTATACGAAGACGAAAAGCCGCAGGCGGCGGGCGCGCGCTTTAGAGGCACAAGTCCATTTCGGCGTGCCGATGGCGGGCGCGCGACCAGAGCGGCGCCAGCTTGAATCGGTGGCGCCGCTTGTCCGGTCAGGGCCGGTAGAAGGGTTCGACGCGCCCGGCCACATCGACCCGCAGCGACAGCAGGCGTCCGCTCAGCGGATACTGTTCCAGCTCGGCGGCGCTGCGCCCGTGGGTGGCGCTGGTGATGTACAGGGTGCGCAGATCGGCACCGCCAAACGCGAGCATGGTCGGGCAACGCACCGGCAGCGCGATCTCGCGCAGCAGCGTGCCGTCGGGTGCGAAGCGCAGCAGGCGCGCGCCTTCGAACATCGCGCACCAGTAGGCGCCTTCGCTGTCGACGGCGGCGCCGTCCGGACGCCCGCCGTAGTTGTTTGCCTTGTCCATCGAGAACTGCTGGAAGCGTTCGGGACCGGACAGCGCGCCGGTCGCCACATCGAAGCCATAGCGGTCGATCCGGTGCGTGGTGGTGTCGGCGTGGTACATGCTGCGCTGATCGAGGCTGAAACCCAGACCGTTCGACACCGTCATGCCGCCCGACCAGGCCAGCTTGATGACGCCCCGTTCGAGGCAGTACATCTGCGCGGCCGGTTCGGTGCGCGGCTCGTAGATGGTGCCGACCCAGAAGCGCCCGGCGCCATCGACGCGGCCGTCGTTAAAGCGCGTGGTGGCCGTGTCGTAGGGCGCGGCGGCGATGTCGCTGACGGCGCCGCTGGCCGTGTCGAGGCGCACAAAGCCGTTGCGGGTTGCCACCACCAGGGCGCCGTCGGCGTGCATGGCCAGCGCCGCCGGTTCGCTGTCCATCCGGTAGGCGCGGTGCGCGCCGCTGGCCGGATGCAGCCGATGAACCGTGAAGCCGTTGATGTCGACCCAGTAAATGCAGGCTTCGCCGGCGTGCCACAGCGGGCATTCGCCCACGATCATCGGCGCGTCGTACGCAATCTCGAAAGGTTCGGTTGTCATTGGAGGAGTCGTCAGGGTGGGATTAAACAGCGGCCTTGGCCATCGCGATCAGGCCGTTGGTGGAGCAGTCGTGCAGCTCGGGACGGGCCTGGCCCATCAGCTCGGCCTCGATGTTCTTGGCCAGCACCTTGCCCAGCTCGACGCCCCACTGGTCGAAGCTGTTCACGTTCCACAGCACGCCTTGCACAAACGTCTTGTGCTCGTACAGCGCGATCAAGGCGCCCAGCGTGCCCGGCGTCAGATGCTCCATCAGGATGGTATTGCTGGGGCGGTTGCCGGGGAAGGTCTTGTGCGGCACCAGACGTTCGACGTCGTGCTCCGGCAGACCCTGGGCCTGCAGGTCGGCGCGTACTTCGTCGGCGGTCTTGCCGCGCATGAAGGCCTCGGACTGGGCGAAGCAGTTCGCCAATAGCGCAGCATGATGCTGGCCCAGCTCGTGCGACGGGCGCAGCGTGGCGATGAAGTCGATCGGCGTCACGTCGGTGCCCTGGTGCAGCAGCTGGAAGTAGGCGTGCTGGCCGTTGGTGCCGCAGTCGCCCCAGATCACCGGGCAGGTGGGCACGTCGAGCGGCTCGCCGTCCTTGGTGACGCGCTTGCCGTTGCTTTCCATGTCGAGCTGTTGCAGGTAGGCGGGGAAGCGGTTCAGGTCCTGGTGATACGGCGCGATCGATACCGAGCTGCAGCCGAGGAACTGGCGGTTCCAGAATCCGGTCAGCGCCATCACTACCGGCATGTTCTGGGCCAAAGGCGCGTGGCGGAAATGCTGGTCCATCGCGTGCGCGCCGGCCAGGAAGTCGCTGAAGTAGCCGTAGCCGACCGACAGCGCCACCGACAGGCCGATCGCCGACCAGACCGAATAGCGTCCGCCCACCCAGTCCCAGAACGGGAACATATTGGCCGGGTCGATGCCGAACTGGCGGATCGCCTCGACGTTGGTGGAGACGGCCACGAAGTGGTGCGCCAGATCGTGCTCGCCGGCGCGCTCGAGGAACCAGCTGCGCGCGCTCTGCGCGTTGAGCATGGTCTCGCTGGTGGTGAAGGTTTTTGAGGCGATGATGAACAGCGTCGTCTCCGGATCGACCTGGGACAGCGCCGCGTCGATGTCGTGCCCATCCACGTTCGAGACGAAATGCATTTTCAGGCGCGGGTGGGCGAACTGGCGCAGCGCCAGGCACACCATCTTGGGGCCGAGGTCGGAGCCGCCGATGCCGATGTTGACGATGTCGGTGATCGGCTTGCCCGTGTGGCCAAGCCAGCCGGCGCCGCGCACCCGGTCGGTGAACTCGCGCACCCGTTCGAGCACCGCATGCACGTCGCCGCTGACGTCCTGCCCGTCGACCGTGATGCTGTCGGTGGCCGGCGCGCGCAATGCCGTGTGCAGTACGGCACGCTGTTCGGTGGCGTTGATTTTTTCGCCCGCAAACATCGCATCGCGCTGCGCTTCCACGCCGCGCTCGCGCGCCAGTTGGTGCAGCAGGGCCAGCGCGTGTGCGTCCACGCGATTTTTCGAATAGTCCAGAAACAGGCCGGCCGCCTCCATCGACATGGCGTGGAAGCGCTGCGGATCGGCGCCGAACAACTGGCGCAGCTGCCAGTGCTTGGCCGTGCTGGCGTGGGTGGCGAGGGCTTGAAAACTGGCGGTAGCGGTGATGGCGGGCTGGCGCATGGTCGGCAGGGTGCAGTGCAAAATATGGTTGAGGGGGATCGCGCAGCGGTATTTCGCGCGATCGGCGTCATTTTATTTCACTATACATCAAAAACGCGTAAATTCACTACAGTTTGCATATTGAACATGATCGCTCTATGCTGGAATTTCGCTGCTTGGGCAAGCATGCGCAGAGTGAGCGGCGGCCGATTTTGCGCCCGCTCGTACGGTATCGGCAGCGCCGCAGTGATGTGCAAAATTCAATTTGTAGCAGAGCGCGCTTGGCTGGCGTGCGTCAATTGTGGTCCGTTTTCGGTAAAATGTCATTGCCGGAGCAGTCAAAGTGTCACTTTCCAGAAAATTTTGTAGTAAAATTTCATACGCACTCATTTATAAGGAACGATCATGGCGCTGCACCCCGTAGTTGAAAGCGTGACCCAGCGAATCATCCAGCGCAGTCGTGGCTCGCGCGGCGCCTATCTGGCGCATCTGGACGCGGCGCGCATCAAAGGCGTGCAGCGCGGCGCGCTCTCGTGTACCAATCTGGCGCACGGCTTTGCCGCTTTCCCGGCCAACGACAAGCTCTCGCTCAAGGAGCAGAAGAAGCCGTCGGTGGCGATCATTTCCTCGTACAACGACATGTTGTCGGCACATCAGCCGTTTGAACGTTTTCCGCAACTGATCAAGGAAGCGGTGCGCAAGGTTGGCGCGGTGGCCCAGTTTGCCGGCGGCGTGCCGGCCATGTGCGACGGCGTCACGCAAGGTCAGCCGGGCATGGAGCTGTCGCTGTTTTCGCGCGACGCGATCGCCATGGCCGCCGCCGTGGCGCTGTCTCACAATATGTTCGACGCCGCCCTGTATCTGGGCGTGTGCGACAAAATCGTGCCGGGCCTGTTGATCGGCGCGCTGCATTTCGGACATCTGCCGGCGGTGTTTGTGCCGGCCGGCCCGATGACGACCGGGATGTCGAATCAGGAAAAAGCCCGCATCCGCCAACTGTACGCGCAAGGCAAGGCGACTCGCGACGAGCTGCTCGAATGCGAGTCGCAGTCCTATCACGGGGCCGGCACCTGCACCTTCTACGGCACTGCCAACAGCAATCAGATGCTGATGGAAATCATGGGCCTGCATCTGCCCGGCGCCGCTTTCATCACGCCCGGCACCCAATTGCGCGACGCGCTCACGGGCGCTGCCGCACAGCGTGCCGTCGCCATCACGGCGCAGGGCGGCAACTACACGCCGGTCGGCCATGTGGTCGATGAAAAAACCATGGTCAACGCGATCATCGGCCTGCTGGCCACCGGCGGCTCGACCAACCACACCTTGCATCTGGTGGCGATCGCCAAGGCGGCCGGCATCGTGATCGACTGGGACGACTTCAACGAGCTGTCGGCGGTGATCCCGATGTTGACGCGGATTTATCCGAACGGCGACGCCGACGTGAACCATTTTCACGCCGCCGGTGGCA
This sequence comes from Burkholderiales bacterium, assembly GCA_038207625.1. Classification (GTDB taxonomy): domain Bacteria; phylum Pseudomonadota; class Gammaproteobacteria; order Burkholderiales; family Burkholderiaceae_D; genus JBBQZO01. Next base: position 45,235 of record JBBQZO010000003.1, on the reverse strand, counting down.
CCGGTTTCGTGATTCGCGAGCTGCTCGACGCGGGCCTGTTGCACGACGACGTCACCACCATCCTGGGCAAAGGCTTGCGCGCCCATTGCGCCGAGCCGTTCCTGGATGGCGAGGGCGTGATGTGGAAACCGGCGCCGGCGCTCACGGCCGACGACAACGTGTTGCGTCCGGCCAGTGCGCCGTTTGCGCCGGACGGCGGCATGATTCTGGTGAAGGGCAACCTGGGCCGCGCGGTGATGAAGGTGTCGGCTGTGAAGCTGGCGCACCGCGTGGTGGAAGCGCCGGCGCTGGTGTTCAATTCGCAGGAAGACTTCATGCAGGCCTATAAGGCCGGTCAGCTGGACCGCGACTTTGTGGCCGTGCTGCGTTTCCAGGGCCCGCGCGCCAACGGCATGCCCGAGCTGCACGCATTGACGCCGGCGCTGGCCAACCTGCAGGACGCCGGCCGCCACGTGGCGCTGGTCACTGACGGGCGCATGTCGGGCGCGTCGGGCAAGGTGCCGGCGGCGATCCACGTGTCGCCCGAGATTCTGGCCGGCGGCCCGCTTGGTCTGGTGCGTGATGGCGACATCATCCGTCTCGATGCCACCACCGGCACGCTTGAAGCGCTGGTGCCAGCCGATGAGTGGGCCGCGCGCGCGATGGCCACGGCCGACCTCACGCCGAACCACATCGGCATGGGGCGCGAGCTGTTCGCGATGTTCCGCAATACCATCAGCGAAGCGGAAACGGGCGCCACCACGTTTGCGCTGCCGTCGCCGATTCCCACCACAGTTCCTCTGCACGACGCCGCCAGCATCAGCGAAGAAGTGCCGGGCTCCGATGAAGATACCCTGATCCATAAGGCTGCAAAATGAACATGACACTCCTTGAAATGATGCGCAGCGCCGTGGTCATTCCGGTGATTGCGATTGACGACCCTGAGCATGCCGTGCCGCTGGCGCGCGCGCTTGTCGCCGGTGGCATCTGCGTGCTGGAAGTGACGCTGCGCACCGCGCACGGTCTGGGCGCGATCCGCGCCATGTCCGAAGTGCCGGGCGCGATCGTCGGCGTCGGTACGCTGACGGTGCCGTCCGAGTTCGCCGCCGCGCGCGACGCCGGCGCCGTGTTCGGTGTCTCGCCGGGCCTCACGCCGGCGCTGATCGACGCGGCCAAAACCAGCGGCCTGCCGCTGCTGCCGGGCGTGATGACGCCGTCCGAAGTGATGGCCGCGCGCGAAGCGGGCTTTCGCCAGCTCAAATTGTTCCCGGCCATGCAGGCCGGCGGCATCGGCATGCTCAACGCGATCGGCGGCCCGCTGGCCGACGTGACGTTCTGCCCGACCGGCGGCATCTCGATCGACAGCGCATCGGCTTTCCTGGCCTGCAAAAACGTGGCCTGCGTGGGCGGCTCGTGGCTCACGCCGAAAGACGCGATTCTGGCCGGTGACTGGGAGCGCATCACCGCGCTGGCCAAGGCCGCCAGCGCGCTGCATTCAAAATAAGGTTTGTTCGGTTTGGACTGCGCCACGCATTGCGCGAGGCATAGTCCGGCTTAGCCTTGACGCGTGGTAGGGCGTGACAGTCGGGGCGCGAGCGGGTGTCGTCGATGCGTTTTGGCGCAAGAGCGCCGCGCCGCTTCGGCCATTTCGGTCCCGCGCGGCGTCGTTTTGGCCATCCCGGTGGCTTACTTGTTCATCGGGTGTTGCGCCAGCCAGGCGTCAAACTCGGCGATCTCGCGTTTTTGCGCGGTGATGATCTTCCTGGCTGTCTTGATCACTGCGCGATCCTTGCCGGAATCAAGCTCCCGCTGCGCCATCTCGACTGCCCCTTGATGGTGCGCTCGCATCATCATCACGAAATCACGATCGACGTCGCCGCTGGGCTTCATGTCGCGCATCTTCGCGTGCATGTCGTCCATCGATTTGTGCATTGCCATCGCCTCGTCGTGCATGGCCGATGGTGCCATTGCGCCGTCGTGCTTGGCTGGCGTTCCCATCGCGCCATGTCCGGCCATGGCCGACGCCGACTGTGCCGCCGCGGGAAACGCTGCCGTGGCGCTTGCGAGGGCGATGGACAGTACCCAGGCCATGCGACGCATGGTGTTCGAACTGCTGGTGTGAATTTGCATGTTGCTCTCCATTGCCAGGTGGGTCGATTAATGCCGTGTGCCGGCCATGCTGCTGCATGTCTTGGCGCAGGCTTCGCATGCGCGCACACACGGTTCCATGCCGTCGAGGTCGCGGCAGCTGTTCGCGCAGGCCGTGCAGATGTCTGCGCACAGACGGCACAATTGAGCGCTAAATGGGGATGCGCTCAATTGGAGGTTGGCCGATGCCTGACAGATTTCGGCGCAGTTGATCATCAGGCGAAAGTGCCCAGGTTCGACATGTCTTCCGCCACGCTCCAGACAGTGCGTCATCGCCATGTGCAAACAAATCTGGTGGCATGATGAGCAGGCATCCATACACGCTTGCATGTCGGGTGATTTTGAGGTGGATGTCGATGCGATGGTGGTCATTCTGATCTCCTGATTGAGAAAGGGACGCGCTGGTCCGGAGTTGTGGACCGTACTCCCGCGAGGCAGCAGCGTATGTTCGCAAACGCACTTTTCACTGTGGATGGTCGAGCAGGCGCCGAGGCGAACAGCCGTTCGCGCGCTGCGGTGGCGCTGCAGGAGCTTTAGCGCGCGCCGGCCGTGCGCGCGCTGCGCCGATATTGCGACGGTGTCTGGCCCATGATGTGGGCGAAGCTCTGGCTGAAGCTGCTGGCGCTGGGGAAGCCCAGCGCGTAGGCGATGGCAGCGACGCTGGCGCTGCTCATCGACAGTCGTTCGGCGGCGCGCACCGTGCGCGCGCGCTGGACGAATTCGCTCCAGCCCATGCCCAGTTCGGCCGAAAAACGCCGTGACAGCGTGCGCTCGGACACCAGCGCCGCTTGCGCCACGGCTGCGAAGCTGGGCGCATCGGCCAGTGTGCTCAGCGTGAAGGCCAGCGCGCGCGCCAGCTCGGGCGTGCGTGCGCGCGGAAACCACAGGCCGTCGACATGGGCGGCGGCCTCCTCGACGACGTTTCCCAGCGTCTGAAAAAAGGCGATGGCCGCGCTGTCCGTGGCGGCGCTGGCGCTGTCCCAGCGCGTCGCGTAAGCGAGCATCTCGACAATCAGGGGACTGACCTGAAATACCTGGCAGGGCAGGGCGGGGCGCTTGAGCAGGTGCGGCGCAAACAGCACCGATGACGAGGTGGCCGGCGCGTCGCTTGCGATGCAGATCGGCACGCCGGGTGCGATCAGTGCGGCGCGATGGGGCGGCAATAACCAGCTGCGCTCGGCCACGTCGAGCTGGAACACGCCGGCCGAGGCGTACAGCAGGTAAGGCTGCGCAAAGGTCCGTTCGACGCCGACGATCGGCGCCTCGAACTGTTTATGAAACGCGAACGCGTGCATGGTCATTACGGCGCGCGCCGTGCCGGATGCCGCGCGTGGCCAAGCGGCACGCTACTTCGGTGCACACGCGTGCGGATGACTTGCCGCGTCGATCTGGCGCATCAGCGTGGCCGTATCGAACAGCGACCAGTGTTCGGCGATGCGCCCGTCGACGATGCGCAAAGTCCGGTACTGGATCACGTCGATAGCATGGCCGCTCGCTGCCACGTCGCGAAAGGTGCCGGTATGGTGGCCTGTGATGCGTATCCTGAGTACCACCATGTCCTGCTGCGCGGTGATCTGCAAGATGGTGTGGCGCGCGTCGCCAAACGCGGCGCGCAAGGTGCGCGCCATGTGGGCGTGGCCGACTGCGTTTTGCGGCACGTAGGCGTGGTCGACATAGTCGGGCGTCAGCAGGGCGCTTAGCGCGTCCGTGTCGCCACCATTCCATACCGTCGCGATCAATTCGGTGGCGAGTGCGCGGTTCGTGTCAATGCTGTGGTTCATGGGCGGTCTCCTTGGCGTATGCGATGATCAAGTGCCCAGTGTGGGGCCGCGCGGCGCGGCGCTCTATCCGGGTTCTGCCAATCTACAGCGGTTTTGCGCCAGTGCGCGCGCAGCGGGCTCAGTCGAGCGCCTGTGCGACAACGCGGTCGCGTCCGCGCCGCTTGGCCGAGTACAGCGCGCGGTCGGCCGTGCCCAGCAGGGCGGCCAGCTCAACGGGCTGCGCCACGTTCTGGCTGGTCACCCCGATGCTGACTGTGACGTGCGAGGAAAATTCACTGCCCACGTGGGCGATCGCCAGCGCGGTCACGCGCCGGCGCATCGCCTCGGCCAGTTGCAGCGCGTGGGCGGCATCGATCTCGGGCAGGATCACGGCGAATTCCTCGCCGCCGTAGCGCGCGATCAGGTCGGTGGGACGTTGCAGCATCGACGCCAGCGCGCCGGCCACGCGGATCAGGCAGTCGTCGCCCTGCTGGTGGCCGTAGTGGTCGTTATAGGCCTTGAAGTGATCAATGTCGATCATCAGCAGCGACAATGCGCTGCCGTTGCGCTTGGCGCGGCGGATCTCGCGGTCGATCGCCACGTCGAAATGGCGCCGGTTGGCGATGCCCGTCAGGCCATCCGAAAAGGTCTGCGAGCGCAGCTCAAGGGCCTGCTCGCGCAGCAGTTTTTCGCGTCCCACCGCCATGCTGACATCCTGGATCTGGATCAGGCAGTGGCGCGCGCCGTCGGTCAGCGTGAGCGGCGTGACCGCCACCGCCTGCTGCATCGGTTCGGCGCCGCTGCGCCCGTTGGCGTACAGCGGGAACGGCGCCTTGTGCAGCGTCTGCGACAGCACCGATGGAAAATTGTCGCGCAGCGCCTGCGTCACCGCCAGCTCGACGCGCTTGTTGTGCAGCTGGTCGAACACGGCAAAAAAAGGCTGGCCCAGCACGGCGGGCGCGGCCAGGCCGGAAGCGCGTTCCATCCAGCCGTTCCACAACAGCACCTGGCGCTGCTGGTCCAGCACCACCAGGCCCAGTTCGACCGCGCCAAGCACGCAGGCGAGCAGGCTCGCTGGCTGTTGCGCGGCCGCCGCCATGTTCATGGCGTGCCGATGATATTGGCCAGATAGCGGTCGACGTGGGCCTGCAGGTCGCTCATGGCGGTCAGGTCGAGCACGAACGCGACGTAGCCGTGGATCTGGTGTTTTTGCAAGATGAAATCGATGTGCAGCATCAGCACCACCGTGTCGCCCTGGCCACCGGAGGCGGCCAGAATTTCCTCGCTGGTGCCGATGTGATATTGCGGCAGCGAGCCGCGCAGTTCCTCGGCGAAGATGTTGGCCAGCGTGCCGACGCAGGAATTGAGGATGATGTTGCCGATCTCGCTCATCGCCTCCTGTTCCATCTCGGTCAGTTCCTTGAACGGCACCGATTCGCCCACCATCATGCGCACGATGTCGAGGCTCTTATCCTCGGGGAACATCAGGATGGCCTCGGTCTCGAAGGCGCCCTCGTAGTGCTGGCTGACGCCGCAGATCCGGCTGCCATCCTTGTTGCCCAGCAGCTGGGCCGCGTCGGCCCGGTTCAGAAAACTGATCGAGGGCACCGACATGGTGACCTCTTCGCCGACGATATCGCTCATCGAGGCGGCCGCGTGGCCGACCCCGATGTTGAAGATCTCGACCAGGGCGTCGTGCTGCAGTTCGCTGAGCTTGAGCATGGCTAGCCTTCCAGGGCGGCGATCAGCTGGTGGATGCGGGCTTCGGTGATCGGTTTTTCCATGAAGCCCACGCCCAGTTCGCTGGCGCGCTTGCGCGTGGCGCTTTGCACATTGGCCGTGACGAGCGCGATGAAGCAGTTCGGACACAGCGTGCGCAGCTGCTCGGCGGCGGCCAAGCCGCCCATGCCAGGCATGTTGACATCGATCAGGATCAGCGCCGGGGTCAGTGTCTTGACCTTGTCGATCGCCTCTTCGCCGGTGGCCGCCTCATCGACGATCCAGTTGGCGTGCTTGTTGAGGATGAACTGGCGCGCCATCAGACGCGATACGCGGCTGTCATCGACCACTAATACGGTTTTCGCTTCAGTCATGGCGCTCTTTCGTATGCTGCTCTCGCGGTGAGAAACATTTTCGCATAAATTTCCCCAGCGGAACCGGCTAAATCGCATGCCGGGGGCGCGCCAAAATGACTAGTCGGCCCCTTGCGGCATCAATTTGCGCGCAAAAACGCTGGGCGGCGCCGGGCGATCCGCTAGAATGACGCCATTCTCAGCTTTTTTTACGATTGCCATGACCCAAGACGAACTCAAACAAGCCGTTGCGCAGGCCGCCATTTCCTATGTGGTGGACGGCGAAATCATCGGCGTCGGCACCGGCTCGACCGCCAATTTCTTCATCGACGAGCTGGCCAAGATCAAGCACCGCATCAAGGGCACGGTGGCCTCGTCGGAGGCGACGGCGGCGCGCCTGGTTGCGCACGGCATCAACGTGTACGATTTGAACGACGTCGCATCGATCGCCGTCTACATCGACGGCGCTGACGAGATCAACGCGCAAGGTGCGATGATCAAGGGCGGCGGCGCGGCCCTCACGCGCGAGAAAATTGTCGCTTCGGTGTCCCAGCAATTCGTCTGCATCGCCGACGGTTCCAAGCTGGTCGATGTGATGGGCAAGTTCGCCCTGCCGGTCGAAGTGCTGCCGATGGCGCGCATGGCCGTGATGCGCCGGCTGGCCGCGCTGGGCGGCCAGCCCAAGCTGCGCACCAAGCCAGGTAGCGAGCAGGCGTTCATCACCGACAACGGCGGCGAGATCATCGATGTGGCCGGCCTGCAGATCACCGATCCGCGCGCGCTTGAGGAGACGATCAACCAGATCGTCGGTGTGATTGCGGTCGGGCTGTTTGCCCAGCGCGGCGCCGACGTGTGCCTGCTAGGCACCGGCGAGGGCGTCAAAACGCTCACGTTCTGAACTGGCTGTACCATTTTGTAGTCTTTGACCATTGGACGAAAACATGAAACGAGTGATAGTTTTGCTGTCGGGCGCTGTATTGTTGAGCGCGTGTTCGGTGTTCCATTGGGGTAGCAAGAATCAGGTGGCAAGCGGCGCGCCGGTCAAGTCGACCAAGGCGACGCTGGGCAGTGACGGGCGCATGCAGGTCGGACTGGACGGCGTGCCGATCGAACGCATTCCTTTCGTGGCCGGCGTGTCCACTGCCACCGTCGAGCGCATGGCCAAGCAGCACGCCTGCACCGGCGGCGTCGGTGCCGGCCTGATCACCGAAGCCGGTCCGGTCGAGGTGTATCGCATGGTGTGCGACGACGGCAAAGTGTTCATGGCGCGCTGCGAACTGCGCCAGTGCAAGCCGATGCAATAAACCTTCAGAGGCTCGCATCGAAGAACGCGAGCAGCTCCCTGGCCACCGTCAGATGCCATGCGGCGCGGTCGATGCCCTTGGCGTCGATGCATAGCTGCGGCAGACGTGCGCGCAGCGCGCTTGAGCACGGCGCCAGGAACACGAAATGGTCGCCCGGTATGAAACGCACCGTGTGCGGCGTGGGCAGCGAGGCCGCCACGTGGCTGACGTTCCAGGCGTTCTGGGTCAGCCTGTCGGCGCTGGCGCCGTACAGGCGCAGCGGGATCGTCACGCCGGCCAGGCCGGCGCGGTCGAACACGACGGCGGCCGGCGCCATCGCCACCGCCGCCTTGATGCGCGTTTCGTGCGGCAGCGCCCAATCGCTGCGGGTGGTACGTGGCAAGAAGCGCCAGATGACACTCGGGCAAAACTCGTCGTCCTGCGCCGCGTGCTGTGCGCAGTGCGCATGCCAGAGCGAGAAATCAGGTTTGGCGCCAGCCATCACCAGCGTTGTATAGCCGCCCGCCGAAAACCCCATCATGCCGATCCGCCCCGCCGCGATCGCGCTCCTGAAACGCGCATCGGCCAGTACCGTGTCGAGCGCCGCGCTGGCTTGCAGCACACGGCCGATCAGTTGCACATCGCTGCCGCGTCCGTCGGGTCGGTCGAAACTATCGCCCCAGTGACGCGGCGCGAGCACGATGTAGCCGTGCCCGGCCAAATATTCGGCCCAGTCGCGATGGCCCATTTCCCAGCCGCCGCTGCCGTGCGAGAGCAAGATCAGCGGAAATTTTCCCTCTGCCAGCGCCGCCTCGTCGACCACGGCGGGGGCCGCGGCCTGGTCCGCCAGCTTGTTGGACGGATACCAGATCGCCAGCGGAATGGGCTCGCCCACCGTTGCATGGGTCTGGTGCAAGCCGACCGTATACAGCTGGCCGGCTTGCGCGGCGTTGGCCCAAAGACAGGCCAGCAGAATCGCGCTGGCGGTGAGCAGCGCCGTCAACAGGCAGCTCGGTGTAATGCGCGTGGCGCGTCGTGACGTGTTGCTCATGGCTCAGGCCAGCGCCAGCTTGTCGCCGGCCAGGTGGTATGCGCGTGCCGCGAGCAATAGTTTGCCGATGAAGACGCCGTTCACCAGTCCGTAGGCGGCGCACACGATCACCATGAAACCGGTCGCGCTGCTGTACTGCGGGTGCGTCGCCAGGCTTACCGCGACGACATACTTGCAAACGAACACAGCGAGCATCATTGCCAGCGGCAGCCAGCTGGCGCGCACCGTGATGCTGCCACGTTGCGGATGGGCGGTCACGGCGCGCGCATCGGAAAATTTCAACACCAAACTGGTGGCGATCGCCGCGCCGCCCAGCCAGAACCATGGCGCCATGCTGTGCAGGCCGACACTGTGGTCGATGCCTTGCAGGGACAGCCCCAGCATCAGCACGGGAATGATGAACACATTCTTGAAATCGCGTTCGCGCGTGGCGCTCGCTGTGATGCCGCGATACAGCAGAAAGCCCAGGATGACCCAGACGTAGCCGGGGGTGTGGCTGAGGATAGATTGCAACATGATCGGTCTGCCTTGTGTCGGTGAGGAGACTGAACTATGCGGTGCGGCGGTGCGCAATCCCACGCCGATGCGACGAAACAGCCGGGCGTGGGCGGCAAACAGGGCGACGGTGGCGCGAAAACGTGTGTGGCGCGCGCCGCTTGTCGCGACGCGCATGGGGCCAGGCAAGGGCCACGTCGCGGCGCCGCTGCGTGCTCGCAATCTGCGTGTTTGTTGGGCGCTTGCGTCAAGCAGGTATGCGCCAGCCGGATAGGTCCTAGCGTGCTGCTGGTTGGCCGTCGACTTAGGCCTGGTCGGCCCGCATGGCGTGACGGGGGCCGGTCGCGCGGGGCGACAACGTCAAGCATGAGGGGGAGGATCGTTGCAGCGCCGATTTGCAACGGCGCCTGCCGCGACCAAGCTGCACGCTGTGCCAGCTGTGCAGCTGTGCAAGCTTGCAGCAACGTTGGCCGCGTTTGATAACGTGGTCGGCGCCCCAGAAGAGCACGCGTGGCCGAGGCGGGCGCACGCATACGCCTTTGGGGCGAATGGCGTGGCGCTCTGTCGGTACCCGCAGTCTCACTTTACCAGTGGATTCCGACGCCGGCCGACGCGCCCACTTTGCCGCTGCCCGAACTCTTCGATACGTTCAGCTTGACCACCCGCGTCCCGTTGTCGGACAAGTGCGATATACCCACGGCAATTGATGCTTGCCCGCCGTATGTGGCCACGCCCAAGGCCGCCATGCTGCGGCCGGCCAGAAATGCCTGCGGTATGCTTGCCATCGCCATGGCGCCGGCGATGCCGGCATTCGTCGTTTTTTGGTTTGCATCGGCCTGGTTCAGCAGTTGGTTCACGCGCTTGTCGGTGTATTGATTGGCGGCTGTTTCGGCACTCCTCAGTTGCGCTACGTTCACTGCGTCGTATGCATTGACGCCATTGTCGACGTTGTGCAAAGCAACGGGACTCGTCGCGTTGGCGCCGACCAGGGTCACGTCGTTGGACGCTGCCACAGGCGTCGGATTGCCCGCCGCATCAGAATACTGCACTGGCGCCTTCGACTGCAAGGCAGCGACCGCAGCCCCAACGTTATCGGTTTTTGCGCCATATACGGCATAGCTTGGCGCGACAATCTGGCCATTCGCGCTGTTGTAAGCGGCACCGCCGCCGAGTGCCGCAGCAACGGTGTTGCCCGTTGCGCTCGTTTGAGCGTTTAAGGTCGACACCGCCAGATTGGTCGCGCGAAGCTGACTGCCGTTGACTGCATCCGTGCTGGTTTCGTTAATGCGGCCAGCAGCGACATTGATGATGGCCCGTTCGTTGCCCGTCGACCCCACACTGACGACGTTAGCCTGACCGCCGTCGGTGGAATTAACCCCCAGCGCGACCGAATTGGTACCGGCGCTCGTCGCGCCGCTACCCAGCGCCGTACTATTGCTGCCCGTCGCAGTCGGCGCGGCATACGTCGTGGGATTTCCAGCAACCCAATACGACGCGGTCGCACCGATGGCAGTGCTGAGTTGACTGACATTGACGGCGTCGGTCGCGGCCACGCCGTTGGCAACGTTATGCAAGCGCACCGCTGACGCTGGCTGCGGCCCGACCAGCGTCACGTCGTTGGTGGTGGCAGTGCGATCGGAACCTAAACCTGTGGTTGGCGCCGCGACGCTGGAATACTGCAACGGTGCGTTGTTTTGCAGTGCCGCGAGCGCGCTGCCCACGTTCGATTGCGCAACGCCATACACAGCGTATGAGGGGGCGTTCAGCGTGCCGGTGGCGGCATCATAGGTCGCGCCGCCGCCCAAGCCATTGGCGGTGCTTGTCCCCAGCTTGGCAACGTTGCTGCCTACTGCGTCCACGGCCTGATTCGTCGCAGCGAGTTGACTGCCATTGATTGCGTCCGTGCTGGCCGCGCTGATGCTGCCGGCGGCGACATGGGTGATGGTGCGTTCGTTGCCAGCACTTCCGACGCTGACCGTACTTGCCGGCGCCGTGCCGGCAAAGCCGTAAGTGGTGCCGTTGATGGTCGTGCTTGTCGTGGCGACCGATGCCCCAGTGGTACTGCCACTTCCCAGTGCGACATCGTTGGCATTGTTTGCCTTGGCGCCGCTGCCAAAAGCCATCGAACCGCCTGCTGATGCCAGCGAGTTGTTGCCTAGCGCGATAGATCCTTGGCCGGTGGCGGCATTGTCACTTCCGATCGCCAGTGCCCCGGTGCCGTTCGCGGTATTGTTGGCGCCAATTGCCACTGCACCCGTGCCCGCCGCGGTATTCGGATCGCCGATCGCCACCGCCCCATTGCCACTGGCGTTTTGTTGCTCGCCCAGGGCAACAGCGCCTGTCCCGCCGCTCACCGTCGAGTTATGTCCGGCGGCGATCGAGCCCAGCCCGGCCGCAGCCGCGACGGTATTGCCGTCACCCAAAACGACCGTGGACGCACTATTTGCGCGCGACGCATTGCCGATGGCGACGGCATTCGTCGCGCTGGCCATGGTTGCGTTGGGGCTAAACGCGGTGCCGGCGATAGAACTATCGCCACCGATCGATATTGCGCCCGATGCCGTGGCCTGCACCGAATTTCCGATGGCAATCGTTTTGTTTCCCGTTGCCGACACGGTGTTTCCCAGTGCGACAGATTCTCCGCCCAATGCGCTTGATTGCCGGCCAATGGCGATCGCTTGGCTGGCACTGGCCGTATTGGCCACGCCGATCGCCAATGCGGAATTGCTGCTGGCGGAATTAGCCGTGCCAAGTGTCATTGCCCAGCCACCGACGGCAACGTTCGCCGCGCCCATCGCATAGTTAGGAACACTGTCAGTGGAGCTCACGCCGTCGCCGCGAATGCCGACATTGTTTTGCAATCCAAGGGCAATTCCGCCAACCGAACCTATCGAATTGTTAGAACCTATAGCGGTTCCGGTTGACGCTTCGATCGTTGTTCCGCCTATAGGCAAGGTATACAGTCCGCCATTAATGCGATCGCCCAGCGAAATCTGGCCCGCGTTGTTGGAGGTGACTTGATTACCACTTCCAATTGCAACACTTTTGCTATTGGTTGCCGTGTTATTCAGGCCAATTGCCAGCGCCGCCTCCCCAGTGGCAGTACTTGCATCACCGATGGCAACGCTGCTGGTTCCTGTGGCGTTGCTGCTGGCACCGACTGCCACGCTAGCGCTCCCAGAGGCGGTGCCAGGGACCACCTGTGCTTGCGCTGAAAATGCACCGCTCAATAGCGCCACTGCCGTCAGTGCCATGGGGAAATTGGCATACCGTTCACGTGGCGTGGTATTTTTATTTTCGGCGCGCGAAGTTCCAATTGAGGATGTTGAGGCTATTTCAAATGAATTTATCATCGTTGACCTTCAGTGATTTATGGATCAGAAAATAGTAAATATAAAATTATAGAAAATCAATGGACCGGAATTAATGTTATCTTTTGCACTCGCCACAACTCAGCTGTCGCACCTTGTGGTCGTCAAACCACACATCGCAAAGCTGTCTATGGTCGATCGGGAGGGCGCGCAGTGTCGTTGCTCGGTTGTTCAGGCGCGCGCAGATCGCACCAGCTGGTCGATGAAGAAGATCTGCAGTTCCGACCGCAGGCGCCGCACGCGACAGCGACGACACCTGGTGCGTCACACTGGATGGCTGGCCGGGCGCGCTGCCAGCGCTTACCTGATCGGGAACGTTGCCAACCTGATCGGCAAGCACTTGCCGCGCACGGCGACGTTACCGTGTTGCGCCCGGGCCCACACAAGGCGCGCGGTGGCAGATGGCAGCATCCGCACTGCGCCGAGCGCCAAGCCAGATCGACGGCGTCAGGCCTGGGACTGCGCCAGCGTGGCGCATGCCTTGCGGGGAGCGCCCTGGCAACACTGAGCAATGGATGGCCACGGAACTGAATTGGACGTCGCGCTCCACGCTGAAACGGCGGAAACGATGCGGCGCATTGACCGGTTGGCGTCCTCGTTGGCGCGAACGGCGACGGTTAATGCGGCTTACGTGTCCCGTAGTTCAAACAGTGCTTCTGTTGGCGAAAACCAACACCAATACCGGCCCAAGAGGGCCAATGCGTGACGCGGAGCGGCTAGCGCGGCGAGCCGATATCATCCGAGCGGCTGCGCGCATGGCGCAAGTGCAAGCGGTCGGCGCGGGAATGGGGTGACGGTGCTGTCGATGATCGGTGCAAGCGCAGCGATGCGCACTGACTGGCTTGCCGGTCGCACTGCCGGGCTCGATGGCCGGCCAGGCACTCCTGCGCGCCCCGTGACGACGGGGCGCTAGTGCGCGCCGCGCGGGCCGTGCCGGTCTATCGTCACCAGGCGGGTCGACTGACTGGACTGCTTGGCCACGCCGTCGCTCTTGTCCTTGACGTTGACGGTCGCCTCGCCCGGGCCGCGCACGCTCACGTCGGCGTGTCCGGCCACCAAGTCGTGCCCGTCCAGGCTGCCCGAGCCTGTCAGCTGCGCGTCGACGGCGTCGACGCTGCCATCGATATGTGCGTCGCCCGGGCCGTTCATGCGCAGTTGCAGGTGCTTGCCGCTCAACGTGGCGCGCAGGTCACCCGAACCGCGCAGGTCCGCGTCGAGTGTTTCGCTAATGCCAGCGAGCGTGATTGCGCCCGGGCCGCGACTGTTGGTGTGGGCGCTCTGGACGCGCAGCGCGCTGCCGTCCAGGTCGCCCGAACCGCTCACCTCTGCGGTGAGTGCGGCGATGCTGCCGGCCAGGCTCAGGTTGCCCGGGCCGCTCATGCGCACATGCACGTTCTGGGCCTGCAGGCCGCGCGCGTTCAGGTCACCCGAACCCTGCACCTCGGCGTCAAAGGTTTTGATGGTGCCGGCCACGCAGCCATTGCCCGGCCCGCGCAGCAGCGCCGACACGTTCTCGCTGGCCAGTGCGCAGGCGTCCAGGTCGCCCGAACCGCTGACCTCGACGCGCAACTCCTTGCTGGACCCGCTTAACGTGACGTTGCCCGGTCCCGACTGGCGAATGCTGGTTTTGCTCACATGCAGATTGTCCGCGTCCAGGTCGCCCGAGCCGCGTACCTCGGCGATCAGCTCGCTGCTCAGGCCGGACAGGCGCACCTCGCCCGGTCCGCTCATCGTCAGATTGGCGCCGCTGGCTTTGAGCTGATGCAGGTCGAGGTCACCGCTGCCGCGGCTGGTGATGATCAACGCGCGCACGGCACCGACGGCGCGCAAATCGCCCGCGCCTTGCGCGGTGACGCTGAACTGCTCGCCCTGCAACTGGTCGAGTTCGACGTCGCCGCTGCCGTTCATGCGCAGGTTGTTCAGCTCCGGCGTGCTGATGGTGACCGTGGCCTCGCGGTGCTTTTTGCCAAAGCCGAAAGAAAAGTGGGCGGAGAAACCGCTCCTCTTGTGTGGACGCACGACCAGCGTATCGCCCACGACCAGCGTTTCGATGTCGTCGAGCTGTTTGCGCTCGCCCGCCACCGACAGCCCACGCGCGCCCTGGGCCTTGATGACGACGTGGTAAGGACCGGACAAGTCGATCGCCTTGAACGCGCCCATCGGACGCTGTTCGCTGACGATCGGTTCGCCCGCCTGGGCGGGCTGGCTGGCGCCCAGTGCAACAAGCAGGGCGGCGGCGAGGGTAGGCAGTGTGAGCTGGGTATTCATGGCATCCTGTCGAAATGTGGTCGCTAGTGGGTTGGGCGCGCGCCGGCCAACAGCATGGCGGCACCGGCACAGGCTGCAGAATAGGACAAGCGCGTATGGGCGCGACGGGCAGTGCGACAGACGGCGCGATTGGCCGGATGAAACGCCAAACTGCGGTGCCGGAGCGCGTCAGTGATGGCCGCTGCGGCGCAAAAAAAAACCCTCGCGAACGAGGGTTTGGAGCAGATGCGAGGCGGGACTCACATCTTGAAAGCTTCTGTTTTTGTTTGTGTCGACAGCGCCAGCACGCCCAGGCCGATCAGCAGCATCAGGTAATTGGCCGGTTCGGAGACTTCCCGCACCGGCGCCGCGGACAGTTGCAGGTAGTCCGGGCCGGCGCGCTGATCGGCGCCGGTGGTCAGCCCGGCCAGTTCGAAGCCGGCCATGTTCTGGCCTAGCAACGTGGTGCTGCCATCGCTGAGCGGCTCGTTGAGATAGCGCGACAGATGCTCGGCGCAGCAGTCGCGGCGGCGCGGCGGCACGACGACAACGCGGCCCGCTTCGCCGGACAGTTCCCACGGGGCGCCGGGCAGGCGACCCCAGCCGTTTGCAGTGACATCGTCGGCGTACACCGAGCCGGCTCCGAGCAGCAAAACGCCAGCGATGGTGGCGCGCAGTTGTACGTTCACGACGGGCTCCCTGAGGCAATGGGGCTGGTGGGGACGCCGACCGGGACCGCGGGGCATGGTCGGCGTGATGGGTGTTCTTCAAAGCTTTGAAACTCAGTTCATTTTAAACAGATTCGGTCGATACATTCGGTGTATTTTTCATAATCAATTTGCGCATAGGAAATATTTAATGAAAGAATTGCTGGATGCCAAAATTGAACTGAATCGACTGCTTGAGCTTGCTACGTCAAGGCCATGATTCGATAGGACAATTCAGTGCGCGCGCTGCGAGCTTGCTCTGTGGCAGTGCGCAGCTGGCCGTGCGCAGGTGTTGGAAAGATGCGACATTGCGATCTGGTGCCGGCGTCGCTGCGAACGCGTCTGTGGCGGCAATGAGACAGGGCCCTTGCTGCTCGACATCGACGACGCCGATGCGCCAGCGCAATCTGGCGCGGCACGGCGTCGCAAGCGTCCGATCCGACGCGGTATGACGGTGTCCATTTCGCGTTCGAGCAATCGCGCGATCGTTGGCCGATCGACGGGGGTGAGTAGCGCCAGCAACTGCCCCATCGTCAGCACGGTGATTGCGCATAGCGTCGCCGTGCGGCGCTGGCCGGCATGGGCGCAATGATCGGCTCCTCGCTGACGCTGGCCGACGAGATCCGTAGCGCGCGCCTGAAGCGCCTGCTGGCGGACCACCATCCGGGTCCGAGGTCGGTGAGGATGGTGTTCCCGAGCCGGCGCTGGCTGTCGGCCGCGGTGCACAGCGTCGTCGACGTCATGAGCGCACCGTTTCCTGCACGGGATCCGCGGCGCGTGACTGGCTGCCTGCGCGGGTGTGATGCCGCGCAATGCCGGCGTGACGCGACGCACGCGACTTTGTTTCTGATGTGCTATATTTCCGTATCGAAAGTTTGAATTCGATGGGGAAATGGAAGCCACCATGACGACGAAACCCATATGTGCGTATGGACTTGCACTGCTGCTCACCGGCGCACTGTGCAGCGCCGCCGCATGGGCGCAGCCGCGCCGCGCGGGCGCCGACGCGGCGGGCGTTGCAGCCATGCCGACGTCGATCACCTACACGTTTTCGCACAGCACCACCGCCGATTTTCCCGACGTCGGCGTGGCCACGCTGAAGATCGAAAACATCAACGGCGCCACGCGCTGGACCCTGAAGACCGACTGGGACAGCGACAAATATCGCAGTGCGGCATTGAAAGAGCTCGATTTTTCCACCACCAAGACGCTGACGCTGGCGCCCCAGGCCAGCGGCGAGGGCGTGCGGGTGCTGTTGCGCAGCGTCGGCGCCGGCGTCACGTTTGCCCGCGCCAACGGCAGCGATTATCATTTTGTCAGCGGCGAACAGCTCAGCTGGGAGTTCAAGAACACGGTCTGGTCCGACTTCAGCGGACTCGATGTGCACGTCGTGGCGCTCGACCGGGCGCAGCCGCTGCACTTTGGCGGTGTCGCCGAACCGATCGAGGAACCACATCCGTACGTGATGCTGATGATCGGCCTCGGACTGCTCGGTTTCACCGCGCGGCGCAGTTCCAAGCGTTTCGAATAGCGCTGCGCTGTGCACCTGCCTGAGCCCGCCGCGCGCGGGCTTTGTTCATGGTGGTGCGCATCAGCGCCACCGTTGCGGCGCCGCACGCTTGGGGTCGTAGCAAATATTTGAGTCTTGGTGTCATAATGCGCGTATTAATGCCGTAGAAATAGATGTGGCCCGCATTGGGTGAAGGAGATGGACATGATCAAGTACGTAGGCACACGCAAGAGTTCCGAAGGGGCGACCGTTTACGTTTTCGTCATCAATGGCCTGCATCGCGAAGTGCGCGAGAGCGCATTGAAGCAGCATCCCGGTTGTTACGACGCCTTGCCGGCCACGGCCAAGGCCGAGATCAGCCAACATCGTACCTGGATGGCAAAGCTGTAATACCCACGCCGTCCGGGACCGCAGTACACTGACGAGTCGACGGCGCCCGCCGTCGAACGTCCCTCAACCTGGAGCCGGCACCATGAGCAAGAGTCAAGACAGTAAGAAAGCAGTCAAGAAAGAACCCGCCAAGACCATGAAGGAAAAGAAGGAAGCCAAGAAGGTCAAAAAAGAAGAAAAGCAGCGCCAGTAAGCTGAGCACGGCATCGCTGATGAGTGCGTCCTCGCAGTGGCCCGGCGGTGCGCGTAGTTGGCTGGCGCTGCTGGCCGGCCTGTTGCCTGCGGTATGCGCGCAGGCGGCGCCGTCCACCTTCGGCCCCATCATCGGCAGCGCCGTGTTGTGCCGCAGCGCGCTCGACAATGCCTATTTTTATGACTATTTGTCACTCGCCTTTGGCCCGTCCTACAAGCACGAAGGGGGCGCCTACTGGTTCAAGGCCGACGCCACGCTGTGGGGGACGGCCATTTCCGACGTGATCGTCAGCGACGACACGAGCGCGCTGACGTTCCTGGGCGCGGTGGCCGATGTGGCGCCGGACAAGCTTGACGAGGCAATTCGCGCCGCCGTTGGCGCGCGCCACGTCAAGGTCGACAATTCGGCCTTCTCGCCGCTGGAATCTAGCCCGGGCAGTAAAATCGTCTATTTCGATGCCAAGTCGAAGATCTTCTGCGCCAAATTCAAGCCACTCGCACCGGGGCGCTAGCGCGTTGCGCTGCACGATCGACGCGCCGCCTCATTCAGGGCCTTCATGTACACCCAATTTTTCAAACTGAAGCAGTCGCCGTTTTCGATTGCCCCCGATCCGCGCTACCTGTTCATGAGCGAACGCCATCGCGAGGCGCTGGCGCACCTGCTGTACGGGGTGGGCAGCGGCGGCGGCTTCGTGTTGTTGACGGGCGAGATCGGTGCCGGCAAAACCACCGTGTGCCGCTGCTTCATCGAACAGATTCCGCCCGATTGCAAGCTCGCCTATATCTTCAATCCCAAGCTGACGGTGGAGGAATTGCTGCTGTCGATCTGCGACGAGCTGGGCATTGTGCTGGCGCCCCACGGTGCCGGCGCGGTCAGCGTGAAAAGCTATGTCGATGCGATCAACGGCTACCTGCTGGCCAGCCATGCACAGGGCAAGAACAATGTGCTGATCATCGACGAGGCGCAGAACCTGTCGGCCGACGTGCTCGAGCAATTGCGCCTGCTGACCAATCTGGAAACCAATGAGCGCAAGCTGCTGCAGATTATCCTGATCGGCCAGCCCGAGCTGCGCGCCATGCTGGCACGCCCGGAACTGGAGCAACTGGCCCAGCGCGTGATCGCGCGCTACCACCTCGGTTCGCTGTCGGTCGCTGAGACCGGCAGCTACATCGGGCACCGGCTGGCGGTGGCCGGCAGCAGCGGCGCCGGTCCGTTTCCGCGCACCCTGGTGGCGCGCATTCACCAGCTGAGCAAGGGCGTGCCGCGCCGGATCAACCTGCTGTGCGACCGCGCGCTGCTGGGTGCCTATGTGGAAAACGCGCCGCTGGTCACGCGCGCGATCTTGCGCAAGGCGGCCGCCGAGGTGTTCGCCGGGCCGGCGCTCGGCACGCCCAAGCGCCACTGGACGATGCTGGCGGCCGGCTTGCTGGCCGGCGCAACGCTTTGCGGCGCGGCCGCATGGCAGTTGCTGCCACCGCACGGCGCGGCGCCGGCCGGTGCGCGCGCTACGCCTAAGCCGGCGCCGGCGCGCGCCGCACTCGTCGTGCCAGCGTCGACACCGTCCATGCTGTCCGCGCCCGCACCAGCAGGCGCGAGCGCGGCCGGGTCGGCCGTTGCGAGCATCGCGGTGCCTGCGGCCAAGGCTGCGGTGCCCGAGGTCATGCCGGCGGCCCACCCGACGGCCGATGCCGCGCTGCGTGAACTGGGCGCGCTGTGGGGCCAGCCACTGCCGGATGGCGAGCCGTGTGTCGCGGCGCTGAAACTGAACCTGCGCTGCCATCAGGGCAAAGGCGGCCTGTACGAGCTGCATCTGCTCGATCGCCCGGCGATGATTGCGCTGCACGACGGCGCCAATCCGCTCAGCTACGCGCTGCTGACCGGCATGGGGGAGAATTCGGTCACGCTGACCATCGCCGGTACCGCCCACGTGGTCAGCGTGGCGATGCTGGCGACGCGCTTCGATGGCGAATTCACCACCTTCTGGTCGGTGCCGCACACCTTCCGTGAAGCGATCACGGCGCGCGACAAGGGCGCCGACGTGGACTGGCTGGCGAGCCATCTGGCGCAGCAGGCGGGGCTGGTTGCGCCGGCGCCAAACCGGCCGCTGGACCAAGCCTTGCTGCGCGACTTCCAGGCGCGACAAAATCTGAAAGCGGACGGCCTGGCCGGCCCGCGCACCTATATGCGCCTCAATCAGCTGGGCGGCGTGGCCGAGCCCCGGCTGCTCATCGCGGCAGGAAAATAAGCATGTCCTACATTCTGGAAGCACTCAAAAAAGCACAGGCCGAACGTCAGTTGGGAACGCTGCCAAGCATCCATGCGCCGCTGATGTCGGGCGCGCCCGATGCCGATGGCGGCGCGCGCCGACACGCGCCGTGGTGGCTGGCGCTGGCGGGCGGCACACTGCTGCTGGCGGTCGGCGCAGCATGGCTGTGGCACCAGCAAGACGCCGCGCCGCCGGGCGCCGGACCAGGCGCGCCGGCAGCGCTCGCAGTCGCAGCGCCGGCGCCACCGGCTGCGGCGTTGGCACAAGCGAGCGCGCAGCCGGCCCAAGCGGCCGCGCTGGCCGCGCAAGCGAGCGCACCATTGGCACCGACTGGCGGGTTGGCGGCGCAAGCGGTCGTGCCGACCGGCGTGCCGGTTGTGCCCGTGGCTGCGTTGCCGGCGCGCGCGCCGGAGGCGATCGCCGCGCCGCGCAGCGCGCCGATCACGTCGCCAGCGGCGCTGGTGAGCCGGTCAGCGCCCGCGCCGGTCAGCGCCGTTGCGGCGGTGCCGGCTGGCGAGTCGAAGCCGGCCGTTGCACGCGCCGCGCCAGCGCCGGAAGAATCGGCGCCGACCTTGCGCGAGCTGCCCGAGCAGATTCAGCGCGAGGTGCCGCAGCTGGCGATGGGCGGCTACATCTATTCGAAAAATCCGGCTGACCGGCTGTTGTTGGTCGATAAGACACTGCGCCATGAAGGCGAGGAGCTGGCGCCCGGGCTGATGCTGGAAAAGCTGATGCCGAAGGCGGCGCTGCTCAGCTTCAAGGGCTATCGCTTCCGCGTGCCGTACTGACGCAGGCCTGGCGCGTGCGCGCTAACACGCGTTGGTGTGGCGTGTGATCCAGCCGGCCACCCCCGCCAACGTGCGAAACTCGGCAACCGAGCGCACCGCGATGTGCGGATGGCGCGCGCGCAGCATGTCTGCCAGCGCCTTTCCCGGTCCCAGTTCCAGCACTGTGCATATGCCCGCCTCGGCAAGTGCATCCATGCAGTCGGCCCAGCGCAGCGCTTGCGTGAGCTGACCGGTCAGCGCGTCGATCGCGTCGGCGCGGGCGTGCACCGGCTGTCCCGAGCTGCCTGCGAGCACGGCAATGGGCGGCGCGACCAAGGCGCTGGCGGCGAGTGCTGCACGAAACGCGGGGATCGCAGCGTCCATATACGGCGTGTGCGAGGCGACGCCGACATCGAGCCGGCGCGTGCGTGCGCCTGCGTGCGCGAGCTGGGTCTGTAACGCGCCCGTCTGCGCATCGGCGCCGCCGACGATGCAACTGTCGGCGCCATTCTCGATTGCCAGGTAAAAGCCGTGCGCACTGAGCATCGCACTGACGCGTTCGACGTTCAGGCCGGACACGGCCAGTAATGCGTGCGGATGGTGCGCGGCGACGCAGCCGTCCATCAGGTGTGCGCGCGTGCGCGCCAGCCCGATCGCTTCGAGCGGGGCGAGCGCGCCGGCCACCGCGTAGGCGCTCAGCTCGCCGACGCTGTAGCCGGCGATCAGCACCGGCGCCGGCAACTGCGCGCGCAGCGCCGCGTGCATGGCGAGCGTGGCGGCGACGATCAAGGGCTGCGCAAAGCGATTGGCAAACAGGCTGGCCGGCTCGGCCAGCAGCGCCTCTGGCGCGTGCGACGGTAGTGCCTCGGCCAGCCACCCGTCGAGCAGGGCGCCGGCGTGCGCGTCGCTGCGCACCAGTTCGAACATATCACGATGCTGGCCACCCTGACCGGGGCACACGATGGCAAAGCGCGCAGTCACGGCGCCTCTCCCACGGTGACGCTGTGGATGAAACAGGTCGCCGCCAGCAGGTCGGCCGCGCCGCCGGGCGACAGGCGGGCGCGCACAAAGCGCGCATGTATGGCCAGCGCCTGCGCCTCCCAGTGGGGATTGGCGCTGCCGCCGTCGCGCAGAAACTGCCGCGCGTGGTGGCGCACCGTCAGCGCGCCGGCGACGCCGCCGCGGTGATACACGTTGGTGTCGCTGATGTGCGCCATCAGGGCAAACAGCGTATCGATGCCGGCGTGGCGCGCGCTGCCGCCGGCCTCGAGCCGCTGTTGCAGGCGCGGTAGCGCAAGCTCGAACAGCGAGGGCAAACCCAGCGCCGCTTCTTCGCGCGCACCGCTGACCTGGTCGCGTGCGGCTGCCTGCAGGCCGTGCGTGTCG
Source organism: Burkholderiales bacterium (assembly GCA_038207625.1). Classification (GTDB taxonomy): domain Bacteria; phylum Pseudomonadota; class Gammaproteobacteria; order Burkholderiales; family Burkholderiaceae_D; genus JBBQZO01. Next base: position 23,610 of record JBBQZO010000003.1, on the reverse strand, counting down.
GCCGCGCCTGGGCGGGTATGCTCAGCCAGTGCTGCGCCCCATTGGGCCAGCAGCGCCGCGCGGATCGCCTGCGCCGACAGCGCCACACGCTGCGCGGCGCAGTGGCCGATCGCCGCGCACAGCAGGCCGATGCAAAAAATCGCGCCGCGATGCGTGTTGACGCCGCCGGTCGCGTCCAACATGCGCCGCTCGGCCTCGATGCCCAGGCGCTGCAGCGTGGCGAAGCTGGCGCCGCGCATGCCGGCGCGCGTGATGCGCTCAAAATAGTGGCGCAGGGCGAACAGGCTGCGCATGAACGTGGCCCCGTCCATGTCGCGGTGGCTGCCGGCGTCGACCAGCGATACCAGCCCCGGTTTCGGATACAGACGCAGTTCCTGGTACAGGCTGCGCACTGCCAGGCGTGCGATGCGCAGGCCAATCGCGCGCTCACGCCGCAGCGCGCGCGCCAGCACCGCCGGATGCACCGGCAAGTGGCGTTGCGAGCTCAGGCTACGCATGCTTGGAGCGCGAAGCTTGCCAGCAATTGAGCCAGCGGTGACAGGCATGCACGGTCGATTTGCTTGCTCAGCACGCGCGCGCCCGGTGCCGCGCGCAGCGCGTCGCGGCACTCTTTCCAGGCCACCGCGGCGCCCGTGGGAAACACGATTTCGCCGTCCAGCGGCAGCTGGTGCGCGTGCGTGTCGAACAAGGCGATGGCGCGTGTCAGTTGTGCTTCGCTGCTGGGGTACACCAGCAAGTCGATGTCCGATGTGGGCGTCAGGTAGGTCGCGCTCGTGAGTGCCTGCAGCGCCAGCGAACCGTACACCTGCAGCCCGATACCGGCCGCCCCGGCGTCAGCGTCGAGCGCGGCCAGCGCCGCGCGCCAGTGCGCCGGCGCAGCCGCGCATGCCCGCGCGAGCGGCAACGGCGTCAGCACCCGGCTCACATCGGCCAGTTCGGCGCGCAGCGCGATGCGCTGTTTGCTGCCGTCGCGCGGATCGGGCGGCAGCGCCACGCCCAGACAGACCTGATTGGGTGGCGCGTCGGTATCGGCGCGGCGCACGATGGTCGGCCAGTCGGCGTCGCGCCAGCGCGCCAGTGCGGCGCGCGCGCCCGGCGCGGCAGTGGCCAGCGCACTGCGCCAGCCTCGTTCGGACAGCCACACCAGCTCATGCCGGCGCAACATCGCCGCCCGTTCGCGCTGCCGGTGGTGCCGGCAACATGTCACCGCCCGTTTGCACTGCCGGCGGTGCCGGCATCATGTCGTCGCCCGTTTGCACCGCTTGCATGACGCGCAGCGCCATGCTGCGCCCGCCGCGCTGCTGTCCCAGTGCGGCGCGCCGGTCGCCGGCGTCGTCGGCGCTCAGCGCAGCGGCCAGATGGGCGGCCAGGTCACCATCCCAGATCGCCTCGATGCCGCCCATGCGTAGGTAGTTTTCCGCACCCGGTGCGAACACGGGATTGCTGGCCGCCAGTTCGAGCAGGCGCTGTTCGGGTACCTTGGTGATGCGCGCCATCGCGGCCAGTCCCATCACGCGGATGGTCGCGCCGGGCAGCGCGTAGCAGGCGTCGGCCATCATGCCGCTGGTGATGAAGCCGCCCGACAGCGCCTGATCGTAGACTAGGCCGATGAGTTTGTGGCCGCGCTGGCGTGCCAGCGCGAGCGCCTTCGCCAGGTGGGCCATATAGCTGTTGATACCCAACATTTCGTCGCGCTGGCGCAGGCGCTGTCCCTGCGTGTCGACCAGGATCAGGATCGGGCGTTGCGGAAAATCGCGCACCGTGTCGAGCACGCAGCGCGCCTGCGCTAGCGCGATCTCGACGCCGATGGCGGTGTGTGCGCAGGTGCCGACGACGGCGATGGTCACGCCGTCTACTTGTCCGGTGCCCGACAACACAAACTCGCGCTCGCTGATCGCATGCCCCTGCGGGAATAATTGGTTTGCCAGCGTTTGCCAGTTCACGGTCGGCCTCCCAGACGCTGCGCGCCGCACTGCTCGACAAATTCGGCTGCGTCCATCAGTGCAATTCGCTCCGGTGCGGCGACGCCAAGGCGCGCCCAGATCTGCATCGGTTCGGTGGCGTCGCCAAAGCGCGCCAGTCGCTGGCCCAGCAGATCGTGTTCAGCCTCCAGTTCGGCCAGGCTAAGGGCGACGTCACCCTGCCGGCAGGCAAGGATGGCCGCGTGCGCAGCATCTGCAAATGCATTGATGTCATCGCTCACGATGGCGGCGCAGTCGCCGATCAGGTAACGGTGCTTGCCGCCGGTGGTGCGCCACACCAGCGCGCGGTCGCGCGAGTCGAATTCCTCGACGCCGTTGACCGTTTCGATCACCTCCGGGCCGGACATGGCCAGCCGGCCTTCTTCGGACATGATGATGGTGTTGGCGCAGCGCGCCACGATGCCGATGCCGCCGAAGCAGCCGTTCGCGCCGCCCGCCAGCACCACCACGGCAATCCCGGCGGCGCGCACCTCGAGCACGGCGCGCATCACCTCGGCTACCGCGATCAGGCCGGCGTTCGCTTCATGCAGGCGCACGCCGCCCGATTCGAGCAGCAGCAGCACCGCGTCGGCGCGCTCGGCGATCGCGCGGCGCAGCAGCCCCACCAGTTTGGCGCCATGCACTTCGCCCACTGCGCCGCCCATGAAGCGTCCTTCCTGCGCCGCCACGCACAGGCGCAGGCCGCGCAGCGTGCCGCGTCCGACCCAGATGCCGTCGTCGAACGCAACCGGCGCGTTCAACTGGCCCAGGTGCGGACTGACCACGCGCAGCGACGGCGGCAGAAATTCGTCGGCGCTGCCCGGGTCGAGCAGCGCGCGCACGCGTGCGCGCGCGCTCGCTTCCAGATAGCTGCTCATGGCGGCGCTCCCAGCATCGCCTCGACCGCCTGGTCCAGACGCAGGTTGACCACCGCCGGCGTGGCACCCACGTCGTTGAGCGACAGGCGCGCGTCGCGCAGCTGCCAGCGCGCGTGGAAGTCCTCCATCACCGCCTGCCAGATGCTGCCAAAGCCGCTCGCCGTGGTGCAGACGACCAGCTCGCAGGCGCCGTGCAGGTCGGCCGCTTCGATCAGCACTTCCAGATTGCCGGAGCTGACCACGCCGACCAGTTGCGCCTGGCCAGGCAGCGGGCGCTGCCCGCCTTCAAAACGATATGTCAGCGTTTCCATCACCAGTTCCTGAAGCGTTGCGGTGGGTTGTACAGGCCGCCGGATGCACGGACCAGGTCTTTCATCGTCCTGGCGGCCAGCAGGTCGCGCGTGGCCATGCGCTGGTCGATGCCCATGTCGGCGGCGCGCGTGATGATGCCCCGTTCGCGCAGGTTTTCCACCATACGCCGGTCGCGCCCCAGTCCGACCGGGGTGTAGCCGGCCACGCCGCGGATGGCCTGCTCGCGCTCGTCGTCGCTGCGGCACAGCAGCAGGTTGGCGATGCCTTCCTCGGTGAGGATATGGGTCACGTCGTCGCCGTAAATCATCACCGGCGGAATTGCCATGCCGGCCTGCTCGGCCAGCGTCCACGCGTCGAGCCGCTCGACGAAGGCCGGCTGCATGTGTTCGCGGAAGGTCTCGACGATCTGCACCACCAGCTTCTGGCCGCGCGGGATCTGGTTCCTGCCGGCGCGTGCCTGCTGGCCCGCCTTGAGCCAGGCGTCGCTGGCGTGGCGCCGCCCGCGCGCGTCGGCGCCCATGTTGGGCGCGCCGCCGAAACCGGCGATGCGCCCGCTTGTCGCCGTCGACGAATTGCCCTGCAGGTCGATCTGCAAGGTCGAACCGATGAACAGGTCGCAGGCGTAGTGACCGGCCACCTGGGCCAGCGCGCGGTTGCTGCGCATCGCGCCGTCGGCGCCGGTGAAAAATACGTCGGGGCGGGCGCGGATGTAGTCTTCCATGCCCAGTTCGGAGCCGAACGAGTGAACCGACTCGACGAAGCCGGCCTCGATCGCGGGGATCAGGGCAGGGTGCGGATTGAGCGCCCAGTGGGTTGCGATCTTGCCTTTCAGGCCCAGCGCAGCGCCGTAGGTGGGCAGGATCAGTTCGATCGCGGCGGTGTCGAAGCCGATCCCGTGGTTCAGGCGCCGCACGCCGTACTCGGCGTAGATGCCCTTGATCGCCATCATCGCCATCAGCACCTGGATTTCGGAGATCTGCGCCGGGTCGCGGGTAAACAGCGGCTCGATCAGGTGTGGCTTGGGCGCCTGCACGACGAAGTCGACCCACTGGCCGGGAATGTCGACGCGCACCAGCGTGTCGACGAGCTCGTTGACCTGCACGATCACGATGCCGCCCTTGAAGGCGGTCGCCTCGACGATGGTGGGGGTGTCCTCGGTGTTCGCCCCTGTGTACAGATTGCCGTGCCGGTCGGCCGCCTGGGCCACCACCAGACACACGCGCGGGGTCAGGTCGACGAAGTAGCGTGCGTACAGTTCGAGGTAGGTGTGGATCGCGCCGATGTTGATCTTGCCGGCCGCGACCAGCTTGGCCAGACGCGCGGCCAGCGGCCCGGAAAACGAAAAGTCCAGCCGCGCGGCGATGCCCTTGTCGAATACGTCCAGGTGGGCCGGCAGGGCCAGCACCGACTGCAGCATGTGCAGGTCATGGATGCGGGCCGGGTCGAGCGCGGCCAGCGCGCCGGCCAGAAAATCGGCCTGTTTCTGGTTGTTGCCTTCGATGCAGACCCGGTCGCCCGGCTCAAGCGCCTGGTGCAGCAGCACGGCGATGTGGGCAGCCGGCACCAGCTTGCCGCTAATCGCAGGGCCCAGCGCCGCCTGCACGCGCGCCAGCCGCTGCGCGCGGTTTTGCTGCAAGCGGTTCCAGACCGGTTCGGCATTGCCCATCGATAGACTCCCAGGTGGTGGTGCGGCGCGCCGCGTTCGCGCTGTTGCAGGGCTTATTATAATGTTTCCGGCCATGCATCATGCGCGCAAAACGCATTGGTGTGCTGTTGCGCGCCGTTGCACATGATGCACCGATGTCATCGTGGCGTCATCGTCGAGTGATAACTTTCTGGCATTCGTCATTGACAAGGAAATACCATCATGTTCCAGAAAAAAATCATTCCCGCACTGGTCATCGCACTGTGCGCCAGCGGCGCTGCCCGCGCGGTTGACCTGATCGCCGTCGGCACGCTGAGCGGCTTGCTGAGCGACCGGTCGAGCGCCACCGCTGCACCACTGGAAAACGGCGTGGCCGGCAACCTGCTGGGCGGCCTCGGTTCCGGGTTGGCCTACGCTGGCGACAACACCTTCGTCGCCACGCCCGATCGGGGCCCCAACGCCGTCGCCTACAACAGCCTGGTTGACGACACCACATCCTACATCGCGCGTTTCCAGACGCTGAACCTGACGCTGACGGCCAACACCAGCGGCCTGGGCCTGGCCTTCAATCTGACGCCGGTGTTGCAGCAGACGACCTTGTTGTCGAGCCCGACGGCGCTGGTATACGGCACGGGCGCGTTGGGCACCGGCACCGGCAACACGCTCGGCAGCGGCGTGCCGGCCTTGAACGACGCCACCCACCAGTACTTCACCGGTCGCTCGGATAATTTCGATCCGACCAAGTCGAGCGCCAACACGGCCAATGCGCGCCTCGATCCGGAAGCGGTGCGCGTCTCGCGCGACGGCAAGAGCGTGTTCGTGTCGGACGAATACGGCCCGTATGTGTATCAGTTTGACCGCGCCAGCGGACAGCGCATCGACAGCTTCGCGCTGCCGGCCAAATTTGCGATCAGCAATTTGTCGTCCCAGGGCGCGCTCGAGATCTCGGGCAACACCAGCGGACGGGTCGCCAACAAGGGCATGGAAGGTCTGGCCATCTCGGCCGACGGCAAGACGCTGGTGGGCGTGATGCAGGCGCCGCTGGAGCAGGACGCCAGCAAGATGGTGCGCATCGTCACCATCGATATCGCCACCAAGGCCACTCACGAGTACGCCTACAAGCTCACCAACGGCAGCGGCGTGAGCGAAATCGTGGCGCTCAATGATCACCAGTTCCTGATCGACGAGCGCGACGGCAAAGGGCTGGGCGATGGCACCAGCGCCGCCGTCAAACAGTTGTTCATGGTCGACCTGAACGGCGCGACCGATGTCAGCGGCGTCGCCAAGCTCACCAGCACGACGCCGGCGGTCAACAAGACGCTGTTCCTGGATCTGGTGCCGATGCTGGGCGCACACGGTTTCAGCGCCAGCCAGGTGCCGGCCAAGATCGAAGGCCTCGCGTTTGGTGCCGACGTCACGCTCAATGGCGTCAACACCCACACGCTGTTCATCGCCAACGACAACGATTTTGCCGCCGCCTCCGGCGACAATCGCTTCTTCGTGTTCGGCGTCACCGATGCCGACCTGGCCGGCGTGAACGCCAGTTACGTCGCGCAGGCGCTCGACGCGGTGCCGGAGCCGGGCAGCTGGGCGATGCTGGTCACCGGTCTGGGCATGCTGGGTCTGAGCACGCGCCGGCGCAGCCAGCGCCGCTTCAACGCCAAGGGCTAGTCGAGGTCGGGGTGGCGCTGGGTATAATGGCGCCACTGATGACCCGCACAATAAGGCCTTGCCATGCACAGCACTTCTTCCACGCCGACCGACACCATTCTTGGCGTGGTCGGCTGGTCGGGCAGCGGCAAGACCACCTTGCTTGAATTTCTGGTTGCCCAACTGGCGGCCCAGGGTTTGCGCGTCAACGTCATCAAGCACAGCCACCACGACATCCTGCTCGAACCGCCGCACAAGGACAGCGCGCGCCTGCGCAGCGCCGGCGCGGCCGAGGTGATGGTGGCGTCGCCGTTTCGTTTTGCCGTCATGCACGAGCTGCGCGGCGCGCCCGAGCCGACGCTGCGCGAGCACGTCGCGCGCCTGGCGCCGGCCGATCTGACGCTGGTCGAAGGCTATAAATGGGAAGCGATGCCCAAACTGGAGGTGCATCGGCCCGCGCTGGGGCACAGCGCGCTGTATCCGCAGGATCGCCACATCGTCGCCGTCGCCTCGGATGCGCCGGCGCCGCACGATGTGCGCGACGGCCTGGTCTGGCTCGACCTGAACGCGCCGGAGCAGGTGCTGGCCTGGCTGCGCGCCCGCCTGGCATTGGCGGCCTAAAGTATTGTCCCGATGATCCGTAAATAGAGGATCAGCCTTCTTTCGGAGAATCACATGGATGTGACAGGTATTGCCCAGCTGTCGACCAGCATTGCGGAAACCGGCACCAAGCAGGACGTGGACGTGGCCATCCTCAAGCGCGCGCAGCAGATCGAAACGTCGACGGCGACCGCCTTGATCGAGGCGATCCCGCCGGCGCCGTCGGTGTCGAATCTGCCCGGCCACCTCGGCAACAAAATCAACACGACCGCCTGATAGCGCATCAGGCCGGTCCGGCGCGCCGCCGCACCAGACGGCGGCGTCGGCGTGTTCGCGCCACGTGCCCGCTTCTCCACATGCATCGCTCGGTCCGATCGGCCATGCGCCAGCGCATGCATCAGCGAAAAATATTTCCAAAAATATTCATTGGACGCGTCAACAAAATGCCGCGCGCCGCGTTATGGATAGTACGTAACCCGCTTTTACGGATAACCTCTAAGGAATTAACATGAAAAAATTGATCGCCGCTATCGTTGCCGCCACGTTCGCTATGGGTACCGCATTTGCACAAGCGCCAGCCGCTCCAGCCGCTCCAGAGCAGCCAGCTGCTGCTGCTCCTCACGCTAAAAAAGCGCACCACAAAGCAAAACACAAAGCACACAAGAAACACGCCAAGAAAGCAGCAGTCGCTGGCTAATACAGCGCCGGCCCGCGTTTGAGACGCGTGCCCACGAATGACCCGGTATCCTCGAACGCAGAGGCAGCCGGGTTTTTTTTCGTCTGGGAGTTTGGCGTCGAGAAATACCGGGCAATTGCTGTCTTTTCTACGCAAACTTAGTAGAATCGCGTTGGTATGGCCGGCGGTGCTCGGCCCCGGCCCGATCGCGCAAAAAAATCGGCGCTATGTGTAAGGAAGCGCGCCCGCAGCGCGACTATCGTACAGTTGCCGCCCGGTGCGCATCCAATTCACCGTTCTGCCCGTATATATACATTCTTATTACTCACTTGGAGATTTACATGAACAAACGTCAAGCCCTGATCGCCGCCGCTCTGGCAACCCTGTGCGGTGCCGCCGGCAGCGCCGCTAGCGCTGCCGACGCGCCCAAAGTAGCGCAGGAAAAATGCTACGGCATCGCCAAAGCGGGACAGAATGATTGCGCCACCAGCAACGGTTCGCATTCCTGCGCTGGCCAGTCCAAGGTCGATAACGGCGCCAATGAATGGAAATACGTTGTCAAAGGCAGCTGCGAAAAGGTCGGCGGCAAAACGGCTGCAGCGAAGTAATTGCTGGCCAGGTCAGGGCTGAATCGCCATGCTCCGCACGCCTGTTCCGGGTGACTTGACCCGTCTGGGCGTGGGCGTGGGTTTGCGCGCGCCGCACTACCGCCAGTTTCTCGACGAGCGGCCCAAGCTGGGTTGGCTCGAAGTGCACACCGAAAACTATCTGGAGCGCTCCGGCTGGGACTGGCATGTACTGCACACTTTGCGAGCCGACTATCCGATCAGTTTGCACGGGGTGGGCTTGGGGCTCGGTTCGGCGCGCGGTTTTTCCGACGCTCACCTGACGCGCGTACAGGCGCTGGTGGCCGAGCTCGATCCCGTGCTGGTGTCCGAACACCTGTGCTGGGGCGCCGTGTCGGACCGCAACCTCAATGATTTATTGCCAATGTGCCTGGACCAGGCTGCGCTGGACTTGCTGTGCGAGCGTGTCGAGCGGGTGCAAGATCGGCTGGGCCGCAGGCTGCTGCTGGAAAACGTGTCGAGCTATGTGCGTTTTCGCGACGATGCGATGAGCGAGACGGCGTTCATGGCGGCGCTGGCCCAGCGCACGGGCTGCGCCTTGCTGCTCGACGTGAACAATCTGTATGTGAATCAGTGCAACCACGGTGAAGATGCGCTGGCCGCAATGATGGCGATAGCGCCGGGTAGCGTCGGGGAGATCCACCTGGCCGGCCACCTGGTGACGGCGCAGGCGGTGATCGATCACCACGGCGCGACGGTGGCCGAGCCGGTCTGGCGCTTATACCAGGCGGCGCTGGCGCGCTTCGGCGCGCTGCCCACCTTGATCGAGTGGGATACCGACGTGCCTGCGCTGTCGGTATTGTTGGGCGAAGCGGACAAGGCACGCCTGCTGTGGGCCACCAGCGCGGTCGGTGCGGCGGCGCCGCCGTCACTGAGCGTAGGCTCGCAGCGCGTCAGCGATGGCGCGCTCGCGGCCAGTCAGCAGATATTTAGCGATGCGCTGTTTGACGCCGAGCGCACGGCGAGCGCATTGGCACAATTTCGCGGCAGCGACAACGGGGACCGGTTCGCGCTGTACCGCGGCAATCTGAGCGCCAACTGGGAAAAGGCGCTGAGCAATGCCTATCCGGTACTGCGCCAGCTGGTCGGTGCGGAATTTTTCGGCGGCCTGACGCGTGCCTATGGCATGGGTCATCCGTCCGACGACGCCGACCTGAACCGCTTCGGCGCGCGCTTCGCCGACTTTCTGGACAATTTCCCCCACGTCGCGCAATTGCCGTATCTGCCAGATATGGCCAGGCTGGAGTGGGAAATGCACCGTGCCCACTATGCCGGCGACGCCACGGGCCTGGGCGCGGCCGACTTCACCGCGTTTACGCCCGAGCAGTTCGAGCAGCTGCGCCTGACGCTGCATCCTGCTTGTTGCCTGATCGAGTCGTACTGGGCCGTCGTGCCCTTGTGGCTGGCGCACCAGAGCGAGGGTGAGCCGGTGTTGCCCGAGCCGCTGACGGTAGCGAGCTACGGCTTGATCGCGCGCCCGCACTGGCGCACCGAATTGCGTGCGCTGAGCCAAAGCGCGCATGCGGCCTTGTCGGCCTTGGCCGGTGGCAGCACGATGGGCACGGCACTCGATTGCGCTTTTGAACTCGATGAAATGTTCGATGTCGGCGCGCAACTGGCGCTCTGGGTGGAAACGGGCATCGTCGTCGCCCTCGACATCCCATCCTGACCCTGCGGCCCCATGCTGGCCTGCGCCTGACAGTAATACACATACCTCTGTGCCCGGCGCCATGTGGCGCGCACGGTTTGCCATCGATGCTACGAAAAGAAAAATGATCATGAATAAACTACTTGCCATGCACCGCTCACTGTCCCGGTTTGACGCCGCGCTGACCGAATGGGGCGGCGCCTTGCTCTGCCTGGCACTGCGTTGTTTTGTTGGCTGGCAGTTTTTCAAGGCCGGCATGGTCAAGGTAAGCGACTGGAGCGCCACGCTGGCCTTGTTCCACGACGAATACAAGGTTCCCGTGCTGCCACCCGACCTGGCCGCTCACATGGCTGCGGCGGGCGAGCTGAGCTTGCCGATACTGTTGTTCGTCGGTTTGTTGTCGCGCCCGGCCGCGCTGGGCCTGTTTGTGGTGAACCTGATGGCGGTCGTGTCTTATCCGCAGTTGCTGACGTTTGAATGCCCTGCCGCCATCAACGACCATTTTTATTGGGGCGCACTGCTGCTGGTGCTGGTGGCCGTCGGCCCCGGCCGCTTCTCGCTCGATGCGCTGCTGGCACGCAAGCGCTAAGCGATCGCGGCCTTATCTGAAGGCGCGCAGGATGCGCGCTTCGCCGCCCAGTTCGCCATGCTGCTCGCTGGCGAGGCGGCTGGCCTCGATCATGCGCCCCAACTGCGCATCTTCGAAGCGCGACAGTTCATCGGTGGCATCGCGCAGCGCCAACGCAAGCTTGGCGCGCGCACTCTGATAGTGCGGACTGACATACGCATTGGTGTTTTTGAGCAACTCTTGCGCGTTCGCGATGACCAGCCGCAAATCGCCGATGAGTTGTTCCTGGTTATGCTGGCTGTGTTCGGGATTGTTCATGGCGGCCACCTTCAACCATTTAAATATCATTCATACAATATAGACAACACAGGGGGCGGATGTTTGCGCCAACACAAACGAGCCACCATCCCCGACCGCTTAGTCTCAGCTTAGTTGAATATTGCCGAAAAACAAGAAATCAGCTGCAGAAAAAGGTCTGGTTCGCACACCTCAGGCGCCGGGTGCGCCCAGCACCGTGATGCGCACGTCGCCCACCGACACCAGTTGACCGGCGCGCACTTTGCAGGTCTTGCGCAATTCCTTCTTGCCATCGACCTTGACGACCCCGCTGGCCACCATCACCTTGCCGGCTCCGCCGCTGTCGCACAGGCCGGACAATTTCAATAGTTGATTCAATTCGACGAATTCGCCGGCCAGGTCAAAACTCAGTGTCTGCATGTTTTCCTCGTACAACTTGTTGTGGTGATCGATCTCAGCAGTTTACCGAGTTTTCGCGCGCCCCTCCGCACAATTTGCGCGCCGACTCGCCGGCTTCGCCGCACTCTCAGTAACGACACCCAGGACGTGCCGGGCGTACACGGTCTTTTCAAGCACCTCGGCTAGACCGAAATAAAAAGCGATGTTAAAATTAAATGTCTTAATTACACTACTATGATTTTTTCATCATCATTAACGAGGAAAACAATGAAATTCTTGAATTTGCTGGCCATTAGTTCACTTCTGGCACTGACCTCGCTGCAGGCACAGGCGACGACGATTGACTTCGAAGCGTCTGGCACGCCGGGAACCTACAACGCGCTCGACTATCCCATCGATGGTTTTATTTTTAGCCACACGATGGACAATATCGACGTCGGGCCCGCAGGATCGTGGTCCGGCACCGGACCCGCTCACAGCGGCACTTTTGCCGCCTTGAATAACTATGGCGGGGCAGGTGTGATTACCTTGGCCGCCGGCGGCACATTTTCTTTTGAAAATTTGTGGTTGAAGTCATGGTTCGGCAGCGCCTCCACGATGACCGTCACCGGTAGCCTCAACGGTGTGGACGTCGGTTCGGTCAGCGGCACGGTGAACATGGAGTGGGTCAACTTCGTCGGCAATTTTTCCGCCATCGACACCTTGACCATCACGCCTACGACCGGCGGCAATTTCCTGGTTGACGACATCGCCTTGAATTCGATGGACCCTGTGCCGGAACCGGAGAGCTACGCAATGCTGCTGGCTGGTCTGGGTTTGCTGGGCTGCATGGCAAAACGTCGTCGCAAGGCCTGATGATTGTTGAGCTTGGAAAACAACCCGCCGCGTGCGGGTTTTTTGTTGCCCGCAATCCCAGTGTGACGTCAGGTACGACGCTGACCGGCCGTAGTCGCGCCGAGCTTGCCAGTGCCACGCCAGGCCGCGTCAAGCCGTGTCGGCAGGGGAATTGATAATTTTCTCGAATATGGATGTTTCGATATTGCCTCATGGAAAAACGATGCTAAGCTGAGAAATGTTACGCCGCATACGTTGTCAAGGACACAGATCATGAACACGACCGCCCTGCTGATTTCCCTGGCCAGCAGTTGGCCCGGTTGGGCCCAGGGGGCGCAGCCAGCGGTGCCGGGCGGGACAAGCGCGGCGGCGTTCTTGGGGCAGGCGCTGCCCACGCCGGTCGAGCGCACAACCCGCGCTTATCAGCGCTGGCAGGACCAGATCACTTTGCCGTACGCGAATCAGCTGGGCATGTTCAACGGGCGCGGCGTGCGCGTCGGCGTGGCCGACACCGGGGCCGACGTCGCGCATGTCGAACTGGCCGGCCAAATCGGCGCCAGCTACAGCGCGTTCGACGTCAGCGCCAGAGTCGCCGATGCGCAGGGCCACGGCACCGCAGTGGCCGGGCTGATCGCCGGCAGCACGGCCAGGGGCGCGCCGGTGAGCGGGGTGGCGCCGGGCGCCAGCCTGGCGGTCGCGAAAGTGTTCGACGCCAGCGGCTACAGTGCGGACGCGCGCATCAGCGCCGGTATCCACTGGCTGGTCAACAGCGCGCGGGTGCCGATCATCAATCTGTCGCTGGCCGGCAGCACACCGAGCAATCCGGCGCCGCTGCGCAATGGCGTCAACCAGGGCGTGCTGTTTACCATCGCGGCCGGCAATGACGGGCGCGCCAGCGTGTCGTGGCCGGCCCGCTATGCCAGCGCCGGCTGGGCCAACGGGCAGATCATCGTGGTCGGCGCGGTCGACGCGAACAACCGGCTGGCCAGGTTTTCCAACTATGGCGCCGAGACGGCCGCGTGGTTCGTCGTGGCGCCGGGCGTCAACGTCACCACCAGCTATCTGAATGGCCAGTATGCAAGCTTGAGCGGCACCTCGATGGCCGCGCCGCAGGTGGCGGGACAGGCGGCGCTGATCAAGAGTGCGTGGCAATTTTTGGGGGCCAGCCAGATCAGCCAGATCATTTTCAAGAGCGCGACCCGGCTAGGCAGCGCCACCGACAGCCGTCCCGATCCCGTCTATGGCTGGGGCTTGATCAATGTCGCCAAGTCGCTCGGTCCGATCGGCAGCGTGCTCACCCCGGTCGGCGCCCGACAGTTCACGCTCAGCGGGGCGGTCATGCTCAGTGGTACCGGTTCGATCGGCACGACAGCGCTGGGCATCACCGCGGTGGACCAGTTCGGACGGGGTTTCAGCGTCGATGTGGCGAAAAATATTCAATCGGCCGCGCCGGCGCACAGCACCGCGCGGATGCTGTTTGACGGCATTGAACACCAGGACGGGCTGGTCGAGAAGGTGCAGGGCCAGCAAAGCCTGGCCGTCGGCGCCGATGGTCGGCTGGCCTGGTCGAACCGGCTGGCCAGCGGCGCCACGGTCGGCTTTGGCGCCGGCTCGATGAGCGACCATTTTTTCGGGCTGTCGGCGGCCAAGCTGGCGCCCTGGTCCGTCAGCGGCAAAGCCAAGTTCAACGCGCCTTATTTCACGATGGTGCATGAGGCGCGCCATAGCGGCTTTTCGATCCCGTTCGGGCAGGGCGGGCAACTGCGCGTGGGCGTGCTGCGCGAAGCCGATGAGCGCGATGCGCTGGTGCAAACGATGGCGGCCGGCGCGCACCGGTCGCTCAGCAGCGCCGAGCTCGAACAGCGTTTCGGCCCCGTGCTGGCGATCGTCAACGTCGGCGTGCTGCGCGAGCACGGCTCCTTGCTGGGGAGCCAGCAGAGCGAGGCGCTGGCGCTGAACGCGCCCAGCCGCACCGCGTTCGCGTCAGTGTCGGCCGCGTATTCGCTGACCCCGACGATGGCGCTGGTGGGCATGGCTTCGGTCGGACGCACGGCCGGCTTTAGCAATACCAACAGTCTGGTGTCGAACGTGTCGTCGGTGAAAACCGTCTCGGCCAGCGTGGGCTGGTCGGCGCGCGGCGTGTGGGACAAGGCTGACCGTTTTGGCCTGAGCTGGTCGATGCCGGCCAAGGTGACTCAGGGAGCACTGAGCCTGACCGGTGCGCTGGCGCAGGACGACAACGGCGTGCTCAGTGATGGCACGCGCCTGCTCAATCTGCGTCCCAGCGCGACCGAACACGATCTCGAAATGAGTTATACCCGCCCGCTGGGCCGCCAGGGCAAGCTGTCCGGTGGGCTGATGCTGCGCCTGCATCCGGGCCACGACGTGGCCGCGCCCAAGGATGTGCTGATGGGTGTGCGTTACGCCCGCGCGTTCTGAGTCAGGCGGGCCGCTGCGCAGCCGTCATCGCCAGCGGGTCGATCCACTGCTCGAACTGCGCTTCGCTGACCAGTCCCAGCGCCAATGCCGCCTGCTTGAGCGTGCTGCCATCGGCCCGGGCGCGCTTGGCGATCTTGGCGGCGTTATCGTAGCCGATGTGCGGCGCGAGCGCCGTCACCAGCATCAGCGAGCGTTCCATCAGCGCGGCGATGCGCGCCCGGTCCGGTTCGATACCTTGCGCACAATAGGTGTCGAAACAATCGATGCCGTCGGCTAGCAGGCGCGCGCTTTGCAGGAAGTTGTGCGCGATCAGCGGCTTGTAGACATTGAGCTCGAAGTTGCCGCAGGCGCCGCCCATGGTGATCGCCACGTCATTGCCGAACACCTGGCAGCACAGCATCGTGAGCGCCTCGCACTGGGTCGGATTGACCTTGCCCGGCATGATCGAGCTGCCCGGTTCGTTTTCCGGGATGGTGATTTCGCCCAGGCCCGAGCGCGGGCCGGACGCCATCCAGCGCACATCGTTGGCCAGCTTGGTCAGGGCCGTGGCCAGCGTCTTGAGCGCGCCGTGCGCGCCCACCAACGCGTCGTGGCCGGCCAGCGCGGCAAATTTATTGGGCGCGCTGACAAACGCCAGCCCGCTGTGGGCCGCCAGCGCGGCGGCGATGCGGCTGCCAAACTCCGGATGCGCGTTCAGACCCGTGCCGACCGCCGTGCCGCCGGCGGCCAGTTGCAGCAGGCCGGGCAGGGTGGCCTTGATCAGCTGCCCGGCATAGTCCAGTTGCGCCACGTAGCCGGAGAATTCCTGTCCCAGCGTCAACGGCGTGGCGTCCTGCAAATGGGTGCGCCCGATCTTGACGATGTCGGCGAAGGCCAGCGCCTTGGCGGCCAATGTCGCGCGCAGACGCGCCAGCGCCGGCAGCAGCGCATGCGCCAGCGCGACGCTCGCGGCCACATGCATCGCGCTGGGAAATATGTCGTTCGATGACTGGCCCAGGTTGACGTCGTCGTTCGGGTGCAGCAGGCGTGCTTCGCCGCGCGCGCCGCCCATCAGTTCGGAGGCGCGGTTGGCCAGCACCTCGTTCATATTCATATTGGTCTGGGTGCCCGAGCCGGTCTGCCAGACGGCCAGCGGAAACTGGTCGGCATGCTGGCCGGCCAGCACTTCATCGGCCGCGCGCACGATGGCCGCGGCCTTGTCGGCGCCCAGCAAGCCCAGCGCGAGGTTGACCTGGGCCGCGGCGCGCTTGACGCTGGCCAGCGCGGCGATCAGTTCGGGCGCCATGCGCTCGCTGGAGATGTGAAAGTGTTGTAGCGAGCGCTGGGTTTGCGCACCCCACAGCATCGCCGAAGGCACCTCGATCGGGCCAAAACTGTCGGTTTCTGTCCTGTTTTCCATGCGCATGTCCTGTTTCGGTAGAAACCGATTAAAGAGTTTACTCCAACGCGCGTTAATTACCTTGAGGCTACAAGTAATCATCGCCGAGTCCGTATTGCTGCTAAACTTTTACCATTCGCTATTGGTGCCCCCGACATGTCATTTCGCCCCATCTTACGCTTTCGTCAGCTCGTTTGCGCCAGCCTGCTGTGCACCCTGGCAGTGGGCGTGCAAGCGGTCGAACTGGGCGATGTGGCGGTGCGCTCGTATATCGGCCAGCCGCTGATCGCCGACATCGAGCTGACCGCGCTGGCGCCCGACGAGATGAGCGCGCTGCAGGTGCGACTGGCCAACCCCGACGTCTATCGCGGCGCGAATGTCGCGATCAATCCGGCGCTGGCAACATTGCACATGTCGGTGATGCGGCGCGACAAGCGCCAGTTCCTGCACCTGACGTCGATCAAGCCGGTCGAGGCCCAATATGTCCACCTGTTTCTCGAACTGCTGGCGGCCAACCGCTCGGTGGTGCGCGGCACGACGATCTGGCTGACGGTCGATCCGCGCCCGCCCGCCCCGGTGCACGAACCCGAGCCCGAACCGGAGCCGGAACCGCTGCCCGAGCACGCGAGCGCGCCGGTATCGCCGGCCATGGCGGCGGCGCTGGCGCGCGCGGGCATGCCGCTGGCGCATGCGGCGCCGCACGCCAGGGTGACCCATTCGGCTGGCTATTCGGCAGCGCAAAACAAGACCTGTCTTGCGCTGGATGTCAAAAATGCCACGCTGACGGCGCAAATCGTCGAACTGGAAGCGAAGATCAAGGCCTTGCAGGAGACTATCGAAGTCAAGCCCGAGCCGGTGGAGGCGCCCGTGCCCAAGGCGCCGGTGCCCGGCAAAGTACCCAAGGCGCTCGACAAGAAGGCCGACAAGAAGGCCGAGGGCTTGCCGTGGCTGTGGATCGGCAGTGTCAGTGGGGTGGCGTTATTGCTGGCGCTGGTGGCCGTGTTTGTCATGCGCGCGCGCAAGAAAGGCCAGGGCGCAGTCAGCGCCGCCAAACCGGGTCTGTTCGCCAGACTGTTTGGCGGCAAGAAAAAGCACGACGCCGCCGTCGCCGCCGTCCCGGAAGAACCGAAGCTCAGTTAGGCAAGATTGTCATTTGCAAAATAGAGCAATGGCGCCAATTCATGTCAACACAAATTCTCTATCTCGGTTATAATCGCTTCCGTGGTCGCAAGATCACAACAAACGGGCCAGGATCTGGCGCAGCTACCAAGATAGAGTGGCGCGACAAGCAGATGATGCGTTGAATAAACGCCTTGCCCCGGAAGCGGTTTGAGATGCCAACGATGTGCTCTCGGACGCCGGATGCAACCGGCAAGAGGCGACACCAGGAGATACCTGGTGATCGCTCTCCAGAATAACTCCCCTCCTGTTTGATCCGCCAGCGTGATGCGATGCGCCATGGCGCACAGGCTATTTCTTCTTGCGCCGCTGCGCACGGTCCAGTTTCCACTCGTCGAGATAGGCTTGTACGCGCAACACTTTGTCGTGCGGGTCCAGCGTGTAGGTCGCGTTGGCCGGCAGCGTCAGTTCGCCGTGGCCGTCGGTCATCGTCAGCGTTTCAATATGGTCGTTGACGCGCACTTCAACGGGCATCGGAAAGCGCGCCTCGTGCTTGAGTTTCCACGTCAGCTGCAAGCGGCTGCCCTCGCGTGTGGCGAGCAGTTCGGGCAGCTCGGCGTGATACAGATAGGCGTCGAAGAACCAGCCCAGATCGCGTCCGCTGACGGCGTTGACGATACCGATAAATTCCGGCGTGCTGCCATAGCGCGGCGCGAAATTGCCCGGTGCCGGGTCGTCACGGCCGTACACCAGGCGACGGGTGGCGCGGAAAAACGCGTCGTCGCCGATCAGGTTGCGCAGCGTGTGCAACACCAGCGAACCCTTGTTGTAAATGTCCTGGCCGGCGCCGCCGCGCTCGGCCTGGTAGACGTCCTCGGCGCGCATCGGCTTGCCGGTCACGATGGGGAACTTGTTGTCGATTTGCTGGCGCTGTTCCTGTAACGCGGCGTGGAAGGCCAGCTCGCCGCGCAGATACTCCAGGTACAGCGGCTGCATGTAGCTGCCGAAACCCTCGTGCAGCCACATGTCGTCCCAGTTGGCATTGGTGAGCTGATTGCCGAACCATTCGTGGGAAAATTCGTGCTGCAGCAGCCAGTCGTAGCCGTACGGTGACTTCTCGAACTCGTTGCCGTAGGCATTGATGGTCTGGTGTTCCATGCCCTTGTGTGGCGTCTCAACGACACCCATCTTCTCGTCGCCGAACGGGTAGGGCCCGATGCGGCTCTCGAAAAAGTCCAGCATCGGGGCAAATTCGCCCACCAGCGCCTGGGCCTGCGCCGCATGGCCGGGCAAGTGCCACATGGCCAGCGCGATCTGGTTGCCGTAGCGACTGGCATAACTGCCCTTGATCACGTCATATGCGCCGATGTTGAGCGCGATGCCGTAGGTGTTCGGATGCTTGATGCGCCAGTGGTAAGTGCGCCAGCCGGCATGCTCGTCCATGCCCAGCGCCACGCCGTTGCCGGCCACCACCAGCGGCGCCGGTACGCTGATGTGCAGCGTCATCAGCTGCGGCTTGCCCATCGGATGGTCGATGCACGGCCAGAACAGGTCGCAGCCTTCGCCTTGCACGGCCGTGGCGATCCAGTCCTCACCGCCGGCGCTGTGCGACCAGACGAAGCCGCCGTCCCACGGCGCGTGCTTGGCCACATGTGGTGTGCCATGGTAGTGCAGGCGCACCAGCGCCGTTTGCCCGCCGCCCAAAGTGTGCGGCAGCGTTAGCGTCAGGCGCCCGTCGGGATTGCTGAACGCGTGCGCCGGCAGCGCCACGCCGTCCACGCTGACGCTGTCGATGGGCAGGTTACGGTCCAGTTCCAGCGCAATCTTGTCAATCGGCGCCGCTGTCAGCAGGCGCAGGCTGGCATCGCCGACGATGCTGCGCGTGGCAGGATCAACGCGCAGGCTCAGATCGACGTTCTCCAGCGTCAGCAGGAGTTGTTCGGCGCTGCGCTGGGCGCCGGAGTTGGCAGTGAAGTCGCTCAGCGGAGCTTGCCGAACGGCGCAGCCGCTCAGGACGCCAGCGCTGAGTAGGAGCAGGAGCAATCGTGTCATCAGGGTCGCACAGGTGGGTTGCTGGGAATTAATTGTACCAGCGTAAATATTGCCTGAGTGCGAGAATTGGCGCGCCCAATAAAAAACGACCCTGCACCGGATGGGCGGGTCGTTCTTTGGGATAAGTCTGCCGGCGCTGTGCCGGCGTGGTGTTTCAGCGTGCCGACGCTTGGGCGGGTTGCATCACGTTCGACAGTTGGGCCATCCAGGGCTCGGTCACTTCGCGGATGGCGCGGTCGTTGGCCATGATCTGCTTGAGCAGGTCGATCTTGCGCAGACGGGCGGCGCCCGCTGTTGGTGCGGCACCCGATGCCAGCGTGCTCGCCTGGGCTGCGCACTGTTGTTCCAGCGTCGACAAACCGTCCCAGTCGCTGGCGCGGGCCGCGACAGCCATCTGATTGCTCAGGCCGGCGATCTGTTCGTACATCGAGAGAACTTCATTGGAGGTCATGGCGCACCTGATCCGAAAAATGTCTATGGATTACTGCTTGTCTCTCATCTACGGCGGCGATTCCGGAAACTTGAGGCCGTTTCTCAAAATAATTCAAATTATTTTCAATACGTGGCAACGGCCGACTTGCGGCTTGTGCAAAGTTGCATGCGGATGCAGTATAGACTAAGTAATAAGTAAATGGTGAATTTGCTAGACTATATCGCAATTAAGTGACGTAAAAGTTAGCCTAAATGACAAAATGGCGCGTGGCAAACTGTGCTAGCCCCCTTTTTCTTGGCGCCATCGATGTGTTTTTCTTAGCGGAGGGGGGCAGATGCCTGTTTTAGGAGGCCGCGATTGGCGGCTGCGTCGGCGCGCGCTCGTGCAGCTTCGCCATGGCGGCGAAATTGGGACGGGGGAGATGGGGTGTTGTTGGCGCGCCGCAGAAATGCACCCGCTGCAGCGTGCCTGGCGACAGACCGGGCGCCCGCGCGGGGCGCGCCGGTCAATTGAGGATCAATGCACCAGTTCTTCCAGACCGGCCGATAGCTCAGCGAGCGCTGGCATCTTGTCGATCAGCGCGTTCGGAGCCAGGCCCAGCGCATCGGCCACGGCAGTCGGGTAGCTGGCGGCGATTTCATCGGGGCTCAGTTTGTTTTCGGCCACGCGCGCGCGCCAGGCGGCCAGATGGATCACGGCCGACATGCGGTTCAGCGGGGTCTTGCCAAGCGGATCGGGGAAGCCGCCGATGGTGTGCGAAAACGCCTCGGGGAATTTCCAGCGCACCGCCAGTTCGGCGCCCACGTCGGCGAAGGTGTAGCCAAACGACACTTGTTCGGCGTCGAGTCGGCGCGCGTCCAGCGGTGCGGCGATCTTGTCGAGCTCGAGCGCCTGCTCGGGCATGCCCGAATGGATCACCAGCTGTCCGATCGAATGCATCATGCCGATCGTGAAGGCCAGGTCGGTGTTTTCGCCCACTTGTTTGGCGATCCACTTGGCTGCAACCGCCGCGTTCAGGTTGTAACGCCAGAATTGTTTCAGGTCCAGGCCGGGGACGGTCTTGAATCCGCTCACCAGCCCCGAACTGATGACGAGCGTGCGCACCGTCACGAAGCCGAGCATCAGCACCGCGTCGTCCACCGTGCCGATCGAGCGTGACACATGGTAGTAGGCCGAATTGGCCAGGCGCAGCAACTTGGCCGACAGGACCGGGTCGGTGGCCAATTTTTTGGCGATCTCCTCCGTCGAGACCGACGCTTTGTCGAAACTGGTGATGAGTTCTTCTACAACCTTGGGGGCGGTCGGCAGGGCATGGGGGTTCTGGAACAGGGCATCTATTTTCATCGAAGTCTCCTCTGGTGGGCCGCTGTGCTACCAGTGAACTATATAGCGAATTGTGAAAACGATGCAAAGAATTCGGTGCTGGAGCGCAAGTCGATTCCGTCCGGTCCGGCATTTTTGCCATTTAGGCAGCGAAATCGACACTTCGTCGCTTTTTCGGCGCATCCTGCAGGGCACCAGATTACAGTGCTGGCTGGGATAAATTCGCCAAATAAGCCGCCCGGCGTTCACGACAACTGTTAACCAGAGAGAACACATGAGACAACTTTCCGCACCTATGACCAGCTTGCGTATCGCCGGCGCCGTCGCGCTGGCCATGGCCGCTTGCGCCGCCCACGCCGAAGCGCCGTTCTCGTTTGGCGCCACCCCGGGCAAGCTGCCCAAGGATGTCGTGCCGGTTCAGTACGTCGCGCATCTGGTGCCCGACGTGGCCGCCAACACGTTCAGCGGCAACGAGACAATCGAAATCGATGTGTTGAAAACCACCTCGAAGATCATGCTCAACGTCGAGAACATGGACATCGACAGCGCCAGCCTGAGCGGCAAGGGCATCGCCGAACAAAAACTCACGCCCGCCATCGACAAGGAGCAACAGACGCTGACGTTCGCGCTGGCCCAGCCGCTCGCTCCCGGCAAATACAGTCTGGCGCTGAGTTTTCGCGGCCAGATCAACCGCGAGCCGCGCGGCCTGTTTACGATGCAGTACAAGGTCGGCGAGACCGACAAGAAGATGATCGGCTCGACCATGGAGCCAACCGACGCGCGCCGCATGCTGCCTTTGTGGGACGAGCCGGTGTTCCGCGCCAAGTTCAAACTGAGCGTCGACCTGCCGGGCAACTACAAGGCCTATTCGAACACCCCGATCGCCAAGCAGGAAAAACTGCCGGGCGGCGGCGAGCGCGTCAGCTTCGGCGTGACACCGAAAATGTCGAGCTATCTGGTGGTGCTGGTGGCTGGCGAACTCGAGCGCATCAACGACAAGCAGGACGGCGTCGACATCGGCATCGTCACTACCGCCGGCAAGACCGACACGGCGAAATTCGCGCTGGCCTCGTCGAAGGACCTGCTGCATTATTACAACAACTACTTCGGCGTGCCTTACCCGTTGGCCAAGCTGGACCTGATCGCGATCCCGGGCGGCTTCAACGGCGCGATGGAAAACTGGGGCGGCATCGTCTACAACGAGGCGGCCCTGTTGTACGACGCGAAGAAGAGCACCGAAGCGACCAAGCAAACCTCGTTCTCGGTCAACTCGCATGAAATGGCGCACCAGTGGTTCGGCGACCTGGTGACGATGGCCTGGTGGGACAACCTGTGGCTCAACGAAGGTTTCGCCTCGTGGATGGCGGCCAAGGCGACCGGCCATTTCCATCCCGAATGGCGCGCGGCACTGGGCGGCCTGGTGCAGCGCGAAGGCGTGATGGCGATGGATTCGCGCAAGACTACGCATCCGATCCAGACCCCGATCCTGACCGAAGAGCAAGCCGCCGGCGCCTTCGACGGCATCACCTACGGCAAGGGCGAGGCTTTCCTGAACATGCTCGAAGCCTATCTGGGCGAGGACGCGTTCCGCAAAGGCATCCGCGCCTATATGGCCAAGCACCAGTTCGGCAACACCACCAGCGCCGATCTGTGGAGCGCGCTGGAAAAAGCATCCGGCAAGCCGGTCGAGAAGATCGCTTCGGACTGGACCACCCAGCCCGGCTTCCCTATCGTCAGCGTGTCGCAGAGCTGCGAAAAAGGCCAGCGCAAGATCACCCTGTCGCAAGAGCAGTTCTGGCTTGACGAAAAACCGGCCGTGCAGCGTCTGTGGCCGGTGCCGGTGCAGATCGGCGTGGTCGGCGGCAAAGCCGAGTACACCTTGCTGACCACCGCCTCAAGCACCATCACCCGTCCAGGTTGCGACGGCGTGCTGGTGGCCGACCCGCACAGCGTCGGCTACTTCCGCCTCAAATACGACACCGCCAGCTTCGACGCGCTGGCCGCCCAGGCCCAGAAACTGCCTGACACGACGCGCCTGAAACTGCTCACCGACACCTGGACGCTGGTCTCGGCCGACCGTCTGCCGCTGACGAGCTATCTGAACCTGGCCGCCAAGTTCAAGGACGAGCCCCGTTCGGCCGTGTGGGAAGCGATGCTGGGCAAGCTGGGCGGTCTGCAGGCGCTGGCCATCGGCACGCCCGAGCACGCACTGCTGCAACGCTATATGCGTGAGCTGGTCGGGCCGAAATTCAAGGCGCTCGGCTGGGACGAAAAAGCCAGCGACACGGTCGAAGACCGCGAATTGCGCACCACGCTGGCCAGCACGCTGGCGGTCGCCGGCGATGAGTCTGTCGTGACCGAGGCGCGCGCCCGCTTCGCCCGCTTCCTGGCCGATCCGGCCAGCCTGCCGCCGTCCTCGCTCGACTTCGTGATGTTCGTGGTGGGCCGCTACGCCGACGAGGCCAACTACAACGCCTTGCAGCAATTGGCGGCCAAGGCGCGCACCACCGAGGAGCGCAACCGCTATGGCATGTCGCTGGCCGGCGCGCTCGATCCGAAGCTGTCGGCGCGCACGCTGCAAGTGGCGCTGCGCCCTGACCTGCCGACTCAGCTGACCAGCATGGTGGTGCCTGGCGTGGCGCGCAACGAGCACATTGCGCAGGCCTGGCAGTTTGCCATCGCCAACAAGGAAGCGCTGCTGAAGATCCAGGACGCGATCGGTCGTAACCGCTTCTTCCCAGGCATCGTCGGCTCCTCGGCCGATGTGGCCGA
>JBBQZO010000002.1:0-376777 GCA_038207625.1 Burkholderiales bacterium | reverse complement strand
GGCGGCGCCACCTCGAGCACCAGCAAGACGGTGATCCTGGCCAAGAGCAGCAAGCTGGACCACGACGTCGATTACCTGTTTGGCCAGGTGGCGATCGACAAGGCGTTTGTCGACTGGAGCGGCAACTGCGGCAACCTGTCGGCAGCGGTGGGCGCCTTCGCCATTAGCAGCGGCTTTGTCGATGCCGCCCGGATTCCGCACAACGGCGTGGCGGTGGTGCGCATCTGGCAGGCCAATATCAGCAAGACCATCATCGCGCACGTGCAGATCAGCGACGGCGCGGTGCAAGAGACGGGCGACTTTGAACTGGACGGCGTGACCTTTGCCGCAGCCGAAGTGGAACTCGAATTCATCGATCCGGCCGCCGACGAAGAGGGCGGTGGCGGGGCGATGTTCCCGACCGGGAATCTGGTCGACGAGCTCGACGTGCCGGGCCTGGGCAAGCTCAAGGCGACCATGATCAACGCCGGCATCCCCACCATTTTCGTCAACGCCCAGGCAATCGGCTATACCGGCACCGAGTTGCAGGACGCCATCAACGGCGACGCCAAGGCGCTGGCCATGTTCGAAACCATCCGCGCGCACGGCGCGCTGCGCATGGGCTTGATTGCGCACCTCGACGAGGCAGCGCAACGCC
This sequence comes from Burkholderiales bacterium, assembly GCA_038207625.1. Classification (GTDB taxonomy): domain Bacteria; phylum Pseudomonadota; class Gammaproteobacteria; order Burkholderiales; family Burkholderiaceae_D; genus JBBQZO01. The sequence goes on along the minus strand of JBBQZO010000002.1, from coordinate 376,140 downwards.
AGCACACGCCCAAGGTGGCCTTCGTGGCCGCGCCGGCCGACTATGTGTCTTCCAGCGGGAAATTGATCGGCGCCGCCGACATCGACCTGCTGGTGCGCGCCATGTCGATGGGCAAGCTGCATCACGCGATGATGGGCACCGCCGCGGTGGCCATCGGCACCGCCGCCGCAATCCCCGGCACGCTGGTTAGCCTGGCCGCCGGCGGTGGTGCGCGCGACGCGGTGCGCTTTGGCCACCCGTCGGGCACCTTGCGGGTGGGCGCCTCGGCCAGCGCGCAGAACGGCACGTGGAGCGTGACGCGCGCCGTCATGAGCCGCAGCGCGCGGGTACTGATGGAAGGTTGGGTGCGTGTGCCGGGCGACGCGTTCTGACGCGACGCCAGGCAATCATGTCAGCGCGGCCACGCGCGGCGTCGGCGGCGCGTGTGCGCCCGGCTGTTTTCAGGTTTTTTTGAATCCATCCGGGTGATTTGGCTGAAGGGGCGGGCAATGTGGTTTATGATCGGGGCTCACGAAGCCGCTGTCACCACAGGCGGTGTTTGCCTACCCCTGTGTCAGTGGTTACATGGATCGATCGCCCAATAAGCTAGATTTTGTCAACGACGCCCTTGCGCTGATCGGCTTGCCGGCCTGCGTGTGCGATCGCCTTGGCGTGATCCACGCCGCCAATCCCGAACTGGACCAACTGCTGGGCGGCCCGGCGCCGCTGGGACACTACCTGATCGAGTTGTTTAGCGCGCCGGCGCTGGCGCTGGCGGTCGCCCGTCTGGCCGACGCGGGCGCGGCGCAGGCCGTCGAGCAGCGCTGGGACAGCCTGCTGCAGCGCGCCGACGGGCGCGACATCGCCGTGCGGGTGTGTGCCAAGCCGCTCACCAGCGGCCAGGGTTTCGCCGGCATCAGTGTGGTGCTGGTCGATATCAGCGGCTTTGCGCAGGACCAGGCGGCGCTGCAACAGACGCTGCTCGAACAGCGTGCGATCCTCGAAAACGCCGCCGTTGGAATCTTCTTCACGAAGGCGCGCACCATATCCGATTGTAATATTCGCGCCGCTGAAATGTTCGGCTATGCGCGCCACGAGCTGATCGGCATGGATGGCGTGACGATCTTCCCCACGCCCGACAGTTACGCCGAACTGGGCCGGCAGGCCTCGCCGCCGCTTGGCGCCGGGCACTCGTTTTCGACCGAACTGCAATTCAAATGCAAGGACGGCGCGCTGTTGTGGTGCCGTCTGTACGGACGCGCGATTGACCCGAAGCACACCGACCAGGGCACCATCTGGATCGCCGAGGATATCAACGAGCACCGCAAGGACGAGGTCAAGCTGCGCCGCGCGATGCTCGAGATGCAGGCGATCATGGACAACGCGCCGTTGGCCGTCTCGTTCCAGCGCGACGACCGCATCCTGCGCTACAACCACCGCTTCGCCAAAGTGTTCGGACTGGCGAGCGATGCGGCCGACGACCAGCGTGCGCACAGCCTGTATCCGTCGCCCGACATCTACGACGACGTGATGCGCCAGGCGCGCCCCGTGCTGGCGCGCGGCGACGCGTTCCAGACCGAGATGCAGATGCGGCGCGGCGACGGCAGCGTGTTCTGGGCCTACGCTTTCATCTACGCGATCAACCAGGGCCGCACCCAGCAAGATACCGTGTGGATCCTGGACGACCGGACCGAGCAAAAGGCGGCCGAAGAGGCGACCAAGCAGCTGCTGCTGGAACAGAAGGCGATCCTCGACAACGCCTCGGTGGGCATCCTGTTCAGCCGGGCCGGACGGATGCTGTCATACAACCCGCGCATCGCCGACATGTTCGGCTATGCGCCCGGCGAATTGACCGGGCGCGCCACCATCGAGGTGTTCCCGTCGGCCGAAGCGTATCGCCAGTTCGGACAGGAAGCGGGTCCGCTGCTGGGCCGCGGCCTGCCGTTCGAAAAGTCCGAATTCCAGTTCATGCGCAAGGACGGCAGCCTGTTCTGGTGCCGCGTGCGCGCCAAGGCGATCGACCTCGAACGCAGCGAAGAGGGCACCATCTGGATCCTCGAGGACGTCAGCGCCACGCGCCAGACGCTGATGGAAGTGCAGGCCATCATGACGAATGCCTCGGTCAGTATCCTGTTTACCAAGAACCGCCTGGTCACGCGCTACAACCGCGGTTTCGCCGACATGTTCGGCTACGCCGGCGACGAGGGATTGGGCTTGCCAGGGCGCGCGCTGTATTCGTCCCAGGCCAGTTACGATCAACTTGGCGCGGCCGCGTTTCCGCTGCTGTCGAAGGGCCGCCCGTTCCAGAGCGAAGTGGAGATGCAGCGCAAGGACGGCACGCTGCTGTGGGCCCAGCTGATCGCCTACGTCGTCAATCCGGACGACCCTACCCAAGGCACGATCTGGATCATCGAAGACCGTACCGAGCACAAGCTGGCCGAGGAATCGCTGCGCAACGCGCTGCTGGAAAACCAGGCCATCCTCGACAGCGCCGTGCTGGGCATCGCGGTCGTCGAACATGGCCAGAACCTGCGCTGCAACGCCAAGATGGAGGAGTTGTTCGGCTATGGACCGGGCGAAGTGGCCGGTCTGGCGGTGCGGGCATTCTACCCCGACGCGGCCAGCTATGCGCAGGCGCGCGCGGAGACGTCGCGCGATTTTCGCGCCGGGCGCGTCAATAGCGGTGAGTACCAGCTGGTGCGCAAGGACGGCAGCCTGTTCTGGGCGCGCCTGTCGGGCCGCCCGTTCGACCTGTCGGCCCCGACCGGGCGTTCGGTGTGGCTGGTGGACGACGTGACGGCGCGCCGCGAGGCGGGCGAGGCGGTGCGCCGCGCGCGCGACGAGCTCGAGGTGCGCGTGCTCGAACGCACCGCCGAGCTGGCCGGCGCAAACGCCATGCTGCAAGGCGAGATCGTCGAGCGGCGCCAGGCCGAGGCGCGCGTGCACCACATGGCGTACCACGACAGCCTGACCGGTCTGCCCAACCGCGCGCTGCTGGCCGACCGGCTCGACCGCGCCATGCTGTCGGTCAAACGCACCGAACGCCGGCTGGCGGTGATGTTCATCGATCTGGACCGCTTCAAGACCATCAACGATTCGCTCGGGCACGACACGGGCGACCATCTGCTCAAGGAAGTGGCCGGTCGGCTGGGGCATGCGGTGCGCGCCTCGGACACGGTGGCGCGCCTGGGTGGCGACGAATTCGTGGTGCTGGTGCCGGGCATCCGCAACGGCGACGAATCGGCCCATGTGGCCGAAAAAATTATCGAGGCGCTGGCTGCGCCGTTTCCGTTCGAGGGGCGCATGCTGCACATCACGCCCTCGATCGGCATCTGCGTTTATCCGGACGACGGCGGCGACGTCGAGACGCTGATGCGCCACGCCGACGCGGCGATGTACCACGCCAAGGCGAGCGGGCGCAACAACTACCAGTTCTTCACCCAGAAGATGAACCTGGCGGCGGCCGCCCATTTCGAACTCGAAAGCAGCTTGCGCGGCGCGCTGCTCAATCAGGAGTTCGCGCTGTACTACCAGCCCATCATGGACAGCGCCACGCGCTGCGTGCATACGCTCGAAGTGCTGTTGCGCTGGCGCCGCCCCGGTGGCGAGCTGGTGCTGCCGGACCACTTCATCCCCATCATCGAGGACAACGGCCAGATCGTCGCAGTGGGCGAATGGGTGATCCGGCGCGCCTGCCAGCAAAGCGTGGCCTGGACGCGCGAAGGTCTGGCGCCGGTGCCGCTGGCGATCAATCTGTCGCCGCGCCAGTTCATGCATCGCGGCCTGATCGAGTCGATCCGGCGCATCCTCGACGAGACGGGGATCGACCCGGCGCTGATCGAGTTCGAAATCACCGAAACGGCGCTGATGCAGCATGGCGAGCACACGCTCGACATCCTCGGCCAGATCAACCGGCTGGGGATCCGCCTGTCGATCGACGATTTCGGCACCGGCTATTCCAGCCTGGCCTACCTGAAGCGCTTCCCGGTCAAGAAGATCAAGATCGACCGCGCCTTCGTCAAGGACCTGGAGCAAAGCGCCGAGGACCGCGCCATCGTCGGCGCCATCATCGCGCTGTCGAACAGCCTGCAGCTGTCCGTGGTGGCCGAAGGGGTCGAAACGGAAGGCCAGTTCGACCTGTTGCAGCGCAACGGTTGCCAGTACGCCCAGGGCTATCTGTTTTCCCCGCCGGTCGACCAGCAGGCGGCGCGCCAGTTCCTGCTGGCGGGCGCAAGCGACTAATCGAGCGTGGCGATCACCGGCGCATGGTCGGACGGCTGCTCCCACTTGCGCGGCCCACGGTCGATCACGCAGGCGCTGCAGCGCTGCTTGAGCGTGTCCGACAGCAAGATGTGATCGATGCGCATGCCCTTGTTGAGGCGAAAGCCTAGCTGGCGGTAGTCCCACCAGCTAAACGATTTGTCAGCCTGTTCGAACAGGCGGAACGAGTCCGTCAGGCCGAGGTCGAGCAAGGCCTGCAAGGCCGCGCGCTCCTTGTCGCTGCACAGCACCTGGCCTTCCCAGGCGAGCGGGTCGTACACGTCGCGGTCGTCGGGGGCGATGTTGTAGTCGCCCAGGACGGCCAGTCCGCCCGCGCCGTAGGTGGCCATTTCGTCCGCCAGCCAGTCGCGCAGGGCGGCCAGCCAGGCCAGCTTGTACTGGTATTTGTCCGAGTCCACGCTCTGGCCGTTGGGTACGTAGGCGCACACGATGCGCACCCCGTCGATGGTGGCGGCTAAAATTCGTTGTTGCTCATCGGCAAAAGATGGGTTATTCTTGACGATGTCGCAAAGTGGTGACTTGGACAGGATTGCCACACCGTTATACGTTTTCTGGCCGCTGAAGGCGACTTGGTAGCCGGCCGCGTTGATCTCGGCGACGGGAAACTTGTCATCGGTGAGCTTGGTTTCCTGCAGGCACAGCACGTCGACCGGATTGCTGGCCAGCCATGTCAGCAAATGGGGCAGGCGGACTTTCAGGGAATTGACGTTCCAAGTAGCGATTTTCATGTTCGATGTGTTCAGGTTGCGTGGCGCGAACGCCAATGAGTTGGAATAGTGAGACGAATCTTGTCGCACGGGGCGGCGCGCAACGAAATCATTTGCAAAGATTTAGTAAAATAAAGACAATGCCAAAACTGTTTGCAGTTTTGTGGTAATACAATAGCTGTGTCGCGACGCACATGTTCGGTTTGGCATGGCGAGCGCCGACTGCGCAAAAAAAGCAACAAATTTTCACCGGGAACAGCAGGAAATCGGCATATTTGGTGCTTGTTGTTTCATGGAAATGAAAAATTGCATTTTCATAACAGGGAAACCAGCATATACTGATGGCAGCGACAGGATACCACCGGCGCCCGCACGACGCGAGTCAGGCGGACCAGCCGTGGCTGCCCAGGTAGACGTTGGACGATGGATTTTCAAGAGTATCCAGCTCACGAAGTAATTTAAAGGAAGACAATGCGTAGTGCATTTGAATCGTGGGCGCAGCGCGATGGCCACATCGTACGGCGCCGCGAAGACAAGCCCGATGAGTATCTCGTGTTTGAGACCCAGCGCCGCTGGGTGATCTGGCAGGCCGCGCTCGCCCATGGCAAGTCGGCCGCATCGGCTGCCAAGTACGCGGCCACCAAGGCGGCCGCCAAGAGCGCGCCGTCCGAGTCCGTGCGCAGTACGCCGCAAGCAGCCCAGCACCTGGTGCCGGACGAGGCGGCCATGCGCAACAGCGTCCTCAACGAGGTGCTCGACGCGTTCAGCGACATCGACGAGACGGCCGGCATCGAAGGCATTCTGAAAGTGATCCAGGGCTTGAAGCGCAAGCAAAAAGCCCAGCTTGAAGAGAAGAGCGAAGGCTAAGGCGTGGCGATCCGCTACCGACATTACAAGGGCGGCATCTACGAGCTGGTCTGCGAGGCCACGCTCGAAGCGGATCTGTCGCCGATGATCATCTACCGGGCAGCCGACGGTTCGATCTGGGCTCGCCCGAAAGACGTGTTCTTCCAGTTGGTGGAAGTGGACGGCTTGATGGTGCCGCGTTTCGCCCCGATCAACTGACATGGCAAGGACATTCACGCCGATCAGGCAGGCGGCGCTGTGTGCGCTCCTTGCCAGCGGCTGCGCCATGGCCGGGGCGGAAACGCTCGGCTCGGTCGACACCGCGTTCCAGTTGATCGGCCCCGACCACAAGGTCGTTGTCGAAGTATTCGATGACCCCAAAGTGGGCGGCGTGAGCTGTTATCTGTCGCGTGCCAAGACCGGTGGCATTAAGGGCGCGCTCGGCGTGGCCGAGGACAAGGCTGAATCGTCGGTGGCCTGCCGCCAGGTCGGCGAGCTCAGTTTCGCCGCCAAGCTGGCGCGCCAGGAAGAAGTATTTACCGAGCGCGCGTCGGTGTTTTTCAAACATGTACGGGTGGTGCGCATGGTCGACGTCAAGCGCAATGCGCTGGTGTATCTGGTGTATTCGGATCGCCTGATCGACGGCAGCCCCAAAAACAGCGTCACGGCCGTGCCGGTGCCACGCACCCAACCGATACCTATCCAGTAATTGTGCGCCGCTGCGCAGCGCGACGATGTAACACTGCACCCTGGCAGTTGCGCCCCCTTGCTGGTCGCGCCGCGCTGGCCGGCGCGCAGCGTGCGCATCGATGCTGCCTGCCTTGACGCGCTAACGCGAGTGCAGCAGGTGCTGCCGCCACATCTGATACTGATACTGACGCGCGCTTTCGAGCCGCGCAGCGCGCGCCTGCATCGCGCGCGCCAGCTGTTTCGCGCATGCGGGATGGGCTTGTTCGCGCTGCTGTTTCCCGCCCGGCGCGCCGAGATCGGCGACATCTTTGGCGCCAATGGACACGATATCGACGGCACCCATGTGGACCTGTCGATCTGCGTCGATGGCAAGCGGCTGCGCTTCCTGCCGCTCGGTGTATTGACCCCGCTGGCATGGCAGGCGCGCAGGGTCGCGCGGCACCGGCATGCGCTTTCCAGCGTGTGCGCGGCGCTGCAGGCGCACGGTTTCGCGCTGCACCGGAACAGCACCGAGAGCTTGCAAATTCATTGTGACTACATTTCTGCCGTTACCCCTTGTATAGGTAACGTTTCGGAGTCGATGCGATGACTAATTCAAGGATCCTGCAGCTGTTGCGCGGCGCCGCCCTGGCGCTGCTGGCCGGCTGCGCCACGCTGACCGAATCGACCCAGCAGATGGTGCTGCTGCAAACGATCGTCGACAACCGCGAAGTGGCCGGCGTCGGCTGCATCCTGTCCAACAAGGCCGGTCGCTGGTTCGTCACCTCGCCCGGGCGGGTGTTGATCAAGAAGAGCGCGGGCGACCTGAGCGTCGACTGCAGGCGCGACGAACTGGGGGTGGCCAGCGAACTGGTGGCGTCCAAGGAGAACGCCAGCCTGTGGGGCAATCTGGTGCTCAGCGCTGGCCTCGGTTATTTCGTCGACCGCAATACCGGCGCCGGCTTCGACTATCCATCCACACTGACCGTGATTTTGCACGCTGCGGCAGCGCCGCCCGAGACCGGGCTGCCGCCCGCGCGCGGCAGCGTGCTTTACTGATTGATTGGCGCCGTGCGGCGCCAGACAACACCTGCGCTGCGTGCACCGCGCGCGCGGGAGCGGGGACGACGGTGCACACCTTGAATTGAAGTCAGCTCATGAATGAGGAGGGACGATCAATGCAACGACAAGCGATGGTAGTTAGTGGTGCAATTTCCGTGCTGGTGCTGTGCGCGACGCTGTTGACGCCATGGCACGCCAAGAGTCTGGGCTGGCAGGGACAGTCCGAGCCCGAGCCCGAGCCGCCCGCGAGCGCGCCGCTCGCGCAGCAGCGCCCCGATGCGCCGGCGCTGCTGGTCAAATTCAACCGCAGCGCCAGCTACCGCAGCCTGTTCGATGACGTGATCGACAGGCCCCAGCAGGGCGGTTATCTGCTGGCGTCGGCGATACTGGGCGTGTGCAAAAAATTCACCGTGCCGCTCGAGCCGATCCAGACCACCAATCCGGCCCAGGCCAATGCGCGCGCCCAGATGGCGGCGCGCTGCGCGATGACGGAACAGAACTATGCCGACGCCAGCGCGCAATGGGCCTACGAGCGCAAATTCCATGCGCGCCGCGATCCCTTGCTCTCGCTCGCTTACGACCTGTGGGAGGCGCACAGCGAGCCGGCCAGAGCGGCCGCCATCGGTGCCATCCTCGAGAGCGGCAATCCGTTCGGGATCGAGATGCTGCTGCGCGACGATGACCTCGACGGGGGCGCCGTCAAGTTCGGCGCGCGGCTGTTCTTTGCCGGTCACTGGTACGAGGGCGAGGACGCGATTGGCCGCTTGCGCGACGCGATGGCGCTGGCGCACTGCGATCTGGGGCTAGAGTGCGGCGCCCATGCGAGCGCGACGCTCAAGCTGTGCGCCGAACGGGGCTGGTGCGGCGACAGCGTGGCCGACGCGCTGCGCCGCGGTCTCGATGCGAAAGGCGGCGCCCATTTCCATCCACTGGCCAAGCTGGCCGGCGAGCTGGCCAAAGAGATCCGCAACAAGAACGTCAGCGCCTTTCTGGCGCCGCCGTTGCGTTAACCACACGGCGCCCGGGTTTCGCCGGAAAAACAGTGGCAAAACCACAAAGTAAGCCTGGGCGCGTCATATAATTCCAAGCGGAAAGCACGTGTTTACGTGGGCCGCGATCCGTCCGGATTGCTCGGGGCGGCGCGCCGCGTCTGTTCAAAACCAATCAATGGAACTAACTATGAAGAATAAATTGGCAATTGCATCCCTGCTCAGCGCAGCCTTGTTGATGTCCGGCGCGTCGGCCGAGGAGATGGGTGTGGCGGTCGGCGTGGGCACCACCGGTGCCAGCTTTGATTACGGGTACGCGCTGCAAAAAGACCTGGGCCTGCGCGTGGGCCTGAACTACCTCAATTACAGCACCACGGTCGATACCTCGGATGTCAATTACGACCTGAAATTGAAGCTGCAAAGCGTCAACTTCATGATCGACTGGTTCCCGTCGGACAGCGGTTTTCACGTCAGCGCCGCGCTGGTCCAAAATGGTAACAAGTTCACCACCAGCGCCAAGCCGAAAGCCAATCTGACCTACACGGTCAACGGCAATACCTACAACTCGACCCAGGCGGGCAAGATCGACGGCGATATTTCCTTCCGCTCGGCAGCGCCTTATCTGGGCATTGGCTGGGGCAAGATCACCGCCGGCAAAGGCTGGGGCTTCTCGTCGGATCTGGGGGTGTTGTTCCAGGGTTCGCCAAGCTCGACCTTGACCAACAGCGGTTGCACCATCGGCGTCGTGGCCGGGGTTGACCAGTGCGCGAAACTGGCCACCGACATCGCGGCCGAACGCGTCAAGCTCGATGACAAGCTCAACAACTTCCGCTACTACCCGGTGCTGCGCGTGGCCGCCAGCTACGCCTTCTAAGCCAAGCCGGATGAGACAAGCCGCATGGCTTGCGCTGGCCTGGGCCAGTGCAATGCGCATGCGGCTTTTTTTTAGCTGCGATTGATCAGGAAGGTCGACAGCAGTGGCACCGGACGTCCGGTGGCGCCTTTTGCGCCGCCCGATTTCCAGGCCGTGCCGGCGATGTCGAGATGGGCCCAGGTGTATTTGCGGGTGAAGTTCTCGAGGAAGCAGGCGGCCGTCACGCTGGCAGCGCCAGGGGTGCCGATGTTGGCCAGGTCGGCGAAGTTCGACTTGAGCTGCTCCTGGTAGGCCTCCTCGACCGGCAAGCGCCAGGCGGTGTCGCTGGCGGCTTTGCCGGCGGCGATCAGTTCGGCAGCCAGCTTGTCGTGCGCCTCGTCGGCGCGCGTGAACAGGCCCGAGTTGACGCTGCCCAGCGCGACGATGCAGGCGCCCGTCAGCGTGGCGATGTCGATCACGGCGGCCGGATTGAAGCGCTCGCAATAGGTCAGCGCATCGCACAGCACCAGGCGCCCTTCGGCATCGGTGTTGAGTACTTCGATGGTCAAGCCGTTCATCGACGTGATGATGTCGCCCGGCTTGGTGGCGCGTCCCGAGGGCATGTTCTCGCAGCTGGCGATCACGCCGATCACGTTGAGCTTCAGATTCATCTCGCCGATCGCGCGGAAGGTGCCCAGCACCGAGGCGGCGCCGCCCATGTCGTATTTCATCTCGTCCATGCCGGGACCGGCCTTGAGCGAGATGCCGCCCGAGTCAAACGTGATGCCCTTGCCGACCAACACCACCGGCGCGTCCTTGGCCTTGCCGCCCATGTGCTTGAGCACGATGAATTTGGGCGGCTGCTCGCTGCCGCTGGTGACCGACAGGAAGCTGTCCATCTTGAGCGCTTCGAGTTGCTTGCGGTCGAGCACTTCGACGTCGAACTTGTAGTCCTTGGCCAGCTTCTTGGCGGTGTTGGCCAGGTGGGTCGGGGTGCACACGTTGGCCGACAGATTGCCCAGTTCCTTGGTCAGGTCCATGCCGTTGGCGATCGCGATGGCCTGGGCCAGCGCGGTTTTCACGGCCGGCGTGGCGGCGCAGGCGAGCGTGATCTTCTTCACGCCCGACGGGGCAGGGTCCTTCTTGCTCTTTTGCGCGTCGGTGCGGAACACGCCCTCGTGGGCGGCGATGACGATGCTGCGCACGGCCCAGTTCAGATCGCGCTCTTTCACTTGTGACAGCGGTAGTGCGATAATGGCGTCCGCGCTGCCCAGCGTGGCAAACGCCTTCAGGCTCGCCTGCACCGCCGTCGTGAAGGATTTTTCGCTGATCGCTTCATCATTGCCCATGCCCACCAGCAGCACGCGCTCGGCGCTGACGCCGGCGACGCCGCGCAGCAACAAGGTGCTGCCGGCCTTGCCGGAGATGTCGCCGGACTTGACGGCGGCGCTGATGGCGCCAGACTGGTCGAGTTCTTTGGCCGCTGGCGAGAGTTTTTTGTTGTCGAATATGGCGACGGCGACGCAACCGGTCTTGACCGTGCTGATGGCGGTCTTGGTGTCGAAGGCTTTTATGCTAAAGTCCATTTGATTCTCCGTTTCGTTTTGTGAAGCCTGATAAGCTCTTATGGAGCCTGCCAAGATTTTGCGAAGCTTGGCACTTAACTGACTGATTGAATAAATACTACGAATGATTTTCCAACGCGCCCTACGCCGTGAACTGGTCAGCATCGCCGGCGCGACCTTCACGGTCTTGTTCGCGATCATGTCGACCGTGACCTTGATCGCCATTCTGGGCAAGGCCGCCGGCGGCAAGGTCGCCTCGAGCGACGTGCTGGCCCTGATCGCTTTCGCGGCCCTGAATTATCTTCCAGATATCCTGATTCTCACCAGCTTTATTTCCGTTTTGCTGGTGGTGACCCGTGCTTACCGGGATTCGGAAATGGTGGTCTGGTTCGCCTCCGGCCAGAGCTTGCTCAAATGGATCGCGCCGGTGCTCGCGTTCGGGCTGCCGGTGGTGCTGCTGATCGGCGGCCTCAGTATGGTCGCCACGCCGTGGGCCAAGATGAAGAACGCCGAGTATATCGAGCGCTTTGAAAAACGCGAGGACCTCAAGAAAGTGGCGCCCGGCCAGTTCAAGGAGTCGGCCTCGACCAACCGGATCTTTTTTGTCGAAGGCGCCTCGGGCGACTCGGCCAATGTGCAAAATGTGTTCGTCAACACGGTCGACGCGGGCGGCAACACGGTGGTGGTGGCCAAACGCGGCGTGGTCGAAGAGGACGGCAAGGGCAGCAGTTATCTGGTGCTCAAAAACGGCCGGCGCTACCAGGGCATGCCCGGACAGGGCGATTTCCAGACCATGGAGTTTGACCGCTACAGCATGCGCATGGCCAGTCAGGTGATGACCGTGGGTGCCCACCTGGGGGCGAACGCCTTGACTATCCCGGTGCTGCTGGCCTATCCGTCGCCGCTGACGCGTGCCGAACTGGCCTGGCGCATCGCCGCGCCGCTGACGGCGCTGCTGCTCATTTTGCTGGCCATTCCGCTGGGCTTTGTCAATCCGCGCGCCGGCAGTTCGGTCAACCTGATCATCGCCGTACTGATGTTCTTCACCTACCGCAACCTGACCACGGTGGTCGAAACGAGCATCAAGCTGGGCCGCATCAGTTTCGCGCTGGGCTGGTGGCCGCTGCATCTGGCCGCCGCGCTGCTGGTGGTGCTGCTGTTCGCCTGGCGCCTGAACGTCAATCACCGCTATCACCCGCTGGTGCTGTGGTCGCGCCTTAAACGCCGCCCGGTCCGCAAGGAGCACGCTGTCCCATGAATGTCCTGCAACGCTATTTTGCGATTTCGATTTCCCAGGCGGTGGCGCTGGTGCTGCTGGCGCTGCTGGCGCTGCTGGCGTTTCTCGACCTGACGGGCGAACTGCCAGCGGTCGGCAAGGGCGGCTACGGTATCAATAGCGCCTTTCTGTTCGTGCTGTTGCAGCTGCCTGGCCACGTGTATGAAATGATGCCGGTTGCGGCCCTGCTCGGCACCATCTACGCAATGGCGCAGTTCGCCGCCACGTCCGAATTCACCATCATGCGCGCGTCCAGCATGTCGACCGCGCGCGCGGGCCTGATGCTGTTTAACATCGGCTTGGTATTTGTGCTGCTCACGTTTCTGTTCGGCGAGGTGATCACGCCGTACACGACGCCGATGGCCGAGAAGATGCGCCTGGCCGCCAAGGGCGCCACGGTATCGCAGGAGTTTCGCACCGGGATGTGGACCAAGGACATCGTACGCAACAACGGCATCAGCGGCACAGTGATTGGTTCGCGCTTCTTCAATGTGCGCGAGTTCCGCAACGACGGCCAGTTAATCGACGTGAAGCTGTATGAGTTCGACGCCAATTTCCGACTGCGCTCGCTGATCACGGCCGCCAGCGCCAGCTTCAAAGGCAATAGTACCTGGCGCCTGATGGACGTGACGGAGACGATGTTTTCCAACACGCTCGAGTTGCCGGCGCCGGGCGAGCCGGGGGCCAGCCTGCAAACCCAGTTTGGCCAGGAAACGAGCGTCGTGGCGAGCCGCAAACTGGCCAGCAAGGACTTGATCTCCGAGATCACGCCGAAGATCCTGTCGGTGGCAGGAACCGACCCGGAGCACATGTCGGCCAGCGAGTTGGCGGTCTACACGCGCCATCTGGCCGACAACCGGCAGGAAAATGAACGCTTCAAGATCGCGTTCTGGAAGAAGTTGATCGATCCGTTCGGCGTGCTGGTGTTGATGGCGCTGGCGCTGCCATTCGCCTATCTGCACATGCGCACCGGCGGTGTCAGTCTGAAAATCTTCGTCGGCATCATGATCGGCGTGACCTTCATGCTGGTCAACACGCTGTTCTCGCACCTGGGCGTGCTCTCCACCTGGCCGCCAATTCTGACCGCGCTCGCACCGAGCGCACTGTTCCTGCTGCTGGCGCTGGGCGCCTTGTGGTGGGTCGAGAGACACTGATTGATGACGACGCCTGCACTGATTTTGTTTGCTCACGGCGCGCGCGCTGCGTCCTGGGCCGTGCCATTCGAGCGCCTGTGCGCGCTGACCCAGGCGCGCATGCCGCAGGTGCCGGTGGTGCTGGCCTTCCTTGAACTGATGACGCCGCGCCTGCCCGAGGTGGTGGCGCAACTGGTCGGCGACGGTGTCGACCAGATCACCGTGGTGCCCGTGTTTCTGGGGCAGGGCGGGCATCTGCTGCGCGACTTGCCGCTGCTGCTGGCGCAGCTGGCCGCCGACTATCCGGGCCTCGATATCAAGGCCGTCGGCGCGGTTGGCGAAGACCCCGACGTGCTCGCCGCAATGAGCAACTACTGCGTCGCCTCCCTCAACGCCAGCCTCTGAGGGGCGCGCTTGCGCGCCATGTGATCGCGCCCCCATGGCGGCGCACTGACCGGCGCGCGTGCCGATCGATCAGTCGCGCCAGGCGGGAAAGCGCGGCAGGGCGCGGAAAAAAGCCATGTCGTGGTTGGGCCACAGTTGCGCGTTTTCCGCCTTGGCCAGCGCCTTGAGCCGGCGGATGCTGTCGAGCGCGAGCGCCGCGTTGTCTTGCCAGCAGTAGCCCGGTGCGATCTCGTCATCGAGGTTTTCGCTCAGGTCTGCCGCGTCACCGCACAGGATCACCGGACGGCCCTTGGGCAGTTCGATGAACAGCGACATGTGCCCGAGCGTGTGGCCGGGACTGGCGATGGCCTGCACGCCGGCGGCCACCTGATACGGGCCGGTCTGCAGCTTCCAATGCTGGGCACCGGCCAGCTCGTCAATGAATACGCCTTCGTCCTGGCCGCTGCGCGCGGCCACCAGCTCGTCGGCGTGCACATGCACCTCGCAGCCGGGCAGCTCGCATAGACCGCCCACATGGTCGAAGTGCAGATGGCCAATGAACACCACGTCGATGTCGCGCACCGACAAGCCCAGCCGGCCCAGATAGTGGGGAATGCGCTGCTCCGGTTCCATGCGCGGGGTGTCAAATTGGGGGCGCATCGGGTCGAAAAAATGGCTGCGCAAGGCCGGATCGGCGATCTTGTTGTAGTCACAGCCGACGTCGTACAGGATGCGTCCATTGGCCGTCTCGATCAGGTAGGCGAGCACCGGCGCCTCGATGAACTGGCCTGCGCCACGCCCGCGCGTCGAGACGGTTTTTTCATAGCGATGGGTGGCCGTCAGCAGGGGCCACAGTTTCAATGCACGGCTCATGGCGCTCTCCTTGAATGGGTAAAGTGTAGCGAAATTTTGCGCACCTCGGTGTCGGGCGCAGCAAACGACATGCTTTGCCCGCACGCCCGCACGCCCGCACGCCCGCGCACCGGTGGTGCGGCGTCCGCAGGGTGAGCCCGGGGACAGCGAATGCGGCCAGCGCCGCCGTGACGCGCCAGGTGGCGTGCTTGACAGTGACGCGGCGCACTCCGATACTGGCGTGCGCCAAAACGCGGTGCGCCACCAACTCAACACACACTAGGCCTCGATGAAACGCAGCTTGTTCGGATTGATTTTGCTGGCCGTCATGCCAGCGCACGCGCAAAGTACGCCGGCCAGCGCGGCCGACGTCGCCTTTAAGGCCCTGTACAGCGAGGAATGGAATTGGCGCCAGCAGCAGTTCGGCGACTCGGAAGACAATGTGGGCAGCGCCGTCAACGCGCACATTCCCAGCGTTTCCCCGCAAGCCCAAACGGCGCGGCTGGCCAAGTGGCAAGACGTGCTGGCGCAGTTGCGCGCGCTCGATCCCGCCAAGCTGGGGCGTGACAACCAGACCAACTACGCGGTGTACCGCTTCCAGGTCGAGTCGCTGGCGGCCGACGTGCGCTTGCGCAGCTACGAAATGCCGTTCAATTCCGATTCCGCGTTCTGGTCCGACCTCGCCTATCGGGCCGAGCGGCCGCTGCAAACGGCCGACGAGGCGCGCCGCTATATCGTGTTCTTAAATGACATTCCGGCTTATTTCGACGAGCAGATTGCCAATATGCGCGCCGGCTTGCGGCGCGGCTTCAGCGTGCCGCGCGCCACGCTGGCCGGACGCGACGAGTCGATCGCCACCGTGGCCGCGACCGCCGACCCGAGCGCGAGCCTGTTTTACGCGCCGCTCAAAGATCTGCCACGCGCGCTCGCGCCCGAGCAGCAGGCGCGCCTGCGCGCCGAGGCGCTCGAGGCGATCCGCACCCGGGTGGTGCCGGCGCACGCGCGCCTGCTGCGTTTCATGCGCGAGGAGTATCTGGCACAGGCGCGCAGCACGCTGGCGGCCGAAGCGCTGCCGGATGGCGCCGCCTACTACCGGGCCCAGATCCGCGCCTACACGACGCTGGAGATGACGCCCGACGCGATCCACCAGCTGGGGCTGGCCGAAGTGGCCAAGATCCGCGCGGCCATGCAAGTGGTGATGCGTGAGACTGGTTTTAAAGGGGACTTCGCGGCCTTTCTGACCTTCCTGCGCAGCGACCCGCAGTTCTATCCGAAGACGGCGCAGGAATTGCTCGCGCGCGCAGCCTGGATCTGCAAGCGCGTCGACGGCAAGCTGGGGCGCTATTTTGGCCTGCTGCCACGCAACCGCTTCACCATCGAGCCGGTGCCCGAGGCCATCGCGCCGTACTATACGGCCGGACGGGGTGGCCCCGACACCTATCTGGTGAACACCTACGCGCTCGCTTCGCGCCCGCTGTACAACCTGACCGCGCTGACGCTGCACGAAGCCATGCCCGGCCATGCGCTGCAAACGGCGCTGGCGCGCGAACAGGGCGAGCAGGCGCCGTTCCGCGCGGTCTATATTTCCGCGTTTGGCGAAGGCTGGGCGCTGTACGCCGAAAAGCTGGGCCTGGAAATGGGCGTCTACGACACGCCGTACGACCGCTTCGGCATGCTGACCTATCAGATGTGGCGCGCCGCCCGGCTGGTGGTCGACACCGGCATCCACACCAAGGGCTGGACGCGCGAGCAGGCCATCGCCTTCATGCGCGACAACAGCGCCTTGTCACTGCACGAGATCGGCACCGAGGTGGACCGCTACATCACCTGGCCGGGCCAGGCGCTGTCCTACTACATCGGCGCGATGACGATCGAGCGGGCGCGTGCGCGGGCCGAGCTGGCACTCGGTTCCCGGTTTGACCTGCGCGCCTTCCACGACGCGCTGCTTGCGCTGGGCTCGGTGCCGCTGCCGCTGGTCGAGCAGCGCATCGCGCGCTTTATCGACGAGCAAGGCGCGCTGCCGCTGAAATAGGCCGGCGCCAGCCGCTCCGTGCGCGCGCGCACGCTTGGTATTTCTCGCGTGGCCGGGGCGGCGTACAATGAGCGCCAGTGATGACCGGTTTTGAATGGACACGGCTGCGTGCTGCGCGCCAGCCGCTCCGCCACCAGGAGGCTGTGATCCGTGGATGCCTACCCCTGCACGCCCTTGTTATTGCGCTTTCTGGCGATGGCGGCGCGCGACATGGAACGTTCGATCGGCATGTTTGACGACGGCTTGAACAGTCTGCCGGCAATCGTGCCGGGGAAGGACGCGGCGGCCTTCGCGCAGATGCGTCACTCGCTGCTGCAAACCCGGCGCAGCAATGACCGTCTGCTCGACGGTTTGGCCCAGTATGAGCGCGCGGCGCGCCCGCCTTACCCGCTTGCGCCGCGCCTGATCGCGCTGCAGGAATTGACCGAGCAGGTCGTGGCCGATACCGCATTGCTGCGCGCTGCGCGCGGCATCACCTTGGAAGTGGACGCGCCGCCCGGCTTGTACTGGACGCTCGATATCAAACTGGTGGGCGAGGTGCTCAGCGACGCGGTCCACAATGCGTTGGACCATACGCGCGACAAGATAGGCCTGCGCTTGGCCTTGTCCGACCAGCAATTGGAAATGCGCGTTGAAGACAATGGCCCAGGGTTTCCCCAGGCGCTGCTCGACGCGGGGCAGGGCGCCATGAGCGGCAATTTTCGCGGCGTCGATTTTGCCAGCACAAGCACCGGACTGGGTCTGTATTTTTCGCGCATGGCCCTGTCGATGCACGCGCGCGAAGCCCTGCGCGGCAGCCTTCAGCTGAGCAATGGCGGCAGCTACGGCGGCGCCTGTTTTGTCGCGCGCCTGCCCTGATCGGGCGTTCAGGGGGCTTGCCAAGTTGAACTAATACTAAGTTCCAAATAACAACTTTAAGTTTATTTTAGCATCTTTGTTGCATTGAATATACAATGCAGCCTCTCGCAAACATCGGTCGCTGCGGGTGCAGTCCTGCCGGCGTGAGCTTGCGCCCGCACCATGCGCTGTTGTTTGTTTTATTTTCAACAGACGCAGCAAACACGGGCCAGTATCCCTTGAATAAATCCGTTATCGACGACACTTTCTCGTGCCCGCGCGGCCGGCCGTGTGTCGCGTCGGTGTCGCGCGCCGTTCGCCGTCCAGCCATTGATCGGACGATGGCGTGATTGATCTGGACATGTCAACGGTCTGTTTCACGCTGTGTCTGGTCGAACTGGCGATGGGCGCGCTGCTGTTTGGCCGCTGGCTCCGCGGGCGCAACGTCACGTTCGCCCAGTATTGGGCCGCGTCAGCCGTCTGCCTCGGTCTGGGCCTGCTGGGACCGGCGTTCTGCGCGCAGGTGGGGGCGGGGCCGTGGCTGGCGCCGCTGCTCGTCGCCAGCCATCTGCTGGTCGTCGGCTGCACCGTCTTGCTCCATCACGGTACGCTGCAGTGTTGGGGCCTGCGCGCCAGCTACGCGCGCTGGTATGCGGCGCTGCTGGCGAGCGACGCGCTGGCGCTGACGTATTTCCTCGTCATCGACAATGACGTCGCCGCGCGCATGTTCATTACGTCGCTCGCGAGCTTGCCGGCGTTGGCCAGCGCGGCCTACCTGTTCTTCGCGCGCGGCAACGGTGGCACGGCGCGCCGGCTGGCCTGGATGATCGCGGCGCTGGCACTCGGTCTTGCCAGCCGTGGCGGCGTTGCCCTGTTCGCTGGCAGCATCACCGACTACCCGCATGCCACCAGCGTGTATCTGTTGTCGATCCTGCCGGTGAGCGTCGCTGTGCTGATCGTGGCGCTGCAGTTCCGGCTGATCGGCGAACGCTCGCTGGCCGAGTTGGCCGAGCAAAATGACGCCCTGCTGCTGCGTGTGGCGACACTGGACGCCGCCCTTGCCGAGCGCGCCGATGCGCTGACGCAGGCAAACAGTGTGCTCGCTGCGCTGAGCGTCACGGACGCACTGACGGGCATCGCCACGCGGCGCCGCTTTGACGCGGTGCTGGCCAGCGAGTGGAAGCGCGCCGCGCGCAACCGTCAGCCGCTGGCGCTGGCGATGTTGGACGTCGACATTTTCAAGAACTACAACGAGCACTATGGACAGCAGACGGGAGACGAATGCCTGCGCACCTTGTCGGGCGTGATGGCCGACAACGTGCGCCGCGCCAGCGATCTGGTGGCGCGCTACGGCGGCGAGGAGTTCGCCTTCATCGCCCCCGCAACGAACGAGACCGACGCGCTGGGGATCGCCGAAAACATTCGCAAGGCGATCGTCGAGCGCCAGCTGCCCCATATCAGCTCCTCGTTTGGCATCGTCACGGCCAGCATCGGCGTGGCGGTGATGGTGCCCAGCGACGGCACCACGATGGCGATGCTGCTCGAGCGCGCCGACGAGGCGCTGTCGCAGGCCAAGCAGCGCGGACGCAATCGCGTCGTGCTGGCCGACGAGCTGCTGACCGACGACATTTTGATCGGCTAGGATGCGGGCGGACGGCAGTTCTGTGTGACGCGACAGTGTGCGTCAGCGAACGGTCGGCGTGTGGGCGAAGGGATAAGGTGGAGTACTACGGCGCCGAGGCCGCTGCGCCGCTCATGCGGGCCGCACATCCCTTGGCGCGCAACGGCCGGCATGGTGATGCCGGCAGGCGCCGACGCCACATGCGCGACGCCGCACCCATTGAACGCGATAACTCAACCACGAGGATGCTATGAACCCAATTCGAAAAATCTTGGCGCTGGTGTTGGCGCTGGCCAGCTTGCTGCCCGGCGTCTACGCTGTGGCGCAGGACGCCAACGAAGCGCCGGACGTGCTGGTCAAACGGATCAGCGAAGAAGTCTTAAATACGGCCAAGGACAACAAGGAGATCCAGACCGGGAATACGGGCCAGATCCGTGCTTTGGTCGAGAGCAAGATCCTGCCGCATGTCAATTTCGAACACATGACGTCGTTGGCGGTCGGGTCCGACTGGCCGAAGGCGACGCCGGAGCAGCAAAAACAACTGGTCACCGAGTTTCGCGCGCTGCTGGTGCATACCTATTCCGGTGCGCTGTCGCAGGTCAAAAATCAGCAAGTGACGTTGAAACCGATGCGTGGCGGCGACGCCAAGGAGGCCGAGGTGCGCACCGAAGTCGCGCAGGCGCGCGGCGAACCGATCCAGCTGAACTATCGGCTTGAGAAGACGGCCGAGGGCTGGAAAATTTACGATATCAGCATCGTTGGCGCGTGGTTGGTGGAAACCTACAAGGGCAGTTTTGGCGCGGAAATCACCAAGAGCGGCATCGACGGGCTGATCAAGGTGCTGGTTGAAAAAAATAAGCGCCTCGCTAGCGGGGCCGGCAAGGCGGGGTAAAGCGCATGCGAGGCCGGTCATCACGCAAACCGGTGGCGTCAACAGCGCGCCACATGTCCGCGCTTGCCCAACATCAATCCGCCCAGACACAAGAACTCGAGTCACGCGTGGCACGATGTTGTGCCACGCGCGAATCGGCAGCGTCGCACCTAGGCCTTGTTTGTCACAACGGACAGTGTCCTGCGCCGGCGCGCAAAGCCGGCCAGCCCAGCCAGCCCAGCCAACGTCATGGCCGCCGCGCTTGGCTCAGGCACCTGTGTCACAGCGGCGCTGAGCTGGGCGGTGGACCAACCGTCGAACGCGTTCGATGACGAATACGTGAAATTGGCAATGCCAGGAACCGTCGTCATATAAAAATCGTCGGTTCCCCAGGAGATGCCATGGTCGTCGGACACATGGGCGCCAAAGAAATAACCGGGGCCGAAAACCTCACCGCCAATGTCCGATGCCTGATAGACGTGGCCATCGATGACCAGGTCCACCGAGCTAATGGAGATGACTGGCGCTCCGAGTGCGTCCGCTTCGAACGTGATCCGACCAGACACCAGGTCCTGCGGCGCGCTGGTGTTGTTGATGACGGACGCGAACCCGCTCGCCGTGAAATTGAGTTCGAACGTATCCGCACTGGCGAACGACGCCATCGACAAACACAGTGTTGCGACGGTGGTTTTTAATAGGCGAGCGTGTTTCATGGTTGTTTATCGTCCAAGGTACAGTGCGGTGACCGGTGCCAGTCACAACAAAAAGGCGTGGTCCGCCGAAAATGATGACGCAACATTAACATGCAACTGATATTTTTTAAATATCTTTATTCGGCGGATGCGCATCGCTGTGCCCGCCATGACATGCGCGCCATCCATGCCTGGGCGGCACGAACGCCGTGGGTGGGGTAGCAGCGGACAGCGCACATCGCGCGCAGGTCGATGTAGGCTCGGTGAGGCACGCGCGCACCTTGCAATGCCTCTTTCTCTGAGGCGAGTGCGGAGAGATTGCGAAGCGGCGGGGACTATGCGCGCCGATACTGCGCCGGCGCGGCGGACAGAGCGCGATCGCACTCCTGCTGTTCGCGCATCTGCATCGCCTCGCCCAGCATCACCAGCACGGGGCCGTGGGTGGGACCGAGGCCATGCGCCAAGGTGGCCAAAGTCAGGCGTAGCACGCGCTGGTTCGGCAGGCTGCAGTTTTCGATGACCACCACCGGCGTATCGGCGCGCCGGCCCTGCTCGAGCATGCGCTGCGCGGTGACGATCGCTTCGCGCCCGCCCATGTATTGGATCAGCGTGTCGGTGTCGGGAATGGTCACTTGATCGGGATGCGCGGGCGCCGTGCTGGACGTGAAAAACGCCACGCTGCGCGCCACACCGCGCTTGGTCAGCGGCTGCTTGGTGGCCGCCGCCGCCGCCAGCGCGGTGGTGATGCCGGGGACGACTTCGACCTCGATACCGGCCGCTTCAAGGGCGCGCAATTCCTCATCGGCGCGCCCGAACATCATCGGATCGCCCCCCTTCAAACGCACCACCAGCGCGAATTTCTTCGCGTTGTCGACCAACTGCTTGTTGATGAATGCCTGCGCGGTCGACAGTTCGCCGCAGCGTTTGCCAACAGGGATCAACAGCGCTTGCGGACACAGGGCCAGCATCTCGCTGGTGACCAGCGCGTCGTGCAGCACCACGTCCGCTTGCGCCAACAGGCGCGCACCGCGCAGCGTCATCAGGTCCTGGGCGCCGGGACCGGCGCCAATCAGATAGACTTTTCCCATTGTCGGCAAGGCTGTCATGCGATTCCTAGTTGGCCGGGTCGAGCCGAATCATGCCGGCGGCGACCGTCTGGTGCGTCACTTCGTCGATCAGGATGAAGGCACCGGTGGCGCGCACGTCGGCATACGCGTCGGCCGGCAGCGGCTGCTGGACATTGAGCGTGACGCGCGCGATGTCGTTCAGTTTCAAACCATCGGCGGCGCGGCGTTCTTGCGTGTTGATGTCAAGCAGGGTGTCGATCGCCGTCACGCGCGCCGATGTCTGCTTGGTGCCGTGCTTGATCCAGTACTTGCGGCGCAGGTCGAGCGGCTCTTCGGACAACCAGCACACGTCGGCGTTGACGGTTTTGAGCAGCGTGGCCGGCTGTTCGAAACTGGCCAGCAAATCGCCGCGCGAAATGTCGAGGTATTCGTTGAGCAGCAGCGTGACCGACTGGCCCACGGCCGCGCTCTGGTGCGAGCCTTCCAGCGTCAGGATGTCTTTCACGGTGGCGCTCTGGCCGGACGGTTGCACCATCAGCTTGTCGCCGACGCTGATCTTGCCCGCTTCGATGCGGCCCATGTAGCCGCGGAAATCGTTCGCTTCGTGGCCGTTGTGGCGTGCCACCAGCTGCACCGGAAAACGGAACGGCGCGGCGTGCGACTCGTCGTACACGGACAGCGATTCGAGCAGCGTGATCAGGGTCGGGCCGCTGTACCAGTCCATTTTTTCGCTCGGCTCGACGACGTTGTCGCCGGTCAGCGCCGACAGCGGAATCGGGGTGATGTCCTTCAGGCCCAGTTGTTGTGCGAATTCCTGATAGGCGGCCACGATGCGGTCATACACGTTCTGGTCGAAGCCGACCAGATCCATCTTGTTGACGGCCACGACGACGTGCTCGATCTGCAGCAGGTGCGCGATGGTCGAGTGGCGCTTGGTCTGGATCAGCAGGTCCACGCGGCCATCGTCATGCAGTTTGACCTTGGAGACGTCGATCAGAATGATCACCGCGTCGGCGGTCGAGGCGCCGGTGACCATGTTGCGGGTGTACTGCTCATGACCGGGCGTGTCGGCGATGATGAACTTGCGTTTCGGCGTGGCGAAATAGCGGTAGGCCACGTCGATCGTGATGCCTTGTTCGCGTTCGGCTTCCAGGCCGTCGGTCAGCAGCGACAGGTCGATCGTGTCGCCCACGGTGCGCTTGTGCTTGGCGCGCGACATCGCATCCAACTGGTCGGCGAAGATGCCTTTGCTGTCGAACAGCAGGCGCCCGATCAGCGTGCTTTTGCCGTCGTCGACCGAGCCGGCCGTGATGAAACGCAGCATGCCGCGTTCGTTCAGATTTTCGTTCAGTGCGTTCATCAGAAGTATCCTGCTTTCTTACGTTTTTCCATCGACGCTTCGGACGTTTGATCGTCGGTCCGGGTCGCGCCGCGTTCAGTGATCTGGGTGACCGCCGTTTCGGCGATGATTTCTTCCAGCGTCGTCGCGTTCGACGACACGGGGCAGGTGCACGAAATGTCGCCCACCGTGCGGAAGCGCACCACTTGCGTCTCTACCGTTTCGCCCGGCAGCGCCGGCGTCAGGTCGGTCAGCGGAATCAACATGCCGTTGCGCGGAATGACCGCGCGCTCGTGCGCGAAGTAGATCGGCGGCAGTTCCAGTTGTTCGCGCGCGATGTACTGCCACACGTCCAGTTCGGTCCAGTTCGAGATCGGGAACACGCGCATGTTTTCGCCCGGATGAACGCGGGTGTTATACAGGTCCCACAGCTCGGGGCGCTGGGCTTTCGGGTCCCACGCGCCGAATTCGTCGCGGAAGGAGAAGATGCGTTCCTTGGCGCGCGCTTTTTCTTCGTCGCGGCGGGCGCCGCCGATGCAGGCGTCGAATTTGTGCTCGGCGATCGTCTCGAGCAGCGTCACGGCCTGGGCCGCGTTGCGCGAATCGGTGGCCGGATTGCGCAGGCGCACGGTGCCGCGCTTGATCGACTCTTCGACGGAGCCGACGATCAGGCGCTCGCCCAGTTCGGCCACACGCGCATCGCGGAAGGTGATCACTTCGGGGAAGTTGTGGCCGGTGTCGATGTGCACCAGCGGGAACGGGAATTTGCCGGGACGGAAAGCCTTTTCGGCCAGGCGCAGCAGCACCACCGAGTCTTTCCCGCCCGAGAACAGCAGGGCGGGATTGGCGCATTCGGAGGCCACTTCGCGCATGATGTGAATCGCTTCCGATTCAAGCGCGTCGAGGTGGCGCGCGTTGACGTCTTTGAGGCCGCGCGGCGCGGCGTGGGTGTTCGTGTTCATGTTGGCTATGCCTATTATCGTTTTGGTGACTTATGCAGCCACGGATTTAATGCGTATCAGTTTGCCGTCGACCATGTGCAGGCCGCACTCTTTCGAGTCCGGGTTTTCCCACCACCAGCGCCCGGCGCGCACATCCTCGCCAGGCTCGATGGCGCGCGTGCAGGGCGCGCAGCCGATCGACGGGTAGCCTTGATCGTGCAGTGCATTGTAAGGCACGTCGTTGGCGCGGATGTAATTCCACACGTCTTCCTCGGACCAGTCGGCCAGCGGATTGAACTTGGTCATGCCGTGCGCCGGATCGTCTTCTTCGATGTCCAGTTCAGCGCGGGTGGTGGATTGCGCGCGGCGCTGTCCGGTGACCCAGGCACGCTTGCCCGCCAGCGCGCGCCCGAGCGGCTCGACCTTGCGGATGCGGCAGCATTCGCGGCGCATCTCGACGCTGTCGTAAAACGCGTTCAGGCCGTTTTGCGCGACGTAGGCGTCGACCGCTTCCGTCTGCGGGCGATACAGGTTCACGGTGTAGCCATAGGTCGCTTGAATACGATCGAGCATGGCCAGCGTTTCAGGAGGCAGGCGCCCCGTTTCGAGCGAAAAGATCCCGATCGGCAGCTTGGCCTTGAGGATCAGATCGGTCAGCACCATGTCTTCGGCGGCCAGGCTGGAGGCGAACACGGCGGGCGTGAAGTCGCGCGCGATGCGTTCTAGAGTGGCTTGGGTGCTGGCGACGAGTGCAGAAATATCGTTCATGGATGATCCGTTCAAATGCTGTAGCCGGCGTCGCCGGTGTCGATGCGCACGTCGCGCGGATGACGCCGGAATAAAGGCAGCCGCTGGTCGACCGACGCCTGGTAGCTGTCCGAGAAATCCGTCAGGCCTTTCAGTGCGTCGTGGATGCTGCGGTCAGGACGCGGGGCGAACGCGTCGAAGCCGACCCGCGCCATCGCAAACAACTGGTCGCGCAGCACGTCGCCGACGGCGCGCAGTTCGCCCGTGAAGCCCAGGCGCATGCGCAGGTTGTAGGCGATCGAGTAGCCGCGTCCGTCGGTAAATTTCGGGAAGTCGACGGCGATCACGGGGAAGCGGTTGACGATGCCATCCAGCGTTTCCGGGCGCTCGTCGGCGCTGATCCACACGCCCAGATCGGCGCGCGCCTGCAGGGCGTCGCGCTGGCTCAGCCAGACGGCCAGCGGCACGATCACTTTGCCCGCTGGTACGGCGACGTGGTCGGCGTTCTGACCGTCTTCCAGACGCAGCAATTGCCAGTCGTCTTCGACCACCGTGCGGTTCTTGATGATCAGGTTTGTGGTAGCTGCATCATGCATATTCATCTTCTCCAACCAAATGGCTGCCAACCGCAATCGGCGTCGCGTAAACAAATTCTTTGAACGGGGCCACGCCCAGACGCTGCGCGGTGTCGATGAAGCGCTCGCCTTCATGGCGCTCGCGCACATACACTTGCAGCAGGCGCCCGATCACTTCGGGCATCTGCAGCGCCGAGAACGACGGCCCGATGATCTTGCCGATCGCCGTGTCGTTGCCTTGCGCGCCGCCGATCGACACCTGATAAAACTCGCTGCCGTCCTTGTCCACACCCAGAATGCCGATGTTGCCGACGTGGTGGTGGCCGCAGGCGTTGATGCAACCCGAAATGTTCAGTTCGATGTCGCCGATATCGTGCTGGAAGTCGAGGTTGTCGAAACGCTCGGCAATGGCGGCGGCGATCGGCAGCGACTTGGCGTTGGCCAGCGAGCAGAAATCGCCGCCCGGGCAGCAGATCATGTCGGTCAGCAGGCCGATGTTCGGCGTGGCCAGGCCGGCGCCTTTGAGTTCGCCCCACAGCTTGAACAATTGCGACTGCTGCACGTCGGCCAGCACCAGATTCTGCTCATGCGTGACGCGCAGTTCGCCAAAGCTGTAGCGGTCCGACAGCTCGGCCACGAAGTCGATCTGCTCGGCCGTCGCGTCGCCCGGCGGCACGCCGGTTTTTTTCAGCGATAGCAGCACCGATGCGTAACCGGGTACCTTGTGCGGCTTCACATTGCGCATCAACCAGTTCGAAAACGCCTTGTTGTCCGGATGCTCGGCGCGCGGATCGATGGCCGCCAGCGTTTCATACGCGGGCGGCACGAAGTAGGCGGCCACGCGCGCCATTTCCTCTTCGGTCAGGGTGGACGGGCTGTCCTTCAGATCGACCCATTCGGCTTCGACCTGGCGGGTGAATTCTTCCACGCCCAGCGCCTTCAATAAAATCTTGATGCGCGCCTTGTACTTGTTGTCGCGCCGGCCGTACTGGTTGTAGACGCGCATGATCGCTTCGATGTAGGTCATCATGTGCAGGCGCGGCAAAAATTCGCGCACCACGCTGCCGATGATCGGAGTGCGGCCCATGCCGCCGCCGACCATCACTTTAAAGCCGATTTCGCCCGCTTCGTTGGTGACGACCGTCAGGCCGATGTCATGCACGGCGATCGCCGCGCGGTCTTCCACGGCGCCGTTGATGGCGACCTTGAATTTGCGCGGCAGGTGCGAGAACTCGGGGTGGAAGGTGCTCCACTGGCGCAGCAGTTCGGCGTACGGACGCGGGTCGATCAGTTCATCAAAGGCGACGCCGGCGAATTCGTCGGACGTGATGTTGCGGATGCAGTTGCCCGAGGTTTGAATCGCGTGCATTTCCACCGACGCCAGGTCGGCCAGGATGTCGGGCGTCTGTTCCAGCTCGATCCAGTTGAACTGGATGTTCTGACGCGTCGTGAAGTGGCCATAGCCGCGGTCGTACTTGCGCGCGATGTGGCCGAACATGCGCATCTGGGCCGACGACAGCAGGCCGTATGGCACCGCGATGCGCAGCATGTAGGCGTGCCGTTGCATGTACAGGCCATTTTGCAGGCGCAGCGGCAGAAACTCGTTTTCGCTCAGTTCGTCCGACAGGCGGCGTGCCACCTGGTCGCGGTACTGGGCGATGCGTTCCTTGACGATGAGATGGTCGTATTGGTCGTAACGGTACATGGAGAAATCCTAAAAAGAACCTGAATTAAGCGTAAATCAGTTTGGCAGCCACACCGGTCAAGGTCATGGCCAGCATGGCGCGCAGGAAACGCTCCGGCACGGCGCGGGCGAAAAACGAACCGATAATGATACCGGGAATCGAGCCCACCAACAGTGTCGTCAGCAAAGTCCAATTGATCGAGCCTAGCCACCAGTGGCCAAAGGCGGCAATCGCCGTCAGCGGCACGGCGTAGGCGATGTCGGTACCGGCGATCTCGGCCGCGCTCAAGCGCGGATACAGCATCACCAGCAAGGTCGCGCCGATGGCGCCGGCGCCGATCGAGGAAATGGTGACCAGCGTGCCCAGCACGGCGCCGGCGATGATGGTGGCCGCGGCCAGTTTGCGGCCCTGCAATTGTTTTTCAGGATGGGCGTTGATCCAGGCGATCATCTTGCCGCGAAACAGCAGCGCGATCACGGTCAGCAGCACCGAGCCGGCGATCGAGTAGCGGATCACCAGGCCGATTTCGTGGCTCAGTGCGCCAAACGACTTCAGTGCGAAGGTGGCGGCAACGGCGGCGGGCAGGGCGCCCAGGCATAGCAACTTGACAATCTGCCAATTCACGGTGCCGCGCATCTTATGGGTGAAGGTGCCGGCGCTCTTGGTGATCGAGGCGAATGCCAGATCGGTGCCCACCGCCACCGACGGGGACACGCCGAACAGCAAGGTCAGCAAGGGCGTCATCAAGGAGCCGCCGCCGACGCCGGTCATGCCGACCAACAGGCCCACTGCAAAACCCGATACAACAAACGATAATGTCATGCGTGCTCCCCAAAGTAGCCCCAATGGTAATAAACTTGGCCTATATTCCAAACTACTAAGAATCTATTTGCTTATATACGGATTCGGCATAAGCAATCTACTACAATGACGGCAGGCAGCGCAGTGTGTGTTGCTGCAGCGCCAAGTCGGCGCCAATAAATGAAAAAATCGCAATGAATCTCCATCAGCTGCGCTTCGTGCGCGAGGCCGTGCGCCAGAACTACAACCTGACCGATGCCGCCAAGGCACTGTTCACGTCGCAGCCGGGCGTGTCCAAGGCCATCATCGAGCTCGAAGAAGAGCTGGGCGTCGATATTTTCACGCGCCACGGCAAGCGCATTCGCGGTCTGACCGAGCCGGGCCGGCTGGTGCTGGCCTCGGTCGAGATGATCATGCAGGAAATCGACAGTCTGAAACGGATCGGCAAGGAGTTCGCCGCGCAGGACAGTGGCAGTTTCACCATTGCCACCACGCATACCCAGGCGCGCTATATCTTGCCGAAAGTGGTGCAGGCGTTCATGCAAAAATTTCCGAAGGTCAGGCTGTCTTTGTTGCAGGGCAATCCACGCCAGATCGCCGAGATGGTGCAACGCGACCAGGCTGACCTGGCCATTGCAACCGAATCGATCGCCGGCATCGACGGCTTGATCACCTTGCCTTGCTACCAGTGGGAACACGTGGTGGTGGTGCCGCCCGATCATCCCTTGTTGCGCTCGAAGTCGCTGACGCTGGAGGAAATCGCGGGATTTCCACTGATTACTTATGATAGCGCGTTCGCCGGACGTAGCAAGATCGATCATGCATTCGATTTACGTGGCCTGAAGCCGGACGTGTTGCTCGAAGCCATAGATGCCGACGTCATCAAGACTTATGTGGAGCTGGGCATGGGCATTGGTATCATAGCGGGTATGGCGTTTGACGCCGAGCGCGACAAGAACCTGCGCGCGATCTCGGCCGGCCACCTGTTCGGCATGAACGTGTCGCGCGTGGCCGTCAAGCAGGGCGCCTACCTGCGCAGTTATATTTACACCTTTATCGAGCTGCTTGCGCCGACCTTGAATCGCAAGCTGATCGAGCAAGCCATGAACGGCAGCAAAGACAATTACGAGCTTTGAGTCCACCACTGAACCATGTTTTACGCACCCGCACGACGAGAACCAGACTATGCAGACCCTCATTAGCAATCAAACCGCCCACTATTACGCGTTGACCGCGTCCAACCACGACCGCATCTACGACCGCGTCGAGCGCCAGCAAGATCTGGCGCGCATGCGCACTCAGGTCGCCGAGGTGCTGCGCGGACACAGCGTGCTGGAACTGGCCTGCGGCACCGGCTTCTGGACGCGCGAGATCGCCACCACCGCGACCTCGGTGCTGGCCACCGACATCAATCCGGAAATGATCGCGCTGGGCAAGTTGCGCGCGCTGCCTCAGGATAAGGTGCAGTTCGCGCTGGCGGACGCCTTCGATTTGCCGGCCGACCTCGGCACATTCTCGGCCGTGTTCGCCGGCATGTGGTGGTCGCACGTCAAGCGCGAAGACCAGGAAAAATTCCTCGGCCAATTGCGCGCCAAGTTCGGCAAGGATTTGTTCGTCGTGTTCGTTGACGACTGCTATGTCGACGGCAGCAGCGACACCATCGCGCGCACCGACCTGGAGGGCAACACCTTTCACATCAAGACGGCGACCGATGGTCAGCGTTACGAAGTGATCAAGAATTACCCGTCCGACAGCACGCTGCGCAAGAAGATGGCCAGCTCGGTGCGCGAGATCCGTATCCTGCGTCTGGAGCATTACTGGCAATTGAGCTGCCGCCTGAAGTAAACGCCGCCGCCGCGGCCCCGTTTGTCATGCGCCCGAAGCATTTCTCGTGCATGATCGTCGCCGGTAGATCAGCAGCGCCGCCGCCTGAGCCGCAAGGTTTGGGCGGCGTTTTTGTTTGTGTCGTCAGCTTGCAACAAATTGCCGCATGTCATTACGTTGAAGTATTTGCCCTGCACTATCTGTGTCGTTAGATCAGCAAGCAGTGCCTTTATTCAACTTTCTATTTGTGACATCACGTGAAAAAACTTACTCTCGCAGCACTCGTACTGGGCGGTTTCGTCGTCCAGGCCCACGCACAATCGACGGTCACCGTGTACGGCCTGATCGATCTGGGTCTGGTCAAAATCAGTGACAAGACGCTCATCGAGCGCGAAAACCATCCGTCGCGCCTGGGCTTTCGCGGCGTCGAAGAGCTGGGCGGCGGTCTGTCGGCGACCTTCAATCTGGAGTCGGAGATCCTGGCCGACACGGGCGCACAAAAAGGCAATCTGTTTGACCGCCAGGCCAATGTCGGCTTCAAAGGCGCTTTCGGCAGCGTGATCCTGGGCCGCACCAAGAACCTGGTCGACGGCGCGCAGGGGCGGGTAGAACCGTTCGGCGCCGATGGCGTGATCGGCAAGATCAATGAGTCGATGATGCGGGTCGGCGTGTCGGGCTCGCGCGTGTCCAACGCGATCACCTACAACAGCCCGAACGTGAACGGTTTTGTTGGCGCGGCCCAGTACATCGTCTCCGAGGTGTCGGGCGCGAACGCCGGCATCGACTTGCTGGCCACCTATGACCAGGGTCCCGTCAGCGTCCATGTCGGCTGGGAGAAGGCCGTGCAAACGGTGGCCACGCCCGCGCAACCGAAGATGTGGGTGGTCGGCGCCGGCTACAAGGTGGGCGAGGCGAAGATCAGCGCCGCCTACGCCAAGGGCAACACCGATGTCGCCGCGACGGGCAAATACACCGGTTATCTGCTGGGCCTGTCGTATCACCTGGGCGAGGGCGACGTGCGCGCCGTGTACTCGAAACAAGTGCAAAACACCGTGCTGTTGTCGGACAAGGACATGGTCAAGCAGTTCGGCCTGGGCTACGACTACAACCTGTCCAAGCGCACCGGCCTGTACGCGTATGTGGGACGCGAACGCGTTGCGCATGCGTCGTCGTACCAAGTGGGCATGACACACCGTTTCTGATCCATTAAATGCCGTCGCACCCGGACCGGTCCGGGTGCAGCGGCAGCACGATGTCGATGCGCGTTCCCTGCGCTTCACTGCCGGTAATCGTCATCTCCCCCGCCAGATTCTGTACCCGTTCGCGCATGCCGATCAGGCCCAGCGAGGCCGGCTTGTCCATCGCGGCCTCGTTGATGCCGCGTCCGTCGTCGCCGATCACAATGCGCAGATGTGCGTCGTCGCGCCGCACGCTGATACGCACCTTGCGCGCCTGTGCATGGCGCGCGACGTTGGTGAGTGCCTCCTGGACGATGCGATAGATGGCCGTACTGCGCTCGTCGTCCAGCGTCAGCTCGGTGTCGAGTACATCGAGCTCGCAGGCGATTGCGTGGCGCGCGACGAACTCGGCGCGCAGATTGTGCAAGGCAAAATACAGGCCGCCCTCGTCGAGCGCACGCGGACGCAGGCGCGCGGCGATGCGGCGCAGTGCAACGATGGCGCCCATCAGACGCTCATCCATGCCGTTGAGCAGTTGCACGCTGCGTTCCCCGCTGGCCTGGCGCAGCAGCGTCAGATCCATGCGCAGCGTGGCCAGCAACTGGCCCAGGTCGTCATGCAATTCACGTGCGATGTAGCTGCGCTCTTCCTCGCGGATGGTTTGCAGCGCGCTCGACAATTTGCGTAACTGCGCATGCGACTGCGCCAGCCTGGCCTCGGCCAGTTTGCGTTCGCTGACGTCGCGCAAAATGATGGTGGTCACAGACTGGCCACGCGTGTGCCTGCGCGAGAGCGACGCTTCGAGCGGGAAAGGCTGACCGCCAGCCTTCAGGCCCGTGACGGCCTGGTCGATGGCGCGCCGGCCCGCACTGCGCGCGGCGCCGTCGTCGCGCGCGCGCAGCGCCAGTGCGTCGGCCTGGGGGATGAAGCGCGCCAGCGGTGCGCCGCGCATCTGCTGCATGGTGCTGGCGAACATGTCGGCTGCGGCGCGGTTGGCCAGCACGATGGTGCGGCTGGCGTCGCTGACGATGATCGCGTCGTCAGCGTCAGCGTCATCGGCGTCGTCGAGCGTCGCGCGGTGATGGTTGCGGGGCGCCGCGTGCCGGAGCACGCACAGCGCGCGCCCGGCCACGATGCCGAGCGCAAACAGCAGCGGGCGCGAACGCAGGAAGGTGGCCAGTGTCATGGTGCGGCGCGGCGGGCAGGGTGGCGAGCGATGCTCCCACCCTAGCGCGCGGCGCGCGGCCGACCTTGATGCCGGCCAAACTGGGCGCCAAAGCGCCCTGATCAGGCGCCGCTGGCCGCCACCGCCTTCTGGTAGGCGGGACGCGCTTCGATGCGCTCGACGAAGGCGGCCAGGTTCGGATACGCATCGCGCCCGCAGAACTTGACGCCCATCTGCGCGACGAAGGACAGCTGCACGTCGGCACCGGTGAGCGTGTCGCCGACGAAGTAAGCGCGCCCGTCGAGCTCGCGTTCAAGGTAACCGAGGTGGTTCTTCATCTCGCTCTGGATGCGCGCATGTAGCGGCGCGCCAGCCTCGCCCAGCCGGCCCACGTACAGCTGCAACAGCAGCGGCAGCATGGCCGAACCTTCGGCGTAGTGCAGGAAGTGTATGTAGCGGTTGTAGTCTGGCGTGTCGATGGCGGGCGCGAAACGGCCTTTGCCATAGCGACGCACCAGGTATTCGATGATCGCGCCCGACTCGGCCAGCACTTCGCTGCCGTCGCGCACGACGGGCGCCTTGCCCAGCGGGTGGATCTGCATCAGCTCGGGCGGCGCGAGGCGGGTGACCGGGTCGCGGTCGTAGCAGATGACGTCAAAGGGCAAGCCCAGTTCTTCGAGCAACCAGGTGATGCGGCGCGAACGCGATTCGCGCAGGTGGTGAACTTCTATCATCAGCGATCCTTAATGGTGGTGGTGGTGGTGGTGGTGGTGGTGGTGGTGGTGGTGGTGGTGGGCGTGCGCCGACGCCGTCTGGGCGTGCGGCACAGAACGCTAGTATGCCGCGTCGCGCCGCTGCGCGTGCGCGCAACGATCGGCGCGCATGGCGAAGTGGTTTGACAGTGGCGCGCGGGACTAGGATACTCTGGTGCTTGCGCCGCGCGCCGGCCCGTCTCCCACAATCGAACCGCGAATGCCTATGCCCCAGCCGGTCCCGTTTCCGATTCGCAAGGAATGTCCGCCCGGCGCCTGCGTCTGCGAGCGCGAGCGCTTGCTGGCCGATCCGCAGGCCGATTTGTCCATTCTGCGCCTGACGCGCGAGGAGGAGCTCAAACTGATCGCCCGCATCGACGCCATCGCCACGTATGCCGAGTTGGGCAAGATCGGCGAGCGCCTGCAGTCGCTGCTGGGCATCGAGCTGCGCATCACGCCCAGCATCCACGAGGTGCGCAGCGCGCGCGGCTTGAGCATCGTGCTGGTCGAGCGGGTGGGGCTGTGCAAGAAGACCCGCCAGGCGATCCCGGCGGCGATCCGCCGCTGCCTCGAGTTGCATCCCGAGATCGTGTTCGCGATCCTCGACGAGCACGGCCTGTTCGGCGCCGGCTGACGCCGCCGTCGCCGTCGCCGTCGCTGAGCGCCAGTTGCGCCCGCGTCGGCGTGCGCGCCGCCCGGTTCGCCGGCATCGCCCGTTGCGCCAACGCCGTGCCGGTTCACGCCCGTGCCGGGCACTGCCCAGCGCATTGCCGCGCGCCGAAATAGTTGCCTTGACTACACGGATGGCGGCGAAATTGGTGCTACCATCTTGCATACTTACTCGCCTGGCCTGCCGTGAAAATTGCTATGCATGAAGCCAAACCGCGCAATGCCGGGAGTGCCGATATGGTGATCAAGTTTCGAAAATTGTTTCCCATGCTGGCCGCGCTGGTGGCGCTGACACTGCTGTCGGTAACCGCGTTTGTCGCCAACACGCTGCGCCAGAACGAGCTGCGCTACACCATGAATGCGCAAGAAACGTCGAAGAACCTGGCGCTGTCGCTGGAACATTTTCTGCATTCGCATTTCCAGGAAGTGGACTTGACCTTGCGCCGCGCGCAACGTGAGTTTCTATCGATGCATGCGCAACAGCGCTTCAATGATGCCGATTTCAGCGCCTACCTGCGCAGTTTGAAGGAACGCATACCGCAGGCACGCTCGATCCGGGGCGCCGACCGCGACGGCCGGGTGATCTATGGCGAGGACATCGATCCGGCCCATGTTCAAGATCTCACCATACGTGAATTTTTTCAGCGCGCCAAGCAGGAACGCGATCTGATCTTTGGCATCCCGGTCAAGTCGCGCATCACGGGCGAATGGGTGTTCCCCTTGGTGTACGGGATGACTTTGCCCGACGGCAGTTTCGGCGGGGCAGCCTACGTCAACATGAATAATTCCCGCGTCGCGGACTTATTTTCATCGTTAAATATCGGCCCGCACGGCGTGATCACCTTGATCGACAGCCGGCGACTGATCTTGATTCGCTACCCGGAAATACAGAACGCGGCAAGCGTCGCCCCGCTCAAGTTGTCGCCTGAAACAGCGGCGCTCTTCGCGGCCGGCAAGCAGCACGCGAGCTATTCGGCCGTCAGCACGATCGACGCGCGCCGACGCGTCTACAGTCTCGAGAAGATCGGCGACTACCCCGTCTACGTGCTGGTGGGCCTGTCGGAACAAGACTTTCTGGCGCCGTGGCGCGACGAAGTGCGCAACGCGGCGATCTTCCTCACCTTGCTGTTCGTGTTGGCGGGCATGCTGTTGTGGGGCGCGCGCGCGTCGATCCGCAAGCAGTATCAGTTCACGCTGCAATTGATTACCAAGGACAGCGCGCTGTTGCACTCCCTGGCGGCGTTGGAAATATCCGAGGCGCGCATGCGCACGCTCACCGAAGGGCTGCCGCAAATGGTGTGGACCGCCACGCCGGCACTGCGTGTCGATTACCTGAGCCACCATTGGCAGGACTACGCCGGCGTCGCGCAGGACGCGCTGCGCGCGGCGGGCGGCTGGTCCGACCTGGTCCATCCGGATGATCGCGCCATGCTGACGGCGCAATGGGACCAGGCGCAGGGCGGTCATGGACCGTTTCGTTGTGCCTGCCGGCTGCGCCGTCATGACGGGGTGTGGCGGGTGTTCGACCATCACGCCTTGCCGCAATACAGCGGCAGCGGCGCGATCGTCTGTTGGGTGGGCAGCAGCACCGACATCAGCGAAGAGCGCGAGGCGCATGCGGCTTTGCTCACGGCCAAGGAGCAGGCGCTCAAGGCCGATCGCGCCAAATCCACCTTCCTTGCCAACATGAGCCACGAAATCCGCTCGCCGATGAATGCCGTGCTGGGGATGATACAACTGCTGCGTCTGACCCAGCTGAGCGTGCGCCAGCTCGACTATGCCAGCAAGGCCGAATCGGCGGCCCGCGCGCTGCTCGATATTCTCAATGACATCCTCGATTTTTCCAAAGTCGAGGCGGGCGAAATGACCCTCGATCCCCATCCATTCAGCCTCGACGGGCTGCTGCGCGACATGGCGGTGATCTTTTCGGCCAATCTGGGCGACAAGCACATCGAGGTGCTGTTCCACATCGACCCTGCGCTGCCCGACCGGGTGGTCGGTGACGCGCTGCGCTTGAAGCAGATTTTGCTCAATCTGGCCGGCAACGCCATCAAGTTCACCGAGCGCGGTGAAGTGGTGTTGTCGGTGCAATTGATCGACGCGAGCCCGGCGGGATTGTCGATCGCGTTCGCCATCCGTGACACCGGCATCGGCATCACGCCGGAGCAGTGTCAGCGCATTTTCGACGGCTTTTCCCAGGCCGAGCTGTCCACCGCGCGTCACTTTGGCGGCACCGGTTTGGGTCTGAGCATCAGTGAGCGACTAGTCCAGTTGATGGGCGGAACCTTGTGCGTTGACAGTGTGCCCGGGCAAGGCAGCACCTTCCACTTCCTCATCACCTGCCAGGCGGCACCGGCACTGCCTGCGCAGGCGCCGCTACCGGTGCCGACGTTGAACGGTTTGCATTGCCTGATGGTCGACGACAACGCCACCGCGCGTCTGGTGATGGTTGAGATGGCCAATGCATTCGGCTGGACAGCCGATGAGGTCGATTGCGGCATGGCTGCGCTCGTCGCGCTGGCCCAGCGCGGTGCTGCACGGCCGTACGACGTGGTGTTCCTCGATCGGCGCATGCCCGGCATGGACGGCTGGGAAACCGGCAAGCAAATCCGTCAATTGCTGCCCGCCGAGACCATGCCGCTGATCGTCATGGTGACCGCCTTCGGTCATGAGCTGTCCGACAAGGAGCTGGCGCAACACGGCGCGGTGTTTGATGCCGTGCTGGACAAGCCGATGACCGCCTCGATGATGCTCGACGCCGTCGCCGACGCCAAGTTCGGGCGTGCCCAGCTCGTTGCGCCCGCCAGCGACGCGGCGCCGCGCCGCCTGATGGGGCTGCGCCTGTTATTGGTCGAGGACAACCCGACCAATCAGCAGGTGGCGCGCGAGCTGCTGAAAAACGATGGGGCGTTCGTCCAAGTGGCCGATGGCGGGCGGGCGGCGATTGACGCCGTGCTGCGTCCCGGTTTGCCGTTCGACGTCATCTTGATGGATATCCAGATGCCCGGCATGGATGGCTACGCCGCCACCCGGGCGATCCGCGCGACGCTCGGGCAGGCGGCGCCACCGATCATCGCCATGACCGCCAACGCGATGAGCACGGATCGCGAGGCGGCGCGTGCGGCGGGCATGGTCGACCATGTCGGCAAGCCGTTCAATCTGTCCCACCTGATTGATGTGATCTTGCGTCACGCACAAGGTGGCGAACATCGCGCGCCGGCCATCAGCGCGTCGCCGGATGCGGCGCGCGAGCCGGCTCTCAATAGCGTCGCCGCGCTGGGCCGTTTTGGTGGAAACACGCGGATTTACCTGTTTGCGCTGCGCGGCTTCGTCGACGAGGCCGCCAAGCTCGCCGGGCAATTGCAGGCGGCGCTGCTGGCCCGACAACGCGAAACGGCCATGCCGTTGTTGCATACTTTAAAAGGATTGGCGGGCACGGTCGGCGCCGATCATCTGGCCGGTTTGCTGCTGCAAGCCGAAATGCGCTGTGCCGACCATGTCAACGGGGCGACGTGCTGGGACGAGGTTAGCGCCGTCCTCGCGGCGATCCCGCACAGCGTCAGCGCGGTGCGGCAACTTGCCGATCAACTCGATGCGGCGGTGCTCGCTCCACTTGGTGCCCGCACCGACCAGAACTGATCGACGGCGCCCATCTGGCCGGCAGCGCGGCCACATGCTTGGCGCGGGCAGCTGGCCGATGGCGAGCTTGCGTCGCGCGCCGCACGCGGGCATTACATCTGCTTGAACAGGTGCAGGAAGCTGCGGCTCACTTCAAGCTTGTCCGGCTTGCCCTTGATGAGCACCAGATGGCGCCCGCGCAGGTCGCGCGTGACGCCTTCGATGGCGTTCACGTTGACCAGCGTGGCGCGGTGGATCTGCCAGAACAGCGCCGGGTCGAGCTCCTCGGCCAGGTCGCGCACGGGCTTGCGGATCAGCGCTTCGAAGCGCTCGGTCTGCACGCAGGTGTATTTTTCGTCGGAGCGGAAAAACAGGATTTCCTCCACCGGTATCATGCGCAGGTCCGAGCCGATGCTCGCCTGGATCCACTGCAGATAGGTGGGCTTGGCCACCACCGCCATTTTTTCGGCCAGCTGGGACAGCATCGCGGTGACGCTGTCGTTGACCGTTTCCTTGGGCTTGGCCAGGCGCGTCTTGAGGCGCTCGACGGTAATTGCCAGGCGCTCCGGCTCGGGCGGTTTGAGCACGTAATCGACCGCGCCGCGCTCGAAGGCCTCGACCGCGTAGGCGTCGTAGGCGGTGACGAACACGATGTGGCTCTGATCGCCAATCACCTTGGCCGCTTCCATGCCGGTCTTGCCGGGCATGCGGATGTCGAGAAAGGTGAAGTCGGGCTTGTGCTCGGCCACCAGCGCGATCGCTTCGTCGCCGTTCTTGGCTTCGCCGACGATCTCCAGTTCCGGCCAGACCTGGTTGAGGCGCAGACGCAGCTGGTCGCGCATCAATCTTTCGTCGTCGGCAATAATCGCTGTAGGCATGGTCACAATAGAGGTTGGGTAAGAGTGCCGATTATTCAATGAATCGGCACATTAATCAATCCTTACCTGCTGGCGGACATCGCAGACGCTTATTTCGACAGCGAATACGGCACCGAGATGGTGGCGATGACGCCGCATGGCTGGTTGGCGGTGATTTGCAGCTGACCCTGGTCACCGTGCAACAGCTTGAGGCGCTCGCGGATGGTGGGCAAACCGAGGCCCGTGCCATCGCTGGGCATCACGCCAAAGCCGACCCCGTCGTCGCTGACGATCACGCGCAGCTTGTTGTGCGCCACCTCGGCGCGCACCGACAAGGTGCCGCCTTCGGGCTTGCATTCGAGGCCGTGCTTGATGGCGTTTTCCACCATCGACTGCAGCATCATGGGCGGGAAGGCAGCTGTGCGCAGGCCGTCCGGAATGTCGAAATCGACGGTCAGGCGTTCTTCCATGCGCATCTTGAGCAGGTTCAGGTAGGCGCGCACCATGTCCGCTTCGCGCCCCAGATTGGTGACGACGGCGTTGTCTCGCATCTGCGGCAACACCGCGCGCAGGTACTGGATCAGGCTGCGCTGCATCGCCGAGGCGCGCGGCGGATCGGTTTCGATCAGGTATTCGACCGAGGCGAGCGTGTTGAACAGAAAGTGCGGTTCGACCTGGGCCTGCATCATCTGCATGCGCGCCTCGGACAACTGGCGCTGCATCGATTCGCGCTCGGCCGCCGCGTTGGCGGTCTGGGTCTCGGCTTCGGCGCGCTTCTTGCCGCCCACCAGCGCCTTGGTGGCGAACAGGGCCAGCACCAGCAGCGACACGAAGCTCTTGAACCAGGTCGACGCCTGCTTGTGGTAGCGCGTGACCTTTTGTTCGGCGGCGTCGTCGACGGCCGCTTCGATCGCGTTCGACAATTCCTCGCCGATTTGGGGCGGCAGTTCGATGTGCACTTCGTCGCTGACGGGCGGTTTCGCGTGCACCGGGGCGACCGGCGGCACCGGTGGCACGGGCGGTTGTGCCGGCTCGGCATCGGCCGGCTCGGCCGGTTCGGCGGCGTCGGCCGCCGAAGCCGCGGACGCCGCCGACGCCGCCGATGCGGCACTGGCCGCCGACGCGGCACTGGCCGCGCGGCGGTTCTTGCGCGGATTGAAGTAGATGCCGCTATTGTCGATCACAATATTGCTGTCGACGTCACCCTTCTTGCCGGGCTTCTTGTCCGAGCGCACCACGATCTCTTCGGAGGAGCCGGAAAATAGCTCATCTTGCAAAATCGAGCCGGCGATCAGGGCCAGCGCGGCGAACATGAAAAATTTCCACCACGACAAACGGGTGACCCAGTTGGCGGTGATGTCGAAGGCACGCTGCAACCAGGGCAGGGCGCTTGTGATGAGTTGTTGGATGGTGCGCCGTACTCGCATGGTAAGACTCTCGAATCGGGAATGAATAAATGCCGTGCGCGAGTGTAACTGATCGGCGCGCGGCCTTGGCCTCCAAAAACGGGGAGGTGCCGCGCCTGGGCCGGAAAAACACGTCCAGGCAGGCCAATACCTGTTGGAATGATGCAACTTTAACCGGGCCGGCCCGGCGCCACGCCCCGTTTGCGACAGTCTGCACAATCGGGGGGCTGGAATGCAGGACGGGGTATTGTTGGCCTGCAAGGAGTCGTACAATAGCCGTGTACCTGCGTTCGGCGGCGGGTCGAGGGGCTCTCGGTCCGGTGCGAGCGGAGGCACCGGTTAGCTGTAACCAATTTGACAAAAGGGTGCACGATGTCTGCTGAATCGAAGAAATATCGTCTTGTAACGCGCAGCGACTTTGATGGTCTGGTTTGCGCAGTGTTGTTGAAACATCTGAACATGATCGAGGAGATCCTGTTTGTTCATCCGAAGGATATGCAGGACGGCAAGGTGGCCGTCAGCGACAAGGACATCACCACCAATCTGCCGTTCGTGCCGGGTGTGCATCTGGCATTCGACCATCACCTGTCGGAGACGATCCGCAACACCGGCGAGCGCGCCAACCACATTATCCATCCCGAGGCGCCGTCGGCGGCGCGCGTGGTGTACGACTATTATGGCGGCGCCTCGGCCTTTCCGGCCGAGTGGTTCGACATGATGGCGGCCGTTGACAAGGGCGACGCGGCGCGTTTTAACCGCACCGAGGTGCTTGACCCGCAAGACTGGGACTTGCTCAATTTCCTGATGGACGCGCGCACCGGACTGGGCCGCTTCCGCGATTTCCGCATCTCGAACTACAACCTGATGATGGACTTGATCGACTACTGCAAGAACCACACGATCGAACAGATCATGGACTTGCCGGACGTGCGCGAGCGGATGGACCTGTATTTCGAGCACAGCATGCAGTGCAAGGAGCAGATCCTGCGCTGCGCGACGGTGCACGCCAATCTGGTGGTGCTCGACTTGCGCAACGAGGAGATCATCTTCGCCGGCAACCGCTTCATCATCTACGCGTTGTTCCCGGACACGAACATCTCGATCCACGTGCTGTGGGGCCTGAAGAACCAGAACACCGTGTTTGCGACCGGAAAATCGATCCTGAACCGCACCTCGCACACCAATATCGGCATGCTGATGCTGGAATACGGTGGGGGCGGACACGAGAACGCCGGCACCTGCCAGGTTGCCAACGACCAGGCGGAAGTGGTACTCGGCCAGTTGATCGCGCGCATCACCGCCGAAGGCTAGCGCGCCGTTGCCGCAGTGCCCAGGACGTGCCCCGTGCGCTGATGCACGGGGCTTTTTTTCGTCGGCGCGCGGCTGGCTGGGCCGCGCGCCAGTTCACGACGGTGGGCGCGCCAGAGTGCCGACCAGCGACGCCCCCCGATGGTCATGTCGTGGATGCAGCGATGTTGTATTGATGCAAATAAACAAGGCAAACAAATAACAATATATTATTCCAAGACGCAATAAATGATATGATGGCAATTCAATAATTAAGCCGCTTGGCACCCGCTTCTTGGGTTCTGATCGGTTTGTCATGCAGTGTTTACAATTTCGGAGCTGAAAAATGAAAAAAACCATCCTCGCTTTGTCCCTGATCGCCATGTCGATCGGCGCCGCGTCCGCTGATACGACCTTGACCGGTTCGGCCAACGTCGACAACGAATACGTTGCCTATATCAGCACCGACGACAGCGTGCTTGGCACCGTCATCGGTTCGGGCACCGACTGGCAAGTCAACACGAACTTCTCGGGTTCGTTGACCAACGGCGTCACCAACTACTTGCATCTGGTTGCAGTCAATCTGGCAGACGGCGCCAATGGTGCCGGCGGTCCTGGCGGTTTCCTTGGTAGCTTCAGCCTGAGCGGCACCGACTTTGTCTTCGGCAACGGCGGCACGACGCTGCTGACCGGCGACACCAGCCTGGTCCAGAACACCACTGGCTTTGGCGATGCTTACTTCGCCACCGTTGATGAAGGCGTCAACGGCGTCGGACCATGGGGCTTTCGTGCTGGTTACGGCGCGGATGCTCCGCACTGGGTCTGGAACCATGACAGCACCCAAGGCGAAACCGATTCAAACACCGTGTATTTCAGCGCCGCCATCACGGCAGCAGTGCCTGAACCAGAAAGCTACGCAATGCTGCTGGGCGGCTTGGGCCTGCTCGCTTTCATGGCTCGCCGCCGCAAGGCTTGAGCATGACGCGCTGATCTGACCCGATCAGCACAATCAACGGCCCGCACGCGCAAGCGTGCGGGCCGTTTTGCTTTGCGTGTCCACTCAGTGCGGCGCGCGCGCCGGGTCCGGACGAAAAAACGGCACAGGCTTTGCAGGCTGTGCCGTCTTGCAGTGTGCTGCGCGCGATCAGACGCTCGCGGCGTCTTCCCTGGCCGGCAGCGCGATCGTGTTGTCGACGCTGAACTGGTAGTCTTTGAACACATGTTCGGCCGACAGCAGTTGATAGGTGCCATCGGCATTCTTGTGGGTGGTGTCCTTGAGGCGGTAGGTGTAGTGGCCGCAGGTCCAGCAGTTAAAGTTGCGCATGTGCGTGCACAGGCAGGTCTTGTCCATCACGACGATGTTCTTTTCCAGCGGATGGGCCGCCACTTCGCGGTTGTAGGCGTTGATGTAGGAACAGTTGCCGGTCGCGTCGAGCAGATAGCCGTAGGACTCGCAGCCGGGGCGAATGCCCGAGCCGATCGCCGGGGTGTTTTTCAGCATGCGCATCGGGTAACCGGTCGGCGAGACGCCGTTGACGATGATGTCGTCTTCGGTAGCCTTGATGTATTCCTGCTTGACGTTGGCCGGCAGGCCGCATTCGTTGGTCATCGTGAAGCGGGTCGCCACTTGCACGCCGGCCGCGCCTTTTTCCAGGAAGCTGACGGCGTCGCTGCCGGTGAAGATGCCGCCGGCGGCGATCAGCGGAATGTCGAGCTTCTCGGCCGCCAGATAGACGTGCATCTCGTCCATGATGGTGTGCAGATCGAAATCAGCCCAGTCCATGCCAAAGCCGAGGTGGCCGCCGGCCAGCGGGCCTTCGACGATGACGTAGTCGGGCAGGCGGTTCAGACGGGAATTTTTGCGCAGGAACAGTTGCAGCGCGCGCACCGAGGAGACGATGATGCCCAGCTTGGCGTCGCGAAAGCGCGGGTGGTCGGCGATCAGCGCGAACGAACCCAGATGCAGGCCGGCCGACATGGTGATGCCGTCGATGCCGGCGTCGAGCGCCGCCACCAGACGCGTGCGCAGCGTTTCGCGCGGCGCGTTCATGGTCAGCTTTTCCATGCAGTTCACAAAAATGAGGCCATCGCCTTTCTTCGCTTCCATGGTCTTGCCCACATGCAGGGCGGTCGCCTCGGCCAGGCGCGCCATGTCGAACTGGACCACGGCCTTGTCGCTGTTGTTGATGTTGAACTTGTAGAGCTTGGTCTTTTCCTTGACGAAGCTGGTGTCAAAACGCCGGTCCGACACGTCCTGCACCATCGCATCCGAGATGTGGCCGATGCCGCCCAGACGACACGTTTCGAGCGCCAGTTCCGAGGTTGAAATATCGACGCCCATGCCGCCCACCATGATGGGTACATAGCTCTTGTCGCCCAGCTTCAGACGGAAATCATCTACACGTTT
The DNA here is from genome assembly GCA_038207625.1 of Burkholderiales bacterium. Lineage (GTDB taxonomy): Bacteria > Pseudomonadota > Gammaproteobacteria > Burkholderiales > Burkholderiaceae_D > JBBQZO01. The sequence goes on along the minus strand of JBBQZO010000002.1, from coordinate 333,173 downwards.
CATTGCTATCCTTAGGCTCTCGCGATGCGGCCCGGGCCACGGCGCCGATGCGCGCTGGCACAGCTCACACGCCAATTGTGTGCAGCCTCAATTCTACCCCAAGCCAGTGTGGCTCAATTGGGCAGCGCTGCGGGCTGCGGTGGTGGCGCGCATGGCTGCGCGCCGGCCGCGCTTAGTCGCGGAAATTATTGAATTCGAGCGGCATGTCGGGCACGTCCTTGCGCAGCATCGCCATGGCCGACTGCAGGTCGTCGCGCTTGGCACCGGTGATGCGCACGGCGTCGCCCTGGATGCTCGCTTGCACCTTGAGCTTGCCGTCCTTGATGACGCGCACGATCTTTTTTGCGTCATCGGACTCGATGCCGTTCTTGATCTTGATCACTTGCTTGACCTTGTCGCCGCCGATCTTGTCGATCTTGCCCGGGTCGAGGAAGCGCACATCGACCTTGCGCTTGGTGAGGCGGTTGGTGAGCACGTCGCGCACCTGGCTCAGTTGAAAGTCGGAATCGGCGTACAAGGTCAGCTCGTAGTCCTTCTGTTCGACGCGTGCATCGCTGCCCTTGAAATCGTGGCGGGTGCCGATTTCCTTGTTGGCTTGCTCGACGCCATTGCGCACTTCTTCTTTGTCTGCTTCGGAGACGACATCAAACGATGGCATGGTTTCAGGTCCTTTAAGTCGGTTAAGCGCAGCGGGCGCAAAGCGTGCAGGCGGCACCGCTGTGACGAATGGCGATATTTTAACGGACAACGGCGGGCGCGCTGTGGTCCGGCAGCGGTTTTTTCGGGTTTCGCTCTATAATCGAGCAAAAAAACCGGTCGCCCATGCACAATTCCTTGCTCCCCATCCCTGATTTTTCCCTCAAGTGCCTCAACACCTTCGGCATCGCCGCGCGCGCGGCGCAGTATCTGGCGCTCACGTCGAGCGCGCAGCTGCCCTTTGTTCTGGCCGACGCGCAGCTGGCCGCGCTGCCGCGCCTGGTGCTGGGCGGGGGCAGCAATTTGCTGTTTACGCGCGACTTCCCCGGCCTGGTGCTGCACATGTGCTTGCGCGGACGCGAAGTGCTCGGCGTGCAGGGCGGCGTGACGCTGGTACGTGCGCAAGCGGGCGAGAACTGGCACGCCTTCGTGCAGTGGACGCTCGAGCAGGGCTTGGGGGGACTGGAAAACCTGTCGCTGATCCCGGGCACGGTGGGCGCGGCACCGATCCAGAACATCGGCGCGTACGGTACCGAGATCAAGGATGTGTTTCACTCGCTAAGCGCGTACGACTGCGCCAGCGGCGAGATCCGCACGATCGATGGCGCGGCCTGCCGCTTCGGCTATCGCGACAGCGTGTTCAAGCATGCCGACGGCGCCGAACTGGTGATCCTGGACGTGACCTTCGCCTTGCCGCTGGCCTGGCGGGCCAATCTGCGCTATGCCGAACTGGCCCAGGCGCTGGCCGAACAGGGACTCGAGGCACCGAGCGCGCAGCAGGTCAGCGATACGGTGGTGGCGATCCGGCGCCGCAAGCTGCCCGATCCGGCCGTGCTGGGCAACGCCGGCAGCTTCTTCAAAAACCCCGTGGTCACGCGCGCGCAGTGCGACGCCTTGCTGGCGCGCTTTCCCGCGCTGGTGCATCACCTTCAGAGCGATGGCAACGAAAAGCTGGCGGCCGGCTGGCTGATCGACCAATGTGGCTGGAAGGGCCGTTCGCTGGGGCAGGCCGGGGTCTACCCGAAGCAGGCGCTGGTGCTGGTCAATCATGGAAACGCCAGCGGAACCGAGGTCGTTGCGCTGGCGCAGGCGATCATGGCCGATGTGTTTGCGCGCTATGGCGTGCAGCTCGAGCCGGAGCCGGTGTTCATCTGAGTTTTCGCCGATGCTTGAGTCGATGATTCAGCCGATGTACCAGCCGATGTACCAGCCGATGTAGCAGCCGATGTACCAGCCGATGTAGCAGCCGATGTATCGGCTGATGATTCAGCCGACGTCTCAGCCGAAGTGGCAGACGTAGTCGAGCGTGTCGAGCGTTTCAATGTCGAAGCTCGAATTGGCGCCCACGTGAAATTGCTGGCCGCCTTCGTAGGTTTCCGCCTGGGTGGCGCCGGCCAGCTTGACACGGCATTTGCCGCTGACGATTTCCATCGTCTCGGCCGCGCCCGTGTTAAACGTCAGGCTTGACGGGAAAATCACGCCGACGGTTTTCTTGCTGCCGTCGGCCATCAGGATGGTGTGCGAGACGCACTTGCCGTCGAAATAGATGTTGGACTTCTTGATGACGCTGACGTTGTCGAGTTGGAGTGGCATAGGGTTCCTGTGCTGAAAATGGGGGACGCGCCGGCGTCGGGCGCGCCTGGCAAAACCGGCGCGCCCGATGGCAGACTTACTGGCCGCGCTTTTCGCGCGCCACGGCGGCGATACGCATGCGCAGCGCGTTGAGCTTGATGAAGCCGCCCGCGTCGGCCTGGTTGTAGGCGCCGCCGTCTTCGTCGAAGGTGGCGATGTTCATGTCGAACAGCGAATCGGTTTTCGAATCGCGCGACACGACAATCACATTGCCCTTGTACAGTTTCAGACGCACCCAGCCATTCACGCAATGTTGGGTATGGTCGATCAGCACCTGCAGCGCCACGCGCTCGGGCGACCACCAGTAGCCGTTGTAGATCATCGACGCGTAACGCGGCATCAGGTCATCTTTCAGATGGGCCACTTCGCGGTCCAGCGTGATCGATTCGATCGCGCGGTGGGCGCGCAACATGATGGTGCCGCCCGGGGTTTCGTAGCAGCCGCGCGACTTCATGCCCACGTAGCGGTTTTCCACCAGGTCGAGGCGGCCGATGCCGTGCTTGCCGCCCAGGCGATTGAGTTCGGTCAGGACAAGGGCCGGCGACATGCGCACGCCGTTCAGTGCGACGATGTCGCCTTTCTCGTATTCGACATCCAGATACTCGGGCACGTCCGGCGCCGCCTCAGGGCTGACCGTCCAGCGCCACATCGACTCTTCCGCTTCCGAGCTGGGGTTTTCCAGATGGCGGCCTTCGAAGCTGATGTGCAGCAGGTTCGCGTCCATCGAATACGGCGCGCCGCCGTTCTTGTGTTTCATGTCGATCTCGATGCCGGCGTCGGCCGCGTACTGCAGCAGCTTCTCGCGCGACAGCAGGTCCCACTCGCGCCACGGGGCGATGATTTTGACGTCCGGTTTCAAGGCGTAGGCGCCCAGTTCGAAGCGCACCTGGTCGTTGCCCTTGCCGGTGGCGCCGTGCGAGATCGCGTCGGCGCCGGTGGCGCGGGTGATTTCGATGAGGCGCTTGGCGATCAAGGGACGGGCGATCGAGGTGCCCAGCAGGTATTCGCCTTCATACACGGTATTGGCGCGAAACATCGGGAACACGAAGTCGCGCACGAACTCTTCGCGCACGTCGTCGATGTAGATGTTCTCCGGCTTGATGCCGAACTTGATCGCTTTCGCGCGTGCCGGCTCGAGCTCTTCGCCCTGGCCCAGGTCGGCGGTGAAGGTGACGATTTCGCAGTGGTAGTTATCTTGCAGCCATTTCAGGATGACCGAGGTGTCAAGGCCGCCCGAATAGGCGAGGACTACTTTTTTAATGTCGCTCATGATGGTTCCGTTGTCGTGTGTTTAAGCAGGTTCGTGGCAGACCGCTTCGATGTTGTGACCGTCCGGGTCCAACACGAAGGCGCCGTAGTAATTGGCGTGGTAATGGGGGCGCGGGCCGGGCGCGCCGTTGTCGACGCCGCCGGCGGCCAGCGCCGCGTGGTAGAACGCGTCGACCATGGCGCGCGTGGCGACCCGGAAGGCGACGTGCAGCGGCGGCTGGTTGACGCCTTTGCCGGGCGAGGCGCTGTGGATCCAGAAGTCCGGCTTGGGCGCTTCGCCGAAACCGGCGACGTCAACGTGGCCGGTGACGGCCTTGGGGAATTCGAGCAGCAGGGTATAGCCGATCGGAGCGAGCGCATTCAGGTAGAACGCGCGGCTGCGCGCATAGTCGGAGACGATGATGCCGGTATGATCGATCATGCGGCGGTCCCTTCCAGGCGTCCCAGCAACAGATATTCAATCAGTGCTTTTTGCACGTGCAGGCGGTTTTCCGCCTCGTCCCAGACCACCGATTGCGGGCCGTCGATGACGTCGGCCGAGACTTCCTCGCCACGGTGGGCCGGCAGGCAATGCATGAACAGCGCGTCGGGCGCCGCGCGCGCCATTTTCGCGGCGTCGACGATGTAGCCATCGAAAGCTTTCAGGCGCGCGGCGTTTTCTTTTTCATAGCCCATGCTGGTCCACACGTCGGTGTTGACCAGGTGCGCGCCTTGGCAGGCGTCCGATGGATTGTCGAACAGCGTGTAGCGGGTCGTCGACACCAGCGCCGGATCGAGGTCGTAGCCGGTCGGCGTGGCCACGTTCAGGTGGAAACCGAACACCTCGGCCGCCTGCAGCCACGAGTACAGCATGTTGTTGGCGTCGCCGACCCAGGCGACGACCTTGCCGGCGATCGAGCCGCGCTGCTCGACGAAGGTGAAAATGTCGGCCAGGATCTGGCACGGGTGGTGTTCGTTGGTCAGGCCATTGATGACCGGCACGCGCGAATTGGCGGCGAAGCGCTCGATGATGTCCTGGCCGAAGGTGCGCACCATGATGATGTCGCACATCCGGCTCATCACCTGGCCGGCGTCTTCGACCGGCTCGCCGCGTCCCAGCTGCGAGTCGCGCGTGTTCAGGTAGATCGCCGCGCCGCCCAGCTGGTGCATGCCGGCCTCGAACGACAAACGGGTGCGGGTGGAATTTTTTTCAAACACCATCACCAGCGTGCGGTCAATCAGCGGGTGGTAGATTTCGTAGTTCTTGAATTTACGCTTGATCAGGTGGGCGCGCTCGATGACGTACTCGAATTCGGCCAGCGTGAAGTCGGAGAATTGCAGGAAATGCTTGATCGGTTTTTTGGTGGTCATAGTGACAACGAATTGAGTGCGTGGCGCAGGGCGGCATGCCCCGCTGGCCATGAGCCGGTCAATTATAAGGGTTTTGCCCAAAGGTTGGGCGCCGCCGGGCCGCGACGCCCCGGCGCGGCGCTGTCGCGGCCAGGCCGCGGGCGGCGCCGGCCAATTGATCTGCCGGTTTATCCGTGGCATGATGCACTACGGGCCAGCGGCGAGGGCGCAGCCCGGTGTCCAGTCTTGCAACGGGTTTGGCGATGCCAACGGCACAACGGGTGTAACTGGGGTCTATCGAATGGAATGGCAGCCTGGCGGGAAACGGATGGCGCGCGCGCTGCGCACGCTGGCGCTGCTGGTGCTGGCGCTTGGACACACACCGCTGCGCGCGGCCGAGCCTGACGGCGCGCCCGACGCCGCGCCGGACGCCGCCCAGGCGCCGCAAATCTGGTCGTTGAACGGTTTCGGCACCTTCGGCCTGGCCCATTCGAGCGAGCCGAAAGCGGACTTCGTGTTCGACAATCTGCAGCCAAAAGGGGCGGGCTTTAGTCGCAACTGGAGCAACGATATCGACACCCGGCTTGGCGTGCAGCTGAGCGCGAATCTGGACAGCCACTGGTCGGCGCTGCTGCAGCTGATGTCCGAATATCGCTGGAACGGCACGTATGAGCCGTATGTCAACTGGGCCAACGTCAAGTACGCGTTCACGCCGGACTTTTCGGTGCGCATCGGACGCATCGCGCTGCCCAGCTTCATGGCGTCGAACTCGCGCCGGGTCGGCTACAGCAACGTCGCCGTGCGCCCGCCGCCGGAAGTGTACCGGCTGCTGGTGGTCAACAACAGCGACGGCATCGACGCGCAATACCGGCTGCGCAGCGGGGCAATGAGCAACACCATCACGGCCGTGTACGGCAAGAAAACGGTGACCAATACGCGCGGCATCGATGTCCACTCGAGCGGCATCGCCGGCCTGTACGACGCGCTCGAGATGGGCGCCGTCAGCGCGCACATCGCCTATCAGGTGCGGCACGTCGACAACCAGAAGCCCGACCTGGGAAAATTCATGTCGGTCGGCGCGAGCTACGATCCGGGGCCGTGGCTGCTGGCAGGGGAATGGGTGCGCGTGTCGAACTATAACGGGGTCGGGCTTGAAGCGGTGCGCGCGGCCTGGGACGTGATGGCGGCGCTGCGCATCGAACGCTACACGCCGTACGTGGTGCTGGCCGACCTGCACCCCTTGACCGATACCGGGGTCGCGCCAATCGAGCAGAAGACCATCAGTGCGGGGGTGCGCTGGGACTGTCTCAAGCATATCGATGTGAAACTGCAGTTCGACCATATCCACATGAGCGGGCGCTCGGTCGGCACGCTGCAGAACTTCCAGCCCGGCTTCGTGGCCGGCGGCTCACTGAACATCGTCAGCGTCGCCGCCGACTTTGTGTTTTGAGGAGCCACCGATGCGCATGCTGACGATCCTGATGCTGGCCAGCGGTGTCGCGCTGCACGGCGCGCCCGCGCTGGCCAGCGAGGTGGTGGTGATCGTGTCGCTGCGCAATCCCACGCTGGCGCTCAGCAACAGCGAGGCGGCCGACATTTTCCTGGGCAAACGCTACACCTTTCCCGACGGCGTGCGCGCCGCGCCGATCGACCTGGCCGAGGGCGCGCCGGCGCGCGAGGCGTTCTACGTGCGCACCAGCGGCAAGCAGGCGCCCCAGCTGACCGCCTACTGGTCGAAGATGATCTTCACCGGCCAGGGCCGCCCGCCCCAGGAGGCCAGGGACAGCGCGTCGGCCAAGAAACTGGTGGCCGACAATCCGAATGCGATCGCCTATATCGACAAGAGCAAAGTCGACGCGAGCGTCAAAGTGGTACTGACGCTGCCGTGAACTTGCCCGACCAACGCGGCGCCGACGCGCCCGGGCAGGCCAACGGCGGCGCGAGCACGCCGCCCGTTCGGCGCGTCTCGCTGCGCACCAAGTTCCTGATGCTCAGCGCGCTGGTGCAGGCGCTGCTGGTGATGCTGATGATCTGGAATAACCAGCGCGTGCTCGACGAGGCGATCGGCAAGAACACCCAGCGCCTGGCGCGCGAATACGCGGCCACGCTCAATTTTTCGCTGACCCCGTATTCAAGCAGCGGCCGGCTGGCCGAGTTGCAGCTGTATCTCGACGAGATGCTGTCCGACCCGAAGGACAGCGTAGCGCGCTACATCGCGGTGCGCGATGCGCGCGGCCAGATGCTGGTGCGCGCCGGCGAACTGCCGGCCGAGCTGCTCAGCGCGCGCGCGCCCACCATCGCGCTGCTGCGCGGCCTGCAGATCGACGGCAACGGCGCGCTGATCCGGGTCAGCTCGCCGCTGCTGCTCACCGAGCATCAGGTCGGGGTGCTGTACTTCGGCCTGTCGACCCAGGAGCTGAGCGGGGCCAAGTCCGACTTGCTGCGTCAGGGCGCGCTGCTGGGATTGATCGGGCTGGGCATGGCAAGCTTGCTGTTCTACCTGATCACGCTGGGCATGGGGCGGCGCCTGACGGCGCTAACGCACCAGTCGATGCGGCTGGCGCAGGGCCGGCTGGGCGACGTGCTGCCCGAGCGGGGCGGCGACGAGATCGAGGTCTACACCCGTTCGCTGAACACGATGAGCGTGGCGCTGTTCGAGCAGGTCAACGAACTGAAACGCTCGCAGCACAGCCTGGCCGAGTCGCAGTTGCGCTTTCAGACGCTGTTCGAGCTGACCCCGGTGGCGATCTCGCTGACCGACCCGCACGGCGTGCTGCAGGACGCCAACGTGGCCATGCTGACCATGCTCGGCCAGACGCGCGCGCAAATCCTCGGGCGCACCAGCGCCGAGTTCAACTTCTGGGGCTCGCCCGCCGAACGCGAACGGATCTGGGGCGCCTGGCGCGCCAAGGGCGTGCTGCGCGGCGACATCGCGGTGGCCACGCTGCCCGACGGGCGCCAGATCGAACTGGCGATCTGGGCGTCGATGCTGTCGGTGGCGGGCGGGCAGTCGGTGATCTGGGTGCTGCTCGACATCTCTGCCGAATTCGCCGCCAAGCGTGCGCTGGGCGCGCTGAACGCATCGCTGGAGACGCGCGTGCGCCAGCGTTCGGCCGAGCTCGAACACAGCAACGCCGAACTGTCGGCCGCGCTCGAGACGCTCAAGCAAACCCAGACCGACTTGATCCGCAGCGGCAAGCTGGCCTCGCTGGGCTCGATGGTGGCCGGGGTCGCGCACGAACTCAATACGCCGATCGGCAACAGCGTCACCGTGGCCAGCGTGTTGCACGCCAACGCCCAGAGCACGCTGGCCGAGCTGCGCAGCGCGCGCCCGAACCGCGCCGCGCTCGACGAGACGCTGCAGGCGAGCTTGAACGCGTCCGAGATCCTGATGCGCAATCTGTACCGCGCCACCGAGATGGTGGCCAGTTTCAAGCAGGTCGCGGTCGACCAGGCCAGCAGCCAGCGCCGCCAGTTCGACCTGCGCCACACGCTCGAGGACGTGATCGTCACGCTCGAGCCGATGTACAAGAAGACCCCGTTCCGCCTGCATACGGAGCTGGTGGCCGGTGTGACGATGGACAGTTACCCGGGCCCGCTGGGCCAGATCGTCACCAATTTCATCAGCAACGCGGTGAACCACGCGTTCGAAGGGCGCAGCGAGGGGCGCATGACGCTCAGTACCCGGCTGCTCGACGCCGAGCATGTCGAGCTGCGGTTTTGCGACGACGGCATCGGCATCGCGCCGCAGCATCAGGCGCGCGTGTTCGATCCTTTCTTCACCACCAAGCTGGGGCGCGGTGGATCGGGGCTGGGCATGCACATCGTGTACAACCTGGTCACCGGTGTCCTGGGCGGCAAGATCACGCTCGTTAGCAGCGCCGCCCACGGCACCGAGCTGACGGTGATCCTGCCGCTGCGCGCGGCAGTGCTGACGGCCGACAGCCCGGCCGGCAATTTCGCCTGAGGGGGGCGCCGCTAGAACGCAGTGTCCGGTGCGGCCGGGTCGTGCGCCGGCGCGTTCAGCGGCAGGTCGAGGGTAAACAGCGTACCGTCCTTGGCATCGCTGCGCACCGAGATCAGTCCCCCCAGCAGCGAGCTGACGATGTTGTAGCTGATCGACAGCCCCAGCCCGCTGCCGCCCTGGCCCAGCTTGGTGGTGAAGAAGGGGTCGAAGATGCGCCCCAGGTGGGCGTCGGAGATGCCGCCGCCATCGTCGCCGAACTGCACCAGTACGCGCCCCTCGACGGGCGTGCTGGCCGACAGGCGCATGTGGCCGGGCCGGCTGCCATCGAAGGCGTGCAGCAGCGCGTTGTGGATCAGGTTGGTGATCACCTGGCCGAACGGGCCGGGGTAGCTGTCCATCATGATGCAGTCGCCCACCTCGAGCGTGATGTCGTGCTGGGTGGCGCGGATCCGGTTCATCATCGTGGCGATGATTTCGTGGCACACCTGCTGCAGGTTGAACATGCGGCGCTGCGCGGTGGTGCGGTCGACCGCGACCTGTTTGAAGCTGTTGACCAGGTCGGCCGCGCTGGTCAGTCCGCGCATCACCAGCGTCGACGCTTTCTGGGCGTCCTCGATGTAGGCGGCCAGTTCGGAGCGGCGCAGGCCGGGCCCGTTCATTTGCAGCGCGATCGCGTCGGTCTTTTCCTGCAGCGTGCTGGCGATCAACAGGCTGTTGCCGATCGGCGTGTTCAGCTCGTGCGCCACGCCGGCCATCAGCGCGCCCAGCGCGGCCAGTTTTTCCTGCGACACCAGCTGGGTCTGGGCATCCTTGAGCTGGCGGTAGGCTTCGGCGTTGTCGAGCGCGATCGCGCCGTAGGCGCACAACGTGCGAAAGATCAGCCGCTCGGCTTCGCCGTAGGCGTGCGGCTGGGTCGACTGCACCGTCATCACGCCGATCGCGCGCTCGCCCACGGTGAGCGGCACGAACAGCACCGAGCGGTTGGCCAGCGTGCCGGGAATGACGTTGCCGTAACCTTGCTCGGCCAGGTCCTCGACATACACCTCCAGGCGCTGAGTGAGGCAACGCACCGAGAACGCGTTCGGGTCCGACAGCAAGATCGCGTTGCTGGGCAGCGGCTTGCCCATCTCCACGCCGAACGCGCGGTTCAGCGCCGCGCCCTCGGAGTCGGTCAGGTAGATGGCGAAGGTGGTGGCCGGCAGCAGGCCGTGGATGTGGCGATCCAGCGTGGCGAACACGGCGGCCGCGTCCAGATGGGTGGTGATCTCCTGGCCGATCGACGACAGGCGCTCGAGCGTAGCACTGGTGTGCTGCAGCACCTCGGCGCGGCGCGCCTCGGACTCGGCCAGTTCGCGGTGGTGGTAGCCCTCGTTGCGCGCGCGTTCGGTCTGGTGGTGCACCTGCATCGCGATGGCGCGGTTGGTGGCCTCCTGGCCGTGGGTTTTTTCGCGCGCGAGCCCGGACGCCAGCGCGATCTGGTAGGCGTTGGCGTAGTCGCCCGCGTTGGCGTATTCGCGCGCCAACGCGTCGAGCAAGCCGCCTGGCACGGTGTAGCCGTCGATGGTGCGGGCCACCGCCAGCGCCTGATGCAGATAATGCAGCGCGGGATTGAGCGCGTCCATCGGCTCGGGCGCGGGCAACTGGTGGCGTGCGTGGATCAGCGCCAGCACGCGTAGCGCCGCGATATGGTTGTGCGCGTGCTGCTGCTCGGTGGCCAGCTTGACCGCCACACCGGCCACTTCCAGCGCCTCGAGCGGACGGTCCAGCTGGGATAGCGCATGCGCCTGGCCGCGCCGGGCAATGCTGCGGAAATCGGACTGGTCGAGCGCGTCGGCGCGCGCCAGCAGCTGGCTGAACGCGTCCAGTGCGCCGGCGTAGTCGCCCTGATCGAGCGACAAATCGCCCAGATATTGCAGCGCAATGGCATAGCTGCGCGCGCCGGCCAGCGGGGTCAGGATCACCAGCGCCTCGCGCAGCATGGCGTGCGCCGCGTCGAGCTGGCCAAGCCGGCGCAGCGTGTCGGCTGCGTGCATCAGACAGGCGCCGATCGAGCGTGGCCAGCCGGTCGGACGCGCCAGGTCGAGCGCGCACTGCATCCATTCGAGTGCCGAATGGTGGTCGTTGAGGATGGTGAAGTCTTCGCCGATATTGGTCGCGGCGGTGATCGCCGCGCGCAGTTGACCGGTGTCGCGCGCCGACTCGTAGCAGCGGATGAAGTGGATCGCGGCGGCGCCGAAGTCAGACGCCTGACTGGCCATCAGGCCCAGGTAGTCGTTGACCCAGGTCGCTAGCGCAGGATGCAGCTCGCCCAGACCGGCATGGATGCGCTGGCCCCAGCTTGCCTGGGCCAGCGTGCGGTTCTGCAGCGCGGCCCAGCGCGCCGTGGCCGCTTCGGCCAGCGCCGCGCGCAGCGCGTCGCCGCCCAGCCGTGCGGCCAGCACGGCAGCGCCCAGGTGCTCGTTGTTGGCCGCGTGATCGCCCTGGTCGATCGCGATCCAGGCCAGCAGCCAGTGGCTGTCGGCGCAGCCGAGTGGATCGTCGAGGGCGGTAAATTGGCACAGGATGGTGTGCGCCTGCTGCTGGGCGGCCTCCAGTTCGCCGTCCAGCCAGCGCGCCTCCGCCTTGACCAGCGCCAGGCGCGCCATGTTGCGCTGCAGTTCGCGCGGGTCGGCGCCGTCGTCCCTGGCCAGCAGGGCCAGCGCCTCGTCGGCCAGCAGCACGGCGCGCGCGCTGTCGCGCTGGCGCAGGTGCCAGGCCAGCGTCAGCAACGTGGACAGGCGGGCGCCGCCGCGCAACGAGTGCAGCGCATCTTCCCATCGGGCGACATCGTCATCGACGCTGAACATTTCCATACTCACGCTCCCCAGGCACGCATCAAAGCCGCGCCCGTCCCATCAAGGCGGTGCGCGCCAGTCATTGTATGCCGCATTGCGGGTCTTGCACAATGGCATTAATTAGCCCGGCGGGCGCGCCGGGGGGCGGCGCTGGCGCGGGCGGCAAACCGGTCAGCAGGCGCGCCGCGCGCCCGTCGGTGAACCAGGCCCGGGATCAGTTCGTGCTTACCGTCTGCCGGCTGCGAAAAAATCGGCCTGCAGCAGGGGGCTCGATCCGACCAGTCCGGTCAGCGAAGCGCTCACAGCGATCCCGCCTGCAGAGCTGTGCGCGCCGGCGCACCCGCGTCGCCAAGTGTGCGCTTGCGATCGACAGTGTCCCCGGCGATATCGCCTTCGCGCAAGTCGCGCCGGCTGCGAGGCTTGTGTGCGCGCTTTGATGTGATGCTCAAAGGCGGCATCGCCAGCGGCGCCTGCCGGGGCGCCACCGGTCGCGGTCCTGGTGGCCAGTGCGCGCTGAGCATGCCAGGCTCAATGCTTGGCGCCGGCGGTGTGCTGGCGGCGCCCGATCGAACAATTTTATGGAGGACGACACATGAGAAACGTACTCAAGGGCTGCTTAGTTTGTCTGTGCATGCTGGGGCTGGGCGCGCCAGCCTGGGCGGCCGACAAGGGCACGGCCGACGAAGCGGTCGCGATGGTCAAGAAAGCGGGCGAATTTCTGAAGAAGAACGGCAAGGAGAAAGCCTTTGCCGAATTTAACACCCCCAAGGGCCAGTTCATCGACCGCGACCTGTACATCTTCACATTCCTGAACAACGGCGACGGCATCGAGCGTGCCAACGGCGCCAACCCCAAACTGGTGGGCAAGAACGTGCTGGAGATGAAGGACGCCGACGGCAAATTGCTCATCAAGGCCATCCTCGAGATGGGCGCCAGCAAGGCGGGGCAGGGCTGGGTCGAGTACAAATGGCCCAATCGCGTCAGCGGCGCGCTCGACGTCAAGCGCACCTATGTCGAGCGGGTCGATGATGTGGTGATCGGCTGCGGTGTGGTGATCGGCTGCGGCACCTACACATAAGGCGTGCGCCCGGCCGCAGCCGGGCGCCACGAACCTTAGTACAGCGTCTGGGCCGACTCGTGCAGCAGTTGGCCGTACAGCGTGTGGCGCATGCGCGCGATCTTGCCTTCGGCGACCGCCGTCAGCACCGCGCAGGACGGCTCGATCAGGTGGCGGCAGTTGTAGAACTTGCAGCCGCCCAGGTAGGGACCGAATTCGCGAAAGGCCCGTTCCAGCATGCCTTCGCTCAGGTGGTACAGACCGAACTCCTGAAAGCCCGGCGAATCGATGATAGACGCGCCGTCGCCCAGCGTGTACAGGCGCGTGAAGGTGGTGGTGTGCTTGCCGGTGTCGAGCGCGGCCGAGATTTCCCGTACCGCAATGTCGGCGTCCGGCACCAGCAGATTGATCAGGCTCGACTTGCCCATGCCGGACTGGCCGATGAAGATCGACGACTGGCCCGCCAGCAGCGGCGCCAAGGTGGCCACCGCGTGTTCCGGCTCGGCGCGCGCGGACACTTCGTGGATCGGGTAACCGAGCGAGCCATAGGCGTTCAGGCGTTCGCGCGCGCGCGGCAGCAGCGTCGTCACATCGGTCTTGTTGAGGATCAGATGGGCGTCGATGCCGGCCGCTTCGGCCGCCACCAGCGAGCGCGAGATCAGATCGTCGGCGAAACCCGGCTCGGTCGCGACGACGATGAACAGGCGCGTCAGATTGGCCGCCAACAGCTTCGACTTGTACTGGTCGGAGCGGTACAGCAGCGTTTTGCGTTCGTCGATGCCTTCGATCACGGCCTGATCGTCGGACGTCATCTTCAGCTGCACGTTGTCGCCCACGGCGATGTTGGTCTTCTTGCCGCGTGTGACGCATTGCAGCTTGCGATCGCCCACCTGGGCCAGATAATGGCGCCCGTGCGCGGCGATGATGACGCCGGTCAGGCCGCTCATGCGCCGGCCCGTTGCGCGAAGATCGCGTCGCTCTTGGCGGCGCAGATGAAATCGTTGATCGAGATGCCGCCGCGCCCGCCGTTCACCGAGTGGGTGTTGAAGCTGACGGCGCACTGCGCGTAGCTGACCAACAGCTCGGGGTGATGGTCTTCCAGATGAATCATCGCGGCCAATGCGTTCACGAAATCGATGGTGGCATGGTAGTCGGCCAGTTTGTAGGTCTTGACCAGCTTGCCGTCGGCCAGCGCCCAGCCAGCGAGTTGGGGCAGCAAGGCCGCCTGTTCGTCATCGGACAGCGCGGCGACGCGCGCGCTGCAGTGCAGGTTCAGCAGGTCTGGGCTAGTCATCGGGCCGCCATGTTCAGGTGTTTGATGCGCACGCTCGCCGGCGGGTGCGAATCGTAGAAGGCCGAGTGGAGCGGGTCCGGCGTCAGCGTCGAAGCATTGTCTTCATACATTTTGACCAGTGCCGTCACCAGATGGCTGGCGTTGGTGTGGGTGGCGGCGAAGGCATCGGCCTCAAACTCGTGCTTGCGCGAGCTGATCGACGTGAGCGGGCCGAACACGAAGGTAAACACCGGCAGCACCAGCATGAACAGGATCAGCGCCATCGCGTCGTTGCTCTGGTTAAGCAGCGGTTCGACACCCAGGCCGGTGTAGAACCAGCTCTGGTCTTTCAAAAAACCCAGCAGCGCCAGGAAGCCGAGCGAGATGGCGAACATCATCACGATGCGCTTGACGATGTGCTTCAGTTTGAAGTGGCCCAGTTCATGCGCCAGCACCGCTTCGATTTCTTGCGGCGCCAGACGGGCCAGCAGAGTGTCGAAAAACACAATGCGCTTGTTGGCGCCAAAGCCGGAGAAATAGGCGTTGCCGTGCGCGCTGCGCTTGGAGCCGTCCATGACGAACAATCCTTTCGAGGCAAAGCCCACCCGCAACATCAGCCCTTCGATGCGAATCTTCAGGCCTTCATCGGTCAGCGGGGTGAATTTATTGAACAGCGGCGCGATCACGGTCGGAAACAGCACCATCATCAACAGCTGGAAAGCGCTCCACACCACCCAGGCGTACAACCACCACAGGCCGCCGGACTTGTCCATCAGGGTCAACACCACCCAGATCAAAGGCAGGCCGATGGCCGCGCCCAGCAACACGCCCTTGAGCATGTCGAACAGGAACAGGCCCAGACTCATCTTGTTGAATCCGAAACGTTCTTCCAGCACGAACTGGCGGTAATAGTCGAGCGGCAGGTCGAGCACGCCCGACACCAGCGCAAACGCGACCAGCAGACCGATCTGGAACACCATGCCCGGGCCGGTCACGGCCAGCAGGTGCATCGACAGCCATTGCAAGCCGCCCAGCAGCGTGAAGCCGACCAGCAGCGCGCTGTTGAACACCAGCGTGACGAGCCCGAATTTGGTCTTGGCGACCGTATAGTCGGCCGCCTTCTGGTGCGCAGCGAGCGGAATGCTGTCGGCAAATTCGGCCGGCACAGCGGCGCGGTTGGTGAGCACGTGGCGGATATGGCGCGAGGCCAGCCAGAAGCGCAGGGCCACCGTCACGACGAGAAAAGCAACAAACAAAACTGAAAACCATTGTGAATACATGCGACGCCTATGAGAAAATGGCAGATTGATTAGGCCAAGAGAGAATTATGTCACAAGCGACCGACTTACAAGCACCGGCAGCGGCGCACCGTCCCAACGAAATGAACCTGGTGTGGGTTGACATGGAGATGACCGGGCTGGAACCGGATAGCGACCGCATCATCGAAGTGGCCGTCGTCGTCACCGATATGCACCTGAACATCCTGGCCGAAGGCCCGGTGTTCGCGATCCACCAGTCCGACGAAACGCTGGGCAAGATGGACGCCTGGAACCGCGGCACCCACGGCCGCTCGGGCCTGACCGAGCGCGTCAAGGCGTCCACCGTGACCGAGGCCGATGCCGAGGCAGCCTTGATCGCCTTCCTGAAAAACTTCGTGCCGGCCGGCAAATCGCCGATGTGCGGCAATACAATATGCCAGGATCGCCGTTTCATGGCGCGCGGTATGCCGAAACTGGAAGCGTTCTTCCACTACCGCAATCTGGACGTGTCGACGCTCAAGGAATTGTGCAAGCGCTGGAAGCCCGAGCTGATCGCCGGTTTCAAGAAGCACCAGAAGCATACGGCGCTGGCCGACATTCTGGAATCGGTGGAAGAGCTGCGCTACTACCGCGAGCACTTCATCAAGCTGTAATTAGCCGCCCAGATGAAATAATGGCCGCATCCTCGATCGGGGATGCGGCCATGTTGGTTTTTACGCCTCGGTGCTATCGGCGCCGCAGCATTTCTTGTATTTTTTGCCGCTGCCGCAAGGGCATTCGTCGTTGCGGCCCACTTTCGGCTCTTCGCGCTTCATGGTCTGCACCGGCGCTTTACGCAGCGGGACCCAGAAACGCTGGATGTCGGGCAGGTTCGATTCGATCTCGATGGCCAGCTTGTGGCCCTTGACCGGATCGTCGACCAGCGTCAGTTCTTCTTCCTCGATCTCGTCGGCGCCCAGCAGGTAGAGCGGGCGCATCAGCGGCGCCAGGTTCGAGTCCCAGATGGCCGACCAGGAACCGGGATGCAGTTCCATGCCTTCCCAGAAGCCCCAGCACCAGGCTTCGGCGTCGATCAGCGTCTCGCCGTTGTGCTCGTGCTCGCAAAACAGCGGCTCGAATTCCTTCGGCGCGACTTCGAACGTGACCAAAATCTCGTTCATGAAGCGCATGATCAGACCGGTGATCTGGTCGGCCTGCTTGGCGTTCTTGAAGGTCGGGACGATTTTAGCGTCCTCGCCCCACACGTGCGGCAACCACTCGGCCGGCATGATGGTGTCGGGACCGATCGCGATGGCGGTCAGAAAACCGTGCAGCGTGTCCATCGTCATCGCGTCTTCCGGGCTGGCGTCGGACAGCAGGAATTGGTCGAGTTCGTTAAATTCTTTTTCGTTGAGGGGCTGGTCGAGTTGCATGGCGTGCTCTTACTTAAATAGGCGAAGCTGCTAGTTTAACGCGTCGCGAAGATGGGCGGGCTATTAACTGTGCGACACCGTACAATGTGTGGCATGAATACACTGCCGCCCGCCAAAGAAACACCGCCTATCCACCCGTTCGCCGAGCTGGGCCCCGATTGCGTGCTGGACGCGCTCGACAGCGTCGGGCTGCGCGGCGATGGCCGGCTGCTGGCGCTGAACAGCTATGAAAACCGGGTCTACCAGGTCGGCATCGAGGACGGCGCGCCGCTGGTGGCCAAGTTTTACCGGCCCGAGCGCTGGAGCGACGCGGCCATTCTGGAGGAGCACGCGTTTGTCGCCGAACTGGTCGAGCGCGAAATTCCCGTCGTGCCGGCCCAGGCCATAGACGGGCGCACGCTGCATCAATACAAAGGTTTTCGCTTCGCCGTGTTCGCGCGCCACGGCGGACGGGCGCCCGAGCTGGACGACCCGGCCGTGCTGGAGTGGATCGGGCGCTTCATCGGGCGCATCCACGCGGTCGGCGCGCTGAAGGGTTTTAGCGAGCGGCCCGCGCTGACCCCGGCCACGTTCGGCGTTGAGCCGCGCGACTACCTGCTGGCCAACGACTTCATCCCGCCCGAACTGCTGGCCGCTTACACCAGCGTGGTGGCGCAGGCGCTGGACGGGGTGGAGCGCTGCTACGCGCGCGCCGGCGCGGTGGCGACGCTGCGCCTGCACGGCGACTGCCACGCCGGCAACGTGCTGTGGACGCCGGACGGC
Source organism: Burkholderiales bacterium (assembly GCA_038207625.1). Taxonomy (GTDB): domain Bacteria; phylum Pseudomonadota; class Gammaproteobacteria; order Burkholderiales; family Burkholderiaceae_D; genus JBBQZO01. The sequence goes on along the minus strand of JBBQZO010000002.1, from coordinate 315,683 downwards.
CCGCACTTCGTCGACTTCGACGACAGCCGCACGGGGCCCGCGATCCAGGATCTGTGGATGCTGCTGTCGGGCGAACGCCACGACATGGTGCGCCAGATGGGCGACATCCTGGCCGGCTACGAGGACTTCTGCGATTTCGACCCGCGCGAGCTGTACCTGGTCGAGGCGCTGCGCACGCTGCGCCTGATCCACTACTCAGCCTGGCTGGCGCGCCGCTGGGACGACCCGGCCTTTCCGGTGGCGTTTCCATGGTTCAACACCCAGCGCTATTGGCAGGATCGCATCCTCGAATTGCGCGAGCAGATCGCGCTGATGGACGAAGCGCCGCTGTGGCCGGCCTGAGGTATGGCATAAGCCTGAACTGAGGCGTTTTCACCGCTCTCTTTAAGCTGCTGGCGGCGCAGCCCATCCTCGATAATCGTTGGTACCAGTTTCCGACTGCGCATTTCTGCGCCGTCACAACGACCACCAAGCGAGAACCACGATGGACTCAATCCAATATCTGCACGACGACGACGTCATCCCGACCGCTACGCCCGAATCGGTGGTGCCGGCGCGCGCTCAGATGGAGATGCGCGCGATCCACGAGGCGATCGCGCGGGTTGAGGCCGAAGCGAAAGCCACCTGCGCGGCCGAAAGCCGCGCCCATGCCGAGGCGCGCGCGCGCTCGCTGGCCGAGGACCGCGCCGCGATGGACGCGGCCGCCGCCAGCGCTGCGCTGCAAAACGCCCAGGCGTCGGAGGACGCGATCGAGGCCAACCGCGACCGGCTCGACAGCCAGCGCGCCGCCGCCGAAGCGAGCATGGCGCGCCTTGAAGCGGTGCGCCAGGAAACGGCCGAACTGCGCGCGCGCGCCGAGGCGGACAAACAAACCACGCTGGCCGCCGACGCGCGCGCCAGAAGCGAAGAGGAAGCGCGCAAGCGCGCCGTCGAGCAGATCGAAACCGAGGCGGCGCTGGCCGCGCGTGCCAATAAAGCGGCCGACGCGCTGCAGGCCAGCACTGAGCAGGCCCGTTTGCAAGCGGTCGAACGGGTGGCTGCCGTGCATGCCGCGCACGAGGAAGTGGTGCACATCGCCAGCGCCGACGCGCGCGTGGCGATCCTGGCGCGTGAACGCGAACGCCATGCCAAGGGCGCGCGCCAGACCGCCGAGCTGCTGGCTGAAGCCGAAGCCGAGGCGCTTGACCTGACCGTGGCGCGCGAAAAGGCCGACCAGATTGCACTGACGTCGGCGTTCGCGCGTGCCACCGCCGAGACGCGTGCGCTGGAAGAGTCGCGTGCGCTGGCCCATATCGAACAGGAGCGCGAGGCGATCGCCCAGGCGCACGCCGAGTCCGAACGGATCGCCGCCAAGTCGCTGCACCTGCGCCTGCAGTCGGAGAAAGAGCTGCGCGACAGCGCGATCCACCGCGAGCGCGTTGAACAGATGGCCGCGGCCAGCGCCAACGCGCGGCGCGAGGCCGACGGGCGCATCATTGCCGCCACCGAAGCGCGCATCGCGGTCGACCGGCAGCTACGCGACGTGGCGCTGGCGCGTATCGACGCCGAGCAGGAGGCCGAAGCCCAGTCGCGCATCCGCATGGAAGCCGAAGCGCTGGCGCACGAACAGCAATGTCTGCGCGCCGAAGCCGAGCAGCGCGCCGCCGCCGCCGCCCAGCTCGAAACGCTGGCGCACCAGCGCGCGCGCGAACTGGCCGAGCAGCACGCCGAACTGGCGCAAGCGGCCGCCAGCCTGGCCGCCGCCGAAAACGAGGCCGAGCAGGATACGTTGGCGGCCCAGGCCGAACAGGTCGAGCTGCAACGCCAGGCCACCGCGCTGGCCGCCCAGGCCGCGCAGGCCGCCGCCGAGCTGGCCGGCGCCGAACGTGAGCGCACCGAGATGGAGCAGCGCGCCCTGTCTAGCCTGCAGGAGCGATTGAAGGCCGAGCAGGACGCGCGCGCCGCCGCCGCGCTGCGCGCCCAGGCCGAGCAAGCCCAGGCCGCGCTGCTGCGCGAACAGGCCGACGCCGAAGCGGCGCGCGAACAAGCGCAGCAGGCCGAGGTCGAGGCCACCCGCACCGTTGTCGCGCAGGCCAAGATCGAAAGCTTGCGCGCCGCCGAAGCGGTCGAAGCGGACCTGGCGCAAGCGCGCGCGGCTACTGAACTGGCCCGCGTGCAGCAGGAGCGGGCGGCCATCGCCATCGAGGCGCAGGCTTTGGCCGAACAGGCGCTGGAAGCCGAACGGGCCTGCGTGGCCAGCGAGCGCGCCGCCTTGCTGCTGGTCGAGCAGAAGATGATGCATCAGCGCCAGCACGCCGCCGCCCAGGAACGGGCCAGCCGCGCCATCGCCGATGTGCTCGAATCGGAACGCGCCGAGGCCAACGCCGCCAAAGCGCGCGCCGACGCCGAGCAGGAGCTGGCCGAGCTGGCGCATCAGCGCGAGCTGGCCGCGCTGGCGTCCCAGCAGGCAGCGGTCGAAAAGGCGCACGCCCAGCGCGCCTTGCTGATCAGCGCCCAGTCGCACGCCGACATGCAGCGCAAGGTGGCCGATACCACCCGTGGGATGGCCCAGGCCAAGCAGGAACTGGCCGTGCTGGAAGCGCGCCGCGCCGAAGCGCAAGCCGAAACGCTCGCTGCGCTGGAAGAAAAACTGCGCGACGAGCGTGAAGCGTGCCGGCTGGCCGAAGCGAACGCGGTGGAAGCGGCCGTGGTGGCCGAGCGCGCCAAATCGAAACGCGCGCAGTCCGAAGCGATCGCGCGCCAGATGATGGAGCGCCTGAGCCAGTCCGCCTGAGTCCTATTCGAGCCAGCCCCGTTCTCGTTCTCGGCTCGCGCCCCGTTATTGCCTGAAACAACGCGGCGAGTTCGTCGGTAACGACGGGCGCCTTCGCGTCGGGGCCAGTCTTGCTTATTCTGAATCGCGCCACGGCATCTGCGCTGTCGATCCCCTTTTTCTTGACGCGCTCAGTTCTCCGTTCCGAGAACTCACTAGAGGCACCCAGCATAGTTCGGAATGCACAGCCATTGTCCGGATCATCGACTAGTTCAGCGACATCAAAGTCGCCGCTAGCATGGAAGGTCGCAACGAGCGCTAGGGCAGCGTTGAATCGCTTAGCGTCAGATTTCCCGGGCGGCGAAGCACTGTCCGCATCACTCACTTCGCCGAACACTTGGCCAAACGAGGCCCAGTCGCGTTCCCCATCTGCATAAACTGATTCGAGCGACTCAATTGCGCGTTCAATATTTGCCATGGTTCGATATGCACGTTGTACTGTTTTCTTGCTGTCGGGAAGATGTCAATTGTTTTCCCGCCGGCGGACAGGCGGACAGGGGCAGGCGGACAGGGACAGTGCCGACATCCAGATGCGCACAGGAACAGTGCCAACACCGAGGCACTCACTCATCAAAGCCCGAGAAACAGAGAACTGTCCCCAATCGCGCTGATGTTGGCACTCGCCTGAACCTCAGCAATCCTGACGCGTTGGGTGCAACATTGCCTAGGTAGCAGTGTTGCAGTCTCGCTCAGACGATTTGATGCTTGCGGGGCAGCGAAGCAACTCTTTCCCAACATAAATTGTTCGCAGAATGTTAAGGTGTAAGTCTCTTGTAATCAGCCCAGTGCAGTATGATTTGCCGGCCTGATCGCTCAGGTGATGTACCCGACCCTTATTTCGTTCTGATGCAGACACGCCAAATCGACCCGGATCGCGCGCCGGGCAGCAGCAATGCCGCGCAACAGCTTGCGCCGATGGCGCGCGTCATCGCGCTGGGCCGCTTCGATGCCGACGTGGCCATGCAAGAGCTGACCATGCCGCTGGTGCTATGCGGGTGTGCGCAGGCCGAACAACTCCCCGACGACCTGTGCGAGCGCGACTTGCTGGTGACCGAACTGGCCTGGTTGCAAGGCTTGACGGCGCCCGCGCGCGCCGCGCTGGCGCAACGCGCCGGCATGGCAGGCGCCTGGGTGGCCTTGTTTGAGCCGGCATCAAGTTTCGCCGAACAGGCGCTATGGCACCAGAACGGCGTCAAACACTTTTTTCCGATCGCCCATGCCAGCGCCCATTTGCTGGCGCTGGTCGCCGCACTGAACGAGCAGCGCGCGGCCGCGCCGCCGTACGTGCTGGCGTATGCGGCCGAGCCCGATGCGGATCGCGCGACGCTGGCAGACAGCGGCATCGCATTCGAGCATGCGGCGACGCCGCAGCTGGTGCTGGACGCGATGGCGCAGCGCCGGCCCGATCTGCTGCTGCTCGACCTGGACCTGCCCGGCGCCGATCAATTGGCGGCGATCGTGCGCAGTCGCGCCGACCTGTCCGACCTGGCGCTGCTGTGCATCGGCACGGGGGCGCCACCAAGCGGCGCGCATCTGGCCGCGCTGCCGATGCTGCTCAAAGTGCTGCCGCGCGTTCAGATGATGGCAGCCGTGCGCGCGCACGCGCAGGTCGGGCAGGCGCGCGCGCGCCGTGCCAGCGTGGCGCCGACGCCGCCCATCCGCGCCTGGCTCGAACAGTTGCGCACTACGGTCGACCAGCACGCCGTCATCAGCATCGCCGACGCCAGTGGCGCAATCAGCTACGTCAACGATCGCTTCTGCGCGCTCAGCGGCTACAGCCGCGCCGAATTGATCGGGCAGACCCACCGCCTGATGAAGTCGGACGCGCACCCGCCTGAATTTTTCCGTGCGCTGTGGCACACCATCAGCGGCGGCGCCGTCTGGCACGGCGACCTGTGCAACCGGCGCGCCGACGGCAGCACCTACTGGGTCGAGGCGACCATCATTCCCTGCGCCGACGCGAGCGGTCAGCCGACCCAGTACGTGTCGATCCGCTCCGACATCAGCGCCAGCAAGCGCGCCCATGCGGCGCTGCGCCTGTCCAACGAGCGGCTTGGCCAGGGCCAGATTTTCGCCAATATCGGCACCTGGGACTGGGACATCGGCAGCGGCGCCCTGTACTGGTCGGAGCAAGTGGCGGCGCTGTTCGGCTTGCCTGCCGGCGAACGCCAGACCCGCTATCCGACCTTCGTCAACGCGCTCCATCCGGATGACCGGGAGGCGGTGCTGGACGCCATCAAGGCCTCGGTCAAGCACGATGTGCCGTTTGAAATCGAACACCGCGCGCTGCTGCCCGACGGCAGCACGCGCTGGCTGCTTGAACGGGGGGCGGTGCTGCGCGACGCCGACGGCAAGGCCATCAACATGCTCGGCGTGGTGCAAAACATCGACAAGCGCAAGCGCGCCGAACTGGCGCTGGCCGACAGCGAAAAACGGCTGCGCGAGGCGCAGGCGCTGGCCTGCATCGGCAACTGGCAGGGCAACGCCGATTGCACCGACATGAGCTGGTCGGACCAGATGTTCGATATCTTCGGACGCGCGCGCGCCAGTTTCACGCCCAGCGCCGCGGCCGTGCTGGCGGCGGTCCATCCGGACGACCGGGCGCTGGTGCAGGCGGGCGAGCAGCGTGCGCAGCACGGCGGCAGCCACAACCTGGTGTACCGGATCGTGCGCCCGGACGGCACGGTGCGCCATGTGCATCAGCTCGGGCGCGCCGAGCACGACGCGGCCGGCGCGCTGTTGCGCCGGGTCGGCACGCTGCAAGATATCAGCGAGCGGGTCGAGGCCAAGGCCCGTTTGTCCGAGAGCGAGGCGCTGTTCGTGTTCGCCGTCGAGGGGGCCGGCGATGGCATCTGGGACTGGGACATGCGCAGCGGCGCGATGCCCGCCTCGGGCCGCTACGAGGCCATGCTCGGCTTCGCGCCGGGCGCGCTGGCGCACACCATCGAAGGCTGGCGCAGTCACATCCACCCCGACGATGTGGCGCGGGTGCAGCAAAACCTGTCCGACTACCTGGCCGGGCGGCGCCCCACCTTCGCCGTCGAACTGCGCCTGCGCTGCAAGGACGGCAGCTATCTGTGGGGCCTGTGCCGCGGCACGGTGTTCCAGCGCGACGCCGACGGCGCGCCGCTGCGCATGATCGGCATCCACAGCGACATCACCGACCGCAAAGTGGCCGAACTGCGCCTGGCCGAGCGCGAACACCTGCTCTCGACCATTCTCACCAGCGCGCACCAGGGCTTCTGGTTCATCGACACCGAGGGCCGCACCACCGACGTCAATCCGGCCATGTGCACGATGATGGGGCGTCCGCGCGCCGAGTTCATCGGCCGTCAGATTTTCGATTTCGTCGATGCCGAGAACGCCGCCGTGCTGCGTGCGGAGATGGAAAAGCGTCAGCGCGGCATCGCCGAGCCGTACGAGATCACGTTGAACCAGCCGGATGGCACGCGCGTGTCTTGCCTGGGCATCCCGTCGCTGCTGCGCGACCAGCATGGCGTGCCGACCGGCTCGGTGGGCATGTTCAGTGACATCACCGAACTGAAAAACGTGCACCGCGAACTGGCCGCGCTGAACGCGACCTTGACGGTGGCGCGCGAGGACGCCGAGCGGGCCAACCACGCCAAGTCCGATTTCCTGTCCTCCATGAGCCACGAGCTGCGCACGCCGATGAACGCGATCCTTGGCTTCGCCCAGATGCTCGAATATGACGAGGACCTCAACGACGACCAGCAGGACAACGTCACCGAGATCCTCAAGGGCGGCCACCACCTGCTGGCGCTGATCAACGAGGTGCTCGACCTGGCCAGGATCGAGTCCGGCAATATCGACGTCTCGCTTGAGCCGGTCGAGCTGGCGCCACTGATTGACGATTGCACCAGCCTGATTCTGCCGCTGGCCCAGGCGCGTTCGCTCACGCTGACGTTCGACGTGGCGCCGCACCTGGCGGTGCGGGCCGACCGGGTGCGTCTGAAGCAGGTGCTGCTCAATTTGCTGTCGAACGCGGTCAAGTACAACCACGAGGGCGGCGCCATCGACGTGTCGGTGCGCCACGCCGACTGCGCCAGCCTGCGCATCGCCGTGCGCGACAATGGTGCCGGCATCGCGCCCGAACGGCTGGGCGAACTGTTTCTTCCGTTTAGCCGGCTCGGGGCCGAGGCCAGCGCCGTCGAAGGCACCGGCATCGGTTTGTCGATCGCGCGCCGGCTGGCCGAGGCAATGGGCGGGGTGATCGGCGTGACCAGCCAGCTGGGCGACGGCTCGACCTTCTGGGTCGAGCTGCCCGCCGCTGCCGCGCTGGGCGAGCCGGCGGGCACCGACGACGTCGCGCAGGCGCCGGCCGAATCGGCCAGCGCGCGCCAGCGCGTGCTGTGCATCGACGACAATCCGATTAACCTGAAACTGGTGGCGCGCATGTTGCGCGCCCAGTCGCATATCGCGCTGACCGGCGCGCACTCGGCGCAGCAGGGCTTGGCGCTGGCGCACAGCGAACGTCCGCACCTGATTCTGCTCGACATCAACATGCCGGGCATGGACGGCTACCAGGTGCTGGCGCGGCTGCGTGCCGACCCGGCGCTGGCCGCCATCCCTGTCGTGGCGGTGACGGCCAATGCGATGCCGCGCGACCTGGAACGGGCCAGCGCGGCCGGCTTTGACGCCTACCTCACCAAGCCGCTCGATGTGGGCCAGTTGTTCACCACCGTCAACCGTTGGCTCGCCGCCAGCACGGAGAAAACCCGATGAGCGACCAGCTGTTCGACCAGGCCCGCATCTTCGTCATTGACGACGAGCCGGCCAACTTGAAACTGCTCGACAAGATGCTGGCCAGCCAGGGCTACCGCGAGCGTGTGCTGATCGCCGATCCGCGTGACGTGCTGGCGCATTACCACGCGGCGCGCCCCAGCCTGATCCTGCTCGACATCAACATGCCGCACCTGGACGGCTATCAGGTCATGGCCCAACTGAAGGCGCTGGACGACCCGTTCCTGCCGCCCATCGTGATCCTGACCGCTCAGCACGGGCGCGACTACCTGCTCAAGGCGCTGGCGGCCGGCGCGCGCGATTACATCGGCAAGCCGTTCGACCGGGCCGAGTTGCTGATGCGGGTGCGTAACCTGCTGGACGCGCATCTGGCGTTTTGCATGCTGCACGACCAGAAGACGGTGCTCGAGCAGATGGTGCAGGCGCGCACCGAGATGCTGCGCCAGTCGCGTCTGCAGGTAGTGCAAAGGCTGGGGCGCGCGGCCGAATACCGCGACAACGAAACCGGACTGCACATCATCCGCATGAGCCAGATCGCCGCGCTGCTGGCGCGCTCGCTCGGTTGGGACGCGGCCCAGTGCGAGCTGATGCTCGACGCCAGTCCCATGCACGACGTGGGCAAGATTGGCATTCCCGACGCGGTGCTGCTCAAACCGGGCCGGCTCGACGGGGTTGAGTGGACGGTGATGCAGACCCACGCGGCGATCGGCGCCGACATCCTCGACGACGGCGATTCGGACCTGCTGCGCATGGCGCGCGTGATCGCGCTCAGCCACCATGAGAAATGGGACGGCAGCGGCTATCCGGGCGCACTGGCCGGCACCGACATCCCGCAAGCGGGACGCATCGTCGCCGTGGCCGACGTGTTCGATGCGCTCACGTCGAGCCGTCCGTACAAGCAGGCCTGGCCGCTCGAGCAGGCGCTCGAGTATATTTTTGCCCAGAGCGGCAGCCACTTCGACCCCGAGGTGGTGGCGCATTTTCGCCTGTGCCTGCCCGCCATCCTGGCCATCCGCGCACGCCACCGCGAGCCCGGCCAGCACTGAGCGGTGCGTGCGAACGGCGCTTACGGCGTCACTTGTACCTTGTCGACGAAGTATTCAGTGTCGCCAAAGCAGCTGCTGGGCACACCCTTGCGCTGCGCGTACGTGAGCAGCACACGCTTGCCGGTGGCCGACATCAGCTGCTGGGCGACGGCGCCATCGCGCACGGTGAATTCAAATTTCTCGGGGATCGCGCCGGGCATGCTGGTGAGCAGAATCTCGCCTTCCCAGGTCTTGCAGATCCAGCCTTTGCTGGAAAACTTTTGCAGAAAGCCGGCCCGCTCGCCTTCCGAATACGACCAGTGCAAGGTAAGCCAGACGTAAATCAGAAACACCGCGATGGCGGCGCCGAGCACGGCAACGAGGGTGACGACGATCTTCTTGGATGGGGTCATGAGTGGTATCGGTGGGTTGAATGAAGCTAGCTCTTCGAGCCGGGCTTCCAGTGTAGACCAAAGTGGTAACGTTCATCCATTTCCTGGTGGGCAGTGATGCGGCCCTGACCGGAAAAATACTCGACCAGTTTGGTCACCTGCAGGCGCCCGCCCTGGTTGTCGATCAGCGCGATGGCGCACATCGGCTGCCTGGCGCCGCTGTCGAGGCGCACTTCGACCGGTGGCTGGTCTGGCATCGTGATGGTGACGACGCCGTCGGTGGCGGCCCAGTTGGGCACGCCGTCGTAGATGAAGGCGTACACCAGCACCCGCTTGATGTGCTCGAAGTGGGCACCGTTGATGTCGATGTTTTCGCCGCCGCTGCTGCTGCCGCTGCGATCGTCGCCATCCAGCCAGATATACGGCGCCTTGTCGAACGCGCCCCAGCTGTTGCCCAGCGCCTGCACCGCGCCGCGCGCGCCGTCGGTCAGCTCGTACAGACAGCCGATGTCGAGATCGATCGCCGCCGTGCCCGGCGCCGACTGCCCCAGCAGTTTGCCCAGAAATCCCGCCGGGGCGGCCGGTTTGGCGCTGTCCTGATGCCAGTTCAGGTTGACGCGGATGCGTCCGAACGCCTGGCCGGCGCGTTTGTCGAGCGAGACTTTGTCGCCGCTTTTCTCAAGCCGGATCTTCGATAGCGAGACGGGCTTGGCCGCCGGCGCGGCCGGCGCGGCAAGCGGCGGTGCGGCAAGTGGCGGTGCGGCGGCGCTGACCATCTCGGCGCCGCCAAAATGGCTGAGCAGGGCGGCCAGACCGCCTTTGAATCCCTGGCCGACGGCGCCGAAGCGCCAGCTGCCATCGCGCCGATACAGTTCGCCGACGATGACCGCCTTTTCATCGGTGAAGTCGGCGCCGGAAAACGCAAACGTGAGCGCGTCGTTGTCGCCCAGCGTGAGCGCGCATCGGCCCAGGCCGCGCATGCCGCCCTGGTCGGTGCTGGCGCAAAACACCAGCTTGTCGATGCCAGCGGGCAGGCGGGTCAGGTCGACCCGAAACAGCGCGCGCGGCGCGCCGGCGTCGAACACGATGGCGTCCTGCGGCGCCGACGTCTGCTTATAGAACACCATGAAACGTTGGTCGGACAACTGGCCGTGCGCATCGAGGCCGAAACAGCTGACATCGACCATCATGCCCGGCGCATCCAACGTCAGGCGCACCGGCATGGCGTCGGACAGGCCGAGCTCGGATAATTTGCCTTTCTGGCCGCGGGTAAAATGACTCATCAGCGTCGCTCCTGCTGGCGCGCCGGCTTGTTGCGGCGCGCCTGGAATGGGATCGTCGTCAGCGCACAGGGTGCCCGGCGCCGGCGCGCCGGCCCGGCGCCTGTGCGCCTGGCCGGATGCACGTGACTCAGGCGTTCACGCCGTAAGAGCGCGCCAGCGGGCCGAGGCCGCCCTTGAAACCCTGGCCGACGGCGCGAAATTTCCATTCGGCGCCGTTGCGATAGACTTCGCCGAACACCATCGCCGTTTCGGTCGAGCTTTCCTCGGACAGGTCAAAGCGGGCGATTTCACGCTCGCCGTCGGCGTTCACGCAGCGCATGAAGGCGTGGCTGACCATGCCGAAGTTCTGCTTGCGCGCGTCGGCCTCGTGGATCGTCACAGCCACCGCGATGCGTTCGATCTCGGCCGGCACGCGCGTCAGGTCGATCACCAGACTCTCGTCGTCGCCGTCGCCCACGCCGCTGCGGTTGTCGCCCGTGTGGGTCAACGAACCGTCGGTCGATTTCAGATTGTTATAGAAGATGAAGTCCGAATCGGCGCGCACCTTGCCGTCGGCGCGCAGCATGAAGGCGCTGCCGTCGAGGTCGAATTCGGCGCCGTCGGTGGCGCGCGGGTCCCAGCCCAGGCCGACCGTGATTTTCTTCAGGCCGGGCGCTTCCTTGCTCAGATTGACGTTGCCGCCTTTTTGCAAACTGATAGCCATAGTGTACGCTCCAATAGTGGGTGCTACGGGTGAAGGAACGCCAGCGTCAATCGACACGTCGCCGGTCATTGATACTGGCCGGCTACAGATGCTGACTGTTTTTAAAATTTCAAGTCCCCAGGCCGTGCTTGCGCTTGTACAGGATCGAGGACCACAGCGACACCGCGATGAAGGCCACGCCCGACAGGCCGGTGAACCACTCGGGGATCTGGTACTTGACGCTGGCGAACATGATCAGCGCCAGGATGCCGATCGCGTAGTGCGCGCCGTGTTCGAGGAACACGAATTCGTCCAGCGTGCCCTTGTGCACCAGAAACACCGTCAGCGACCGCACGAACATCGCGCCGATCGCCAGCCCCAGCATGATGATGACGACATCGTTGGTGATGGCAAACGCGCCGATCACGCCGTCAAAGCTGAACGAGGCGTCCAGCACTTCCAGATACACGAAGGCGCCGATGCTGCCGCGCGCGATCATCTTGCCGATGCCCGGATCGCTTTCTTCCTCTTCGAGCAGGCCGCTGAACCAGCCCACGGCCACATACACGGCCAGTCCGAGCACACCGGCCGTCAGGACGCTGAGCTTGCGCGCCTCGGGCATCAGGCTCACGCAGGCGAACACCGCGCCCAGCGTCAGCAGCACGGCCAGCCCTTCGGTGCCGTGTTCGCCCACCTTCGCTTCGATCCGGCCCAGCCAGTGCAGCTCTTTTTCCTGGTCGAACAGGAAGTTGAGAAACACCAGCAGCAGGAAGGCGCCGCCAAAAGCGGCCACTTCGGCGTGGTGCGCGCCCAGATGACGCGCATACTCGGCCGGGTTGGTCGTGGCCATGCTCCACACGTCCAGCAAGCCCAGACCGGTGGCCACCGACACGATCGCCAGCGGAAACAGCAAGCGCATGCCAAACACGGCGACGATGATGCCGACGGTGAGAAACAGCTTGCGCCAGAATTCGTTCCAGTTGCGCAGCACCGAGGCGTTGACCACTGCGTTGTCAAACGACAGCGATACCTCCATCACGCCCAGCACGGCGGCGATCCACAATGCCGACAGCGCGCCGGCGCTGCCGCCGCCCGCATAACCCCACCATGCGGCCAGTGCCAGCAAGACCACCGTGACCACGATCGACAGCTTGAAATGTTGCATTTTTACTCCCAAAGAAATTTTCGCTAGCGAAACAGCGGTGGCGCCGCTGCGCACAGTCGCGCTTGTCGGTCATTCTAAGTGTTTTGACCAGAATATTGTTTTCATATCGATGCGCGGGCGGCGTCAGCGGGGCGCTTTGGCCGGCTGGCGCGATCTGCGATAATTGCGCCTTGCGTCGTTGCGCACCCACGCGCCCACTTTCACCCACGAACACACGAAGGCTTTATGGACATCACCTATCTGGTCACCCCGCTGGTCGCCTGGCTCAGCGTGGGACCGCTCAAATTCCTGATCAACAGCGCGCGCACGCGGCGCTGGGCCTTCGATCTGGTGGGCAATGGCGGCTTTCCCAGCAACCATAGCGCCGTCGTGACCAGCATGGCGACCTTGATCGCGTTGCGCGAAGGCATCGGCCACCCGGCCTTCGGCGTGGCGGTAACGCTGGCCTTCATCGTCATGATCGACGCCAACAGCCTGCGTCAGCACGTGGGCAAGCACGCCGAGGCGCTCAACCGGCTTGCCGCCGGCACGTCCGGCTTCCAGCACCTGCGCGAGCGCATGGGCCATACCCTGGTCGAAATCGGCGGCGGCGTCTGTACCGGCGTGGGCATCGGCTTCCTGGTGCATCTGGTCTCGCGCAGCCTGCTGCAGGCCTGATCCGGGCTGATCCGGCGCCGCCGCGCCACCCGGCAAGCGCCGGCCGCTTTGCTGATATAGAGGCAGTTCAGGTCGGTCGCTGCTCGTTTCACGCCAAAAATCCGCGCTTTTCATCGCCGCTATGTGCAGTTCAGGGCGCCAAAAACGCAGTTCATGCCCACGATAGTGCAACACGTGGGTAGGCCGATTGACGCCTCGCTAAGGCTGTCCGATACTGCCTCACTTGTTATACCTTGCCCTTGTGGCGAGCATCGAACACTATTCATCCCGGAGAATTTACATGTTGCGCAAAACAATAATCGTACTGGCCATCGCTTCAGCCCTGGCTGCCTGCAGCAAGGATGGCAAGCAGACCGACAAAGCGAGCGCGAGCGCAGTAGCTGGCAAAGCCGGCTCGGGCGACAAGAAAACCGATGCTCCCGCTGTCAAGCTGACGCTGTCCCCAGAAGACCTGATCACGGTGCAAAACAATGCGCTCGCGTCCGGGCCCGTGGTGACCGGTTCCGTGCAGCCCGAGCGCAAGGCTGACCTGCGCGCCGAAGTCTCGGCCGTGGTGTTGCAAGTATTGAAAGAAAACGGCGACGTCGTCAAAAAAGGCGACGTGCTGGTGCGTCTCGATGAAACCTCGATTCGCGACAATCTCAATTCGGCCGAGGACAGCGCGCGCGGCGCCGCCCAGGCGCTCGACCAGGCCGAGCGCACGCTGCAGCGCCTGAAGACGCTGCGCGCCTCCGGCATGACGTCGGTGCAGGCGCTGGACGACTCGGAAGTGCGCCGCAACAGCGCGCAAAGCGAGTTGTCGGCCGCCAAGGCGCGCGCCGTGCTGGCGCGCCAGCAGTTGCAACGCACGCTGGTGCGCGCGCCGTTCGACGGCGTCGTCAGCGACCGCAAGGTGTCCAACGGCGACACCGCCGCGGCCGGCAAGGAAATGCTGAAAGTGATCGATCCGACCAGCATGCGCTTTGAAGGGCGCGTCTCGGCCGACAAGATCGCGCTGGTCAAGGTCGGCCAGCCGGTCACCTTCCGCATCAACGGCTATACGGGCCAGGAATTCCACGGCAAGGTCAAGCGCATCGATCCGGCCGCCAACGACGTCACCCGTCAGGTCGAAGTGCTGGTCGCGTTCGCCGACGCGGCGCAGCCGCGCGTGTCCGGTCTGTACGCCGAAGGCAGCATCGAGGCGGAAAGCGTCAGCGCGCTGATGCTGCCCGAGAGCGCGCTGGTCAAGGCCGGCGACAAGGCCTATACCTGGCGCGTCAAGGGCAACAAGGTTTCCAAGGTGGAGCTGGCGCTGGGCGTGCGCGATGCGCGCTCGGGCAACTACGAGGTGCGCACCGGCCTGGCCGCGGGCGACACCTTGATGCGCAACCCAAGCTCCAGCCTGAAGGATGGCGAGCAGGTCGAGATGGTCGCCGCCAAAGTGGCCAGCGCCGCCACCACTGCGCCAGTACAGGGGAAATAAGCCATGTTCTTATCCGATTTCAGTATCAAACGGCCGATGGCAACGATCGTCTTGATCATTGCGCTGATGGCGCTCGGGCTGATGGCCATGAGCAAACTGCGCGTCAATCAGAATCCCGACGTTGAAGTACCTTCGTTGTTCATCAACATTCCCTATCCGGGCGCCTCGCCCGACACGGTCGAACGCGAGATCATCAACCGCATCGAGAAATCCCTGCTCAGCATTTCCGGCGTGACCGAGGTCGATTCGTCGGCCGACGAGGGCAATGCCAGCTTCCAGATCCAGTTCACGTTCCAGAAGAACATGATCGAGGCCACTGACGAGGTGCGCAACGCCATCTCCAACGTGCGCTACAAGCTGCCTACCGAGATGCGCGAGCCGGTGCTGCGCCGCTTCGACCCGTCGATGCAGCCGATCATGAACATGGCGCTGTCCTCGTCCAAGCTGAGCCATGCGGAACTGTCGCGCCTGGCCGAGGATGTGCTGGCCGATAAATTCCGCGTCATCAACGGCGTCTCCACCGTCAACATCAGCGGCTCGCTCAAGCGCGAGCTGTCGGTGCTGCTGCGTAGCGAGAAACTGCGCGAATACAATGTGTCGGTCAGCGAAGTGGTGGCCGCCCTGCGCAATCAGAACACCAATGCGCCGGTGGGCAAGGTGCGCAGCACGCTCGACGAGAAGAGCATCCGTCTGGTCGGACGCATCGAGTCGCCCGCCGAGTTCGAGCAAGTCGTCGTGAAGCGCCAGGGCGAGCAGATCGTGCGCCTGTCCCAGGTGGCCGAAATCAAGGACGGTTTCGCCGACCTCGACAGCGTGAGCATCCGCAGCGGCAAACCCAACGTGGGCCTGCAGGTCCTGCGTTCGCGCGACGCCTCCACCGTCAGCACCGCCACCAAGGTGCGCGAGATGATCGCCGACATCAACGCCGATTTTGCCAAGACCATGCCCGGCACCACGCTCGAGATCACGCGCGATGGCGGCAAGGATGCCCAGCGCAGCCTGATGAACGTGATTGAGTCGCTGATCTTCGGCGCCGTGCTGACCATCTTCGTCGTGTATGCCTTCCTCAATTCCTGGCGCTCGACCCTGATTACCGCCTTGTCGCTGCCGACGTCGGTGATCGCCGCCTTTATCGCCGTGTGGTTGTGCGGCTTCACGCTCAACTTCATGACCTTGCTCGGCCTGTCGCTGGCGATCGGGGTGCTGATCGATGATGCGATCGTGGTGCGCGAAAACATCGTGCGCCACATGCAGCTGGGCTCGGACCGGCGCAAGGCGGCGCTCGAAGGCACCGCCGAAATCGGCATGGCGGTGGCCGCCACCACCTTCTCGATCATCGCCGTGTTCATTCCGGTCGCTTTCATGCCCGGCATGGCGGGCGAATGGTTCCGTCCGTTCGCGCTGACGGTGACGTGCTCGGTGTTGGTCAGCCTGGGCATTTCGTTCACGCTCGACCCGATGCTGTCGGCCTACTGGGGCGACCCGGCCGACCACCACACGGCGCCGAAAAAAGGCATCAGCCTGAAACTGGCGCGCTTTAACGACTGGTTCGACCATCAGGCCGACCGTTACGGCAAAGTGATCGGCTGGGCGTTGCATCACCGCCGTTCGATGGCCATGATCGCGCTGTGCACGTTGGTGGGCGCACTGGCGCTGCAAATGTTCAAGGGCGGTTCGAGCTTCCTGCCCATGTCCGACTCGGGCAACCTGATGATCACGGTGCGCACGCCATCGTCGTCGTCGATCGAATATGCACGTCTGAAGATGGAGAAGGCGGCCGATCTGGCGCGCTCGATCAAGGAAACCAAGGACACCAACAGCAGCATCGACGCCAGCGGCGGCCGGATTTATGTCGACATCGGCAAACGCCAGGACCGCGTGCGTAGCGCCAAGGAAGTGGCGGTCGAACTGCGCGAGAAGATCAGCCATCTGGTCGGCGCCGAATACGTGGTGATGGACGACCTGAACGGCGGCGCGCAAAAGCCGGTGCAGATCGAATTTACTGGTCCCGATTCGCGCAAGCTGCTCGAAATCACCAGCGCCTACATGGATAAATTGCGCATGGTGCCAGGCGCGGTCGATGTCGGCCTGTCGCAACAGGATCCGAAGAACGAGCTGCAGATCGAACTTAACCGCGGTCTGGCCAATTCGATGGGCATCTCCGTCAACGACGCGGCCCAATCGCTGCGGGTGGCGTTTGCAGGTGTCGAAGTGGGCGACTGGGTCGACCCAACGGGCGAAGCGCGCGACGTGGCGGTGCGCCTGCATCCGGACGACCGGGTCAGCGCCGACAACATCGAGCGCCTGCCGATCGCCGTCAGCGGCACCAATCAGATGGTGCCGCTGGACCAGATCGCCAAGATCACGATGGGCAAGGGCCCGTCCGGCATCGAGCACAAGGGCGGCAAGCGCACCATCACCGTGTCGGCCAACGCACAGGGCCGCTCCAGCGGCGAGGTGACGGCCGATGCGATGAAGCTGGCCCAGTCGTTCGACTATCCGCCAGGCTACGGCCTGTCGCTCGGCGGCGCCGGCCAGGACATGAAGGAACTGTTCACCGCGATGCTGATCGCCCTGATCACCGGTATCGGCTTGATGTACCTGATCCTGGTGATGCAGTTCGGTTCGTTCACGGCGCCAGTGGCGGTGATGATGTCCTTGCCGCTGTCCCTGGTGGGTGTGGTGGTGGCCTTGTGGGCGACCGGCAATACGCTCAACCTGATGAGTTTCATCGGCATCATCATGCTGATGGGTCTGGTGGCCAAGAACGCCATCTTGCTGCTCGACGCGGCCCGCAAGCGCGAAGCGGAAGGGTATGGGCGCGAAGATGCGTTGATGCACGCGGGCCGTCTGCGTCTGCGTCCTATCTTGATGACGACGTTTGCGTTGATCGCCGGCATGACGCCGGTGGCGCTGGGCTTGGGCGAGGGCGGCGAGTTCTACCGTCCGCTGGCAATCGCCATCATCGGCGGCACGATCACCTCGACGATCCTGACCTTGCTGGTGGTGCCGACTTTCTACGACAGCATCGAGATCGCCCGGGATCGGATGTTTGCCAAGTTCCACCGCCGTGCCGACAGCTACAACCCGGTGCTGGCCTTCTTGGTGACCATGATCGAAGCCTTGTTGACCCTGATCTTCGTGCGTCTGCTGTTCCGCGGCGTGATGGCGCTGGGCCGGATGGCGACGGGACGCGGTCGCAAGCAGCCATTGGGCGGCGTTGCGCTGAACAAGCACTGATCGCCAGCCCGCCATGCGGGCCGACCGATTCGGGCGGCCCGCACCAAACAAAAAAAGCCTGCTTCGTGCAGGCTTTTTTTACATCCATCGTTGGCCCGTCCGTTGCGGCGCGCGACGTGCCTTTCGCCGTAGCACGGCTGCCAGCCTTGCGCCAAGACGCTGGGAGGTGCATGCGAGAAGTGCCGCGGACGCCGCTGCAAAAATACTTGCAATAATGCGATGCCGATTCCATCTTTATCAAGATGCGATCTTTTGATGGTGCATTGATCACATTATGTGATGATTTGCGATCGTGTGGCCAGTACGCTCGTCCCTGGCGTCCGTACTGGCCAGCGCTTGCACTCTGTCTGGATGAGCTCTTTTCAATGAATCACCTAGGTCGTTGATGCATACGATTACCCGTCAAGCGCTCCCATTCCTGATGACTGCGCCGGTGCTGGCATGCGGTGCCAGCGCGTCGGCAGCGGCGCCACATGAAGGCGACGACACGATGGCGCCAGCTGGCTGGAACGTCGTCAACCACAGCTCGCAGATCGGCAGCAACGGTGCTTTTTATGGTAAGGCCCCATCTTCAGTGCGCAGGCAGATGACGGCTGCGCTGCAGCCAGCTTTAACAATGGCGCTAGCGTTGCCGGCTTGAGCGACTGGCAAATGACACCAACGGCGCGATCGGCTATCGTTACGGCGTGCCGAATGGCGGACCAATGGGTGACAATTAGGCTTCGTCGGTCGGGACCCGGTGAGCGTCACGGCTGCCGTGGCCGAACCATCGTCCTGGCTGATGATGGCCCTCGGTCTGAGCGCGATGGGCGCGTTGCGGGTACGCGCCGCGCGCAAGGAAACACTACCGTTGGTCACGCGAACCCGGTCACGACCAGATCCTTTTTCGCCACGACAATGCGCAGCCGGCACGCCATCGACGCGGCACCAGCGTGCATATTTCAGCGCAAGCGCACGCAGATGCGCCGCAACATCGGAGATACTTGCGTCACTTCGACATCGGTGCGCCAGTCAGGCGCCGTGGTGTTGTCAGCGTTGGTCTGGTGCCGGCTTGGGTGGGTCGTCGGTCTTTGTCGCGCTCTGGTCGCGCGACTCGTTTGCGCTGGTGGTCGTTGTGGCGTTAGTGTCTTTGGCCTGGGCGGGCGCTGCGCCAGTATCGGCCATCGCCGCCGCATCGCTGGTCGCTGGTGCGGTGCTGAGCGGGGTCGGTTCTTTCTTCTGGCAGGCCGCCAGCGTTGTGCTGAGCAAGGCGACCCCGAGCAGGGCGCTGGCGATGTGTGAAGTTGGTTTCATGGTGACTCCTTGTTGTAGCCGGGCGCATTGCCGCGAACTGCAGCAAGGACACACGCGGACAGTTACCGGGCCAGCGCGCAGGGGCGCACGGACCGTCCAGCTTGGACTGGCAACACGGGAAAGGGTTCGCGCTGGCGCGCTCGTTCTGAGCGCGCCTGGGATGGGCGCTGGCGTGGCCGGCGCCATGTGTGAAGGCGCGGCATCGGGCGCCGCGGCGCCCGCATCGGATCAGGCGACTTGTTCGTCGCCGTCCAGGTTGACTTCGGCGTCGCTGTTGAAGATATCCATGTCGGTGGCGCCCAGCAGGCGGCTCGTGACGGTACCTGCGGTGATCGAGCCGCTCACGTTGAGCGCGGTGCGGCCCATGTCGATCAGCGGTTCGATCGAGATCAAGAGACCGGCCAGCGCGACCGGCAAGTCCATCGCCGACAGCACGATCAGGGCCGCGAAAGTGGCGCCACCGCCCACGCCGGCCACGCCCACCGAGCCAACAGTGATGACGGCGATCAGCTGGGCGATGAAGCCCGGCGTCATCGGATCGATCCCGACAGTGGGCGCGATCATGAAGGCCAGCATGGCCGGATAGATGCCCGCGCAGCCGTTCTGGCCGATGGTCGAGCCAAATGAAGCGGCGAAGTTGGCGATGCCTTCGGCCGTGCCCAGGCGCGTGGTCTGGGTCTGCACACTCATCGGGATCGAGCCGGCGCTGGTGCGCGAGGTAAACGCGAACACCAGCACGGGGAAGATCTTCTTGAAGTAGCGGCGCGGGTTCAGGCCAACCGCCACGATCAGCGCCAGGTGGATGGCGAACATGATCAGGATCGCGCTGTAGGAGGCCATCACGAAGCTGATCAGGTTGAAGATGTCTTGCAGACTCGAGCTGGCTACCACCTGGGCCATCAGCGCGAACACGCCGTAGGGTGTCAGGCGCAGCACCAGCGTCACCATGCGCATCACGATCACATGCACGACCTTGATGAAATGGTCGAACGAGGCGAAGATGGCCGGCTGCTTGGCGGCGATGCCGGTGGCCGAGATGCCGATGAAGATCGAGAACAGCACCACGGCGATGGTCGACGTCTTGCGCGCGCCCGTCATGTCCAGGAACGGATTGGCCGGAATGAAGCTGATGATCATGCTTGGCAGCGAAATGGCCTTGGCGGTCGATAAGGAACTTTGCAGCACTTGCCCGCGCGCCACTTCGGCCGCGCTGGAGGACAGGCCGACCGCGGTCAGACCGAACAGTTTGGCCATCAGAATGCCGACCATCGCCGCCACCATGGTGGTGAGCATCAGGGTGCCGATCGTCAGCACGCTGATCTTGCCCAGCGAGCCCGCGTCGCGCAGCTTCAGGATCGCCGAGATGATCGAGACCATGATGAGTGGCATGATAATCATCTGCAGCAGCTTGACGTAGCCGGTGCCGACAATGTCGAGATAGTCGTTGGTGGCGGCGACGATCGGCGAACTGGCGCCATAGATCAGTTGCAGCGCCGCACCAAGCGCCACGCCCAGGCCCAGGCCGGTGAAGACGCGCTTGGTAAACGACAGGTGGTGACTCTGCTGCCAGTACATCAGCACGCACAGACCCAGCGCCACTGCCAGGTTCAGGATTAAATTGATCGTCATTGCTACCTCGAGTTTGCCGGAATGGGGTCGCTGCATTCTATAGGCATTCGTGCCAGCTTGCACTACCGACGCGGGAACACGCTACGCTGTGCGGGTCGCGCCTGTCGACAAGACACACAGTCCATCGCGCGCCGTGCGGGCACATCGAACGAACGCATGCAAAGCGGCGGGGCGCGCGGCGCTGATCGGCGTGACATTCTTCTGCCCGCGCGGCGAATTTGCCAGCCGCTGCCCCGTCACATTCCAGGGCGCTTGGGGTCGCAAGCGCGGCCTTGCCGGCCACCTTCGAGGCGCTGGGCACGGCCGTCGGCTGGCGCGCTTGCCGGCGTGATATGCAAGGCGCGCCCGTTGGTGCAGGCTAAGCGTGACGGTGCGGCCGACGCATCGGCCGCACCGGCGCGGCTACGGTTTACCGACCGCCAAGGGAGTGTGGTCGGCCACCGGCGGCGCGCTCGGTGCGACGCCGAACTGATACAGGTCGGCACCGATTGCGTACGCGCGGAAGCTGCCGCCCTCGGGCAGGATGCGGATCTTGTTGACATTGCGACCCAACTCCACCTTGTGCCAGCTGGCGCCGCCATCGCGCGTCTCGAAGCCGCCCTTGGTGCTGCCGACCCAGCCCAACTCGGGCGTGGCGAAGCCGACCCCGAATTCGCGCACGCCGGCGTCATCGACCAGCGTCAGCTCCTGCCAATGCTTGCCGCCATCGACCGTCTTGACGACGCGGCGCAGTGTTTCGGCCTTGTCCGGATTGTAGTTCTGGATCGTCGCGTAACCCACGTCGCGGCTGGGGAAACTGCCTTTCCAGGTCAGCTCGAACGGACGGGCCGACTGGTACACCTTGTCCCAGCTTTTGCCGCCGTCGTGGGTGGCCACGATCAGCGCGTGCGACTTGTCAATGTCGGCATCGGTGCCGGCGAACACGATGCCGTTCATCGCATCGAAGAACTTGACGTCGACGATCATCGCCACCCATGGGCTCATGTCGATATTGGTCCAGCTGGCGCCGCCGTCGAGCGAGCGCAGCAGCGTGGCCGGACTGCCGACGCGGCCACCCGCATGGACCAGCGTGCGCTGGTCGAGCACGCCGGCGTTGATGAAGTTTGTTTTCAGGATGTCGATCGCGCAGATGCCCTTGACGGGTGCGCCCGGCAGGTTTTTCAGCGCTTGCCAGCTGCGCCCGCCATCCTGGGTTTCATACAAGGGATTGGTGTCGCTCACGCCGGGAAAATAGTCGGTGCCGATATTGCCGGCAAAGCCGTGCTGCGCATCGACCATGCCGATCGCGCGGAAATAAGTGCCCGGCTGGTTCAGCGCCAGTTGCCAGTGCGCGCCGCCGTCTTCGCTGCGATAGATCTTGCCCAGGCCGTTGACGTACCAGCCGTGCTGGGCGTCGAGAAAGAACACGTCGTCCTGCTTGCCCTTGTAGGCGTCGGTGGGCAGCTTGAACCATTGCGCGCCGGCCGGCGCCGTCAGCGCACTCGACGCTGCGCGCTGCTCGGGAGCGCTGGCGCAGCCGGCCAGCAAGGTGGCGATGAACAGACCTGACACATAGCGATGCATTGTTACTCCTGGTGGTGGGGCGATCAGCGTGGCGATCGAACGCGCGCACGACACGTTGCCGCGAAGAGAGGATTGTAATCTGGTCAATAGTGGTTCGTCGACACTTTTGATGCGCCAGGATATCGTTGCGTGCGCAGGGCCGCGCACCGGGCGTACGACGGCGCTGCTGCGCGAGGGCGGCCGGCAGAGGCGCTGGTCCGGATCCGCCCGGCGCGCATTCTTGCTTTCAAATTATTAGCATTTCCACATCAAACCTGTGTATAAAGGAGGCGTGGGAGCGTCGTAGCGCTCACATGGTTTGACGACACTTCATTGCCGTGTACTGTTCCAACTGGAGGAGATCATGTCCGAGATAAACAGCGATGCAAGTCCTGCAAAACCTGCGCAAATTCAGGATTTCATCTTTGCCAGAGAACTCAGCGAGGTCTACCTGCTGCTCGACCATATTTCCGGGCGATGGGACAAGAGTCTGGCCACCGTCAAGCCACCGCTCAGTGAAGGGGGCGGTGACGCCAACTGGATAGAGAAGATCTGTCAGATTGGTTGGCCATCGCCCAAAGGCACCGACGCGCTGCGCGCCGAGCAGGCGGCAACGCTGATCAACGCGAAGGACCGCTTGAATGCCGCGGCCATGCCGGCCAATGGCGCAACGATCGCATTCACGCTGCTCGTCGTTGGCGACGACAGCACCGACGAGCCGTGGTGGCGTCGCCTGGTCTCGCTGTGGCGCCGCCGCACAACGACACCTGCGCTCGGTGCCGCTGCACCAGCGGGGGCGAGCGTGGCGGTGTCGTCCACGCTTGCGCAAGACGCCTCGTCAGATAGTTGGCCGACACGCATGGAACTGGCGCGCGCCGCCTACCCGGGCTTGATTTCGACCGCCGCCTCGTTCGAAAGCCGGATTCGGTTCATCGTCTTCGCGCTGGTGGTCTGGCTGGCATTTACCTGCTGGTTTTCCTGGCATGTCACGGCGGGCAACGAGATTTTGGCGCAGTTGGATGCCATCCATGCGGAGCGGCGTGATATCGCGAAGAAAATCGAGGCGGCGGAAAGTGCGCTTGCTATGCCGGCTAGCAAGTCAAACGACAACGTCAAGGCCTCCCCGGTCGCCAATGCCTATGCCATTCCCCGCTTGTGCGGCGGGTCCGGCTTCGTGCCCGCCGTGCTGGCGACGGGCAAGCTCAGTGAGCATTCGGTCAGCGTTGCCGATGCCCATCTGTGTGATGCGTTGAAGGAAGTCCAGCAGGAACACGCGGCCATCAGCGGCGCGCTCAGCAGCTGGCTGGGCTCGTGGAATTGGCTGCTGTTTCGCCATGACAGCGCGACATTCGCGGCAGCGACCGGCGCGTCCAAGGATGCGTTCGAGGACAATGGCCGCGACGAGGTGGCCATGCGCTTGCTGATACACGTGTTCACCGGCGCTGTGCTGCCGTTCTTCTATGGCGTGCTGGGCGCGGGCGCGGCGGTGGTGCGCGATCTGTCGACCAAGACGCGTGAAAGTCTGCTCTCGCCGCGCGACTCCACGCTGGCGTTCTGCCAGTTGGCGCTCGGTGCGATCGTGGGAGCCTGCATCGGGCTGTACGTTAGTCCGACGGGGGCGCACGGCGACAGTGTGATCGCGACCTTCACCTTGACTGGTTCTGCGCTGTCATTTTTGGCCGGGTTCGGTGTCGAAAGCATGTTCGTGGCCCTTGAGAGCGTGGTGAAACGCGTGTTCAACAATCCCGATCTGGCCAAGAAAGCCTGAGCGGTGCGTGGCGCGCCGCCGCACGGTACACATTGCGCACGTCCCAGATCGCGGGCGCGGTCGTCCGCCCGTACCCCGGTGGCGCCCGCTAACAAGCGTCCATGCCAAGGTGCGCGTGCTCAGGTGAAGCGCGCCGCTGCGAGGGGCGCGCAAGCATCCGGCGCTCAGTCCGGCTTGGCGAGTTGGCCGAGCAGTGTATCGAGCGCCACTTTCCCGTCGGTCTGTTTTAGCGAGGCGACCGAGAGTTTGCCGATCGTCTCAAAGGCCTTCGCATCAAACCTGGCCGTACCTTGCACATTGTCGAGCACTGACAAGTGCGTGGCGCCATCCTTTAAATGAATCAGCAGCGTCTGCGACGAGATCGGATAGGTGGGCTTGCAATACTCGCCCAGGTTGGCCTTGACCTGCATCGGGCCGGTGGACGTTTCGCCCAGCAAGACCTTGTCGACAATCAGCGTGGTCACCTGACAGCCGCACGACGTGGAGATGCATATACTGACATTGCCATTTGGAAGTTCTGTTTGGGTTTGCGGGCATGGGTCAGCGCACTCGCGGCTCCCCCTTGGGAGCAAGGAAATTTTGTCGACCCTGGCCGCCAATAACAATTCCTGGCTGTACGCAAGGCCCGATGCCGCGGCCAAGATGATGGTCAGAATGTGCGCCTTGAACATGGTCTATTCCCTGAAAATTGAATAATTAAACAACATTAATTGTATTCACATTTTTCGGTGTGGCGTAAACAATTTTCTCGCATGTGTCGCCAGCGACGGACGGCGCAGTCAGCAGACGCGTCGGACTGAGCGGGACGGCAATGTTTGGGTGCTTGCCACGCATTGAATCGGCTAGCGACGACCGCCCCGGTCGCCGTGTCGTTGCCGGACGCAGCGTGCGCCATATTTCCCACGCGTCATTGGTATCGTCGCGCATTGCAAGTACCGGCGTCACTTTAATTAGGGCGAAATCCGCCCTGATTAGCTCATACACTATGCCGCGTGCAACAGCGCAGCCTATGGGGCGCTGAACGACTTCATCGGCCTGGGCGTCACGAACATTGATTGCAGCACTCGCTGCGATGCGTGATTGAACTGGCATCACTTCAACACTTATCCAAAGAAAATACCTATGACGCATGATCCATCGAATATGCAACGCCGAACCTTGCTTCAAGTGGCGGCCGGCTTGGCCGCGGTTGGCCCGCTCGGATTGGCCACTGCCAGTGCTGCAGGTCCAAAGCCCCTCGCGACGGGCAAGGCTGGCGATTTTGGCTTTCTGACCGGCAATTGGACGATAAAAAATCGCCAGTTGAAGGATCAGCAGTGGGACCAGTTCGACGGCGAGGCCAGCGTGTTCGACATTCTTGGTGGCATCGCCAGTGTCGAGGAGTTGCGCATTCCGGCTCGCAACTTCAGCGGCATGGGCCTGCGGGTTCTCGACGTTGAACGCAAATTATGGGCCGATTACTGGCTCAACAGCAAACGCGGCGTGATCAGTCCGTCGCCCACCTGGGGCAGCTTTTCGGACGGCGTGGGGCGCTGGGACGCCGCGGACGTCGATGGCGGCGCGCCCGTGCTAGTGCGCGGCGTGTGGGATCAGATCACAGCCGATTCCTGCCGCTGGTATCAGGCCGTCTCGCGTGACGATGGCAAGAGCTGGGAAGAAAATTGGGTCATGCACTGGCAGCGCGCGCGCAGGCGCTAGTGGCGGCGCGCCCGGTCAGCTCAAGGCTGGGCGCCAGAAAGCAAAAAGCCCACGAACATGCATTCGTGGGCTTGATACTTATTCGTGGTAGGCCGTGCGGGATTCGAACCTGCGACCAACGGATTAAAAGTCCGCTGCTCTACCAGCTGAGCTAACGACCCGAAGAAGCAAGATTATAGGGGCTGGTCATCATCCTGTCAAATGCCGTACGTCACTTTTTTGCGACGTTGCGCACTGATCGGCCCAGAACGGCCGCGCAGCGCAAGGCCGCTGCCGTTGCTGCGCGGCCATCGGCGCACGCTATTTCAGCGCGACCAGACGTTCCTTGGCGGTTTGCGCGGCGCTCGAATCGGGGTATTTGGCAACCAGAGCCAGCAGCGCCTTCTTGGCGTTTTTCTTGTCCTTTTGCTCGGTGTAGCAGCTGGCGATGTTGAGCATCGCGTCCGGCGCCTTCGGGCTGTCGGCGTAGCTGGTGACAACGACCTGCTGAGCGGCGATGGCGTTGGCGTAGTCACGCAGCGCGTAATAGGCGTTGCCCAGCCAGTATTGCGCGTTGGCCGCGTAGCCCGAATCGGGGTAGCGCCGTACAAAGTCGGTCAACGAGCCGGCCGCGGCCTTGTAGTCGCCCGCCTTGAACAGCAGCATCGCCGCGTCATAGGATTTTTGCTCGGACGGCTCGACCGCCACATCCTGGCCGTCGACGGTCACCTTGTGCGGCTCGAGCTTGCGCAGACGCGCGTCGAGGTCGCTGTAGAAGTCCTTCTGGCGGCGCTGCGCGTTGGCCACTTCGTTGGCCAGCACTTCGATCTGGCCGCGCAGCTTGGCGATCTCCTGGGTGGTCAGTTCCTGCTGGTTGACCAGGTCCAGCGCGCCGCTCTTGTCCGACTTGCTATCGATGCGTGCGTTCAGGTCGCGCGCCATGGCGTCGACCTTGGCGCGCAGTTCGATGATGGCCTTGCGCGCTTCGTCGTCGTCCAACAGGCCGGCGTGCGCTTGCAGTGGCAGCAGCACGGCCATGCAGGCCGCTGCGATGCCCGTCTTGGAAATTCGAATCATGGTGCTCGCTTCTTTCTGGCGCGACAGCGCCAATCTGACAACGGGGAGTCGCGCAGCCTGTGCCGCGCGCCTCCCCGTTTGCCGTCACCCGCATTGAGCCGGGTGAGTGATCAATACACGATGTCGGCGCGACGGTTTTCCGTCCATGCTGCTTCGTCGTGGCCTGGGGCCTTCGGTTTTTCTTTGCCCAGCGAAACGGCTTCAAGCTGACTGTCGGACACGTTCAGCGCAACCATCGCCTTGCGGACCGCTTCGGCGCGCTTCTGGCCCAGCGCCAGATTGTACTCGGTGCCGCCGCGTTCATCGGTATTGCCCTGGATGAGCACTTTGCGCGTCTTGTTCTTCGACAGGTAGGTCGAGTGATTGTCGACGACAGACTTGGCATCGTCGCGCACGACATAGCTGTCGAAATCGAAGTAGACGCTGCGCTGTGCCAGCACGCCTTTTGGATCGTTGAGCGGATCAACGCTTGGCGTTTGCACCGGCTGAATGGCGCGGTTGTCGGCCGCCGGCGGCGCTTGTTCGGGCGCGCGTTCGACGACGGGAGCCGGTTCGGCCAGTTTGACGGGGGTGCTGCAAGCCGACAGCAGTGCGGCACTGGTGACGATAAAGGCCAAACTTGATAATTTGCGCATGATGTTTCTCCTTGTCGTTGAAAAAAATTACTTCATGAACGGGCCCCAATTGGGTTCCCGTATGGTTCCTGCCTGGGTCGTTAAGCGCTGCTTGACGCGGCCATCGACGGAAACCACGGCGAGTGCTTTGCTGTGTCCCGTTTCGGTCGCGTACATGATGTACTTGCCGTTCGGTGAAAAACTCGGTTCGCTGGCGTTGTCGGCCAGCCGTTGCTCCTGGCCGCTGGCCAGGTCGAGCGCGTACAGCGCGAAGCCGCCGTCGCGTTGCGAGATGAAAGCGAGCGTCTTGCCGTCCGACGACAGGCGCGGGCTGATGTTGTAACTGCCGCTGAAGGTGACCCGGCTGGCGCTGCCGCCGCCCGCGCTCATCTTGTAGATTTGCGGGCCGCCGCTGCGGTCGCTGGTGAAGTAGATGCTTTGGCCGTCGCTGGAAAACTGCGGCTCGGTGTCGATGCCGTTGCCGTTGGACAGGCGGCGCAGGCCGCTGCCGTCGGCGTTTACGCCGTACACCTGGGTGTGCCCGTCGCGCGACAGCGCCACCGCCAGACGGGTGCCGTCGGGCGACCAGGTGGGTGCCGAGTTGTTGCCCTTTTCATTGGCAACGACCTTGCGCGCGCCGGTTACCAGATCCTGCACGTACACCACCGGCTTGCGCGCCTCGAATGACACGTAGGCGACCTTGCTGCCGTCGGGCGACCAGGAGGGCGAAATGATCGGCTCGCGCGAACGCACCGCCACCTGCACGCCGTCGCCGTCGGCGTCGGCCACTTCCAGCCGGTAGTCGTGCGCGGCGCGGTTTTCGTTGACGTAGGCGATGCGGGTGGCGAAAGCGCCGCGCGTGCCGGTCATCTTGAGGTAGATGTCATCGGCGATCTTGTGCGCCGACAAGCGCGTGTACTTGGGCTGAGCCGCTTGGCCCAGCGTCGACAGTTCGTTCGACTTGATGGTGTCGAGCAGCTTGTAGCGTACGTCGAAGCGCCCGTCGGCCAGGCGCTGCACGCTGCCCACCACCAGCGCGTCGGCACCGCGCCCTTTCCAGGCGCTGTAATCGATGCTGGCCGTGTCGGAAATGACGGCGCCGGCGTCGATCACCTTGAACATGCCGCTGCGCTCAAGGTCCGCCTTGATAATGGCCGACACTTGCGCCGGCGCGACCGACTCGTCGGCAAACGCGGCCACGGCGATCGGGATCTGGTTGCTGCCCACGCCGGAAATTTCGACGCGCAACTGGGCGTGCGCAGCCAAGCTGACACACAAGCCGGCGCAGGCGAGCATGACAGGGAGTTTCTTCATCATTGGGTTCAAGGCAAATCCTTCATTTCGAAAACTGCTTCAATGGAGCGTTCCACCGTGCCGTCCTTCTTTTTGGGCAACGGCGACGATTTGGCGATCGCGTTTTCTACCGCGTTATCATAGGCCGGTATGCCACTGCTCTTGATACGCTTGACCAGAATGATTTCCCCGGTCGGCAGCTGGTCGATCTTGTAGACGGCAGTCGGATTGCCGCTGACGTCGGTGTTGCCGCTATACGCGATATTGCTTTTGATCTTGCTCGTCAGACTGGCCACGTAACCGCTGTCGATGCGCGGCGCGGTCGCCTTCGGCGCAGTGCCGCTGGTGCCGGCAGCGCCAGTGATGCGGCGCATCTCGGCGTCGCGCGTCTTATCGAGCAGCTTCTTATCATCCGCTTCTTTTTTCAGCTTGGCCTGCTTGTCGGCCAAATCCTTGAGCTTCTTGTCGGCCAGATCCTTGAGTTTCTGATCGTTCAATTGCTTCGCCTTCAAGTCGGCCTTGTCCTTGAGCAGCTTCTCGTCGCGCAGTTTGTCTTCGCGTTCCTGGCGTTCAAGCTGTTTCAGCTCCTCGGCCAGTTTCTTCGCCTTCACCTTGGCGCGCTCGAGGTTGATGTCGGGTGCTTTCGGCGCGGCCGGTTGCTCGACCGGCGGCGCCACCACTTTGGGCGGCGGCGTCGGTGTCGGCTCGACCGCTGCGCGCGGCGGCGGCGGTGGCGGTGCGGCCGTCTGGGTGCGCACATCCCACACTTCGGCCTCGACGGCGACCGGGGCGGTGTTCTGCCAGCGCACGCCGGCCCACAAGAACAGGAACAGGCCCGCATGCATCACGGCCGCAAACGTCAGCGCGCGCCAGCGGTTCGGTTCTGGCGGCACCCGATACGGGGCGCCGCCGGGATAAGAGGGGTTCATCGTGGCCACGGCAGCGTCGTCACTTGGTGGCCAGTCCGACCCGGTTGATGCCCATTTTCTTCGCTTCCGAAATGAGTTGAATCACGTCGTCGTACTTGCTGTCGCGGTCGCCGGCAATCATCACCGGGTAATCCGGATGGTCGGCATGTTCGTTGCGCAGCGCGCGCAGCAGCGCGGCGCGGTTGGCCATTTTTTCGGGCGCGACCGGATTTTTGCCGGTGATGCCGATGGTCAGCGTCGCGTCCGGTTTGAGTACGATCTGGATGTACTCGTCCGGCGGCAGGGCCGACTTGTCGGCCGAGGGCAGGTTGATCACGCTGGGGCTATTGGCCGGCGGCACCACCATGAAGATAATCAGGAGCACCAGCATCACGTCGATATACGGCACGACGTTGATCTCGGACTTGAACTTGCGGCGTCGACCGCCGCGCAGGCTGCTGGAAAAGGAGGACATGGGCGCGCTTTCTCCGGCTTAGCGCGATTGGCGCTGCAAGATGTTCGAGAACTCTTCGACGAAGCTCTCGAAGCGTATTGCCAGACGGTCGATATCGTGGGTGAACCGGTTGTAGGCGACGACGGCGGGAATCGCCGCGAACAGGCCAATGGCGGTGGCGATCAGCGCTTCGGCGATGCCCGGTGCAACGGCGGCCAGCGTCGCCTGTTGTACATTGGCCAGGCCGCGAAAGGCATTCATGATGCCCCACACGGTGCCCAGCAGGCCCACGTAAGGCGACACCGAACCGACCGAGGCGAGAAAATTCAGATGCGAATCGAGCGCGTCAAGTTCGCGCTGGAAGGCGGCGCGCATGGCGCGGCGCGCGCCGTCGAGCACGGCGCCGGCGTCGAACGCTTCACGCGTCGCGTAGGACGCCTTGCCCTTGATGAATTCGCCCATGCCGGCGTCGAAGATGCGCGCCAGCGCGCCGCTGCCGTCGCGGTTGCCGCTGGCGTTCTGGTGCAGTGCCTGCAGGCTGCCGCCGGCCCAGAAGCTGCGCTCGAACGCCTCGGTCTGCTTGCGCGCGGCGTTGATCGCAAACATCTTGCGGAAGATATAGGTCCAGCTCATCAGGGACACCATCAGCAGCAAGGCCATGATCATTTGCACGATCACGTGCGCGTTGGTGATCAGCGACAGGAAGGACAGGTCTTGGGCAGGAGTCATGGGGTTCTGGTCTATTCTAATAAAACGGTCGGGGCAAACAATCAGGCGCTGCGCAGCTTGTCACTGACCGCGTCGGGCAGGGCGCGCGGGCGCAACGTGCTCGAATCGACGCAGCCAACCTTGACGCTGGCGCTGGTGAGCATGACATCGCCGCGCCAAGCTTGCTGGATGAACTGCACTGACGCGCGGCCCAGTTTTTCCACGCTCAGAGTTAAGTTTAATACATCGTCGAGTCGGGCGGGCGCATGATAGTCGACGCTGGTGTTTTTGACGACGAACATGGCGCCATGCTGTTGCAGCATCGCTTGTTGCCCGACATCGAGGCCGCGTAGCCATTCGGTGCGGGCGCGTTCAAAGAATTTCAGGTAATTGGCGTAGAACACAATGCCGCCGGCGTCCGTGTCCTCGTAATAGACACGTACTGTCCAGGTGAAAGCTGAAGGCATGTTGAGGTTGCCGTTTGTGAGTATGAGAAACATTTTACGCGATTTTGTTGCGTAGTTGAGATCGCTACCGCACATAGTGCAGGGTCAATTTTGAGCGCCCCACAACGGGCGCGGCGCGTCTGTGCGCTCTATGACAGAGCGGCAAAAACGGCCTGGCAAGGAAGGTCTAGCGGGAAGCTCTTGTAACATTCACTAACAAATTTGTGAGCACGGGCAACATTGTTACGCCGCGCTCACGGTCCTAGACGCGCTTGATGGTCAGCGGCGAGAAGCCCTGGCAGGTTGGCATCATCTCGATCTGGTTGATGTTGATGTGGGCCGGCAAGGTGGCGATCCAGTACGCGGTGTCGGCGATATCCTTGGGCGAGAGCGGGGTGGTGCCCTCGTAGACCTTGGCGGCGGCGACGTCGTCGCCTTTCATGCGCACATTCGAGAACTCGGTGCCGCCACACAGGCCGGGCGCAATATTGGTGGCGCGCACGCCGGTGCCGACCAGGTCGGCGCGCAAATTGAGTGTGAACTGCTCGACGAAGGCCTTGGTGGCGCCGTAGGCGTTGCCGCCCGGATAGGGGATATGGCCGGCGATCGAGCCGATGTTGATCACCAGCCCGCTGCCGCGTGCCACCATGGCCGGCAGCAGGGCGCGCGTCATTGCCACCAGACCGGTGCAGTTGGTGGCGATCATGGTTTCCCAGTCGTCCAGCGCGGCTTCGTGCGCGGGCGCGGTGCCCAGCGCGAGGCCGGCGTTGTTGATCAGCACGTCAACGGCGCGCCAGGCCTCGGGCAGCGCGGCCAGCGCGTGCGCGATCGAACTCTTGTCGGTGACGTCCAGCGCCACGGCCAGCGCGCGTTCGCCCAATTCGGCGGCCAGCGCCTGCAGGCGCTCGACGCGGCGCCCGGCCAGGATCACCTGGTGGCCGTGGCCGGCGAAGGTGCGCGCCATTTCGGCGCCGAAGCCGGCGCTGGCGCCGGTGATGAAGACGATCATATGGGTTTCCTTGTCGAATGCGGGAGGGATGGCAAAATTGTAGCCGAAACCACGCGCGCGGCGACGAAACTGGCATAACGAGGCGCCGCACTAGGCGTTTCCTTGCTCAAAACAAGCACTTACCTTACAATTTGGCCTCCATTACGTCTCACGTGACTGGCGAAAAGTCGGGACCATTGCCGCGCAGCGGCGCACCGGTCCAACGGCGAAAGGTGGGTATCCACCGGGGAACGTGAGATTTCATCAGCCGTTCGCCTGGGCAGCCATCGATGGAATCGTTCGAAGAGGCTGCTCGTCCCATGTCGGCACCCCTCTTTCGATCCACACCTGCCAGTGCACTGCACACCAACCGATTGGAGTTTTTTTCATGTTTGCAAAAGATCACACGCTCGCCAACGTTGACCCGGAATTGTGGGACGCGATCCAGAAGGAAACCACCCGCCAGCACGATCACATCGAACTGATCGCGTCGGAAAACTATACCTCGCCGGCCGTGATGCAGGCGCAGGGTTCGCAGCTGACCAATAAGTACGCCGAAGGCTATCCGGGCAAGCGCTACTACGGCGGTTGCGAATACGTCGACCTGGCCGAACAATTGGCGATCGACCGCGTCAAGAAGCTGTTCGGCGCCGAATGCGCCAACGTGCAGCCGAACTCGGGCTCGCAAGCGAACCAGGGCGTGTTTTTCGCGATGCTCAAACCCGGCGACACCATCATGGGCATGTCGCTGGCCGAAGGCGGTCACCTGACGCACGGCATGGCACTGAATATGTCGGGCAAATGGTTCAACGTCGTTTCCTACGGCCTGACCGACAAGGAAGACATCGACTACGAGGCGATGGAGCGTCTGGCGCACGAGAAGAAACCCAAGCTGATCATCGCCGGCGCGTCGGCGTTTTCGCTGAAGATCGATTTTGAGCGTTTCGCCAAGGTCGCCAAAGATGTCGGCGCCTACTTCATGGTCGACATGGCCCACTACGCCGGCCTGATCGCCGCCGGTCTGTATCCGAATCCGGTGCCGCACGCCGACTTCGTCACCTCGACCACGCATAAATCCCTGCGCGGCCCGCGCGGCGGCATCATCCTGATGAAGGCCGAGCACGAGAAAGCCATCAATTCGGCGATCTTCCCCGGTATCCAGGGTGGCCCGCTGATGCACGTGATCGCCGGCAAGGCCGTGGCGTTTCAGGAAGCGCTGCAGCCTGAATTCGTGGCCTACCAGAAGCAAGTCGTGTTGAACGCCGACGCGCTGGCCAAGGCACTGATCGCGCGCGGTCTGCGCATCGTGTCCGGTCGCACCGAGTCGCACGTGATGCTGGTTGATCTGCGCTCGAAAGGCCTGACCGGCAAAGCGGCCGAAGCACTGCTGGGCACCGCGCACATCACCGTCAACAAGAACGGCATTCCGAACGATCCGGAGAAGCCATTCGTGACTTCCGGCATCCGTCTGGGCAGCCCGGCGATGACCACGCGCGGTTTCAACGAAGCCGATTCGACCCTGGTGGGCAACCTGATCGCCGACATGCTCGACAATCCGACCGACGCCGCCACGCTCGAACGCGTGAAAGCCGAAGTCAAGAAACTGGTCGACGCGCATCCTGTCTACGCAGTCTAAGTAAGCGCCGGTGCGCCATGCAAGGTGGCGCGCCGGTTAGTTGTTTTCCGCGCTGTCACTGGCCTTCGGAGCCCGCATGAAATGTCCGTTCTGTCAGCATGAAGATACCCAGGTCCTCGATACGCGTGTATCGGAGGAGGGGGATGCGATCCGGCGCCGGCGCCGCTGCGCCAAGTGCGACAAGCGCTTCACCACCTACGAGCGGATCGAGCTGATGATGCCGATCGTGGTCAAGAAGAATGGCAGCAGGACCGAATTTGCTACCGCCAAGTTGCGCGCCAGCCTGATGCTGGCGCTGCGCAAGCGGCCCGTCGACGCCGCCTCGATCGACGCGGCCGTCGCCTCGATCGAAGAGAAGCTGCTCACCAGCGGACAGCGCGAAGTCGAGTCCGGCTATATCGGCGAACTGGTGATGCTCGAATTGAAACGCCTCGACAAGATCGCCTACATCCGCTTCGCTTCAGTCTACAAAAACTTCGAAGACCTGGCCGAATTCCAGGACGCAATCGCCGAAGTCGGCCACGAGCGCAAGCCGCGCAAGAGCTGAGTCTGGCCGGCCCACGTGCCGGTGTCCATCGATCCTGCCCGGCGCGCCGCTGGCGCCAACGTTTCCAAAGACGCGCATGGTCATCTGTGCGTGCCAGCAAACGGCGTTGCGCGCCCACCAAGCGTGCCCCCATCCCATGTATTGACGTAATTGAGCCGGTGCCGCGCTTCGGCCATTGTGCGCGATAGGGATCGCATTTCCCAGTGGGCGGCGCGGCGCGCTTGATCTATACTGCGCTGCCGCGCCGGGTATTTCTGCTGGGCATTGCCTGTGCAGGGATGCGACTGGCATGGCGCGCACGCGCAGCACACGATGAGCAGCGCAGCGCCTCATCGGCAACACCCCATCACCCTATAAGGAAGATACATGCGAACACGAATTGCCCTGTATTTGCTGCCGGTCCTGATCGGTGCGGCAGCGCCTGTGCTGGCCGACAACGGCCAGCTGACGCTGGAAATGCTGTACCACCCGACCGAGAAACTCAAATTCGATCTGAAACCGCTGACACGCTTGGCGTGGGACCCGCAAAATCGCCTGATCGAGTCCAGCACCAAGGACGGCGCGGTGACGCTGTCGGTGCTCGATCCGCAAAGCTGGGCCAAGCAGGTGTTGCCCACCGACGGCAACCTGATCGGCGCGCTCAAGGCCGGCGGCATCGACGAGAAGGATGCCAAGGCGCTGGCGGAGAAGCTGGGCCCGCAGATCAAGCCGGAACAAACTGCCTACGTATTCACCCACAAGAACGACCTGTGGTTCCTCGACCTGAAGCTTGGCAAGGCGCACGCGCTGACGGCGACACCGGACGTGGCCGAGGACGAAGCCTTGCTGGCGCCGGACGCGAAAAGCGTGGCGTATCTGAAAGGTAACGACATCTACGCGATCGACATCGCCAGCGGGCAGGAGAAACGTCTGACCAGCGGCGGCAACGAAACCGTGTTCAACGGTCGCCTCGACTGGGTGTACCAGGAGGAGATCTATGGCCGCGGCAAGTTCCGCGCGTTCTGGTGGTCGCCCGACTCGCAGCAGATCGCTTTTCTGAGCCTGGACGAAACCAAGGCGCCGATCTATACGCTCAGCGGCGACCATGCGCAACCACTGAAAACGGACAAGACCCGCTATCCGAAGGCGGGCGACCCGAACCCGATCGTCAAGCTTGGCGTCGTCGATCTGGGCGGCAAGCTGCGCTGGACCGACAGCCCGTACGGCAACGCCGAGACGCTGGTGGTGCAGGTCGGCTGGACCCCGGACGGCAACGTGTTTGCCGCCTGGCAGGACCGGGTGCAGACCTGGCTGGATTTGCGCGTGTACGAGCCGCAAGGGACCAGCCGCGTGATGGTGCGTGAAACCAGCCCGGCCTGGACCGAACGCCTGTCGGCGCCGCAATTTTTAAAGGATGGCAGCTTCGTGTGGAAGTCCGACCGCACCGGCCACCGCCACTTGTACCGCTATGACAAAGACTATAAGCTGGTCGGCGCGATCACGCAGGGCGAGTGGGATGTCCGCGACGTCTACGGGATCGACGAGGCGAACGGACGGGTGCTGTTCCTGGCCGACGAGCGCAATCCGATCGGCAACGACGTGTACACGGTCAAACTCGATGGCAGCCAGTTCCGTCGCCTGACCGAGGAGCGCGGCAGCCATCAGGCGCGCTGGAATACCAGCTACACGTATTTTCTCGACAGCTGGAGCAGCCTGAAGCAGACACCCAAGCAAGCCTTGTTCGACGCCACCGGCAAACAGCTGAAACTGGTCGATGACAGCGGCATGCCGGAGGCGATGAAGAGCTTGAAGCTGGGCCAGGTCAAGCAGCAGCAAGTGCTGTCGCGCGACGGCTTCCCGATGGAAAGTTTGTTGTTTCTGCCGCCGGACTTCAATCCGAACAAGACCTACCCGGTGTATCAGCACCTGTACGCGGGGCCGATGGCGCCCCAGGTGGTGGACCGCTGGAACGACAATCTGTGGCATCACTTCCTGGCCCAGCACGGTTACGTCGTATGGGTGATGGACAACCGCAGCGCCAGCAACAAGGGCGTGGTCAGCGCCTGGCCGATCCATCGCAAGCTCGGCCAGCTTGAGCTGCAGGATCAATTGGACGGCTTGGAGTGGTTGCGCAAGCAGGGCTGGGCCGACATGAGCCGGATCGCGCTGAA
The DNA here is from genome assembly GCA_038207625.1 of Burkholderiales bacterium. Classification (GTDB taxonomy): domain Bacteria; phylum Pseudomonadota; class Gammaproteobacteria; order Burkholderiales; family Burkholderiaceae_D; genus JBBQZO01. The sequence continues at coordinate 279,474 of JBBQZO010000002.1, read as the reverse complement.
CGGCTGGAGCTATGGCGGCTATTTCACCGCCTACGCGATGACCCACAGCAAGGCGTGGAAAGTGGGCCTGGTCGGCGCTCCGGTTACCGACTGGCACTTGTATGACAGCGTCTACACCGAGCGCTATATGGGCCTGCCGAAAGACAACGTCGACGGTTACGACAAGGGCAGCGTGCAAAAAGCGGCCAAGGACCTCAGCGGCAAGATCCTGATCATGTACGGCACCATGGATGACAATGTCCATCCGCAGAACTCGGTGATGCTGATCGACGCCCTGATCAACGCCGGCAAGGATTACAGCCTGCAAGTGTATCCAAGCTTCGGCCATGGCGTGCGCGGCGACTACCCGGTCTGGTCGATGCAAAAAGCGCGCTGGGAGTTTTTGAAGAACAATCTGTAAACAGCATCATTTCTCACTTTCAGGGCGCTTCGGCGCCCTGATTCATTGGGGCGCCGCATTTCCGCGCCGCGCCGCCCGCCTGCCGCCGGCAATGCGCGATCTCCCCTTATGGCTGCTCAATGGTGAAAATGATTTTCAATTGAGTAATCTCAGTGGCTCTTATGGCAATAATTATTATATTGTCAATCAGGCGACCCCGACCAATGCACGGTACGCGAACTCATCGGTGAGTCTCGCGCCGGGTGACATTGCGGCTGCCGCGGAGTTGCATGATGAGAAAACTTTCCAAGTCCGGCGGATTTAGCCTGGTCGAGGTGCTGGTGGCGTTGTTTGTCCTGGCGCTCGGTATCCTGGGCGCGGCCGGCATGCAGGCGACGGCGCTGCGCATGCGCCAGGAATCGGGCCTGATGTCGCGCGCCGTTGAGCTGGCCGGCGCGCTGGCCGACCGGATGCGCGCCAACGCCTTGCAAATGCACCAGTCCGATGGCGCCAATGCCTATTTGGGTGTGAACTATGAGGCGCAGGATGACAACGCGCCGACGCTCGCCGGCAGCGCCTGCCACGTCGGCGCCGCCGCGTGCGATAGCGCGCAACTGGCGCGCTTTGACGTGTACGACATCGAGCAGGAGTTGCGCGCCAGTTTGCCCGGTGGGCATATCGTGGTCTGTCGCGACAGTGCGCCATGGGATGCGGGTACAGGCGCGCTGAGCTGGGCCTGTAGCGGCGCTGCCACGGCGCCGATCATCATCAAGCTTGGCTGGCGCGCGCGGCGCGGCGAGCGCACAGGCGCCGCCGACCCCGCAGCCCAGTCCGTCCCTAGCGTTGCCATCATGCTGGCGGGAGTGTCCCCATGAGGCCGCGCGCAAACGGGCAGCGCGGCCTGTCGCTGGTCGAGCTGATGATCGCGCTCACGCTCGGCATGCTCATCAGCATGGGCGCGGGCGCCTTGCTGGCGGCGGCCAATCGCAGCTATGCGACGCAGGCCGAGGCGGCCGAACTGGCCGATGGCGGACGGTACGCGCTCGCAGCGCTGGAACGGGCGGTGCGCCAGAGCGCCTTCGTCAATCCGGACGACAGCGAGGCGGCGGCGCCGTCGGCGGACACCGACAGTGCCGCCATCGGCGGGCTCGACGGGCGCAGCTTGGGCAAGCTGACAGCGGACATCAGTGAGCCCTTGCCGGACGTTGCCAACGGCAGCGACGTGCTGGCACTGCGCTTTGACGGGGCCGGCAGCACGCCCGACGGCGACGGCAGCGTCCTCAACTGCGCCGGTTTCGGCGTGGGCGTCGGCCAGGGCGATGCGCGCGGCTGGAGTATTTTTTATGTCGGACGGGGCGCCGACGGCGAGACCGAGCTGCGCTGCAAGTACCGCGGCCGGCAAAGCTGGGCGGCCGACGCGATCGTGCGCGGCGTTGACACCTTCCAGGTGCTGTACGGGCTCGACACCGACACACCGCCCGACGGCGTGGCCAATCAGTACGTCAATGCCAGCGTGCTCAACGCGCTCGATGCGGCGCTGGCGCTGGAGGGGGACACGCCGGCGGCGCGTCAGCGCGACCTGAACCGGCGCACGCACTGGAAGCGGGTGGCCAGTGTCAAGCTGGCGATTCTATTGCACGCGACCAACGACACGCGTCACGACGAGGCGGCGCGCGTGTTTGACCTGTTCGGCGCCCAGTACAGCGCCAGCAGCGGCGGCGCCGATCACGGCGTCCAATTCAATGAACTCGCCATGCCGCCGGCCCAGCGCGGCCGTACGCGCCAGGTGTTCTCCGGCACGATCGCGCTGCGCAATCGTCAAAATGAGGTGATGCCATGAAGCCAACAAGACGCTCGCGCGAGGGCGGTGCGGCGCTGCTGATCGCGCTGTTGATGCTGGTCGTTGTGATGATGGTGGGCGCGGCCACCGCCCAGACCGGCATGCTGGTCGACAAGTCGGCCAGCCACGACCGCGACCGCCGCATTGCGCTTGAGGCCGCCGAGGCGGCACTGCGCGACGCCGAAGCCGACCTCGAGGGCGCGGCCGGCCCCGCCTCGCTGCGGGTCACGCTGCTGGCCGACGCGAGCGGATTTGGCAACCACTGCGACAGCGGCGCTGGTGCCGCCGCGCGTGGATTGTGTTTGGGCGCCGAGGCCGGCGCTGTGCCGGTCTGGCAAAGCGTTGACCTGGCCGACGAGGGCGTCAGCGTCGCGTTCGGCAGCTTCACCGGTGCGCGCATGCCGGTCGGGCAGGGCGCTTTGCCGGCGCGCCTGCCGCGTTACCTGATTGAATTGTTGCCGCTGGCGCGGGCGGGCGAGGACGCGGGCGCGTCGCGCAGCACGTTTTACCGCATCACCGCGCTCGGTTTCGGTACGCGCGAGAGCACCCGGGTGGTGCTGCAAAGCGGCTACCGCAGAGCCGCCCGGGCGCCCGGGGAGTCGCTATGAGCGCGCCCGTGTATGCTGCGGCGCGCGCCGTCCTGCGCGTGGCCAGTGAACTGTTGCTGGTGCTACTGTGCTGCGCCAACGTGCACGCCGCAGCCCCGCCTTTACTGGTGCCGGCCGAGTTGCTCGGCGTGCCAGGGGAGCGCGTGGCGCCGAACCTATTGCTGAACCTGGCGCTGACCACCGACGACGCCGCGGCCGCCTTTCCCGGCGCAGCCGATTATCGGGCCGCCAGTGACTATCCCGGCTATTTCAATGCGCACATGTGTTACCAGTATCCGATCCGGCCTCGCACGGGCGGCATCAGCGAACCGGACCTGAGCGACGCGAACGGCTATTTCTCAATTGCAGGGCCGGCCGATGCGCGCCATGAATGCACGCAAAGTGCATTTAGCGGCAATTTTCTGAACTGGGCCAGCATGTCGCGGCTCGACCTGTTGCGCTATGCCTTGACGGGCGGCGCGCGTGCGCTCGATCTGCCCGGTCTGACGGTGCTGCAACGCGCGTCGCTGCCGGACGGCAAACTGAGTCCGGATTTTTACGCTAACCCCCGTTACTTCGCGCGCAAGGTGCTCAGCGCCAATGTGCACAGGCTCACACCGTTCGCCAGTGCCACGCTGTACGTGGTGTCATGTCGCGACCGCATTCTGTTCAGCGCGACGGCGCACGGTGGCGGCTGCGACGCGGCGCGTGTGGCCGGCGCGCAATTGCTCACGTCGGACAAATATTTTGGCGAGTTCCGCGTGCGCGTGCAGGTGTGCAGCGCGGCCGACGCGGCCGACCGTGCCGACCTGTGCCGGGCGTATGGCGCTCACTTCAAGCCCGAAGGTGTCGTGCAGAAATACAGTGGCCAATTGCGCATCGGGCTGATGTCCTACCTGACCGAGCACGGTGCGCAAGACCCCAATCTGTACGGTGGGGTGCTGCGCGCCGCGCTCAAGTTTGTCGGCCCGACGGCGGCGGAGCAACCGGCCTTTGCGCCGGACGCGAACGCGCAAACGGAATGGGATCTGCGCACGGGTGTGCAGTTCGCCAATCCCGAGCACGTTGGTGGCGTGGCCAGCGGCGCGCTGAACTACATCAATCAGACCGCCAGCGCGGCGCCGCCATCGTACCGCGGCGCAGGTCCGCTGGCCGAGCTGTATTACGAGGGCTTGCGCTACCTGCAAGCGCGCCCGCCCAGCGGCGCCGTGGCGGCGGTGGCCAGCGATGCCGGTTATCCCGTGTTGGCCAGGCGCGCCGACCCGATCAGTGCACCGTGCCAGCGCCAGTTGGTGGCCACGATCGGGCGCGGCAGCGGGGTCGAGGACCGCTTCGTGCCCGGCAACAGCGTGCTGCGGCACCGCGATGGCGCGCGCGCGGTCGATACCTTCGTGACCGCCACGCCGCTTGACGCAAGCGAGGCGACCGCGCGCGTGGGCGTGCTGCAAGCACAGGCCGGCCCTGACCGTGCGGGCGATCCCGACTGGCGCGCGCTGGCCCGCCAGGACAGCGGCGCCGACGCCACCGGCAGCTATTACCTGGCCGGACTGGCGTATTGGACGCACACCCGGCCGATCCGGCCCGACCATCCGCTGACGCTGGACAATTACGCGCTTGAGCTGGACGCGCCTGACGTGCCGCGCGCCAGTCCCATGCTGATGGCGGCCAAATACGGCGGCTTTGCCGTGCGCGACGGCGACGCTGCCCAGAACATGGCCGACGCCGCGCACCCGGTCAGCGTACCCGACTGGAGTGCCGACGGGGTCCGGCCGCAGCACTGGTTCGCCGGCGCCGATCCGTTTCAGCTGATCGGCGCGGTGCGCGCACTGTTTCGCGCGGCCTCACGGCGCAGCGGGCGCGTCGACGGGGCGAGCCTGCTTGACGATCGTGTCGGCACGGAGGGCATGGTGTTTCGGGTCGACTACGAACAGAGCGACTGGAGCGGCAGCTTCAAGCGCTACGCGCTGCTGCCGGACTCGGACGGCGGCCTGCGCCTTGACGCGGCGCCGCTGTGGGACGCTGGCGAACTGTTGACCGGTAACGCCGAGCGCAACCCGGCCGTGCCGGCCCGTCCGGCGCCGGGGGCGCGCCAGATCTACACCGGCGCGCTGCAAAGCGAGCGCACGATGCGTACCATACCGTTCACGTGGACCAACCTGTCGGCCGTTCAGCGCAGCTGGTTCGATGGCAGCGCCCAGGACGGCGCGCCGGACCAGTTGGGCGAGGCGCGCATCAATTTCCTGCGCGGCGAGCGCACGCGCGAACTCGGTCAGACCCACGGCGTGTTCCGGCGCCGCTCCAGCGTGCTGGGCGATTCGGTGCACGCGATGCCGGTGCTGGTGGGCGCCCCCTCGAGCACGCTGACGGGCTACGACCATGCGGCCTTCTACGCGCGCTACAAGAACCGCACGAAGGCAGTCTATCTGGGCGCCAACGACGGCATGCTGCATGCGTTCGCGGTGGCCGACGGCAGCGAGCTGTTCGCGTATGTGCCGGCGGCCCTGCTGCCGAAACTGAGCGCGCTGACCAGCCCGGACTACAGTCACCGCGCCTATGTCGATGCGACCCCGGCGGTGGGGGAGGCTGTGCTGGCAGGCAATTGGCGCAGTGTGCTGGTATCGGGCATGGGGATGGGCGCGCCGGGCGTCTTCGCGCTCGACATCAGCGATCCAGCCCATTTCGGCGCCGGACCCGGCGCACTGTGGGAGTTCACCGAGCAGGACGACGCGGCGATCGGCCATGTGTCGGGCGCGCCGCTGATCGCCAAACTGAAGGTTGGCCCGGATCTGTACCGCCACTTCGTGCTCGTCGAAAGTGGCATCAACAACGATCGGGCCGACCCGGCCCGGCATGTCGGCGCCGCTGCCGGCGTGCTGTTCATGCTGGCGCTGGACAAACCGACCGGTACGCCATGGCGGCTGGGCGTGAACTATTTCAAGATCACCACCCCGATTCTCGACGCCGCACTGCCAAATGCGCTGGCATCACCGGCGCTGGCGCTGCGCGCCGACGGCAGCGCCCAGCTGGCTTACGCGGGCGATCTGCAAGGCAATCTGTGGCGCTTCGATTTGTCCGCCACGCCGCCCTGGTCCGGTCCCGCTGTGGCGCAGGCCCTGTTTGTGGCGCGCGACGCGCGTGGGCAGCGTCAGCCGATCACCCAGGCGCCCAAGGTGGTGTTTGCGCCCGGCCAGGGTGTGCTGGCGCTGTTTGGCACCGGCAAGTTCATCGAGGCGGCCGACGCGCTGCCATCGTCATTCACGCCGCAATCGCTGTATGCGGTGCACGACCGGCCCGGGGCGGCGCCGGCCAGCCCGTTCGGACGCGCCGACCTGCAGCCGCGCAGCCTGCTAGCCGGCGCCGACAGCAGCGCCGGCTACCGGCTCAGCGGCGCCGACCTGGTGCTCGACGGCGCCGACGCGAAACAGGGCTGGTTGCTCGACCTGCCAGAGGCCAGCAGCGCCGGCGAGCGCAGCGTCAGCAGTGCAAAGCTGGGCGCCGGCGCGGTGCTGTTCCACACGTTGCTGCCCGGGCGCGACGCCTGCGCTGCGCCGGCCGCGCGCAGCTATTTGCTCGATGCCGTCAGCGGGCTGGCCATTGGGGCCGACGGCAGCGCGCGCAGCGGGGCGCTGGCCGGTCAGCTGAGCCAGCCCGGTGCTGCCGGCCCGCCTATCGCCCTTGCGCTCAGGGTTGCGGTGGGCGGGCGCGGCGGCGCCGGACAGCGGCGCGCCACCCGCAGTTACGCGCTCGCCCATCTGAGCCGGGACGGCGCCAATCGAACCACGCTCGTCACCGGCGCATCGATCGCGCTGGTCCGCCCTGCCGGGCGCATCAGTTGGCGCGAGATCGACAACTGGCGTCAATTGCACGCAGCAGCAAACAAATGACGTTCACTTTTCAAGGAGGCCGCATGCGCCAGCAGTACGGATTTACCCTGGTCGAAATGATGCTCGTGGTGACCTTGTGCGCGATGTTGCTGGCGCTGGCCGTGCCCAGCTATCAAAGCCACCTTGTGCGCACGCGCCGCGTCGAAGGCATGGTTGCGCTGCTCATCACGATGCAGCAACAAGAGCGCTATTTTGCCCAGAATAACCGCTATAGCGTGTTCTCGTCGGCCTCCACCGAGGCGCAGCAGACGCGCTTCAAATGGTGGTCCGGCGATAGCGCATCGGCCAGCGCCTACGAACTGGCGGCGCGCCCGTGCGCCGATGCCAGTTTGGTCGAATGCGTCGAACTGATCGCGATGCCGGGCACCGACAAGATTGGCCGCCACATCGCCGATCCGGAATGCGCCACCTTGGTGCTCAGCAGTACCGGGCGCCGCTCGGCCACCGGGCCGTCGGCCCATTGCTGGCCATGAGGGGGCGGCGCGGTACGCGCGGCCACACTGTGCTCGAATTGCTCGGCGCACTGGCGATCATGCTGATCCTCAGTACGCTGGCGCTGCCCGCGTTCGGCCAGTTGATCCGCCAGCAGCGCTTGCGCTGCACGGTCAATGAACTGTTCGAAGCGCTCCGGCTGGCCCGTTCGCTGGCCGTCACCCGCAACGCCCAAGTCGTGCTGGCGCCGCTCAATGGCAGCGACTGGCGCTCCGGCTGGGCGGTCGCCGTCGGACGCGACGGCGCCTCCGCACTGGACGCCGACGCCGAGCTGATCCTCACGCACGGCCCTGTGCCGGCCGACGTGACAATCGGCTCCAATTTCGGCGCCGAGCACGGGCGCGACTATGTTGCTTATAATGGCGAGGGACGTAGTTGCAGCGCGACCAATAGCGCGGCGGCGCGCTTTGGCACGCTGTCGCTGTTCCAGGACCGCCAGACGCGCCGCATCAAGGTCAATATGCTGGGCCAGGCGAGGATGTGTGATCCCGAGCACGGCGCGGGCGATTGCTCGGGCGCGAGCGAGGCGCCATAGCACACGGACGGGATATTTTTCGAAGACACGAGTGGACATACATAACGATACCGAGGCAATGACGCTGGCATTGGACTGGGCAGCCAGAGCAATGTACAGCACCTCGCCCAATCCGCGCGTGGGCTGCGTGATCGTCCAGCACGGTCAGGTGATTGGCCAGGGGCATACCCAGCCGGCCGGCCAGGCCCACGCAGAGGTGATGGCGCTGCGCGATGCGCAAGCACGCGGCCACGACGTGCGCGGCGCCACCGTCTACGTGACGCTTGAACCGTGCAACCACCACGGGCGCACGCCGCCGTGTTCGCACGCGTTGGTTGCGGCCGGGGTGGGACGGGTGGTGGCCGCGCTGGCCGATCCGAATCCGCTGGTGGCCGGGCAGGGCATGGCGAGCTTGGCGCGCGCCGGCATCGCCGTGCACTGCGGCTTGCTGGCCGAGTCCGCCTATGAATTGAATATCGGTTTCTTCTCGCGCATGCAGCGCGCGCGCACTTGGGTACGTCTGAAAGTGGCGGCCAGTATGGACGGCATGACGGAGCTGCATGACGGACAAAGCCAATGGATCACCGGACCCGAGGCGCGCGCCGACGGTCACGCCTGGCGCGCGCGCGCCTGCGCGATCCTGTCCGGGATCGGCACCGTCAAGGCCGACGACCCGCAGCTGAACGTGCGCGCGGTCGAGACGACGCGCCAGCCGCGCCGCATCATCGTCGACAGCCGGCTCGAGATCGACCTGGGCGCGCGCGCGCTGGCCGGCGGCGCCAGCTGGATCGTCGGCGCCGTCGAGCAGACCGACAAGGCGGCGGCGCTGCGCGCTGCCGGCCACGAGGTGATCATGCTGCCCAATGCAGACGGCAAGGTCGATCTGCCCGAGCTGATGCGCGAACTGGCGCGGCGCGAGATCAACGAGCTGCATGTCGAGGCTGGCGCCAAGCTCAACGGCTCGCTGGTGCGCGAGGGCTGTGTCGACGAATTGCTGGTCTACCTGGCGCCCTGTCTGCTGGGCGACGCGCAGGGCATGTTCGCGCTGGCGGCACCGGCCACGCTGGCCGACCAACAGCGCTTGAAATTTCATGCGGTGAGCCAGATCGGTGCCGATCTGCGCCTGCTTGCCCGCTTCATCTCTCCCTAGGACACCCCCTTATGTTTACTGGAATCGTCGCCGCCGTCGGCAAAATTTGCGTTGTTACCCCCCAAGAAGCCGGCGTGCGGCTCGACATTGACGCGGGCGCGCTGGCGCTGCAGGACGTCGGTCTGGGCGACTCGATCGCCATCAACGGCGCCTGCATGACCGTGATTGCGAAAACCGAACACGCCTTCAGCGTCGACGTCTCGCGCGAGAGTCTCAACTGCACGGTCGGGCTGGACGCGCCGGGCGAGGTCAATCTCGAAAAGGCCCTGACGCTGGCTGAACGGCTGGGCGGCCACCTGGTGTCCGGTCATGTTGACGGGATCGGCCAGGTGCATCGTTTCGCCCCGCTGGGCGAGTCCTGGGAACTGGTGATCGACGCGCCGCACAGCCTGGCCAAATACCTGGCCTTCAAAGGTTCGGTCGTCATCAACGGCGTGTCACTGACCGTGAACCGGGTCGAGGACCTCGATGCTGGTGCCGGCAAGCTGTGCCGCTTTTCGATCAACCTGATTCCCCACACGATCTCGGTGACCACCCTCAAACATCTGAAGGAGGGCAGCCAGGTCAACCTCGAGATCGACCTGATCGCGCGCTACGTCGAACGCATGCTCAGCCTCTCCGCGAGAGCTGCCTAAGCGGACGACGTGATCGCCGCATCGCGTCAACGATGTGCGTGTCGCCGTCCCCGAGCACATCGGACGCACGATTGTTCGTGCGCGCCGACGAGCAACGATACGATGGTGAAATAAGCCCGCGCATCAGCGCAACGCCCGTGCAGTGGACCGAACGGGTGTTCGATCTTTTCTTCATGGCCAAGCTCGGCCAGGGCGGCTTGGGACGGACCATGCATAGTTGCGATACGCTGGTGACGGTCTTGCTGGGTGGCACGATCACGCGCACCAGCACGCCGGGTCAGGGTACGAACTTGCTGCTGCACATGCCACTGGTGGCACCGCGCACCAGCGGCGATGTGCTCGTGTGAGGACAAAGCATCGTTGCCGATTCGGCGACCAGCGGGTGCGCGCGTGGGGCAACGCCGAATCCGAAGGCTTGCTCGGTATAGATTGTGCTGTAAGTTCTGGTGTATCTTGCGCGCAATGATGTATATTTGCCCTTTGTTATTGCCATTGCCCTTCTCGACTGTGCGTGCACCATGAATAATTTTCTTTTTGATAAAACTGACAAGGGTCGCGAGGAAATCGCAACGCGCAAATACGGCGTCGCGCCGCGCATGCGCAGTCTGTTGATCCTGGTCGATGGCCAGAAGACGACCCCCGAATTGCTGGCGAAAATTGCCGGCCTGAATTTGGACATGGATAGCCTGGTGGCGCTGACGGACGGCGGCTTCATCGCCGCGCTGGTGCCCGATCCGCTGCCGCAGGCCGCTCCCGAGCCGGTGCCGACGCGCCCGCCCGCGATGGCGCGCGCGCGCGCCAAGGCGCGCCTGGGCGTCGCAGGTCCGAACAGCGTGCTCTCCAGCGTTCTCAATACCGCTTATTACGATGGACCGGCCACGGAAATTCTGCCGGCGAGCATCGAGGAGTCAGGTGAAGCGGAATTGAGCCCGATTCCGGTGGCGAGCGTGCTGGCGGCGCCGGTCAGCATTGCCGCGCCCGCCTACAACGCGCAACGAATCGGCGCGGCCGAAGCGCTGGCGCTGCAAAAATTCTTCAACGAGACCATCAAGAGCACGCTCGGCTTGCGCGGCTTTACGATGCAGCTGAAAGTCGAACGCGCGACAACGCTCGACGAATTTCGCGCCTTGCGCATGCCGTATCTGCTGGCGGTGCAAAAAGCCAAAGGTGACGAGATGGAGCGCAGCCTGCGCGACCGGCTTGACCAGCTGCTCGGTCAGGCGGAGCAGTCGGCCGTGTAAACGCGCCGCGCAGGCGCGGGCCGCTTGGCCGCGCGCCGTCAGCGCTGCTTGCTAAAGCGCACACCGCCAGCGCGGCTTGCAAAAGCGCTCGCGCGCGCTGCTAGCGCGGCTTACTAAAGCGCACGTCGCGCTGGGTCAGCGGCGCGTCGCCCTTGGGCTTCTTCGGTTTCTTGGGTTTTTTCAGCACCTGGCCGCTGGTGTCCGTTTGCGGCACCCGATGTTCAGGCTCGAAGCCCGGTTCGTCGATCCGCTCAAGCGTGTGCTTGGTCAGCAGCTCGATCGCCGCCAGCAGCGGCACTTCGTCGGCACAGACCAACGACAGCGCCTGGCCGGTGGCGCCGGCCCGTCCGGTGCGACCGATCCGGTGGATATAGTCCTCGGCCACGATCGGCAAATCGAAATTGACCACGTGCGGCAGATCGTCGATGTCGAGCCCGCGCGCGGCCACGTCGGTGGCCACCAGGATCTTCACTTCGCAGGCCTTGAAGCGGTCCAGCGCGCGCAGGCGTGCCGGCTGCGGCTTGTCGCCGTGGATCGCATCGGCGCTGATGCCCTGGTCGAGCAAGGTGTCCACCAGCAGGTCGACGCCTTTGCGCGTTTTGACGAACACCAGCACCTGGCCCCAGCGCTGCTTCTTGAGCAGGTGGATGAACAGTTCGGGCTTGCGCTTCTTGTCCACCGGGACCACCCACTGCTTGACGCTCTTGACGGTGGTGTTGCGCGGACTGACTTCGATGCTCAGCGGATCGTGCAGCATCTTGCCGGCCAGCGCGCGGATCTCGTCGGAGAACGTGGCCGAAAACAGCAGCGTCTGGCGTTTTTTTGGCAGCGCCAGAAACACCGCGTCGAGCTCGCGCGAAAAACCCAGGTCGAGCATGCGGTCGGCCTCGTCGAGCACCAGCGTTTGTAGCTGGTCGAACTTGACCGCGTTCTGGCGATACAGGTCCAGCAGGCGGCCCGGCGTGGCCACCAGCACGTCGAGTCCTTTGCGCAGCTTCATCATCTGCGGGTTGATGCTCACGCCGCCATAGGCGACGGCGGTGCGCAGCGGCAGGCTGGCGCCATACGCGCGAAAGCTCTGATGCACCTGTTCGGCCAGTTCGCGGGTCGGCACCAGCACCAGCACGCGCACCGAATTGGCGCCCACTTGCGGGCCTTCCATGGTCAGCCTTTGCAACAGCGGCAGCGCGAAGCCGGCCGTCTTGCCGGTGCCGGTCTGGGCGGCGGCCATCATGTCGCGGCCGGCCAGCACGGCCGGAATGGCTTGCGCCTGCACCGGCGTCGGGCTCTGGTAGCCAAGTTCGTCGAGGGTGCGCAGCAGTGGGTCGATCAGACCGAGAGAGAGAAACGTCATGGGACCTAAGAGCATATGTGAACAGGCGCAGTGTAACCTGTCAGGGCGCGCCGAAGGGAAAACGCGCTATGCGGGCGGCGCGCGCGACGGCGGCAGCGGGCCGGTATTGCGCGCGCCGGAATAATCAATTGCGCCGGCCCACGGTTCTCGTGGCGGACGTTTTCTTGTACAGTCCTTGTCATGTGCCAGCTGGCGCCGCGCATGGCATGCCGAGCCGCCGAAACCGCCCCCGCCAACAGAAAGGATTTCATCATGAGTTTGCCGAACGAAGCACGTCCACCATTGCCGCCGTTTTCACGCGCCAGCGCGATCGACAAAGTGCGCATGGCCGAAGATGGCTGGAACGGGCGCGATCCGCAACGGGTGGCGCTGGCCTACACAGCCGATTCGCGCTGGCGCAACCGGGCGCAGTTCGTCACCGGCCGCGTGCAGATCGTCGCCTTCCTGAGCGCCAAATGGGAGCGCGAGCTGGACTACCGGCTGATCAAGGAGCTGTGGGCACACGACGGCAATCGTATCGCGGTCCGCTTCGCCTACGAGTGGCGCGACCAGGACGGCAACTGGTTCCGCTCGTATGGCAACGAGAACTGGGAATTCGACGAACATGGTCTGATGGCACAGCGCCACGCCAGTATCAACGACCTGCCGATAGCCGCCAGCGAGCGCAAATTTCACTGGCCGCAAGGACGTCGTCCCGACGATCATCCTGGCCTGTCCGAGCTGGGCCTGTAAGGCGATGCGGCGGTGCCAAACATTTTAGGCCGGAGCCGGTGAATCGACCTATACTTGCCTTTCTGTTTGTGCCGTCAACATCGAGGAGACCGTATGCCATCAATTTTCACGCGTGCCTGCGCACTTGGGCTGGTCCTGAGCGCGGTCACGCTGCCGCCCTGTTTCGCCGACGACGCCAAGGCGGCGCCGGTAAAAAAACACAAGGCTGTGTTTCAGGTTGACGAGAGCGACTCCAGGAAATGGGAACTCGTGCTGGGCAATGTCCACAATCTGCAAAAGGACTTCGGCAAGGAAAACGTCGACATCGAGATCGTCGTCTACGGCCCCGGCATGGATATGCTGACGCTTGAGTCCACCTCGGCGGCGCACGTCGCCGACACCATCGCGCAGGGTGTGCAGGTCGTCGCCTGCGAAAACACCATGCGTGGGCGTAAGCTGACCAAGGCCGATTTGCTTGATCATGTCGGGGTCGTACCGGCCGGTGTCGGCGAACTGGTGCGGCGCCAGGAACAGGGTTACGCTTACCTGCGCCCTTGAACGCATGACACGTGCGCGAGCAGACACCGTGCTTGATACAACGTTGGCGCCGCATGGCGTTTCCCACGCACGCATAAGCGGCGCCGTCGCACGCTTCTCCGCGCGTACCGTCTTGGCGCTGGTGTGTCTGGCGCAGCTTGCCGGCGCCGCTGCCGCGCCGGCGCCGCTGCTACTGACGCCACTGAAGGTGTCGGCGCATGTCTACTACTTCCTCGGCCAGACCGGCGCGGCCAGCGCCGGCAATCAGGGCAATATGTCGAACGCCGCCTTCGTCGTCACCGATGACGGCGTCGTTGTATTCGACAGCCTCGGTACCCCGGTACTGGGCGCGGCGATGCTCGCGGCGATTGCCACGGTCACGACCCAGCCGGTGCGGCGCGTCATCGTCAGCCACTACCACGCCGACCATGTGTACGGTCTGCAGGCGTTCAAGGCGCGCGGCGCCCAGATCTGGGCACACGAAAACGGCCGCGCCTATCCGGGCTCGGACCTCGCCAATGCGCGCCTGGCGCAGCGCCGGGTCGAGCTGGCGCCGTGGGTCGATAGTGCCACGCGGGTGCTCGGCGCCGACCGCTGGCTGCACTTTGACGGCCAGGGCGCGCAGGCCTTCGAAATGGGTGGCGTGCACTTCCGGCTGATCGACAGCAGTGGCGCGCATTCCGACGAGGACCTGATGCTGTTCGTGGAAGAGGACCGCGTGCTGCTCGCCGGCGACCTGTATTTCAACGGCCGCATTCCCTACGTCGGCAGCGCCGATAGTCGGGCCTGGCTGGCGGCGCTGGCGCGCATGAGCGACACCGGTGCGCGCCTGGTGGTGCCGGGCCACGGCGCGGCGTCAAGTCAGCCGCAAGTGGACCTGCAACTGACACGCGACTATTTGCTGTACCTGCGCGAGAAAATGGGCGCGGCCGTGGCCGACATGCAAAGCTTCGACGAGGCCTATCAGGCGACCGACTGGCGTCGCTTCGAGCACGTTCCCGCGTTCGAACAGGCCAATCGCATCAATGCCTCCGGCACCTATTTACGGATGGAGGCGGAGAGCCTGCGCAAGCGATGACGGGGCCGCTTGTGCGCCGCAACACCGAAACCGTTTGCGTTTTCGCCAATATTTTGCTTCCATGCGCACAGCGCAGAAAAATTTAATCGCGCCGACCCCAGGCATCCGCTTGCATAGTTATCGACCGGGAGTATCAGTGGCATGTCAGAGCGCGTGAAACAGTCCGGCCGGATGCGTCGGGCGCCGGAAAACTTTATCGATGCGCCGCTGCGCGCGGCCATCAGCGCGGACGGCCTGAACGCCGAGCGGCGCGGCTTTTTACGCCACAGCTTCGTGGCCGCCAGCGCCGCGCTGGCCGGCACGCAGGCATTGGCACAGTCGAACGGCGCGGGCGACCCCAACATCCTGCTGCCGACGGCGGCGGCGACCTCGCTCGGCCAGCCGGTCGCTTTGCGCGGCTACGGCCAGCCGTCGCCGTTTGAAATCAACCTGCAGCGACGCGCCCAACCGGGCCTGACGCGGGTGCCGCAAGCCTCGGTCTCGTTCGCCCCGCTGCAAGCACTGTTCGGCATCATCACGCCGAACTCGCTGCACTTCGAGCGGCATCACCAGGGCTGGGTGGATATCGATCCGGCCAAACACCGCTTCATGATCAACGGTCTGGTCAAGACGCCCAAGGTGTATACGATGGATGATTTGATGCGCATGCCGTCGGTGTCGCGCATGCACTTCATCGAATGCGGCGCCAACAGCGCCACCGAGTGGGGCAATGTGGCCGTGCCGACCGTGCAGTACACCCACGGCATGCTCAGTTGCTGCGAATTCACCGGCGTGCCGCTGGCGCTGCTGCTCGACGACTGCGGCTATGACCGCCAGGGCGCCAAATTCGTGCTGGCCGAAGGCGGCGACGGCTCGGCCATGACACGCACTATCGCCATCGAGCGCGCGTTAGACGACGTGATCGTCGCCTACGCGATGAACGGCGAAATGCTGCGCCCGGAAAACGGCTATCCGCTGCGGCTGGTGGTGCCAGGCGTGCAGGGCGTCTCGTGGGTCAAATGGCTGCGTCGCATCGAGGTGGGCGAGCAGCCGTGGGCCACCAAAGACGAGGCGATCCACTACATCGACCTGCTGCCCGATGGCCAGCAGCGCCAATACAGCTCGGTGCAGGAATGCAAATCGGTGATTACCTCGCCCTCGGGCGGGCAGGTGCTGCTGGAACGGGGCTTTCACAACATCAGCGGACTGGCCTGGTCCGGACGCGGCAAGGTCAAGCGTGTCGATGTGTCCACCGACGGCGGACGCAACTGGCGCAGCGCGCGCCTGGAAACGCCGGTACTTAACAAGTGCCTGACGCGTTTTAATATCGACTGGGTGTGGGACGGCTCGGCCGCGATCCTGCAGTCGCGCGCGATCGACGACACCGGCTACGTGCAGCCGACCAAGGGTGCACTGAAAGCGGTGCGCGGGACCCACTCGATCTATCACAACAACGCGATCCAGTCCTGGCTGGTGGCACCGGACGGCGAGGTCAGTAATGTCCAGGTTGACTGACGGCGTGGCCGCGCTGGCGTTGCTGCTCGCTGCCGTCGGCGCGCAGGCGCAGGGCTACAGCAACATCGGGCGCGCCGCCACGCCGGCCGAAATCACGGCCTGGGACAGCGCCGTGCGGCCCGACTTCAAGGGACTGCCGAAAGGCTCGGGCAGCGTCGCGCAAGGCCAGCAGGTGTGGGATGGCAAGTGCGCATCCTGTCACGGCACTTTCGGCGAATCGAACCAGGTGTTCACGCCGCTGGTGGGCGGCACCACGAAGGCCGACATCCACAGCGGCCACGTGGCGGCGCTGGCCAACAACACGCAGCCGCAACGCACCACGCTGATGAAGCTGGCGACCGTGTCGACGCTGTTCGACTACATACGCCGCGCGATGCCGTGGACGGCGCCGAAGTCGCTGACGACGCAGGAAGTGTATGCCGTCACCGCCTACATTCTCAATCTGGGCGAGATTGTGCCGGACGAGTTCACGCTGTCGGATCAGAACATCGGCCAAGTTCAAACGATGATGCCGAACCGGAACGGCATGACGCGCGCGCACGGCTTGTGGCAAACCGACGGCAAGCCGGACGTGGTGGGCGTGGCCTGCATGCACGACTGCGCGCGCACCGTCACCATCGTGTCGTCGCTGCCGGCCAGCGCGCGCGGCGCCACCGGCAATCCGGCCGAGCAGAATCGCCCCTTCGGACCGGTGCGCGGCGTCGACACGGCGCCCGCCAAGCCAGTCGTTGTGACGCCGGCAGGCAGCGCTGCGCCGGCGCTCGTCACACACTACGCGTGCACGGCCTGCCACGGCGTGCGCGAGAAGATCGTCGGTCCCGGGTTTCGCGAGATCGCCGCCAGATACCAGGCGGACGCCGGCGCGCAGGCGCGCCTTGTCGCCAAGGTAAGGCAGGGTGGCAGCGGCGTATGGGGCGCCATCCCGATGCCGGCGCAGACGACCATCAAGGACGAGGAGCTGGCATTGGTGCTCGAATGGATACGCAAGGGCGCGCCGGAATAGCGCGCGCAGTTCAGGCAACACGGCGCCACTGGCGCAGTGTTCACACATTTTTTGGGAGACATGCATGAATCAACAACGACGCGACGCGCTGCGCATTTCATCGACGCTCGGACTGGCGCTGGCGGCCGGACTGCTCAAACCTGGCGATCTGTTCGCCGCAGAGTGGAACAACAAGGTATTCGAGGCGAAGGGTTTTGACGACGCGGTCGCCGCGCTGGGCGCCGGCAAGCCGGTCGTCAGCGCCGACGTCGTCATCACGGCGCCTGACATCGCCGAAAACGGCGCCGTGGTGCCGGTCGCGCTTTCTAGCAGCTTGAATAAAACCGACTACATGGCGATCCTGATCGACAAGAACCCGGCGGCCATGTCGGCGGCGTTCACGATCCCGCCCGGCACCGAGAGCGCCGTCAGCACGCGCGTGAAGATGAGCGGCACGTCGAACGTGTACGCGCTCGTCAGAGCGGACGGCAAGTGGTACGTCGCGGCCAAGGAAATCAAAGTCACGCTGGGCGGCTGCGGCGGGTAAGCGGCGCCGATCGGCACAGTTGAGTCATTACGGATAAAGGAAACATCATGGGCGAACCGATGCGCATCCGCGCAACCGCAACAGGGGACGTGGTCGAAGTGAAGGTGCTGATGCGCCACGATATGGAAACAGGCCAGCGCAAGGATGCCGCCGGCGTGCTCGTGCCCGGTCATTTCATCCAGAATCTGCAAGTCAAATGGGGCGCGAAGGTGGTGCTGGACGCGCAGTTCGGCCCGTCCGTGTCGAAAGACCCGTTCATGTCGTTCAAGTTCAAGGGCGGCGCCAAGGGCGACAAGGTGACGGTCACCTGGACCGACAACCGCAGCGATACGCGCACCGACGAAGCGGTGATCCAATAACTCGCCATAGGGGAGCCGACGCCATGTCACACACCATCGCAACATCCGTTCTGGGAACCCTGCTGCTGTGTGCGGGCGCGGGCGCGCAGGCGCAAACGCAGGCGCAAAGCTCGGCCGCCGACGAAATCGCCAAGTATCGCCAGATGCTGGCCGATGGCAATCCGGCCGAGCTGTGGGAGATGCGCGGCGAACAATTGTGGAAGAAAAAAGCCGGACCCAAGTCGGCCTCGCTCGAGCAGTGCGATCTGGGCAAAGGGCCCGGCGTGGTGGCGGGCGCCTACGCCGAACTGCCGCGCTATTTCGCCGACACGGGCAAGGTGATGGACCTTGAGCAGCGCCTGATCGCATGCCGCACCACGCTGCAGGGACTAAGCCGCGAGCAGGCGATGATGACGCCGTTCGGCTCGGCCGGCAATCCGTCCGACATCGAAGCGCTGGTGGCCTACCTGACGGGCGCCTCGCGCGGCGTCAGGATGGCCGTCAGCATCGATCATCCGCAGGCCCGGCGCGCGTACGAGCTGGGCAAGCAGATGTTCAACTACCGCGCCGGATCGCACGATTTTGCCTGTGCCAGTTGTCACGGTGTCGATGGTCAGCGCATCCGCCTGCAGGACCTGCCTAACCTGACCAAACAAAGCGACGCGCAGGCGGCCTATGCCAGTTGGCCGGCCTACCGGGTGTCGCAGGGCGAAGTGCGCAGCATGCAGCATCGCCTCAACGACTGCTTCCGCCAGCAGCGTTTTCCGGTGCCGGCCTATGCGTCTGACACCATCACGGCGCTGACCATGTATCTGGCCAAGAACGCTGACGGCGCCGTCTACGCCGGCCCGGCGCTGAAACGTTAAAGGAATCCGTGATGAAAAAAATCAGCATCGCTGTGGCCATGGGTGCCGTGCTGGCCGGCTGCGCCAGCGTGGCCGCCGATCCCGACTACGCGAAAGCGGCGTTGGACATGATGAAGGCCGACTTCAGCAGCAAGGGTCCGGCCACGCTGGAGCGGATGGTCAATCAGGACGAGGTGCAGCGCATTTGCAGCGCCAATCCGGCCGGCCTGGCGGCGCCGGCGGCGGCCGCGCTCGAACGGGATCAGCTGGCAACGGTCAAGTTGCCCGCCGACGGCGTCTATCTGGGCGACTGGAAGCGCGGCGAGGCGATCGCGCAAAACGGGCGCGGCATGCAGTCGTCCGATGCGGTGGGCGCACCCAACGGCGGCAATTGCTACGCCTGCCACCAGTTGAGCAAGAGCGAAGTCTCGTTCGGCAATATCGGACCATCGCTGCACAACTACGGCAAGCTGCGCGGACGCGACGCGGCGGTGCTCAAGTACACCTGGGGCAAGCTGTACAACTCGAACGCTTACAAAGCTTGTTCGACCATGCCGCGCTTCGGCCACAACGGCATCCTCGACGAGAAACAGCTCAAAGACCTGATGGCGCTGCTGCTCGACCCGGCCTCGCCGGTCAACAAATAGTGCGCCGGCGATGGGAATGAATCGTCGCGAATTCATGCACGTGATGGCGCTGGGCGCGGCCGGCGGCATGCTGCTTGACGCGCCCGGCGCACTGGCGGCGCCATCGGCCGGCCAGCTGTATGATCTGCCCCGTTTCGGCAATGTGCATCTGCTCCACTTCACCGACTGCCACGCGCAATTGTTGCCGATGTATTTTCGCGAGCCCAGCGTCAACCTTGGCGTTGGCGCCGCGTTCGGGCAGGCGCCCCATCTGGTGGGTGAACAGCTGTTGCGCCACAGCGGCATCGCGCCCGGCACGGCGCAGGCGCACGCGTTCACGTATTTGAATTTCGAACAGGCCGCGGCCACCTACGGCAAGGTGGGCGGCTTCGCGCACCTGGCGACCTTGATCAAACAAATCCGCGCCGGGCGGCCGGGCGCCTTGCTGCTCGACGGCGGCGACACCTGGCAGGGTTCGGCCACGGCGCTGTGGACGCGCGGCCAGGACATGGTTGACGCCTGCCTGCAGATGGGCGTCGACGTTATGACGGGGCACTGGGAAATGACGCTGGGCCAGCAGCGCGTGCAACAGATCGTCGAGCGCGACTTCAAGGGCAAGGTCGATTTCATCGCGCAAAACATCCGCACCGCCGACTTTGGCGACCCGGTGTTCGACGCGTATGTGATGAAACAAATTAACGGCGTGGCCGTGGCCATCATCGGCCAGGCGTTTCCGTATACGCCGATCGCCAACCCGCGCTATCTGGTGCCCGACTGGACCTTCGGCATCCAGGAAGAGAACATGCAGAAGGTGGTCGATCAGGCGCGCGCCAAAGGCGCCAAGGTGGTCGTGCTGCTGTCGCACAATGGCATGGATGTCGACCTGAAACTGGCTGCGCGGGTGCGCGGCATCGACGCCATCCTCGGTGGCCACACGCACGATGCGATCGCCGCGCCGGTGATGGTCGCCAACGGTGGCGGCAAGACGCTGGTCACCAATGCCGGCAGCAACGGCAAGTTCCTCGGCGTGCTTGATTTTGACGTGCGCGGCGGCCAGATCCGCGCCTTCTCGTACAAGCTGCTGCCCGTGTTCGCCAATTTCCTCGCGCCCGATCCCGCCATGGCGGCGCTGATCGAGACAAAGCGCGCGCCGTTTCTGGACAAGCTCAACGAGCCGCTGGCGCAAACGGAAGGCATGCTGTACCGACGCGGCAATTTCAACGGCAGCTTCGACCAGCTGATCATCGACGCCTTGATGGACGTGAAGGGCGCCGAGATCGCGTTCTCGCCCGGTTTTCGCTGGGGCACCACGCTGCTGCCGCACAGCACGATACGGATGGAGCAGTTGATGG
The DNA here is from genome assembly GCA_038207625.1 of Burkholderiales bacterium. Lineage (GTDB taxonomy): Bacteria > Pseudomonadota > Gammaproteobacteria > Burkholderiales > Burkholderiaceae_D > JBBQZO01. Next base: position 258,888 of record JBBQZO010000002.1, on the reverse strand, counting down.
ACCAGACCGCCACCACCTACTCGCACACCACCGTGTCACAGATGAGCGGCTCGGCCATCAAGCTGCTGCTGGAAGACGTGGCCGACAACCTGTTCAACCCGGACCCTTACTACCAGCAGGGCGGCGACATGGTGCGCGTGGGCGGCATCAGTTACGCGATTGCGCCGAACGCGAAGATGGGTGCGCGCATCTCACAGCTGCGCCTGAACGGCAAACCGCTCGACGCCGACAAGCACTACAAGGTGGCCGGCTGGGCGCCGGTGGCCGAGGGCGCCAGCGGCGAGCCAGTGTGGGACGTGGTGGCGCCGTGGCTGCGCAGTCAGAAAACGGTCGCGCCGCGCACGCTCAACGCGCCGCGCCTGGTCGGCGTCGACGGCAACCCCGGCATGGCCGGCTAAGCAGCGGCCATGCGGCGCGCCTCGCCCCGGCTGTGACGAGGCGCGCGCTTCGCTGGATCACTTCTCCGGATACAGCACCGCCTGCACGTAGTTGGCCGTGTCGAAGTAGCGCTGCGCGGCCGCTTTCACATCGTCGGCGCTGATCGCGTTGATGCGCTTCTCGTAGCTGAGGATCAGGGCCGGATCGGAGTCCGTCAGCAGCGATGACTGCAAACGTCCCAGCCAGTAGCCGTTTTCGCGCATCGCGATCTGATGGCGCTTGGTCCAGTTCTGCTTGACCTTCTCCAATTCGGCCGCCTGCGGGCCGTCGCGCTTGATCTGCTCGATCTCGTTGAAGGTGGCAGCGATGACCTTGTCGACGTTTTCCGGCCCGCACGGCAGGTTTACGCCGATCAAGTAATTGCCATACGGGATGCGGCTGAGCGAGCCGCCCATGCCGCCACCGTAGATCAGCGTGAGCTTCTCGCGCAGCACGTCGGTGATCTTCAGGTTCATCACGTCCATCAGCGCCTGAAAGCGCAAGGACTCATCCTCGGAATAGGTGGCCGTGCCGCTGAAGTTGATTGACACACTGCTCTTCGGTTCGCTGCCGCTATGCACGTCCTGCTTGACGATGCCGGCCACCGGACGAATGCCCAGGTCCCTGTAGGCGGTGACGATGTCGCGCGCCGGCAGGCTGGCCACATAGGTGGCCAGCAGCGGCTTGATTTTCTCGACGTCGAAGCTGCCCACGATGATCAAGGTCAGATCCTTGACGCTGCTAAAGCGCTCGCTGTAGATGGCCAGCGCGCGGTCCACGTCGACGTGACTGAAGTCATCCGGCCTGGGCGTGTGCGCCAGGCGCGGATGGTTGGCGTACATCGCCGTTTGCAGCGCGTCGCCAAACACCGCCTCCGGCCGCGCCATCGCGTTCTTGCTGTACTCCTGCTGACCGTCAATGAAGGCCTTGTACAGCGTCAGATCCTTGCGCGGGTTTTCCAGCTTCAGGTAGAACAGCTGAAACATCGTTTCCAGATCGCTGCTGCCGGCGCTGGCGCTAAAATTGTCGGTGTAGTTGCTCAACGCCGTCTGCACCACCGCCGATTTACCGGCCAGCACTTTTTGCACATCGGTGGGCGAGAACGTCTTTAAGCCCATCTGGCCGACCAGCGAGCTGGCATAGCGCGCGTTGAACATGTCCTTCTGCTCGAACAGCGACTGGCCACCGAAGCGCACGCCGCTCATCAGCACCTGGTCGTTCTTGAAGTCGGTCGGCTTGAGGATCACCTTGACGCCATTCGACAGGCCCAGTTCGACCAGTCCTAATGCCTTGTTGTGCGTTTCGGTGACGATGCGTCCCGGCTTGGGCAGCTTGTCCATCAGCTTGGTGGCCAGCACTTTTTCAGCTTTGGCGACGACCTTCACGCGCTCGGCCTGGTCGACCGCCGTGACCAGTTTGGCCGCCACCGGCAGGGCCAGATCGGACTTGGTCGAACCCATGTACACCACCAGCTTCTTGGCCTTGCTCGGGATGGTGGTCTGGGCATAGTGGTTGACCTCGGCCAGCGTGATCCCTGGCAGCATCTCGCTGGTGAACTGGTACTCGTTGGCGATGCCGGGAATCGACTCGCTGTCGAGGAAATTGCGGATGTATTCGGCCGCGTAGGACGACGAATCGGTCTTGTCGCGCTCGCTGAAATAGCGGTCGTAGTTGCGCTGCATGTTCTTCTTGCTGCGATCGAGTTCGGCGGCCGAAAAACCGAGCTGGCGCGCGCGCTCATTTTCCTGCACCACGGCGGCAATCGCCGGCGCAACGCCCTTGCGGCCGATCATCGCCATGGTGCTGTAGGATTCATAGCCGGGCGCGAGCTTGTCCTTGCCGCTGGAGGCGCCCAGGAAGGGCGGGTTGGCCTGTTGCGTCAGCTCCTGCAGGCGCTGCGCCAGGATCGCCGTGGACAGCGTCTCGACCAGCTTCTGGCGGTAGTCGCCCAGTGTCACGTCGCGCTTGATCGCTTGCAGCGGGTAGCGGATCAGCAACGCATTGCTGCCCGCTTCCTTGTCGGTGACCACCAGCCCGCTCGAGGTGCTGCGCGCGGCAATCGGGGCGTAGCTGCGCGCACGCTCCTTGGGCGGGTTCTTCAAGCCGGCGAAGTGGGCGTGGATCATCGTTTCGGCCGCCTGCGGATCGACATCGCCCACCACCACCACGGCCATCAGGTCGGGACGGTACCAGTCGGCGTAGAAGCGCTTGAGCGCCTCGTACTTGAAATTCTTGATGATCGCTTCCTGGCCGATCGGCAGGCGCTGTGCGTATTTGGAGCCGTTAAACAGCTTCGGCAGCAGCACCTTGTTCATGCGGTCCGACGAACCCTTGCCCAGGCGCGCCTCCTCGAGGATGATGTCGCGCTCCTTGTCGATGTCGGCGTCGTTGAGCGTGGCGCCGCCGGCCCAGTCTTCCAGCACCTGGAAGGCGGTATCGATGTTTTCCTTCTTGTCGGTGGGAATCGGCAGAATGTACACCGTCTCATCGAAGCTGGTGTAGGCGTTCAGATCGGCGCCGAACTTGACGCCGATCGACTGCAGGTAGGACACCAGCTCATGCTTTTTGAAGTGGGTCGAGCCGTTGAAGGCCATGTGCTCGATGAAGTGGGCCAGCCCCTGCTGGTCGTCGTCCTCGAGTATGGAGCCGGCCTTGACGACCAGGCGCAACTCGACCTTCTGGGCCGGCATCGCATTGTTCTGGATGTAATAGGTCAGACCATTGGCCAGCTTGCCCACCTTGACCTGCGGGCCGACCGGGATCGGGTCGCTCAGGTTCAGCGCGGCGTGCGCCGACCAGGACAGCGCCAGCAGCAGCGCCGTCGTCAATACGGTTTTTGGCAGGATGGGTGTCATATGCGTACTCGTTAGGGGCAGAGTGCGTACCTTACCCCATTCGCGGCGCGCGCGCATCTGCGCCGGCGAGAAATGCGCGGGCCGCGCAAGGGAGGCGGTCGCGCGCAACTATTATCTTTATGTTATTGCTGTTTGAGCCGCTGGCGTGACCGGCCGGCCCATCGACTGCGTTTAGCGAGGTGGAAAGGCGCTAAATCCTTTAAAATAGCGGATTGCGCGCGTAACGCGCCCGCGCAGCGCCTTGCGCGCCCGTGAGGCGCGTAGCGTTTGCGCCAGGCGCGCCTTGCGCTTCGCGCCAACACCGCATTGCCCGTTCAGTTACCGAGGATCCACCTATGTCTATCTCCAGCACCGAAGAAATCGTCGCCGAACTGCGCGCAGGCCGCATGGTCATCCTGGTCGACGAAGAAGATCGCGAGAACGAAGGCGACCTGGTGCTTGCAGCCGATTTCGTCACGCCTGAAGCGATCAACTTCATGGTCAAGCACGCGCGCGGCCTGGTCTGCCTGACCCTGACCGCCGAGCGTTGCGAGCAGCTCAAGCTGCCGATGATGACGAGCAGCAACGGCACCGCCTTTGGCACCAATTTCACCGTCTCGATCGAGGCGGCCGAGGGCGTCACCACCGGCATCTCGGCAGCCGACCGCGCCAAGACCATCGCCGTGGCCGTGGCCAAGGACACCGTGCCGACCGACATCGTGCAGCCGGGCCACATTTTCCCGCTGAAGGCGCAAAAGGGCGGCGTGCTGATGCGCGCCGGCCATACCGAAGCCGGTTGCGACCTGACCGCGATGGCCGGCCTGACGCCGGCCTCGGTGATCTGCGAGATCATGAAGGACGACGGCACCATGGCGCGCCTGCCGGACCTGCTTGAATTTGCCAAGGAACACGGCCTCAAAATCGGCACGATTGCCGACCTGATCCACTACCGCAGCCGCAACGAAAGCCTGGTCGAGCGGCTCGCCAGCCGTCCCGTGCAAACGGCGTTCGGCAACTTCGAGATGATTGCTTTTCGCGACAAGCCAAGCGGCGCGGCCCATCTGGCGCTGGTGCACGGCACCATTACGCCGGACACGCAAACGCTGGTGCGCGTGCATCAGCCGGTGTCCATTCTCGATCTGCTGGAAAACAAGGCCACCACCCACTCGTGGAGCATCGCGGCGGCGCTGACGGCGATCCAACAAGCCGAACGGGGCGTGATGGTATTGCTCGACTGCGGCGAGACGGCCGAGCAGTTGTTCGCCCAGTTCAACGCGCTCGACAAACCGGAAACCAAACCGACGGCGCGCGCGGCCAGCATGGACTTGCGCAGCTACGGCATCGGCGCCCAGATTCTCAAGGAACTGGGCGTGGGCAAGATGCAATTGCTGGCCAGCCCGCGCAAAATGCCGTCGATGACCGGGTTTGACCTGGAAGTCGTCGGCTATCTCGCCAAGCCCGGCTGCTGAGCCGCGCCGCGTATTTATTGACCAATCAGAAAAAGAGGGCCACCATGACCGTAGGAACATATGAGAGCAATTTTGTCGGTGCAGGCCTGCGTATCGGTATCGTGCAGGCGCGCTTCAACGAAGACGTTTGCCACGGCCTGCTGGCATCTTGCCTGGCCGAGCTGAAACACATGGGCGTGGAAGACCACGACGTGCTGCACGTGTCGGTGCCGGGCGCGCTGGAAATTCCGCTGGCGCTGCAGCGCATGGCCGAGACCGAGCAGTTCGACGCCTTGATCGCGCTGGGCGCGGTCATCCGCGGCGAGACCTACCATTTTGAGCTGGTGTCGAACGAAGCGGGCGCGGGCATCACCCGCGTCGGCCTCGATTTCGGCATCCCGATCGCCAACGCCGTGCTCACCACCGAGAACGACGAGCAAGCCGAAGCACGCATGGCAAGCAAGGGCGCCGACGCGGCCCGCGTGGCCGTCGAGATGGCCAATTTGCTGACCGCGCTGGAAGAATTGCAGCCGGCCGAAGAAGAGTAATTTGCGCGTGCCGCCGGACTGGCCACCCGCGGGGCCCGTCCGGCGGCGCGCGCACCTATCCGTATTTCAGAACAGGTAAGAGAACATGACAGATAAACCTTTGCACGCCAACCCGAGCAAGAACCGCACGCCGCGTCACCGCGCGCGTGAATTCGCCTTGCAGGGCTTGTACCAGTGGCTGCTCAACAACGAAGACGCCGCCACCGTGGTCAACCACATCCGCGCCGCGCACGGCTTCGACAAGGCCGATGGCGACCATTTCAGCGTCTTGCTGTACGGCGCGATCAAGGATTCGGTGGCGCTGCGCGAGAGCTTCGCGCCGCTGATCGACCGCGGCATCGCCGAGTTGTCGCCGATCGAGCACGCGGTGCTGCTGATCGGCGCCTTCGAGCTGAAGAACAACCTGGAAATCCCGTATCGCGTCGTCATCAACGAAGCGGTTGAGCTGACCAAATCGTTCGGCGGTATCGACGGCCACAAATACGTCAACGGCGTGCTCGACAAACTGGCGCCGAAACTGCGCGCCGACGAAGTGGCTGCCGACACGCGTCGCTAACGGCGCGGCCGGACCGGCGTTGCTGCGCGTTCGCTCGGGCGGCGCAGGCATGCGCCCAAGTGCGCCAGCCTGCACCCAAGTGCGCCAGCCTGCGCCGTCACATCTGCATGGCCCGGGACATGGGCTGCACAAACCCTGCACGCAGGGTTTGTGCATTTGGGGACAGCAGGGCGTTAGCGAAACGACCAGCGCTTGTGTCCCAGATAGCTGGTAAATACAGGGACCGCCACGCCGGCTGCGTGCGCGATCTCCTGGGGGAAGAATGTCACGTTCAACCATGGCAGTCCGTAGTACAGCAGTCCCATGCTGATGGCCCATGTCTGCAGCACGGCCACCAGGTTGACCAGAATGAAAAAACCGGCCGAGCGCCCGATCGATTGCGCGCTGTCCTTGAAAACAAACAGTTTGGCCAGCGCGAAGGCGGTCACCATCCCGGTCAGGTAAGCGAGGATGACGGCGCTGGAGAAGCCCATCGACTGGCTGTACAGCAGGCGCGAGCCAAAGTTGACGGCCGCCGCCGTGCCCCCGGTGAGCAGGAAGACGAGGAACTGGCGCGACATGAACTGGCGCATCATGCGGCGGCGTCCCTGGCCATCTTGCGGCCGAAGTCGATGCTCTCGGAAATGCCGCGGTCTTCCGGATAATAGTAGGAAGTGTCGGCCACCCACAGGCCCTGCACCGGCAAGGATGGGGGCGGCAACCGGTCCAGGTAGCCGGGGTCGCAGATTGGCTGGGCATAACGGTAGCGGCTCGCACGCATGTCGAGGAAGTCCTCGTCGACCAACTCCGGATTGATTTTCTTGAAGTAGCGCCGTACTTTGTCGAGAAAGGCCTGGTCGGGCTCGGCGAACTTCGGATGCTCGGCGGGCATATAGAACGGCACATAGGCGACGTGCTGGGCCAGCGGGTTTAAGTTGGAATACTCGACCATGCCGGGAATGTCCATGTCCGGATCGTTGGTGTTGAGCCAGAAGTTCTCCGTCACCGCCTTGCGCAGCTTGACGATCACACAGACCACGGCGATGTTGTTGACCGCCTTGAATTGCGCCAGGATCCCGACCGGCAAGTCCGGCATCAGCTTCGGCACGTAAGGCAGCGGAATGGTGCTGACGACCTTGTCGAAGGCCTCGAACTGGCCATCGACTTCGACGCCGAACACTTTGCCCTGCGCCATCACGACCTTGCTCACAGGGCACTTCAGACGCACCTCGCCACCATGCGCAATGATGTCGTCGCGCATCGCGTTGAGCAGCGTTTCCGAGCCGCCCTCCAGATAGCCGAGCTTTTCCTCGAACAGGCTGGCGCGCGAGCTGCCGATGCGCCGAATCCGGCTCCAGATCCAGGCCGCCGACAGGTTGCTGGTGTAATCGTAGAACTTGTAGTCGAACAGGCGCCGCCACAGCACCTCGTAGGCTTCGGCGCCGACCCAGCGGCGGATCCAGCCGGTCGCCTCGACATGGTCGAGCGGCTTCCAGTTTTTGCGCTTGGTGCACAGGAAGGCGTGCAAGCCATAGCGGAACTTGGCCACCAGACTGAGGCCGCGGAACGTGAGCAGTGCGATCGGATTGCCCCACGGCTGCAGGCGGTTCTGGTACCAGTAACCCATCTTGGTGGCGCTCCAGCGCATCTTGTCGGCCAAGCCAAGTTCATCGAGGGCCTTCAGGAAAGCATGGTCGGAGATGCAGTGGAAATGATAATAGCGCTCGATCGACAGGCCGGAGAAATCGAAGGCGGCCGCCATTCCGCCGACCCGGTCGTCGGCTTCGAACACGACCGGATGGTGGCCGTCACGTGCCAGTTGGTAGGCCACGGCCAGCCCCATCGGTCCGGCGCCCAGTACTGCGATACGTTGTCCCATGCTCAAAACTCCAGGATGACTTTGCTGTATTTCGGATCGTTGAAGGTTTCATCGATGGCCTTGGCGAATGGCGTGCAGGGCACCCCGAACAGTCCGGGCCAGTCGATGACTTCAAACGCATCCTTGGCGCTCAGCGCGGCCAGTTGCTGGGTGGTGAATGGCGGGTTCTTGTCGAAGCGCGCCCACAGCCAGATCAGCGCATAGAACAGGTGGTAGGGGATCTTGGCGATCAGGGTCGCCGCGCCGGTGGCGCGCTTGATCTCGCGGATGATGTCGATGTAATCGACTTCCTCGTGGCCGGAAATATTGTAGACGCCGGGCGCGATGTCGTTTTCGATGCAGCTGATGATGATGTTGCTGAAATCGCCCACGTAGAGCGGCTGGCGCATGTAACGGCCATGCCCGGGAATGGGAAACACCGGCACTTTCTTCATGAAGCGCGACAGCCAGCCCAGATGCTTGCGGTCGAACCAGCCGAACATCAGCGTCGGGCGCAGGATCGGGCAGGCGATGCCGCTGTCGAGCACCATTTTCTCCTGGATGATCTTGGAGCGCGTATAGAAGTCGTCGGCCACCGACACCACCACCGAGGAGCTGATGGGTACCAACTGCGCCACCTTGTGGGTCTTGACGGCGGCCAGGATCAGCGCAGTGGCATCGATGTTGTTGCGCACGAACTCCTGGTAGTCAAGGCCGCCGATCTGTGCCTGCAGCATTACCACCACGTCGGCGCCGGCGAAATGGCGCTCCCACGGGCCGGGTTCGGCCAGATCGGCATATTCAACCGTGATGTCCGGCTGCACCGTTTGCAGCACGGCGATGTTGGCGCGGTGCTTGTCGAGTACGACGATATCGTTGTAGCCTTTGGCCTTGAGCCGGGCTACCAGGTTCTGGCCGACCAGGCCGGCGCCACCGGGAAGCACTATCTTCTTTGTCATCATCTTTCCTTCCTGCGATTGTAGGTCTAGTGCACGCGGCGCCGGGACGAGCCGGGCGGCGTGCGCTTCAATTTCTTGATGCAGATGTTGCGGCCGGCGCGCGCCGGCCGCCGTGTCAGTTCACGTGTGCCGGGGTCACTGTTTGCTAATGGCAATGGCCGACCATTCGCCCCAGCCCTTGCCCTCATCGGTAAGCTTGATCGTGAAGCTGCCTTGAGGCAGGGTGGCGCCGGAAAAGTCGAGCAATACCCAGTCCTTGGCCACCGGCAGGGCCAGGCGCGGAAAGGCGCCGCCTTCAATCTCAAGGCTCTGGCTGCGCGCCACGGGACCGGAGCGATAGAACAGCTTGTCGCCGCGCGTGAGGCGCAAAGAAATGCTGCCGACATCGGCGTCTGAGTGGATGAAGCTGCCATACACTGCCATGCCGGGCAGTACCGATTTGTCATAGTCGCCGCCCAGCCATGTGTTGCCCGGCAAGATGGCGCCGACCCCGACGCTGGACAACCGGGCCGTTGGTGTCATCGGCGAGTACGCGTACGCCACCATCGGCACGTTCACCTGACTTTGGCAAAACGGACCGGCCGGCCCCTCGCCGCGCACGGTCACGCTGTTGCCTGCCTGCGTGGCGGCGAGATAGCCGCGGTAACCGGCGTGCCGGGCCGCCTTGCCCACCGCCGTGGCGACATCATCGCGTGTTTCGCCGCCCAAGGCGTAGCCGACCGACTTGCCGTCGGCGTCGAGAAAGCGCACGACGTGCGGCGCGCTCTGTGCGGTTGGCTCGAATAGCCAGCCAGCCACGCGCAGGAAACGCACATCGCCAGCCACCACCACGGCGCTGTCGAGAAACACCTGACAGGCGGGCAGGGCGCGCGGGGCGAATGTCCGGCCCAATTGCGCGCGCGCGCCTTGGAACGGGTACATGCCGAATACCGAGCGCTGGTGTTCGGATGCCAGTTCGCTGATCGCGATCACGTCGACGTCGAGGTACACATGGCTGATCTCCACTTTGTCCTTGATGCGCATTTCGATCGCCAACGCGCCCACCGAGCGTTCGAACAGTTCGTCCGTGCGCGAGTGCAAGGCTTGCAATTGAAACGGCAGCATCAGCGTCAGCACGGCCGCCAGCACACCCCAGACGATCCGTTGCGGCGCGCCGCGCCGGCTCAGAATGAATGGCGCGTACAGCACCACCAACGCGGCCCAGGCCATCAGGGCCGGTGTCGTGTAGCGGTTCGACAGGGCCTGGTCGAGGCCGAAGATGAGGCGCCCGCCGGCGGTTCCGACGGCGGTGCCGACAATGTAGGCGATAAAGAACAGCAGTGCCAACGCCATGGGCGCCTGGCGCGGCGCGCGCAGTGCGCGCGCTGCAAACCACGCTGAACTGGCCAGAAAGAACAGCCCTGCGAGCTGTGCGGCACCCTTGCCCACACCCATCGAGCGCAGCATGAAATTGAAGGGGCCACCCAGATACAGTAGCACATAGCGCATCAGATCCAACGGCTGCTGGCGCAGCGCCGTGGACAGCGAGCCGTGCCCGGCTGGGGAACTGTAATTGTGGAAATACAGCGCCAGCGTGAGCGCGCTGAGGGCGCCGAGCAGGCCGATGCGCGTGCGACTTTGGCCCATTAACATCAGATACATGGTCATCAGCGGCAACGCCAGGACCCCATTGGCCATGGCGCCGGCACTGGCCACGCCGAACACGCAGGCCAGCGCGAACACGCCCTGGCGGGTGTCGCTCAGCGAACGATACAAGGTGTACAGCGCGGCCAAGGGCACCAACTGTGCGAGAATGAATTGGCTCTGGAAGCCCCACGTCAGATTCTCGTTTTGCGACCAGAAGAACAACCACGCCGTGATGAATAGACCTAGCACATAGCGCGCGGCGGTGCGTTCTGGTGGCACTGCCAGATCACGCAGGATGCGCCAGAACAGCGTGGCACCAAGCCCGACCAGCAGGTAGTTGACGATGATCAGGAACCAGCCGGCGCCGCCGAACCAGTTCAGGTCGGCCCAGAAGAACAGCCGGGCCAGTACAATCCGATGTTCATTGTGTTGCGCCCACCAGGCCGACCAGTCGCCCGTGCCGGCCTGGTCCAGGAAGCTCACATAGCCTTTCCACATATCCCAAAACGGAACGGGGGAATAGCCGCGAAAGCCGCCGATCACCGCGAGCAGGACGAACAGCGCCGTCAGCGCCGTCAGCACCGTCAGGGAGCTGAGCCGCGCCGAGTGTTTTGGCAAGGCGACCGCACCGCTCATATGTCCATCCGGTTGAACACCAACCGTGGCAGGTTGCTGATGACGAACATGATCAAGGCCCATTTGCCCGGCGTATACAGCACCGGCTTGCCCTGCGCGCTGGCCTGCACGATCTGGCTGGCCACCTGCTGCACGCTGGCCATGCCCTTTTGCGGCATGTGCGCCGTCATCGGCGTGCCGGTCGGACCCGGCTTGACCAGCACCACCTTGACCGCTGTGCCGGCCAGGCGGTGCTGCAGGCCCTCGGCATAGCGGCTCACCAGACCCTTGGCGGCGCCATACACATAGTTTGACTTGCGTCCGCGCTCGCCGGCCACCGAACCGATGATGGTCAGCGTGCCGTGGTTGGCCTGTTGCATGTGGCCGGCAAAGGCCTCGGCGAACAGCACCGGCGAGACGCCGTTGACAGCGAGCGCCTCGGCGGCCAAGGCCAGGTCCTGTTGGCAGGCGGCCTGGTCGGGCAGGGAACCGTGCGCAATCAGGACGGTGTCGGGCGCGTGGCGCGCCACGATCGCCTCGACCGTGGCGCGGATCAGCGCCGGGTCGAGGAAGTCCGATACCCGCACCCGCACCACCGAGCGCGGGCTGCGCACGCGCAGGTCGGCCGCGCAGCGCTCGAGCTTGGCAAGCTCACGTCCGACCAGGGTCAGATCGACCGCCTGTTCGTGCACCCACAGGCGCGCGCAGTGTTCGGCGATCGCCGAGGTGGCCCCGATAATGACGATGTTTTTTTCTGACACGATTTAATTCCCCATCAAGCGGCGCGACATGGCAGAACTGATGCCAGCATCGCGGTATTGCAAAAATTCGGCGAGGCGCGGATAGCCGGCCTCGAACAATGCACGCGGCATGCGCGCGTCTTTGGCCATGTAGATCCGGCCGCCGGCCTCGCGCACGATGGCGTCGAGACGTTCGAACAGGCGTAGCGTGGGCGCGCCGCGGTTTGGAAAGTCCAGCGCCAGCGTCACGCCCGGTTGCGGGAAGCTGAGCATGCCCAACGACTGGCGCTGGCCAAACGTTTTCAGTACGGCCAGGAAGGAGCCTTCACCGCTGTGTGCGATGGCGCCCAGCATGGCCTTGACCGCGTCGTGCCCGAGCGCGCGCGGCACCACGCTTTGGTATTGGTAAAAGCCGCGTGGACCGTACATGCGGTTCCACTGGTGCAGATTATCCAGTGGATAGAAAAACTGCTCATAGTGCGCCTCGCCCTTGCCGGCGTGCCACTGCTGGAGCTGGTAATAGGCCCAGTTGAAGGGCCGCAGCGAGAATTGGTTGACCAGCGAAACGGGCGGTACGAAGGGCATGCTACGCTGCCGGCCGGACGGCGCCGGGCGATCCTGGCCAACTGCCGGGTTGGCGCGCATGAATACGCCGCGCCCGATGCCTGACAGGCAGTCGATCCACGACACCGTGTGTTCCCAATCGGCCTCGGATGCGTCGGCCAGCTGGAAGAATTCGTCCAGATTGGCATACGGCAGCGTTTCGGTCGACAGCCATGGACCGGCGATCGGGCGCAGCGCGATTTCAGCGACGCAGATGACGCCCGTCAGGCCCAGCCCGCCGACCGTGGCGGCGAACCATTCGGCTTGCAGTGCCGGTCCGCAGGCGATGCGGGTGCCGTCGGTGCGCAGCAGTTCCAGGTAGCGCACATGGTCGCCGAATGAACCGACCGCGTGGTGGTTCTTGCCATGCACGTCGTTGGCGATGGCGCCGCCGACGGTGACGAGCTGGGTGCCCGGCGTGACCGGCAGCATCCAGCCGCGCGGGATCGCCAGGCGCTGGATGTCGCGCAGCAGCACTCCCGCCTCGCAGCGCAGGATGCCAGTGTGCTGGTCGAAGCTGATGAAACGGTCCAGCGCCGTGGTGTGCCACAGCACACCGCCCGGGTTCAGGCACACGTCGCCGTAGCTGCGTCCCATGCCGTGTGCGATGCCCGGTAGTGTGGCGCGCAATTGACGCGCCACTTGGGCACGGTCGGACAGCGCGCGCAGCTCATGCTCGGCGCTGCCCAGCCGCCCCCACGAGGCGACCGCTACCACGGCAGGCCCGCCGTGCCCAGCGCCAGCACGGCGGCGAAGCACACGCCGGCCAGCAGGCTGGCCTTGTCTTTGACGGCGAACACCAGCGGGTCGTCATGCATCTGGCCGCGGTGCGCCTGCATCCACATCGAACTGACCCAGAACAGCATGACGGGAACCGTGCCCCAGACCAGCTGTGGTTGCTGGTAGAGCGTGGCCACGACATCGCTGTTCAGATACAGCGCCAGCACCAGTACTGCCGAATAGCCCGAGCACACGCCCATCATCTGGATCAGCGGCGCGTCCGAGGTGAAATAGCCGCGTCCGTGGACTTTCTGCTTACCGCTGAGCACTTGCACCTGCAACTCGGCATAGCGTTTCACGAACGCCAGTGAAAGGAACAGGAAGCCCGAGAAAGCGAGCAACCACAGCGACAGCGGCATGCTCAGCGCGGCCGCGCCGGCGATGATGCGCAGCGTGTACAGCACGGCCAGCGCCAGGCAATCGATCAGCATCAGGCGTTTCAGGCCCCACGAATACGCGCACGTGAGCAGGAAGTAGCCGGCCAGCCACGGAAAGAAGGCGCCGCCCACCTGCCAGGCGATGGCGGCGCTGGCCAATAACAGCACGGGCGCGCACAGCACCCCCATCCAGGCCGGCACTTGACCGCTGGCGAACGGGCGCTTGCGCTTGCGCGTATGCAGGCGGTCGCTCTCCAGGTCGAGCAGGTCATTGGCGATGTAGACCGACGAGGCGCACAAGCTAAAGGCGATGAACGCCATCATCAGCGGCATCCAGTTGGCCGGGTTGGCCACCTGGTGTGCGGCCAGCAGGGGCACGAACAGCAGCAGGTTTTTCAGCCATTGGTGCACGCGCAGCACCCGGCGCCACGCCGTCAGACCGGCGGCGGGCGCCGGATAGCTGCGCTCGACATCGCAACAAGCGGCCGCGCGCCTGGCCAGTTCGGGCGAGGCATTGACGACGACGGCGCGCCGCGCGCACTGCCATACCGGCAGGTCGGCCGACGAATTGCCGGCATAGTCGAAGCCCGATTTGCCAAAACGCGCCACCAGCGCGGCCGCCTTGTTGGGGCCGGCCAGGTTGACCTGTCCGTCGCTGGCCATGACGTCGTCGAACAGGTCGAGGTGGGCGGCGATCGCATTGGCGATGCGAAGGTCGGTGGCGGTGCACAGGATCAGCGTGCGTCCGCCCGCGCGCTGCTCGCGCAGCCAGGGCATCAGCGCCTCGTTGTAGGGCAGCGAGGCGACGTCGAATTCGCCGTTGCGGGCCAGATGGCGTTTGAGCACCGCCTTGCCGTGCGCTAGAAAATAGGGGATCTGCAGCACCCGCGCCGGATTGTCGCGCAGCATGCGCAGCGCCGATTCGTGCAGCATGTCGGTGTGGATCAAGGTGCCGTCAAGATCGACGATCAGCGGGAGTGCGTTCACGCGCACTCCTTGACGCAACGGCGGGTGGTTTTATTCAAACGGGCCACCACTGAGGATATCGTTCAAAATGCATTCTCGAGAAAAAATAGGAAGGTTCAATCGTTGCAATCGGTTCGACGCATATGCCCGGCGCGTTCATGGCGCGCGCGGATAGTCGCGCTGGGCCAGTTCGTGATTGCACGAACTGCCCCAGGTGTCGAAGTTCTTCACCTGGCCGAGCAGCGCGTGGGCCTTGCCGCCCGACTCGCTGAGCAGGGCGATCAAAGGCCAGGCCGTCTGCAGCGGCGTGGCGCGCACATCGAGGCGGCGGCGCAGCGCCAGATAGTGGCCGGCGAACGCTTCCACGCCGTCGCATACTTGCTGGGCGGTGGACGATAGCGCGCTGGTGTTGCCGCGTCCGGCGTCGAGCACGGCCTCGACGCCGGCGCGGCCATCCTGCAGGCCGATCACGGAGCTGTGCGGGGCCGAAAAGAACAGCTCGGCCGACACGCGGTTGGCGTGCACGCCGGCCACCGTCGCTGCCGAGGTGCTGGCCGCGTCGACCATCGCCACCATGCGCTGGGTCGATTCGCGGCGCCGGCGTTCGGGCGTGTCGGCCAGACAGAAAAAGTAACCGACCACGTCCAGGCGCATCAGCGGCGCGGTCGCCATTTCGAACGCTTCCTGGCTGGTGCCGCTCCAGCCAACATCGACCAGCGCCACCTTGCTGCCGTCCTTGAGGCCAATCTGGCGCAGGTAGCGGTACAGCGCGCGCCGGTTGCGCTGGCACACTTTCAGGATTTCCCAGCGGTAGGCGTACAGGAAGCTGCTCAACTTGGCGCGGACGGCCGCGCCGATGCGCACCTCGGCGCCCAGTCCCAGATCACCCATGATCTGCGGTGCCGGTGGCGTCACGCCAACCCGCTCGAGCACTTCGTGCGGGGCCAGGCCGTCCGAGCCCGACAGCAGGAACGGCAGGAACTCGGTGAAATTGTCGGGCCGCATGGACGCCATCGTGTAGGCCGTGCGCGAACCGAGGAAGTAGCTGCTGGCGGGCAGGCCGATGTCCGGATGGGCGCGCGCAATACGCTCCATCGCATAGCCGTCGCGCGAGAGGAACAACACGTGCTCGACGGCGTCGACGCGGGCGCGCTCGGCGATCCACTCGAGAAAGCCCAGGTTGGCCGGCCCGCCGTAGGCGTAGCCGAGTTCCTCGAACGAGCCGGGCCCGATCGCGCGCGCGCTGGTGCACAGCAGGCCCTGGGCCAGCGCCAGCGATAGCGTGGCGTCCTTGTTTGCCTCGGTGCCGGGAACGTGCCTGGCGCGGTAGTGATGCGCGAGCCAACCCTTTTCGCGCGCACGCGTGACGTCGGCCAGCAGATTGTCGCCAATGTGCAGGATCTCGCCGGCGGGCAGCCCGAGTTGGGCGGCGGCGACGTCAAATAGCGCGCCACTGTCGCGCTTGGTTGCATTGCGGTCGGCCGAGATGAACAGTGGCAGGTGGTCCCAACCGTACGGACGCAGCGCGGCGCGGAAGAAGTCCTCCGATAAATACATGTCCGACGTGATCACCACCGGCTTGCCCGACGCCAGCAGGCCAGCAAACAGGTCCAGCAATTCGGGATTGGGCTCGACCAGCGCCAGTTCAAGCGCGAACTCGGCGTGCATCAAGTCGGCGCGTGCCACGCCGTTCTCGACGAAGCAGGCGTAGATGTCGGTGAGCGTGATTTCCTTGCGGCCGGCGGCGCTCATGCGCCGGAACGCTTCGCTTTGCGCGGCGGCGCGCCGGCTGCGGAAGTCGGGCATGCCGAAGCGACGCGCCAGGATATCGAAGGCGTGCTCCGGGTGGGCCAGCGGCCGGATGAACAAGGTGTCGAAAAAATCGAAGGAGACGGCCGCCGCGCGCGCCAGCAACGCGTCGAGCTCGCTTGAGCTGTAGACCAGTGGCGCGGCAGGCGCACGCACAGGTGCCGGATTCATATGCATCAGCATGGGACCTCGAAGTTCAATCCGCGCGGATGGAGATTGGGATTATGGAAGGGATCGGCCTGGAAATAGACCGGATGGGTCTCATACAGCCTGCTCAGGTCGCGCGTCAGGCGCGCCATCTTGGCGCTGTCGACATGGTCCATGCCTCGGCTGAGCGATTCATGGTGGATCAGCGTCACGGCCGCGCACACGACGTTGTACAGACCGGCCGAGGCGCTGCGGAAACACAGGTCCACATCGTTGTAGGCGACCGGAAAGCTGGTGTCGAACTGGCCGATGGCCTTGAATTTGGCCGTCTCCATCATCAGGCAGGCACCGGTGACGGCCAGCCAGTTGTATTCCAACAGATTGCGCATGAAGTAACCGGGTTGCTCGCTGGGATGGCGCAAGAACGCATGCATTGGCCCGTCGGGCAGGTTGAGCACGCCGACGTGCTGAATCTCGCTACCACCGGGGTACAGCAGTTTTGCGCCCACCGCGCCGATGTGTGGCAGTTGCGCATAGCCGCCCATGCGTTCGAGCCAGTCCGCGCACAGCACCTCGGTGTCGTCGTTGAGAAACAGCAGCAGTTCCCCGTTCGAATGGGCAACGCCGATGTTGTTCAGTTCAGAAAAATTGAACGGCGCATCGTGCACGATCACACGGGCCTGATCGCCCTGAGCGAGTTGCTGCAGGTAGGCCAGGGTGGCCGGCGCCACAGAGCCATTGTCGAGGACGATGATCTCGAAGTGGCGGTAGCTGCTCTTTTGGTGGATCGAGTCGATGCAGCGGCGCAGCACCTCGCCATTGTCGCGGGTTGGGATGATGATCGACACCAGCGGCGTGCCGCGCAGGTGGTAATTGACCCGGAAATATCCCTGCACCTGGCTTACCGCTTCCACGCTGCCGCCGTGGCCGCGGCGCTCCAGCGCGTCCTGGCGAACCCGACGCGATGCTTCCAGTACGTAAGGCTTGGCGCCGATTTCGGCCGCCACCGAGCCGGGAATGATGCGCCAGTGGTACAACACTTTTGCCACGTGGCTGATGCGCGTCGTGTGTTCGGCCACACGCAGCACGAAATCCCAGTCCTGGCAACCGTCGAACTGGCTGCGCAGGCCGCCTACCTGGGCGAGCAGGCTGCGCCGCACGCACGAGACATGGCAGGTGTACATGGTGCTCATCATCGTGTCCGGCGACCAGGACGGCTTGAAATGGGGTTGGATGTACTCGCCCTGCTCGTTGAGCTTGTCTTCGTCGCTGTAGATGAAATCGGGCTGATCGCGCTCGATGCACAAGGCCAGTTCATACAGGCAGTCAACGGTCAATTCGTCATCGTGATCCATGAATACCACGAAATCGCCCTGTGCCGCAGCCAACGCCGCGTTGGTGGCGCCGGCGATGCCTTCATTGCTTGCCAGCCGCAACAGCTTGATGTTTGGATGGGAAATGGCGCCCAGCGCAGCCTGGGTTTCGCGATTCGGACTCGCATCGTCGGCCAGGATCAGTTCCCAGTGCGGATACCATTGCCCCTGTACGGAGCTGAGCACGGCGGCGAGCAGCGCCGGCGTGGTGTTGTACACCGGGACAACGATCGAGAAACGCGGCGCCGAGGCGATTGCGCTCAGGCGCGCCGTCAGATCGGGCGGGCGCTGCGGCTCGACGTAGGTGTAGCCGCGCGCGACCGGCGCCAGCGAAAAACGGCCCGCCTGGTCGCGCACCAGCGCGGCCGGTTCCAGCGCGAACCCCAGGCTTGCCGGCGTCGCGCCGGACCCAGCATCGTCGAGCATGGCGACGTAATGCTGCTGGCGCACGCGCGCCTTGATGCCGCCCAGGCCTTCCCGGCGCCACACGCGCAGCGCGCGCATGGCCAGCACCGGCAGGGACTGCTCGCGCAGCAGACGCAGCAGCACCGCGCGTAGCGCAGCGAGCTTGCGCCAGAATGGCACGCCGGCTGTCACTGTCCGTGCGAGCCGGCCCAATTGCCGCACTGGCGCCGTGATCCGCCAGCTGGTCGAGGCGCGCAGTTCGGCGATGGTCTGGCGCAGCGCGGCGTTTTCGAGTTCGCGCTGGGCAGCCTTGGTCTTGCCCTCGGCGGCGACCAGCACCAGCTGGTCAAGCAGCACGGCATAGTCGCACGTGCGCCCTTCCTGGCGACCCACTTGTTGGAAATGCTCCATGCCGGAGGCGAACAGCTTTGCCTCCACGGCGATGGCGACGTCCCGGTGGATTTTTAAATAATCTACTTCATTGAACTCGGAATTCATGGTACCCACTTTAAGATCTCAACGACCATTTAACGAAACACAACGCTGTTGCAGACGCAACGATGCCGTCTGCGCGGCGGCACCATCCGGGCAGGTCAGGCGACCAGTCGAGGCGATCACGGCACGACAAGGGGACGGTTGCTGCCAAGGACAGGCGTTGACAGCGTTTTGCCTGGCTCATCGCGCCGCCCCGCAATGCGGGAAATTCGATCGGCTAAAACTGATGCGCACGAGCGGAAAACGCGATGCGGAACGTGCTTTTCCTAACTGCGGCAAATTGCAACTTTACTCATTGTACAATTAATTTGCGCGCGAAATAACTTTAGCCTTGGAATGCCTGCCATACCTTGGCAGTCTTGTCGTCCCGTTCGGCCAAGCTGGACAGGGCTGCCTGCAACTGCGCACCGAGATCGGCAACGCTCTGCTGCGACTGTGCGAGCAGCGCGTCCCGCTCGGTCAAGGCGGCATTGGCGTTGTGCAACGCCAAACCTGCGACGGCCACATCCTGCTGCGACTGGACGATCAGCAGATCGCGTTCGGCAAGGGCGGCATTGGCCGTGTCCAGTCGCTCACTGGTCTGCGCCACGACCTGGTGCAATTGCGCGATCAACGGGTCGCGTTCGCACAGGGCAAGGTTGGCAGTATGTAATTTTACGCTGACGTCGGCCAGACTTTGATGCAGCTGCGCGATCTGCTCATCGCGCTGGACGATGTGCGCACGCGCGGCCGCGAGCTCGCCATGGGTTTGCCGCACTTCATAGCGCAGCAACTGACGCGCGCCCAGCGCCGAGAAGTAGTTCTTGATCCCTTGCTGCTGCCCGCCCGCCGGTTCTAGCCACGCCGGCGTCTGGCCCGGCGCCGCGCCATCGATCTGTAACACTCCCAGACCGTGCGAATGCACGAATTCGAGGTGGCAGCGGTAGCGTGCGCGCAAGGCATCCCACAGTTGCCAGACGCCGAAACCGCGCTCGCGCACGTTGGTATCGTGAAACAGCACAATCGCGCCGGGCGCCAGTTTCGGCAACCAGGTCTCGAAGTCGTGTTTGACCGCCTCGTAGGTGTGCAGGCCGTCGATGTGCAGCAGGTCGATCGAGGCGTCGCTAAAGCTCGTGGCGGCGTCATCAAACGTGGTTCTCAACAGGCGCGAGAAGCCGGCGTAGTACGACTGGTTGTGCGTGTGCACTTGCTGGAAAATCTCATCGCCGTAGTTGCCGGCATGCTCGTCGCCCTGCCAGGTGTCGACCGCATAGCACTTGGTGGCCAAGTCAGCGTCGCGCGCCGACTGGCAGAACGAGAAATACGAGTTGCCCGAATGGGTGCCCAGTTCGACGAACACCGCCGGACGCAAGGTTCGCATCAGCCAGGCGGCGAACGGCAGATGGCCGCACCACGCGTCCGGCGCTTGCAGTGACACGGGCGCGAAATCGGCGGCCTGCAACAGGCTTAGGTTTAAGTCAGTCATGGGACTCCACGGTTTCAAGTGTAATGTGTTTCATGGGAATGCCGATCAGGCCGCCGGCCACGCTGGTCGCCTCGGACTTGAAACTGACGGCGTCGTGCACCCAGTGGTGTTGCACATGCTCGTGCTGGGTGCCGTTGGCGATCGCCACGGTGATCGAATACTCGCCAGCGGCAAGGCGCGGCATCTGGAAGGCGAAATCGGCAACGATTTGCTGTCCGGCGGCACATGGCACCGGCACATCCATGTAGTTGAGCCAGGTGTTGTCGCCAAACAGCGACTGTCCCAGCTTGTCCTTGATGTAGAAGCCGATGATGGGCGAATCGAGGCCTTGATGGGCGCTGGCGTGCACGCGCAGGATGACATCCTCGCCGCCGACAATCCACGCGAGCGGCTGCTCGGCGGCGTCCAGGAAGCGCACCGCCGTGATCTGGGCGCCGCCCTTGCCAAACGAGGCGGCGTCCGGGTCGAAGTCGAACAGTTCGAGGTCGTTGCGCAAATTGCTGGCGTTGATGAAGTCGCGCCGCTGATCCTGCGCCGGCTCCGACTGCGCGCCGGCCACCTTGATACGCGTCGAGGTGCTCTTGCCTTGCTGGGCCTCGTAGAACGCTTCGAGGTAGTGGTCGCACACCAGCTTGGGCGTGCCTTGCTCGAGGACGCGTCCCTGTTCAATCCAGATGGCATCGCTGCACAGGCTGCGCACCGATGCCGTGTCGTGGCTGACGAACAGCACGGTGCCGGTCTTCATGAAGTTGCGCAGGAAGCGCATGCATTTTTGCGTGAAGAACGCGTCGCCCACCGCCAGCGCCTCGTCGATGACGAGGATGTCGGCGTCGACGTGGGCGATCACGGCAAACGCCAGGCGCACCATCATGCCACTCGAATAGGTCTTGATGCCGCGCTCGACAAAGTCGCCGATGTCGGCGAAGGCGACGATGTCGTCGTAGCGTGCGTCGATCTCCTGTTTGCTCAGGCCTAACACGGCCGCGTTCATGTAGACGTTTTCCCGTCCGGTGAATTCGGGATTGAAGCCTGCGCCCAGTTCGAGCAGGGCGGCAATGCGCCCGTGCGTCTCGACCGTGCCGGCGCTGGGATTGAGCGTGCCGCAGATCATTTGCAGCAGCGTCGACTTGCCGCAGCCGTTGCGCCCGACGATGCCCACCGTCTGGCCTTTGCGGATTTCGAACGAGACGTCGTTGAGGGCCCAGAATTCGCGGTAGTACTGCTTGGGCGCCAGTCCGGCGGCGCGTTGCAGGCGCGGAAAGATCGACTGCTTCAGGCGGTCATGGGGTTGCTGGTAAATTTGGTAGCACTTGCCCAGGTTGCTGACCTTGATGGCGATTTCAGATGACATCGGCAAATCCTTTGCGGCTTTTTTGGAACCAGGCGAAACCGAGCCAGGCGATCACGGCCGACGCGAGCAGATAGATCGCCAGCGCCGCCAAGTCGGGGGCCTTGCCCCAGAACAGCACGTCGCGCGCCTGTTCGATGACCGGCGTGAGCGGGTTCAGTTGCAGCATGTCGCGATACTGCTTGGGCAGCGCGGCGCCTGAATAGAACACCGGCGAGAGGAACATCAGCACCGTGCTGATGACGCCGATAAACTGCGACACGTCGCGCAGGTACACGCCCAGCGAGGCCAGCATCCAGCTCACGCCCATGATCAGCAGCAGCAGTGGCAGCATCACCAGGGGGAGGTAAAACACCGTCGCGTGCGGCAGGCCGTACAGGAACAGGTAGGCGATCAGCCAGACGACCAGGCTGATCAGCGCGTGGAACAAGGCCGAGCCCAGCGCGACCGAGGGCAGGATCTCCAGCGGAAAGACGACCTTCTTGACATAGCTGACGTTGCTCAGGATCAGGCTTGGGGCGCGGTTGAAGCATTCTGCGAACAGGTTGAACATGATCAGGCCGGCAAACAGCACCAACGCGAACTCGGTCTGGGAGTCGCTCTGTGCATTCCAGCGTGCCTTGAACACGACGCTAAACACAAACGTGTAGATGACCAGCATGAACACCGGATTGAAGAACGACCACAATATGCCCATCACCGAGCCGCGATAGCGGCCCACGACGTCGCGTTCGATGAGCGCCTTGACCAGCGTGCGGTTGCGCCACAGGCTGAGCACCATTTCTTGCGGGGAGACGGAAAAGTCGCGCATCAGGCAAACACCTCGCTGGAAGCGAACGGTGCGCCGTGCATCCGCGCGCTCGTGCGTTCGAGATGGAGCGCCGTCACGTCGGACCGGCCCAGCCAGTCGGGCACAAAATGGCTACTTGTGAAACGTGTAGCATCGGTTGTGAATAGGTTCATGCGATTAGATCTTCTTAAAAATGGCGGCAGCGAACAGCGCCATGTTGCCGAGCAGCGTTTGGCGGTAGACGCCTGATTTCTTCAGCATCCAAAGACGCGGCAACAATGCGCGCGTTCGTGCTTCAGTGAGCCGGTCCAGCGTTTCCCGATTGGCCGGGGTGAGACGGTGACGAATGCGCTGCAATTCGACAATGTGCCGCTCGTTCCAATGACGGAAGTTACCTTGCCAAAGCTTGCGCATGCGATCGAGGCGGGCGCGCCAGCCGGTGTTGTTGCCCACCACATTCGCGTCGTGCTGGCGATAGCGCAACGATGGCTGAGGGTCGTACATGACGCGTCCGCCGCATCCGCTGACAACGATATACACCCAGCTGTCGTGCGAGACGACATCGACGTCCGGGCCCGCCTCGCGCAGCAGCGCGCGTGCGGCGTCGTTGAAAACCATGGTATTGCCGCCACCCACGTTTTGCATTAAGGCGTTGGCAAAGCCCGGTGCGCGCGAAAACAACGGCGACATGCCGATGTCGCGGTTTTGCGCGTCGACCAAACGGGTGCGCGCGCAATACAAGGCGGGCACGCCGGCGGGGATGGCGAGCAGCCAGTCCATCGCGCGTTGTAACTTGTCAGTTTCCCAGATGTCGTCCTGGTCCGAGTAGGCGTAACAGCGCGCCGCGATGCTGGCGTTGCAAGTGAGGGATAGGAAATTGGCTTTGAAACCTGCGGCCGGTCCTGCGTGAATCGACAAGCGCGCATCGCCCCACTTGACCCGGTAGGCTTCCAGGATGCCGTGCGTGTCGTCCCGCGATCCGTCATCGGAGGCCCACACCTGCCAGTGTTGGTAGGATTGGGTCGCAATCGAATCGAGTTGCGCTGCCAGGTAATGTTGGCCATGGTAGGTGCAAAGCAAGATGGCGACCTTTGGCAAGGCATCGTCAACAGCCATAGGGGAGACCGGCGAACGTCGTCTGTGGCAAGCGCCGCCCGCCGCGCTGCGGTGCAGGGTTATTGTTATTGCGGCTCACAAACATGTTACTTTCTTAGAAGATTGGCCTCTAGTTGTACCGCCAATGGCATGCTGGGCCGGCTATGCATCCGTATCCACGGTCGATATTGCCGACGCTACGTGTCGTTCCGGATGGCGCGCAGGCCAAGCCCATCTCACACTGCCATCGAAGAGGCGTTCTCATTCATTCTGCGGGGACGCAGTTTAACATTCAAGCCGCACGGAGGCAACCTGCGCAAGAATGCCATTTTTATAACGAATTGCGTCAAGTGTCGCGTCCGAATGGCTTCAGATTTTTCTGAAAACGGCGGCAAACACCAAGCCTAGATTGCCCAGCAACGTTTGACGATGAATACCCGATTTCTTCAGGCCTATCAGGCGCGGTAACATCGAGCGCTTGCGTGAACTTGCGAACTGGTCAAGAATTTGCTGGTTCTCGTGGGTGAAATGCTCGCGCACCCGCTGCAAGGCGTCAATATTGCGGTCGTTCCAGGTGCGGAACCAGCCCTGCCACAACATGCGCACACGCGTCAGGCGGGCGCGCCAATTGGTATTGGTGCCAACCAGATTGGCACCGTGCTGGCGGTATCGCAGCGACGGATAGGCGTCGTACATGACTTGGCCGCCGCAGCCGCTCACGACCATGTAGGCCCAGCAGTCGTGCGAGACCACTTCGAGGTCGTCGCCCGCCTCGCGCAGGATCTTGCGGGCGGCATCATTAAACACCATTGTATTGCCGCCGCCGATGTTTTGCATGAGGGCATTGGCAAAGCTTGGCGGTTTGGTAAATAGCGGCGACAGGCCGATGTCCTGGTTGTTTTCATCGACCAGACGGGTGCGCGAACAATACAGGGCAGGGATGTGTGCGGGAATAGTCAGCAGCCAGTCCATCGCGCGTTGCAACTTGTCCGCTTCCCAGATGTCGTCCTGGTCCGAATAGGCGTAGTAACCGGCATTGATGTCGGCCTTGCAGGTGAGCGACAGATAATTGGCCGCGAAGCCGAGCTCGGGACCGGAATGCACCGACAGGCGCCGATCCCCCCATTTCTGGCGGTACCGCTCAAGAATGGCGTGCGTGTCGTCCTCGGAGCCATCGTCGGACGCCCACAGTTCCCAGAACGGGTAAGACTGCGCGGCAAACGAATCGAGCTGGTCTGCCAGATAGTGTTGGCCATGGTAAGTGCAAAGAAGGATGGCGACCTTGGGTAGGAACGGGTCTGTGCGCATAACGAAATAGGTTTGAGCTTGCAAAAATCTGGTGGACTCGCATTGCGCGTGCTCCGGCGCGCGCACCCAATGCAGACATGAACGCTCTGCGGCCGGGTGCTAGCAAGTATTGGCGTGCAAACGAGGTCGCGCCAATTAAAAACTCCACATTGCCCCAGGATACGTCGCCGCGGGGATCGGATGCGGAGGAATAGCATGTGCGGCAACGTCAGCCGCCTGCAGTGAATATTGAATTTAATGATTTTAATTATAACATTGCAAAACAATTTCCGAGAAAAAATGTTTTGTAACGGAATGTGACTTGTTGTCAAATGCATACAGTGCGTCCGCAGTATAGCCAGATCGCACCCGCCTCGTCGCCACGTTGAATTGCTCACTCCGGCAAGGCCAGTGTGCGCAATGTTGCGTCGTACGGCGGGGCGGCCGACATGATGCCGATGGCGCAACAGAGCGCGTCCATCCGGACGGATCGTCCGGCAAACTGATGCGCGCGCTGCGCGCTGGTCGGACTCTGATGCGCAAAGCCAGCTCATGCAGTCAAGCGAGTGTGCACGCGCTGGCGCCGGACCCGCGCCGCAGCGTGGCGCGGGCAGGGGCCTGCGCGAAGGAATAAGGACGGCGGCTCGTTACAGGCCGGCGATCTGATCGGTCTTGAGCGTTTGCGTTGCCGCCGTGTCCGGTTTCAGCGGCGGCGATGCCGGCTTGTCGGCTGCCGCAGTGATCGTCTGCGCTGGTGCGGCAGGGGTGCTGGTAGGCACTTTCTTGCCGGTCGAGACTTGTTTCAGACGCTGATATTCAGCCAGCACGCGCGAACCATAGCCCGAATCGCTTTCGAATGCCGCGGCGCCGACGTAGGTCTTCAGACCCGCTTCCACCGATCCGCCGCGCGTGACGTAGTCCTTGAGGATCAGCGCGCCGACACGGATGTTGGCCACCGGATTGAGTGCCGCCTGCGCGCCGCCCATTTCCTGGAACTTCTGATGATGTACCTTGGACATCACCTGCATCAGGCCTTGCGCGCCCACCGGGCTTTCCGCGAACGGATTGAGGCCCGACTCGATGGCCATCACGGCCAGGATCAGCAGCGGGTCGAGCTTGATTTCGCTGGCGGTCGTGTAGGCGGTGGCGACCAGCATGTTGGCGGCGTCACCGGCGACGCGGTAACGTTTGGACAGCCACGAGGTGACAAACTTCTGTTGCTTCTTGCTGCCAAGCAGGGCTTTTTCTTGCGCCTTTTCTTCTGCCGTCAACGGTGCCGCTTCGCTAACTTGCGGCGGCGCGCTTGGCGCATCCATCAAGGCCGACAGGGCGGGCGCCTGCACGGCCAGTTCGGCGACCGGCTCAGGTGCCTGGAACTTGGGGGCGTACTTGCTCACCAGTTCAGGGCGTGCGAACAGCAGCGCGATCAAGGCGACTGCGGAGAGACCGAAAACGGTCAAAGTGTGTTGCGCCGTAGTCAAAAGACCACGTGCTGCCGACATCCAGGCAGCTGGCTGAAAAGCCATAGTTTGGGCGAGCTTTGCTGCCCCAATGAAACGATTTGTCATCGAATTCCCCTTTGTCGCGACAACAGCTACCCGAGCCGCGCGTTGGCGCGGAATGGATGGCGAATGCCGTGCATCAGAAATATATCGTCTGTCGGCGCATGGTGCGCCCGACAAACGCCGTCATTGCTTGCTTGAGCTGATCGTTCCCAGTGGTATTGGATCAGTGGCAATACAACTTTTTTCGGGGGTATGAGGCAGACGCCTCGTGACAACACTCCTTAAAATGTCTGGTGGGGCCCCGCCCCCGTGAATGTATGAGTCAGGCTAAAATCAGGTCCTCAGACCGGCTGCTCATCAAGTTAGGTCAAATTGTAGAAGGCTGTTTATATCAAGTCAATACTAACGAATCGTTTCTTTATAACTTTTGGATCTGACTTTTTTCGCTGCGCTGCAGCAAAACCTAATAAAATCAACCACTTGCCGTGGCTTATTGAACAATATCGTCTGCACTTAAAAAAATCAAAAAACCGATGAAATATTCAGATTTACGAGATTTTATTTCTCAACTGCAAGAAATTGGCGAACTTAAGACCATTTCTGTGCCCGTTTCGCCGTTTTTGGAGATGACCGAGGTGTGCGATCGCACTTTGCGCGCCGCCGGGCCGGCATTATTGTTCGAAAAACCAGTGGGCCACCGCATCCCCGTGCTGGGCAATTTGTTCGGCACGCCACGCCGGGTGGCGCTGGGTATGGGCGCGCAGGATGTGGGCCAATTGCGCAAGATCGGCCATGTGCTGGCGCGTCTGAAAGAGCCCGAGCCGCCCAAGGACTTCAAGGATCTGCTGGGATTAGGGTCGCTGGTCAAGGCGGTGTGGGACATGTCGCCCAAGGAAATTCGCGGCGCGCCCTGTCACGACATTGTGTGGGAGGGTGCCGACGTCGATCTGGCCAAGTTGCCGATCCAGCATTGCTGGCCGGGCGACATCGCGCCGCTGATCACCTGGGGGCTGGTCATTACCAAGGGACCAAACAAGAAGCGCCAGAATCTGGGGATTTATCGTCAGCAGGTGATCGGGCCCAATAAGGTCATCATGCGCTGGCTGGCGCACCGGGGCGGGGCGCTCGATTTCCGTGAACACGCGATCCAGACCAAGGGCCAGCCATATCCGGTAGCCGTGGCCTTGGGCGCCGATCCGGCGACCATCCTCGGCGCCGTCACGCCGGTGCCCGACAATTTGTCCGAATACCAGTTCGCCGGTCTGCTGCGCGGCAGTCGTACCGTGCTGGTGAAGGCGATCGGCAGCGAGTTGCGCGTGCCGGCCTCGGCCGAAATCGTGCTGGAAGGGCATATCTACCCCGATCCCTCGCATCCGAGCGGCTACGAGCACGCGCTCGAAGGTCCGTTCGGCGACCATACCGGCTATTACAATGAGCAGGACAGCTTTCCGGTATTTACGATCGACCGCATCACGATGCGACGCGACCCGATCTACCATTCGACCTACACGGGCAAACCGCCGGACGAGCCGGCCGTGCTGGGCGTGGCGTTAAATGAAGTGTTCATTCCGCTGCTGCAAAAGCAGTTCAGCGAAATCACCGACTTCTATTTGCCGCCCGAAGGGTGCAGCTACCGCATGGCGGTGGTGCAGATGAAGAAATCCTACGCCGGCCACGCCAAGCGGGTGATGTTTGGCGTGTGGAGCTTCCTGCGCCAGTTCATGTATACCAAGTTCATCGTCGTCGTCGACGAGGACGTCAATATCCGCGACTGGAAAGAGGTGATCTGGGCCATCACGACGCGGGTCGATCCGAGTCGCGACACGGTACTGGTCGACAACACGCCGATCGACTACCTGGACTTCGCTTCGCCCGTCAGCGGCCTGGGCAGCAAGATGGGCATCGACGCCACCAACAAGTGGCCTGGCGAGACCAGTCGCGAGTGGGGCACGACGATTTCCATGACGCCCGACGTGAAGGCGCGCATCGATCAGATCTGGCAGGAGCTCGGTATCTGAGGTCGCCGTGCGGCCGGGCATCGTGAAGGGCGTCCGGTGAATTGCAATAGTTGGTAGGTGCGCACGATTGAAGTGTGTAACTGTAAGTTACGGTCATGGCTGTTACGTTGTAATACTTGCAGTTCGAAAAACATTTTGATGGCGCCATGCAAGGCCGATACGGCGTTGCGGGCTTGGCTGCGGGTGTTTGCAGGCGTGAAGGGGCGGGCGTCGACCAGTGCGCGGTGTGGCCGCCACTGGCGCCGATTCGTCGATGTGCGCGTGCGGGCCGTCGATGTCGACGGCGCCACCGAGCGCGCATGCATATTGTTGCTCTGCATTTAATCCGACTTCTTCTATCACGATTCCTATGACTACTCAGACTGAACGCAATCAACGGGTCGCGCAAATCTATGCGAATTTTGCGCGCGCAGGTTTCACGCCGAATCATGCGATGAGCTGGTTATTGCAGGAATATGTGGACGGGCGCAAGACGCTCGTAGAATTACTCGCGTGCACCCATACACTGGGTGGGCACGCCCATTGTGACGAAGGACCTGTGCGCGACGGCGCGCCGTGTACGCAGGAGTGCGTTCTGCGTGAAAAGAGTGTGGCCAGTCCTTCCCGAGTTGCTGCCGAGGTGATGCGCGCCGCCCCGCAGCCGCTATCTGCGTGCGCGCAACGCGATCGGGCGGCATCGTCAATGCGAAACGGCGCCATCGGGGGCGACTCGGGCAGGGCGCCCGAGACGATTCTCGTGTCGCGCCCACACAATCTGCCGAGTCGGTTATAATTGCACCCGGCGGGCCCCTGCGCATTGTGGCATGGCTAACCTGGTCAGGTCGGGAACGAAGCAGCCACGGCTATTACCCATGAGTGCCGCAGATCAGGCTCGCCTCTTTTGATCTCCCGCCAGCGCGTTCGGCGCCGGCGAACCAACTCCCCTTATTCTGTATCGAGCTGCGCTTCCAGCGGTCGCTCCGTCACGCTCATTGTCGGGTTCTCCCGCATCAAGGCGTCCTCGGGCTTGAGCCGGATCGCGTTCTTCGCGTCGCTGCTCACGGTGCGTGCGCCGTCTTTGGTGGCGATGGTCAGCTGGGCCGGCTTGGCAAATTGCAGCACCACGGTCTTCATCGACGGCACAAGCAGGCTGAGCATCCCCGCCTGGCTCTTGATCAAGGCGTTCGACTGCTTGACGCTGCCCATCAAGCTCGCATACGACCATTGCGTTCCGGCCGGCAGCGCCGCGTCGATGGCGAAATTGATGCCCATCTTTTCGCCCTTGGGCTGGTTGATCATGATCTGCGCGTCGTCATCGAACCATGTGCGCTTGAACGGCATGTTCAGCTTGTGGTCTGCGCTGACGTGGAACGCTTGCCGTTCGCTGCCGTGCACCAGCGTCAACACGACGTCGGAAGGTTTGATGTTCTTGTTGCTCGGCGTGATGGTCGCGTACACGATGACCTTGTCGTGCTCGGCCGCTGGCAAGGCGTCCAGTTTGTCGAGCTTGATCGTCTCCATCAGCATGCGGTAGGGCGCCCAGGCGCGCTCCTCGGCCTGCGCGCTGGTTTGAAACGCCATCAGAAGGGACAAGGCAAGCAGGGAAATTTTCATGATCTTGGTAAATGTGAATGGAAATAAAAGTGTAACCTAGCTGGCGCGAATGGAAACATTGCGGCGCGACTTGTTACAATTGCCGTTTGCGCGACCCCGGCCCCGCTTTCACGCCGGGCGCACCGATTCCCCGCTGCGCCTGCTATCTACGGTAAAATCTCAGCATGTCCTATCAAGTCCTCGCCCGCAAATACCGTCCCAAGAACTTCGAAACGCTCGTCGGCCAAGAGCACGTGGTGCGCGCATTGACGCACGCGTTGCAAACGGGCCGTCTGCACCACGCTTATCTGTTTACAGGCACGCGCGGTGTCGGCAAGACCACGTTGTCGCGCATTCTGGCCAAATCACTTAACTGTATCGGTGCCGATGGCAACGGCGGCATCACCGCTCAGCCCTGCGGGGTGTGCGACGCCTGCACGGCAATTGACGCGGGGCGCTTCGTTGACTATATAGAGATGGATGCGGCCTCGTACCGCGGCGTCGACGAGATGGCGCAGTTGCTCGAGCAGGCTGTGTACGCGCCGTCGAATGCGCGCTTCAAGGTCTACATGATCGATGAAGTTCACATGCTCACCAACCACGCCTTCAATTCGATGCTGAAGACGTTGGAAGAACCGCCCGAACACGTCAAATTCATCCTCGCCACCACCGATCCGCAAAAGATCCCGGTGACGGTGCTGTCGCGCTGCCTGCAGTTCAATCTGAAGCAGATGCCGCCGGGCCACATCATCAGTCACCTGGATAATATTCTCGGCCAGGAAGGTATCAGCTTCGAGCAGCCGGCGCTGCGTTTGCTCGCGCAAGGCGCGCACGGCTCGATGCGCGACGCCTTGTCGCTGACCGATCAGGCGATCGCTTACGCGGCCGGGCAAGTTACGCTGGATGCGGTGCAGGGCATGCTGGGCGCGCTCGACCAGTCGTATCTGATCCGTTTGCTCGATGCGCTGGCCAACCAGGACGGCGCGGACCTGATGGCGGTGGCCGACGAAATGGCCAGCCGCAGCCTGTCCTACAACGGCGCCTTGCAGGACCTGGGCACCTTGTTGCACCGGATCGCCTTGGCCCAGACGGTGCCGTCGGCGGTGCCGGCCGATTTGCCCGAGCTGGCCGACATCCTGCGCCTGGCGACTGCGTTCGACCCACAGGAAGTACAACTGTATTATCAGATCGTCGTGCACGGACGCAATGAGATCGGCCTGGCGCCGGACGACTATGCCGGTTTCACGATGACGCTGCTGCGCCTGCTCGCCTTCCGCCCTGGCAACGGTGGCGCCGACGGTGTGCCGGCCGGCGCTGCGCGGCCCGCGTCAAGCTCCGCGCGCGCGCCCGCCGCATCGCCCGCGCGCGCCGCATCGGCGGCCGTGGCCAGTCACGCGGCGGTGATTGCATCGCCAGCACCACGTGTCGCACCGGCTGCGCCGCCAGTTGCTGCGCAGCCGGCGGCACCGGCCGCAGCACCGGCAGCGCCGGCCCCAGCTGCACCAGCCGTTGCGCCGGCGGGCCGCCCGCCCGAAATGGGTTTGGCGCGCGCCGCCATCAACGCGGCGTTGGAAGCGGCCCGCTCCGCCAGCCGCGGACAAGGCAGCACGCAAGCGCGTCCGACCGCGCAATCGAACGCGGCCGCCGCCGCAGCACAAGGCGCGCCGGTCGAGCCGCCGGAACGGGCGGTAACTGGCCCCGCGTCTGTATCCTTGGTCACGCCCGCATCCATGCCCGTGTCTGTATCGGCGTCCGTCCCGACGGCGCTGGTCAGCAGCGCGCCGTCGGCGTCGATGGCGCCGCCACCGTGGGAGCAAGCTGGCGCGCCAGCAGCGGCACATCCGGCAGCGGCGCTGGCGCCGGCGCCGCTGCCGGCGCCAGCAATGCGCGCGCCCGAGCCCGAACCGGACGCGCAGCAGGACGACGAGATGCCGTCCTGGGTCACCGAATTTTCCGACGACAGCGCCGTCGCCCACGATGCGCCGGCCGCCGTAGCGGCGCCGCTTGCCGCAGTCAAACCGGTCGCGCAGCCGCGCGGCCCGTATGTGATCACCCCGGTGACCGCGCTGAACTGGGACGGCAACTGGCCGGCGATTGCCGCCGCGCTGCCACTGCGCGGCGTGGCGCAGCAACTGGCCTTGCAAACGGAGCTGGTCGAGTGCCTGCATGACGGCAACCTGGCCACCTTCCGCCTGCGCGTGCCGATCGACACGCTGCGCGCCAGCGGCAACAGCGACAAGCTGGCCGCCGCCCTGTGCGAGCATTTCGCGGCCAAGGTCGCCGTCGACATCGACATCGGCCCGGTCTGGTATACCGCCAGCGCCGAAGCCCAGGCTTACCGCGAGGCGTGCCAGCGCAATGCCGAACAGACGGTGGCGGGCGACCCCTTCGTGCAAGCGCTGATGCGTGACTTCGGCGCCTTCGTGGTGGCCGGCTCGATCCGTCCCGCCGCGCCCCACTGAGCGATGAATTAAATAACACCATTTCTGTCTACTTACCATCCGGAGAAACGATCATGATGAAGAACCAACTCGCAGGTCTGATGAAACAAGCCCAGACGATGCAAGACAATATGAAGAAGGCGCAAGACCAACTGGCCTTCGTCGAAGTCGAAGGCCAGTCCGGTGCCGGCCTCGTCAAGGTGCTGATGACGTGCAAGAACGACGTCAAGCGCGTCACCATCGACCCGTCGCTGCTGGGCGACGACAAGGACATGCTGGAAGACCTGGTGGCGGCCGCCTTCAACGACGCCGTGCGCAAAGCCGAGGCTACCTCGGCCGAGAAAATGGGCGGCCTGACCGCCGGCATGGCGCTGCCACCCGGCTTCAAGATGCCGTTCTAAGCATGTTCATCATCGACGTCAGCTACCTCGTCGCGCTTGACGTGATCGAGCTGCATCTCGCCGCCCATCGCGCCTTCCTGCGCGAGCAGTACGCGCGCGGCGTGTTCCTGATGTCCGGGCGCAAGGTGCCGCGTGACGGTGGCATCATCATCGCCAACATGGGCAGCCGCGCCGAGTTGGAGCAGCTGGTCACGACCGATCCGTTCCACATCGCCGGCGTGGCCGCCTACGCAATCACCGAGTTTGTGCCCACCATGACGGCCGACAGCTTCGCCGCCTTTCGCGAAGAATAAACCATGTCCAAGTCGCTCGATTTCCTCACCGAGGCGCTGCGCCGTCTGCCCGGCATCGGCCCCAAGTCGGCCCAGCGCATGGCGTTCCACCTGCTGCAGCACGACCGCGACGGCGCCGCGATGCTCTCACGCGCGCTGTACCAGGCGGTCGAGGCGGTGCATCACTGCGCGCTGTGCAACACCTTTGCCGAGCAGGAAGTGTGCGACCTGTGTCTGGACGCCGAGCGCGACGCGGCCATGCTGTGCGTCGTTGAAACGCCGGCCGACCAGCTGATGATCGAGCAGACCCTGACCTTCAAGGGCCTGTATTTTGTGCTGATGGGACGCCTGTCGCCGCTCGACGGGATCGGCCCGAAGGACATCCACCTCGACAAGCTGCTCGCGCGCGCGGCCGACGGCAAGGTCGTCGAGGTGGTGCTGGCGACCAATTTCACCAACGAGGGCGAAGCCACCGCGCACTACATCAGCGAAATGCTCAAGGCGCGCGGCCTGAAGGTGAGCCGGCTGGCGCGCGGCGTGCCGGTGGGCGGCGAACTTGAATACGTGGACGCGGGCACCATCGCGCGCGCCATGCTGGACCGACGCGCTACTTAAAACTCTATGCAAACAACACTCACTCCCGGCGCGCTGGCGGGCATCAAGGTGCTGGAATTGGGCACGCTCATTGCCGGCCCGTTCTGTAGCCGCATGCTGGGCGAATTCGGCGCCGACGTGATCAAGATCGAGGCGCCCGACGGGGGCGACCCGATCCGCTCGTGGCGCGTGCTCAAGGACGGCACGTCGCTGTGGTGGTCGGTCCAGTCGCGCAACAAGAAAAGCCTGACGCTGAACATGAAGGACGAACGGGGCCGCGCGATCGCGCGCCAGCTTGCGCTCGAGGCCGACATCATCGTCGAGAACTACCGCCCCGGCGTGCTGGAAAAATGGGGCATCGGTTACGAACAATTGAAGGCGCTGCGCCCGGCCACCATCATGGTGCGCCTGTCCGGCTTCGGCCAGACCGGGCCGATGCGCGACCAGCCCGGTTTCGGCGCGATCGGCGAATCGATGGGCGGGCTGCGCTATGTGTCGGGCCACCCGGACCGCCCGCCGGTGCGGGTGGGCGTGTCGATCGGCGATTCGGTGGCCGCGCTGCACGGGGTGATCGGCGCGATGATGGCGCTGCGCCACCGCGATGCGACCGGCGGGCGTGACGCCGGTCAGGGCCAGATGGTCGACGTGGCGCTGTACGAAAGCGTGTTCAATCTGATGGAGTCGCTGGTGCCCGAGTTCGACGTGGCCGGCGTGGTGCGCGAGCGCACCGGCGGCGCGCTGCCGGGCATCGTGCCGTCGAACACCTACACCACCGGCGACTTTGAAAACATCGTCATCGCCGGCAATGGCGACGCGATTTTCAAGCGCCTGATGCTGGCCATGGGGCGCATCGACATGGCCGGCGACCCCGGTCTGGCGCGCAACGACGGGCGTGTGCCGCGCACCCAGGAAATCGACGACGCGATCCAGGCCTGGTGCAGCACGCAAACCATCACCAGCGCGCTGGCCACGCTGCAGGCGGCCGATGTCCCGGTGGGCAAGATCTATTCGGTCAGGGACATGATGAGCGACCCGCAATTTCTGGCGCGCGACATGTTCGAGCAACACCAGTTCGCCGACGGCACGCCGGTCAAGCTGCCGGCGGTGTCGCCCAAGCTGTCGGCCACGCCCGGCCACACCAAGTGGCTGGGGCCGGCGCTGGGTCAGCACAACGACGAGTTGCTGGGCGCGCTCGGTTACGACGCCGATGCGATCGCCCAGCTCAGGCGCGACGGCGTCGTCTAGCGGCGCGGCGCTGCCGTGCTCAGGGCGGCGGCACCACCAGCGCCATCTGCTTGCGCAGCATCAGCGTGATCGATTCGTGCGACGACGGGTGGCCCAGGTAGAATCCCTGCGCCATGTCGCAGCCATATTCTTCCAGCATCACCAGCTGCTCGTCGGTCTCGACGCCCTCGGCCACCACCACCATCTTCAGTCCGTGCGCCATGGCGATGATGGCGCGCGTGATGGCGGCGTTCTCCGAATCTTGCGGTAGCCCGGAGATGAAGCTCTTGTCGATTTTGAGCGCACGCACGTCAAAGCGTTTCAGGTAATTCATCGACGAATAGCCGGTGCCGAAATCGTCGATCGACAGATACACGCCAATCGCGCGCAACTGTTCGAGCGTCGCCAGCGTGGCCTTGGCGTCGTCCATCAGCGTGCCTTCGGTCAGCTCCAGTTCGAGCAGCCGCGCTGCCAGCCCCGTGTCGCTCAGCGCCGAGATGACGATCTGGCTCAGACCCTCGTCCTTGAACTGCTTGGCCGACAGGTTCACCGCCATGCGCACCGCGCTGTGGGTCTGCAGTTCCCAGATGCGTGCCTGGGCGCAGGCGGTGCGCAGCACCCACTCGCCGATCGGCACGATCAGGCCCGTTTCCTCGGCCAGCGGGATGAATTCGGTGGGCGAGATGACGCCGCGCTCCGGGTGGCGCCAGCGGATCAGCGCCTCGACCCCGACGATTTCCAGCGTTTTGACGTCGATCTGGGGCTGGTACAGCAGATACAGCTCGTCGTTTTTCAGCGCGCGGCGCAGCCCCACCTCAAGCGTCACATGGCTCATGATCTGCATCGTCAGCGAAGAGCTGTACAGCTTGGCGTTATTCTTGCCGCAGTTTTTCGCGTGGTACATTGCCGTGTCGGCGTACTTGAGCAGCGCGTTGCTGTCCTGGCCGTCCTCGGGATACAGCGAGATGCCGATGCTGGCGGTGACGAAGATCTCGTGGCCGTCGATCAGGAACGGGCGCCGCATTGCGTCCTTGACCCGGTGCGCTACCGCCAGCGCGTTGTCGACCCGCTCCAGCTCGGGAATCAGGATGGTGAATTCGTCGCCACCCAGACGCGCCAGGTTGTTGGTGTGGTCGACCCGCGAGACCAGGTCGCTGGGACGAATGGTGTCGCGCAGCCGCTCGGAGACGACTTTGAGCAGATGGTCGCCTACGTTGTGGCCCAGCGTGTCGTTGACGCGCTTGAACGCGTCCAGGTCCATGAACAGCACGGCGAACTTCTTGTTGCCGGCCTTGGAGCGGTGCAGCTCGCGCTCCAGCGTTTCGAGGAAAGCCTGGCGGTTCGGGATGCCGGTCAGGCTGTCGCAGTAAGCGAGCCGGCGGATCTGCTCCTCGGTGCGTTTGCGCTCGCTGATGTCGCGCACCAGCCCGAGCACCTGATCGGTGCCGGTAGCGACCAGGCGCGCTTCGAAGTGCTGGACCGTGCCGGCGCGCGCCAGTTCGTAGTCGACCGAGCGGATCTGGCCGCTGGCCAGCACATTGCTCATCTGGTCGAGCAGGCGTGTGGCGATTTCGCCGGGCAGCACGGCGCCAACGTGCTTGCCCACGCAGGGCTCGAGCGGAAATGCGCTACCGGCGTCGTGACCCTGCTCGTAGTCGAGGTAGATACCGTCCTTGCTGAGGCGGAAAAAAGTGTCCGGGATGGCGGCCAGCACGGCGCGGTTTTGTGCGTCGGCGATGCGCAGGCGCGCGATTGCGTCCGAGGCGCGCAGCACGTATAGCACCCGGTGCCCAAGGATCGGCCAGTTGATCGGCTTGGACACGAAATCGGTCGCGCCCACCTCGTAGGCGTGGGTGACTGCTTCGAGCTCGTCGCCGCCGGTGACCATGATGATCGGGGTGGTGGAGCCGGTTTCCAGCCGGCGGATTTCGTGGCAGGCCGAAAAGCCGTCCATGCCAGGCATTTCCACATCGAGCAGCACCAGGTCTGGCTGCATGGAGACGAACAGATCGACCGCCTGGCGGCCATCCTGCGCCTCGATCGCGTCGAGGCCCACCTGGGCCAGCATTTCGAGCATCAGCAGGCGCATCACTGGGTCGTCATCGGCAACCAGCACGACGCCGCGTTTGTGGGGCAGGGGGGCGGCCATGTCAGCTTTCCTTTTCGAGTATGGCACTGAGCGAGTCGCGCACGCACTGGAACTCGCGTTCCATGTCGCGCAGGATATGCGATGCGCCTTCGGTGCTGTCGGCGCGTCCGAGTTGTTCCATGTCCTTGCACAGCTGGGCCAGCGCCAGCGCGCCGACATTGGCGCTGCTTGACTTGAGACTGTGCGCGGCGCGCCGCAACTGCTCCGGGTCGATTCCGGCGATGGCGGTGCGCAGCGTGGCCAGCTGCTGCGGCGTGTCGTCCACGTAGGCACTGATGACTTTGTGCACCAGCGCGTCGCCACCATCCTTGCTGAGGGCGCGGATGCTGTCGAGCGCGCGCAGGTTGATCGCCGTACGCACTTCGGCCTGCGCGCCCGCGATGGCGATGGCGGCTGCGGCCGGCGCGGGCGCGGGAGTCGGCTCGGCGGCCTGGTGATGCACGCTGGCCGCCAGCGGCAGCGCCATCCAGCGCCCGATCACGGCGCCCAGCTCCTGCTGGCTAAACGGCTTGGACAGGTAGTCGTTCATGCCGGCCGCCAGGCAGGCCTCGCGGTCACCCTGCAGGGCGTTGGCGGTGATCGCGATGATCGGCAGCATGCGCTGGCGCCCGCTTTGCTGTTCGTGCCGGCGGATCTCGGCGGTGGCCGCGAAGCCGTCCATGACCGGCATCTGGCAGTCCATCAGCACCACGTCGAATTCGCCCGAGCGCACCGCCTGCAGCGCCTCGTCGCCGTTGCGCGCACAGTCCACTTCCAGCCCGAGTGCGTCGAGCATGGCGCGCGCCACCTCGACGTTGACCGGATTGTCCTCGGCCAGCAGCACACGGCGCCGGCGCGTGCGCGTGGCCGGCTGCGGCACGCGCGGCTGCAGCGGCGCCGCCGGACGGGTATCGATCCCGCGCGGGGTGGTGCGCAGGCATTCGAACAGGTCGCCCTCGCGCGCCGGTTGAATCAGCTGAAACGCCACGCCCGCCTCGCGCCGCTGCACCACGTCGGCGGCGCGCTGTTCGGACGACAGCAGCAGCAGCTTGGTGGCGGCCAGCGCCGGGTCGGCCTTGATGGTGGCCGCCAGCGCCAGCCCGCTGGTGCGCGGCAGCTCCATGGCCAGGATCGCCACGTCGTAGGGCGTGTGGGCGCGCGCCGCCGCGGCCAGCGCGTCGAGCGCCTCGGCGGCGCCGCGCACGCTGGCACTGGCCACCTGCCAGCTGGCCAGCTGCCGCTCCAGCACCGTGCGGCTGCTCTCTGTGTCATCGACAATCAAGGCACGTATCCCCGCAGTCAGGTTGGCCAGTGCGCCCGGCTCGTCGCAATCGACTTGGCGCTTGTCGAAATTTAACGTGAACCAGAATACCGAGCCTTGCGATATAGCATTGTCGACCCCGATTTTCCCGCCCATCAGCTCGACCAGCTGCTTCGAGATGGCCAGTCCCAGCCCGGTGCCGCCGTACTTGCGGGTGGTCGAGCCGTCGGCCTGCGAGAACGCGTCGAAGATACGCGCGCGCGCTTCGCGCGCCACGCCGATGCCGGTGTCATGCACTTCAAAGCGCACGCCCACCTTCTGCGCATCCTCGCCGGTGACCGTGACCTTGACGGTGATGGTGCCGCGGTCGGTGAACTTGACGGCGTTGCCCAGCAGGTTGGCCAGGATCTGGCGCAGCCGGTTCGGGTCGCCGCAGATGGCCACCGGGATGTCGTTGGCGATCTCGAAAATGAGCGCGATGCCCTT
Source organism: Burkholderiales bacterium (assembly GCA_038207625.1). Lineage (GTDB taxonomy): Bacteria > Pseudomonadota > Gammaproteobacteria > Burkholderiales > Burkholderiaceae_D > JBBQZO01. The sequence goes on along the minus strand of JBBQZO010000002.1, from coordinate 220,466 downwards.
GGCCTGGGCCTGCGGCGTGAACGCGTGGTCGATATCGTCGAGCAGGTCGCAGAAGTTGAACTGGATGTATTCGACCGTCAGCTTGCCGGCCTCGATCTTGGAAAAGTCCAGGATGTCGTTGATGATGACCAACAGGTGCTCGCCGGAGCGCTTGACCATGCTGGTGTAGTGGCGCTGCTTGTCCGATAGCGTCGTGCCCAGCAGCATGTCGGTCATGCCCAGCACGCCGTTCATCGGAGTGCGGATTTCGTGGCTCATCGTGGCCAGGAAGGCGCTCTTGGCGCGGCTGGCCGCTTCGGCCGCGTTCTTGGCCTTTTCCAGCTGTTCGGTGCGCACGCTGACCTGGCGCTCGAGCTCGTCGCGGTGGTGGCTCAGCGCCGCGCCGCGCCCCTCGATCTGGGCCAGCATGTCGTTGAAGCTGTCGATCAGCGTGCCCAGTTCGTCGGTGCGCTCGTGCGCGATGCGCAGTGTGTAGTTCTGGCTGGTCGAGACCTTCTGGGCTGCACTGATGAGCTTGCTGACAGGCGCGGCGATGCTGCTCTTGAAACGGTTCGCCAGCACCAGCGCGACCAGGAAAGAGGCGCCCACAGCGGCGCCGATCACGCCCAGGCTTTTCAGAATGTCGAGCCACATCATGCTCAGGTCCGCTTCGATCATCACGCTGCCGATCACGTACTGGTTCACGCGCACCGGGCGGTACAGGCGCATGCGCGGGCTCCAGAATGGGCTGCCGACGGCGCTGGCGTCGGACTGGGAGATCTCGTCGCGTTGTGCCGCGCTCAGTTCGGGAGCAACCCCGTCGGCGCTCTGGCCGTTCGCGACATAGCTGGCAAACAGCTTGCCGTTGCGGTCGAACAGGGCGGCCATCGCGATTTCGTCCTTCGCTTTCAGGGCCGACAGGGTTTGTTCGGCCTGCTTGGGATCCTTGAACAGCAAGGAGGCAACGCTGTTGGCGCCGATCACGCCGGCGAACGAGGACAGCAGCTTGCCCTCGTCGTCGCGGTGCGACAGCACGGAGGTGACGGCAAACGCGACGAACACGAACAACAAGGCGGTGCCGGTCGAGAGCACCGAAATGATCGTCAGTTTCTGGCTAAGGCTGGAACGTTCAAAGTTCAGCATGGTTTTTCTGGTAAACGCGTCGGTGACCGGGGCGTCGCTGCGCTGACGCCCGTTCAGGGCGCGCTTGTGGCCGGGACGCGGTGCACGCGGCGCAGCGTGCACGGAGCGCGTGTCACGAGTTCCAGTAGGAAAAATATAAGCTTTAACTTTTGCCACGGCGTTGACCAGAGTCAACGACACGGCGGGCGGTGCAGGAACTTCGCGCGTGCCGCGTGCACGGGGGCGCGCGCCGTGTCCGCGCGCGTCACGTCGCGCCGGTGCCAAGCAAACGCGCGGAAACCTTGTCTGCCTGTTACGCTAGAGGTTTCCGTCTATGCCAGAGCGTCTGCCGACCTCAGCAAATGGTTGCCTTCTATCAATAGTTACACTACTATTGCGCCCATTGCCTTCTGCGAGAACACGATGTCTGTATCCGTCCCCAGCCTGTTTCCACTGGTCGCGTTAAGCGCCGTCGCGAACGCGCGCAACGAGTGGGTGGCGCTGTTGTTCGCGTTCCCGGGCGCACCCGATGAGGCGATGGCCGCACTGCAGACGCTGTTTGCCGACCCGGTGCTGCTGGAGTCGATCGCGCCGCTCGACTGCGTGGTGCCGCTGCCCGATCCGCTGGCACTGGACGATGCGCTGACCGCTTTGCTGCCGGCCAAGCGCGTCATCTTCAGCGTCGGCGTGGGCGCGCTCGACGAGCCGCGCGCGCTGGCGCGCTGCCAGCAGTTACAGCAACAGGGCTACCGTTTGCTCAGCGAGCAGCGCACTGCCGTGGCGGTGCGCCCCCGCTCGCTCGATTGTTTCGCGGCGGCGCCGATGGCGCACTCGCTGGCGCCGCTGGACGGCCCCCATCTGGCGCGCCGGGTCGACACCGACGCGCGTTACCGGGAATGCCTCACCGCCGGTTTCAACTGGTTCAGCGGCCGTTACCCGCTGCAGGTCGATCCGGCCGTGGCGGCGCAAGACAGCGGTGCGCGCAAGCGCCTGCTGGCGCTGCTGGACCTGCTGGGGCGCGACGCCGAGACGCGCGAACTGGAGAGTTTGCTGAAACAGGACCCGGCGCTGTCCTACCACTTGTTAAAACTGGTCAATTCGGCCGCATTCGCGCAAGCGATGCCGATCTCGAGCTTCGGCCAGGCGATCGGCCTGCTGGGCCGGCGCCAGCTGCAACGCTGGCTGCAATTGCTGCTGTACGCGCGCCAGGACGAGGGCGGCTTGCCGAACGCGCTGCTGCCGCTGGCGGCGCTGCGCGCGGCGCACATGGAAGCGCTGTGCCGCCTGAATGGGGGCGACCGCGGACAGCAGGACATGGCCTTCATGATCGGCGTGTTTTCGCTGCTCGATGTGCTGTTTGGCCTGCCGATGGCCGAGATCGTCGGCGCGCTCAGTCTTGACGATCAGGTGACACAGGCGCTGCTGACGCAAGCGGGCCCGTTGGGACGGCTGCTGACACTGGTGCAGGCACCTGAACTCACTGCGACACTGCTGGCCGACGCCGAGGTCAGTCCCGACACCTATTGGCGCGGCTTGCTGCAAGCGTGCCAATGGGCCATTCAGCTCAGTCGGGACGTGTAAGCATGCTGGTCCGTCCGGTCGCCGACTTCATGAGCAGCAGCGCAGCAGTGTGCGAAGCGGTGCTGCGTCTGCGCGGCGCTGGATTGGCCGATGAGCTGGGACGCATCGCGCGCGCCCTGATGGGCAGCCCGCTGGGCTGTTTCGTGGCGCACGATCCTGCGCAGGATGGCGCATTGGCGCCGATCAGCGCGCCATGGCTGGCACCACACCAGCGGCTGATCCAGCCGGTCGCCGCCGAAGGCCAGCAGTTTGGCCGCTATCAGGTGGGCGGACGCAGCGATTATGACGCCGACGATCGCGCACGGCTGGCCGGCCTGGCCAGCCTGACCGCCAGCCTGCTGCAAGTGCATTCGCTGGCGCAGCGCTCGACGCATGCGTACGTGCAGGTCGAAGCGCAACTGGCGCGCCAATCGCAGATCCTTGACCAGATTCACGAGTCGGTGTTGACGATGGATAACACCGGTTACATCACCAGCTGGAACCGCGGCGCTGAGCAGTTGTTCGGCTATACGGCGCTCGAAGCGATCGGGCGCAACATCCTGTTCTTGTACGAAGACGAGGACACCGCTTTTCCGGACGCCTTCATGGAGCAGGGCGGGCGCATGATGGAAGTGCGGCGGCGCAAAAAATCCGGCGAGATCATCTGGGCCAGCTTGTCGCTGTCGCCGCTGCGCGACCTGGAAGAGCGCCCGATCGGCCTGGTGGCCTACCTGACCGACATCACCGAACGCAAGCTCGCCGAGGAGCGCCTGCACCACCTGGCCTATTACGATGCGCTGACGGGCCTGCCCAACCGCTCGCTGCTCACCAAGCTGGTCGACCAGGCGCTGACGGTGGCCCAGCGCAGCAAGATGCATGGCTGCGTGCTGTTCATCGACCTGAACCGCTTCAAGCTGATCAACGATACCTTGGGCCGGCGCGTCGGCGATGAGTTGCTCAGCCAGGTGGCGCAACGCTTTCGCGCCGCGCTGCGCGAGCAGGACGTGGTGGCGCGCCTGTCGGGCGACGAGTTCGCCGTCGGCCTGTTCGACATCAGCCAGCACTACGAGGCAAGCACGGTGGCCCAGAAGCTGCTGGCGGCATTGCTCGAGCCCTTCCTGATCGACGGCCACGACTTGCGGGTGGGCGCCTCGATCGGCATCTCGGTCTATCCGCAGGACGGCGGCGACGCTGAAACGCTGCTGCGCCAGGCCGACATCGCGATGGCGCGCGCCAAGCTGGGTGGCGACGGCGAGGACGACAGCGTGGCCTTCTACAGCCAGGACATGAACGTGGGCATGCAGGAACGCATGCGCATCGAATCGGGCCTGCGCCACGCGCTCGGGCACGGCCAGTTGCTGCTGCACTATCAGCCAAAATTCGACATCGGCAGTGGACGCATCATCGGCGCCGAGGCGCTGGTGCGCTGGTGCCATCCCGAGCGCGGGCTGGTGCCGCCGGCAGAATTCATTCCGCTGGCCGAATCGACCGGCCTGGTGGTGCAGGTGGGCGAATGGGTGCTGGAGGCAGCGTGCGCGCAGGCGCAGCGCTGGCAGCGCGCCGGCATTGCGCCGTTCCGACTGGCGGTGAACGTGTCGGCGCGCGAATTCACCTCGGCCTTGCCGGGCCGCGTGACGGCGATGCTGGCGCGTTACGAGCTCGACCCGTCGTGGCTGGAACTGGAAATCACCGAGAGCACGCTGATGCACAACATCGAGCGCGTGATCACCATCATGGACCGCATCACGGCGCTGGGCGTGGCGCTGTCGCTGGACGACTTCGGCACCGGCTACTCCAGCCTGTCGTACCTGAAGCGCTTCCCGATCGACACCTTGAAAATCGACCGCTCGTTCACCACCGGGATACCGGGCGACAGCAACGACTGCGCCATCGCCAGCACCATCATCAGCATTGGCCAGCAGCTCAAGCACAAGGTGATCGCCGAGGGCGTCGAGACGGCCGCCCAGCTGGCCTTCCTGAAAAGCTCCGGCTGCGACGAGGTGCAGGGCTATTTGTTTTCGCGCCCGCTGCCGGCGACCGAGTTTGAACAGATGTTGCGCCTGAACCTGGCGCGGGGCGACTGAGTTCTGGACGCTGCCGGGTCTGCCCATGCAACACTGATGTATGTATAATGCGGGTCTGCAGGAAGCGTGGCCGAGCGGTTGAAGGCACCAGTCTTGAAAACTGGCGACGGGTTACACTGTTCGTGAGTTCGAATCTCACCGCTTCCGCCAAGCAACACTAAGTGCTTGATTTTCCGTATATTACTGTTTCTGAAGTCATTTTTGGAGGCAGGTGTGACAAAGCTGTGTGACACAGATGCGGAAAACACAATGCAATATATATCGCTCCGTAAGGACGGCCGTAGTCGGAATTTCCATGTCCGGCTCGTTGCCCCGACTGCCGTTCGGCGCCTCATTCCAAAATCCGAGCACGATTTTCGCAAGTCTACAGGGACAGCCGACCGCGAAAAAGCCAAGGCAATTGGTGCCAAAATCATTGCTGACAAACGTCTGGAGTGGCTTGCTTTACTCAATTCGAAGCCGGCGGCCAATGCGGCCGTGTTCACGGTTTTAAGTTCCAGCCTCATTCAGCAAATCGCTGGTGCGCGGCTCGCATCGTGGTGCGCAACCGACGACTGGGAACGTCACAGCGACGAAGGCCTCAACGGGGACGACCTAGCCGCCATGGAAACATTTTGTCGCTACACTGATGCCGCCATGAGGAGCATCTTGGCTCAGGCGAAAGGCTCGAACAAGTGGCATGATGTTGTAGCTGATGTGCTCGAATGGTGCAACCAGCTGGGCCATGAGATTGAGCCATCCGACCCCGAATTTCCGACACTTGTGCGTGCGTTTGCCAAGGCCGAAAAGACTGCGCAAGAGTTCATTGCCGCGCGCAATCGGGGAGACGACCCTGAGGTGTCGAAGTATTCCGCGCCGGTCGGCACCAGACTGTCGGAGATGAACACGTACTTCCTCGAACACAAATCTACCACTGTAGGGAAGAAGCCGGTGACCATGGCACTGGCCATATGGAATAGGTTTGTGCTGTTCAAGGGGGACGTTTTCCTAGACGAAGTTGTTTCCAATGACATTTACAAGTTCTTTGCGGACAGACTGTTTTCCAAGGATGACTATTGGTCTCAAGACTATGCCAATAACCATGGCAAGCGGTCGTTAAGCGAGATTTTTGCACTTGCTCGTACTCGGTCGCTAATGACTAACGCCAATCCCGTCGCGACGTTGGAAAGGATGCCAACGCTGTCTGAGGCTGACCGCAAGAGTCGGCTAAAGCCTCGCTACGCTTTTTTGGGTCATCACGTAAATACGTTGTTTGTGTCCGAATGGTACAAGCCACACTCGACCCATTTCATCGGCAAACTGCGCGACGATTTGGCTGTTCGGTATTTCGCTCCGCTCATTGGTCAGTTACATGGGTCCCGGATTCGCGAGGTCCTGCAGCTGATGACTGGCGATATTCTGGAAATTGATGGCGTTTTGTGCTTCAAATTCCAAACTGAAACCCCCGATGAAAGTGCTGACGCGAAGAAATCGGTCGAATCTATGGACAGCGTTGCAGTAGCGTTACCGACCCGAAACCTCAAGAATTCGAGTGTGCATCGCACGATTCCGGTCCACCCTAAGTTGATTGAGTTGGGCTTTGCAAAGTTTGTCGCGGAGCACCGGAAAGCCTTCGGTTCCGCTGCGCCTTTATTCGGGTCGTCAGTGCCAGAACCTGGCGGCAAGAGCCCCGTCTGGGGGCGCGCGTTCGAACAAGCCTTTCTGCGGTATGTGCGCGACACGCTGAAGTTCGGTAGCGGATACGCTTACCATAGCTTCCGCCACCAGTTCGAAGACCGCATCCGAGACTCCCAGGCCATCGGCGTCTGGCCAGCGGGCCTTGGGCAGTTCCTGTCCGGCCGAAAGCTGTCTCGAGATGCTGACCGACAGTTCGTCCGCGATGTGGGCAGCGAAGGCGCTTACGGCCGTGGGTACAAGCCCGCATCGTTGCTTCCGTATCTCGAGAAATTGGACTTCACTGATATCAAATTCCCGGTACCATTCGACGATTGGCGGAAGACTTAAGTTGCGTTCATCTTTTTGAAATTGAGCAGCGCCCGGGTTTTCACCAAAAAACAGCGATGCGATTCGTCCGGAAGAAGGTCGAGCGGCTCACAGACGCGCTATATAACGCCCCCTAATCGACGCACCTTGGCAGCGCTCGCCCCGCGCCCTTGGGCGCGTTCAGAGCGCCTGTGAATGCATTCTGAGGCCATTCTGATGCGGGGGGGGGGGGCGTCCGAGTATCCGCGCCAATGTAGGCCCCCTGCGGGTCGCCAACGGAGGGTAGCGTTGGGGCGGCGAACAAATTCGATAGTACGTTTGTTTAGCTGTCGCCCCAACCTGGCCACAATTAGGTACTCGCGAAGCCACTCGCTGTTTGCAATACTTCAGCAAGTCGTCCACGCCTTAGTGCCTCGACTGGCGTCTCGCCGAGGCTCGTGCGCTTGCTTACGAAGAAGTGGTATTTCGACGCCGCCGGCACGTCACGTAGTTCTTGCGTCACCCTTTCGAGAGCTGACCTGTCCGCGTCGGCATCCGCATAAAACGCTGGGTAGTAGGGCTCTCCGCCCGGCCCTTCGACGGAAAACAGTCGGTTCGCCGCAACCGTGTAATCAAGCTCAGCCTGGTCCATTCCGAGGGCGCGCTGCAGCTCTGCCGACGTCAGCAGTTCTTTGTTTTCAATCCGACGCGCCAGTGTCTCAGCGGCTTTCAATCTTCCCTCCGCCATTGCCGCGTTCCCAGCCGCGATTGATTCCGGCGTCGACATCGGGCGAGGAGGGCGGTTGCGTGCTTCCTCCAGCACTCGTTGGCCTACGATGTCTTCGTGCTCCGCGCGCTTTAATTCATCATCTGACCACATCACTGCCTCCGTTTTTAGCGATGGGGTAATCCCCCAATTCGACACACCTTTGTCTGCAAAAAACGCGTGCTTTCCGAGCGGACGGTTCTTTGGTTTTTTATCGTTTCGCCGCGCAGGTCTTGGTACCAGTATATCTCGACCTTGCATCCATGTGACGCTGCTTGTGCCCGGCTGCCCCGTGCGCAGCACATGGACATGCTGGCGAACCCTACCGTCGCCAGAGAATTCATGGAATTTAAAACCCGGTGACTACTAGGTGGATGGGCTTCAATTCTGCAATCGTTCAAGTCGCCTTCCAAAGTCCAGTCTGTGACTGCTTAACTGACAGCTTGCGCCTCCTCGGCAGAGCTAACCAACGCGAACGGTATCTGACCATGAATTACTCAAACCACGTCTCGATGCAAATTCAGGCGGAGATGAAGGCGATGTCCACGTTTCTTGCGTCCACAGCCGGCGGCGGCGTGACCGGAGCACGGTACAAATTTCGTGCTGAGTGCCTGAGAGACGCCCAACTATTCTGCGCTGCGATAAGCGAATTTGCCGCATCCTATAGGAAAATTACGCCGAGCGAGTTTGGTGATGTCGACGCCATGTTCGTATTGTCCCGTGACATCGCCCCCCGAGACCTTCTCTGGGCTGCGTCTTGCATCTCCGATGGGCATGTAGTGGTTCAAACTTTAGAGCTCGAAGCCAACTACACTGGCGAGCGAGACTATGACCGCCACCTCGACGAAAACCACCCCGCCAACATGCCCTGCTCTGCGACCCGTCGCGCAATGCGTAGGGGGGGCAAAGCACACGTCAAGCAGCTCCGATTCTTTCTGGACGATGCAAAGGACTTTGCCTCCTCCATATGATTTCGCTGCCTGTTTGCGAACAACGGCATGCTGATGCGTTCCAGGTGGACTCGGCGCTCGGCTCCAGCTCGAACGGCGGCGAGGCACGGGGCATGCTTGCGTTTTTGCGAGCAAGGGCCTGTTCGAAAGAAAGAACTCTTGCGCCTGTCGGGGTGCTACTGCTCATCCACATCCATCTCATCTGCCGGAGTCTCGACGAAATAGGCGGACAGGGTGGCCATCCAGTCGCGTTGCTGCTGCCGCGCCCCAATGGCGGGGGCATCTTTAGCAACGCACGCCTCGAAAAGGTCTTGCATTTCCGGATAAGATGCGAGGAGCGCGGCACTGTGCGACTTCACCCATTCCGGGTCGACCTCGCCGCCGAACGGCGCGACAAGCAGCAGCTCGAGGTCCAGGCAGTATTGATACGACATCCACAGCTCGGCGTAGCTCGTCGGCATGCGCGGGAACTGCCACTTCAGCAGCATCTTCTGCACCGCCAAGTAGGCCGGGCCGTTAATGGCAACTGGCCCGTGCGGACTCGTGCTGCGGGAGATGTGGTCCCACGAAATGTCGATGTTGAAGGCAGAGTTGTTCGCATTGAACGCGCTGAGGACGCGGTGATTGCGGGCGGCCTGTTCGATACCTTTTGCCGTCAAAGGGCTGCCGTCTACTTTGTAGCCGGGTGGGCGCGCGAACTTGCTATTGATGCGCAGCTCCAAGGGAACTAAGGCCGCGGCGTATGCTAGCTTTTCACGCTCCCAGCCGTCGAGCGAGCCTTGGACCGCTCGTTTCGAATTGCGCGCGGAATGGAGAACGACGTGCAGTCGTTTAAGGAACCAGTATTCGGCCCGTTGGCGCTTTGCCTTCATGCTCTTGCCGGCTACTCGCTCCAAGTTGTTTAGTTCCGCCGGTGCCTCGCGACTGCCCGACAGGACAATGACTTCGCCGGCCAGGCTGGGGGCGCTCACTTCGATGGAGCCGACATTGGCGACAAAGGCGGCCAGGCCAAGCTGGTTGCCGTCGAGCGACTCGATTGTGTGCTCGCCAATAATAAGCCGGCCGCGAACGGCGTCTTCCAGGTAAAAGCCGGTGGTAGGGGCGACAGGAAGCTGCTCCAGCTTAAGCTTGGCGCGGATGGATTTTTTAGCTTTGGGCTTCTCGACTGCTTGTCGATGCTTGAATGGGAGTACGGTCATAGCGGCTAATTATGCCTGACGGCGATGCGGCGGCGTAATCATGTCGGGGCGACGCGGAAAGGATTGTGGCTCTACGGCAACAACATCAAAGGCGAACAAAACCATATCGTTCGACATTGGCAGGCCGCCAGCGTTTGCGTCTGGCGACCGATACGGGAGCCTCGCCACACGTGTCCCTTGAGTTTGGCCTTCAGCGCCTGCCGGCGCTCGGTTCCGGCCGGCCAATGAGAGCCTCGGCTCTCTGGACTTACACCAATTTGAAGAAGGTCTAAATACTTCGGCCGATTTCGAAGGGGGCAGAAGTCCTGGGCGCTCCCTTGGCCAGCCGCATATCTTCGCCAGTCCGAGGTTGATGGTCTTCCGTTCCAGGTAATCGACTATGGCCGCTACGACAATGCCATGGTGGGTGTGGTGCCGAAACAGAAGCTCATCAGGCGACAGCACCTCATCGGCTGCCATGCTGCGGATGACTGGAAGTGAGAGGCCAAGCTCTTCGCCTGGCTAGCGGTCGTGTGCTAGTGTCGGATGCACTTATCTCTCCTTGAACAGATGTGTCGGCGTCTAGCGATTGCGCGCCGTTGGCGCGTGGATTGTCACGCAGAGCCGCTGCCCAGTAGCTGATGTTGAACATCTGCACTGTTCGTTGGCCAGTTTAACCCATTGATAAAATTAGAGTTTCTTGAATGTGGTGAACATGTGCACATCCTTTTGAACTTCTTCTCAATTGGACTTCTTCTTTCTCATCTTCGCTTCTCTGTACTGTATTATTGCTACCCTTCGATAAGTCTTCTGAAAGATGTGCACATGTTCACCATCAGGCGATTTTTTATTAATAATCAACAGCTTAGCATGGTGCTCGACTCATAAGATGTTCACCGCTACTTGTACACTTCTGTGGCCGTCCATAAAAAATTACTACGCCATGTTGGACATGGCGATGCGGTTGGCGGCTTAGCCTTTCACGACTGCGCCCCAGTTGGTAGCGCTGGCAGGAGTGAGTACCCAGTGCAGACCGTGGCGGCCGTCACGCTTTGGCTCGCCGAATTTCTTGCGCAAGAGGCTGGCCATCTCGTTCGTGTTCTTCTTGTCCATCGGAAGACCTAGGCCGCGCACCACCGCTGTAGCCGAAAGCCTGACCGTCGCGCGCTTGGTAGGAACCTCATCGACGCCGACCAGGGTCAGCATCGGCTCCATGATGAACGCTTCCGTCAGCAGTTCGTCCATCGGCTGTAGCGCCTCATGTCCCTTGTTCATGCGGTTGAGCATGTCCTCTTCCAATTTGGTGAGGTGCCACTGTTCACCCGCGCGGTATAGCACGGCCAGTTCGGCCCAGAGCTGCTGCACGTCGATGCCGTGCTGGTAGTCCACCGAGAGCACTCCGAGCGTCAGCCACCTGCGATTGCCTGTGGTGTCCGTCAAGAAGTTCTTTTCGTTGACCGAACCGAACATCACGGTCCGACGCTTGAAGCGGCTGTCCATGTGAGCGTAAGGCAGGCGCACTTCATCATCGGTGCGGCTGGTAAAGGACTTCAGCTTGGCGATGTCCGCCTTGCGAAAGATGCCATCCAGTTCGCCCAGCTCGACCATCCAATGCTTGATGGTTTGCAGCACGCTGTCCTTCTCGTCCGGGTTCAGAGAAAGGCCATCCTTGACTGCGTTGTCGACAGCGGGGCAGAGGCGCTTGACCCATGAGGTCTTGCCCAGGCCCTGCTCACCAGCCATCACCAGCACCAGCTCGAACTTGTCCGTGTCCTTCTCGGAGAAGAGGGCAGCCACGGCGCTGATGAGCCAGCGACGCACCATCGCATTGCGGAAGTCTTCGTGGGCGGTCTCCACGCCCATCGTGGCATACAGGTCGTTCAGGCGACTCGCACCATCCCAAGCCTTGCTTCCAACCCAGTCGCGCACCGGGTGGTAGACGCACTTGTCAGCGATTGCCACCAGGTACTCGACCAGCTCGGTGACCGGCAGTCCAACCCGACGGCAAAGGCTTTTAATTTCAGCGATAGCCGAGTTGGTGCCATTGTCTGCTTTGTGGTCAATGCCTGGCACCCGAATGTCGATGCGTTTGGTCATAGCGTTGTAACGGCAGGTGGCACCATACAGCTGAAGCAGCTTCTGCACATTCTCGATGGTCGACTTGACGCCGACGATTTCGCCCTTGTCGTTTGTCTTCACATGCGGGAACTCGTAGGTGCCGACCGTCTCGACCAAAGAGTACACCCGAGGGCTAGCACTCATCATCGCAGCATCCGGTGCTTCCACGGTGGCCGGGGCGGCCGACACCCCAACCATTGGAGTAGCAGCCTCTTCGACTACAGCAGCGACGGTTGCTATCGCCCTGGCTCTCTCCGCCACAATCTCAGCGGCGGGCACTGGACCAAAGCACACCTTTTCGACCAGCATTAGATAATGTTCTTCTGCGAGTGCCAACAGCTCCGGGTTGTCGCCAAGGCTCGCGACCAGTGCCTCCAGCTCGTCAAGTGAGTCGCTGGCTTTGATGGCGGCGCTCTTGTATGAGAGGCTCATCTTATTTCGCCGCATTTTGTTGCCCGCGCAGGAGACAGCGATTCGGCGATGTCAGCAAGGCGGCTGACCATTGAGAACACGTCAGTGGTTTCGCCGAACTGGTTCAATTGAATCCGACGTAGGGCTTCGGCGTTGTTCATGCTGTGCCCGCGGGATGCAAAGCCAGTGGCGACAAGTTCGTCGCCTCGTTTGAGGATGAGTCGGAATTTGTTACCCCGACTTTTCAGGTCAATATCAAAGCCTGCCCCAGACAATCGAAGGTAGGGAGAAAGCGTGATGGTATTCATGGGCTACACCTTTGTTTGTTGTTGGTAAAAGGTGTAGGGACAACCGCATCCGAAATACCCCGCTTTTTTGGATAAAGACGATAATAATATGAATGCCTGGGTATGCGTTTGCGGTCGATATTAATTCAGCATCGAGTGGCGGCTGAATCGCTTGTATATCTGAATGTCGGACACTTGATTATGCAAACGGTCGGCTCCGCCACCGGTCCTGACATCGACTTAGCGCAGCAGGACTGCGCGCCATGCCGCATCGCACCGGAAAGCCAGGAGCGCAATTGAAACTCTGGCAGCCAAGTTCGCCGAGCGCGCACCAGCGCCGCCAATGGTTCGGTTGCAATGCCTCAATGCGAGGTTGACGCAAAGCGGGAGTGTTCGCCGCCATTGTGCCGCCGGCGCTACCACCGCTGCGACGAGAGGGGTAACGGACGAGGGCGATGATTTTTCCAGTGACGGCACTGCGGAATATTTGTTCCTGTCGCGCTGAACAGGCTGTAACGGCCGGTAGAACCGCATATGGGAGAAAAACTCATTGTTTCGCTTGTTTACAACATGGAAGCACGAATAAACGTTGGCGCTTCACTGTTTGTCGGACAGCAATGCTATCCTCGAAACATCCATCAAGGAGTCCTCATGTTAATCGCTATCCTCGCACTCGCTTTCGGAGGCGCCCTGGCCTTAGTTCTGCCCACGGGCGTCAAGCCTGGCACGAAATACACCGCTCCGTCGGAAGAAGAGTTTGACGACATGCTACGGCGCGCAGGCATTATCAAGAAATGAGAAAACCCCAGCGAACTGGGGTTTTTGAATAAGTGCATTAGACCGTTTTCCAGGTTCCTGCAAATTGTTCTGCTGCAATTTTCTCGCGGTGGGCTCCGAATGCTTCTCCGTACGCGACGCCAAAGAAGCCGGTTGCAGCCAGGACGCTGACGGAGGCCGCCAGAGCTGCATCGAACGGTAGGGCTCCATACTCCATCGCCGTCCCGACCGCCAGGAAAGTTCCAAACCAGACCACCATCGTGTAAATCACGCTGTAGGCCGGTTGTACTCTCGTCGTTTCATGCCAAATTACGCTCGCCCATTCATAGCGCTTGCCCCCTACGAGGAGCTTTTGCGCCAGTGACCCATCCCATTTTCGTGCGAATGCCACGGCATGCAGCATCGCGTAGACTTCAGCCTGCACCACCATCAAGACAACAGCGGCGAGGACCATAAACCCAACAATTTCGATAACGAACATAGTAGAACTCCCTGGAGTTAAACCCTCGGCAAAGACCGCGGGTCCCGCTAGCTAGGCAGGCTGCAGCATCCTCGGCGAAGACGCTGTAGCCTGCCTATCTAACCCCGTTCGCTTTCTGTTTATCGCTTTTTAAGTGTAGGCACCGACTGCTCGGATGGCGACGGATTAATCGAATCAAGAAACTCTTCGGATTCGCTGCCGGCCAAGCTGAGAACCCGCGACGTCGAAGGCGAAGCGTGTAACGGGTAGTCCTGAAAAATATTCGGAGGTCAAAAACCAGGAGAATGGCCCGGTTGTTTCGGTCGGTCCGTTGTTTGAATCAGGCGTCGCGGAGCGGCCACAGGATTTAAATTGCGGTGCGATTGGAACAATCGGGCCGCCAAGCGCCTGCCTTGCGCCGGCGCAAGACGAATGCACCACCATCCCCTTTACCAGTACTACCCTCGCTTCGCTCGGTCAGTGAACCCCGACCGCCCCAACGCCGCCGAACTCCGGTGCCTCCGGAGCACCCAAGCGCAACGTTCCTCGGGGCCTTGCGCAGTGCGCAGCACGACCCATTGTCAACATGAGCCTCGAGCGGGCGGTAGCGATGCGAAGCACTCCCAGCCCCCGGCCCTCGGCCGGCACAGCACCACCCTTTGTTCCCAACGCTCTTGAACCCCATCCGATATGGATGACTCTACAAGCCCTCGCAATATGCGGCGCCACTAGGCCGCGGCCCTACGCCCGCACAAGCGCGCAGCACTCCAACGCCGCAGCCCGCCAGGCAGCCAGTACCGAAGCCTCGGCTTTCGCCGGCGCAAGCGCGCAACACTCCGATGACGAGGTGTCTTTCGATACTCCGCACCAAACCGTGGCCCTCCGGAGATGCATGAGCCCTTCGAATATGCAGGAGTCCTGGAGTAGGAGCCCCGGAGCCCTCCCGATACTCAGCACTCCGAAGCTGCGGCCCGCCAGGTCGTCAGCACCCACAATTGCAACCAACAGGACGCCCCTCCGATATGCAGGAGCCCAGGTGCAGCCCGCAGGAGGCGCAATACCAAAGCCCAGCCCGAAGGAGGCGCAATACCAAACCCCAGTCCGAAGGAGGCGCAATACCAAGCCGTGGCCCGCAGGACGCGCGGCACCAAACCACAGCCCGCAGGATGCGCAGCACCAAGTGCGGCCCGCAGGATGCGAAAGACTCGACTGCGGCCCGAAGGATGCGAAAGAGCAAACCGTGGCCCGCAGGATGTGCAGGACCAACGCGTTGGAAACAAAGATGTTTTTTGCGAGTGCTGCAGTCCGAGGGGCTTCTAAACGCGCGGCCAGCGATACGGGGCTCGGGGCTGCGGACGCGGGGAGTGTAGAAGCCCCGCACGAGTTGCGCGGCGCGTTAGAGAGCTGCGACGACGAGTAGTTCGGCCGGAACCCCCGAGGTTGAAACTGACGGAGCACGAGGAGTGTCAGGGGGCTGCGGCGAGGAGTTGCGAGGCGCTGTGTTCCATCTTTGAAACCCCGGGCGCCACACGTGCAGGGTACTGCAACGAGGAGTCGCGAGGCCGAGGTTTAGTGCTGCAACTGAGCGACGCCCATCACTGCTGCCCGGAGGACGTCAGGAGGCAAGCGTTGTGAATAAGGGGGCTGCGGGCTTGCGTCGGCGCGCGCGCTTCAGCACCACAGCACCGTTGCCTTGCGCCTGCGCAAATTGCCCGGCACTCCGCGCTTCTGCCTTGCGCAGGGCGCAAGTGGTGAGAACCAGAGCATTGGAAACAAAGGGTGTGTGCGGCCGAAGGTACGGGGCCAGGGGCTTGCCGGAGATACGGGGCTTCGGCGGGCGCGGCCGAAGGGGAGGGGCTGCGGGTGCACTCCTTTCGCTTGCGTAAGAGCGCGGCAATGAAGTCGAGAAGGGGGAGGTGTGGTGCGCTTCGCGGGCTTATTCCAGGGGACGGCGCCGGAGCTTACTGTCGGCTATTCGGGCCCGTGTTGTCTTGAGGCTCGGCGAGCCGACACATAGACCGACGGTTTCCCTGTGAAAGTCGGAGCGTGGAGACGGGGTGCCTACACGCAATAGCACGACGTCGTGCTGACTAACAGGGGCACCCCAATGAAATCCATCACTGAACACCAGTTACGACAACTCGCATTCGTCAACAATTTTGGCTACTGCACCACACGAGAATTGGCCATCTTGGACTATCCGAACCACCCGGCTGACGCAGCACTGAAGCTCGCGCAGAAGTCGATGGCAAGGCTCAAAGCTGCAGGACTGGTGCTTCCCCGTGCATTGCCGTACGACGGCCAGACGAATGCTTATGTGTTGACCAGGGGCGGCGCCGACGTACTCTGCGACCACCATATGGCCCTCTGGTTCGCGCACGGCTATGACCTGTCGATGAACGACTTGCATGCACGCCGGCCTCTGATGAACCTTCTCGGCAACTTGGGCGGCCAGATGATGCTCGAGCCGGTTGGTGCGCGTGGCATCGCAAGGGACTATCGAGAACTTGGCCAACTGACGGCTTACGATGCGGTGCTGGTCGACGTCGACGGTGCGCCCATCTTCGGGCTAGTGACCATTCACGGCTATAACGCGGCGGCGCAAAAACGCATTCTTTCGCTGTCTGGCCAAGCTTTGCCATTTCTGATTGCGACGACGAATGCACAACGACTGGACCGTTTCGTCTCGGCGCGCGCCAAGGCCTCTCCATTGATGGCTGCGGAAATCACCGCGCTATTGCCTCCAGGTGTGGTGGCGTAGCGTGCAACGGGTAGTGGAGACGACGAAAAGGGGCGCAAGCCCCCTTTTGAATTCAACTACTCACGCATGGTTTATCCGGCAGCACTTCGAAACCGGCGGGTGGCACGGGCGCCTCGGTCTGCGGAGAGACCCGAGGCCGAGCCGTCGCCGTTTTTCGTCGATTGGCCTTTTCGGCCGCGATGGCCTCAAGTGCCGCGCGAAAAATTTCACTGTCAAGGTTCTGCATTATGTCTCCTTCGTATCTCTTGATTTACAGGGTACCTGCAAGAAAAGCCCCAGCCAGCATTCGGCCAGGGCATTGCAATCAAGAATCAAGTGGCCTGAAGGCCGAAGGTCTGTTTCAGGCGCAGTGCGCGGTGGTTGGCCATCAGCGCATCGCCGACGGTCAGGATGAGGGTCTGGGCTTGCTCGGCGGTTAGTGATGGGACTGGCTCGCCACGTTGAGCAGCGTCGTTCATCGTCCCGAGCGAGCGCATTAGGTCAAGGAGTTCGTCGGTGCACTGCTGCATCAGGGTTCGTGCGGTCATGGTGGGTGTCCTTTCAGTTGGTTGGCCTGACCTCGTATAGGCACCGGGATAACGCCGGCGGCGGCGGGGCGTGCACGTCGGTGGGCGGGCTCGTAAACGAATTGCGTTGGACGGCATCGCAGCACCTGTGGCAGGGCGCAGCTGTAGGGCGCATACAAAATGGGCTCCAGCTGCGCACCGGGCACGTGGCCATGCGAAGAGTGCGTGGCTCGCGAAATGGCTCCTCGCCACGCTGAGAGCCAGTAGGCGTCGGCTGAAATCCGAACTCATCGGCGACGATTGGTCGAGTGCCCGTTACGCTGGACAGCGTCTACACGCTCATCTACTGGGCGCACAGCGGACGCCTTGCTCCGAGCAGACATTGGCGTGCAAACAAGTAGTGGGGGCGTACAAATCAGCTGTTGCTATACGTACCAGGAGCCCCCCTCAACAACACTACGACTACTCGAAATGAACAACACGACAACTGAAAACCCGACCCCGAGGAGCGGCAGCATCGCTGTCTATCAACGCCTCCAGCCCGGTAAGCGACCTGCAAAGGTAGAGATAATTCGCGCGGTGTACGACACGTTTCGGAATCCCCAAGGAATCGCCTTCGGACGAACAAACAACACTGTGTTGCTGAGACTACCATCCGGTATGGATTGTCTGAGCGCTGAGGATGCTGCGGCGCTCGTGCGAAATGGCCTCAACGAAAGTGAGATTGCACGCGTCAACCGGCGCCTCTCGGAGCTCGCAGCGCCAGCACGTGCACGCGCGCTCGAGATGGATATCGCCGAGGCGAAAGCGAAGCTTGGTTGGATAGTCGCACTCGCGGACGCGACACCGTTGGTCACCAAACAGGTCTGCGACCTTGTGCAAGCAGCGGCGGGTCAACTTGCTGTGAACGTTGACAGTGACGCGAGTCTGCCGGAATCGGATTCGGCTGGTCCGCATGAGTCGTTGACGGGTGCACTGGTTGCACTCAACCGTGCGTGTGAGGAGGCACAGTCATTGTATAAGCGGCTGCCGAAGGGCGAGCTGCCCGACGACGTCGTATTGGAGTTCCAAAAGTCTTGGTTTTCATATCAGGACCTCCTTACGACGCTGACCGTGCGCAAATCAATGGCGCGGCCAGCGGGGTGGTCAAAGTTGCGTACTCAGGTTTGCGCGGGGCGCATTTATCGGAAGGGTGAGGTCAACCACGATTGATTCCAGGGCTGCCCTTACGGCGCTCTCGGCGGTAGGCTTGGAGCGCCGTGAGGGCCGCCATTGGGGCCAGTTTCAGGATTAGGATTTAGTGCGATATTCCACTGTATATCCCGCCAGTGTGACCTGTAAATGGTGGTAGTCCCTCGACATTGCTTGCGTGAACACTTCCTCCACTTGTGCTTCTGTCCAGCCGACATTGAGGGCGGCACGGTTGAAATGGGCGAGGAGGACAAAAGCATTATCGTTAGTGACCGTAAAAGCAACTGGGGCACGACTGGTTGTGGTGTTCATTTTGATAGTTTCCATGGTAAGGCAATGTGTGTTGGGATTGGGGGGGCTTGATTCGTCGGGTTGCTATTCTTCGTCTGTCGCGCCGACACGTGATTCAACGTGGCTGGCAAGCCAGGCTTCGACGTCAACCCGGCGCCAGCGAAGCAATCGCGTGCCAGGGATATGCAAGCGCGGTGGGACGGCCAAGTGGTTGCGGGACATGTCCTTCTTGATGGTTTCTGGACTGCGGCCAAGAAGACTGGCCAGTTCGAGTAGGTCGAGTAGGTCGAGTAGTTCGGTGGTCATGATTTCCCTGTCGTTGAGTTGGTTGGTGTTGTTCATGCCACCTTTACCAGTCCCGGAATGAGCCAGTTTGTGCCGGTATGTGCTACCAGGTGACAAAGCGTATAGACGTGGCGTTTATATTTTCTGAAAGAGAAATCGACAATAATCGCGGGCCGCGTAAATATATAAACTTTTAGCGCTAGACATAACGACGGTAGAGGAGGCTCAATACAACGCGGCCGTTGAAAATGTCCATGCGGCACCAAGGACAACCACTGGGACGACTAGAAGTGGGGTGGGACGGGCAAACTCCGTTTAAGTCTGGTCGCGCTTCGCTACGCAGTTTGCGTGTGGCAAGTGCCGCGGAGCGTATTCGCCTGGCAGTTACAGACCCTCTGGGGGCTGTTCTGCCTTCGGTCAGAAGTTCTTTAAGAATAAAAAACTTTGGTGTTTTAGATTTCAGAAGTACTTAAGGTCTTGAAATTGTCAGAACCGCGCGCGCGCGTGCTCCAACGGGCGAAGCGTTTTGGCTTTGTACGCTGGCGCGTACTTCCAAGGTAAGGCGAATAACTATGTGAGAGTTGATAGACTCTGAATTCCTAAGTGCTCGGACAGAAACCATCTCCATGCCGCTTCCATTGGAAACTGACGAGCAGCAGAAAGTTTTGTTCCGTCAAGCTGAGTGGACTCCATCACCCAAATTAATGCCTTGCGCGCGCCGTATCGCACTGTCTTCTTCTGGCTTCCGTCGGACGCTGCAGTTTCCCTTCTTCGCACGTATCGCAGAGGGCAGGCATGGGGCGGAATGGACCAAGATTTGGCATTGAACGTCATAGCAGAGACGGGCACGCACGCAACACTCGGAATATTAATTCTTGACGGGAATGTTTTCTTGTGGCAATATGATTCTATTGGACTGAGGTTTGAGGGATGTTTCCCGATACCTACCGCTAGCAAGAAGCTCAGGCTTCTACGGTAAAAAGAAGTTTTATAGGTCCATGTTCAAAAGAAGCAACCGTCCGGCAATGCCAGCCCCTGACGTTATCGCTGCTCTAAATAGAGCGGGTTAACGTTTATCAAGAGAGGGGCGCTTGTGTATTCCAATTCCAACATAATTTCTCGTCGATTTCTGCCGCTATTCTCTAGCCATCGAATTGGCACGTCTGTCGCCACAGCAATCACTGTAGCCATCGTTCTCTCTATCTTCCCTCGTTCTAAAATCGGCAAAGACTGGCCTCCCATATCCGTTGCCCGCCCACCGTAACTGCGACCGTGCGTGCGCTCGCTAGACAATGCAATCCCACCAGAACCGATTTATTTTAATGTCTACACGAAGGCGAAAGAACTATATGAATCAATACAGAACAGCATGCGGTGGCACAATCAACATCCCGCAACAGGCCCAACATCATCTGATAGCACATCCAAACGTGGGTGAGCATTTGCATGCTGCTATCGGAAAAATACATTTCCCCGTTATTCGGAGAAAAATTGAGGCGGAGATTGACATGGGGCACGTGGTTGGACGGTCCGGCGTAGTAAGAACGACGCCCCTGCAAATCGGTGAACGGGCACTATTTTCGCTTCGGGCGAACCGCAAGATGCCGTCTCGGGTCGTCAATGCTGGCGAACTTGGTGACGAGACGTCGACGATTGTAGTGGTCGCCCGGCCGAGTCTTATTGAGAATCAATATGACCTCGTCACATCGTGGATTGGGGGGCTGGCAAGAAAGGAACCTTGGGACGGAAGTATCGTGGAACGGAACGAATTCCAAGAATGTTTGAAATTTTGGAATGCTACTTCATTGGTATATGACCCTGCCGTTATGGGGCCAGTGTTTGAAAGTAGTTGGCGGGATGTCCTATCTCTTGGTAAGTGTCGATTTCTGTAGATTCGACGAGCGAATCAGAGGTATTTCGACGATAGCACCGAGGGGCCGCGTTTTTTCTACAAGAAACGACGCGGAATCGCGCACACGGCTTTGCACATTGGCCAGGCAGGCACATTCAAAAAAAGAGGTTTCTATGATTTCTTGGCACTACACTACAGGCGACAAATACGAGCTCATCAAAAAATCTGGTTTGCTCCTACCGGCCGACATCGGAATAAGTGCGCCAGAACGTCCAATTCTTTGGTTCTCCACCCACCCAAAGTTTGAACCAACGGCGTTGAAGCCATTGTGTGACGTGCGCGGTTTCGTTCGCATGCTTACGGTGGAAGAGCTGCGCGAAATGGCGGGCGGCCTGGTGCGCTTCGGCTGCCCTGTTAGACGGCTCAAATTTGGCGAGAATTTGCGAAAGGAGGCAAAAATGAAATCAAAAATCTGGCGGCTCCTCGCAAAGAGCGCTGAAAAAGTCAAGGCGACTCAGAGCGATTGGTGGGGGCACGTTGGCGCGATGGAAATCGCTGAACTCACAGTAGAAGTGATGAACAATCGCATGACGTGGCTTCCAGAGGATGCTTGATACTGGCCAGTATTTTCCGCGCGTACATCGCTCTGTGCTTGGAGCGCGGGCGCAGGCCACCTCAAGCCCTGCGATGTCAAACTCCAGTCCCAGCGGCAGGACGCCCTGGTATCCATAGAACGCTTGCTGCGGATGTTGCCTTTGGCCGAGCAGCCGTTCTATCAGCAGTGCGCAGCGCGTTACCGTGGATTCAGCTTGCCTCGTCAGGGTCTGCGCAATGCTGCCAGCAACTTCGAGGCGCGCCGCCGACATATGCAAGGCGATGCTCATGTACGCGCCTTAGAGAAGGCACTGCGCGTGATTGGCGACGCGATGACCGCACTCGGTCTTCGACCATCGCTCGCTTTTCGTGCGCGTCCATGCGGCCCAACGGAAGCTGGCACTGCGCTCACTAGTAGTGGTCTCCGAACTCGATGTGGAGGGCAACGCAGACGGCTCATTTCGGAGAACGCTCTGGTGCGGCTACCAGGCAGTCTCTTTGGGGGACGTTGGTCCAGGCGGCCACTGCCACGCGAACGGTAGCGAATAGGGCGTCGCACAGGTACTGAGCGCTTTTCCGACGGGTCGCCAGGCAGCGACCCGGTCGGCATGCCCATGTAGCTCCTCGAATACAGTCGGCAGATGACCCTCGGTGCTATTGCGCCGCGCCTGAATTTTCTTGGCGTAAAGAATCGAGGCATGTCGCGCCTTCGTCGAGCGCGGCAGCGTCCCAGCCCTCGACCCATTTTCCGGCGAACACGCCGAAGCGTTCAGGGGCATGACGCGGACGTTGCGCGTGATAGGCGTCATGTCCCTCCTGGCGGGCGCGTTCATTTTTTAGGTCGGTCAGTGCACCCATTTATTCCCCGTTGTTGTTCTCTGGTGGCGTCGGCGTCGGCACGGGATAGGGCGTGCCGTCCGCCGGATTACCTCTCCACCCGCAAGAGCTGTGCCTAGTGAAATGCACATTCGTTTTCAGTTGAATGTTGTTGCCATGGAAATACTCCATCTGCGAACATCGTAGCCAGAGCGTTGTGCTGGCGCCATTGCTTTGCGACGAAGGAGCGGTGTTTCGGGATAGGTGAAGGAAAAATAGGTATTTAGAGTGATTCCGTGTGGAAATAAAATGGACAGTGGGTGCGAAATCGCCGAGAATCGGGCACCCCTTGGGGGCGCGGTAGGGCGTGCGCAGGGAGGCGCCTTGCGACCTCCATGCCCCATGAGGCAAATCCAATGAAATCTGGGTCAAATTCCACGTTTGCCTGCATTCGTCGCATTGGACGTGCGTCGGCGGGGCCAAGTCGGCATCCTGTGTGCATCTGAACAACACTGGAGCGAATGATGGTATCGAAATGGCAGCAACTGATTAAAGACCTGGCCAACGCCCGTATGCTGGCGCCGTTTGTCATGATAGGGGCGGCGGGCTTCAGTGTTGCATTGAGGTCCATTGGCTATTTCGATTTTGGCCAATTCGCATTCATCGGGATAAAAATTTCATGCCTTCTGTCTTTGGAGTCGCTACTTGTCCTTTGGGTAATAAACGGCATGCCTGAAAGTAAATCTAAGTGGAAGTCATTTGTCTTCGCAATGAAAATGCAAGCCCAGGCCGGAATGGAGGTGTACCTTTCAGTCTACATGGGAGCGGCTGTCATGCTTGGAGCGTTTTATACGCTAAACTGGATTCAGCCAAAACGGGGCATAACAGAGCTGATTTCTGTAAAAAATATGTATTGGTTGAACGAGTTCTTCATTTTCATTTGTCCGCTAATGATTTTGTTTGTCACCGCATGGCGTCTCTACGAACTCAGGATTAAAGGGCTTGATTTCCTTAGTGTTAGTAAAAATGTTTTGAATCATCGGGAATTTTCGGTGCAAACATCCAAAGCCGCAACGGCGGAACGACTTGAATGCTACCTTGCAGCCTTGACGTTGGATGGGACAACTGGCCTGCAACGTCTTTGGTATGGCAAAAAACCAAGTATCTCTAATCGCTCCGCCAATGGAGAAGTCATCTTCGAAGTAAGGTGGCCATGGTGTCCGAGTCTGGTACGCGTCGTAGTCGAGTCGACCAGTTCTGGCTCAGCGCTGGTACGTGCAAGTTGCGAGCTGCGTTCGGGGTATTGGCGGGCTGATTTGTTCGTTAATCCTCAAGACGCCATGGCACTAATGAAGTACATGCAGGTCGGCGTTTTTCAATTGCTTGAAAGTGAGCTGAAGTTATCAGCTTCCACGACGAGGCAGGATAAGCTACGCAATCAGGCGACGGAGATGCAGTTGCGAATCCTGCAGGCACAAATCGAACCGCATTTCCTGTTCAATACGCTTGCGAGTGTCCGCCACCTATATCGGTCGAGTACCGACGCCGGCGAGCTCATGATGGACCATGTCATCACTTATCTGCGTTGCACGATGCAGGAGCTGCGCTCGGACGTTTCCACTGTCGGCAAAGAGATGGACTTGGTCCTGCACTACCTGGCCATCATGAAAATCCGTATGGGGGAGCGGTTGTCGTACTCTTTCATCCATTCCGACGATGTCGCCAACCGGGCGTTTCCGCCGGCGATGCTGATTTCGTTAGTTGAGAATGCAATCAAACACGGCCTGAACGACCGTGCGGACGGCAAGCTGACCATCAGCACGGTGCGGGAAGAGCAGCTCCTGAAGGTGACAGTCTTGGACAACGGCCCTGGTTTCTCCAGCGTGCAGGGAACTGGCGTGGGGCTGAGCAATATTCGACAACGCCTTGAAGCCATCTACGGAAATCGAGCTTGGCTGGAGGTCGGCGCGTTGGCGAGCGGCGGCTTCGTCGCAAGTATCGTGGTGCCGTTTCCGAGCGGCGATAGCGCGGAAACGAAGGTCCTTACATGAAAGCGTCTACGCGTTCTTGGCAACTTTCGGACCTCCCGTTGCTGCTCCTGATAGTGACACTCCCGGTCTTGACCGGGCGAGTCATCGGTTCGTTCATGGACGGCTCGACGGGGATGGTCGATATCCGCATTACGCTTGCATTTTTTGTGGCGTATGCCGTAATTGAGGGGGCGTTTCTCTCCTGGATGACCCGCTGTGCTCCAAAGTCGGTCTTGACAAAGGATGCGCGCGCCTTCGCGCTACGAGTCCAGTCGCAGGTCGCGATGCAAATAGTCACGCGTGGCGCCGTTCTCGTGTCGATTGTCGTTGCATTCGACGAACTGACTGCCGGGCCTTCATCAGGCGCCTCCGGATTGGCAGTCCAATCGTATTGGCCTGTGTTTTCGTTCTCAGCGCAACTGGCGTTCGTGCTCTCAATCTCGGTCTCGTGGTGGAGATGTCTGTCTTTGCAGAGAAATGGGGCGGATTTCGGCGCCCTGTGCGATGGCACGTTTAATGAAAAACGTATTGCCATTGCGGCCGCCTTCGAGACGGCAGCAATGGTGCTCGACAAGTACGTCGAGAGGTTGATGAGCAAGATGACCCCGCGTTTTTCAAGGATGTTCTACCAAGCGAACATCTCCGTCGTTCGCACCCAGACAGAGGGCGAGCAGTCATATTCGCTGACTTGGGCACTGTTGCCGGTTCGTGTGATTGTCACCCTCGTCGCTGTTGGCGGGGCCGCTGCGGAGCTACGCGTCCGTTGCGAGCTGCGCGGCGGTATCCACAGGCTCGAGTTGTTTCCCAACCCTGCGGTCGTACTCCCCGTTATGCGGTACCTGCAAACGAACCTTCTTGAGCCATTGACCAGCGAACTGGCGCTGTCCGGTGCGGTGCGCAAGCAGGATGAGTTGCGGCACCAGGCAGTCGAATCTCAACTGCGGATTTTGCAGGCGCAGATTGAGCCGCACTTCCTGTTCAACACGCTGGCGAACGTGCGTCATCTGTATCGTTCCAGCGTCGACGAGGGTGAGTCGATGATTGACCACCTCATCGTGTACTTGCGCTGCACCCTCGAGGAGCTCCGGTCGGACGTGTCAACGGTCGCCAAGGAATTGGACCTCGTGTTGCATTACCTAGCCATCATGAAAATTCGCATGGGCGATAGGCTTTCATATTCGTTCATCAACTCGGACGACGTGACGACCACGGCGTTCCCACCGGCGATGCTTATCTCGTTAGTTGAGAACGCAATCATGCACGGCCTGAGCGACAAATCGGATGGTAAGCTTACCATCAGTGCCGCGCGGGAGGAACAGCACCTGAGAGTGACCGTGGTGGACAACGGCGCCGGCTTTTCGAGCGTGCAGGGCACCGGTGTCGGTTTGAGCAACATCAGGCAGCGTCTAGAGGCAATTTACGGTAACCGCGCATGGCTCGAGGTCGGGGCCCTGGCTACAGGCGGTTTCATGGCAAGCATAGTCATTCCAATCCCAGAAAACGAGTAGAAATGCCAACAGCAATCCTCGCTGAAGACGAGCCAATTCTTCGTGCAGAACTCCTCGAGGCGCTGTCGGTGCTTTGGCCCGAACTGGAAATCCTCGCCGAAACGAGCGACGGCGTCGCGACACTGCGTTCAATCCAGGAGTTGGCGCCAGATGTCGTCTTCCTCGATATCAACATGCCGCAGCTGACTGGTTTGGAAGTGGCCAAGGTCATCCAGGGGAAGACGGCTATCGTGTTCCTGACGGCGTACAACCAGCATGCCCTTGAGGCGTTCGACCTGGGAGCCGTGGACTACCTGGTCAAGCCGTTGAATCGTGGCCGCCTCATGCAGACGATTGAGCGCTTGAAAGCGCGGCTTGGACGTGACCAGCCGGCGGTCCCACCTGCGGTTTGGGAGGCGCTGGTGCCGCCGAAAGCCGAGCCGAAATACCTGCGCTGGATTCAGGCCTCGGTTGGCAGCCTTTTACGACTGATTACGACTGATGAAATCTATTTCTTCCAGGCGGACGCGAAGTACACGCGGGTCGTGACGGCGCACGCCGAGGCGCTGATTCGTAAGCCCATCAAAGACTTGATGGAGGAACTGAATCCGGACGATTTCATTCAAGTCAGCCGCGGCGCCATCGTCAATCTGCGTCGTGTCGAATCCATCTACCGGTCCGATGGCCACATGGAAGTTCGGCTGCGTGACCGAGATGAGCGGCTGACGGTCAGCGTTGGCTATCAAGGGGCGTTTCGTCAGCTGTGACACGGAGAATTCTGGTTACGACCGTGCGGTCCGGGCTTGCCACGGCCAGCTCAAAATAGTTCGTGTTGTTTGACCACAGCCACCTTCGGCGCCGGCTCACCAGCCATTAGTTCGGCCGGGTAGGGCTGAAGGTACGTCCGCGCCCGTTCAGGGTCTTTGCATCCAAGCCAGTCGTCGTAGTCCGAAGCCGAGACTATAACCAGCGAGCGTTTTTCCTCGCCCTGGCGGTGGAAGCGTCGCATGAACGGATGCTCGTCCGCATTGATAGTCAGCTGGGTAAAGGAATGCGACGTCTTCCCATCCGCCTCTTCCCACGCCCTGTAGAGGCCGGCGACCGCGAAAGGTTCGCCGGTGGCCATGCCGATGGACCAGCGCACGTGGGTAGGTTGCTCCCAGTTTGGTTCGAAGAAGCGCTGCATTGGCACCAGGCAGAGTTGAGATTTGGCCCAGGCGGTCTTGTACGTTCTAAGTTGGCCAACGGTTTCGGCGCGGGCGTTCATCGTCGTGAGGCGTTGGCCGGGCGGCATGTGTCCTTTCGGGATGAACCCATAGGAGCCGGTCAGGCCTTTGCGGTTGCCGGCGTCGTCGTGCACGATAATTGGGCCGGTGTAGTCCTGGTAGAGCTCCTCGCGCCAGTCCTCACCGACCTCCATGGGAGTTCTGAAGTATTCGAAGGCAAGTTGCCGCGAGACGGTCACATAGTTGACGCACATGGCGGACTCCAAGTTGAATGCAGGGGGTGATTTTATCGTTTATTGCCGTCCATGCGCTGCGAGTTGAAATGCTCATTTTCAATTCGAAAACATTGATTTCTGGACATTGCGTCAGCACGCGGATATTCTTGGGGTGCCTTCATCTCGACCGGGGCAATGCTTCCCCGCGAGGGTTGCTGGCCAGCGCTCCCTTCCGGCCAACATCGACGCACCGACCTAGTGATGATTCTTCCCGTTGCAGAGCGGCTTGCCTCAGTCATAGGCGTCGACGAACAATTTTTTTGGGAATGGAATGGTTGACGATAAGAAACAACAGTACTTGCTCGACACAAACGTACTAATTAGACGTCCGAGACTACTTGCTCGCAGCGACGCGGCAGAGCTATTTCTGATTCCAGTGGCCGCCATCGACGAACTCTCGAATCGGGGCAACGGAACAAACGCTGGACCGTTGCGCAGAGTTTTATCAGCAGCTTCCACTTCTGGCGTGGAATTGATTGACTCCCCCAAGATACTGCAGCCAGTCCTGCCGACCTCACCGGATTTCCGACTTGATGGCAATGACTTGGCTATCCTTGGAACACTTCTAGCGTTGCAGTCTGACGCGGCGCGCAAAGTACGTCTGGTCACTGAAGATAGGCCACTTCGTAGGGCTGCGATTCAGATTGGCCTTGACGCAATTTCGCTCGACGAGTTACAACAATCACTGGACGGTGTACAGACCAAGGCAGAACCTCCTCTCAATTTCGAGGTCGAGGAACAGGTTGAAAAATACGAAAAATCTGAATTCTCGAATATTCTACGGACGGTTGCGATTGGCGCTATTGGCAGCGGCATTGCATCCGTCGTTCAGTACAAGCATCAGCAGATTTTTGCTCTAGTCGCCTCGACTCCAAGAGTTTTAATCGGTTTGGTGGCCTTGTTGTGCGGTGCGCTTCTATACTGGTTTCGCCAGCGCTATCGGACGTCGTATGGAATGGTTGAGACGCTGATTGGCGCATGGATTTCAGCAAATGCATTTCCATTGAACTCGCCGCTTGACGTCGCCTCAGGCCTTCAGGTCTTGGGTGGACTCTATGTTGTAGTCCGCGGACTCGACAATTTTGGAAACGGTCTAAAGGGGACTCGTTACGAGCTAAATTGGCAGCGAATCTTCGGATAGCTATCAGGGTCTGCTGACCTTCTCAGCTTTATCGAAGCAGTCTTCCTTGAAGGCAGCAGCGCTTGGGCTCAGCTTAGGCATTAGGTGACCGCTAACGGCCAAAATATCCCGCGCCATCGACCGACCGTAGTGGGAAAGTAGGTCCTCAGGACTTGTCATCCTTTTGGGTAAAAGCAATCGCGCGGATATGTTAATGAAAATTCCTTGACCTAGTATCCAGTTCCCCAAGCATGTGGCTCAAGTCCACAAGCCTCTTTGCAACCAGATGCCGGACATTGCGTTCGCACTGCCATACACCGTAGACACCAAGTAGTTTGGCCCCCATCAGCTCTTTGCGCTGCTGCTCGACCAGGTTGGGCCAGCAGATAACGTTCACGGTGCCTGACTCGTCCTCGATGGTCACGAATATCACACCCTTGGCAGTCTCCGGTCGCTGGCGAACTGTGACGATGCCGCAGCCGCGCGCGAGCCGGCCATTGTCGAACTGGTTCAAGATTTCTGCAGGGAGAAACTTCATTGCAGCGAGTCGGGGGCGGAGGAGCGCCAGTGGATGACGGCCAAGCGTAAGACCCAGGTGGCGATAGTCGGCGACGATATTTTCGGCCTCGCTCGGCGCTTCCATTTCGACCGGCTCCTCGATGACCGTGGCTGACCGCAGGAGGCCCTTGTCTGGCACGCTCGCCACTACCTGCCACAATGCCTGCCGGCGATTTCCTGAGAGCGATTCAAGTGCATTGGCGCTGGCCAGTGCGTTGAGGTGGCCGGCATTCAGATTCGCGCGCGCCGCCAAGTCCGAGGTGTTCCCGAACGGCTGGATAGCCCGAGCCTCCTCAATGCGCCAGGCAGCCTCTTGCTCGAGGCCTTTGATGTTGTTGAGGCCTAGCCGAACAGCTGGTTGCGGACCTTCGGAAGGTGGTTCGAGCTTTGCATCCCAAGAGCTGATGCACACATCAACAGGACGTACTTCGACACCATGGCGGCTGGCGTCTTGCACGAGGGATGAGCGCGAGTAGAACCCCATCGGTTGGCTGTTCAGCAGCGCTGTAAGAAACGCTGCTGGCTCGTGGCATTTTAGCCAGCTCGAGGCATACGCCAAGAGCGCAAATGAGGCGGCATGCGACTCGGGAAAACCGTACTCGGCGAAACCTCGAATTTGGCCAATGATGGAGGTAGCGAACTCCTCGGTGTAGCCGCGCTCCGCCATACCCTGCATGAGTTTGCCTTCAAACTGTTCGAGGCCGCCTTTGCGTTTCCATGCCGCCATTGCCCTGCGCAAGGCGTCGGCTTCGCCAGGCGAGAATCCCGCAGCGACCATGGCGATTTGCATGACCTGTTCTTGGAAAATTGGAATTCCCAAGGTGCGCTCGAGGACCGATTGAATTTCAGGACTTGGATAGGTCACAGGGTCGATACCTTGGCGGCGTCGCAGGAATGGATGAATCATCCCGCCTTGTATGGGCCCGGGTCGGATAATTGCAACTTCTATAACAAGGTCGTAAAACGTGCGAGGCTGAAGCCGCGGCAGCATCGACATCTGTGCGCGCGACTCGATTTGGAAGACGCCCACCGTGTCGGCCTGACAAATCATCTCGTAGGTCGCTGGGTCTTCGGCCGGCACGTCGCCAAGTTCGAACCGCTCGCCACGTTGCTCGGAAACGAGGTCGAGGGCGCGCCGAATGCAGGACAGCATACCGAGGGCGAGGATGTCGACCTTGAGCAAACCGACGGCGTCGATGTCGTCCTTGTCCCACTGGATGATGCTCCGCTCGGCCATCGCCGCGTTCTCGATGGGCACCAGCCTGGACAACTTGGTGTGCGAAATGACGAACCCACCGGGATGCTGCGAAAGGTGGCGCGGGAATCGCATCAACCTGTCGGCCAAGTCGGACCACTTATCGGCGATGGAAGAGTTTGGGTCAAACCCGCATGCCAGCAGACGCGCTTGAAGGTCTGCCTTCCCACCCCAGCCGTGGGAGGCCTTGGCCACCTTGTCAACGACCGATAGGTCGACGCCCAGGGCCTTGCCGACGTCGCGTAGCACGCTGCGCGGCCGATACGAGATGACGACAGCGGTCAGGGCGGCGCGCATCCTGCCGTATTTTCGATAGATGTACTGAATGACTTCTTCGCGTCGCTGATGCTCGAAGTCGATGTCGATGTCGGGAGGTTCGTTCCGTTCTTTCGAGATGAACCTCTCGAACAGTAGCGTCCCGCGCGACGGGTCGACTTCCGTGACACCCAAGCAGTAACAGACTGCGGAGTTGGCCGCCGAGCCACGCCCCTGGCAGAGGATATGTTGCGACCTTGCGAACCGGACGATGTCGAAAACCGTTAGGAAATACGGTTCGTACTGGAGTTCGGCGATGAGGCTCAATTCTCGCTCCAACAACGCCTGCACGTTCGCTGGGACGCCAGCCGGAAAACGCCAGTGCGCGCCGATGTAGGCCTCTTTGCGGAGGTACGATGTCGCCGTTTCGCCCTCGGGCACTACTTCATGCGGATACTCGTAACGCAGCTCGTCGAGCGAGAACCGGCAAAGCTGCGCGACCCTGACCGATTCGTCGAGCGCCTCCCGCGGATATACGTTCCCTAAGCGTACACGGGACCGGAGATGCTGTTCGGCGTTTGGCGCCAGCTTGTAGCCACACTGCGCGACTGGAATGCCGTGACGTATGGCGGTCATCGTGTCCTGAAGTGGTTTGTACGAGCGCACGTGCATGCACACATCGCCGGTCGCGACGATTGGCATCCCGAACTCATCAGATATGCCGGACACAAGTGCTCGATGTTTGTCGTCCTGGGCACGATGGTGCAACGTGAGCGCGATGCGAGCGCGTCCTGGCACACACTGAATCAACCACGCGGCCTGCCGTTCGACCTCTTCGTAATTTGCATTGTATTTTGGCGCAAGGATGAACTGACAATCTGGCAGGCGCCGAAGATGAACCAGGTCGCCAACCGGCATGGAAATGTCGCGTGGCAGAACCAGGTAAGCGCCTTTTTCAGAGCGGGTCCGTGCGACCGTAATGAGCTCGCTGAGATTCCCATATCCATTCCTATTCATTGCCAGAATGATGAGAATGAAAGGCGCGCTCCCGTCCTCTGGCGTGACCGTCATCTGGCTGCCGATGACCAAATGGATTCCGAGCTCCTTGGCAGCGACGTGTGCTTTGACGACGCCGGCCAAGGTGCACTCATCTGTAATCGCGATGGCGGTGTACCCCAGTTTTGCGGCGCGTGCGACCAGCTGTTCAGGAGCCGACGCACCCTGCAGAAACGTGTAGTGGCTGAACAGCTGTAGCTCGGCATAGTCTGGTAGTACAGGCGCTGGCAAGGGAGGGGCAGATGTGTACTCGGTGTTCATGCTTAAGCGTATAGGCCATGCAGGAACCAGCGCACTTCCTTCGTGCGTTCTAAATAGACCCAGTAGCACGATGCATCAGTGCCTTGGGCGATGAAATAGTCGCGGGCCGCCGTTTGGTCGTTCCACCATCCGGCCTCGAGCCGCTCTGGACCTTGGATGATTTTCAGGGGACTCCCGTAGAACGGGCGCTCACCACGCATTAACAGTGGAATCGGCTTCGGCAGAAGCCAAAATGGACGACCTTCCATGACTTCATCGCCGTCCGATTTGAGATGCTTACCCGTGAACGGTACCCATTCGTTGCAGACCTCCGGGCGATAGTCTTGCGTCGCTGCAGGCGTCAGGACGTTCTCAGCGCCGAGGCGCGCCGTAAGTAGTTCTAACAGGCGATGAAAGTCCTGCGGTGAGCCACCCGGCTCCGGAAACAGCGACTCGTTCGGGGGCAGCATAGGCTCGACCTTTTTGACATCGAGTCGCAACGCGATGACGGGCGCAATCAGCTCAACTTTGCCAAGCCGTTCTTTGAGTAAGCGGACCAAGTGCCCCTCATGCCACGCCGGCTCCGCAAGTGCAATTTCGAGTTCGGTCGGAGGCATGGCCGCGCGCCCACGCTCATGCTCCAAGATGATGCTGAATACGCGGACCGCCTGCTGGAGTGTCGTCAGCCAACCAACGAGTTGGAGGATAAGTCGCGTGGCGCCATGCAGCAGTGCGTCAGCATTCTCGATGCGGTCGAAAGTCTCAACCCGTTCGGAAAATGTCAGCGGAACCTTAATCCATTCGAACATCTCCGGCGCTTGTCCGTAGGCTCGGTCCAGGTCCACGAGCAGGTCCTTGTTGGTGCGTCGGAGCAGGCCCGTGCGTGGCAAGCGTCGTAATGCGCCGAGGTTCCTGGCTCCGATGCCGGTCAGCCATTCACCGTATGCCGCCGCAGCGGGCAGCAATTCGCATGGCAGCCTGTCGAGCATCCAACTCAGCGATTTCATCGTCAATGTGCGCCGGCGGTGTACGGCGCCTTTGCGGCGGACGCTCCGGGCGAGCAGCCCTGCGCCCTGCGCGGTAGGCGCCGCGCCGAGGAAAGCGGTGAAACCCAGTGCGGCGATACTGCGGCTGATGAGGCCACAGATGGCATGCGGCCCTTTGAACAAGCGCAGGCTGGCGCTCACATCCATCAAGATGGAAAAGTCGCCTTGAAACGTCACCTCGGGTGTGTACTGCAACAGAGCCATCGCGATTGCGTCCAGCGCCAGGGCCTCCTTCTCTAAGCTACGTTCCAGTAGCGCGGTACCCGGCGCGATGGCGGACACGCCGCCACTGCGCATACCCAAACGCACGCCGCTGCGCGCGGCGTCAGCCGACATCGCGCTGACCTGCTCCTGATGCATTACCGCGTATGGTCCTGGCTCAGACCAAGAGGGCCGTAGCGTTTCCAATGGCAGCAGTGGCAGGTACACGCTTAACAGTAATTTCATGTTCTACATCCTGATGCTGACGACCTGCGGGCATGTCCGCAAGCGCTATAAAAAATGGGCTGTCGCAGTGGGGGCCGCGGCGCTTGACGATGTCGACTGACACGCCGCCGAGAGCAGGTCGAAGCGCGATTCGAAGCGGTGACGGCGACGAGTCGGCGCTGCTTGAAAGTGGCCGCATCAGCCATAGCCAGGTATCGGTACTTTGGGCCGCCAGGTTCAACCGTCTCAAGGACTCGGCGCGGACATTCGACTGCCAAAGAACGACGGCGCCGAAAGAGCCGTTTTTCAAGATTTGCTCTGCCGACCACAGTGCATCGGCCGAGCTGCTCGGTCGGAGCCACACCAGGTTGCGGTCAACTAGACCCCAAGACCTGCACGCCATCGCATGCGGCAGGTATGGCGGTTGAATCAAGGCTATACGCTGCGTGGCCGCTAACTTGGCCAGGGCGGGTTTCAGTAATTGCATTTCGCCGATGCCCGCTTGTTGAAGCAGAACCTCAACCAAGGCAGACCTTGGCCAACCTCCGTTCGGCAGTTCCGCGTCCAACCCCGCGTGTCCCGTCGTACAGGTCGTCGACCGCGACAGCGCCAGTTCGCTCGCTCGCCACACATCCTGCAGGGGGAGTTGCAGAAGCGCGCGAGCTGCATCGCTTTGGATGATGGGTGGGCAAAGCATTGGTCTTGTTCAGCTGGCTTGTGTTGGGAGATTTGCGATAACTACTGTATATGCATCCAGTATAATTGAAGAACCAGAAAAATACACCTCTGATTTGGTTGCTTAGGAGCATTGCTGGTATTTTTGACATGATGGAGGGCAAACCGGTGTCTCTAGTCAGTGCGGAACTTGGTCCCAGAAGGAATGAGACCATCGCAATCAGCGACTCGCCGTTAGCTAGAACTGATTGCTGACGGGTCTACGGACTTAGAAGTCTTGCGGCGCGAAGTACAGCACAGACTCGGCTGTTGCGTAATTCGCATGCTGCCGTGCGTCTTTTGAAGGCTGTCGTTGGGGGCCGTTCGAGTCGAGCGCGACGTCAATTGCCTGTCGATTTGGTCGACGGAACTCTGACAGGTCGAACCGCCCCTGGGACCAGCGTCGTATGGACATATCAAGCGCAGCAGCCGCAGAACCGCTACACATAGGGATTCCGCCAAGATGAATCGAAAGTTGTCGTACGAGTGTCGATTTCACCTCCTGCCCGGAACGGCATAGGCCTCGGAACCTGTTTGGCTGGGCGCCTCCAGTCGGGTGTGCATTTCAGCTCGAATTTTTGACGTCGGCTCCTGGCTGTGCATGTTGACGGGCTTCGTGATGCTACACTGTTGCCCTAGGCCAATATGTGCTGGGCGTACATGCGACACCTACCAATTGTGGCCAAAATATCAGTTCCATTTGCCCCACACGATGCTCTGACTCAAATGCAGCGCCCAAGAATGGTTTTCAATTCGCTCACGAAGCCTTGCAGACTTTGATAAATGCAGAGATATTGCCGGTGAAAGGGGTATGTAAATGGAGGAAGGATGTACGGAAAGCTATCCTGGCAGTAGCGTAATGCGACGTATCAATTGACCCGCGCCTGTGATTTAATTCCTGGGGTTGTTCTAATATATTGTGAGTGAAAATAAAATGAAAAAGTATTTCTTGCTGATTGCAATTTTTATTGCAACAGGGCCTGCACTTTCTCAGGTTAAGCCGTCAAAAAATGATGCTAACGCGCAGCCGTCCGCTGCCACTAAAGGATTTTGTACTGCGCTTCAAAGAGCAAACTACGACATGATGGACATGTTCCTGACGCAAGGCGCAGATATCAACACTCCAAATTGTGATGGTCGTGGTAACGGTTCTATCAATTCAGCGTTGTACCGGCACATTGAATTTAGCAATAATATGCGAGAAGGAGTTGAGCTAGTTCAGTGGCTCGTTATCCATCGTGCGGATGTTAATCTTGCAAATTCCGCTGGTAGCACACCTTTGATGTTGGCCGTACAAGTCGCAAGAAAATACAATAGCTTACCAGAGACTATCGGAACAATGAGCTTGCTGTTGTCAAAAGGTGCAACTGTGTCATCGCGCGATAAGCAAGGGAATGCCGTCTTGGATTATGTAAGGCCATCAACGGAAGCAGACATTCTTGGGGCTGATTACAATAAGGCGCAATTTCAAAGATATCAAGTTTTAATGCAAATTTTGCTTGATGCCGGTGCTAATGTTAATAATGCGAATCTTCTAGGTGAAACAACCCTGATGCACACTGTAAGTTTGTGCGCGGAAACGCCAACAAAATATCTTCTGTTGAATAATGCAGACCAAACATTGAAAAATAAATTGAAGCAAACGGCTTTAGACATTGCCATTGAGAAGGCAAGCAATTCTGCGCAAAATAGTAGCTGCAATCATATCGTTAAGATTTTGAAGAACCCGCAAGATAATTCGATTGTCCCCCATGACGCCCAGGCTCAGGACAATTCAAGTCCAGGCGCTGCGGGACTGAACCAGTTTGCGGGCTCGTATTCCGGAACGTACTCGGGCAACGATAATGGGACGTTCCACACCGACATATCGCCATCTGGTGCTATAGCACTATCTGGGCGCTCATCAGCGAATGGCCAGTCATTCGCCGGTAACGGTAAAATTGAGGCCAATGGTTCGCTGGCGATGAGCTTCGGAAGCATGAGCACTGGCGCCACATTCAATGGCTCCGTGAACGCGAGTACAGGTTTGCTTACCGGAACATGGGAAAATGCGACCACATCGACGCACGGAAGCTTCACGGGAACGAAAGGTGGCGCAGCTCAGCCCGTCAAACCGACAGGGAATTTTCTACAGGATTTGAATAATTCTCTAGGTGCGATAAATAAAGCCCTAGGTAAGAAATAGCGTCAAATAGGGGCACGGGTTTGTTCTCCTTCGTTCCGTTTTGACCCAGTAGTAGCCGACCTGCAATAAAAAATGGCGGCACCAACCTGCACGTAGCGGGGCCGGCCGTACGCCGGCCGCTGTGCCCCGGCGCCAAGATGGGCGCCCCAGAGGCCGCCGGCGCGAGCAGTCTGGTCAAATGTTCGACTCATCTCATCCTCGTTGCCCAATCCTCCGCGCCGCGACCCGCCCAGCCCAGCGCGTACTCGCCAATTACCTGCGTTACCCCCGTTGGTGAAAGACCTAGCCGAACTGATTCGAACCATACCTGCAGCTGGATTCACGGCGGGTCAGTCGCCGTCTCGGCACAAAACCACCTGCCGCAGCCAGCGAAGTCGACCTGAACCGTAATTTGGTCCGGGAAGTGGTAATTTGTGACTCTTTGGCTCAGAGCAATATGTTATTGTTGCTGGCTTAAATACTCGTTTCTTGGCATTTCATGACTTCAAAAACGCTGCAGAACCGCGTCGACCCATGGGGCGCATTGCGCGCCGTCGCAAGCAGAGGAACGCTCATGGGAAACCGCGGAATCCTCCACGATGACGGCAACCAAATCGTCAGACCATGGGCACATCGCGCTTGGGTTACGTGTCTGCTCGAGTTCAACGGCATCAAGCGTGCAAGGCCATTCTCGCCAGGGAACTATTCGGAGCTATTTTTCATCGACGAGGCCACGGCTTTTGCGGCCGGGCACCGACCTTGTGCTCAATGCCAGCGCGCGCGTCATCTTGAATTCAAGGATGCCTGGGTTCGCGCGAACGTGGCCGATGACCTCCGTGCGAAAACGTTGATGCCCGATGTTGACAAGGTTCTTCATGCTGAGCGCACTGTCCCTGGTGGTGGCAAAGGGACGTTCGATGCGCCGCTCAGTGAGCTGCCCCGAGGTGCGATATTCGAGTACGAGGAGGCTGCCTACCTTGTTTCGGCGCGCGGTTACTTGCCATGGTCGTTTGATGGATATGGCGAGCCGCAGGATATCGACGCCGCTGCCGTAGTTAAGGTGCTTACGCCGCGCTCTGTGGTGCGTGCCTTCGAAGCAGGGTTCGCGCCACTTGTTCATCCGTCTGCGGTTCTAGGAGTTGTGTTCAACCGGAAATCGTCGTTGACTTGACCGTTGATTTGAAATTTCTCAATGTAGGTTCCACTAGACTGTTTGCCAGGTGGTACTGCTCTGCGAAGGTCGGTCACGAGTGCACGTGAGGTCTTTTTTGAAAATACAAGCACGCGATGATGGACGACTTCAAAGGAAACGCCCTCGCTACATTAATCCGTTTGAGGGACGTGCCAAGCGTATCAGCTTAAGCAGCCTATTTCTGTTTTCCCCGGATGTTGCACAAAGAGTTCGGGGCGGCTCCATGCGGATGATTTTCGTGGCCATGGGCAAAGAGTCATTGTTTAAGGGACTTGAGCGCGCGGCAAGGCTGGGAAGGTGTTCAAATGCACTGAAGGAAGAGCTCTGCAAGTCGATGCCGCAATCACTAGTTGACGCTATGCGGACCTCGATTGATGGGGACGCCCTTACCGGCGAACGTTTCGGTTTGACGGGAGAGTGGGAGGCCTTTGCTCTTGGTGCTTGTGCCGAAAGTGACGCTGCGGTGGTACGGCCGGCATCAATGCAATTTCTCTGCGACGTCGAACGGGCTAGCCGTCGTCCAGCCGAACTCTGTAGGGAGGGACGCTTTCTTGACGCGGCAGAAGCGTTGGCCAACGACGAACTCATGAAGCATTTCTTGTCCCCGGTGCTTGAGCGGGCGTTTGGGGAGACTGCAAATTTTGATGACCTGATGCTGGTACGTGCCTTCGTTGCTATTGAGGTATGGTTGAGTTTGTTGGCAATATGGGATATCGAGGCACGCCCATCAGATGTTGATGATGGCGGCTCGTTCCTCGCGCTCCTTATACCTGCCAAGGTTGCCGTTGCAAAAAATCCTGTCGCGCTGCTATTTGATTGGTTGTTGAATGCCGCCCATGTGCCAACTGCAGCTGCACTGGCAAGGGACCCTCGGCTAGACGGAGTTCGCATTGATAGCGGCACACTTGGCGCGTGGAGTCGTGGGACGAATTTTCCGCGTTCGGCGTACATGAAGGTCATCTCGCGTGCATTGCTAAGTGCCGAGGACGCAGCCACGTTCCAGGTGCTATGTGCAGTCGCGCGTCAGCTAAATTTTCTTGGGTACGTTGCTCAAGACATCCACGAAAAGATTCGCAACCTCGAGGACACAGAGTTAAAAAATCATTTTTCATCTTGGCTCCGTCTTCCTTTTGGGTATGACACCATCGAATCCTGGCTTCTCGGTAGATATCCAGTTTGGCTCCAGTTCCATAGAGCGCGACTTGGTGCCGGTTCGTAGGGGGCGACCGGTGAGGCGGCAGGGTGTGCGCAGTTCGATATGGCGGCCGTAGCAAGATGATGCGAGGAGCTACGGCCTGGCGCTCTCATTTATTCGTCGTCCCCATCGTCGCCTTGATAGCGGTCATTGTTGGGGTTAAGCTGGTCAGCACGATTGTCCTGGCTGTCGTCGTAACTGTCGTTGTTCGGATTCATGCTGTCGCTGCGGTCGTCGTTTGCGGTTCTGCTCATTTGTTACTCCAGGTGGTTGGCGCCGGTGAAATTGCCGACAGATGCGATTCTGATGGAGGAGGGGGGAGATGTAACTAGGACGGTTTGGAAAAACGTGCGCTCCATCTCTCAATCGGAGCCATCACCTAGTCACCCAATGACCGTACTTCGGTGTATGCCGAGCCCGATGAAATGATGCAGTGGGGAAGTGGCGACGTGCCGGGGGCGTTCTAGCGGGACGCCGAGAAGCTGTATGATTTGCGATTCGCTCCCACCTTCTGGACATCACAAGTATGCAAGAGATAGGAAAATTCGAAGATGGGCTGGCAGCCCTCATTGGCGCACCAACCGATTTGCGCCCGTTCGTCTGCGATGGCTCCCCACTAACATGCGACGTGTTTATCGTTGGATTCAATCCCGCGACTACGATGTCTGCGGACTTTTGGCAGTTCTGGCGCCCATGTGTGGGCTTTGACAAAGTAGCTTGGTTCGAGGCGTACAAGAAGGACCGACAGCTCAAACCACTGAAGCCGGGGAAGACGCGGCGCAATGCCGTGAGCCCTTCACGTCGAGTGATTGAGATGATTCTTGAAGGCGCTTCGCCTTACCGCTGCTTGGAAACCAACATCTACTCGGCGTCAACAGCACAAGCTGCGGACTTGGCTACCCAACAGCGAATTACTGCCCCTTTCGATTTCCTGCTTGCGAACGTCAAACCCCGCGTCATCGTCGCACACGGGATTGAAGCCGCAGAGCACATTCGAAGAATGAACGTTGATGCCATGGTATTTCCTGTATCCCACTTTTCCCGAGGTTGGTCACATGAGGCGGCGCTTGAACTTGGAGTCAAAATCAAGAATGAGCTCAGTGTTGTTCAGCAACGTTCCGACGCGGGCTAGTTTTCAAGCCCCACGTCGCGTGCTGCGGCTCTATGCCGTTTTGAGTGGAACTTGACTCGGCGGCGGGAACGTGATGCTGCCAAACCGAGTGGTTTCACCCCCCCCTATCCCCGCCCTCAAGGGCGGGGTAGTCCTTGCCGCCGGACGGGCTCGCGGGCCGGATGCCAAACCCGCATCCAACCCTAAGCTATTGAGCGTAAAGGCATTTTCGATGCCATCAAGGGTTCGCTCCGTCGGGCGTTGCCCGCCCGTGACCGCACCGAAAACGCCGTTGCTGTGCCGATTGCCAATGGGCAACGCACCTGGATGGGCGAAATGTGGCCTGTCAAGTTCCACTCAAAACGGCATTGGGCCCGTGCTGCTCGATGTTATGCAACCAGGTCTTTGCGATTCTGCTCTGTGGCGTTATGCTGGCGTTCCGGTTGGATTCTTCATGATGGAAAGTGCAACAATTGGTGGCTTTTCTCAGGTGATTCATTAGTTTGCGTGGCAAGATAGGCCTGTCGTGGAGCCATGAGCAGCGGAGCAATTTTGGTGGTTGGCATACGTCGGAGAAGAAAAATTGAACGTCTTTGAATTTCGCAAAAACCTCATTGATGAGTATTCCGACTTCACGCGCAGCTTTTCGCGTATCAAGGCAGAAGACATCCTGACGTTCGTCAACGGCGAGTACAAATCTCAAAAATATTGGCCTGAGCCTCTTATACAGGTCAATCCAAATTACCAACCCGGTGACACCGTTCAGGGCCTCTGCAATGGCGGATATTTGCATGCCAAATGTGCTGAAATATTCCGGCTAAACAAGGGCCCGGCGTCCATCGGGCTCTCCCTTCCTCTTTTCAAACATCAAGAGGAGGCGATTAGTTTAGCTGCTGCTGGCGAAAGTTATGTCCTCACAACTGGCACGGGTTCTGGTAAGTCACTATCGTATTTCATCCCCATTGTCGATGCCTGCCTGAAGGCCAAAGAGGTCGATTTAATACCTCGCACACGCGCCATCGTGATTTATCCGATGAACGCACTGGCAAACAGTCAACTCGAGGAACTTAAGAAATTTCTGGGCAGCGAACTGGGAACGCGGCTAGTTACTTTCGGACGATATA
This sequence comes from Burkholderiales bacterium, assembly GCA_038207625.1. Lineage (GTDB taxonomy): Bacteria > Pseudomonadota > Gammaproteobacteria > Burkholderiales > Burkholderiaceae_D > JBBQZO01. Next base: position 180,042 of record JBBQZO010000002.1, on the reverse strand, counting down.
CAGGTCAAGAGAGTTCGGACGAGCGGGAGGCTATGGCAGCCAATCCCCCAGACATCTTGCTGACTAATTTCATGATGCTGGAATTGCTCATGACTCGTCAAAATGATATTGATAAGGCCGTGATGCGCAATGCCAAGGGCCTAAAATTTCTCGTACTCGATGAACTTCATACCTACCGTGGACGTCAAGGGGCAGACGTCGCCCTCCTAGTTCGGCGGTTGCGTGAAGCATTGGCCGACAATTTGATTTGCATTGGTACCTCAGCCACGATGGCTACTGAGGGTGTTGAGACGGCGCGCAATGCCGCAGTGGCACGTGTAGCTACTCGACTATTCGGAACGAACATCCCGAGCGTAAATATCATTACTGAAACGCTCAAGCGCACGACCTCGCACACGGAGACACTACAGACCGCTACACCTAAGCTAGCCATCGCTATTAAGGCTGGAGTGCCCGTTGGTCGTTCGTATGAGCAGATGGTCCTACATCCAATGTCCGTTTGGGTTGAGTTGACTCTTGGGTTGGATTACGAGAGCGGAAAGCCGCGTCGGGCAAAACCAAAAAGCCTCAAGGAAGCTGCTTTTCTCCTTCATACATCGACGGAGTTACCCGAAGAAGAGTGCAGCAAATATCTTCAAGAATTTCTACTTTTTGCGTACAACCTAAGGGATACGGCGGGGTCGGGAAAACCATTGTTCGCGTTTCGCTTGCATCAGTTTATTTCTGGAAGTGGGAATGTGTATGCAACACTCGAGGCGCCCAGTGTTCGTGCAATCACACTTGAGGGACAACAATTTGTCGCGGGCGACCGGAATCGTCGCCTTTTCAACATGCATTTTTGTCGTGACTGCGGCCAAGAATATGTTCCTGTTTGGGACGCCAAAGGAGCAGAGGGGCGAACGTTCGACAGGCGTGAAATCAACGAACGGCAGCACGATGACGATGGCGTTAAGAATGGCTTCTTAATGCCAGACCCTGGCAGAATCTGGAACTCTGAGGTAACGGAAAATTTCCCAGAAAACTGGCTAGAAGAGCGGGCTGATGGTGAGTGGCGCGTTAAGTCAACGTACAAGAAGCACATCCCGCAAGCCGTTCGAGTTCGTCCGGATGGAGTGGCGACCGAGGCTGACGGGATGTTCTGCTGGTTCATACCAGGCTCTTTTAGATTTTGTTTGGCATGCGGCACTGTTCACGCAACGTCGGGCAAGGACTCGTTGCGGCTATCTTCACTATCTGGTGAAGGGCGTAGCTCGGCGACGACGATGTTGACACTTTCCTCCCTTCGCTACCTGTATGAGCAGGACCACGAGCTCAGCGATGATGCGAAGAAGGTGCTTGGTTTCAGTGACAATCGGCAGGACTCTGCGCTGCAGGCTGGACATTTCAATGATTTTTTACAAGTTCTACTGACCAGAGCTGCGCTCCTGACAGCCGTCCAGAAGGCACCAGGACAAATACTCGGCGAGAAGGACGTGGCCAATGGTGTTTTCGAAGCGCTCGGATTCGGTCGGGATGATGCCGGCGTACGCGCGGAGTACATGCAGCAGCCAGAGGTGAAAGGGAACAATCGGCGTCAGGTGCAAGATGCCATGCGCGCAATTCTTGGATACCGAGAATTCTACGATTTGCGCCGTGGATGGCGTTTCAATAATCCTAATCTGGAGCAGCTTGGCCTCCTGCGAATTGGATATCAAGATATCGAAGAGCTTTCCGCAGACACTGCCGAATGGACCAACGCGCCAGCTGTCTTGCAAGTCGCCTCGCCAAAGGACCGTGCCGCCGTGCTGCGGTCGCTTTTCGAAACAATGCGTCAAGGGCTCTGTATTGCGACGCGTTACCTTGACCGGACTGAACTGGACCAACTTCGCACTCAAAGTTACGCGAGCCTACGTGAACCCTGGGGCTTCACAGAAGATGAACGTCCCGCGACATCGAAGTGGTTTGTGATTTCGCGTCCACGCGAAGATGTTCGAGGGTGGAATCGACGAAATAATCTGGAGGACTACCTCGTCATCGGCTCAAGCCGTTCGCGTCTTGGCCGCGAACTGCGCAAGGCGAGTACATGGGGTGGCCAGAACCCTCATGTTTCACACATTAATGATGCGCATTATCCCGAGGTCGTAAATGCGTTGTTAATCGCCGCAGAGAGCTATGGCTTAGTTCGGAAGGAGGAAACTGACACAGGTGTGATTGGATGGCAGCTCAATGGGACCGCGTTGCTTTGGTGCGCAGCCGATGGGACAAGCCCGAAGCAATCCAGTAACAACGCGTTCTTTCGAAACCTCTATCGCAATATTGCGTCGATGCTTTCGAATCAGAAGCACCAACTCTTCGATTTTGAGGCCCGTGAGCATACGGCACAAGTTGAGCAAGATGACCGACTAGAACGAGAGGCGAGGTTTCGATATACCGAGAAAGACCGAGAAGAATGGCGCGAGAAGCATGGTACGGAACTGGAGTGGCTTCCCGTCCTCTTTTGTTCTCCCACTATGGAATTGGGCGTCGACATCTCGTCCCTCAACACCGTCTACATGAGGAATGTTCCCCCTACACCCGCAAACTACGCACAGCGCAGCGGTCGCGCCGGGCGTGCTGGCCAGCCAGCTCTGGTAATTACGTACTGCGCTGCACAAAGCCCGCACGACCAATACTACTTTCGTGACCCTGTTCGAATGGTACACGGCCAAGTGAAAGCACCTACGCTCGACTTGGCCAATCAGGAATTAGTCCAAAGTCACATGCATGCTATCTGGTTGGCCGAGACGGGGAAAAAACTCGATAAGAGTATCCGCGGCCTCTTGAATATGAGCTTACCGGCAGACTTGCCAATCCAAGAGGAGTTGGCTAACGACCTAGACAAGCCAGCAGCGGTAAAACGAGCGCATCAGCGTGGAATTGCGGTGTTAAGCATGCTCCAGGATGAGCTAACACCCGAACGGGCTCCTTGGTATACGGAACGTTGGGCAGAGACAGTCTTTAAGCAGTCGTACGTCGAATTTGATAGGTCATTGAACCGTTGGCGTGACCTGTATCGCGCGACCGCGCGCCAAATTGATTTGAATTTCAAGATTGAGAACAATCCTGCCGCTAGTGAACGTGAACGTCGCGAGGCTCAACAGCGGCACAACGAAGCCCGCAAGCAGCGCGATTTGTTGCTCGCTGGTGAAAGCGCTTTTAACAGCGATTTTTATACTTACCGCTACCTTGCCAGTCAAGGCTTCCTGCCCGGCTACAACTTCCCGCGGCTGCCCCTGATGGCGTACATCCCGGCGCGCCGTGGCAACATCGGCCGTGAGAGTTTTCTCTCTCGTCCGCGATTCCTGGCATTGGGTGAATTTGGCCCGTACAGCATCATCTACCATGAAGGCAGTCAATATCGTGTGACGAAAGCACTCCTCACTATATCTGGAGGAGACCAAGTCTCGGAGGGCGCCAAACTCGCTACCGAGGTCGCCAGGCTGTGCCCATCGTGTGGCTACGGCCATTTCCGCTCTCAGCGTGACGCGGACCGATGTGTGTCTTGCGATGCGTCTCTGTCCGACTCCGAAGAGGTTAGGCATCTCTATCGAATTGAGAACGTTTCGACGAAGCGGGCCGAGCGAATCACGGCCAATGAGGAAGACCGCGTTAGGCAAGGCTACGAGATGCAGACAACACTGCAGTTCCAGGAGGTTGATGGCCGCCTTAATATGGTTACAACGGTCGTCGCTGATGCTGACGGTCCAATCCTCGAGCTTCAATACGGTGCTGCAGCGACTGTGTGGCGTATGAATTTCGGTTGGCGCCGACGAAAGGAAAAATCGGTCAAGGGTTTCATGATTAATCCCGTTACCGGTCACTGGGTCGGCGGGGTGGATGACGCCGGTGATGCTGAAGGGGAAGCTCCACCAGACAAGACTCCGCCTCAGCGCATTGTTCCGTACGTGGAGGACCGTCGCAACATCCTTATTATCAGGCCGCACCCATCGGTGGGAATGATGTCCGCTACGTCCCAAGCAACGCTGCAACACGCCATCAAGCGCGGCATTGAATCCATTTTTCAACTTGAGGAAAGTGAGTTGATGGCAGAGCCATTGCCTACCAGGGACAATCGGCAAGCCATACTGCTTTATGAAGCGGCCGAAGGCGGCGCCGGAGTTCTCACACGAATTGCGACTGAGCCAAATGCGCTTGCAGGTGTAGCTGCGGAGGCACTTGAGATAATGCATTTCAAGCGGCCTGAACAAGGCTCCCCTTGGTCAAAGGACGCATTGACCGAAGTAATGGACAATAGCGGTAACCTAATTTGCGAGGCCGGCTGCTACAAGTGTTTGCTGTCATACTATAATCAGCCAGACCATCCGCTCATCGACCGCAAGGACAAAGAGAATAGTGGACTGGTACTTGATATCTTGTGCCGCCTTACGAACGGCCAAGCGAACCAAGGTACCGAAGGACGGGCTCCAGAGCAACACAGCGCTGAGCTGGCGCGTACGGCTGGGAGTACCCTTGAGCACGCGTGGCTCAACTATGTTGAACAGCACGGCCTTCGTAAGCCAGACAGAGGGCAGTACACTATTTCGTCTGCTGAGACCTGTGCCGATTTTTTCTATGAGGACTACCAATTGGTGGTCTTTATTGACGGTCCGCACCATGAGTCGGCTGGCCAACGCGCCAAAGACGAGTCCATCACTTGCCGACTGGAAGAGCTTGGTTACATCGTCATTCGTTTCTCAAAAAATGTGGACCAGTGGCCAGCCGTTTTCGGCGGCCATGCTGACCTTTTTGGTGCAGGAAAATAATAAGAAATCCATGAATACACCCACCACTGAGTTTTACCCTGGAAGTCTTGTTTCGGCCCGTGGCCGAGAATGGATTGTATTGCCTGAATCAACGCAGCAGACCTTGCGTTTGCGACCGCTTGGCGGAGGTGAAAAGGACGAGTGTCTGATTTACAGGCCTCTGGAGCGCCAGCCAGTAATGCCCGCAACGTTCCCATGGCCGCAGGTCTCGCAAGCGCGCAATCATGCGGCCAGCCAGTTACTGTTAGATGCACTCCAGCTCAAGCTACGAAATGGGGCAGGCCCTTTCCGCAGTTTTGGCAACATCGCAGTTGAACCTCGTGCTTATCAGTTGGTGCCCTTGTTGATGGCACTTAAGCAAACGACAGTTCGCCTCTTGGTAGCGGACGACGTGGGCATTGGAAAAACCATTGAAGGTGCATTGATTGCAAAAGAGCTTCTCGACCGGGGCGAAATTCACCGAATCGCAGTGTTGTGTCCTCCCCATTTATGCGAGCAATGGCAGCGTGAACTTGTCGAACGTTTCAATATTCACGCCGTCGTCGTCAAGAGTGCTTCGGCCGGCCGACTAGAGCGCGACCTGCCTCCTGGAACGTCACTGTTTGACGCGCACCCCTTTACTGTAGTCAGCCTTGACTACATCAAGTCTGAGCGGCGGCGCGAAGCTTTTCAACGCTCCTGCCCTGAGTTCATCATTGTCGATGAGGCCCACACTTGTACGCAAGGAAGCCAGGGGCGCCAACAACGCTATCAGTTGCTCCGGGGGCTGGCCGATGACGCAGACCGCCATATGGTATTGCTAACCGCTACTCCCCATAGCGGGGACGACGAGGCCTTTTTCAACCTCTTAGGCTTGTTGCGTCAGGAATTCGCAGCGTTGAAAGACCTGCCGCCAAATGCACGTGTGGACTTGCGAGATGAATTAGCGCTGCACTTCGTGCAGCGTCGGCGTCCAGATATTGCTGAATGGCAGGACGCGTCCTTATTCCCTGACCGGAAGACGGCCGAGGTGACTTATCGCCTTACCGGTGCCTGGGGTGAATTGTTCAGCGACGTCTTAGCATATGCACGTGAGCTTGTTGAACGTGCCGAAAACAAAGCATTGCGCGACCAACGTATGAACTGGTGGGCTGCTCTGGCGCTATTGCGCTGTATCTCGTCATCACCAGCTGCGGCTGTCAATGCGCTACGCACCCGTTTAGGCGGTGCGGCACCGGAAGATGGTGGTGTAGGCCTTTCACTAGAAGACATCGACCAGCAAGGCGAAGACTGCGTGCTTGATGGAAGTGAGGATGCGCTATCTATTCAGGATATCGAGCCTGCGGCGCAGACTGAAGATTCTGCGCGACTAAAGAGTCTCATTGAAGCGGCAGAGCGTTTGGCTGGAGCGGCCAACGACCCAAAGCTCGAGAAATTGCAAAATCATCTTGCAAGTCTTTTGAAGGAAGGGTTCCAGCCTGTTATTTTTTGTCGGTACATTGCAACAGCCCATTACTTAGCCGAATTTTTGCGCTTTCGATTTAAGAACTTCACCATCAAGGCTGTTACTGGCGAGCTTACATCAGGCGAGCGAGAAGCTGCTGTGGAAGAGCTAGGGGAATCTGAAAAGCGTATTCTGGTTGCGACCGACTGCCTTTCAGAAGGCGTCAACTTGCAAAACCTTTTTACCGCCGTAGTTCATTACGATTTGAGTTGGAATCCTACTCGCCATGAGCAGCGAGAAGGTCGCGTGGACCGGTTTGGACAAAAAGCACGAGAGGTCCGCAGTACTATGTTGTACGGTGAAGACAATCCGGTAGATGGTGCGGTTCTGCAGGTGATATTGCGCAAGGCTGAGAGTATTCGTAAGGAACTTGGCGTACTGGTGCCAATGCCGGATGACCAAGGTCGGTTGACCCAGGCATTACTAAATGCTGTCCTGATGCGCAAGGACCATGTTATCGGCAATGGGCCACAGGCCTCACTAGACTTCGGTGAGCCGGCTCAACAGATTGAAATTGCATGGCAGAGCGCGCGTGAAAAGGCGGCCCGCAATCGGTCGATTTTTGCCCAACGTAGAATTAAACCCGAAGACGTACTTCCGGAGTGGAACAGGTGCGCAGTCATGTTGGGCAGCGAAGATGACGTCGAACGATTTGTGTCCCGTGCCGCAATCAAATTAGGGTCTCCTCTTGAAGTGTATAAGGGACACTACAAGCTATATGTGGAGCATCTACCGATAGCCGTTAGTGAACGCCTTGCCGTTGATGGGCTAAGTGGCACCCTGCGAATTGATTTTCACCAGCCGCCGGCTTCGGGCTCGCTTTTCATTCATCGGACCCATCCATTGGTCGTGGCATTTGCTGACAATCTGTTGGAGCGTGCATTAGACTCTCGCAGTGATATTCCCGAGAACGATGCCGTTGCCCGCGCCGGTGCTGCATTCGTAAACAATGTCATGCAAAAAACTACAGTGCTGCTTTTGCGGCTGCGCCATCAGCTCACGGTTACGCGTGGGGCGACCAGTCGCCTAATGCTCTGCGAAGAAACTGTAGCTGTCGCTACCGTAGGAGGCGGTATTTTTGACCTGCTTTCGCCAACCGCAGCTCAACAAATGCTAGGTGCTGAAGCTGTGCGAAATATGCCCCCACCAATCAAAGACAGACACATCCAGCTCGCGCTGAACACGTTGCCCGTTTGGCAAAAAGATTTTGAAGGAATTGCACGCGCCCGCGCCGAGTCTTTGTTGGACGACCACCGACGCGTACGAGAGGCTGCTGAAGCACGGGGAACTTACCAAGTCGCAGCCAGTTTACCTGTCGACATCATGGGTGTCTACGTGCTCATTCCTGCCGTGATGCCTGAGACGGCGGGCGAAGCATGACGCGCCGCAATGTTACCCAGTTAGCCTATCAGGCCATTCGCATCGAAGGTGGGCTAATTCCAGCCGATGAACTTGCTCAGCTGACCACGTTGCAAGCGCCGGACGCCACTGAGCAAACAGAGTCCCACTACTACGTTCCACGCGGCCTCAAACTACGTGATGACGTCGCGCGCTATTGGAAGATTGCGCAGAACTTGTGGAATGACCACCAACGTCTTCGCCAGCGAGACGACGTGGACGCCCACGATGCAACTGTTCGTGAATTCCTTGTGCCATTGATGCAAGACGTACTTGGTTTTACCGACATTAATCGTGACGCAATTGTCGAAGCGTCGGGGCACAGCTACAACATCGGTTATTCCGCACTTGACGGACGTGTTCCTCTCGTCCTAGCGGCGTACGACCAGGCACTAGACGACGCTACCGAACGCTTTGGCGAATTGAATTCTGAGACCGGACGTGTTCGCCGCCGCTCGCCTTTCATGTTGGCCCAAGAAACGCTAAATGCCTCAGACGATGCCCTCTGGGCTATCGTGAGCAATGGTACGACTCTTCGGATTCTCCGAGACAATCCGAGCCTCACGAGACCTGCCTACGTCGAAGTCGACCTAGAAGCACTATTCTCGGAGGAGCTTTACGCGGATTTCACTGCCTTTTGGCTTCTCGCCCATGTCAGCCGCTTTGGCAAGCTAGGTACGGACCCTGCAGATTGCCCTTGGGAGCGCTGGCGCAACGCAGGACAGATTGCTGGGACACGCGCCCGTGACCGTCTACGTGACGGCGTTGCGTTAGCACTGCGCGCATTGGGAACAGGTTTTCTTGCACATCCGGCAAATGGCGCTTTACGCGAAGCGCTACAGAGCCAGGACTCCGAACGAGGGCTTTCGAAACAGGCATTTTTTGAGGAACTACTCCGCCTGGTATACCGTTTAATTTTTCTTGCTACTATTGAGGACCGCGTCGATGCCACTTCGGGGGCCGCGCTTGTCTTCATGCCCGGCACACTGCTTGATGTGCGACATCGCTATCTTGCCGGATACTCGCTTACGATGCTTCGCACCCGCGCTGCACGCCGAAGTGCCCACGATACTCACAGTGACTTGTGGCAGGCTTTGTCGATTACATTTGATGGACTGTCATGCGGCGAACCAGCGCTTGGCTTGCCAGCTCTTGGGGGATTGTTCGACCGCGAGCAGTGCCAACATGTTTCGGAAGCTTGGATTGAAAACCGATGGCTCCTGACTGCTATTTTTCAGCTGGCATATTTCCGTGAACCTACGGGTTTGGTGCGGGTAAATTATCGGGATATGGGCCCAGAAGAACTCGGTAGCGTGTACGAAAGTCTGCTGGAACTTGTCCCCGACATCCAAGGCATTTCGCAATCACATACGGCAAGATTGGGGTTTGTTGGGGACTTGGACGAGGCGGACTCAGCCATCACGCCAATTGCATCGACAAAAGGCAATTCGCGCAAATTGACGGGTAGCTACTATACGCCTGACAGTTTGGTCCAGGAGCTCATCAAGTCCACATTAGACCCGGTGATTGAACAAGCCTTATTGCTTAATCCGACGCAACCAATTTTTGCCTTACTTGAAATAACAATCTGTGACCCCGCGTGTGGCTCCGGTCACTTTTTGCTGGCTGCCGCCCGCCGATTGGCAGATGAGGTGGCGAAATTTCGCGCACAAGCCCAAAATTCCGGCGGTGCTCCGACTCCCGCAGACTACCGCCACGCTCTACGAGATGTAATGAGCCATTGCATTTTCGGTGTTGACAAAAATCCGATGGCGATAGCCCTGGCCAAGACGGCTCTTTGGTTGGAGGCGTTTACTCCCGACCTCCCGCTTTCATTTTTGGACCACCATATACAGTGTGGAGACGCGCTGCTTGGTGTACTTGACCCCACGGTGCTCAAAGTTGGAATTCCGGAAGAGGCATATGCCGCCCTATCAGGTGACGATAAAGGTCTCGCGGGAGCGCTAAAAAAACAAAACAGGGCTGACCTAAAAAGCTGGAAGGCGATTGCTCAAAGCGACCTTTTTTCTCAGACAACACTTGCGATAGAGGCCAATGCACTTGAGCAGCTGACTGACGACAGCATCGCTAATATATCCGCTAAGCGAATCGCTTGGGACCAAGCAAGAGCAACTGCGCAAAGCAGTGTGTTGGCGCGTTTAGCTGATACGTACGTCGCAGCGTTCTTAATTCCAAAAATACCATCAGAATTCAAGGGAATTCCTCTATCAGGTTATTTTTGGGGCCTGTCCAAAGGCGAACCACTAAGGGCGGAAATTGATGATGCAACTCGAACCACATGCCGGATGTACGGTGTGTTCCACTGGTGGCTGGCATTTCCGCAAGTAGCGGCAAAAGGTGGGTTTACTGTTATGTTAGGTAACCCACCATGGGAGCGCATTAAGCTACAGGAGGAAGAGTTTTTTGCAGCTCGAAGTCCCTTAGTAGCGATGGCACAAAATAAGGCCAAGCGGGGTGACCGCATCGAACTTTTGCGCCGCGGCTTATTGCTGCATACACTCTTCCCGGATGTGGAAGCAGCCGAGGGTTTGTCTCCTCCCAATCGCGCGGAAATGCACCTATATGATGATTTCATTGCGGCGCGCCGTGGCGCTGAGGCCGCCAGTTTGTTCGCCCATCAAAGTCGACGCTTCCCTTGGACTGGAGTAGGAGACGTCAATACCTATGCCCTTTTTGCTGAAACATATTTTCAGTTGACAGCGCGGCATGGCAGGGCTGGCTTTATCGTGCCTACTGGTATAGCGACCGATGACTCAACCAAGGAATTTTTTGGTGGACTAGCTATAAATTCTCGGCTTGTCAGCATCCGTGCCTTTGAGAATGAGTCGTTCATCTTTCCAGCAGTTCATCACGCATTCAAGTTCGTTCTCATGACCCTTGCTGGGAGCCCCCGAAAAAGTCCCGCTAGTTTGCTGTTTTTGGCAAGAAACCTAGAGCAGATTACCGATGAGCGTAGGCGCTTTTCACTGACCCCAGAAGAGTTCCTGTTAATCAACCCAAACACGCGAACTTGTCCGGTATTTCGTAGTCAGCGCGACGCCGAACTTACCAAGAAGCTCTATCGGGCTGCTCCAGTACTTATTCTTGACGGAATAAATGATGGCGAGCCTGCAATAAACCCTTGGGGAATTCGTTTCTCGACAATGTTCCATATGTCGGCTGACAGTGACCTATTTAAGGAAGCAGATGGCGATGGCAATGATTTCCCTCGACTTCCCTTGTATGAAGCGAAACTGATACATCAGTTCGACCATCGCTGGGCGACCTATGTCGATGCTGCGGGAAAACCGGACGGCCTAGAGACAAAAGACTGCACTGCCATACAAAAAGAAAACGAAGAATTTACTATCCGTCCTCGGTATTGGCTGGAAGAGCGACAAGTGCTGGCGCGCATTGCGAGGGTGCCCAATCGAGTTAGGGATGCTTGGCTGCGAGTGCATTTGGAAGGGGACAGCAATATACGCGCGCAGGTGTATGCGAGACTGATGATTGCCGTGGCTAGTTGGGTGGCTGGTGAGTACTACCGGCGAGAGACAGTCCTTGGAGATGACGTGGGAAAATTGACCGCGATTCGACAGGTACGAGCCAAGGAAGTAGTCGATGTGAAACTGATGAGCATTTACCCGCTGCTGGCCTTTGCATTGCAGGAAGCCGACATCTCAGGTAAAAAGGCTTTGCTCGAATTCGATAAGTGGGCCAAGCTGGACATTGACGTTGGACTCAATGAGAGTGAGCTGGCCGCGCTTGCCGCTTCTTTAACTGGAAAAAGGGAAGCTTCGGAGACTGCATTGTTCGAGTTGCTAAGCCGTTGGATGAATACACGCAGTCCGGCGTGGTTGATGGGTTGGAGAAACATTGCCCGCAGCACTGACGAGCGCAGCTTTATCTCATCGGTCGTCCCGCGAGCTGCGATTGGGCACTCGATGCCTATCTGGACGGTTTCCGCGCAGCCAGCATACGCAGCTGCGCTCCTCGCCAACATGTCCGTTCTCGTGTTCGACTATGTAGTCCGTCAAAAGCTAGGCGGAACTAATATGACATTTGGCTATGTGAAGCAATTTCCGGTTTTGCCTCCTACTCATTACAGTGAGGCTGACCTGAATTTCATCGTTCCGCGAGTTCTGGAACTCACATATACCGCAAGTGACCTCGAGCCGTGGGCGAACGACCTAGGGCATACTGGCGGTGCCTTCGGTTGGAACCCGGAACGTCGGGCTAAGCTTCGGGCCGAACTCGACGCGTACTACGGACATTTATACAGCCTAACCCGAGACGAACTTCGTTATGTCCTCGACCCAGCAGATGTAATGGGCGCCGACTATCCTTCCGAAACCTTCCGAGTATTGAAAATTAGTGAAATTCGTACGTTTGGAGAGTATCGAACTAAACGTCTGGTCCTGGAAGCATGGGACGGCCTCGCAGAGAATGGCTTCTCTGGATTACCGTACGAACTTCCAATCTCGCAGCTCGAAGAAGCTGATGTAGCGACCGGTTTGTCGCAGTTTGGCTTCATTCGGAACGATGCTGAAGGGAACTTTGCCGGCCTGGTGGTGGCAATGCTAGAGCTCCGACACGGGATGCTGGGCGTGGAATTGCAAACGGCCGTCGAAACCGCGTCGATGCCCGATTACGCCGCAACTCTGTTCAATGCCGAAGAGATGGGTAGTTTCCAGAAATTGATTGACTCTGCTCCTGGCGTCTTGCTATCAAACACCACCGCTCGTCTACATGCCATTCTTACGCGTTTAGAGAATGCTGGATGTGTTCTTGCAGCACGCCAAAATTCGCTCGTCAGCTATTCCTTGACAGGTAAAACAGTCCCGAGTGACGTCACAGAGTCTCGAGACCTTGAACTACTTGCCGCCTTCGTGCTTGGGCTCGATTCGAAACGACAAATTCGCATTGCCGAACTTGAGACCAGGAGCGCAGTCGACCTCGATGAAGAAAAATCGGCATGAGGATAATATGAACTGGCTGAGCACGCTGGCGTCCACAGGTGCCTCGCCCGCTCTTTGGGTAGAACATGTATGGATTCTTGCCACCAAAGAACCTGTCTCGACTATTCGGGAAATCTCGCTTAGGCCTGGGGTAAACGTTATCTGGGCGGAGGAGCCGCATGACGATGCCGCAACGGGCCGCAATGCGGCCGGTCACGGCGTTGGGAAGACATCGTTGTGTCTGCTATTGCGTTACCTGTTATGCGACGAATCTGATGGCATTAATGCCCTCCGTGCCGAGGTTCAGGCAAACTTCCCTGAGGGCGGCGTCGCGGCGTTAGTGCACGTCGGCGAGCAGATGTGGTCAGTCTTCCGTCCATTTTCGTCGTATCGTCAATCGCTCGCTTCGCGTTCCAAGGTCATTGATGAGTTTTGGGAGGCCGGAAGTGGTGAACAGTTCGACGAATATCGCGCGGCACTTGATACAGCATTCATACAGCCTCTACCTGTAGTTGCGTTACCCGGGAGTGGGCAGCCATTGGAATGGCGTCACGTTCTTGCATGGTGTGCACGCGACCAGCGCACCCGATTTGACAACTTTTTTCATTGGCGCGCGGGGGAGGGGGTTGGGTTTAGACGGGGAAAACAAGACCCTCCGCTATTAATGAAGGCTGTGCTCGGGATTCTCGATGTTGAGGCCGCTTCCATCCTGTCAGAAATAGATTCAACCGAGCAGACGCTCGCGCGCGTGGAGAAGCGATTTGAAGAGGTCGAGCGCGAGCCAACTTTTAATTTGAATCGTGTCGAACGGACGCTGCGAGGACTCATAGGTGCGGACGAAACCATTTCGATGGAGACACTGGACCTATTTAAGTCAAGCGTGATGTCGCTACTGGAATCTCGCCTGGGCGAAATGAAAAAAAGCGAATCAGAGTTTGACCTTGATATCGAAGTCTTGGATTGCCAGAGGCAAGGCATTGCGCAAACTTTGGGAAATGCCCAGGATAATGTCAAATTACTGAATCTGGAAAAGCGGCGAGTTGCTGCGCATCTGGATGGAAATCAGCGAGAATTTGCACGGTTGAGTACGGAAATAGACACTCTTCGAAACCGGCGGGGACGATGTGAACTAGGTGACGTTGAGTTTGGCGACTGCCAGCATATTCAGCAAAGGCTGATTCCCTCGGCCTCGATTCAGCGAATGCGCGACGGACGGGCATTGGCAGAGGCAAGAGTTGAGTCTGAGAAAAGATTGGCGTCGCTTGAGGCGCGATTGTCGAATGTTTCGGCGCAGGTTGAAGCGTATAAGTTACAGGCCAATTCTCTACAACAGCAAGCTCGGAGACTTGAGATTCGACGAGCAACAAGCGAGATAGAGCGTCTCCGAATCGCTGAATTGACTGAAGAATATAAAGCCCGAAAACGGGGGCAGAGTGCTGGAACTGGCAATGATGAACTAGAAGCGCTTTCAAAAGAAAAGAAGGAATTGGCTGAGAAAAGACAATCGCTTATATTGAAGTCAGTACTCGGTCGAAGCCGACACTCCTCGCGTGTCGCCGAGCTTGCAGGTATAACCCGGTTGTTGGCTGCACGGCTGCTCGATACGGATGCAACAGGTTGGTTTGACGAAAGGTCAGACGACGCTCCATTTCGATTGCAAGTCGGCGGCGAGGCATACCATGTGATGGAAGTCTTGTTGGGTGATATTGCATGCATAGTCGATGCTATCGTGAACACATCCAGCAAGCATCCCGCATTTTTCGTTCATGATTGTCCGAGGGAAGCCGATATGGGCGCCCATCTGTATCGCGACTTCCTTGAGATTGTTCGCGAAATTGATGAGCACTTTGGGCGACACGATGCGCCATCCTTCCAGTACATCGTAACGACGACTTCTCCGCCTCCACGAGCACTACAGGTGGCCCCATACCTTCGTCTGACCTTGAGACCTGGTTCAGACGACGGGCTCCTTTTTCGAAGACAGTTGACGCAACATTCGGCAGAGCTGAAAGCATGAGAAATCTTGCTGGGATTGGCCTCGTCATCATGGTCGCGTGTGTGGCTTTTCCGCTAGACACCTGTCCGGTTGGCGATGCTAAATTTGGGCACGGGAATTTACGAAATATTTGGAAAACTGGCTGCGGCCAGCGCCGATATGGATAACTTGGTTCGAACTCGTCTTGAAAAGGCCGCAGCCGACTGCGGGTTCGATTTTCCTCCGCAAGTGGATGGGAAGAGTCTCATTTTCCGTTCGAACCAATTCGCCGAATCAGTAGGTGTGGAAGTATCGGGGCCAGATAGGTTTCGTGTGACACTGTTGGATTTTTCCGCGTCGTTGCCAATTCAAGAATTTGGTCAATTCAATAGAGATATAGAAGGCTACAGTGCTCTGTATTTAGTCCTCGAGCATTTATCAACGTCGTGCAAGACGCTTAGAGTTGAAGTCGCGGAGAAGTTCATGCACATCGCGTCAAAAATGCCTTCCACTACTGAGGCAGAGCGACTGGTTGTACAAAGGATTGGACAGAGTATTTTTCGTGATGCTTTGCTGAACTATTGGCAAGGGCGGTGCTGCGTGACAGGACTGGCGGTTACAGAACTCTTGCGAGCTTCTCACATAAAACCCTGGGCGGATTGTGGCTCGGATTATGAGCGATTGGACATGTTCAATGGTTTGCTCCTGGCCCCCCATATTGATGCATTATTCGATGGTGGCTGGTTGACTGTCCAATCTAACGGAGCTTTAGTCGTTTCCGCGCATCTCTCGAGCGATGCCGCTAGCGTATTGGGGCTTCGGCCAGGAATGCTTGCTAGTGGTTTGTCGGTTCGCCATGAGGAATACTTAAAATACCATCGGAAAGTGGTTTTCCGGACCTGACGAATACCCTCATCAGTACGCAAGCATCGGATTCTCAGCGAGTGCGCGATGGATTGAAGGACACATTGCTTGGACCTGCACAGTTGTACGAGCCGTTGCGCGACCGCTCGACAAATTTGGGCGGCGCTAGACCTTAACTCACGGGAGTACGTAGCTTGAACATACCTGATTTTCAAACGCTGATGCTTCCTGTCTTGCGCATTGCGGCCAAAGACGAGGTGAAGATTTCCGATGTTGTAGAGCGGTTGGCCAACGAATTCAATTTGTCGTCGGAAGAACGCGCTCAGCTCCTGCCATCAGGAAGGCAAACGACGTTTGCCAACCGCGTTCATTGGGCGAAGAGCTACCTGGGCAAGGCTGGCTTGGTGGAGCTGACCAAACGGGCACACTTTCGCATTACCGACCGGGGCCGCGAGGTGCTGTCCGCGCCGCCAGAACGCATTGACATCAAATACCTGAACCAATTTCCGGGCTTCCAGAAGTCTAGGGAAGCCGAGGATGAGAGTGGCGGTGATACCGCTTCGTCGAGTGTCGTCGATAACACGACGACCTTGACTCCCGACGAGGTCATGCGCAGCGCTCACCGTCAATTAGAGGTCGCCTTGGCCGACGAAATGCTTCAACGCATCCGGTCGGGGACGCCGGCTTTCTTCGAAAGCCTCATAGTGCGTCTCCTGGTCCGCATGGGCTATGGCGGCGGCTCGGTCACGGATGTCGCCAAGGCCCTTGTCGGTGGTCCTGGTGACGGCGGCGTTGACGGCGTCATCGACCAAGACCCGCTTGGCCTCGACCGCATCTATGTACAAGCTAAACGCTACGGCGCTGGAAACACCGTCGGTGCCGGTGACATCCGCGACTTCTTCGGTAGCCTTGACCGCTTTAAGGCCTCCAAGGGGTTGTTCGTTACCGCGTCGACATTCACATCATCGGCGCGCCAGACAGCAGAACAGTTGAGCAAGCGAATTGTCCTCATGGACGGTGACCAGCTTACCAGACTGATGATTTTTCATGGCGTCGGTTGCGTTATCGAAGAGACGCTGCACGTTAAAAAAGTTGATGAGGAATTTTTTGAGTAGAGTTACTTTGGGTTTAATCAGTGGTTTTTGGAGCGCTGTGGTTGATGGGAAAGATGCGAACAATAGCATTGCAAGGCGCTTTTTTCTGATGAGCGGATTTTGCCGTGATGCAGGGGATGATGTCGACGGTTGTGTAAAAGGTTCTTAAGGCCAGCGACAAACGTAAAGTAACGCGCATGAGAATTAGGTACTGCTCCCGAGTCGCTCGGATTGTAGGGCCATCGTTCTGGTTTCGCAAAGACTCAATTCCTCTTTGCTAGAGTCGAGTGTTTTTTCAAGGATACAAAGATATGGTGGACGCTGAACCCTTTGGAACGCCGCGCGAAATTGTCGAGCGGATTCGGACGCACTCATTCTTGCTCGACATCGAGGGTGAGTCGGCAATGGTCAAGGAGGGTGCCAAGAATCTACAAAAGCAACTTAACAGCGCACTTACGCTCCTATCTCAGGACCTATACTCGAAGAAATCTCACTTCGTTTTGGAGCTTGTTCAGAATGCTGACGACAACCAATATGCGCCCGACGTAACACCGCAGCTGGCTTTTTACCTTGAGCAGCAGCGACTGGTCACCGTGAATAATGAGGTCGGGTTCACCGAAGCCAATATTCAAGCCATCTGCAGCGTTGGTGCTAGTTCGAAGTCCAAAAACAAGACTGGTTATATTGGCGAGAAAGGTATCGGATTTAAGTCCGTTTTCACGGTGTCCAATGCTCCAGAGATTCACTCGAATGGTTTTCACTTCAAATTCGACAGGACTGACGAGCACAATCTCCTTGGTTACGTTGTCCCACATTGGTGTGAGCCCACGGCAGCGATAGTCGAGGACAGCACAACCATAGTCTTGCCTGCCGCGCCAGACTATGAGTTTGGCGCTGAAACGTTGGTTGACCTTGACGCACGGCTCCTACTCTTCCTAAACAAGTTGCGCCTTTTGACTCTCGTTCTGAATGGCATGACAAGCAAATATCGCCGATTTGACAAGGAAGGGGTCTCGCTTCTTACTGTAGAACGTCAGTTGGAACAGGGCGAAACTATTAGAGAGGAGGCGCGATATGTCAGGTCCGAGGCTACTTTTACCATCAATGAGCAGTGTCTTGATGAAAAGCGTCCAGGTATCGACCGCTCAACGGTGATTCTTGCATTTCCTGTCGATGCAAACGGTGAGGCAAAACCCGAGCCGACATCTCATGTTTTTGCTTTCTTACCTATTCGGCAGGTAGGGTTCAAGTTTGCCGTTCAGGCAGACTTCATATTGAATTCAAGTCGCGAAGAAGTCCTTACTGACAGGCGTTGGAACCAATTGCTTAGGGCTTGCATAGCTAGCGTCTTCTTGCGCGCAGTTGAGTCGTTCAAGTCAACGGATACACTTGCGTTCACATACTTGAAATACATACCGTCAGAAGGTGATGTCGTAGACCCGTTCTTCCGGACTGTGCGCAAAAGCATTGTTGACGCACTTGCGAAATCAGCATGTTTACCATCGTCATCTGGGCAATGGAAACAACCCCATGAGCTGCGCATTGCGGACAAGGACTTTCGTAGACTTTTCCCGTCGCCAATAGCGCTAGAATTGTTCGGATTTGATTATGTTGACCCAAGGGTTCAAGGCGGCGTCGAACTTCTTCGTAGTCTCGGTGCCACAGACGTTCTATCGGAAGATGTTTTAGGTCTATTCAAAAGGCACAGCACCTGGTTGCAGGCCCAGTCGCTAGAATGGCGCGCGAACTTCTTTGCTTACGTCGCTGTCGCCCAGCAGCAGTTGATTAAGGAGGGTCTCTTAAAGTGTCCTTGCCTGCCAACTTCAAATGGGACATTTGTTGTTCCTGCCAATGCCAACGTGTTCTTTCCACTTAATCGAGTGAAACGATATGGCTTTGAGGATGAACTCGTATTTGTTGACAATGACCTCTACGAGCGGGCAGCCAAAATCTCCGACCGCGTTACCGAACTTTTCAATGCATTGAAGGTTCGGCGTGACGAGCCGTACGACCTAGTCACTTCACACATTCTGCCTCGTCATAAGGGGGATGCATGGACGTCATCAAGCTTCAAGGCGCTAGTTGGACATGTTCGCTATATTAAGGACAAACTTCAGGACTTTTTGGAAGCGGCCGGCGAAAACGGCAAGAACGAAACCCAGGCATTTCAAGTAATTCGGGATGGGCTTTGGGTCGGAACAAAGCTCCAAGAGGACGGGACTTGGAAATTCGCTCGCATTGGACAGCTCTACTTGGGCAAGGAGTATCGTCCAAGATTCTGTTTAGAGACCCTCTTGGCCGGAGCACTCGAGCAGGACCGCCTTGTATCCGCAGATTACCTTTCGTCGAGGGTAAAGAACCAAGAAGCTGAGGTCGAATCATGGGGACAGTTCTTTGTTCGATTGGGGATTCTGCTGTCGCCGGAGGTGGTGGCCGACGGCTCAGACTGGAAATGCAGCAAGGATTTTCAGCTATTGCTTGATTCGCCAGAATCGGGAGTTCGTAAAGCGACGCTGGAGTGCCTAGATTTCCACTGGTCTAACTATGCCGGCAAATTGACCTTCAACGCCGTCGTCGGTCGTTCGACGTATGCGCAAAAAGACACGAAGTTCGCGCTTTCCCTCAGAGCAACGCGTGCGCCGTCCAGAAGAAAAGCAGTGGTGACTTTGGCCGAGTCCTACTATGCCAAAGCGGACGTAAAACGTTTGTTGGGTGATGCGCTTCCATACGTAGACGCCCAAATGTCCGACGCAATGTTAGATGCTTGTCACGTCACGCATAGACTTGACGCCAAGGCACTTATAAAGCGCTTGAAACAGCTTAAGGTCGACGGGAGTGATACTGCGAAGCAGCTTCAAGGTATCTATCGAACCCTGGATGAGCACTTATGGGAAACTGATGCGGCCTTCATCAAACAGTCCTTTTTCAGCGACGGATTGATTCGAATCAAAGGTGCGCACAAGGCCTGGTGCACGCCGAACGAAGTCTCCTGGAAGTCCAACGGCACTTTTATGGACTCTTTGTTTCCGCCCCTTCAAGCCCAATATAGAGACTTCAGTCGCTTCTTTCATGACCGGTTGGGAATTCCTCGGGAACTGCCTACCGTAAAGTGGGTGGAAGCGTTGACGCGCCTCGGCTTACTTGAAGGGGCCAACGAGCGAAAATCGGAAGCTCTTTCCATCTATCGAAGGGCGAATCGCGAACTTACACCCAAATTCGGCAAAGACGCCTTAGCGCGACCGGTATGGCTTGCGCACTTTGAGAACGAAGCGGTCTACATCAATCAACGAGGAGAGATGGTAGCGAACGATGAGTATCTGTTCGCGAACGATGCAATAGAACTTGCCGCACTCTTCGCGGAGGACGAAGACCTTTCATTCTTGGCAATCCCTTCCTCGGAGGTCCCACGTCTTAATCGGTTGTTGGACGCTGGCGGGGTCAAACGTTTTTCCTTATCAATTGAAATTGTTGTGGTTAACTCCGACTCAGGAGCGCTCGATACGGAGTTAACAAATCGGGTGAGGACTTCGGCGCATTTCTTCGCGCGAGTACTCTATGCGAAGCGTCCTGATACGTTTGAAGATGCCTTGGCTTCTGGCCTTTTCACTCGTCTGCGTACATTTGAAGTTTTAGGCGTGTCGCAGGTAAATTTGTTGGTTTCGCTTGGCGATTATAGTCGTGAGACGACGGCAGATATTGCCCTCAGCGGGGACCGAGCCATTTACCGGATTGGTTCCAAATCGCTGAAGGACAGACTTGCTGCCGAAATGTGCAAATTCTTGGATGTGTCCGTTGACTTGGCAGATACGTTCGCGCGAATCCTAATGGAAGGCGACGCGGCTAATGTCGACGATTTCCTCAACGTCAGAAATATTGGAGAGCTGCCTGCCGACTTGCTTGCTGCGCTCGACGGCGTGGTTGAGGTTCTGGTTCCAAACAGCGCGGACGGGAAAGAAGCCGAGGTTCTCGATGAATATTCTGGACAGCATGAGTTGCGAGACGAAGCGGACTCGAATCCTTTAGATGGGGCAGAGGCGGAGAGTTTGCCATCTAGTGCAGCGGCAACCCACCTACAAAAGCCAAGTTTGACAACTTCGACCGACCGTGAATCTGAAGGTCGAGATGGAAGTTTTGGCACATTGCCTCGTGGTCTGCGCGAGTCAATTCCAATTCCGGCGGAGCCAACGTTAGGGGCTATCGCCACTGGGGAGATAGCTCATGGGAATAGGCTCCACGGAGAGAAAAATGCTCCATTGGCAGGCGGGACGTCGACGACTTCACCAATACGGACGGCGAATGACTCGTTCCTACAATCTGTCGGGTTAAGTGAGCAATTGTGCAACGGTGACGGGGGGGCGGACGTAGACATCTCAATTTCGAAAGCACAATCGAACCATAGTCATACCACTGCAACCGGCTTGGGAGGTGACAGTAATTGGCGTAAAGGGCATACCCGCCAGCACCGGTCGCAATTTGGGCATCCAAAAAACTCTCGAACGAGGACTGGACGCCTGATGAGCTATGCAGGTGGGCAGCGTGACTTCGACCAAAAAGGCTCAGATGACGACCCGAATAAGGCAGCAGCTCGTGAGGCGACTAGCCGAGCCGCAGTTGAACATTTCTTGTCAACACAGAACTCCCGCTGGAAGTCCTTAGTTGAGATGGCCCACAATAATCCTGGTTTCGACATTCTTGCTGTCGCGCACGATGATGTGGAGGAGTATATCGAGATAAAAGGACAAGGCGGGGCTTGGACGGAGGAAGGAGTTGCGCTCACGCCGACCGAGCTCTTGACTGCGCATCAGAAGGCCGGGAGATACTGGTTGTGTGTTGTGGAGTATGCCAACGACGCCAAGCGGCGGCGACTGCATCTTGTGCGAGACCCGTTTGGCCTCACCCAGCAATTTAGGTTTGATTCAGGCTGGATGTCTGCTTCAGAAATTCTTGAACAGATTTCACTTACACCTGCGAGGGACATGTACATTGACATGAAAGGTGTTGGAAGAGGGAAAATCTTGAGCGCCAAAGGAAAAGGTACGTTCTTTAAACTGCACGTCATCCTGAATGATGGCCGACAGGTCAACAAGCTATTTAATCCGGCAACTATGAAGTTATCCAAGGAGTCGACGTGGCAAGAATGATTCCGCAGCTCAGCAATGAGCAAATAAAGGCATTTCCTTCTCGCGCTGAGGCTCGTTTTTACGAAGCCTGTCGTGACCAACTACCAAGCGACGTTGTTGTAATTTACAGTGCGAACTGGATTTATCGTGACGCCCGCGGGCGTCTGAACGAGGGGGAGGCGGACTTTACAGTATTGTCTCCACATGGCGGAGTACTTGCTGTTGAAGTCAAAGGCGGCGGCGTTACGTTCGACGCAGGTTCTGGGGCATGGCATTCAATTGACCGTCATGGTCAGAAGAACTCGATAAAGGACCCGTTTAAACAAGCGTCAGGGGAACGCCACGCTTTGTTGGACCAAATTTCCGGGCATCCGCTATGGCGACAATGGTCTGGTACTCGATTCACATTGGGGCACGCAGTGGTGCTGCCTGATATTGGTGACCCGGCGTCTATTGTTGGCCCGGACCGCCAACGTGAGTTAATTGGCGTCCATGATGATATGCAGAATATTGCAAGGTGGTATGAGCAAGCAATGAGATTCTGGTACCAATCTAGAGACGAAGTTCTGGGTGTAAAGGGGCTTCGTCTCATCGAGGAAATTCTTTGTCGGTCAATCGACGTTGGTCCCATCTTGCGGGCGACTATCGACGACACTGAGCAACAACGTATTCGATTAACTGCAAATCAAGCAAAGGTCTTTCGAATAATCGGCGGGCGCAGGCGGGCGGTTGTCTCCGGTGGCGCGGGAACCGGCAAAACCGTTCTTGCGGTTGAAAAGGCAAAGACCCTTGCAGAAGCCGGGATGAGTGTTTTGCTCCTTTGCTACAATCGGCCGCTTGCGAATGCGTTGGCGATTGGTTTGCAGGGCGCGCCACAGATTAGAGCGCAAAGTTATCATCAATTCTGCGACCAACGTATCAAGCAGGCTCAACATCAAGGGCAAGATGTGCTTGCAGAGGCCATCGAGGCATATCCGGGGATTAGCGCGCAGCATCTCTATGACATACAGATGCCATATGCGCTGGCGCTTTCCGCAGATGTGCTCGATGAGCGGTTTGACGCGGTCATAGTCGACGAAGCGCAGGACTTTAGCGACGAGTACTGGCTCGGTGTTGAGATGATGCTCCGTGACCAAGAGAACGGTCACTTATATATTTTTATTGACGAGAATCAAGCGCTATATCCGCGGCGGGCCAACCTGCCAGTGGAAGATGAGCCTTTCTATCTCACAAACAATTGTCGAAATACTGCACCTATCCACGAGGCGGGATATCGTTTTTACCAAGGAAGCTCAATCGACCTTCCTGAGCTGCTGGGCCAAGACGTTATTTGGACGGGAACCGACAAGGCTGACGCTCAAGCAGACATCGTGGCGAAGCGCGTTCGTCAGTGGGTTCAAGTTGAGGGGATTCAGCCGGAAGATATCGCAGTGCTTATCGCTAAACGACCCAAGAGTACTGTGTATGAAATGTTAGTACAACGCACTGAAGACGTGGGTGGGGAATGGGCTTTTGAAGTACATCGCAGGCCGAAGACGATTCTTGTGGATACAGTCGCGCGCTTCAAAGGGCTGGAGGCGCAGGCTGTTGTTTTGTGGATTGGTGATGAAGTCATCGACGAAGCCCAGTGGGAAACCGTATATGTTGGGACGACACGCGCGAAGTCGCTTTTGGCGGTTGTTGGAACACAAAAGGCTGTGCGAGCACTTCGTGAACACATTGCATAGCATATCGGATAGTTCAGGCGGCCAATTACCGCCCCGTGGCCCACCCAACAAACGCACAGCCACCCCGGCTCGCCGCAATCAGCGCTCGCACATCTGCTTTGACCACATTCTCATCCACGCTCGCAGCGCCGGCCGCCGCCATCACGGCCGCGCACGCATCCAGCACGGCGATACCCGTGATGTCGTAACCCCATCCATAGGCGATGCCGCGCAGCGCAGTCATGCCAGCCGCCAGCGCGAACTCCGGTCGCTCGACGGCATAGTCCCTCGCGGCGCGTATGAGCGTCTGCGGGTCTGACGGGCTTCGATTCCCCAATTCGATGACCAGCTCGAAAAAGCCCGCATCGTTGGCTGCGGCGAATCATTTCCCCTCCTGGCCCGGCTGGCTCGCAACCAGGTCGCGCAAGATGGTCTCGCGCGGCATGTGCGGGTACGTCTTCACGATTGCCTTGAATGTCGCAAAAATGGTCGTCGACACCGCATTGAGGCATATCCGCAGGCGTTCAGAATTATTTCATTCTGCGTGAACTCTGCCACAATCATACAGATGAACTAGACGATGGCGTGGGGCGGCATAGGCCCGACTGGTAACGAAGACAAGTGGTGGCGGAAGGGTTGTATTTTGGGCAAGCGAGTGTAAGGGCTAGGGCGCTACTGGCCCCCTTCCAAACGAAAGCGCCCCGAAACCGGGGCGCTATTGATGGCGGGGGAAGTCTGCTTTTACCTAAGCATGTCTGTTTGTCGAACCAGCTTCCTCAGTGGTCTGTCGTCTTTACCCCCAGAGACTTGACGCCATTGCACTTGCATTTTAGGTTTCCTCTTATCTTCATTTCTTGCTCCTTTTGTCGCTGTTACGCTCAAACGAAAACTCGAACTCCATCATCGAGATAATGGAGGCAAAGACTATCAGACCACCTAGGAAGCCTCCGTCCAACCAGCCAGCACATGCCAAAGCAGGTAAATTGGTACAGCTCGACTAGGATACCTGCGCAGGCGTAACTTGTCCAGGTCTCACATCTCTCTCATAGCATGGGCTGTCTGGGGCATAAAAGCGAATCCAGAATTAGGCTTTCATTTGTCTCGCCAAGACTCGCCCAATAAACTCACCACCGCCACGGCTCGCTGCAATCAGCCCCCGCACATCAGCCCTGACCACCTCCGCATCCACGCCTGCTGCGCCGGCCGCCACCAACACGGCCGCATACGCGTCCAGAACGTCGATACCCGTGATGTCGAAGCCATTTCCGTTGGCGATGCCACGAAGCGCCGTCATGCCGGCCGCCAGCGCAAACTCCGGCTGCTCAACCGCATAGTCCCGAGCGGCGCGAATCAGCGTCTTCGGGTCTGCCGGGCTCCGATTCGCCAGCTCGATAGCCAGCTCGAAAAATCCAGAGTCCTTGGCGGCAGCGAACCATTTCCCCTCTTGACCAGGGTGGCTGCTCGCAATCAGGTCGCGAAGGATGGTCTCCTTCGGCCTGCCCGGATATTTCTTCGCCACGGCCCTGAACATTGCCAGGTTGGTCGTCGCGTCGGTCGCCATGACCGCATAGCGCGCGTACGCCTCATCCGCGAATCCGGCCTCCAGCAGGACACCCTCACAGAACGCCGCAATCGCCATCAGGGGAGCGTTCAATCCTTTGGATGCCTCAGCATACTCAATCGCATCTTCCCACCGTCCGGCTCTGGCCAACGCCTTCGCGCCCCATACCCTCCAATGCCACGATTTGTGACGGTACTCAGACCTTGCAATCAATGCAAGCAACTCATCCACGTCCCTGTCGGCGGCATACAGTGCGCTCAGGCACGCGGTCGTGCCCTTAAAATATCCATATTCCCCACTGCGCGCGCAATGGTCCCACATCGTCGTCACCGTCTGCGCCAAATCGTCAGCCCATTTGCCCGCAATCTCGGGCGTCACGCAAAGCTCGCCCCAGAATTCGCCCAGGTACTCAATGTAAGGCATCTCGTCCTCCTGGAGGGCTACCCACAGGCGGTCGAGCCATTCCTCACGCACTGCACGGCTGACGTCGGCCTTGGCGATGATTGGCACGAGTGTCTCGATGGCGCAGTTGACTGCGCTACCAATGCTGCCCGAACTGCTGTCAACCTGTTCGATGGCCGGCGCCAGCTTCTCGAGGAACAGCACTGCGCCCTCGGCGGCGAGGACGGGCTCCTTCTTTGCAACGGACTTGATTTCAGCGAGGGCTTCCTTGATGCGTTTAATTGGCGGTTGGCTTTTCCAGCCAAAAGCGTTGCGGCGGAAGCGTGGGGCGAACTGCCATTTGTACGCGGTCATTGTGTGCGGTCGTTGGGACGTGAGGCTATTCGGCAGCGGAAAAAATACGATTCAGGTGGGCCAGCCGTGCACTTGTCTTCGGCATACTCAAATCCATCGTTACAGGTCCGCCGAGTTTCAAGAAGTTTCGGAGATAAGAGGACATTGAAAAAACCCAAACAAAGTCGAACGGGGTGGCAGCGGCAGGGACTT
Organism: Burkholderiales bacterium; assembly: GCA_038207625.1. Taxonomy (GTDB): domain Bacteria; phylum Pseudomonadota; class Gammaproteobacteria; order Burkholderiales; family Burkholderiaceae_D; genus JBBQZO01. Next base: position 154,154 of record JBBQZO010000002.1, on the reverse strand, counting down.
TGAAGAAAGGTTCATCAAGTGCTTCAGGATGAACTGCCGCCCAAAGACAGGCCAATGGGCGCACTTCGCTGGGAGCCCCATGCGCTGGTCGCATTTGTTTCAGCACTTTGTCGAGTCCTGGGGCATGGAACCGCTGTTTGTCGAAATCCCAGTATCGGGCCCATTCGCTAATCTTGAACTCGCGAATCTCGTCAGGAGTGCAATACACCCCCAGCGCCTGGCCGCCGGTGTAACCATGAAACGACCAAGATTTTACTTCAACTTGATAGTGGACTTCTTGGTCGGGCTCCTGCACTGACACCCAGCCGTCCAGCCAAGCCCCTTTGGCCGTGCATCGAGACTCAAGCAGCGCAGGACGCAACTGTTGTTCAACGAAATACTTGAGGAGGAGGGCGAATCCTAGCTCCTCACCGGCAAGGGTTTTTAGTGAATTCGAATGTGGGCGAACCGATTCGTCGTTGTCATAAAAAGCAATGAGTTCTTCGACGTTTACACGAACACTAGCTGTCATTTTACTTCCTTTGTACGGTTCTCGATGGTTCGCGCGTGCTTGGCATTTTGTTGAATGCTGGCTGCCACATTGCGCTCCAGGCTGCTCTTCTCCAGACTTTATGGCATTGCATTCCCGCCAACAAAGTCGTGCCGAAAAAGGATGGACCAGTATATGGACGATGCACGAGGACCATGAGTATCTGGCAAGGCCGATAGGAACGCAAGGCCCTCTCTCCGTCATGAGGATTCGCTTCGCTACGACCTTGCATCGACGTCCTGTAACCGTCGGTGCCGCACTCATAAAAATTAATTCCCGATACGGCTCATCAAATATAAACACGGGTCGCTTAACCAGAAAGCGAACGATGCGCAGATGCGTCGACGGCCTTCCAATGCAATCAAATTTAATCTGGAGCTATAGCATGACGTCATATTCTGTTGTTATCAAACCCATGAACTCGCGTTGCCGCCACTGGGCGAAAATTGTCCGCGCTGGCCAGGAACTGCCGCTTCCCGTATTCGTGCAAGGCGCCAATGACATCCAAGTGCCCTACGCAAATTGCGGAGACGAAGAGCTGTTCCCAGGGGACGCCCTTTTCGAGGGAGAGGAGAACCATCATCGACGGACTGACCTCGGCTGGACCTATTTCATCACTATTGTCACGAACGATGGCGAGGTCTTGACTTTGGAGTCAGGCTTCAGTACCGAGAAGGCCGCACTGAAGGCGCAGGGGATGGCGCCTGAGTTATTGAAGGGTTCGGGTGATATTGCGGCCATGGTGAGGATTGCCCACGGCTTGCGTGCAGGGCTGAGCGTGACATGGTCGAAGTGATGTCGTTGCAGATGCCTGGTGGACGGGTATTCGTTCGGATAGCTCACATCCAATCTTCAACCGATAGCGGACAGCCGTAGTGAGATGCGCGTAGCATGCCAAGCTCCTCGGACTCAGCGAAATATTGCCGCACGTTGACGGGCGGCGCGATGGCGTTCATGGACGCGAGGGGATAGCCAATCGCGCCCTCTAGTCGTGCTGATGCCGGACCTACTTCACGAGTCCAAACGCGACATCGAATTCCGCAAGCGTGAGCTCGGCCCGCCACGTTTCGAAGAGTTTGTTGAAGGCTTTGGCCATCGGGTCGTCCTCGTCGTGATACAGGCGAAAGGCAAATTCCTTTAGGTAGCGTTCGCGGCAATCCTCATAGCTGACCACGTCCAGCGGGAAATGCTGGCAGTCAATCACGTCCGCGATGACTGTACGTCCTTCACCGCGAATCGCCGATTCAAGTCTGCTTCTATTCTCAATCAGCCATCGCTTGAACGAAGTCGCCCAAGCTTGTTCCATTTCCTGGTGGGTGGTCGTGCGCCGGAGCAGCACAAGGGTTGTAGCCTCGGCCGCGTACCATGTCCAGTCCTTGAGTTCAGTACATGTCCACCCGATGCGTTGAGCAAGCTCACGTGCCTTCGGCAGCTCAGGGGCGATGCCGTCAGAGCCCGTATAGGGCATGGATACGACGGCGGTGCTGTACTCCGCGAACTTCCCGTTCGAGAGCGGCAGACGCTCATAAAATCGAACCTGGTGGTCGGCGCCAGGAAAGTTGATGCTCGGGTGGCGAACGTTGATGGCGCGCCCCCAACCCGCACTGCATGCCTTGTGGTCAACGCCATGGCTCATGCGCTTGACGACGTTTTTGTCGTCGTCACTTGGTTCCGCGTAGCCGAGACCGAAGGCCCTTGCAAACATGGTCGAGCAACTGCGGCGTAGGGCGCCGATTTCGTCCCAGTGTCCGTTGGGAGTCACTTCTAACGCCAGCAAGCGGTTGATGGTTGCGCGAAATTCCGTGAGTACGCCGGCGCCGATGAGACGCAATTCTCCAGGCGCAAGTGTCTGGGCAATCGGGTACCCGAGTTCGACCATGCGAGCGACAAATGATTGTTCATTTAAGGCCGAGACATCCGGCTCTAAACCTGACTCCTCCATCCAGCTGAGGAGTGCGGCATTCGTCCGAAATCCGAGTCCGGCCGCAAGCGCCTCGCTCAGGTGCGATGATTTTGCCGCAGGGAAGCGGTCTTGAAGGGAGTTTTTAAGGGGGCGCAGTCGACCTGCGGAAATAGGAATAACGGCCATGATGGCACTCCAGTCACGATGCAGTCAGCGTCCCCCGATTACGCACCGACCAAATGAATGGAATGCGAAGATTGAATTTGGTGCATGTATCTGCTTTAACCCGGGGGCAGGTTGGGCTCAGATGCCAAGGTTTATGGTAGCACAATCCCACGGGGTGTCAATTTCGTCACAACCCATGTTGATACCTAGGCTGGTTAGGGGCCGACAATCCCCTGGGGGCGTGTTGAAGAAGGTGCCATCGCCGCGAGGCTCGCAGCAGTTACCGCACCTGTGCCAGGCAGCGACCGTCAGCGACCAGTCGGCCAAGCCGAACGTCATGGCGGTGTTGCTCTGCGGACTGCGGGTCGACCATTGATAAGTGGCTTGGCGATATATCCTGCCCCGGCGGTTGACGGCCAGTAAGACTTGGCCTACGCTGCGTACGCCCGATATGTCGCGCGGAACGGGGATGATTCCTGGCTCGCATCTGCGCGGTATGCATCGGCCCCTACGTCGTTGACGCAATCAAATCATGCTTGAGAGGACGTTCCGTGAAACCAGGGAAGAGCAATGTCGCGATTCAACGTAAAAGACGGAGCAACTGGTCAGAAGCAGTCGTTGGGTCGGATTATTTTAGCATAATACCAAGCAACTAATTCCATCAACAAGGACAGACATGCTTATTCAAAGAGTTCGGGCGCTCCACACAGGTACCGTTATTCCGAAACCCGAGGCTACCGCTGACTTTCGAATAAAAGGTTGGGGACGTCGAAGAGGTGAAGCTGCACTGATTTATCGGATTCCTAACCACAGGAGCCCAGAAAAACGTTTAGAAAAAGGGATTACTGTTACCGAATTCGAGCGCGCTTACGCGGAGCTGGAGTCATCTGGCCAGTTCACTCGCAGTTGGTTTAACTCAAACCTGCATGCCGCTGCTAAGGAAGGTGGATGTAACTACACAACCATTGGCGGCGTCTTCAGCCTGATAGGCGTCGCAAAATATGGTGCGCGAGGCGAGTACATTTTTGTAGGCATTAAGACATAAATTTCCGAGCTAGCGGGCTGGGCAACCCACTATTCGTATGTGAATACTTGGTGAGGTCTACCTTCCTCGTCGCACTCCCCGTGCGTGTGCTCTTCGAAAACGGTACAGAATTTCGCCAGGTTAGCGCTGTTCATTGCGCGCATAAGATTTCCGAAGACGGTTGCGAGGGGCGGCTACGCCGTCCCCCAAAATCGAATTAGTTCGCAATGCGATACGCTTCCTTGTCTTTGCCTTCAAGCCACAACGGCGCACGGCCACGGCCCGTCCACGTCTCGCCAGTTTCAGGATTCTTGAATTGTGGTGCGACTGTGCTCTTGGCTTTTGTCGACTTCGCACGGCCACCGTAAGCGATGTCGCTCACCGAAACCCCATGCAGTTGCATCAATTCCTTGATTTTTTGAATTGCGCCATTGATTTCTTCTTTGCGGGCAGCTTCAGCGAGGACTTGCAATTTTGAAATTTGTTCAACATACTCTGCATATGACGTCATGGTGCCTCCGAAAAGATGGCGGCAAACGATGTGAATATACGCGCAATGTAACATGTTGGTCGGAGAGCAGGTAAGAGTGAGGTGACTGTCGCGCGCGGGTGATTTGTTTTGCGGTTAATTTGGCGCTGTCCCACCGTAATTTTTCGAATATTCTGGGCTATTTATTTTCTATTTCCGCCAATGCGAAATATGCTATTGACAACCAATTCTATGGCCAATTGAACGGAAACTATTATATTAGGCATGACTTGTACTAAATGTGGAAGTAGTCGATTCAATAATTGGAATCGGTGCATGGACTGTCGTAATCGACGTGCCGGGGTTCGAATAGAAAGAATTCGGTTAAATGGAGGTTTACATTCTAACTCGGAATGGAAAATTCTTCTAGAGAAATGTCCCGTTTGTGCGGTATGCGAAAGGCCGTGGTCAGTCATTCCGTCAAGGCCAGACCCACGATACAAGCAAACGTGGACGAAAGGGCACATAGTTTCGATATATCACGGTGGAGAAAATTGTATTTCGAATATACAGGCGGAGTGTTACGAATGCAATTTTCGTAAAAATTCCGGAGTTCTTGCAAGAAGTGTTTTTGAGGCGGCGACCGCCGCTTCGATGGGAATTGAGGAAGAATTGATGGGTGTTTTAAAAGAAAGATTTTCCAAGGAGTTTAGTTTTATACTCAATAATGGAGTGGAAGTGTTTCCTGTGCAAATGAAGCGCCGTGATACTGGGAAAATCGCATTTAGAATTTCACCAGGTGGAGTAAATGGAAACACGTTGGCAGCTAGCGAAGAAGTAGATGAGGGAACAATGGTACGTAAGGTATTGACTGAAGGTTATGCGGTCCGCTGTAAGTCGTTGAATACGTACACGCAAGGGCTCTACAAGCAGGGACATCGTTCAGTGGCTGAGGTTAGATTGCTTGAGCCGGCCGTCCTTGACTAGGCGAGTATATTAGAGGATACCGGTAGGCATCGGTCAGTCCATTGGCGGACAAAAACAAAGAATGTTCAACGATTTTTTTCTAATATAAAAAATTTGTTCAGAATAAAAAATATTCCTACTTTTATTAAAAAATGAAATTTAGAATTTAACTACAATAAAAATTATGCATCTGCAACAAATTGACGTAACAGGATGCCGCCTTGTCGGCGCCATTACTAAAGAATTGGGGATGGATGGCCCAAAACATCACGCGGTTGTGCTCGGTAGCGGTATTTTTGATGGTGAAGTCTACATTGCAGAACTGATGAGCACTGGTTATCAAATTACCACCTACAAAGATTTTCATGGTCGATACGCGGCCAATGGGAAAATAAGCCTTGAAGCTAACGATGGGCCGAACAATGGCGTACATGTCGCACGACAAGCGATTGCTGAGTTGCAACAAGGTGGGACAGTCTATGACCTTGTAGCCAACAACTGCGAAAGTTTTGTAAATCGAGCGATGCACGGAAAATCCAGTAGTTCGCAAATAATAAACACTGCCTTAGGTTTAGCTGTTATGGTTGGATTATGCTACGTATTAAAAAATTCAAAATGAAAATATTAGGTGACTTTTAGTTGTTTGGTTCATGAGTGTGGGAGTTGGAATTTTGACTTCCGGTATTTTTTTCTATTTTCCTACCTTTAGTACTTATTATTGTATTGCCGTGTTTTGATATCTTGATTAATCTGACCCGTTCTGGCCGGTCGTGGCCATTTGAGAGATTGTAATTTTAACTAGAAGATAAAAATGAATAGATTTCACTTTGTTGTACTGTTTGGTGTGCTAGCTATAGCTGGCTGTGCGTCTCCAAAATACAACTACATGCCAAAAATAACGGCAATTAGCGAACCACCTCTCAATACGAATCAAGTTAGCAATGTCGGTGATGTATTGATGCGGCAGGGGAAATATAAAGAGCACGATGCCATTTATCTTCCAATGAAGACTGATGTAAGTTGGGCCTATAGTTTGTTTGCAGGTTATTATCTCAAGCACGGAGAGGATGAAGGCGCGGAGTATTTCTTACCTGGTGGAGGAGATGAGGCTGGCAATGTGGGGAAGGCGGCCTTGGCGGACGCATGGAAGAGTGTTATGACGAAAAAAGACAGCAAGTCGCTGTGCGTGGTAACAGTATTTAACGCTACGTCATGTGCAAGCGATGTGAACTTCGAGCACTCAAAGAAGGCAGTGCTTACGCAGGATTCTTTTCAGCAAACGCTCATCTACAACGGTAAAGTTGGTAACAAAATCAACATTGGCTATAGGGAGTTCTCAGGAAATCTTGCTAGGCCAGCTTTCAATAATAATGTCGAATATGACCTCTCTGAATCTCCCGTCATCGGCTACAAAGGAGCTCAGCTAGAAGTCCTTGAGGCAACAAACCAGAAAATTAGATACCGAGTTATCAGAAATTTCAACAATGCTTCGCAATAAATGGCGCGGTTTCCGGTTCTCTTGACCTCGTGGATGTTGTTTGGCCTTTGACCCAATTTTCGCGTGCCACTCATGGTCTGGTCTCTTGGATTGACGCGAAGATTGCTAGGAGGAAATGCGAAGATAGACTTTCGTAATTGAATGTATATTGATTTTCGTCGTCAATCTATATCAAACGCTGCGACCTCATCGCTCAGACCTCCATTGCCGGGTGGCCACAGGCAGTCGGCCCAATCCGTCCACGCGAACAAGGCCGTGTTGCCCATCATGGACGGCGATGATTTTTTTTGTATCGTTGCTTGCCATTCCCAGCTTCAGCCGCTTTAATAGTAGGTGCCACCTGCGCGGGAAATGCATGGAATTGTCGTTTCGGTTGATAGCTTGTGTGCCAATGTGAAGTACACGCACACGACCGCAAACACCGTCACGACCAGGTCACGAAGGTCTGCTATTTTTTCCCATTGGTGGCTAATTTGGAGGGGAGAATCGAGATGAAGGAATGGCAAGAGAAGCAGAAATGCCCAAGCTGCAGGCAGCTCAGCGGGGTGGATATCGTTTACGGCAGCGTAGACAGACTGAGCGAGTTTCTTCGCAGTGCGCTGGCGGATGGTAGCGTCGTGCTCGGCGGCGCTGGTCCCAGGTGGGACTGGGAAGAGGAGTTGATTGATACCAAGTGCCTGCAGTGTCAGCACGAGTGGCACGGATGGGGCAAGCGCATCAGAGAGACATCGGAATAGGAGGCAGGTCTACAGGTCTGTAGGTCCGCCAAGTGAGGATGCCTAAATGCTGGGGCCCAAGTGGTTCGAAAGTGGCCAACGTCGTCTTGTCCGGCGCGGGAGTGGGTGCGTCGTGACGCCGCCTTAGCGGCAGCTGGCCCGTTGTGCGCGGCGTCTGCAGCGCGGGTATTGTGTTCGAGCCGACCAAGAGAAAAGCCCGTTGGCCAGACTGGGAGGGCTATCGCATATCCCAGGTTCGCAGGTTGCCGTAAAGACCAAAGGCGCGCCGGCGACACTCAGTATTCGGTGGCGGACCACCAATTCAGCTGCATCAATCTAAGGGCATCAATCCAAACCATCGGCTCCCCGTTGAAAGCGAGCCTCGCCCCGTTAGGCGAATGGCCTGCGATTCAACGAGGGATTGAACGTCCGGAATTTAGACCAAAATTACCTCGCTTCAGCTCGGACTCCCAGTTGAGGAATGCGCGACATTTTCACCTATACCGGCCGCTCTCAACCATTAAGGGACGATGCGGAACGCTTCTTTGTCCTTACCTGCAAGCCACAGCGGTGCACGGCCACGGCCAGTCCAGGTCTCACCAGTTTCTGGGTTCTTGAATTGTGGGGCGACTGTGCCCTTGGCTTTTGTCGATTTCGCACGGGTGCCGGAGGCGAGGTCATTTACCGTAACCCCGTGCAGTTGCATGAGGTCCTTGATTTTCTGAATTGCGCCATTGATTTCATCTTTGCGGGCGGCTTCAGCGAGTGCTTGCAATTTTGCAATTTGTTCAACATACTCTGCATATGACGTCATGGTGTCTCCAATAGGGTGGGTGGGGGTTTAAGACTGCGATTGAATATACGCGCAATGTAACATGTTGGCGAGAGGGAATGCAAACGATTGACGAATTCTAACCGGATGGCACACGAGTTGTTTGTTTAATTGACGCCAGTGTGCATTTTCAGATTGGGGTGATTTTAACTCCTTCGCGTGAATGGATGCAGTACGACTGAGGTTGCCGAGCGTCAGCAATCGGCCAAAGAAGCCGCCGTTTGGGCTATGACATGGAATAATTAATATGCTCCTCTATGTTGTCGTATTTTTTCTAACACTGGTATTTGTGTTTATTGGTGGTGTTTCGTATGCAATCGTTGGTCAGGGACACCGCAAGGTTTGGACACCAGTTTTATTGTTCGAAGTGATGATGTGGTTCTTTGCGACACGCATTGTGTCGTCATTCTCCAATGGCGCAGAAGAAACGGTAGCCATGCCGTGGAGTCTCACGGGAATTTTCTTGGTGTTAAGCCTGCCACTGATTTTGTGGGGCAGCGCATGGTTTTTCAAGCGATATCGAGAACAGGTCCAGTAGTCTGATTTCGGCCAATAGCAGTAATGCACACTTATTCGGATAAATTACTAAAATGAGATACGAAACATTGCATTGGCGGACGTTCAATATTTTCGCTAGGCTATTCGGGCTTATGGCATTACTCGTAGGTGTAGCATTCCTGATTACGGCAATTCTCCAATGTTCTGGCGCTCCGCTAGCTACTCCGGGTGTCGACGCATTTGGTAACTTTCTGGTTTCGGTTTTCGCTCTAGGATTTGGTACCGCTTTTTTGAAGGTTTCTCCTTACAGACCTGATTTAGACCGAGAGAAGCAAAATATAGCCGACAGCGCTAGCCAAAAAATGGGATGGTGGACTGGGGAGCGGAAAAAATCCAAACCATCTAATTCCCCTTTGGGATGAAAATATCCGAATTGGCCTTCGCTCAAGTACAATCGACAGCAATCGACAGCAATCGACAGCAATCGGCCAAGAGCGGTCATTTGACTGAACTCCTGATGACTTGCAACAGTTACCCACAAATTTTATTTGTCTGATTTTATGTTATTTCATCGTATCATCACTCGAGCCCTTGAATTTCTCTTACTGGTGGGAGCGTGCAGTAGCCCAGCCGCTGGCGCTGGAATTGCGCGTCACGGAGTATTCGTATATTCAAATCTTTGCATAGAGACAGAGAGCGGCGATACTGCGGGCAATCGGATTACGTTGCTCCGATTTCCAGAGGGTGATAGCTTGCTTTACGAGACGGCGAGCGGTGTCTTGGGATTACCTATTCTCGCCGATGACTTGAAAATTGATGAAATTGGCGGTCATATCTCGTTTAAGGTGTCACCGCCGGGAGAACTAATGACAGTCGTCAATGGCGACATTTCAAAAAGTGGAAAAATGGTCTTGCTTCATCGGGATTGGTGTGCGTCTTCCGATGCGAAAGTCGAATTAGCTGCTATTAGAAATTTTAGCCGCACCATGAAACAGTGTCCGCCTTGTCCAAAAAATTAATAATCTCCTGTTCAATATCGGCTTTCAGCCAAAAGCAGCCATTTCGACACACTATTTTTTAAGCTATCGCCATGCAAGATTTAGACGACCTACTTAATGACGTAAATGATGAATATTCTTTCTTGGCATTCGTGAGTGCGCTGGCAGCGGACCGAGTTGACTCTCTGGAAAAGGAGAAGATTTCCCCAAGCCTGCCCTACAGTGCAGACGCCAATGGATGGGCGAACACTTCGATTGACGCCTTTCTCGAAGGCGCTGTTGCGTGGGGAGAAGCAAGCAACCTCGGTATCTCTCAAGGGCTATTGCCGTCCAACCCGTGGTTACGCTTTGCGACATTTTTATACTGCGGAAAAATATACGAGTAACTTCAGAAGACGCAGGCCTGTCAGCAAACGGCCAATAGCGGCCGCCCAATCGGAAATTTCACAACGCCCTCACAACTTGAACGTTACCTATGACTCTTAACGCGAAACGAATTCGCTGCTGGTGGGCCACAGCACTAATGCTTCTGGTTGCGCTTTATTCTGCAATGGGCATCCTCCAAGCGGGCAGCATTTATGTCGGGGAGCGTGCTTTGCAGAACCTTAGGTTTTGGGGGGCTATCATGGTATTAAGCCTTATCGGAAGTGCTTGTTCTACCTTCTACGCAATCCGTCTTGGGAAGTCCACGCCGCGACAATAGGAAAACCGCAACGACTGCTATGGGGCGATAGCCGCCCGTCACGACCAGCCTCACTCGCGGCCCATGGCTGAAGCCGTGGCGGCCCAAGGGCTCGTTCACATGATTTTACGGGCTGCTTCGACCAAGGCCAACGGGTTGGTAATATCCGCCCGACGTCTGTCACGTCGCCACGTCACGCCTGCTGCGCCGGCCAACCTGTGCCGGCGGAATTTCGACCTACCGCCCCGGCCCGGACCTTGATAGACTTGCTCCATGAGAACCCTCCGGCCGTCGCCACTCACAATTCGCATCATCTACGCAATCTGCCTTGCCGGCGCCGGCGTCAACCATGGGCGCGTGCTCTACGAGCACGGGCTGAGCTGGGACTACGGTGGGATGCCCCTGTTCGTGTGCGCATACTGGACCACGCTGACGTTCCTCGACCCGCTTGCCGCTTTTCTGCTGCTGGCAAGGCCAAGGCTCGGCGTGATGCTGACCGTGGCCATCATCAGCAGTGACGTGGCGCTCAATGCGTGGGTCGCTGCCAAATTCGGCATTCAATTGGACGCGTTCATCGCGCAGGTGCTGTTCTTGGGTTTCGTGCTGGCGACGGCTCGACTCGCATGGCCACGGAGGCGTTCTCTCGGCCTATCCGGGGGCACGTCGACCATGGGATTTCCTCCGACTGCGAAGCGGCTGTAGGCGCCACTTCTGATGCAATGCCGGCGAATCCGAGGTCATTCGTCCGCGCCTCTCCTACGCCAACGCCATCACTAATTTGCTCGCCAAGGCAGCGCGTTGCGCGTCATTGGCGACGGCGCGTGCAGCGCCCATCAAACGTGTCCGGTCGTGCACCGCAAACTCTGCGATGACCTCATCCACGGCACGCGCAAACTCCTCCGGTGACGACGCCTCCGCCTCAGCCAGGCACTCGAAATACGCCGGCAGTACCACGCGCCAATTAACGCCAACGTCGAGTGAGCTGCCATCGTTCGCAAAAAACAGCACGTCGTCGTGGCCCTCGTCGATGCGGCGGAGTAGCGCAAACAACAGTTCGAAGCAATCCCGCAATCCATGTCCAGGACCGTCACGTGGCGCAGGCTCAGTACCCCTGGCCGATGCGCCGACGCACTTGCGCATCAGCCGGTCGAACTCAGCGATAAAGGCGTCCGTGCCTCCTGACTGTTCCCGTCGGCGCCTGTTGCTGATTTCAAGGTGCTCGTAGAAATCCCCGTTCATGGCCGCATGGTGAAACAGACGCACCTCGTCGAGCAGTGAAGGCGCAATTGCGGTCGAGGCGTCGTTTGGACGGGCGTGAATGGAGCCGGCGTCGGTAAGGGCCGCATTGATGTGCACGATATCACACAGCATCGCGTTCAGCTGGTCCCGGGGGACTAGTTCCAGGGCCCGCTCGGCAATCAGGAGAAGGCTGCCACGGGGCAGGCCTCGTAGCTCAGCGCGCAAGCTGTTGGAGTCAATTTGGTGTTGTGTCATCGCCGATGTGTCTTTCAAATTTTGGGGCTGCAGTGCACGTGGTCGCCACAGGCGTGGGAACGGGGATAGGGCGATTGGGGGCTCAGCCGTGACGCAGTGATGCGACAACTAATGCTGTCGGTTCCGACTTCAAGCTAACCGACACTGCGTATTCCGTCGTCGCCAGTGTCGCAAGAGAAGGGGGGGATTGACTAGTGGGACTTGAACCCGCGCCAGCCCGCTTCCCAGCCCCTCGAGTGTGCCGCTGCAGGCATCCACACCTATCGAAGTTGTCGCGCCCCGATTTTCATCGTGGTGCCAAGTCGGTGTAGCCAGACTAGCCAAGCCGTTCTGATTATATCAATCGCGTGGGTCTCGGACCAACCAGAAAGCACGCTTTTCGCACGCCCAGAATTGACGCGCCGACATGCTGGCAACTGCTGGAATCCCGTGTTTGCGGCAGCGACGGTTTTCTGGGCCATTTGGGTGCATGACGATGGGAATTTTACGGGCCGCGAAGGGGCGTTGCGTCGGCGCCATGCCCGTCCATCACGCTGCTGACTGTGCGCTCGGTCAGACCCATTAATACGGGAGCGGCGCTCAAGGCCCACCGCCGCCGCCGCACATAACCTTTCATGCTGCGTGGACGGCGGGGCAGGCAGAGCTATCAATCTATGGTTACGGGCGCAATTTCCGAAATGACGCGCAGCTGCGACGCCGCCCATTTCCCGGCGCCATATTCAATCTCCCGACCTTTGATTTCGACCTCGCAAAGAACCAATTCTTTTCCAGCCGCCACGCTAGTTGAGAACGTAGTGCCGCGCTGGGTAGCGTTGATGGCAAGCGTGTCGTCGAGGTAATAATAGAATCCGCCGCCATGGTCCGCCCGGGCGGCCTCCGACCTCCACACTCCGACTTTGTATTCAGAGTCGTCATAGGCGCTTACAAGGCGACCGTCCTCGGTCTTCGCCAGTACTTTGAAGGCGGTCGAAACCGGCACGTGCGGCTTCTTGCACGCGACGGTGGATTTGCCGAGGTAATGCTTAGCCAACTGTCCAAGCTCGGTGGTGTTTTTCGCGCGTTTTGCGCAGGTGGATTTTTCGACTTCCTGCGCCGTAAATTTGCGGCCGGAGCGGGCAACGAGGAAGTAGTCCTTGCCGGAGCGGGTATACCCTTTTCGGAGATGTTTCCAGAAACGTCGAGCCTGCACGACAAGCGCCTTGACCTTGCCGCGGAAAACCAGGACGTCATAGATATCGAGGTTTAGACACTCGAGTTCCTTTTTCCGCTAGTGATGTAAGGCTGCGGCAGGTGACCAGCTTTGACGGCGTCGTTCAGGAATACCGAGACCTGGGTCTGCATTTCGGACGAAAGGACCTGATGCAGGCTAAGGGCGCCGTACTGGTCGCGCTGGAGGGGACTTGCAGGTGAATTCGAGGTTGCTGGGTTCATGACCTGGTTCCAAAAATGAGTGAGGGAATCCAGTCAAGGGAACCGGTTTTATCCTTTCTGCGAATTTATGTGCCGTGTGGTGGCAAGAGAGGTGCGACCATGGGGCGTGATGTCGTCAGCGATGGACGTGACTGATGAATGCGCCCGAGCGATGCGCCGGAAGGAGGGGAGGGGACTGTCGGCGCAGTTCGTCCAGGCGGCGCTGTTTCAGGCTTGAAAATCTGACATTGAGTCAAAGCCTGGCTATGTGACTTTGAAGCAGGAGCAGAGTAGGTCGCAGGGAATTCGTTCTGCCGACCACAGTCTCGCCGACGTCCCTGCAGTGATGCCCAATGCCAATTTTTCCTTCATTCATGCCGGAAACCCATTGACTCGTCGCACGGACATGGCGCAGCGCTTCAGTCAGCAATAGGATGCTTCTTGTGCAGACAAATTGTCATCCGGCAATTTGAATCAACTAACATTGGCCAAAAATGAAAAAAATTGCTCTCGTCGTTCTTCCCGTCATCGTCGCACTCACTGGTTGCGCCACGGGCAACAGCTATTTGGCCAACCGCAGTACAACTGTCGAGATGTACCATATTTTTGATATCAAAACGACGGCTAACATAAGCGTGGTGACCAAGGCCGCAGCTGACGGTCTGACACAAAATACGAGTGACCTCAACCAGGTGTCGCCGCTGCAGATGGGCAAGACCATACCGCTTGAAGCTGGCCGATTCAAAATTGACGATGTTGGTGCCAAGCTAGCTGGAACCGGTATGGGGGCCATGATGCAAATGGCCGCTATGCAAAATGGCGGGGTCAGCATGAAAGCCGCCAGCTGCGACGGTGCTGTCTGGACGTCGCGCGCGCAGCGCAACATCTCTGGCTCCAGCAATTTGACGCTGTATAGCTGCTTGTACAAGTATCAAGCGGGCTACAACCTCGACACCTACGCCGTGTTCCAAAAAACAGAAGGCGGCATCTATCAGGTCTCACGCGACATTGCCAACTCCTTGGTCGGTACTCCAGAGCAGTGGGTGAACAAGACAATTCTCGACACCGTTCGTTCAATCGAAAAGGCGACCGGCGCCAAGATTGTCCGCCTGGAAGGTCAGCCGGAACTCACTGAGCTGCCAACCGGAACTCTCGTTGGCAAGAACTAACAGGGTAGCTGCCAGCGGTGGGGCCAGCAATTTCATTGGCGACAATTGATGATGTTCGGGGACGTTGTCACAGATGATGGCGACCTGCATTTGTCGGGCCCGACCTTGGTGCACGGAAGGACAGGCTGAATGCTCTGAACACGGCGCCCGCCATGTTACAGCGTTCGGCAGATATCTCCGCCATTGTGAACATTGCGAGACGACTGCGCGCAGGGTTGATAGGTATGGCGTCGGAGTGGGGGCGCAGCGGCTCATATTGCCACCAAGCTGGCGGCAAATTTGCGCCGCAAAGCCTTTCATATTCCTCCTGGCTCTCAACACGCACGCCGACAACTAATATCAAGGACAAGATGAACAAATCAACTCACCTCTTCACGCTGCTGGCCGCTGCGCTCCTGACCGCGTGCGGTGGGGGCGGTGAGGGAAGCATCGGCTCGAGCACTCCGCCTCCGGTGGTGGTCGTACCGCCTCCCGTCGTGGCAGCCATTATCAACCCCTTGACCGGTGCCGCGGCTCCCGGTTCGCCTACTACGAGCGTTTCAGGCATGGCATGGGCCGGCGCCATCGTTACAGCCTATTCCGTGAATCCGGACGGCAGTTCTGGCGCTGCACTGGGAGCCGCCAGCGCAGTCGACCGCATTGGCGAATACCACCTCACCCTGACTGTGGCTCCAACGTCGTGGGTGCGCCTGGTGGCTCGTGGGGGAAAGTTTGACCGACAACTGGATGGCAGCTCCCACCTTGTTGAGTCGATGGAGCTGGTAACGCCGTTCTTTACCACGGCCTACAACAACTTGCAAATCAGCCCAATCACCGATATCGCCAGCCATATCATGGGCTACAAGGCCAAGACCGGTTCGACGCTGCTTGACGCGTTCAAATTTGGCATGTCCCGTACGCTGCAACTGGACGTTGTCAACCTGACGCTGATGGACGACACCTCGGTGTACCTGAATGTGCTCAAGGGCAGCATCGTCTCCGCTAAGGGTTACAGCCCTGCCCAGTCGACGACAATGGGCGAACTGCTGGCGGGTATCGAGCGTTTTGGCATCATGTACGACCTGCCTCAGAACTTGGTGTGGCGTGTCCTTGCCTCGGCCGGCGAGAACAGCTACCCACTGGCGGCCGTGGACGGTGCAGGTGCCGCGATTAATGTTGGAGCCTGGGTCAACGGTAGCTTCGACACCACCGCAGTCGTGAGCCTGCAAACGCTGATGAACGCCAAGACCTTGAACGAAATCAAGGTGGTAGACAACAGCGGCGCCCGTGTCGCCCCAAGGGTGTCGGATATGGTTAGCCTTTATCTAATCGAGGATGCCTTCATTTACCAAGCCTGCGACACTGGCGTCAGCAGCACGTTCAAGGAGCGCTACCCGTTCTTCTCACTGGACAGCGCTGGCAAAATTCCTGCGGCAACCTGTGCAACTGTTCAGCGCCGCATGCTGGACTTCTTCCTTCGCCAGGCAGCAAACAACAGCCGCAACTTAAAGTAGGCGGTTAGGCCCCGATATCCCTGCGAGAAGTTGACCACCGTACGTAGAGTGAAGCGCAACAGCGGAATGGTAGCGAGCCATCATGCGCCTTCTTTTCAGGACTCCAACGCGAGCGTTTTGAAGCCTGCTGATGCTCGTGATTTTAGATTTAGGCCCCACGCGGGAACCTCCTGAGGACGAGAGCCGCGCGGCAGCGGTCCTGCTGGTCATCTTGGTTCACTCGCCTGGAACCCCGTCCCACTCAGCGGGGCCTCGAAGACGAGGTGGGACTCTCCACTCACGCTCTCCTACTCATTCCGTTGGGACGGGCATGGGCCGTGTGCGGCGGAATCGCTAGGACTTGGCAGCGCCCAGCGCGCCATGCACTCGGGGTTGGATTCGGGTAGAGCTGTTACGTGGGGTGGACATAAAAAAAGGCGCTGGAGCGCCTTTTTCTTTGCAGAAATAATTTCAAGCGGGAATAAATTCATCCGTAATCTCGACCGGCTTGCTGAGGAGCGCAATCATTTTTTTCGCGCGTTCCTTTTCCGCCACGACGGTCTTGTCGTGGGAGTTGAAGGCGTTCAAGCGCTTAGCCCACGCTTCCCATTTCGAAACAGGGGCGAACAGTGAGGGACTTTCAAGGAACATCATAATACTTGCCTTTCTTTTCTTAGGGCTTCTTTAACATAGTCTAGCAACCACTTTGTGCGCGGCTCAGAGACTGTAGCCACAGAAGTCAACATAGATGGGCTCAGTTCGAATTTTTACAGAATTATGCCAGAGCAGTCAAGAGCACGATTGAGGAGGTGAGGAGCCAACTCCTCGTTGAGTTGAATTCCCCTGGCCGCCAACTGCCTAAATGCCTTGTGGAGTGCATTCGCGCTCCCTTGGTTGGCGATATGACGGCGGCGCGCAAGCGCCATCCGAAAAGCTTTAGCCCATTCAATGCCCACGACCAGTACTGCGGACGTTTAGGGCAGCCATAACGGATTCGCGGTTTCAAAACTGCTGATGCCGCAAGTCCCCTGCGATTCAATTCCCGCAGCCCCATAGTTCTTGGATGAGGTCATTCGGCCATTGACGTAGGGGTAGTACAGTGCTCCTGTCGGCATTGTGAACTCGGCGGTACCGTCACTTTGCGCGCCACCGGTATCATTAAATTGGAATTTGAGACTACACGAATACTGGACGACGTGCTTCCCAGGCGGAAGTTGCAGTATTTGGGCATTACGAGGAACTGGCTTGCCGTCCACCGCGACAATGCTGGCCCCCCACCAGGCGTTCATCGGCCGGTTGGGGTACTTTCTCGATGCGTGCAGCGCGAGGCGAACAACCTGTTCAGCAGGTTGCAGTGCACCTCCATCAATCCTGGAGTCGGGGTCCGGCGGTCTCGTCGCACATCCTTGGAGAAAAAGTGCGGTCGAGAAGTACAAAAAGCATGTCTGATATATTTTCGTTCGGGTCATTTTTACAGCCTTTCTGGTGGATGGACTAAATCAATATTCGTTCGGCGGCGGGCGAGTATTTCGATAGACCGCATTGCCGTCGTGCGCAAATCTTGCATGTTCCGGCGTAGTTGGAATCGGTAAATATTCAAGCTATCGCGGGTAGCGACTGTTGTTCGCTTCCATGCGCAGCTGGAAGTCGGTTAGGTGGTGCTGGGCGCCTGCGCAGGTCCCGCCGCCCAGTTAGTGCAGTCGCGCGCATGAGCTTTTCCTCAGACTCTCGGCGCGTCTGAAAATTTCCGCATGGAAATTAACCTTAGTATGCCACGCTATATGTGGCAACGGCAACATATACGGGCGTAACGCTCAATTCCATGTTTGCAGCACTATCCGTGGCATTAACCACATCTGGTGCTGTCTGATGTCCTCAACGCGGGTCAAACGAATTCAGGAACTCAAAACCGAAATCGGTGCAACCGTTGCTGGTGCGCGCCGAGCTCGCGGGTTGTCGCAGGCCGAGGTTGCGGCTAAGTTGGGTGTTGAGCAGGAAACCGTGAGCCGCATTGAGCGCGGAGCCACCATGGTCCCGTTGGACCGACTTTCGGACATCGCGCATTTTTTTGACGTTCCAATCTCGTCGTTCGTGCCGGCCGGGCCGGGCCATTCGCCGTTGGAAGAAAAGCGGCTCGGGAGCCTATTCAGCCTTCTCTCACCAGAGCAACAAGTGTTGGTGCGTAAACAGACCATTGGCCTGTGCGAGTTGCTCCTGCATGGCGACACTCGTCCTGCCAGCAAGAAGGCGTCGGTCGTTAAGAAACCGGCAACGCGAAAGCGCACAGTTTGAGCTGACTGCCTGCGGTCGGCGGCTCAGGCCTGCCCACCCTCGGTGACGCGACGAGTTGCCCGCAGAAGCTCATAGAGGGGCCCTCGTGGAGTACCACCAGCTTGGTCACGCCGAACTCGACTCTTCCAGTGCAGTCGCGGACTGGAACGTCGGCCATTCAATGAATCGGCGGGCACCGCGTGAGGAAAATCGGCAACATCTGCGTTACGCAGCGAAACCTAACTTGTGGGCACTATCAAGCCCCCGATGGAATTCAAGTGAGCGCCGTGAGGACGGTCACTAGGACTAAGTTCGCCGCACCAATGGCGATTCCAAACATGCCTAACTGATGGGCGAATCTGTGCCGTAACTCCGGCATCGACATGATTTCAACGAGCTTTTTCATTTTGATGCTCCGAGAAAAACAGGTGAAACACCACCTCCACGCCTTTCTCCGGGCGGGCGCCAGGGATGCGTCGTGTAAAGCAGGTTAGCGCAGTTGGGCGCGCAGGATTTTCTGAGCTGACCGCAGTTTCGGATGCGTGAAACCAATCCAGGCGTCACAAAGGACCGCTCGCCTCTCAAGATGGGAGCCCGGCAATGATTGACCACTTATGTGGT
Organism: Burkholderiales bacterium; assembly: GCA_038207625.1. Classification (GTDB taxonomy): domain Bacteria; phylum Pseudomonadota; class Gammaproteobacteria; order Burkholderiales; family Burkholderiaceae_D; genus JBBQZO01. The sequence continues at coordinate 135,437 of JBBQZO010000002.1, read as the reverse complement.
CGTCCAGGATGACGTACGGCGGCGAGCCGAGCGCGTGCATATCGAGCCACCCGTCGATTTCCGTCAAGCGGTATGAGCCGTCTTCGCGCGGGGTGCGCCATTCTGTATGCAGATTTTCAGCGACGAAATCAAGGCCAGTACGTCGCAGTACCTCGCAAATCTGCGCGCGGTCCAGGAACGACGTCCATGAGGAGCTGATGACGTATTCGGGAACGAATTCATCATGAAGTGTTCGCAGATTTTTGCACGCAGAAGCGTCAAAGAGGAATTTCCATAGGCTTGGAACGTCGTCGAGCCCCGCATGTTTGAACGCGGCCAGCACTTGAAATGAATTGTGCTCTTGGTGAATTGCGAACACGTCATCTAGGTCGGCGAAGACTACTGGACGCACGAGGAACCTCTTGGTGGACACATTAATCTCCTTCCTAAATTTTGGATGGCGGCCACGCAAATCCAAGGCGCTCCGCGACCTCGCTGAATACCCACGTCAGCTGCTCGTTTGACCAGCGCCATCCTGCGGCCAATGCATGCTCGTATTGCGCGTGCAGGAATTTTGCGTCATGTCCGCGGCAGATGGACGTGAATTTGCCGACAAGCTCATCGCAAACTTCGAACGCGACATAGATTTCATAGCGCGCGTCCCTTGGCGCATGCGGGAAATCGAGGGCGTCAGGCACTGGTGGGTTAATGAATTCTCGGAGCATGTGGTCGAGCTGCAGCGTGTCCCAAGCTTCGCGGCGTTCGTTGCAATGCTCAATGTACTCGCGCACCTCCGCATCTTGCGTAGCAGTGAGCGGTAAGCCACGGAATGGCTGGCAGGTCGCGGGAACTGTACCTGTGGACCGTTCTGCAAAGTCATCGGCAGGGCACACGCCGCGTTTGCGCCCGCAGAAATCGCAATCGCCGGAGAACCATGTGCTCCTGCCCACGACAGAGGGGCCGAGGCATGCCCTTGCGCATTCGCGGCAAACCCGCGTTCGTCGCGCCATGTCCGGCGCAATCACGACCTGCAACGTGCATCCATCTGGCGCGTCGTCAGGCACAGCCGGCACGAAGCTGGCAGCAGGGGTGCCACATCTGCAACACCGTTTGTAGCGTTCGAGGGATGCCGGCTTGCCTCCAAAATCTGCCTGCGCCGTAGTACTTAGTGTCGCGAAATACGCGTTGAAATCAGCGACCGTCGAGATGGCGTCGGCCTCGGAAATTCCAACATGTATCCAGCCGCATTTCGGGCACTTGAATTCGCCGATGATGCTCATTTGGTCGCTCATTGTCTGTGTTTCAAACGTTTTTTTTTTGGCTTACACGCAAGGCGTCCGGAACGACCTCAAGAGCTCTGGGCCGTGCCCGGGCCTTTATTTTGCGCACCTCGTCCTCGAGCCCAGCATCGGCCAGAGTCAGCTGCACATGGTTGCCAGGCAAGCTGCGCGGACGAACGACCGAGGCCATTCCGTCTTCAGATATCGGCCGCAGAAGCTGCGTCATCTATCGCGCGCCAGGCGCTATCTGGGCTCGGAGTAAACGCTGCGCATTAGCGAGTTGGTCAGCCACGAAGCCCGTCCATGGCTCGCACAACACTACGACGCCTTGCAGGTCCAGGAACGACCCAAGCAGACTCCATCCGCTCTCGTGGTCATCGAGTACGAGCGTCGGCTGTGCCCGCTGTCGGTGCTTCGCAATCCAGTTTTCTATCTCGTCGGTTCGCGCCGACCCTGTACCTTTGGGCGTCGTCCAATGCTTATGCATATTGTTTGCGACAAATTCCAGTCCCGTGCGCCGAAAAACCTCTTCCATTTGCACCCGAGTCAGGTAGGTAGACCAACTCGAACTCACGACGTATTGAGGCCAGAATTCATCGTGGAGTGCCTTGAGATTGGCGCGGGCCTCCGCAAAAAATAGGCCGGTCCAAAGTTCGGGCCAACCGTCGAGGTCGCCCGATTTGAAGGCGGCCATGGCCTGATGACTTGTGTACTCGCGACTAATTGCAATTACGTCGTCGAGGTCTAAGAACAATATTGGACGCATATTAGAATCTGCCTAGTCGATGTGGCGCGGCACGTCGGGTGTGTTCGCGTATCTCCGCGTCCTGCGCGCGCGTCAACGGCAGCCCCCGGAACGGTTCGAATTCGTCAGTCGCCATGAGCAGACTCCGGCGTTGGCCAGCCCAGCTGCCTTGCGGTCTCGCGAATCACCCACTTGGCTTCGTCGTCACTGACCCATTTCGCCTCGATAAGGCGCACCAAGTACTGGTCGAGTATGTCGGCCTCCGGCATGTCCTTGCGCTTGCCAGCCTTCGTTTTAATACACGCGGGCACGAACTGTTTGACCAGCGACACGCAGTATTCCCAGCGCTCATGCAGTTCGGGTGGCGTGCAACCGGCGCTGTAGAAGCGGCCTTGGTATTCGACCGCCAGGAATTTGGTTTGGGCCCCAGGCACCGCTCCCAAATGCTGCGGGCGGGGGAAATCGGGAGGGACCGTGAATTCAGATATTTTCGTTGTCGCTGTCATAGCGCAGGTTCAGTGTGGGCGGCCGGAGGGCAGCTTTGCTCAGCGGCATGGGCGGGCGCCACCAGTCCAAACCCCGCCGCAAAGTGGTGGCGAAAAAGGTCCCTTAGCGCGACTGGGTCGATGCCGTAATCAATTATCCTCGAGACCAACTCATTGCGAACAATGTCATCGAGCTCACGCGCCAAGACGTCGAACAAGGAATCGCTGTTCTGACGAAACCGATGAAGACGTTCGGCATCCTGCGCTAAGAGCAGCTTTTCGATGTAGGAATTCAGCGCCTCGAAGAGCTCATCATCCTCGCTGGGTTCAAGGACGCCGGCGTTGTGTCTCGCGACCTCCCGACACCAGGAAATTAGGGCTTCGATTGGCCAGCGCGCGGGCATCAAGTTCTGAATTGTGCAACCGTTGAGCTCTGATTTCAGCGATGAGAGAGACATCTAAAACCTTCCGAATTCGAATGCGATGCTGGCCGGGAATGGCGCCCGGGGGGGCCGTGTTCCGGCCCAACCATGCTGCTTGGCTCACTAGGCGGGTGCCTCGGGAATTTATGTCATGCACGTCCAGCAATTCACTATAGTTAATAGACTAACATAGAATTTGCCGCCAAGCTACCGCCGCTATGAGCAGCCAAAAAAAACCAACCCGCGCCCGCGAGCGCATCGCCTACAATCTTCGCGACCTGCGACTGAAGTGCGGTCTGCCGCAGGACACCTTGTCGGCAAACGCAGGGATTTCGCAAACGTTCTTTTCGCAGGTCGAGACAGGAAAGAGGAATATTTCAGTCGATACTCTTGAGCGGATAGCTGATGCCCTGGGGATTGATGTCATCGACCTCTTGCAGCCATTACCAGTATGACGGTCATACTGGGCAGAATATCGAACGCTCTCAGGGCCGTGTTGGATGTCCATCGCATCGTCGGCGCGTGGCTTTGAGCTAGATATTTCTTGCAGTTGTGAATAGAGATTCTTGATGCCAATTCTTGCCCGACTCTCCGCATGGTGGCATGGTGGCATGGTGGAAGGCCCGTCGACCGCAGCCGCTCGACCAGCTCCTTGCAACGGAGTTCGACGACGATGAGGTGCGCGTTGTCGCGCATGACCAGATGGACGCGACGTGGAGCCAGTCCTTTCGCTGGGAAGGCGTCGAACGAGTTTGCTCCACGGACGAAGGGTTTTATTAGTCGGACAGAATTTCCGTTGAACGCAAGGGGGGGGCGGGAGCCGGTCGTCGTTCTTATTGAGGCCCGCCGGGGAATTGAGTTCTATGGCGCGCTGACGGAGCTGGGGTGCTTCCCATGGACGGTATGGCGCCTTGCGATGGGGGCGACTGGTGGCGCGACATATTGTTGGCCGCCGAGGTTGAGTAGTAGGGGATAATCGCCCATAGATAGTCCGGACAATTACTGGATGCCATCCAGGGCCGGAGTCGGCCGGAGCCCGATGTTCGTCAGTCAAACTTATTTGCAGCCATATGAAGATGATTGACCTTGATAATTGTCCTGCCTGCTCGTCAATAATGATGGAGCGGATGGTGCATGGAGGTCTGTTTTCCGACCGATGCAAGGCCTGCGGCTGGGAAGGTTCTGGAACCTGCAGTTCTACCATCGAAGGCATGCCGCGTTCGCATGTCAGACGGGTTAGCGTTCGATGGGGACGCGAAGACATTGCTCCGAATGCCTTGAAGGCCCTGCGTGAGACTTCCCCTGCAGCGAAGTGTATGAGCCTCGCAGAACTGTCGGGAAAGATGACCGGTGGTCTGCCGTTCGACTTGGGCATGGTCGCTGAGGACGCGTGCACGCTGATATCGAGTCAACTTGAGCACGCGGGTTTCGTCGTCATCATTGAGGCTGCGTCGGTAGCCGACGGTTTCTGCCAAGAGCAGACCGTGAGCTTCCCATAGTTGACGGCTCTGCAGCAAAGCGGCTACCCCCTACCCGCACAACGAAAGGTTTCTTTTGGACGACAGTTTATTCAAGCAGTATTTTTCGCTGACCAATGTGCCGCACTGGCCTTGCCCTACTTGCGCAAGAGGCATACTCAGGGTTAACACAGAGGACTTTCGAGCGGAATACAACCGCGAGACCCAAGCGTCCAAGGACGACCCATCATTCGACCACGATTGGGTTAGGCAGGTATTTCATGGCTTACTTCGATGTAATCTTTGTGAGGAAAAAGTCGTTTTCTGCGGAACAGGCACGGTTGAGCAGGACTATGACAATTCTGAGCGCGGATGGTCTTACTACGACTACTTTGAACCCAAGTATTTTCACCCGGCGGTGAGGATAATAGTCGTCGAAAATGACGGAGCGGTCCCAGAGCATGTCGTGTCTTCAGTCGATAAAGCATGTGAGCTATTTTGGACTGACCTTGATTCCTGCGCAAATCGAATCCGAACCGCTGTTGAATACATTCTCGATGACTTAAGGATACCCCGCGAGAAGCGTCTCAGCCTGCATGCACGTATCGAAATGCTTGATGCCTCTAGATATGCCGACGTCAAAACGATTCTTGAGGCGGTAAAGTGGATTGGCAACGCGGGAACGCACGAGCTCGGCGGACTTCACCGAGAGTCGGTCATCGACGGGTTTCGGATGATAGAGCATTGTTTGTCAATCTTGTATCCTAAACCGATTGTGGATGCTACCCCTATCCTCACACTGGCAAAGGCAATCAATAATGCCAAGGGGCCATCCGGCGCATTCGAATTGAAGCGAAAAGGGCGGGCATCTGACTAGGGCAGCAGACAGAATTTGGGAAGGACTGTGGAAATATTCTTACAGGGCGTTAGTCGGCAGAAAGAATTTGTTGAGAGAGGACGTCGCTAACCCTATGGCACAGCAATACCGCAATTTCCTCACGTCCTCACATCGGCATATCTCTACATCCGGGCACCGTCCGGCCCTCGCACCATCACCGGTCACGCCGGCCGGCGTCTATTGCGCGCAAACATTCTGCAGCACCGTGTTGACAGGTTGGCGTTGAGCGCGAGGCACGCCAAAGAAAAAATGCCACGATGGCGACGTGAGTCGCGACCGTGGCATCAAAATAATTGAATCAAACGTCAAGGCCTTCGCCCTGGTCTCAGTCGTTCGAGCTTGTCGACGGCTGCAATGACCTCTTCAGCGCTGTAGCCGCTGATTGCGTGCAGCCCGATGCGGCAGATGTCGCTTGCCGAGAGACGCATTCCTTGGGCTTCCGCGGCCCTTCGAAGAGTATCAAGCATCGTGTAGTCGCTCTCGGACATTGAAAACGTGTGGCGTACCACGAGCGTTTTTGAGGGGGTCGACTGCGCTGCCTGGCGCTGTTTTTCGGTCGCGGCGTCCAAGTTGGAAAGTACAGAATCAGCTTTTCCGAACCGGTCTTTATCGGCCATGTCTTGCGCCTTGATGCCGACCCCAATGCTGGCCTTGAAATTTTTCTTAGTCATGGTGACCTCCGAGTATCGCGAGTACCTCGTCGACGAGCGCGCTCACTTCGATTGCTGCCGCGCGAGCATCTCTGCCCAAGGCGGAGACGGTCGTGCCGGCAAGGATGGCTTCTTGGTACGCCGTGCGATGTGCCATGCGTGACCTCATCAGTGGAACTTCAAAAGTCGCGAGCTCGTCGAGGACGGCTCTGGACAAGGACGTTCGCTGAATCTTTGTCGCCAAGAGCACTGCCTTCAATCCCGGATTGATGACCTGGATGCGCTCAATGAGCGCCAGCGTAGCCCGACATGACCAGACATCGGCCGGCGAGGGAGGTACAGGAACGATGACCAGGTCCGCAATTAAAAGCGCGGACTGCGTCGTTATCGTATCGACCGAGGGCGGGCAATCAATCACGATGTAGTCATAATTTTCGAGTTGTCGTTGAATTTCGCGATGCATTTTTCCGGCGTACGAAGCCATACCGATTACCGTCGCTGGGAATGGTCTGTCGTCCGGCGCCGAACGTGCCCAAGCTACAGCCGTTTCCTGGGCATCTGCATCGACGACCAGAACTCTGTTCCTGCGATTTTCGATGCTCGGACGAGTTCCGAGCTCGCCTGAGACGGTAAGGGACGTCGTAGTTTTCGCGCTTCCTCCCTTTTGGTTTGCGACGGCGATTATCTTTGCTGTCAAAATTTCTCCCTTCAAAATATTGTCCGATGATGGCTTCGACCTCGTATCCGAGGCTGTTGCCGGTGTGCCTGTTAGGTATAGGGACCGGCGGTTTGGCGTGGTGTATTGGAGGCGCCCACACGGGCACACGCGGAGACGGGCAGACCGGCAGACCGGCAGACCGGCAGACCGGCAGACCGGCACACGGGAACACGGAAACACGGGAACACGGAAACACGGAAACACGGAAACACGGAAACACGGAAACACGGAAACACGGAAACACGGAAACACGGAAACACGGAAACACGGAAACACGGAAACACGGGCACACGGGCACACGTGCACACGGGGAGACGGCGAGACTAGGAGACGGCGAGACGAAGAGACGGGCGACGGTGCCGCGGTAGTCTGGACATGAAAAAAGCCCTCTCGAATGAGAGGGCTCGTGAATCAAAAATCAGACCCTGGCCGCGAACTGCGCCCTGAGGTGCTGCAACTGCTGTCCGAGCAACACCCAATGCGTCGATTCCGGGCAGTCTCGCAAGACTGCGGTATCAACAGGCACCCAAAAGGGCCCCTGCGTCTGTGCGCACTGGACAGTTGCCTCCAGATGTAGGAACCGGCCTGACGGCCGCTCGACGTGCCGTTCTACGTCTGAGCACTGCCCGCCAGCTCGCTCAAGTGCGAGGATTTCGGCGGTGACGGTCAGGGCTGCTGCGTGTGTTTCTGTATCCAATTGAGTTCTCCTCGGTGGCCTATGGTCTTACGTATAGGCTCCGGGGGCTTGGACATTGGAAAAGCTCTCCGGCGAGGAGGGCTCTGGGTGGGTGCTGGTCGCATCAAGTTGGCAGGTGCACAACTACCGGAGAGCGGAATCAGGTGAGTTCGATACCCAGCGTCGCGAAGAATTCCTTGGGAGACTTATCCTCTTGCTTCATCCCGCGGTGCCAGGTCTGCTCGAGCGCGTCGGCCAGAGTCACTCGTTGTATCGGGCTCAACTTGAGAAGTTTTTCGACCAGCCCGGCGATGGAGCTCGTCTTATAGGTTTTGGGTCCGACGCCGCGGTGGTCACATAGGTCAGATGCAAGACATTCAAACTGGCCTGGAAAGAACATTTCACCCCGGTAGCAATTAAGAAGTGTCGCGACGTCTTTCTCGCTCAACAGACCGTTCAAGCTGGGGCGAGTGCTTCGCAGCAGCCAGTCTAGCCGTCCTGCGGCCATAAATGTTGCTACTTCGGAGCCCTTGCCATCGCCGGTCTCGTTGGCGTTCTCCCCATTGACGGCTTCTACGGCTTCCTCTGATTGAGCCGCATGCTCGTTGAGATAGCTCGCAATGTATGACACGGAAAACGTCCAGGCCTGCTGGGCGGCAAATGACCAGCCGTATCGCATTCCCATCAAATCTTGCATAATGGAAAGCATTTTCTCTTCTTCCGTTGTTTTCATGTGTATTCCCTGTGTTGTGAATTGGTCCGTGGCAATGCCACGGACCTTTGGTGTAGCCATGCGGTTTATATTTTTTAGTTGGTTCGCAGACTTGTTGGACCTACGCTGACTTCTTCGCCGGCGAAGCCTTGGCTTTGGCCAGTGGGGCAGGCTTCGTTGCGACCAGTTTCAGGACATGGGCTCTCTTTGCCTTGGTCGCTGCGGATGCTTGCTTGGCGCTAGGTGCTGGGGCGGGGACTACGCGCTTGATGACAGTGCGGTGTCGATTCAGCGACACGACCATGCCTCGCGACAGGGCCAATTTTTCTGTGGTTTCGAGTTGCTGCGTCACAGTCTCGAGGTGCTCCGCAATCACGGAGCGATTTGCTTCATTCAATTCGCGCTGCTTTTTCGCCAGCTTGGCGCCCACAGGTTCAAATGAATTTGCGTGCCTTTCCTGCACCACCTGTACCTGCTGAAGCAGACGTTCGAGTTCACGAACGATGTCGTTGTCAGTTCTGTCGTTGCCAATGACCGGCTCGTTCTTGAATTCCTCGGTGCATTTTCGAAATTCATTCAGCTCGCGCATGAATCCGATGTCTTCTTGTCGCGCTACTCGGTAGCAATGCTCGCGTTCGGCGCCGGTCTTGCGCGGGTCGTCTGCAAGAAGGAAGTACAAGTCGCTCTCGCCGGCATGCTCGGCAAACCTGGCGAGCATGCAGGTGACCGCCCATGCGCGCCGACGATTTTCGCTGGAAGCCGCAGTCTCGACCTCTGGGTAGGCGCCTTTCGCATACTTGGTGATGAGGGTCAGCATTTGGGTCATGGTTTCAATGGCTTGTTTGTTAATCATTTTCGTTCCTTAATGGTTTTGGACACGGAGGCAAGTTTGCCTCAACGCGCGATTCGGAAATGCAAAATGCCCCAAATGGGGCATGAGTAAATCTAAGATTGGACGTGCAAAGCTGACCAAATGAAACTGGCTAGCGTGGGGGCGTTCGGTAGGGAAGGGGGGCTTTTGTGCGCTGAGGAGGCGCACCTTGATTTCAGGTTCAGCGGGAGTTTTTGCTCCGGGCTATGGACCTGTCTCGCCAGATTTTTAAGGAACCGAATAATTGAGCAGCAGGGCTCAGCCAGCGCCGCGTTGTGGGCGCTGTTATACGGTTTCTCAAACAGGGAGTGAGGTGAACTATGCCATAGAAAATTCCGCACGGCAACATCTATTTTCAATTTGCGCGTTATGCGATTCTTTTGGGACCGGCGTAGTCATTAACGTGCTCTGCGGCGCCGAGGCCTCATCAGCACTGGCAATGTCCACTTTCCCTGCCACTGCGCGGATTGTTGGCGCCAGGAATACGCGCCTCGTTTTTTGGGGGGGCATGCGACGAGCCGCAGGTCGCCGGCGCTATTTAAGCGCTGCAAGGATTGCTGTGAAACGCACCATGGTCGCTGTCGCGCCTGGGTCAAAGCCGTGAGCGCCAGCCGGTGGGCACAACGGAAGGCCAAGAAATGAATTAGCCGGTACCGCTCAGTCCTCTAGTTGTGTTAACTTGGTACCAACTACAGGTCACGCTTGCGGCCAAGGCTAACAACACCCAGAGGTCCTCCGATGATTGAAGACATGGACTCCGCCGCGCCGCTTGACGAACGAGACCAGGCCGCGCCGCTAGACGACCAGGACGTGTTGAACCCCTGAAAACAAAACCCGCCGAAGCGGGGTTTTTCATAAACGGGGACGTGTAATACTCACTGGCTGTCGATTTGGCCGGTCTCTCTCGCGCAGCCGACCAGGCGCTCGGCAATTTCGCTACTGGTGACAAACCCTTCTTCATTGACGGTATCGCCTAATTGCATCAGGGCTTGGTGCCACCGGTCATGAATGCGAGCGTACTCGTCGTACTCCGCCAAGTTTTCGATAAACTCGTCGAAAATCGCGACGGTCGAGAAGCACTGAAGCACCCAGGTTGACCGCTGCAGTAGCCCTTGTTCGCAGGCGTCAGCAATTGCGTCTAGCGCTTCATGTTCCTCGGGGGCTTGTTTGAATGGCAAGAGCTTGTGCTGTTCGCGACCAATCATGGCCGGCTGATATTTGTAAGGGAGAAGTTTTCGCATGTTCTTTAGGACCTTCAAAGCGTGACGGGGCGCGGAAATCCGTTGGGGAGCCGCAGTGGATTGTGCGTCTCAACTGATTCCAACAGCTTGCGTAGGAAATTGCGAACCTTTAACGGAGACGGGGAAATTGGGTACCCTATAAGTATGCCCAGCGGCTTGGGCTGCCAGTTATCGAAACACTGCCTTTCTTTTCCGGGGGGCTCCGCGAAATAAGCGTTGACCCGGCATTCCTCCACTACTTGCAGCACGAGCAATTTACGTTCTGCCGGCGTACCCCTGAGATAAACTAATGCCGAGGTTCCGTCTCGTAAAACCAGTTCAAGTTGCCCCATCCGACGCGTACTCGGATAGTTTGCTGCCGTGTACAGCGCTTCAACAGTGTCTGGTGCAACAGTTACCATAAATTACCCAAAGGAAATTACAGAGTCTCAATATTGACAGGTATTTTTCTCTAAGGCAATTATTTTCATTGTTCTTGGCGCCTCTACCACGGCTTGGCTATGATGGCAAATCGAGCCGCAGCGCATTGCAAGCCCAGGCCTTGCCCTGGAAGTTGCCGGAGCAACGCAATATCTCCGGTGTGGCGGACCGCCGACAATCGCGGGAGTACGGCACGTCGACTCGACCGTCCCCAGTTCTGGCACCGATTTCATGTCCAATTTGCAAAAGTTGTGTTCGATAAAAATGGGTTGCAGACTGGGTTCAATCAGGTAAAATTGGACTGTCTCAGCTTGTTTGGGTGGTACAAACAGGTGTGACAAACTTGAATTTTAATTTATTGCTAAGTCATTGAAAAATATAGGAAAGTTGGTTCGTGAGTTCGAATCTCACCGCTTCCGCCAGAAAAATAAAAAAGCCCTTGATTTCAAGGGCTTTTTTGTTGTCTGCCTAATTTCTCGACATCTCTGGCGATGCGTGTTGCGCGCATGGAATTGCCGTCGCGCGTACACGACGATTAAACGATTCGCAATCGCCCCAGACGCGACACCTGGAGATGCAACAATGTCGGTAGTCATGCGTGCGCTTCACGGCGACATAACGACATTATCCGTCGACGTCATCGTCAATGCTGCGAACTCATCATTGTTGGGCGGCGGGGGTGTGGATGGGGCCATCCACCGGGCCGCTGGGCCGGATCTCGTGCATGAGTGCCGGCTTCTGGGCGGCTGCAAGACTGGCGAGGCAAAGCTTAGCAAAGGCTACCGCCTTTCAGCCAAGCACATCGTGCATACAGTTGGCCCGGTTTGGCGGGGTGGCGCCAACGGCGAGGAGGAATTGCTGGCAGCATGTTACCGCCGCGCGATGGAGTTGGCCATTCGGTGCGGTGCGGCTTCAGTGGCGTTCCCCAGCCTCAGCACGGGCATCTATGGCTATCCCGTTGATCTCGCCGCGCGTGTGGCGATCGCAACTGTGCGAGCATCAGTTCGCCGATCATCGACAATCCGAGAGGTCGTGTTTTGTTGCTTCTCGGCGGCCGATCTTGCCGTCTACGATGCACTGCTCAACGCGCCAGAACCGGACAGCGAGGTTTGAATGAACGCACTTGAAAAATACCATGCGGCACGTGCCGCCGCCTTGGACGGGCGCCATGCCGAGGCCTTGCAGGGGTATATGTGGTTTCACCAACATGCCTTGGCCGAGGAACCCTCGTTGTCCGGCGTCAGGTTATCGTTCGCGCTGGCCGCATGGATGGACCTTGGCGCCGCTTACCCGGAGGCTTTGCTCGCGTTGGCGGAAATTCGCGACCACAAGGTCGAGGCCTTGCTGCATGGCGAGGCCGACAGGAACATGTTTTTCGATGTGGTAGCGATCAACGAATATGTCGGGGCGAGTCTGCAAAACTACCAACTTTTCTTGCGCCTGCTCGCAGCGCGGCCTGAGTTTGCGACGAAAATCGCGCGCAGCGCCATGCCGGCCATCGTCGCGGCGCGCGATTTCCGATTGGCGGAACAGCTCATGCCCGACCCTGCAACGACCTTGCATCGCTTGGCCAGGGAGTTCAATGACGACGTTCGGATGATCAAACATCGGCGCTTCACGCGTGCACCAGCGCGCTGGGCCTTCATACGCATCTACGTCGATGAGGTGCAATTGTTTCTCAAAGTCGCCATTGGGAACGGTGACCAGATCGGCGCGGCGCGGATCAAAGCGTTGGCAGTGGCGCTGGTCCAAAGCCCATCAGTTCGCGACGCGGTCGCCGCGGAGTTTGTGCGTCCTGCGAAGCCGCCAACTCCCAAGATGCGCAGCAAGCGCGGCCGAGCCAGGGCATTGATCGGCATGGCGCGTGACTCGACTCGTCGGCGCCGGGAACAACAGCCATGATGGGCGTCCGGCCAGGTGGGACGGCGCAGTTATTGTCTGGCTATATCTAGAATATTCACTTACGCTCTGGACACCCAATCGGGTTATCACCTTTGAGGAAACCTCATGGCAATCTTTCACGCAGCTGTCGTCGCTGTTCTCACAGCAGTGCTTACGCCGGCTCTCGGGGAGACGTTCCCGCCGGCGCCGTTTTTCGACAAGCTGTCCACGCTGTGCGGCGCCAGATTCGAAGGCAAATCGGTGTTCCCGCCGGACGACGAAGCCGGCAACGTGTTCGCCCGCAAGAAGCTGGTGGCGAACATCGTCAGCTGTACCGCCGACGAGATCAGGGTGCCGTTTGTCGTGGGCGAAGACCGCTCGCGCACGTGGATCATCAAACGCACACCGGCTGGCCTCGAGCTGCTGCACGATCACCGCCACGCCGACGGCACGCCGGACGCGGTGACGATGTACGGCGGCCCGTCGATCGACGCCGGCACGTCTGCCGCCCAGTCGTTCAGCTCCAGCGCCCACACCCACCAGGTCTTTCCTGGATCGGAAACCAACATCTGGACGCTCAGCGTCACGCCGGACGGCGCTGGACTGATTTACAACCTTGATCGCCACGGCAAACCGCGCATGCGCGCGGAACTGGTGCGGGTTGCCAATCCGCGCTAAAGCACACGCGTCAGTTGCGCGCCCGGTTTAGCTTCCCCCGTTCCTGCATGGCACCCTGTGCATCGGTTTCGGGACGCACAACGATCGGCGCGATTTTCATACGGGACGCGGCCCATGCGCCGACGTGCGCGATCCGTGCATGCCGCCCGCGACTCACGGGCTTGCGCAATGGTGGTGTGAGGGGCGCGGCGCGCCGCGCTAGGAACCTAATTCTTTCAAGATTATTGGCGCAGCGCGTTCAGCCTCCGCCTCGGCCAGCTGTTGGTCGGAAAAGGTAAGCTCCACTGACACGCGCCGTTTTGGATAGACATTCGTCATGTGCATCGGGTTATCCGAGGGGGCGGATATGGCAACGTACGCTCCCCATTGCTCGCTGCCCTCCAGTAATTCGCCCGTAAATTCGACCACATAACTATCAATGCTTTTGGTCGGCATAATGATTCTCCAGGTGGGGGGCGGGGCTCGCGCACGTTATGCTGAACTATGCCCATCCAATAAGGTCCGGCATTCTCGCCGCTTGCTGTCGATTGTACGCCGAGGCACCCTCCGCATGGCTGCACGCGTCCCAAGCGGACGCCGCAACGGCCAGATGCTGGCCGTTCAACGACAGGATGGTGAACCGGATTTCCCCGGCATCGGCGCCACATTGTGCGTCTAAAAAATCCATCGCAAAACGCGCAGTGTGAAGCTTGCGCAACGATGCGTTGCGCCCATGCGGCAGCGGCGGCTGCCTCGGCGCATCTCGGCGCTCACGCCAGAATCGCTGAACAGGATCGCCATAACCGTGTATATTAATGGTGCCACACGGAAATAAAGGTTATGTAATGTTTAATTCTCGCGCCGATCCACTCGTAAGGAAACTTCGCGCATTCCTGTTGATCCTGCTGTGCCACGGTTCGCTGCTGGCGACAGCCGTCGCGCCCGCGCCACGCTGGGCGTCGATGAGTTCGACCGTATTCAAACACACGCAAAGCCCGATCGCTGCCGCGATCGCGATCGCGCAGGACCGCAGTGGCTTTCTATGGTTCGCCACCCAGTCCGGTCTATTTCGCTGGGACGGCCAGGCGTTTCGCCGATATACGGCCGACAGCGGCAAGCCGCGCGCCCTGCCGGACGACTACATCTTGTCGGTTCACGTCGACGCCGGCGGAACCTTGTGGGCAGGAACGAGCTCGGGCGGCCTGGCGCGCTACGCTCCGGCCAGCGATGACTTCACCGTCATCGGAACCGGCCCCGCCGGTCTGAGCGACCGCCGGGTGGCCGCCATGGCCGACGATGGCGCCGGCGGCATCTGGATCGGCACGACAAAAGGGCTTGACCACATCAGCGCCGCCGGACGGTTGACCCAGGCCACGCAGCGGATTCTCCCCGCCGCCGCGGCCGGTTCGCCCGAGCGCGCCATCGAAGCGCTGTGGCGCGATCGCGCTGGCGACTTGTGGATCGGCACCCGCGAAGGCCTGCAACAACTGCGCGCCGGCGCGGCCAGCGCGACGCCGGTCCGGCTGACGGCCCAGGGCGAGAAGGCGCCGCCGATCAACGCCTTGCTGCAGGACTCGGCCGGGCGGATCTGGATCGGCACGCGCAACATGGGCGCCTTCGTGATCGAGGCGGGAAGCGAGCAGGCGCGCGCGGTGAAGGAGAGCGGGGCCGGCGCCGCCTTGCACAAACAGCGCGTGTTCTCGATCGCTGAAGTGTCACCCGGGAAAATCTGGTTCGGCACCGAGGGCGGCGGCATCGTCGAGCTCGATCCGGCCAGCGGCCACACGCGGCGCATCCGCCACCTGCCCGACGTCCAGGACAGCCTGCCCGACGATGACGTCTACTCGGTGTTCCGCGAACGGGGCGGTGTGATGGTGGTCGGCTCGACCGAGACCTTCAGCATCCACGATCCACGCCCGCAAGCGATCGTCACGGTGCGCGACGCCGGCTTGCCGCTGCAGGGCAAATTCACCGCGCCAAGCGTGCTGGTGCGCCCGGACGGCAGCATCTGGGCCGGCGTCGCCGGCGGCGGGATCGACATCGTCGATGCGCGCCGCGGCGGCGTCGGCCAGCTCAAGCCGGGCGGCGCCGGCGGCTTACCGACCGGACGCGTGCTGGCCATGGTGAACGGCCCGGACGGCGCGGTCTACGCCGGCACCCAGCAGGGCCTGTACCGCGTCGGCGCCGACGGGCAAGTGCGGCGCGTGCCGGTGCCGCAGCGCGGCGCCACCGAATCGGCGTGGGCGCTGGCCTATCGCGACGGCGTGCTGTGGATGGGCGGACTGGACGGCTTGTGGGCGCTGGCCTTGGGCGCCGGCGGCGCGCCTCCCACCGTCTTGCGCCACGAGCGCGACAGCCTGGGCGACAGCCGAGTCACCGCCTTGTTGCCGCTCGAAGGCGGGGGCGTGTGGATCGGCACCCGCGCGGGCCTGGCGCGGCTGGCATCGGCCACGGCGCCGGTCGACACCGTTCCCAGCGGCGTCGACGGGCAGGACCGCATGATGCCCGGCTACACATCGTCGTTGGCGCTGGATCGGCAGGGCCGGCTGTGGCTGTCGTCGTTCGGGCGCGGCATCCAAGTGCTCGAGCGCACCGACGGCGACGGCCGGCGCCATTTTCGCCTGATCGAAGCGGCGCACGGCTTACCCGACAACAGTGTCAACGCCTTGCTGGCCGACCGCGATGGCGTCATGTGGGCCAGCACCGACAAGGGGCTGGCGCGCATCGATCCGGCCAGCTTCGCCGTCCGGGCGCTGGGGCCGGCCGAGGGTGTGCACATCACCCAATATTGGACCAACGCGGCCGCGCTCACAGGGGAGGGCGAGTTGCTGTTTGGCGGGATCAGCGGACTGACCGTGGTGCGGCCCGAGCGGCTCGCGCCGATCGCCAACGGCGCCCCGGTGGTGGTCACGGACATCTTGCTCAACGACCGGGCGTTGCCGGCGGCGCGCTTCAATCTGCCCAGTGCGGCAGCGCCGGCGCCGATCCAGATCACGCCGGACGGCAAGGAGCGCGGCTTTTCAATGGAATTCGCCTTGCTCGATTATTCGGCCTCGGACCAGATTCAATACGCGTACCGCCTGCTGGGATTCGATAGCGACTGGATCCGCACCGTGCCGGGTTCGCGCCGCCTGGCCTACACGAACTTGCCGCCAGGCGACTACACGATGCAGATGCGCGCCGCGCGCGCCGGTGGGGGCTGGTCGCCCGCCCTGAGCGTGCCGGTGCGCGCTCTGCCGTCGTGGCATCAGACGGCGTGGGTGCGTATCCTCGCGCTGCTGTTCGGTGCCGGCTGCGTCGCCGCGCTGGTGCGCCTGCGCACCGCCTACTACCGGCGCCGCCAGGCGGAACTGGAAAACACCGTGGCGCAGCGCACCGCCGAGCTGCAGGCAAGCCAAACCATGCTCGAGCACCTAGCCTACGCGGACCCGCTCACCGGCCTGCCCAACCGCCGTCTTTTCAATGACGAACTGCGTCACAAGAAGGCACAGGCCGCGCGCGACCATACGCCGTTTACGCTGCTGTTGATCGACCTTGATCACTTCAAGCGGATCAACGACACGCTCGGCCACGATGCCGGCGACGCGCTGCTGATCGAAGTGGCCAAGCGCTTGCAGATGGCGGTGCGCGAGGCGGACCGCCTGGCGCGCCTGGGCGGCGATGAGTTCGCCGTTCTTCTCAGCCATACCTACGGCGAGGAAATCGTCGACGTCGTTGCGCGGCGCATCGTCGACAGCGTATCCGAACCGATCCCGTTCGGCGAACACAGCATGCGCGTCGGGGCCAGCATCGGCGCCGCGACCTATCACGGCGGGGCCGACGAGACCTTGTACAAGCAGGCCGACCTGGCGCTGTACCAGGCGAAGGAGTCGGGGCGCAATACCTGGGTCTGGTACCGGCAGGCGCATCGGGACGCGTGCCCGACCTGAGCGCCCGGGGGCGCGCGTCCAACCAGAGCGCCCGGGGGCGCGCCCCGGAACGGCCATCGCGTTTTTCGCATCTGGCGCTTCATGATCGCGCTCAACGCACGCCCGATCGGCTTATCGACGGTCGAACGGATAGCCGGGTGAACTTGCCGCTAAGGCGGCGTCGCACGCGCCGCAGCATTCCTGACGCGGACCAACGCAAGATCGGTTTGCTTCTGTTCAGGCCCGCTCCGCGTGGAGCGGGCCCGATTTCAATGCAGGATCAATTGTTGCCCACCAGCGTGACGCCGCTCGTGGCGGCATAGCCATAGAGCATCACGTAGTAGGTGCCCGCTGCCGGGGCCGCGATCGTGACCGCCTCTGCCGTGGTATTGCCGGCTGAACTTTTCAAAAACGAGGTCGTGGTCGGCGCCGAGCCAAGCTTGACATACATGTCGACGTCGCCACTGCCACCGGAACTCTTGAAGCTCAAGCTGGGACGGCCGGCCGGCACCACCATCGTGTAGATCGCGCTGGCACTTTTGGCGACACTGATCGCGCTGACGGGTACGCCGTTGCTCAGCACATTCGAGGATGTCGTCGTGTAGCTCGCCACGAGCGACACGCCACTGGTGGCCGCATACGCCTGGACCAGCACGCTGTAGGTGCCTGCCGCCGGGCTGGCGATTGCGATGCTTTCGGCGGTGGTCGAGCCATCCGATTTTTTCAGGTAGGACGAGGTGGTCGCGTTCGATCCAAGCTGCACATACAGATCCGAATCGCCGGTTCCACCGGAAGTCTTGAGCGTCAGATTCGACGCGCCTGCCGGGACCGCAAACGTGTACAGGCTACCCGCGCCCGCTGCCAGCGCAATGCCTGTGACCGGCACATCGTTCGTCAATACATTCGACGAGATCGTGCAGCCGCTCGTGTCGTAACCGGGCGCCAATGCCTGGGTGCAGGCGCCGCCACCCGTGTACGTCGAATACACGTGCGTATAGGCGGTGCCAGTGTAACCAGGCAAGCCGGCCGCCGTGCACGTGGTGGCCGCGCCATTGATGATGGAGGCGTTGCACAGTGGGGTGCCGCTCGTGGTAAACGCATCGTTGATCGGCGTTGCCGCGTTCAAGGCCGCCAGGCCATACATGCTCTCAAGCGTGGTCAAGACGTTGTAGTGATTGATCAATTCGCTGTAGTTACCGGCGACGACGTTGGCGCCCACGAAAATCGTCGGCACCAGATTGGCCGAGGTCGACGAATCGTCCTCGTCGAAGGTCAGTATCAACAGGCTGTTATGGGTCTTGGCCCACTGCGCATAGGCGTCGATGTTGTTGCGCAGCCAGGTGTCGCCCTGGCTCACGGTGCCGTCATGCATGTCGCTGATCAGGTTAGGTACCAGCACGGCGACCGTCGGCAAGCTGGCGAAATTGGTGGGGAAGCTGGTGTACGGCTGGTTTGCCGACGCCGGCACGTTGGAAAAATTGACCCAAGGATTGTGCTTGCGCGCGTAGCTGCCCGAGGTGCAGCCCGTGTAGCCGGCTGATGGCATGCTTTCGGAGTATCCGGTAAAGCTCAGACCGGCGCCGATCAACTGGGCGCCGAGGTTGTTCGTGGTAAACGTGAACGGGCAGTTGTCGTTGCTCACGCCCTGTGTGCTGCCGGAAAACAGGGCGATGTAGTTTGGTTCGCTGGGGTGGGTCACGCCATGCGAATTGGTGAAGTTTGCGCCCTGGGTCGACAGCGACGTGATATACGGTGCCTGGGAATTGCCGACGATCTGGGTCAGGCCGTGGTTTTCCATGACGACGACCAGCACATGGTCATACCTGGGAATTGGCGCGCTCTGGGCTGTCTGCATTGCTCCTAAGGCCATGACGGCACAGCACACGGTACGCAGCGTTGAATTATTCAATTTGCTTCTCCATTGAGAGTGTGGGGAATGGTGGAAATGGACAGCCGGGGCGGTGTCGCGGCTCTGGGCGAATATAGAACGGGGATGTGACGGCGCCATGACCCCCATGTGCGCCGCAAGACAGTGCAGCCGAACGACCATATTTCAGAGCGCAAGGCAAAGTCAAAAAAAATTGGAAATTAGACCAATTGCATAAAATATTAACAATTACCAATGGAAATTTTTCGATGCATTCTGCGCCTCGTTGCGGCATGGGGAAATTGCATAGTGGGATTGCGGAAGAACGGGAGACTTCGCGGCGCGTGGACTTGGCTAAACTGGCGCTTGCGAACAGCTTGTTGGCGCTGATCGAATATTGTGCTGCCCGGCTAATCGAAAGCAAGCATCAACACAACCTTCGTTCGCCCATCTCTTTCGGATGTTCCTAACGCCAGAGAAAAGCGGCAAACAGGTCAATTAATTTGACGTTGCGGGTATGTGTAAGCGTGTTTTTGTGGTCGATCGGTGATATTGTATTGCTAACACTGTTGTTGTGATATTGGTCGGACAGGCGAGTTTGGCTGGTCGGCGCTGTTTCTGTCCAGCTGACGGCTGTTGCATAGCATCCGAGCGTCATTGTGGTGGCGTCGTTGACGTCGGTGTTCACCGTGAAATTTTCGTTCAGCCGTGCCCGACCTACTTTGTGGGCACGCGGGCGGGTGCAGTTTTCGCAGTCTGATCTCGCACTCGCTGGGCAACCGGCCATGGCAACAATGGAAGGGCGGGGGCGACCATGCAAGCGACAACGGCAACGATGCAAGAACCCACGATGATGCAGCCGCACCAAGGCGCAGACGCAATGACTTCACTTTTGCGAGCGACAAGCAGTACACGTCGAGTTTAGCCAAGGCCCAGTTCCGCGCCGGCAGTGTTTCCAACTCACTGCGCGGGCGCTCGTGCGTGTCGTTTTTTATTGAATAATTGGGAGATTGTGGATATGGCCACGCAATACCAGACCCCCGGTGTGTACGTGGTCGAACTCGATGGCCTTTCCAGTGCCGTCGTCGCAGTGCCGACGGCAATCCCTGCGTTTATCGGCTACACCGAACGCGCCAAAAACGGCGATCAGGACTTGACCAACGTTCCGATGCCGATCACGTCGATGTCGGAGTTCCTCACCTACTACGCCGACCCGACGGGCATGCTCAACGGCGCCCCGCAAGCGAAGTTCAGCTATGTCTCCCATTCCAGCGCGACGCCGCCCTATGCCGCCGATCCGAGCGGGCCGAGGTTCAATCTCTACTACAGCATGCAGATGTTCTTCGATAACGGCGGCGGCAATTGTTACGTCGTCTCGATCGGCAGCTATCAGGACGTGATCGCCAACGGGGCAAGGATCGATACGACGCTGTTTGTCCGCGCGATGGATGCGCTCAAACAGTTCGCCGAGCCGACCATGTTGGTCATGCCCGATGCAATCATGCTCGCGCTGATCGACTGGAAAAGCGTGGCGCAATCGGCGCTTGGCCACTGCAACGCGATGCAGAGCCGGATCGCCATCCTCGACGTCGTCGACGGCTATCTGGCCGCCGATGGCAGCGCCGCCGACCCCATCGGCGGCGCTGACGGCATGCACGGGTTTTACAGCGTGGGTGGGCTGGGCGAAGAGTTCGACAAGTACGGGGTGGCTTACTATCCGTGGATTAATGCCGCCATCGTCGGCAGTGACGCCATTGATTTTAGCTGGGTGTCGGCGGCCAGCTTGCCAACGCTGCAGCAGGACCTGAACACCGAATCGATGCTGCTGTTCCCGAACAACAGCGATGGCACAACGAACGCCAAGCGCACCGCGTATCAGGCCATCGTCAACGAGTTGGCCGTCGCGCCAGCCGGTTCGTCGGCAACGTCGGCGGCCTTCGTCACGCAAAAGAAGCAGCACCAGAGCCTGTTGGCGCAGTCGCCGATCTACCAGCAGACGATGGCCAAGGTCGCCACCAGTGTCAATCTGCTGCCGCCGAGCGGCGCCATGGCCGGCGTCTATGCCCGCAATGACAACACCTTTGGCGTTCAGCAGGCGCCGGCCAATACGACGATCATGTCGGCCGTTTCCCCTGCCGTCAACATTGATAACACCGTCCAGGAACAATTGAACATGCCGCTCAATGGCTTGGCCGTCAACGCACTGCGCAGCTTTCCGAACCAAGGTTTGCTGGTGTGGGGTGCGCGCACGATGGCGGGCAACAGCGATGACTGGCGCTATATCAGTGTGCGGCGCACGATGATCATGCTTGAGCAGTCGATCAAAGCGGCGCTGCAGGCGTATGCCTTTCAGTCCAACGATGACCTGACTTGGGTGGCCGTCACCAGCACCATCACTAATTTCCTCAGCAACCAATGGCAGGCGGGCGTGCTGGTCGGCGCCAAGCCGAGCGACGCGTTCTGCGTCAGCGTGGGCCTGGGTTCGACGATGACGGGCGAGGATATCCAAAATGGCTTGATGATCGTATCGGTGAAGCTGGCAGTGGTGCGCCCGGCCGAATTCATTGTGCTCACGTTTGAGCAGCAGATGCAAACCGCTTAATCACTCAGCATCAGGTGGCAAGCGGATATCAAGGCGCGATGGATCGATGGCCCGGTCTTGCCGGGGCAGTCCGCGTGACCGGCCACATCGACATCGTCGGCTGTCGGAGAAGTGATTGCAACGAACGTGGCACTGAGGCGTCAATGTCGATGCTGCAGCTGTCCGCCTGAACTTCGAGGAAAATTCGCATGGACATACGAGCTACATTGAACGTGCTGCGTCGGCCTGGCTTGGCGTTGGGCTGGTCTGCTTGTTTGTCGGTGGGTTTTTTACTGGTCTCGCTATTGATGGGTAGTCAGCTGCAATGGATGACACCGGCCATGGCCGCTGAGGAAGCGGCCGATGCGACGGTGACGAGGTCCGACTGCAGCAAGGCCGCCAAATATCCACTGTCTTTGCCGTCCACCCTGGCACAGTCCGCCTATCAAAATTTTGATGTCACGCTCTATGATTTTCTAAATTGTGGCAATTACACGAACATCGGCTGGTCGCGCGATAAATCGGTGCGCAATACCGGGCCGTTTGTGTTGGGCGCCTCGTATGGCACCCATCCGGCGGTGCGCATTTATTATTCGCCGCAAGTCATTGCATGGCTAAAACGGGGAAAAAAGGGGGCGATTCCCGACGGTGCAATGATCATCAAGGAACAATACAGCCCTCCGGCAGCACGCTATGACAATCTCGATGACGCGGGTCTACAACAGGCATTCATCAACAGCGGCAAAGACTGGACCGTCATGATCCGTGACGCGAAAGGTTCGAAAGACGGCTGGTATTGGGCCGAAGTGTACAGCGGTATGTTAGCTGACCGAAAAGCAGCCTTTCAGACTCCCTATAATTACCCCAATGGCGGTTTCGGGCAATATTGCATGCGCTGTCATGGCTCTGCCAAGGATGAACACACCTTCGCGGACCTCAAAAATATTGCCGGCTTCCCCGGCGACCCGTTGACGTTTTATAGCGACAGCTCATGGATGACGCCGGCGACGCCGTCCAAAGCGGCTTCCGGCACGGTGCTTGGCGGTGCGGCCGCTTCGGTGCCGGATGCGCTCGGCACGCCCGCGAATGCGGCTGCCGGCGCAGCGGCGAATGCCAGTGGGAACGCTGCGGTCCGCGCGGATGCGCAGCGTGCCAATGCGGGTGCGATGGAATATTTCCCCGTTGCGCGCAACGATGCCGATTCGATCCTCGCGCCGCACGGGCACCGCTATCGTCCACGCGCCAGTCAACGCGGCGCGGCCAGAGTTGCCGACATGTTTTTGGAGACCTTCAACATGATCGCAGCGGTGCCATTGCCGTCAGTGCAGATGATGGTTGGTGAAACGCTGGACCGCACCGTCTCGGCACACCATGGTGCAACAGGTTTTGTCAGCTCTGACCAGTGTTTGCTGTGCCACGGCGGTTTGTCGGGCAGCAACCCGATCATGTATCTGCCACTGCCGGCCAATGTCCTGGCCAACAATGCGGCAACGACGGCCAAGCAGATCGCCATGGCCAAGAATGAGCAAGAGGTCAATGCAATCAAGGATGCCGCACCGGACAAGGGCGTGAATGTGTCCCCTTATGGCGAATGGCGTTGGTCGCCGATGGGCCTGGCCGGGCGTGATCCGGTATTTTATTCTCAACTGGAAAGCGAACTGGCTTTCATCGATGCCCAAGCGAATAAACTGACTGCGAAATCGTTGCACGACACCACCATCAACACCTGTTTCCGTTGCCACGGCGTGATGGGCAAGCGCCAGTGGGATACCGATCATCAATGCGAGCCGACTAACCCGCGCAAGCCATGCAACCCGGCCGATCCTGCCAGGCCGCAATTTGACGCCACCTTCACACAAATTGCCGACAGCGCCAACCCGAATTTCATCTACGGCGCGTTGGCGCGCGACGGCATCAGTTGCCTGGCCTGCCATCGCCAGCAGCCGACCCAACAGCCGCCCGGCAGCCATCAAAATGCGTTGAAATACTTCCTGGAAAATTCAATCACCGGCCTGTTCCAGACACTGCCGCCCGACAAGCTGGCAGGCCCGTACAAAGACGTGGCCACGCTACCGATGAAGAACACGCTGGGCATCACGCCGCTGCACAGCAGCTATATAAAGAGTTCGCGCATGTGCGGTTCCTGCCATTCGATTTACCTGCCCGTGATCGACAAGCCCACCGTGCAGCCGGTCGGGCCAACGACGTCGCACAGCATGGAGCAGGCCACCTATCTTGAATGGCTCAACAGCAGCTTTCAAACCGAATGGACGCCAGCGTTGGCGTGTAAAAAAGCCGATCCGCAAGCGCCGTGTGCCCGAAGCTGCCAGAGCTGCCACATGTCGGGCGAGTATCACAACGCCAAACAGGCACTGGCGGTGGATCAAATCAAGACCAAAATCGCCACCGTGCAAGATCAGGATTTCCCGGCGGCCGAAGGTTTGGCCAGGGCCAAAGACCTGCATGTTCCGGTGCGCAATGACGGCTATGCCCGGCATGAATTATTGGGCATGAATGTGTTTTTGCTGGAAATGACCAAGCAGTTTGACACCATCATGGGCGTGCGCAGCACCGACTATATGACGGGCAATAAATTCGATATTGAGCAAACGATCAGCAATCTCAACCAGCAGGCGGGCGAACGCACGGCGCGCGTGCAAACGTCGATCGTCAGTGCCACGGCCAAGCAACTGGTGGCCGAGGTCAGCGTGACCAATCTGGCCGGGCACCGCTTGCCCAGTGGCGTAGGCTTTCGGCGTGCCTTCATCGAATTGACCGTGTTCGACAACCGCAGCGGCCGGCCGCGTGCGGTGTGGGCGTCCGGGCGCAGCAATGAGCTGGGGGTGATTCTCGATGAAAACGGCAAGCCCTTGCCGTCGGAATTTTTTGAAAGTTATGTTGGACCGGACGGCAAGAAGCACCAGCACTTCCAGCCGCACTACCAGACCATCACGCGGCAAGACCAGGTGCAAATTTATGAGGAATTGTCGCGCGATGCCGACGGCATGATCACCACCAGTTTCTTGCGCCGCGACGAAGAATTCAAGGATAACCGGCTGCTGCCGGCCGGTTGGACCAAAGCGGGGCCGGACCCGATCAATTTCAACGGCGTGTATTTAGAGGCTACCTGGCCCAAGGGGGATGCCTTGAATGATCCCGACTACGCGAACGGCAGCGGTGGCGATAAGGTGCGCTACCAGATCAGCCTGCCAAGCGGTGTGGAAGCGGCCCACTTGAGTGTGCGCGCCACGCTGTATTACCAGGCCATTCCACCGTACTTTCTGGCCCAGCGCTTTGCCGGCGCACCCAGCGGGCCGGCGACACAAAGACTGTATTACCTGAGCTCGAATCTGGATTTGAGCAAATCCCCAGCGAAAGGGTGGAAGATGCCGATTGCCAGCAGTATGCAGGCGGTGCAGAAGTAATCGGGCAGTTGTCGTCATTCACTTCTCGGATTCTGGGGCGCTGCGCGCTGCGCCGTCCATGCTTGCGGCGCGCGTGCCGCAATGCTGCGCCGCCGCTTGACACGCCGCCGCAGCGGGCTGCGCATCGCGCGGCAACGCCTGCGCGCCCGCGGCGCCCGCATGGTGAGATGTCACGGCACCGTGTATTCGCTCAGCGCCAGTCCATCGGATGGCCGTCGCTGACGAACTGGCGCTGCGAGCTGACGGTCTCGGCGCGGACGTCGTTCTCAAGCACGAAGCGGCAAGGCTGGCAACGATCTCCTCGATGGTCAGCGGCCCGCACCGTATGAAAGTATTTTTCTAATATTAAAATATTTACTATATATTAGCACTCAATGTAACTGGGCTGTCCTGCGCTAGGGCACGGACAGTGTCCATCGCAAGGTGGCATCCAGCACATTGCAAAACCGTCAAATCAGCAAAAATAGATGACGGTCTCCAGGAGAGGTGGCATTGCGAAAACGCGGTTGTTGCGGCGCTTCAAGGCGACGAACGTGTTGCGCGAGCAATGGCAGTTCAGACGTTTGGCGATTTCCTCGCCACGCGTTGCTGCGGTCTCGATGAGTGTGACGCTCGGGAAGACGACAGCTCATTGTTCGGGCATCAGCAGTGCACCTAGCACTACGTTAAATACGTATTTGTGATGACTTATCCTCAAACAAATGGAGACTGAACAATGAATAAAATCTCATCGACATGCAAAAAAACGCTGGCTCAAACCAATCCTCGCGACGCATTGGCGACCGCCAGTCTGGCGTCGACTACACGTACCGCATTTCGCAGGAAGAACCTGGGAATCGTCCTGGCGATCGGCGCTCTGTCGTATGGCGGCGGCGCCGTTGCCGGTGAATTGAGCGCCAGTTCGAGTGCCGTGGGGGCGGGTCTGGCGAACGGTTTCAATCAAGCCGTCGCCGAAGCACGCTCACTCGATTTCACGAATGCCAACTACCAGCACTTTGTCAATCTGGGCTGGCCCAGCAGCGACGTGCGCTGCGCCCAGTCGACCATGAAGTCAGCTTACCTGGCCTCGATTCCCAATCGTTGCGCCTACTATTCACGCGATTATGTGCACCACGCCAGTGGCGCCTATTTTCTCGGAATGTACGAGCAGAACTATCAAATGGCCTTCCATTTCGCGACGCTGTACCACACCGACATTGTCAACGCGCCGTACTGGGCGATCGGTGCCGACGGCAATCAGTACGAGCAAAACGACAAGTCGCCGGCGCCATTTGAACTTGGGGAAAACATCGCCAATATGTATCGTCTGACTGGCGACAGCCGGTATGTCGGCAACGCTTTCACGAACTACATCAATAGCATCAACAACCAGTTTTCCAACACCGAGAGTCGCAAATACATCAACGCCGACGGCTTCCGGATGGCCAGGCGCAACCACGGCGAGGATGCGACCTACAATGAATTCGTCGGCAATGCCGGTGTGCCGACGACGGTCGACATCGTGCTTGGCGGCGATATGGCGGCCGCCGAGATTGCGTACTACCGCAACGTGTCGAAGTATCCGGCCTTGAAGGCGAGCAGTGATGCCACCGATATCGCCGGAAAATATGCCGCGCTGTCATCGAACTTCAATGCGCACTGGGCCAACGTGAATGGCGGCGACCATTTTGCCGTCGCGCTGACCGGTGTGGCGGGCACGTTCTACACCAGCACGAACTATCAGGACCTCAGTTACTACGATCACTATGCTGAGGAGCCCAATCTGTTCCCGCTGTACAAAGGGATCATCACCGACCCGTCGAAACTGGCCGCGCAGGCGAATTACGTCGACACCAACGCGGAAAGCCGTTACCAGACCCGATTCGCACAGGACCCCAACCGCGGCCTGGACTCGCCCGGCATCGAGTCGCACACGTATCTGCCGACCGCCTTCTACAACGCGAACAAACCGGACATCGCCTGGAAGTGGTTGACGCGCTTGGCCGCGCGGCAGGTGTTCGAAAACGGTAACGTCTATCCCGAGGTCAGTTTTGCCTTGGTATCGGACACCATCACGAAAGTGCTGGGCGTCGATTTCGATGCACCCGGCAATAGCCTGGTTACCATGGCGAATTTGCCGTCCGCTTTCAAGGCGGGCGACTATGTCAAGGTCAGTAATATCCCGATTCACACCAGCAATTTCACGCTCACGCTGGGGGTCACGCAAAGCCTGGACGCGAACGGCAACATGTCGACCAGGATTGATTTCCAGCAGGATCCCTCATTGACGGCGAAGGGCGTACTCAATTGGGTGCCGCGGTTTCGCACGGCCAACGGCAACCACTGCCTGGTGACAAAGACGTACCGGGCCAAGACGCCGTGGAACTATACCTTCAGCCTGCTCTACGACGCGGCCACCAATACCTATGCCTGCAATGCGCCATGGGGAATCTTCTGGCTGCCCGCCCATGATGATAGCGTCACCATGACCAGCACCACCGTGACCATCGTGCCATAGCAATGACGGCGTCCTCGGAAAAGCCGCCGAGGATCGTCACGCGCCGGTGCCTGGGCAGAAGCTGCCACGGCATCGGCGCACTGTTCAGGAATCACTTTTGCGTTTGTGCAGCGTAACGGTCGCGCGCGTCGCAGATCCACAGGACGCTGTTGCGTCAGCCAGCGTTCCTGCGCCGCCGGGGCAGTCCAGGTGCAACCGCGCGAGCGCTTCGGCAAGGCCACCGCGGCATGGCGCTAGCGGGCCGGCGTGCAGACGATTTTCAGTACACCGAGATAGCCGGGCGAGGATGGCACCAAGCCGCGCTTGCGCAGCATCTTGTGCATCGTCGGCAGACGGAAATAGGGCACCGACGCCATCAGGTGGTGCTCGATGTGATGGTTGACATTGAGCGGTGCGACGGTCGCGCGCGCCAGCAAGCCGGCACGGGTCGAGCGGGTGTTGGTGAGCATATCGGTGCCCGGTTCGGTGCAGGCGTGTTCGGCCATCGAGCGGATGCGCATGAACAGGCTGTAGGTGGTGAGATAGGCGCCAACCCAGGCCAGATAAAACCACGGATGCCCGGCAGCGCTCAGCACGCCGATCAGCAGCGCATGAAACAGCACCGTCTTCCAGACATTGCGCACCCCGTCGCGCAGGTAGTGGCGCCAGTTGCGGCCATCCTGCGGCAGCTTGACGATCTCGCTGGCGACGGTCCATTGCACCAGCCCGAGATGCATCATCATCAGGCCGATCTCGCGCTTGATGCCGGAAATGCCGCTCAGGTCGCGCGCGAACTTGCGCGCCAGCGAGGCCGGCGTGGTTGGAAACGCCTCGGTCAGGCTGCGGTCGGTGTCGAATTCGGTGCCGGTCTTGACGTGGTGTGTCAGGTGATGCTTGCGATAGCGTTTCAGGTCGATTCCCAGCGGGCTGCCGCACATATAATCGGCCAGCACGTCATTGAGCCACTTGCTGCGAAACAGCGTGCCATGCGAGGCGTCGTGCATCAGGATCGCCAGGCTGAGCTGGCGCCCGCCCAGGATGATGAAGGCGACCAGCCACGTCAGCGGATTTGGCCAGCGCGCCAGCGCCACAAACACCAGCGCAATGACGCCCCAGGTAAACAGCAGCGCCGACCAGCCCATCAGGTCCGAGCGCGCGGTCAGGCGCGCGATTTCCTCTTTGCTGAACATGTCGCTCAGTTTGCGCCGTGGCGCGCTGGTGCTTGGCTGGTTCATCGTGGTCTCCTTGCGTGCTTTTCTTATGCGGCGAATGCGATGCGCATGATGGCGGCGGTCGCTTCCTGTTTTAATTCTTTCAATTCCTCGTGCTGCGGTCGCGCGTCCGACAGGAACAGCATGGTGCCGATCATCTGCGAGACGATCAGCGCGCCGCGCACTTCGCACTGGCGCGCCGACATGTGCGGCGCGATCTCGCGAATCAGGTTGCGCAGCGTCTTGCGCGCGCGCGTCAACATGGTGTCAAACATCTGCGACGCGTAGGCGTGGCGGTTGGCCAGCGCCGAAATCTCAAAAAACAGGCCGCTGGCGATCTGGTCGCTCAGGTCGTCGAGAAAATAGTCGATCACGGCCTTGAACAATTCGAGCCGCGAACCCATGCCCAATTCTGCCACGCGCTCGTCGATGGCGCCCTGGTAGCGGTCGAAGGTTTGCAGTAGCAGCGCTTCGATCAGCGCGTCGCGGCTGGGGTAGTAGTGCTGCACGGTGGACAGGCTCACGCCCACCTGCAACGCCACGCTGCGCATCGCCAGGCCGGCGTAACCTTCCTTGGCCAGCATCACGCGCGCCGCGTCGAGAATCGCGCCGGCCCGCTCGTAGCCCTTGCTGGTGGTGTTCGATTCCTTGTTGCGCAGCGGGGTGTCGGGGTTTTTCGTCATGGTGCTTGCGGCGATAAAAACGGCAATTATCAGGTCATTTGACAAATAGGTCAACAGACCTATAAACTTTAGGTCAATTGACCGATAGTGGTCGCAGCCGCCCTCAGGAGAACCTTGAACATGATTCCACGTACCATATTCACCGAAGAACACGAGATGCTGCGCCAGTCCGCGCGCCGCTTCATGGAAACCGAAGTCGCGCCGCATCACGAGCGCTGGGAAGAGCAGGGCTATGTCGATCGCGAGATCTGGACCAAGGCCGGCCAGGCCGGTTTCCTGTGCCCGAGCATGCCCGAGCAGTACGGCGGCGCGGGCGCCGACCTGCTCTACAGCGTGGTGCTGATCGAAGAGCAGACCCGCATCGGCGCCACCGGCCTCGGTTTTGGCCTGCATTCGGAAATCGTCGCACCCTACATCCTGCACTACGGCAGTGAGTATCTGAAGTCGACCTACCTGCCGAAACTGGCCAGCGGCGAGATGATCGGCGCGATCGCGATGACGGAGCCGGGCACCGGTTCGGACTTGCAAGGAGTGACCACCAACGCGGTGCGCGACGGCGACCATTACATTCTGAACGGCTCAAAAACCTTCATCACCAACGGCTGGCACGCCGACTGCGTGATTGTCGTCGCCAAGACCGATCCAGCCGGCGGCTCGAAGGGCATCAGCCTGTTCGTCGTCGACACGTCGATGGCCGGTTTTTCGAAAGGCAAGCGCCTGAAAAAAGCCGGCATGAAGGCGCAGGACACGTCCGAACTATTCTTCGACAATGTGCGCGTCCCAAGCGCCAATCTGCTCGGCGAAGAGGGGCGCGGCTTCGCTTACCTGATGCAGGAGTTGCCGTGGGAGCGTCTGCAGATCGCCATCATGGCGGTCGAGTCGGCCGCCGCTGGTCTGGCCTGGACGCTTGAATACACGCGCGAACGCAAGGCCTTCAAGCGCCCCGTGATCGACTTCCAGACGGTGGCGCACGCGCTGGCCGAAATCAAGACCGAGGTGACGATGGCGCGCGTGTTCGTCGACCGCTGCATCGAGCTGCTGCTGGTCAAGCAGCTCGACGCCGCCACCGCCTCGATGGCCAAGTTCTGGACCACCGAGATGCAGTTCCGCTCGCTGGACCGCTGCGTGCAGCTGCACGGCGGCTACGGCTATATGTGGGAATACCCGATCACGCGCGCCTGGGCCGACGCCCGCGTGCAGCGCGTGTATGGCGGTACCAACGAAATCATGAAAGAATTGATCAGCCGCAGCCTGTAAGGCCGCAATCACAAGGAGTAGCATCGATGGAAGCATTTATCTATGATTGCGTGCGCACACCGCGCGGCAAGGGCAAGAAAGACGGTTCGCTGCACGGCGTGACGCCGCTGCGGCTGGCCGAAACGGCGCTGCGCGCTTTAGGCACCCGCAATGATCTCGACACCAGCCTGATCGACGACGTCGTGCTCGGCTGCGTCGAGCCGGTTGGCGAGCAGGGCGCCTGCATCGGGCGCATCGCCGCGCTGTCGGCCGACTACGCCGAGAGCGTGGCCGGCGTGCAGGTCAACCGCTTCTGCGCCTCCGGCCTGGAAGCGTGCAATATGGCCGCCGCCCAGGTGATGGCCGGCCAGTCCGACCTGGTGGTCGGTGGCGGTGTCGAGGCGATGTCGCGCGTGCCGATGGGCTCCTCCGGCTGGGCCTGGCCGGTCGATCCGCAGATCGCGTTCAAGAGCTACTTCGTGCCGCAAGGGATCTCGGCCGACGCGATCGCCACCCTCTACGGTTACAGCCGCAACGACCTGGACGCGTACGCAGTCGAGAGCCATCAGCGCGCCCAGCGCGCCTGGGACGCGGGCCACTTCGCGAAAACCGTCACGCCGGTGCTCGACTATAACGGCCTGACCATCCTGGCGCGCGACGAAATGGTGCGTCCGGAAACGACGCTCGCTTCGCTGGGCAAACTCAAGCCGGCCTTCGCCGACATGGGCGAGCAGTTCGGTTTTGATGCCGTCATCAAGCAGCGCTACCCGCAGATCGAAACGATGGCGCACGTGCACCACGCCGGCAACAGCTCGGGCATCGTCGACGGCGCCGCTGCCGTCCTGATCGGCAACCGCGCCATTGGCGAACGCGCGGGCTTGAAGCCGCGCGCACGCATCCGCGCCTTCGCTTCGGTTGGCTCGGAGCCGTCGTTGATGCTGACGGGCCCCAGCTACGCGGCCGAAAAGGCGCTCAAGCGCGCTGGCCTGTCGGTGGCCGACGTCGACCTGTGGGAACTGAACGAGGCGTTCGCCGCAGTGGTGTTGCGCTTCATGGAAGTGCTGGCGATCCCGCACGACAAAATCAACGTCAACGGCGGCGCGATCGCGATGGGCCATCCGCTGGGCGCAACCGGCGCCATGATTCTGGGCATGCTGCTCGACGAAATGGAACGACGCGACCTGGCGATCGGCCTGGCCACGCTGTGTGTCGGCGCCGGCATGGGCACGGCCACCATCATCGAACGCATTTAAAGGAATATGGACATGATCGATTTTAATCTGGACTCCGACGCCATCGCGACCCTTGCTTGGAACATGCCGGGGCGCAGCCAGAATGTGCTCAATGAAGAGAGCTGCAACGCGCTGTGCGATGCAATCGAACGGGTGGTTGGCGACACGGACGTGAAGGGCATTTTGATGACATCGGAAAAGGCCGATTTCATCGCCGGTGGCGATCTCGAATGGCTGCTCACCAGCGACGATCCGGCCGTATTGTTTGAGCGCGTGATGCGCCTGAACCGCGCGCTGCGCAAGCTGGAAACCTGCGGCAAACCGGTCGCCATGGCCTTGCCCGGCATGACGCTGGGCGGCGGTCTTGAGGTTGCGCTGGTGGGCCACTACCGCGTGGCGGCCAACAATCCGAAGGCGCGTTTCGGCCTGCCGGAAGTCACGCTTGGCCTGCTGCCCGGTGGCGGTGGCACCCAGCGCCTGCCGCGCCTGATCGGCATTCAAAAATCCTTGCCGCTGCTGTTGGAAGGCAAACGCTTGAGCGCCGCCGATGCGCTCAAGGCCGGCATTTTGCACGCTGTCGTCGACGCTGGCAGCGAAGTCGCCGCCGCGCACGCGTGGCTGCTGACGGCAATCGCTTCCGGCGCGCCGGCCCAGCAGCCATGGGACGTCAAGGGTTTCAAAGTGCCTGGCGGCGCGATGGCCAGTCCCGCGATGCAGCAGGTGATCATGGCCAGCAACGCGATGGTGCGCGCCAAGACCTATGGCAATTATCCTGCGCCGCAGCACATCCTGTCGTGTGTCTACGAGGGCATGATCACCGACCTCGACACCGCCTTGCAGACCGAGGCGCGCTACTTCGTGCAAACGGTGCTGACGCCGGAAGCGAAGAACATGATCCGCACGCTGTTTTTCAGCATGAACGAAGCCAACAAGCTGGCCGCGCGGCCAAGCGGCGTGCCGACCCAGCGCTACACCAAGATCGGCGTCATCGGCGCCGGCATGATGGGCGCGGGCATCGCCTACGTGGCCGCCAAGGCGGGCCTGCAAGTGACGCTGATCGACATGGCGCAGGAAGCGGGCGAGAAGGGCAAAGCCTATTCGCAGGCGCTGATCGACAAGCAGTTGACGCGCGGCCAGACCACGCCCGACAAGGCGCAGGCGCTGTTGGATCGTATTACGCCGACGACCGACTACGCGCTGCTGGACGGTGCCGAGATCGTCATCGAAGCGGTGTTCGAAGACCGCGCGCTGAAAGCCGGCGTGACGCAGAGAAGCGAGGCGGTGATCGCCGCCGACGCCATCTTCGCATCGAACACGTCGACGTTGCCGATCAGCGGCCTGGCCGAAGCGAGCGCGCGCCCGGCCAACTTCATCGGCCTGCATTTCTTCTCGCCGGTCGACAAGATGAAGCTGGTCGAAGTCATCGTCGGCAAGCAGACCAGCGACGCCACGCTGGCGCGCGCGCTCGACCTGGTCAAAGCGCTGGGCATGACGCCGATCGTCGTCAACGACGCGCGCGGCTTCTACACCAGCCGCGTGTTCTCGACCTACGTGCTGGAAGGGATGGCGATGCTGGCAGAAGGCGTCAGCCCGGCGCTGATCGACAACGCCGGCCTGCAGGCGGGCATGCCGGTTGGTCCGCTGGCGCTGACGGACGAAGTGTCCTGCGAATTGATCCACAAGATCGACCGCCAGACCAAACTCGATCTGGGCGACGCCTACGTGGCGCGGCCCGGCCACGCGGTCGCCGCGCAAATGGTGGCCTTGGGACGCATCGGCAAGAAAGCGGGCATGGGTTTTTACGACTATCCGCAGGACGCCAAGAAGCATCTTTGGAGCGGTTTGAAACAGCTGTACCCGCTCGCCGCAGTGCAACCGACTGTGCAGCAACTGGTTGAACGCTTGACCGTGGTGCAGGCCGTCGACACGGCGCGCTGTATGGAAGAGGGCGTGCTGCGCACCGCGCGCGACGCCGACGTGGGCGCGATCCTCGGTTGGGGCTTTCCGCCTTTCCTCGGCGGTCCGCTGAGCATGATCCACAGCATTGGCGTGGCCGCTTTCGTGGCCCAGTGCGAGCGCCTGGCCGTGCAGCATGGCGCGCGTTTTGCCCCACCTGCGCTGCTGCTCGACATGGCCGCCAAGGAGCAAACCTTCTACCCGAAGGCGCACTGACATGGGCGTGCTGTCGGGAGTGACGATCGTCGAGATCGCCGGCATCGGACCGGGGCCGTTCTGCGGCATGCTGCTGGCCGACCTGGGCGCCGACGTGATCCTGATCGAGCGTCCGGGCGAGAGCGAACTGCCGACCGCCGGCATTTTGCGGCGCGGCAAACGCTCGGTCGCGCTCGACCTGAAGGCGCCCGGTGCGGTCGATACCGTGCTGGCGCTGGTGGCCAACGCCGACGCGCTGATCGAAGGCATGCGACCCGGCACGATGGAGCGCTTAGGCCTCGGTCCCGACGTATGCCTGGCGCGCAATCGGCGTCTGGTGTACGGGCGCATGACCGGCTGGGGCCAGGATGGACCGCTGGCGCGCGCGGCTGGACACGACACCAACTACATCGCGCTGTCCGGCGCGCTGTGGTACGCCGGCGACGGCGTGGCGCCGCCGGTGGCGCCGCCCACGCTGGTGGGTGACATCGGCGGCGGCGCGCTGTATCTGGCGGTCGGCATCCTGGCCGGCATCCTCAGCGCGCGCACCAGCGGGCAGGGGCAGGTGGTCGATGCGGCCATCGTGGACGGCTCGGCGCACATGATGAATCTGCTGCTCGATTTGAGTGGCAGCGGTTTGATGCGCGAGCGGCGCGGCGCCTCGCTGCTGGACGGTCCGCACTGGTACGCGACCTATCGCTGCGCCGACGGGCGCGACATCACGGTGGGCGCGCTGGAACCAAAATTCTATCGCCTGCTGCTCGACAAGCTGGGGCTGGCCGAGGACCCGCGCTTTGCCATTCAAAACGACAAGCGCCAGTGGCCCGAACTCAAAGTGCACATGGCGGCGTTGTTCGCCACCGAGTCGCGCGACACATGGTGCGATCTGTTGGAGGGCAGCGATGCCTGCTTTGCGCCGGTGCTCACGCCAGCCGAGGCCGCGTGTCATCCGCACCTGGTCGCGCGCGCCACCTACGCAAATTCCGACGGTCTGCTGCAGGCCAATCCAGCGCCGCGATTCTCGCAAGCGCCGCCCGCCGCCGTGCGTGCTATCCCGTTAGTCGGCGAGCATACCGAACAAGTGCTGGCGGCGCTGGCCAGCAAGGCGCCGCAATAAGGTTCTCGGCGCTCGATGGCGCGCGCTGCGCTCAGCGCGCCAGCACGACCGACAGGCTGGACGCGCACTGACTGGTTATCAGGCGATGGCGGGCGAACGGCGTACATGACGCCACAGCACCACGCCAAACAGCAGCACGCACACGGCATCGAATCCGGCGGCCGGCAGCATGCCGGCCAGCGCCGGATTCGACGCGTTCATGGCCGCCATCACCACGATGGCCAGCTTTTCGATGGTGACGACGACCATCGCCGGTATTTGCAGCGCCCGATGCGCGGCGCTGTAGAACAGCAGGCCACCCAGGCAGCCCACCAGCAAACCCCAGTGGCGCACAAAGAACAGACTGGTGTCGTCGGCGATCGCGATGCCGATCATGCCAAGCACCAGATTGGGCGCGACAAACACCAGCGCGGCGCCCATCGTGGCGGCGCCAATGACACGCAACAGAGTAGGCAGATTTTGTTCGGCTACAGGATTCCACATCGCTCATCTCCGGTTGATGTTCGCGCCGCACGGTGCGGCTGCACGCGGCAAGCGTAGCCGAAATATGCCCCACGCGGGGACAAAGTGGTGAGCTATTTTTGCGCCGCTTCGGCCATGCCGGCGCGCGTTGCGCGTGGCCCGGAGCGCGCTGGCGAGATCGTTTTTCGCTATGCGCGCTAGCGTACTGACGGGTTGTGCGCGCGCAAGTAACCTCAGTTTCAGTCGTCATGCAGGGTGCTTGCTGCAGCGATCGTAGGACGGAGCAGCTTCGCAGTTGCCCGGCTTGCCAACGCTGATCGCTGTTGCCCGACACCGATTGACATTGGGATGATTGCGCGCCGTTTGTGCGTGATCCCCGTTAGCCATCTATAGGATAAAATTATGAAACTTTCGACACTGCTTATTCCCGCTCTGGCCGCTCTCGCAATCGGTGGCTGCGTTTCCCTCCCGGCCGGTCCGGCCGGCCCGCAAGGCGCCACCGGCGACACCGGCGCGCAGGGTTATGACGGCGCCACCGGCCGCACCGGTAATACCGGCAACACCGGCAACACGGGTAACACTGGCGCCACCGGCAATACAGGCAATACAGGCGACACTGGCGCCACTGGCAATACCGGTAATACCGGTAATACCGGCGACACCGGCGCCACCGGTAGTACGGGCAACACTGGCGCCACCGGCTCGGCCGGCGCGCGCGGCACCACCGGCGCCAAGGGCACCAATTCGAACGGCACCGTGATCGTCGTGCCTAACCGCTAAGCGAGCGTCCCCACGTCGGCCGATCTGGCTGGCGCCGCCGGCCAGATGGTCGGCAAAATGCGGCCCCGTGTGGGCCGCGTTGCATTTCCCCCGCGCTGGCCAGATCGTCTGGCCGGCCGTCTGCAACTCTCGCTTGCGCCGTTCATTCCCATTTTTTCGCAGTTCGTCGCATCACGCGTCGTTTCGTCGTGCCCGCTTGCTATAATTTCAACATGCAAAAATAGTAAGCAGGTCGGTCCGCCTTGTGGCCCGATGCCTTCCCCTTGATGAAGCCGAGACGATGAAACTACTGACGAAAAAACGTGTTGCGCTGGCCGTTGGCCTGCTGCTGGTGGGCGCAGCTGGCGCCGCGTACATGCAAAAGAACAAAGAGCCGAAGCTCGAAGAGTCGAAATATCGCTCGGTGCTGGCCGACACCGGCAACATCACCCAGACCGTCACCGCCACCGGCACCATCAATCCTGTCGCCTTGATCAACGTCGGCTCGCAAGTGTCGGGCACCGTCGTCGAACTGAAGGCCGACTTCAACGATCACGTCAAGCAGGGGCAAGTGCTGCTCAAGCTCGACCCGACCATCTTCAACGCCCAGATCCGCCAGAGCGAGGCGGGGCTGTCCTCGGCCGAGGCGTCGATGCGGCTGGCGCAGGCGAACTTCGAGCGCAATCAGCGCCTGGTGGCGCAAAACTATGTGTCCGGCCTGGCGCTGGACCAGTCGCGCCGCGAACTGGACGTGGCGCAGGCCAATATCAAGCTGGCCAAGGCGCAGCTGCAGCGCTCGCAGGCGGACCTGGACAACAGCGTCATTCGCGCGCCGATCGACGGCGTCATCATCAAGCGCACCATCGACCTGGGCCAGACGGTGGCGGCCTCGTTCACCACGCCGAACCTGTTCCAGATCGCCAAGGATCTGACCAAGATGCAGATCGACACCAGCGTCTCGGAAGCGGACGTGGGCTCGCTCAAGGATGGTCAGGAGGCGCGTTTCGTCGTCGACGCCTACCCGGATCGCGAGTTTGTCGCCAGCATGCGCCAGTTCCGCCTGGCCGCCAACGTGGTGCAGAACGTCGTCACCTATAACGTCGTGCTCAACGTCGAGAACAAGGATGAATTGCTCAAGCCTGGCATGACGGCGCAGGTGCGCCTGGTGGTGGGCAATCGCCAGAACGTGCTGCGCATTCCCACTGCCGCGCTGCGCTTTCGCCTCTCTGACGAGGAACAGGAAAAGGAACTGAAAAAACTCAAGGCCAAGGAGGGCGACAAGAAACCGGCCGTCGCGGCCGTGCCGGCGCCGGAGGCCGATGACGACGTGACGTTCCGCAGCAAGAGCGAGACCACGCGCTCATTCAAGATTTTCAAGCTCGACGACAAAAATCAGGCCAAGCCGGTCGACATCAAGATCGGCCTGTCGAACTTCCGCTACACCGAGGTGCTGGCCGGCGAGCTGAAAAAAGGCGACAAGGTGGTCACCCGCGCGCTGGGCGCGAACAACGGTGGAAACAACGAATGAGCCCGCCGCTTTCCAGCGTCGGCGCTAACCTGCTGATCGACATTCGCAATGTCACCAAAAGCTATTTTTCGGGCGGCAACGAGACCCAGGTGCTGTTCGGCATCGACCTGGCCGTGCCGCGCGGCGATTTTCTGGCCGTGATGGGCCAGTCCGGCTCGGGCAAGTCGACCCTGATGAATATCTTCGGCTGCCTCGACAAGGCCAGCGGCGGCAGTTACCTGCTCGACGGCGCCGACACGTTGACGCTGTCGCGCGCCGAACTGGCGACGATCCGCAACCGCACCATCGGCTTCGTGTTCCAGAGCTTCAATCTGATCAAGCGGATGAGTGTGGCCGAGAATGTCGCCTTGCCGCTGATCTACGCCGGCGTTGCGCGCGGCAAGGCTTACGCCAAGGCGCTGGTCGAACTGGAGCGGGTCGGCCTGAAGGACTACGCCAAGCGCACCCCCAGCCAGTTGTCGGGCGGTCAGCAGCAGCGCGTGGCGATTGCGCGCGCGCTGGTGGGCGACCCGCCCTTGATCCTGGCCGATGAGCCCACCGGCAACCTCGACACCCAGACCAGCGTCGAGATCATGCGCTCGTTCCAGCAGTTGAACAAGGAGCGCGGGATTACGATTCTGCTGGTCACGCACGAGCCCGATATCGCCGCCTACAGCCGTCGCCTGATGCGCCTCAAGGATGGCCGCGTGCTGTACGACGGCCCGTCCGCCGAAGGGCTGCGCCAGATGGCGCTCAGCCACGAGCTGGTCATGCAGGCCTAGGCCCGCCACTTTTCACCGAATCGGACTATCATGAATTTTTTGCAAGTTGTGGTGGAAGCCTTCCGCTCCATGAACGCCAACCGCCTGCGCACGGTGCTGACCATGCTCGGCATCGTGATCGGCATCACCTCGGTGGTGCTGCTGCTGGCGTTGGGCGAGAGCATGAAGCGCTTCATCGGCAAGGAACTTGAGCAACTGGGCACCAATATGGTGTTCGTGGTGCCGGGTGGTAATCGTGCCGCTGGGCAGCGCATGCGCAACGGCGCAGCGCCGGCCTTGACCATGCAGGACGCCGAAGCGCTGAACCGGCTGCCCAGCCTGAACGGCGCCGCGCCGGCGCTGCAGGGCGGCTTCAAGCTGGCGGTCGGCAATGAGACCGCCGACGGCACCGTGCGCGGCGTCACGCCGGCCATGTTCAAGATCCGCAACTGGAAACTGGAGACGGGCAGCGTGTTCAGCGAGGCCGACGTGCGCGCCTCGGCGCGCATGGTGGTGATCGGCAAGAAGGTGGCCGACCAGTTCTTCTACAAGATCGACCCGCTGGGCAAGTACATCCGCATCGAGAACGTGGCCTTCCAGGTCGTTGGCGTGCTGCACGGCGAGGGCAAGCAAGTGGACGGGGGCGACCTGTCCGACCTGGTGCTGGTGCCGATCACCGCGGCGCGCGCCCACCTGATCCGCAATCCTTTCCCGGATAATGTGCATTACGTGATCGCCCAGGGCAAGTCGGACCGGCAGTTGCAAGATGGTATCGAGGACATCAACGAGACACTGCGCGACCGCCACCACATCAAGTTCGAGGAGCCGGATGATTTCCACGTCGAAAACCTGGCCTCATTCGCCGAAACGGCCAAGAAGATCAGCGCCGGCATCGCTGCGCTGCTGGGCTTGATCGGCGCCATCTCGCTGGTGGTGGGCGGCATCGGCATCATGAACATCATGCTCGTGTCGGTCACTGAACGCACCCGCGAAATCGGAATCCGCATGGCGATCGGCGCCAAACCGCGTGACGTGCTGCTGCAATTTCTCACCGAGGCGGTGGTGATCTGCCTGGTCGGCGGGATGGTTGGTATCTTGCTGGCGGCCGGCTGCGCGATGGCGATCACCGCCAGCGGCAGCTTTGAGGTGTTCGTCACCAGCGGCGCGATCGTGATCGCCTGCGGCTTCTCCAGCCTGGTGGGCGTGTTCTTCGGCTTCTATCCGGCCCGGCGCGCCTCGAAACTGCTGCCAGTGGACTGCCTGCGCTACGAATAGCAGGCCGGGCGCCATCGCGCCCGATCGGCGCCGCCCTCGCGGCGGGTCCGATCGGCGCCGCGCGAACGCTATTTGCGCACCGCGTTCCAGATACCGCTGGCATTATTGACCGGCTGTGACCAGGTGCCGTCCGCCGCCGTTGTGCTGGTGGCCTTGCCGGTGAAGGTGGCGGCGCCATTCCCGGTCACGAAACTGACGTCGCCAGTGGCGCTGATCGTGCCGGCGATGTTGAAGCTGGTGAGGGTGCTGGAGGAGCACTTGCCGCTCATCGCCCCGGTCGCGTCCACGGCGACGGCGCTGCAGGTGCCGAAATCGCTCCCTGAAAACGTGACGTCCCAGGCGCCGGCATACTGCGCCGCCGTGGAGCTATCGCCTGTGCCGAGCGCGACCGGCGGGGCCGTCGTGACGCTTGGCGCACAAATCTCCGCTGTGCCGGCGCAGGTGCCCGCGGTGCCGCCGCCGCCGCCACAAGCGGTCAGTCCAAGCAAAGCCAAGAGGAGTAGATGGTTGTTGTTCATAATGCTGTGTGCCACCGATTCAAAATGCGATAAGGTATTGATTAGACCACATTCGCTTGCGCGAGTAAGCAATTTGCCAGTATTTTGATAAAATTAAGCTGCCGTGTCAGGCCGCGTCGCCATTTCATGGTCAGCGCTTGGCCGGCGCGCGTTGCCGGGGATGCGCAAGGCACGCAGTGTGCGCTTACGCCGCCTTGACGCGGTTGCGCCCGGCCTTCTTGGCCGCGTACATCGCCGCATCGCTGGCCGAGGTCAGCTCCGTCAAGTCGTAGCCATGCTGGTCGGAACAGGCCACGCCCACGCTGACCGTATAGGCGATCGCATGCGGTTTGATGCAGACCATTTCGCGCTTGACCATCCGGCGCAGGCGCTCGGCCACGCTGAGTGCGGCAGACAGGTTGAGTCCGTCGATCACCAGCATGAATTCCTCGCCCCCGTAGCGCGCCAACAGGTCGCTCGGACGCATCTGCTGGTCCAATAGGCAGGCCAGGTGGCGCAGCACCGCATCGCCGGCCGGATGGCCGTAGGTGTCATTGATCAGCTTGAAATGGTCGGCGTCGATCATCACCACGGCCACGCTGCGCAAGCCTTGACAGGCACGCTGCACGATACGCTGGCCTTGCGCCTCGAGCGCGGCGCGGTTTAACGCGCCGGTCAGCGGATCGTGGGTCGACAGATGGCGCAGCCGTTCGGCATACCGCTGGGTGACCATCAGGGTCAGACCGAACGCGATACACACCTGGGCCAGCGGCACCATGAATAGGCTGGCGTTCACCACCGTATTGTTGAGGTCTTGGTCGGGCCGCGCAGCGAACAGGAAATAGGCACCACGCAGCACCAGCGACAGGCCCAGCATGCCAAACCCGAACACACTCACGCCGGTGCCGCGACCGTGATGGTGGCGTGACAGCGTGATCGCGCAGACCCAGTTGAGGGCGCCGAAATAGAAGCCGGTGGTGATCAGGCGCCCGTCCAGACTGGGCTGCACCAGCGTATAGAAGGCCGGTGCCAGCATCGCCACGATGGGGATGGCCAGCAGTGTGGCGTGGCGCAGGCTGCGGCGGCAAAATTCGCGCAGGCCGAGCAGGATCAGTGCCATGCCCAGCCCCATCACGCCATAACTGAGCACGCCATGCACCAGCACGGGCAAGTTGGTGCATGCGCCGATGACCAGGCCCAGGCAGACCGCGACGTTGCCCACGGCCCACAAACGCTGTTCGCGCAGCGAATCCGTGTACAACGCCGCCGACACCAACAGGGCGGTCGTGAGCAGGGTAATACTGATCTGCACGAGCAGCAGGGTTTCTTGATTCAGCATGGGATACCCGAGGTACGCAAGGGTTTAATGTATATCAGCAACAGTGCGCTGACAATCAAAAGCCAAGGCATTGGTGTTGTAATTTTGTATCGAGTCCACGGGGATGGCGGCGCGCCGCGCGGGCCATCGGCCTGCTGAGTTGGCGTCGCGGGGCGGGCGTGCTGTTCGGGCGTGTTGATTTATTCAAGCGTTTGCTTTATTATTTAATGCAACCCAACACACATGGAAAAATCGCGTAATGAAAGATCAGCAACTGCAGATTGAGACGCGCGGGCAGACGCGCTGGCTGACGATCAATCGCACCGAACGGCGTAACGCCATTAACGGCGCGGTGCTCGACGCCTTGCGCCTGGCGCTGGCCGACGTCGAACGTGAGCCGATGGTGCATGCAGTGGTGCTCACCGGCGCCGGCGACAAGGCGTTTTGCGCCGGCGCCGATCTGGCCGGCGGCGACGCCTTCCGTGTCGACTATTCGCAACCTTACCAGGCGTATGCCGACTTGCTGCGCCAGGCGCGCCGCTGCACCGTGCCGCTGGTGGCGCGCGTGAACGGCGCTTGCATGGCTGGCGGCATGGGCTTGCTGGCGATGTGCGACCTGGCGGTGGCCAGCAGCAGCGCCACCTTTGGACTGCCCGAGGTCAAGGTGGGGGTGTTTCCGGCCCAGGTGCTGGCCGTGCTGCAGCACCAGTTGCCGCGCCGCGTGCTCACCGAGATGTGCTTGTCGGGCGAGGCTCTGACGGCCGAACGGGCGCTGGCGCTGGGCTTGATCAACGCGGTGGCCGCGCCGGACGCGCTCGATGACGCACTCGATGCACTGCTGGGGCGCTTGCTCGACAAGTCGCCGGCGGCGATCCGGCGTGGCCTGTACATGCTCAAACAGATCGAGACGCTGCCGTTCGAGCAGGCGATGGCCTTTGCCGAAAGCCAGATCGGCCTGTTCGCACTGACCGAGGACGCCAGGGAAGGCCAACTGGCATTTCGCGAAAAGCGCGCGCCGCAATGGAGTGGCCGCTGATATGCACAACGCAGCAGACAAACAAGTGGGCCAACAAGCGGGCAAACAGGCCAACAAGCAGTCGCAGCAAGGGCTGGTCAGAATCGGCGGCGCCTCCGGCTTTTGGGGCGACAGCGCTAGCGGCGCCATCCAGCTGGTTGCCAGCGGCCAGATCGACTATCTGGTGTTCGACTACCTGGCCGAACTGACCATGTCGCTATTGGCGACGGCGCGCATGAAAGACCCCGCGCTCGGCTACGCCACCGATTTTGTCGGCGTGGCGATGCGCGCGGTACTCAAGGATGCGCTGGCGCAGGGCATCCGCATCGTCGCCAATGCCGGCGGGGTCAATCCGCGCGCCTGCGCGGCCGCGCTCAAGGCCTTGGCCGACGAGATCGGTGTGCCGGTTCGGATCGCGCTGGTCGAAGGCGACGACGTCATGGCGCAACTGCCGGCGCTGCGCGCGCAAGGCGTGCGCGAACTGCACAGCGGCCAGCCGCTGCCGGAGAAAATCGTCAGCGCCAATGCCTACCTGGGCGCGCTGCCGATCAAGCTGGCGCTCGACGCGGGCGCGCAAGTGGTCATCACCGGACGCTGCGTCGACAGCGCTGTCACGCTGGGCGTGCTGCTGCACGAATTTGACTGGAGCATGGATGATCATCACGAGCTGGCCTCGGCCAGCCTGGCCGGCCACCTGATCGAGTGCGGCTGCCAGGGCGTGGGCGGCCTGCATACCGACTGGGAAGCGGTGCCCGACTGGGCGCACAGCGGCTATCCGATCGTCGCCTGCCGGCGCGACGGCAGTTTCTATATCACCAAGCCGGCCGGCACCGGCGGACTGGTGACGCCGGCCACGGTGGCCGAACAACTGTTGTACGAGATTGGCGACCCGGCCCGCTACATCCTGCCCGACGTGGTGTGCGACTTCACCGCCGTGCGCCTGACCCAGGCCGGGCCGGACAGGGTGGAAGTGAGCGGCGCCAAGGGCTACGCACCGACCTCGACCTACAAAGTGAGCGCCACCTACGCGGACGGTTATCGCTGCGCGGCGCAGCTGACGGTGGTCGGTTTTGACGCCGAGCGCAAGGCGCGCCGCAGCGCCGAGGCGATCCTCGAACGCACGCGTGCGATGTTTGCGCAACTGGGATTGGGTGACTACAGCGCGACCCATATCGAGGTGCTCGGCACGGCCTATTCGTTCGGGCCGCACGTGGCGCAGGTGCCGCTGTTCGAGGCGGTGATGTGGCTGGCGGTGGCCCATCCGAACAAGCGCGCGCTGGAATTGTTCGCACGCGAAATCGCGCCGGCCGGCACCTCCTGGGCGCCGGGCACGACCGGGGCGGCCGGGCGACCGAGCGTGGCGCCATCGGTCAAGCAGTACGCATTTTTGCTCGACAAGGCGCGCGTGCAGGCCACTGTCACGCTGCTTGGCGAGCAGCCCGTGTTGGTCGACGTGTCGGGCGGCGTGGATGCGATGACGCCGGTGGCGGCGCGCGCGCTCGAGGTGGTGCCGGCACCGATCGAGGCCGGCGCGCTCACCGTGCCGCTGATCGCACTGGCGTATGGGCGCAGCGGCGACAAGGGCGACACCTCGAACATCGGCATCGTCGCGCGCGAGAGCGCCTATCTGCCGCTGTTGCGGGCGCAGTTGAGCGAGGCGAGCGTGGCCGGGTATCTGGCCCATCTGGTCAAAGGCAAGGTCACGCGCTACGACCTGCCCGGCATCGATGCGCTTAACTTTGTCTGCGAGCAGGCGCTGGGCGGGGGCGGCATGGCCTCGCTGCGCAACGACGCGCTGGGCAAGGGCATGGCGCAGGTGCTGCTGTCGATGCCGATACAGGTGCCGGCACAACTGGCCGCGCGGCTCGTTACGCCGCCGGGTGGTGCCGCGCCTACCCAGTGATTGCCGCGCTGGCGATGCGAACCGCAGCGCCAGCGCTTCCAACGTGAATGTGCAGAATCGAGATTGGGAGTTAGCCATGTACCAGGCATTGCCGCCGTCGCCACTGTTCAATGCCGAGCACGCGGCGTTTCGGGCCACCGTGCGCCGCTA
Source organism: Burkholderiales bacterium (assembly GCA_038207625.1). Lineage (GTDB taxonomy): Bacteria > Pseudomonadota > Gammaproteobacteria > Burkholderiales > Burkholderiaceae_D > JBBQZO01. Next base: position 90,811 of record JBBQZO010000002.1, on the reverse strand, counting down.
CGTCGAACAGCAATTGCTGCCCTATGTCGACGGGTGGGACGAGGCCGAGTCGTTTCCCCGTGAGGTGTATCGCAGCGCGGCCGAACTTGGCCTGCTGGGTCTGGGCTATCCGGAACAGTACGGCGGCACGCCGGGCGACCTGTTGCACGAACTGGTGATGATCGAGGAGATGTCGCGCACCGCCTGCGGCGGCCTGCTGGCGTCCCTGTTCAGCCATTCGATCGGTGCGCCACCGATTCTGATCGGCGGATCGAGCGCGCTCAAGGACCGGGTGCTGCCGCAGATACTGTCCGGTGAAAAAATCAGCGCGCTGGCGATCACCGAACCGTCCGGCGGCTCCGACGTGGCCAACCTGCAAACCCGCGCCGAACCCGACGGCGACGACTACATCGTCAACGGCAGCAAGACTTTCATCACCTCGGGCATGCGCGCCGACTACCTGACGGTGGCGGTGCGCACCGGCGGCCCCGGCGCGGGCGGCGTGTCGGCGCTGCTGATCGAGGGCGACACGCCCGGTTTGACGCGCACGCCTTTGAAAAAAATGGGCTGGTGGTGCTCGGATACGGCGCAGCTCCATTTCGACAATGTGCGCGTGCCGGCGGCCCAGCTGCTGGGTCAGGAAAACCGCGGCTTTGAACTATTCATGCGCAACTTCAACCACGAACGCCTGGCGCTGGCGATGCAGGCGTACGGCTTGGCGCGCGTGTGCCTGGACGAAGCGTCCGAGTGGGCGCAACAGCGCACCACCTTCGGAAAACACCTGGTCGAGCACCAGGTGGTGCGCCAGAAGCTGGTCGTGATGGCGACCCAGATCGAGGCCACTCGCACGTTCATCGAGGATCTGGCGATGCGGCTCGAACGGGGCGAATCGCCCGTGGCGCAAATTTGCATGCTGAAGAACTTCGCCACCCAGACCTTGCAACTGTGCGCCGACAGCGCCGTGCAGATCCTCGGCGGCATGGGCTTCATGCGCGGCACCAAATCGGAACGCATCTACCGCGAAGTGAAGGTCTACATGATCGGTGGCGGCGCCGAAGAAATTCTCAACGACCTGGCCGCGCGCCAGCTCGGCTGGGTGTGACAACAAACCAAGGAAGCAGCATGTATCGTTCAATTTTTGCAGCCGATTCATTCAAGGACCGCATCGTCGTCGTCACCGGCGGTGGCAGCGGCATCGGGCGCTGCGTGGCCCACGAGCTGGCCGCGTTGGGCGCCGTCGTCGCGCTGGTCGGACGCACGCCCGACAAGCTCGCCGCCGTAGCAGACGAGATCGCGCAGGTGGGCGGGCGCAGCCACTGCTACCCGTGCAATATCCGCGACGAGGACGCCGTCAAGGCGTTAGTCGCTGGCATCGTCGCCGAGCACGGGCGCATCGACGCGCTGGTCAACAACGCGGGCGGTCAGTTCCCGGCCCAGCTCAAGGACATTTCGCTCAAGGGCTGGGAGGCGGTGGTGCAAACCAACCTGACGGGCGGCTTCCTGATGGCGCGCGAGTGTCTGAACCAGGCTATGCAACACAGCGGCGGGGCGATCGTCAACATCGTCGCCGACATCTGGGGCGGCATGCCCAATATGGGCCACTCGGGCGCCGCGCGCGCCGGCATGGTCAACTTCACCGAGACGGCCGCCTTTGAATGGGCCCAGTTCGGCGTGCGCGTGAACGCCGTCGCGCCGGGTTACGTGGCCTCGTCGGGCATGGACGCGTATCCGCCGCAGATGCGCGCCATCATCCGCGCGTTTCCCGATACGGTGCCCTTGAAGCGCTTTGGCAACGAGGCCGAGGTGTCGTCGGCGATTGTCTATCTGCTCTCGCCGGCGGCCTCGTTCATTACCGGCAGCCTGCTCCGGGTCGATGGCGGGCGCCCCAATGTGCGCGGTGGCATGCCGATGCCGCCGGTGCGCAATCCGGTCGCGCCGTTCGACGGTTTTCATCTGGCCAGCGTGCCCAAGGTGCTGCAAGACGGGGAGGGCAGCTGATGCCCGCGCTCGCATCGCGCATCGTTGCGCAGGCCGACGGCTACCTGCAAAACCGCAGCGCGCTGGTCGAACAGGTGGCGCAGTTGCGCCAACTGGAGGAGCGCACGCGCGACAAGTCGGGCGCGTCGCGCGCGCTGTTTGAAAAGCGCGGCCAGTTGCTGCCGCGCGACCGGCTTGGGCGCCTGCTCGACATCGGCGCACCGTTTCTGGAGCTGTCCACACTGGCCGGATTTTGTCTCGACCATCCTGATCCGGCCCGCTCGATTCCGGGCGGCGGCATGTTGGCCGGCATCGGCTACGTCAGCGGCGTGCGCGCGATGATCGTGGTGGACGATTCGGGCATCGACGCGGGCGCCGTGCAGCCGATGGGGATCGAAAAATTCCAGCGCGCGCAGACCATTGCCTACGACCAGAAGCTGCCGTTCATCCATCTGGTCGAATGCGCCGGCGCCAATCTGCTGACCTACAAGGTGGAGACCTTCATCCACGGCGGCAGCGGTTTTTACTGGCTGGCGCGCCTGTCGGCGGCCGGCCTGCCGGTGATCAGTGTGGTGCATGGTTCGAGCACGGCCGGCGGCGCCTACATGCCCGGCCTGTCAGACTACGTGGTGATGGTGCGCGAGCGTGCCAAAGCGTTCCTGGCCGGCCCGCCGCTTTTGAAGGCGGCCACTGGCGAAATCGCCAGCGAAGAGGAACTGGGCGGCGCCGACATGCACGCCAGCGTCACCGGCCTGTCCGAATACCTGGCCGAGGACGACGTCGACGCGCTGCGCATCGCGCGCGAGCTGGTCGCCGCGCTCGACTGGGACCGCGACACGCTGCGCGTGGAGCGCGCGTACGCGCAACCGCTGCACGACGCCGACCAGTTGCTGGGCATCGCCTCGAACGACCATCGCAAGCCGCTCGACATGCGCGAGGTGATCGCACGCATCGCGGACGGCTCGGACTTCCTCGAATTCAAACCGGACTACGGCGCTGCCACCGTGACGGGCCACGCGGCCATCTGCGGCATGCGCATCGGTATCATCACCAACAACGGCCCGCTCGACCCGGACGGCGCGACCAAGGCGGCGCACTTCATCCAGGCCTGCTGCCAGTCGGACACGCCGCTGGTGTACCTGCAAAACACCACCGGCTTCATCGTCGGCAAGGCGTCCGAGCAGGCCGGCATGATCAAGCACGGTTCGAAGATGATCCAGGCGATGGCCAACGCCAGCGTGCCGCGCATCACCGTGCACTGCGGCGCCTCGTTTGGGGCCGGCAATTACGGCATGTCCGGACGGGGTTTTCATCCCGATTTTTGCTTTAGCTGGCCCAACGCGAAGACCGCCGTGATGGGCGCCGAGCAGGCCGCCGGCACGATGGCGATCGTGATGGAGGCGAGCATGCGGCGCAAGGGCATCGAGGTCGACAGCGTCGCCATCGAGACGATGCGTGCGAAAGTGATCGACACCTTCGAGCGCCAGACCGGCGCTTTCACGATCTCGGGCCGCCTGCTCGACGACGGCGTGATCGATCCGCGCGACACCCGCAAGGTGCTCGCTTGCGCGCTGTCGGTCTGCCTGGACGGGCGTCGGCGTGCGCTCCATCCGATTCAGTTTGGCGTCGCACGGCCATAATCAATGCGATCCAGCCTTTCACTCATTCGAACCCAACATCCAGGAGAGCACCATGCAATTTAGCCACGAACACCTTGAACTCCAGCGCAATCTGAAGCGTTTCATCGACACCGAAATCAATCCCAACGTGGACGCGTGGGAGGCAGCCGAGATGTTCCCGGCCAAGGAGCTGTTCAAGAAGATGGGCGCGCTCGGTTTCCTCGGCATTTCCAAGCCGGTCGAATTTGGCGGGCTGGGCCTGGACTATTCGTACTCGGTGGCGATGGCCGAGACGCTGGGCCACATCAACTGCGGCGGCGTGCCGATGGCGATCGGCGTGCAGACCGACATGGCCACACCGGCCCTGGCGCGCTTCGGTTCGGACGCGTTGCGCGCCCAGTTCCTGGCGCCGGCCATTCAAGGCGACATGGTCGCCTGCGTCGGCGTGTCCGAGCCCAACGCGGGTTCCGACGTGGCGGCCATCAAGACCAGCGCGCGCAAGGACGGCGACGACTACATCATCAACGGCAGCAAGATGTGGATCACCAACAGCTTGCAGGCGGACTGGATGTGCCTGCTGGCCAATACCTCGGACGATCCGGCGCACCGCAACAAGTCCCTGATCATCGTGCCGATGGACACCAAGGGCGTCTCGGTGGGGAAAAAGATCCAGAAGATCGGCATGAACTCGTCCGACACGGGCCTGATCTATTTCGACGAGGTGCGTGTGCCGCAAAGCTATCGCATCGGCGAGGAGGGCAAGGGTTTTACGTACCAGATGCTGCAGTTCCAGGAAGAGCGCATGTGGGTGGCGGCGAGCAATGTGCAGACGATGAACAACTGCATCGACAGCACCATCGCGTATGCGCGCGAGCGCAAGCTGTTTGGATCGAGCCTGGTGGACAACCAGTGGGTGCATTTCAAACTGGCCGAACTGAAGACCGAAGTCGAGTCGCTGCGCGCGCTCACGTACCGCGCCTGCGAATTGTACCTGGCCGGCCAGGACGTCACCGAGCTGGCCTCGATGGCCAAATTGAAAGCGGGCCGGCTGGCGCGCATCGTGCCCGACGCCTGCTTGCAGTTCTGGGGCGGCATGGGATTCACGCTCGATAACACGGTGTCGCGCTTTTACCGCGATGGCCGGCTCGGTTCGATCGGCGGTGGCGCCGACGAAGTCATGCTGAGCATTATCTGCAAGTACATGGGCACGCTGCCGGGCAAGAAGAACTGATCCGCCATGACGACACCGCACTTTGATTCGATCCTGATCGCCAACCGCGGCGAAATTGCGCTGCGCGTGATGCGCACTGCCAAGCGGATGGGCTTTCGCACCATCGCCGTGTATTCGGACGCCGACCGCGACGCGCCCCATTGCCAGGCGGCTGATCTGGCGCTGCGTATTGGCGCGGCCGCGCCCAGTGCCTCGTACCTGAATATCGACGCACTGCTGGGCGCGGCGCGTGCCGGCGGCGCCGGCGCGGTCCATCCCGGTTACGGCTTTTTGGCCGAGAACGCCGACTTCGCGCGCGCCTGTGCGCAGGCCGGGCTGGTGTTCATCGGTCCCGCCGCGCAGGCGATGGACGCGATGGGCAACAAGGCCGAGGCCAAGCGCTTGATGGCGCAAGCCGGCGTGCCTTGCGTGCCCGGCTACCAGGGCGATGACCAGTGCGATGCGCGCATGGCGAACGAAGCCGCGCTGATCGGCTACCCGGTGATGATCAAGGCGGTGGCCGGCGGGGGCGGGCGCGGCATGCGTCGCGTCGCCGAGGCGGCCGACTTCGCGCACGCCTTGCAGTCGGCCCGCTCGGAAGCGCTGCACGCGTTTTCCAACGCCGCGCTGATCCTCGAAAAAGCCATCGTCGCACCGCGTCATATCGAGATTCAGGTGTTCGCCGACGCGCACGGCAATGTGGTGCATCTGGGCGAGCGCGATTGCTCGGTGCAGCGGCGCCACCAGAAACTGATCGAGGAGTCGCCCTCGCCGGCCGTGTCGCCGGCGCTGCGCGCACAGATGGGCGCCGTGTCGATTGCCGCGGCGCGCGCGATCGGCTATCGCGGCGCCGGCACGCTGGAATTTCTGCTCGACGGCGACGGCCATTTCTACTTCATGGAGATGAACACGCGTTTGCAGGTCGAGCATGCGGTCACCGAAGCGGTACTTGGTGTCGACCTGGTTGAATGGCAGTTGCGCGTCGCGCTGGGCGAAGCGCTGCCGCTGACGCAAATCGAGATCGATGCGCGTCTGGCGCGCGGTGGCCACGCGATCGAAGTGCGTCTGTGCGGCGAAGATCCAGCGCGCGACTTTCTGCCGCAAAGCGGCGTCGTTGCGCGCTGGCGTGCGCCGGCCGGTGTGCGCACCGACCATGCGCTGGCCAGCGGCCTGACCGTGTCGCCACACTACGATTCGATGCTGGCCAAGATCGTCGCGCACGGCGCGGACCGCGCCGAGGCGCTGCGTCGCATCGCGCGTGCGCTGGACGACACGGTGCTGCTGGGCTTGACCAGTAATCGCGCTTTTCTGGCGCGCTGCGTGCGCCATCCGGCGTTTGTCGCCGGCGCGGCCACCACCGCATTGATCGAAACGGCATTTCCGCCCGCCGAGCGCGCGCAGCAGACGCCACATGCGCTGGCCATACACGTCGCCGCCACGCTGCTGGCCTGGCGACGCAGTTCTGCCGACACGGGGCACTATCCGGCCGAGTTGCGCAGCTGGTCCAGCAGCTGCAGCTACCGCCAACTATGCCGCTTCGTGCTCGACGGCGAAGCCTGCGCGCTGTACGTGGCCGCCATCGATGCCCAGCAGTGGGACATCATCGGCGCCGACACGCGCGTCGGTGCGCAGATCGCGCAGTGCGCGCCGAATGCGCTGGTGCTGACATTGGGCGAGCGCACGCTGCACATCGAGTTCGCGTTCGACGCTGCGTTGTGCCACTTCCTGCTCGACGGCGTCGAGCACTGCGTGCAGGACACCAGTTACGCGGCGCCCGACCGAACGGCCAACGGTGCCGCCAGCGGGCGCATCGTCGCGCCGATGAACGGGCGCGTGGTGGCGCTGCCGGTGGCCGCAGGCGAGTCGGTGCGGCTCGGTCAGGTGGTGATGGTGATCGAGGCGATGAAGATGGAGCACAGCATCATGGCGCCGTTCGACGGCAGCATCGAGGCACTGTTCGCCGACCTCGGCGAGCAGGTCGCACCGGGGCGGGCGTTGATGGAGATCGTCGCCGCACAGCGCGTGGCCTAGTGCGCGCACGCAGCGGGGGCGCTGGCGTGACGTCCAGTTCGCCCGTGTCGCAACAGCCAGCGCGACCGGATCGAGCGGTCGTGTCCACGGCAGTGCCGACCGGCACAGCATCGAGCGCCACTATATCGACCAGCACAATATCGACCAGCACACAGGAGAATCAGGATGGACTTGAATGGGGCCCAGGCGGCACGTGAAGCAAATCTGTTGAACCGCATTGCGCTGGGCGACACGCTGCACAAGAGTGCGCGCAAATACGGCGTCAAGACTGCCTTGATCGAGGGCGCACAGCGCACCAGCTACGTTGAACTCGACGAGGCCAGCAATCAGTTCGCCCATCACTTGCTGGCGCAGGGCTTGGGCCCCGGCGACAAGGTGGCGATGCTGTGCAATAACTCGGCGCAGTTCCTGATCGCCGCCTATGGCATCCTCAAGGCCGGGCTGGTGTGGGTGCCGATCAACACGATGCTCGCGCCTGCCGACGTTGGGTACATCCTTGAACACGCCGAGGCGAAGCTGGTCGTGCTGGACCAGCAGCTGTATGCTGGCAACGCCTTGCGCGCCGTGCTCGATGCGCTGGCATTGCCTGTGCGCCTGTGCGGGCCAGACGGCGTCGCCGACAACACGCTGCGGCAAGCGCTGCGGCAAGCGCTGCGCGGCATGCCGTCGACGCTGCCGTCGGTATTGATCGATGCGCGCGAGCTGGCGCTGATCATGTACACCAGCGGCACCACCGGGCGCCCGAAAGGGGCGATGCACAGCCACCTGTCGGTGCACTCGGCGCTGCTGTCGAACATCGGCACGCTGGGTGTGCTGGCCAGCGATGTGTTTACCTGCATCCTGCCGATGTTCCACTGCGCCCAGTTCGCGCTGGTCGGCTCGGCGCTGACGGCCGGCTCAAGCATGCTGATACAGCGCGGCTTCGATCCAGGTGCGCTGCTCGATGCGCTCGCGCGCGAGCGCGTGACGGTGATGGTCGGCCTGCCGCTGATGTACGGCGCGCTGCTGCAGCACCCGGCGCGCGCGCAGCGCGACCTGTCGGCGCTGCGTCTGTGCGTGTATGCGATGGCGCCGATGGCGCAGCCGTTGCTGCGTCGCCTGATCGCCGAATTGTGCCCGCAGTTCGCGCTGGGCAGCGGGCAGACTGAAATCTTCCCAATGACGATGTACTTCCCTCCGGAGCAGCAACTACAGCGCTTCGGCAATTACTGGGGCCAGCCGTGCATGGTCAACGAGCTGGCCATTATGGACGCCGACGGCGAGTTGCTCGCGCCCGGCCAGGTGGGTGAAATCGTCCATCGCGGCCCGAACGTGATGCTGGGCTATTACAAGGACCCGCAGGCCAGCGCCAACGCGCGCCGCCACGGCTGGCACCACACGGGCGACCTGGGCATGATCGATGCGGACGGCCAGTTGCTGTTCAAGGACCGCATCAAGGACATGATCAAGAGCGGCGGCGAAAACGTCGCCTCGTTGAAAGTGGAGGAGGTGCTGCTGCGCCATCCGGCGGTGGCCAATGCCGCCGTGGTCGGCGTGCCGCATCCGCTGTGGGGCGAGGGCGTCGCCGCTTTCGTCGTGCTCAAGGACGGCGCCCAGTGCGACGCTACGACGCTCGATCTGCATTGCCGCGCCCATCTGGCCGGCTTCGAGGTGCCCAAGCACATCGACCTGATCGCGGCGTTGCCGAGCACCTCGACCGGCAAGATCCAGAAGCATGTGCTGCGCGCTGCGCATCAGGCCTTGTTCGCGGGCGATACCGGGCGTTAAACACGGCGCGTGCCGGCCAGGTCCGGTCGCCTGGGTTGACGCTGACGCCAGCGCCTGCACGCGCCGTTGACCGCGCGCGCGCCGGCGCCAAGCCGACCTGCGGCGCGTCAGCGCGGCGCGGCGGGCTCCGGGCTGCGCAGAATGAAGCGTACGGTTTGTTCGGCCAGTTCCTCAATGCCGCCGCCGGCGCCGGGCTTGAACCATTGCGCGGTCCAGTTCAGCGCGCCGAACATCAGCAGGCGGTCGAAACGGGTCGGCATGCTCCAGTCACCCGAGGCGTGCAGCGCTGTGATCACCTCGTCCCAGATCGCCTCGTAACGGTCCTTCAGTTTGATCACGCGCGCGCGCGCCGGCTGGTCCAGCGAGCGCCACTCGTACAGCAGCACGGCGATGAAGTGGTGGTCGGGCGCGAGCAGGGTGTGCAAATGCGCGCGCACCAGTTCGCCGAAGGCGGCGCGCGGCGCCAGCTGACGCAGTGCGATCGCCTCCATCGCGGCGAGCGACTCGAGCATCCCCTGTTCGACTACCGCCACCAGAATATCCTGCTTGGTCTTGAAGTGATAGAACCAGCTGCCGGCCTGGATGCCGACCGCCGCGGCGATGTCGCGCACGGTGGTGTTGTCATACCCTTGGGTACGAAACAGTGCGGCCGATTTTTCGATCAGCTCGCGTCGCAGGCTGGCGTTTTCGTCCTGCACCGGGCGGCCGCGTTTGCGCGCGGGTGGCGGCGCCGGGTGGGGAGGCAAGGTGTCGTTTTGCATGGCCAACATTGTACGATGGCGCGCACGCCCGTGGGGCTGCTGGCGCGCGTTCCGTTTTGGTGATTTGATAAGTTGGGCGTGCCGATAAAGTGGTTGTTTTGGCCATTTCGCACACGCAGAATAATTTGCCATTCTCCCAGCACATTTCGGTATGATAGTTCCCAACCGTTCGCATCAACGGCCGTTGGCGTCATAGCATGGCAAGAAATCCGATCACCAGTACAACAGAGCTCAGGCCGGACCGTGCGCAAGCACGCGCCCTCCCATGGGACGGGTCGAACGAGGATGGATAGGGGGGGCGTCAATGACACAAGCATGGGTGGCTCTAACCGGCCCGGACGGCAGTGAAATCACGATGCCGTCCGAACAGCAGCTCGTCGAGGTGCTCGCGCAACTCTACGGTGGCGGCTTCGATCTCGACGGCGAGGCGGCGGTCGCCGTGCTGCGCTTTGGCTACGACGACGGCCTGATGTACGAAGTCGAAGTGTCCAGCGCCGGCGCGGTGCGCTTCGAGGAATGGTCCGACCGCGACTGCGAGATCGCGCTGGCCAGTCCGCGCCACATGTGCGCCAGCCAGTCCGATGCGCTGCAACTGTGGCGTTGGATGGCGCAGCGCCAAGTGGCCAAGATCCGTGGCCAGCCCTGGCAAACTTAACTAGCGCAACGACGAACCGATTCCCTGCAGCGGGCCGAGCGGATGATGTTCGTGCTCCATTTCGTGGATGTTTGGTTTGCCGCTCCACGACTTGTAGATCACCACGCCCCGACTGATCAGCACCAGCGCGTCGAACTGCCAGCCGGTGACCTTGGTGTCGCGCCGGAAGTTGAAGAAGTCGAGCCAGAATCCGCCCACCCGTTCACGCACCATCGATTGCTGCTCAATCCGGTAGGCAAAACAGGCCTGGCCGGCGGCCACGCACTGCTTGAGCGCGGGGTCGAGCGCCGGCCCTTCGAACGTGGCCATCGCCTGCAGGCGGCGCAGCAAGTCCGCGTGGCTGAGCAGGGCCACGTTGGCCGTGTGCTCCGGGTCGTAGCCAAGCGCGCGCAATTCGCTCAGGCTGGTCTTGCCGGGCGTGATCTTGGTAAACGTTGCAGCCGCCTCGTCGTAGCTGTTCCACGGGGTCTTCGCTTCGCTGTTCGAGTCCGGCAGCAGGCTGGCGCAGCCGCCAAGCCACAACAGCGTCGCCAACAGGCCAGCGCTGCACAGAGTACAAGGCGGCGGGCGGAGTGGGGGCGTGGCGCGCTGCATGGCCGTGCTTCAGTGCGACATCAGGACCGGGATCGTCATGTTCTCAAGCACGGTGCGGGTCACGCCGCCGAGCACGGTTTCGCGAAAGCGCGAGTGGCCGTAGGCGCCCATCACCAGCAAATCGGCCGCTATCTCGCCGGCCAGTGCGAGCAGCGCTTCGCCCACCAGATGCTGGCGGCGCGCACCCGCCGCGGCGCCATCGCGCGGCGCTGACAGGTTAGCGCGCACGCCGTGGCGTAGCAGGAAACGTAGTAGTTGCTCGCCGGCCTGGGCAGACGGGGTGACGCTGGCGTCGCTGCCCAGCACGGCCACCTCGACCGTATCGGCCAGTTGCAGTAAGGGCAATGCGAGGCTGACCGCGCGCGCCGCCTCCTTGCTGGCATCCCAGGCGATCACTATGCGCTGTCCGACCCGTTCGACCAGGCCGGCGTACGGCACGATCAGCACCGGCCGGGCGGCGTGCATCACGACGTAGCCGGGCACGTCGGCCATCGCGAATGGCGACGCTTCGTCCAGGTTGACCTGGCCGATCACGACCAGATCGGCGCAGCGCGCGTGCTGGCTCAGGCCGCCGGCAGTCTCGTCGTCGATCACGCGCGCCTCGAACGTGGCCACGCCGTGCGCACCGAGCTGTCCGCCGAAGCTGGCCAGCGTCCGCCCGGCCCGCTCGCGCAGGTAGTCCAGGTGCAGCGCCAGATGCGCATCGATCGGATGCTGCGGCGGGCCGCCGTAGGACAGGCGCGACACGCCGGTCAGGGCGGCGCCGATCAGGTGGCCGCCGCAGGCGCCGGCGATCTGGGCGGCCAGGCGTACTCGCTCGGGACTGCGGCGCGTGTCATCGACATGCACCAGTACGGTCTTGAAGGACATGACACCACCTTTGCCTGTGCGCGCGAGCGCGCGTGAAAGAAACAAACCATCACCTTGCACGCTACAGCAGGCGCGCGCCGTCATATTGATGTTACTCATCGTGACACTGGCCGGGGCGCGGCCGTGCAGGGTTTGCGCTGGCGCAAACCCTGCACGGCGTGCACCTCCTAAACTCCGTGTGCGGCTTGCGTTGCGACAGTGTGCGGCGTAAATTCAGAAAATACTGATAAGAACAGGACAACATCATGGAGAACGCAAGAGTAGCTTTGGTGACGGGCGGCATGGGCGGGCTGGGCACGGCGATTTGCCGGCGCCTGGCCAGCGCCGGGTATCGGGTGGCGACCACCTGTTCACCGGAAAACGCCCGGGTCGACAGTTGGTTGGCGGCCCAGCGCGAGGAGGGTTTTGTGTTCGCCAGTTATCGGGTCGACGTGGGCGACTTTGCCGCCAGTCAGGCGATGGTGGCAGCCGTGTGCGCCGAACTGGGACGGGTCGACGTGCTGGTCAACAACGCCGGCATCACGCGCGACCAGAGTCTGCGCAAGATGGAGTTGCGCGATTGGCAGGCGGTGCTGCGCACCAATCTCGATAGCGTGTTCAACGTGACCAAACCGGCGCTGGAATCGATGCTCGAGCGTCAGTGGGGACGTATCATCAATATTTCGTCGGTGAATGGCCAGAAGGGCGCGTTCGGGCAGGCCAACTACGCCGCCGCCAAGGCCGGCATGCACGGCTTCACCAAGTCGCTGGCGCTGGAAGTGGCGCGTCTGGGCGTGACGGTGAACACCGTCTCGCCCGGCTATCTGCGCACGGCGATGGTGATGAAGGTGCCGCCCGACATTCTGGCAAACAAGATTTTGCCGCAGATTCCCGTCGGGCGCTTGGGCGAGCCAGCCGAAATCGCTGCGCTGATCGCGTATCTGGTGTCGGAAGAGGCTGGTTTTGTAACGGGTGCCAACATCGCCATCAATGGCGGCCAGCACATGTGTTAATGCCGCTGTGGCGCGCCGTTAGCGCTGTTCCTGACGCGTCTGGCAGACGATGCACAGGCGCGCCTCTGGGCGCGCCTGCAGGCGCGAGTAGCCGATCGGCTCGCCACAGGATTCGCACTGGCCGTAGCTGGCGTCGGCGAATTTGCTCAGCGCGTGGCGCACGTCGGTGAGCGAACTGGCGATGTGCTCGGCCGCCTCCAAGGCCATGTCGTTGAGCAGGCGCACGGTGGCCTTGTCGGCCGGCGCCGTTTCCACTTCGGACACGGGCAAGTCGCCCGGTTCGGTTTGCGGCGCCACCTGTGCTTCGAGCGCGTGCTGGCGCTGGGCGAGCATCTCGTGCAGGCTGGACAATTGCGTTGATTCAAGTGCGTTCATGGTCCGCTCGCTAAATGGTGGCTTGTAACATCGTAAGGTGCTGCGTGGTGTTCCGCTTTGCGCGACCTCACCTTCGAGAGCGGTGCGGCGCGGTCAGCGTGGGACCAGTATATCCCTCCACGCCAGTCCCGTCCGCGTATCGTGCGCGGGGTGGTATTCGCAACCGATCCAGCCGGTATAGCCGAGCTGGTCGATCAGCTTGAACAGGTACGCAAAATTGATTTCACCGCTGCCCGGCTCGTGCCGCCCGGGCGTATCGGCCAGCTGCATGTGGCCGATCAAGGGCAGGTTGGCACGTATCGTGTTGGCCAGCTCGCCTTCCATGCGCTGCATGTGATAGATGTCGTACTGCAGCAGCAGGTTGGCGCGCGCGCATTCCGTGATCACCGCCACAGCCTGCGCGCTGCCGGTCAGGAAATAGCCTGGCACGTCATAGGTGTTGAGCGGCTCGATCAGCAGGCGCAGTCCATGCGGCGCCAGCGCATCGGCGGCGAAGCGCAAATTGTCGACATAGGTCGCGTGGGCCCGCTCGTGCGTCACCTGGGGCGGCACGATGCCGGCCATACAGTGCAGCTGTGGCACGTCCAGCGCCAGCGCGTAGTCGAGCGCCAACCCCACGCTGTCCTGGAATTGGCCGACCCGGCGCGGGTCGCAGGCCATGCCGCGCTCGCCGGCGACCCAGTCGCCCGCCGGCAGATTGTGCAACACGGCGCGCAGCCCATGGCGGGTGAGCCGCTGTGCGATCTGCTCGGCCTCGAAGGCATACGGGAACAGGAATTCGACGGCGTCAAATCCGGCCGCGCCGGCCGCGCCGAAGCGCTCCAGAAAGGGCAGTTCGGGAAACAGCATACTGAGATTGGCGGCAAATTTTGGCATGGTGGGCAACTCGGAATGGCGATACCGATATCCTAATCGACATCCGGCGCGCGCGCAGCGTGCCCTCTAGTTGTTCGACAGATTGATGCCTGCCAACTGGCCAAGGATGGCCGAGAGTGCGTCCCGCTGGCCAGGATCGACCTGACTGAGCGCCTCGTCGCTCAGTTGCGCGGCGCTGGCGCTGGCGTCGCGCAGCAAATCGGCGCCGGCGTCGCTGAGCACGGCGTAGCCGACCCGGGCGTCGCGCGGGTCGCTCTGGCGCGTCACCAGACCGATTTTCTCCAGCGGCAGCAGGCTGCGCGTGACGCCCGAGGCGGTCAGGCCGAGCCGTTCGGCCAGGTCGATGCGGCGCAGGCGCCGGCCCGGCGCGCGCCCCAGATGGTACAACAGCTGAAAGTCGGAAAAGCGCAGGCCGTGGATACTGCCAAGGGCGCTGTCGAAACGGCGGATCAGCACCGCGTGCGCGCGCGCCAGGCGCAGACAGAAATCGAAGGTGCTGCCAGGGTCGGACATGGTGAGGGCTTTCGGCACAAACAGGATAAATGCTTAATTAATGGTTGAGCGCGCAAGTATATATGGATGCGCCGGGTTTGTCCGCCAAAGTGCGGAGTGCGCGTAGCCTGCACTGCTGGTGTGCATTGACCGAGCCGTCGGCGCATGGGCAAGGCAATGATGCGGGGTGGCTTGGGAACGGTGAAGCGGGAACGCTGACGCGGGGACGATGAAGCGGCAACGGTGAGACGCGAGTATGGCACGGCGCGCGTGGGGAAAACATGCTCCGGCGCACAGGCGCCGGAGTGTGCTGCGGCAGGGCGCCGCAGCGTGCTGCTTAGCGGCCGCGGCCGCCCGAACGATGCTGGGACGGAGCCTGCGAGCGGTTGCCGCCCGAAGGACCGCCGCCGCCACCGCCGCCACCGCTGCGCGGCTTGCCGCTGCGAGCGCCGGCAACCTTGACGACCTGGCCGCCACCGCCGCCGCCCGAACGTCCGCCGCCGCCGCGATGGCCGGGGGCGCCGCTGCGCAGTTGCACAGGCTGGGCGCGCGCGTTCATGTCCGGCTCAAAGCCGGGAATGACGTGGCGCGGCAGCGCTTGCTTGATCAGTTTCTCGATATCCTTGAGCATTTCGTGCTCGTCCACGCACACCAGCGACACCGCTTCACCGGTGGCGCCAGCGCGGCCGGTACGACCGATCCGGTGCACATAGTCTTCCGGAATGTTCGGCAGGTCGTAGTTGACGACGTGCGGCAACTGGTCGATGTCGATACCGCGCGCGGCGATGTCGGTGGCCACCAGCACTTGCAGCGTGCCATCCTTGAACTCGGACAGCGCGCGGGTACGCGCCGACTGGCTCTTGTTGCCGTGGATCGCCAGCGCACCGATGCCGTCGCCTTCGAGTTGCTCGACCAACTTGTTGGCGCCGTGCTTGGTGCGGGTAAACACCAGCACCTGGGTCCAGTTATTGGTCTTGATCAGGTGGGCCAGCATCGGGTGCTTCTTGTCGCGGTCGACCGGATGGATCTTCTGGGCGATCACTTCGACGGTCGAATTGCGACGCGCCACTTCGATCATCGCCGGCTTGTTCAGCAAGCCATCGGCCAGCGCCTTGATCTCTTCCGAGAAGGTGGCCGAGAACAGCAGGTTCTGGCGTTTTGGCGGCAGTACGGCCAGCACTTTCTTGATGTCGCGGATGAAACCCATGTCGAGCATGCGGTCCGCTTCGTCCAGGATCAGGATCTCGACCTTGGACAGGTTGACGGTGCGCTGCTCCATATGGTCGAGCAAACGGCCCGGCGTGGCGACCAGGATGTCGACGCCATGCTTGAGCTGCTTGATTTGTGGGTTGATGCCCACGCCGCCGAATACGACGGCCGAGTTCAGGTTGGTGTACTTGCCGTACACGCGCACCGATTCTTCCACCTGCGCAGCGAGTTCGCGCGTCGGGGTCAGGATCAGGGTGCGGATGAAGCGCGGCGAGGTCTTGCCGGTCAGCGCGGCGCCGATCGCATCGGTTGACAGGCGGTGCAAGATGGGCAGGGTGAAGCCGGCGGTTTTGCCGGTACCGGTCTGTGCGCCGGCCAGCAGGTCGCCACCGGCCAGCACGGCGGGAATCGCCTGAGTCTGGATCGGGGTCGGAACGGTGTAACCGTGTTCGGTGACGGCACGAACAATCGCATCGGACAGGCCGAGTTTTGAGAAGGACATGATAACTTTATGGTGTAGATCGGCCTGTCGCCGCATCGGGCGCCAGTCGCAGGCAATCAGATTAGACTACAGGAGACAGCGGCCAGGGGACTGGTCATTGGAGCCGCTAAGCGATAAGTATAGCAGCGATGAGGAAACTTGGTAGAAATTCGTTTCATCAAAGCAATGTCGGAATGCCGCCCGCAGCGGGCCGCATTCCGACCGGGCGTAGGCCTTAGGCGAACGGGGTCAGCAGGGCGACCATCTGGCCGAACACTTTCGGGCTGGCGGCGATGATGTCGCCCTTGTGCAGGTAGTCCGATTCGCCGGAGAATTCGCCCACGATGCCGCCCGACTCGGTGATTAGCAGCGCGCCGGCGGCGATGTCCCAAGGCTTCAGGCCTTTTTCGTAGAAACCGTCGATGCGACCGGCCGCCACATTGGCCAGGTCCAGCGCGGCCGAGCCGGCGCAGCGCAGACCCTGGCAGCGTTCGCCCATGATCGCGTACATCTTCAGGTATTCGTCGAGCGCGCGCGGACCGGCCGCGTGGCCGGTGCCGATCAGGGCGTTGGCGATGCGGTCGTGTTTGGTGACGCGGATACGTTTGTCGTTGAGGTAGGCGCCGGCGCCCTTGGTGGCGGTGAACAAGTCGTTGCGCACCGGGTCGTAGACCAGCGAGTTGGTGATGATGCCGCGCTGCTGCAGCGCGATCGAGATGCAATACTGGCCGAAGCCGTGCATGAAGTTGGTGGTGCCGTCGAGCGGATCGATGATCCACACGTTTTCACTGTCGTCGTGCAAATTAGCGGATGCACCCGATTCCTCGGCCAGGAAAGCATGGTCGGGATATGCTTTTTGCAACACTTCGATGATCGCCTGTTCGGCGGCCGTATCGACATCGGTGACGAAATCGTTGTGTTGTTTTTCGGTCGAGGTGACGCGATCGAGGTCAAACGTGGCGCGCGTGATGACGGCGGCGCCTTTACGTGCGGCCTTGATGGCCGTGTTGAGCATTGGGTGCATGTGTTACTTCCGTTAAATGAACGCAGCCGCCCACAACGTCGTTTCCGGCGCAGTGAAAGGCAAGTTGCAAGAGTGAATTAAAGAGCGGTGCGGTCCCGAACTGGTTAGAATCGCGCCATGCGCTGCATGGTTTTTTGCCATGTCGCCCGCCCAATTGTCACTGTCGTTACCGCGCAATAGCGCTATTTTAAATGAACCTGCCCGAAATCAACACGTCTGTTTTCAAACGCCTGCGATTTATTCTCGTCGAGACCAGCCGCGCCGGCAATATCGGCTCGGTCGCGCGCGCCATGAAGACCATGGGTTTTAGCGAACTGGTGCTGGTCAATCCGCGCTGCGATCCGCATCTGGCCGACCCGGAGGCGGTCGCCTTCGCCAGCGGCGCGCAGGACATCCTGACCAACGCGCGGGTGGTCGGCTCGATCGGCGAGGCGCTGGCCGGCTGCAATTTTGCCGCCGCCGTGTCGGCCCGCCTGCGCGAGTTTTCGCCGCCGGTGTTGACGCCGCGCGCGTTGGCCACCCAACTGGCCGGCCACCCGGACTTGAACGCGGCGCTGATTTTTGGCAATGAGCGGGTCGGCCTGCACAACGACATCGTCGAGCAGTGCAATGTGCTGATCAACATTCCGGCCAATCCCGACTATTCGTCGCTGAACCTGGCGCAGGCGGCCCAGGTACTGGCCTACGAATGCCGCATCGCCGGCACCGACGGGCAGACGGCGCCCAGCGTGGTCGGCTTTCATGGCGACGCGGCCAGTCTGGAGCAGATCGAGGGCATGTATAGCCACCTCGAACAGGCGCTGGTCGAACTGGGCTTCCTGAACGCCGACAATCCGCGCAAGCTGATGCCGCGCATCAAGCGACTGTTCGCCCGCGCGCAGCTCGAAACGGAAGAAGTCAACATCCTGCGCGGCATTGCCCGCCAGATCATGCAGCGCAAGCGCTAGCGACCGCTCGCCCGTTTGCCGCTTCGCCTTGCCGCGCGCGCGCCGCTGGGGCGGGTCGGCACGCCAAGCGCGGCTCCGATGTGCTGCCGACAACGCGCCGGCACCAGCCGCACTGCCATCTACACGGTGTCGCTGACATCTGGCTGACCACGGGCGAATTAGGCGGCCGACACGCCGTTTGTTGTTTGGCCGTGCTGAAAAGCAATATTCGTTTGCGTGCAGGTCTGAATGCGGCGCCAGTAATGTTACTCTTGGTTTTGATGTTAGCTTAACCAAGTGGCGCGAAAATCGATGGACTACATCGCCAACGCGCCGCCATCTGGTGGCCTGCAGCGCCGCACCCCCGGCCCAATATCACGCCATGTCGCGCTGCCAGGTTGATTCATTCTTCATTACTAATGATTAGTTGTAAGGAACGCGATATGCGCAACAATACGCCAGTCACCCAGGTCGAATATGTTCTGCGGGATGATCAAAGCGTCGTCTCGAAAACCGATTTGCAGGGCAATATTACCTATATCAACGCCGACTTTGTCACCATCAGCGGCTTTAGCGAGCAGGAGTTGATCGGCGCGCCGCAAAACATCGTGCGCCACCCTGACATGCCGGCCGAGGCGTTCGCCGACTTCTGGCGCACGCTCAAAAGCGGCAAGGCGTGGACCGGGATGGTCAAGAATCGCTGCAAGAATGGCGACTATTACTGGGTCGAGGCGAATGCGGCGCCGATCATCGAGGACGGAAAGGTCACCGGCTACGCGTCGATCCGGGTCAAGCCCAGTCGTGCCAAAGTGGCCAGCGCCGAGCAGGCTTACCGGGCCATCAAGGGCGGCGCGTCGGGCCTGGAAGTGCATGAAGGCGCGCTGCGGCGTCAGTCGAGTCTGCGTCAGTTCAATGTGTTGCGCAGGATGTCGGTGGGCGCCAAGATCGTTGCCTTTTCTGCCGCGCTGGTGGCGATCTTCATTGCGCTGATGCTGATCCGGATGAGCGGTGCGGCGTCTGCCGATGCGTGGCAGACGGGGTTGTCGGTGTTTGGTGCGGTGCTCGTCGCGCTGTCCGGTGTGCGCTTGCACGGCCTGATCGTGGCGCCGCTCGAGCGCATGCATGGCGCCATTGACCGCATGAGTTCGGGCGACTTGAGTGGCCAGATTGACGCCTACGGTGACGACGAACTGACCGCCGTTGCCCAAGCTTTGCGGGTATTGCAGACCAACGTCAAGCTGCTGGTGGGGCAGATCAAGGAAACCACCGATGTCGTGAGCGGCGGCTCGCAGGAGATCGCCAGCGGCAATGCCGATCTGTCGGCGCGCACCGAGGCGCAGGCCAGTTCGCTCGAGCAGACCGCCTCGTCGATGGAGGAGCTCACCAGCACCGTCAAACAGAATGCCGACAATGCGCGCGAGGCCAACCGGCTGGTCGTCTCGGCGGCCGAGACGGCCAGCAGCGGCGGGCGCGCGGTGCACGACGTGGTGGCGACGATGGCATCGATCAGCGCCAGTTCGCGCAAGATCGCCGATATCATCGGCGTCATCGACGGCATCGCGTTTCAGACCAATATCCTGGCCTTAAACGCGGCCGTCGAGGCGGCGCGCGCCGGTGAGCAGGGGCGCGGCTTCGCCGTCGTGGCGGCCGAAGTGCGCAATCTGGCGCAGCGTTCGGCCTCGGCGGCCAGGGAGATCAAGGCGCTGATCGGCGATTCGGTCGTCCAGGTCGATGCGGGTGGAAAACTGGTCGAGACGGCCGGAAAAACGATGGATCTGATCGTCAGCTCGGTGCAGCAGGTGGCCGTGTACATCAACGATATCGCCGCCGCCAGCCAGGAACAGAGCGACGGCATCGAGCAGGTCAATCAGGCCATCACACAGATGGATGAAATCACCCAGCGCAACGCGGCAGTGGTCGAGGAAGCGGCCGCGGCGGCGGAAAACATGCAGCACCAGGCGCTGCGATTGGCGCAGTTGGTGGGCGCGTTCACGCTGGTGCCAACGCGCGGCGCGGGTGCGTCGGGCGCGCGTTTGCACGCGCCGCGCCCGCCGGCAATCAACAGCAACCGTTAAACAAGCGTCACCCACCCTGGAGAAATACCCGATGAAGAACCTGTACAAAAAAATCGCTGTCACCGTCGTCGCCATGGCTTGCGCGATGAGCGTGGCCAGCGCCGCCGAGCGCGGCACGAAAGAGGAAGCCGTCGCGATGGTCAAGCGGGCGGTGCTGTATCTGAAGGCCAACGGCAAGGAAAAAGCCTACGCCGAATTCATGAGCCCGAACGGCAGTTTTCAGGACCGCGATCTGTCGATCACCGCCACGCGCATCGACGGCCTGTCGATGGCGCACCAAAATCCCCGCGTGGTGGGCAAAAACGTCATCGATCTCAAGGACGTCGATGGAAAGATGTTCATCCGCGGCTACATCGAGGTGGCCAAAAGCGCCGGTCACGGCTGGGTCGACTACAAATGGCCCAATCCGGTGACCAAGGCCGTCGAGAGCAAGTCGACCTATGTCGAGCTGGTGGACGACATCATGCTTGGCTGCGGCGTCTACAAATCGAACTAGCGTCAATTCTGCGCGCCGCGCCAGCCCGCTTAGTCGCGCCCGCGCCCCGGGCGGCGCCGTTCCGGTTGCAGCGGCTCGTCCCGCTGCGTGAAAATATTGTCCATCACGGCGCGCTCGCGCCCGACGATGGTGGTGACGAACTCGCGCGCCGCGCGCATCTGCTTGAAGGTCGAAAAGCCCCGCTCGAGGAACTGCTGCAAGTCGCCCAGTCCGGCCAGTTTGGCCGGGCCGCGCATGACCATCAAGGTGGCCGACAGAAACGGGATGCGCACCAGATTGCACAGGGCATCGCCCAGCGCCTGCACCAGATCAAGCTGACGTTCGCGATCTGCGCGCATCGTGGCTGTGCGATACACTTCCAGATAGCGCGCCTCGTCGAAATTGGTGCCCAGCGCGCGCGCCATGTCCGAATCGAGCCGCTCGGATAGCGCGTCGAGCACGATCGCCTCGGTGATCGCGTGCAGCGCCTCCACGTTGAGGATGCGTTGCATGGTGGGGATGATGCGTTTCAGGTCGATATCGCGCTGGCTCAGGTCGTGCGAGCCGTACAGTTCGTCGAGAAAGAACAGCGCCGCACCGTGGGTGTTCGGATCGGCCAGCAGGTCGGCATGGGTGCGCGCCAGACGCGCCGCCTGAAACTGTTTCAGGCGCGTGCGCGCGGCGTGCATGGCCGGTTCGCGCTGCGCTGCCTGGCGCTCGGCGGCGACGGCGGCCAGTTGCTGCTCGAGCGTGGCGACTAAGTCTTCTTTTTTCATATCTATTTTTTACCAGAAACAACTAGACGTGGCGCTCTATTATGCGGCCGGGAACCGCACAATCTTTCGCGTACACTAAGAAAAAAATACTACCGAATCGGAGACTTGGTGACATCACGCAGAACCTTTCTGAAGGTCGGCCTCGGCGCGGCCGCCATCCTGGCCATCGGCGGGGGGATTTACCGCGCCGTGCATCCGCCCGTGCCGGGCCAGCGTTTTGTGCTCGACGGCGAAGCGAAAGCGGTGCTCGAGGCGATCGTGCCGGTGATCCTGGCCGGCGCGATGCCGTCCGATGGCGCGCCGCGCGCCGAGGCGCTCGCGCGCACCGTCGGCCACGTCAACGGGGCCATTCTCGGCCTGCCGCTGGCGACCCAGAAGGAAGTGCAGGACCTGTTCGGCCTGCTCGCGCTGGGGCCGGCGCGGCGTTTGCTGACCGGCGTACCCGACGGCTGGGCCAGCGCGCGTCCCGAGGACGTGCAGGCGTTTCTGCAGAGCTGGCGCCTGCACCGGCTGGCGATGCTGCAGGCGGCCTACGCGGCGCTGCATGACCTGGTGATGGGCGGCTGGTACGCCGATCCGGCCAGCTGGGCGGCGATCGGCTACCCTGGCCCGATCAAGGAACTGAGCTGATGTCCCCCATTCTGACTGCGACTGCAATGACCAATACCACCACAGCGCTGCGCCCCGCCGCCAGCATCATCGCCGACCCGATCCAGGCAGGCCTGGCGGCCGGCTGGAAGGTGCTCGACGCCTCGACCTTGCAGGCTGGCCGCACCATCGAGGTCGACGTGGCCATCATCGGCAGCGGCGCCGGCGGCGGCGTCACGGCCGAAATCCTGACGCTGGCCGGCCTGAACGTGGTGATCATCGAAGAGGGCGCGCTGAAGTCGTCGAAAGACTTCAAGATGCGCGAGGCGGACGCTTACCCGACCCTGTACCAGGAGTCGGGCGCGCGCAAGACGCGCGACAAGGGCATCAATATTTTGCAGGGCCGCACCGTGGGCGGCACCACCACCGTCAACTGGACGTCGAGCTTTCGCACGCCGCCGGGCACGCTGGCCCACTGGGGCAGCCATTTCGGCCTGAAGGATTACACGCCCGCGTCGATGGCGCCGTGGTTCGAGATGATGGAGCAGCGCCTGTCGATCGCCCCGTGGACCGTGCCGCCCAATGAGAACAACGACCTGCTGCGGCGCGGCGCGGCCAAGCTGGGCATTCCGACGGCCGGCATCCGGCGCAACGTCAAGGGCTGCTGGAACCTCGGTTACTGCGGCATGGGCTGCCCCACCAACGCCAAGCAGTCGATGCTGGTGACGACGATTCCGTCGGCGCTGACCCACGGCGCCAGCCTGGTCACGCGCGCGCGCGCCGAGCGCTTCGTGTTCAAGGGCGACAAGGTCGATCACCTGGTCTGCAATGCGCTCGACGCGAGCGGCCTGGCGCCGCTGGGCGTGCAGATCGTGGTGCGCGCCAAGCACTACGTGCTGGCCGGCGGTGCGATCAATTCGCCGGCCCTGCTGATGCGCTCGAACGCGCCCGACCCGCACGGCCTGCTGGGTAAGCGCACCTTTTTGCACCCGACCCTGATCTCGGCCGGCCTGTTCGAGCAGCGCGTGGACGGCTATGCCGGCGCGCCGCAGACGATTTATTCCGACCACTTCCTGGGCACCCAGCCGATCGACGGGCCGATCGGCTACAAGCTCGAGGCGCCGCCGCTGCACCCGCTGCTGCTGTCGACGACGATGGCCGGCTTCGGCGCGGCGCACGCGCAGACGATGGCGCAGTTCCCCCATTTCCACGGCCTGCTGGCGCTGCTGCGCGACGGTTTTCATCCAGAGTCGCAGGGCGGCAGCGTGGCGCTGGCAGGCGACGGCTCGCCCGTGCTGGATTACCAGATGAGCGCCGTCATGTGGGACGGCGTGAAGCGCTCGCTGCTGTCCATGGCCGAGATCCAGTTCGCCGCCGGCGCCAAGTCGGTGCTGCCGGTGCACGAGCTGGCCGAGCATTACACCAGCTGGGCACAGGCGCGCACGGCCATCGCGGCGCTGCCGTATTCGGCCCGCATTGCGCGTGTGGTGTCGGCCCACGTGATGGGCGGCTGCGCGATGTCCGACGACGAACGCTTGGGCGTGGTGGGCGGCGACGGACGCTATCACGGCATCGCCAACCTGTCGGTGCATGACGGCTCCTTGTTTCCCACCTCGATCGGGGCCAATCCGCAGTTGTCGATCTACGGCCTGACGGCGCGCTTGGCCAGCGGCCTGGCCACTGCGCTGACCGGCAAGCCGGCTGTGCGCGTGCAGGCCTGAAATGGTTGCGCGCATGCTCAGGTGGCTGCTGTTGCTGCAAGGGCTGCTCGGCTGCGCGATCGCGGCGGGCGGTGCCTTGCTGTGGCATGTGAGCTGGTGGCAGGCGCTCGCGCTGGGTGCGGGCGCGGTGCTGCTGTTGCGCAGTTTGATCACCTGCCAGAATTTTGCGCTCAGTTGGCACTTCCGCAGCCCGACGCCGCGCGCGTTCGCATTGTCGGCGCCGCAACTGCTGGCCACGATGGCCGAGGAGTTTCATGCGACGATGTGGCATTCCTCATGGAGCATGGTGCATGCGCGCGCCGGCCAGCAGCTGTTTGCCGGCACGTCCACGCGGCCGGTGTTGCTGCTGCACGGCTACGGCTGCAACAGCGGCTACTGGAACGCACTGGTGCGCCGGCTCGACCAGTTGCAGATCAGCCATGCCACGCTCGATCTGGAGCCTGTGATGGCTGGCATCGACGACTATGTGCCGCAACTACACGCGGCCTTGCAGGCACTTTGCCGCGACAGCGGCGCCGATGCGGCCGTGATCGTCGCCCACAGCATGGGCGGCCTGGCCGCGCGTGCCTACCTGCGTGTGCATGGCAATGCGCTGGTGGCGCGCGTGATCACGCTGGGCACGCCGCACCACGGCACCTGTCTGGCCAATTTCGGCGTCGGCCTGAACGCCATGCAGATGCAGCGCAACGGGGGCCAGCCCAGCGCCTGGCTGACAGCGCTGGCGCGCGGCGAGTCGGCCCAGCAGCGTGCCCTGATCACGTCGCTGTACAGTCATCACGACAATATCGTCGCACCGCAGACATCCTGCCATCTCGAAGGCGCGCGCAACCTTGCCTTTGGCGGCGTGGGACACGTCGCATTGGGGCGCAATCGGCGCATTCTGACCGCCTTGCTGGCCGAAATCACCCAGGCCGTCGCGCCGCCTCAGGCCCGTTCCGGCCAAGCTCTGCACGCCGCCAGTCGGCGCTGAAACGCGATGTCGGCGGGCCCGGTTTGGCTCATTGACGTCCGGTGATAATCAGAGAGATTTGCGGGCGAATGTTGATGTATCTTAACGATATACAGTTCCGGCGCAATGCAATGGCAATCTGGCCACGCTGATCCGGCGCCCGTGCACGCGCCGGCGCGACAGCGTGTCTTGGTAGGGCCAGCACAAAAGGCAAGTCATGACCATCGATTTTGGCGCGCTGATCTTGAACGAAACGCCGGACGCGGTCATCGTGACGACGCCCGACGGGGTTGTCGTGTGCTGGACGCGCGGGGCCGAAACGGTGTTCGGCTACACTGCCGCGCAGGCCGAAGGGCGCCTGCTGGCCGAACTGGTGGTGCCCGACGAGCAGCGCGCCACCGAGCGCGCCATACTCGAGCAGATGAACGACGACGGCTTCGCCAGCTACGAATCGCTGCGCCGCGCGCGCGACGGCACGCTGATCTATATCGACGGCTCCTGCAAGGCCGTGCACGGCCCCGACGGCACCGTCCAGCACATTCTGTGGAGTAAAAAGGACGTCACCCACCTGAAAGTGTTGCGTGACGCCAAGTTAATCGATGCCAAGTTTCGCAATGTACTCGAATCGACGCCGGACAGTATCATCATGGCCAACGCCAGCGGCCGCATCGTGCTGGCCAACAGCCTGGCCGAGCGCATGTTCGGCTACGGACCGGGCGAGTTGCGCGGCAAACCGCTCGAAGTGCTGATGCCCGAGCGTTTTCGTAGCGCCCACCTGGCGCATCGGCATGGCTATGTGGCGGCGCCGCGCCCGCGGCCGATGGGGGCCGGGCGCACGCTGTTTGGTCTGCGCAAGAACGACGAGGAGTTTCCCGTCGAAATCAGTCTGAGCCCGATCGACACGGAGGAGGGCACCTTGATCATGAGCGCCATTCGCGACACGTCCGAGCGGCGCCTGTTCGAAACGCAGTTGCATGAGAAAAATATCGAGCTGGCCAACGCAAACCTTGCGAAAGATCGATTCCTGGCGTCGATGTCGCATGAATTACGCACCCCGCTCAATGCTATCATCGGTTTTACCGGTACCTTGCTGATGAAGCTGCCTGGCCCCTTGAACGAGGACCAGGACAAGCAGTTGCGCACCATCCAGGGCAGCGCGCGCCACCTGCTGTCTTTGATCAACGATTTGCTCGATCTGACAAAAATCGCCTCGGGCAAGGTCGACGTGACGCTCGAGGCGCTGGTGTGCCAGCAGATCATCGAGGAAGTGGGGGCGGGCTTTCGTCCGCTGGTGCGCAAGAAAGGCTTGAAGCTGATTCTCGATTGCCCTGATGAGCCGCTGGCGGTCCATACTGACCGGCGCGCACTGCAGCAGATCCTGATGAATCTGATGGGGAACGCGATAAAATTCACCAATGCGGGCGAGGTGCAGGTCAGGCTGGCGCAAGGCGACGTCGAAGGTCAGCCCTGCGTGACGATCAGCGTGCGCGACACCGGGCTGGGAATCGCGGTCGACGGGCAGAAGAAACTGTTTCAAGCTTTCACACAGATCGACGCCGGCGCGACCGGCCGCTTCGAGGGCACCGGCCTGGGACTGCACCTGAGCCAGAAACTGGCGCATTTGCTCGACGGAAAAATCGTATTCGACAGCCAATACGGGGTCGGCAGCGTGTTTACGCTATCGCTGCCGGTCAGGCCCCAGCCGGGCGCGCCGTGGCGCACCTGAGTGACTCACCTTAACCGGAGTGCAATCGTGGCGGCACGCATCCTGATCATCGAAGACAACACCACCAATATGGAGCTGATGGTGTATTTGTTGCGCGCCTTCGGCCACACGCCGCTGCTGGCCTACGACGGCGAAAACGGCGTGGATATGGCGCGCGCCACGCTGCCGGACCTGATCGTGTGCGACGTCAACTTGCCGCGCATGGATGGCTACGGTGTGGTGGCGGCCATCAAGGGCGATGCGGAGCTGTGCAAGATTCCAATCCTGGCGGTGACGGCGCTGGCCATGGTGGGCGACCGCGAGAAATTACTGGCGGCCGGCTTTGACGGCTATATCGACAAGCCGATCGAGCCGGACACCTTCGTGCCGCAGATCGTGGCCTTTCTGGCGACCGAGGAGCCGGCGCTGAGGGTGCCCGCCGGCGAGCCGGCCACGATCCTGATCGTGGACGACCATGTGCTCAACCGCGAGTTCCTGATGACGCTGCTCGGCTATGGCGGGCACCGCCTGATCGAGGCCGCCAACGGCGTCGAGGGCCTGAAGATGGTGCAAAGCGAGCAGCCCGATCTGGTCATTTCGGACATCCTGATGCCCAATATGGATGGCTACGAATTCGTCACCCGTCTGCACGACGATCCGCACACGGCCGCCATTCCGATCATCTTCTACACCGCCACCTACCGCGAGCGCGAAGCGAACCTGATGGCGCAGGCTTGCGGGGTGCGCTGGGTGTTGCCCAAGCCCTCAGACCCGGACGTGATCCTGCGCACCGTGCACGAGGCGCTGGGCATGGCCAGTCCGAGCGCGGTGACCAGCTATGCGCCGGTGACCAGCGAGCTGCCGGCCGTGTTCGACATCAACCATCAGGTGGCCGGCTATCTCGATGAGCTCGAGTCGTCGAGCCAGCTGATTTCGCGTATTGCCGACGCCAGCGTTGGCCACGCACCCAGCCACGAGCTGGGCCAGATGGCCGAGCGGCTGTCGCATTCGCTGTCGAGCCTGCAGGCAGTGAGCCTGCGCCTGACCGCGCTGATTGATCTTGGCATCGAGCTCGGTGCCGAGCGCGACCCGGTGGCGCTGATCGAGATCGGCTGCCGCGTGGCGCAAAATATCTGCGTCTCCAAATACGCCTGTATCGGCGTGCTCGAGGAGGGCGCCGAGGCGCTCAGCCATTTTGCCGCCAGCGGGCTGGGCCAGCCGGCGCGGGTGATCGCCGACACCCCGCGCGCGGGCCTGCTGGCCACTTTGCTCGAACAACGCCAGCCGATCCGCCTGAACGGTCTGCGCGGGCCGGCCGAAGCGGTCGGGCTGCCGCCCGCCCATCCGCCGGTGCACTCTTTCCTGGGCGTGCCGCTGATCGCGCGCGAGCGCGTGCACGGCTGGTTGTACCTGGTCGACAAGCTCGGCGCGGACGCCTTCAACGAAGTCGACGAGCGCGTCGCGGTAACGGTCGCCGCGCAGATCGCGGTCGCTTACGAGAACCTGGTGCTGTACGAGGAAATCAAGCGTCATCACGCTCAGCTGACGGTCGACATGGCCGCCCGCATCCGTCTCGACGAGGACCTGCGGCGCTTTCGCACGGCGATGGACGCGACCGCTGACGCGATCTTCCTGATCGACCGGGCCGCCATGAGCTTTGTCGACGTCAATGCGCCCGCCTGCAGCATGCTCGGTTACGAGCGCGCCGAGTTCCTGCGCGTGGGCGGCCAGGAAAACGATCACGGTGAGCGCGCCGGACTGCAACTGCTGTACGAGAAGCTGCTGGCGGGCGACCAGAGCGGCTCGGTGGCCGAGCTGGTATTGCACCGCAAGGATGGCTCGACGCTGTCGGTCGAGGTGCAGCGGCGCACACTGCGCTCGGGCGCGAGCTGGATATTGCTGGCGGTGGTGCGCGACATCACCGAACGCAAGGAGGCCCAGCAAAGGCTGCTCAAGCTGGCCCATTTCGACACGCTGACCGGGCTGCCCAACCGCAGCCAGTTCTGCGAGGCGCTGTGCCGTTCGCTCGAGCAGGCCGCCGAGCACCGCTGGTCGGTGGCCGTGCTGTTTCTCGACGTGGACCGCTTCAAGACCGTCAACGACACGCTGGGACACCCGATCGGCGACGAGTTGCTGCGCCAGTTTTCCAGCCGGCTGGTTGACTGCCTGCGGGTGCGCGACACGGTCGGGCGCTTCGGCGGCGACGAATTTGCGGCGATTCTGATGCTGCCCGAGGGCGCGCAAAATTCCATCATGGTGGTCGACAAGATCCGCGAAGTGCTGCGCCGTCCGTTCGAGCTGAAGGGCCACGAGGTGACGGTGACGGCCTCGATCGGCATCACCGTGTACCCGGACGACGCGCTCGACGCCGACACCCTGATCCAGTACGCCGACACCGCCATGTACCGCGCCAAGGAGGCCGGGCGCGACGCGTTCCGCTTCTTCACCGCCGAGATGAACGCGCAGTCGCTGGCCCGCCTGGAGCTGGAGACGGCGCTGCGTCATGCGATCGACAACGATGAATTCGAGCTGTTCTTTCAGCCCAAGGTGCACATCGATTCGGGCCGCATCAGCGGCGCCGAGGCGCTGATCCGCTGGCGCCGTCCCGGCAGCGGGGTGGTCTCGCCGGCGCTGTTCATCCCCGTGCTCGAGGAAACGGGCCTGATCGTGCGGGTCGGCACCTGGGTGATCGGCGAAGCGTGCCGTAAGATCGCCGAATGGAGTCGCAGCAAGATCGGCCCCGTGCACCTGTCGGTGAACGTGTCGGGCATCCAGTTCTTCGTCGGCGGCTTGGAAGAAGAAGTGCTCAAGGCGATCAAGCTGTACGATATCGCGCCCGAACTGCTGGAGCTGGAGCTGACCGAAAGCAGTCTGATGTCGAACGCGGAAGACACCATCACGGTGCTGCGCAACCTGAAGGCGCTGGGCATCTCGATCTCGATCGATGATTTCGGCACCGGCTACTCCAGCCTGGCCTATCTGAAGCGCTTCCCGATCGACAAGCTCAAGATCGATATTGCCTTCGTGCGCGAGGTGACCAGCAACCCGGACGATGCGGCCATCGTGCTGGCCATCATCAACATGGCGCACAGCCTGAAACTGCGGGTGGTGGCCGAAGGGGTGGAAACGGACGCCCAGCTGTCGTATCTGCGCCGCCACGGGTGCGACGAAATGCAGGGTTATTACTTCAGCCGGCCGTTGCCGGAAGCCGAATTCGAGCAGATGCTGCGCGACGGTAAATGCCTGACGGCGCCGCTGGACGACAGCCGCGCCGACCAGCTGACCTTGCTGATTGTCGACGACGACACCTTCATGCTCGACATGCTGGCCGATTTCCTGGCGCAGGACGGCTACCGCATCCTGACGGCGAAAACGGCGGCCGAAGGTTTTGACGTGCTGGCACGCCACCGGGTCCAGGTGATCCTGTGCGACCAGTGCATGCCCTTGATGAGCGGCACCGAGTTCATGGAGCGGGTCAAGAACCTGTGCCCGAACACGTTTCGCATCATGCTCTCGGCGTATGCCGACCTGGCGCCCATCATGGCGGCGGTCAATCAGGGCGCGATCGACCGCTTCTATACCAAGCCGTGGAAAGGCGCGACGCTGCGCGAGAATATCCGCGAGGGCTTCCGCCTGCACGGACTGCTGCACGGGCCGGCGGTCAACGAATTGCGCCACTGACGCGGCGCCGTGGGATGGATGGCGCGCCCGCACCGCCGGCGCATGAGATGTGCGCTGCCGGCGCTTCAAGCACCGGTGCGACAATCCAAGCTGCGGGTCTATCGCACGCGAGCGCCGCAGTTGCCCGAGCGCCAGCACCACAGGTGCGCGAAAAGCCTGCGCCGCAGCA
Source organism: Burkholderiales bacterium (assembly GCA_038207625.1). Lineage (GTDB taxonomy): Bacteria > Pseudomonadota > Gammaproteobacteria > Burkholderiales > Burkholderiaceae_D > JBBQZO01. The sequence goes on along the minus strand of JBBQZO010000002.1, from coordinate 60,834 downwards.
AAATAGGGTCAGCGTTTTTTTCGCGACGCTTCACCGCGAAAATTACTCTGACCCTCCACGCGGACCGACGCCCGTGCCGCCTGCCGGTGTTTGGCGCGGACCGACGTCCGCCTCCAAGAACGCCGTCGCTTAGAAATGCACGCCGCGCAGCAACTGCTGCATCGCGATCTGCTCCGAGCTCATCTGCGGTGCTTTCTTGCCGTCGCCACCCTTGGCCGCATCCGAATCAGGGAACATGCGGAACGTCGTGTTGAGCACGATCTGCGCCACGCGCGGCATCAGCGCATGCAACACCTGGCCGAACACGCCAACCCGTGTCGCAATGCGCACCGGCTTGAACACGATCGCCTCGGCGATCATGTCGGCCGCTTCTTCCGGCGCCAGCGTCGGCACGTTCTGGTAGATCTTGGTGGGCGCGATCATCGGCGTGCGCACCAACGGCATGTTGATGGTGGTGAACTTGATGCCGACGTCGGACAGCTCGGACGAGGCGCAGCGCGTCCACGCTTCCAGCGCCGCCTTCGAGGCCACGTAGGCCGAGAAGCGCGGTGCATTGGTCAGCACGCCGATCGACGAGATGTTGATGATATGGCCGCGTTTTTGCGCGATCATGGTCGGCAGCAAACCCATCGTCAGACGCAGGCAGCCAAAATAATTGAGCTGCATGGTGCGCTCGAAATCGTGGAAACGGTCGTAGGACGCTTCGATGGCGCGCCGGATCGAGCGGCCGGCGTTATTGACCAGCACATCGACCTGGCCATGCTCGGCGATCAGCAGCGCCACCAGACGGTCGCAATCGGCCATGTCGGCCACGTCGGCCTGATAGGTGATGACGTCGAAACCGCGTTCCTTGATTTCCTGCTTGGCCTGGGCCAGCTTGTCTTCGTCGCGCCCGCAGATCAAGGTGACCGCGCCGGCCTCGGCGATCTTGTGCGCCGCCGCCAGACCAATGCCGGACGAACCGCCGGTGATCAAGACGACCTTGCCGGCCACCTGGCCACGCAGCGTGTTATCGATGAACAGGGCCGGGTCGAGATGGCGTTCCCAGTAATCCCACACGGGCGCGGCGTAGTCCTGCAGGCGCGGGCAGCTGATGCCGCTGCCCTTGAGCGCGGCAGTCGCTTCACGGCTGTCGAAGCGGGTCGGGTAGTTGATGAAGTTCATCAGGTCCGATGGCAAGCCCAGATCCTTCATCAGCGCGTCGCGCACGCGCCGTACCGGGGTCAGCGACATGATGCCTTTTTTGACCGACTTCGGAATGAAGCCGAGCAGAGCGGCGTTGATGCGGATGCTCATCGTGGGCGCGTGCGCGGCGCGGCAGAACACATTGAGCACTTCGCCCACGCGCAGCGGGTCCGAGTCGGTCAGGTGGAAGCAGCCGCCATCGAGTTTTGGCTGGTGCGCGATATGGTCCATCGCGTTGACGACATAGTCGACCGGCACAATGTTGATGCGTCCCCCTTCAAGGCCGATGGTCGGCATCCAGGGCGGCAGCAACTGGCGGATGCGCTGGATCAGCTTGAAGAAATAGTAGGGGCCGTCGATCTTGTCCATCTCGCCCGTCTTCGAATCGCCCACCACCAGGCCGGGGCGATACACCCGCCACGCGCCCTTGGTTTCCTTGCGCACGATCTTCTCGGAGTCGTGCTTGGTGGCGAAATAGGGATGTTGCAAGCCTTCGGCCTCGTCGAACATGTCTTCGCGGAAGATGCCTTCGTACATGCCGGCGGCGGCGATCGAGCTGACGTGGTGCAGGCAGCCCGCTTGAATCGCGTTGGCGAACTCGACCGTGTTGCGGGTGCCTTCGACGTTGACGGCGATCTGGTCGTCGGCGCCGGCCATCATGTCGTAGATCGCTGCCAGGTGGAAGAAATGGTCGATCGTCTTGGTGAGCTTCTTGCTGTCGTCTTTGGATACGCCCAGCTTGGCAGAGCGCAGGTCGCCAAATACGGGAATGGCGCGCGCCTTGGTGGTGCCCCAGTATTCCAGCAGCGCCGGTAGTTTGTCGCGGCTGCTTTCACGCATCAGGAAGTAGACCACGCTACCCTTGCGGCTGAGTAATTTCTTGACCAGCCGCTTGCCGATGAATCCGGTCGCTCCCGTGACGAAATACTGCATCTGTGTTCTCCTGTATTGGTTTTTGATAAAGACAACTCAATCATTGCAGGCCACGCTAGGAATGGCAAGATATCTTGACCGCGCCTGTTGTGCCGGGCGCGCGTTTAGAAGGCGTTCTCTAGGGCTTTAGAACCCCGCGTCTATTTTTGCTCACTAAAATGGTCCAATCAAAGAAGTATATTGATCCTATGATTCAAACAACTCGGAGCTAATTATGGTTAAGAAACTCAAGACACTGGCAAAAGCAGAAGAAAAGCAACTCGCAAGCGCAGTGCGCACTTCTGCACAGCAAATCTGGCAAGCCGGCCTGGGCGCATTCGCCAAGGCCCAGGAAGAAGGCGGCCGGGTATTTTCCAAGCTCGTCAAAGAAGGCACCGACCTGCAGAAGCGTACACAGAAACTGGCCGAAGATAAAGTCTCCGATGTCACCGGCACCGTGACGCGCGTCGCCGACGGCGTCAGCAAGCAAGCTTCCGGTTCGTGGGACAAGCTCGAGCAGGTGTTCGAAGAGCGCGTTGCGCGCGCACTGGGCAAGATCGGCGTGCCGACGCAAAAAGATATCCAGGCGTTGACCAAACGCGTTGAGCAACTGAGCAAGGCTGTGGCCGACCTGTCGGGCAAGAAGCTGCCAGCAGTCAAAGCGGCTCCGGCCGCCAAGCCAGCTGCCAAAGCCGCCGCCAAGCCAGCTGCGAAAGTTGCCGCCAAGCCAGTAGCGAAAGTGGCCGCCAAGCCAGCAGCGAAAAAAGTCGCCGCCAAGCCAGTCGTGAAAGCCGCTCCGGCAGCCAAGGTCGCTTTCCCGACCGCCGCCTCGGTCAGCAAGGCCAAAGCGGTCGCCGCCAAGAAGCCGGCAGCGAAGAAGCCAGTCGCCGTCGCGATTGACGCTGCAGCAACGCCAGCGGCGTAATTGTCGCCCCGGCTAGATTGACCAGTTTCCCTCAGTCTTCACCCCTGGCCCGTTCGCGGGCCAGGTCTGAGGGAAGTCGCCGCTAGCGTAGTACCCCGGGCTTGTGCGTTGCACAGGCCTTTTTGTTTTGGTTTTTGTTTAGCAATTGCATGCGATGACTATGAACACGCAGTCCCCAGTACGACCAGGTAACACCAGTATCAAACAAGGCGCTCGGCCCAGCATCGGCGTCGCGCTGGCAGGCGGCGGGCCGCTGGCCGCCGTGTACGAGATCGGCGCGCTGGCCGCGCTGCAAGAATCGATCGCCGGGCTCGATGTCAATGAGGCCGATATCTATGTCGGCATCAGCGCCGGCGGCATTGTCGCCGCCGGGCTGGCCAACGGCATCACGCCGCTGCAAATGTGTCGGCTGTTTATCGAAAGCGACGTCGACGTCGTCGACGGCCCGCTATTGTTCAAGCCGGAGATGCTGCTGCGGCCGGCCAGCAAGGAATTTCGCAAACGCCTGGCCAGCCTGCCAGGCTTGCTGATGGGCGCCATGTTCCACTACGCCAGCTCGCGGCGCAGCCTGATGGCCTCGTTCGAGCGGCTCAAGGAAGCACTGCCGGCCGGTTTGTTCTCCGGCGAAGGCATCCACCGATTTCTCAAGGCGACGTTTGCGCGTCCCGGGCGCACGAACGACTTTCGCAAGCTCAAACGCAAATTGGTCATCGTCGCCACCGACCTCGACACGGGCGAGGCGGTGCGCTTTGGCGAGCGGGGCTGGGACGACACGCCCATTTCGGTGGCGGTCCAGGCCAGCGCCGCCGTGCCGGGCTTGTTCCCGCCGGTCGAGATCAAGGGCCGCCATTTTGTCGATGGCGCGCTGCGCAAGTCAATGCACGCCTCGATCGCGCTCGACGCCGGCGTCGACGTGCTGTTTTGCATCAACCCGATCGTGCCCTTCGATGCGATGAAGCGCCACGGCGCCGGCAAGCTCGCCAGCGGCGGCTTGCTCGACGTGCTCTCGCAAACGTTGCGTGCGATCCTGCATTCGCGCGTGGCCACCGGCATGGCCAGCTACGCGCTCAGCCATCCAAAGGTCGATATCTTCCTGTTTCAGCCGAATGCCGACGACGCTGAGTTGTTCTTTACCAACATCTTCAGCTATACCAACCGGCGCCGCATGTGCGAGCAGGCGTATCAAAACACCCGACTGATGCTGCTTGAGCGGCGCGCCGAGATCGCGCCCAAGCTGGCGCGCCATGGCCTGAGATTGAAGCTGTCGGTGCTGCGCGACACCAGCCTGAGCCTGGTGCACGAGGCACCGTCGGGCAAGGCGCTGGCGCGGCTGGGACGTACGCTCGACGACCTCGAACACTACCTGAAAGTGGCCGACAACTAGCGCGCGGCGCCGGCCGCGGCGCCGTTTGCCCCTGTTGCCCGTACTGCAATCAGTGTTATGCTAGGAAAGCACAAAAACAGAGACCGCTCCTATGCTACAAAAAGCTCCACGTCGTACCCGCGAACGCATACTGGAATTGTCCCTGCGCCTGTTTAATGAATTTGGCGAGCCCAATATCACGACCACCGTGATCGCCGAAGAGATGAATATCTCGCCGGGTAATCTGTACTACCACTTCCGCAATAAAGACGATATCGTCAATTCAATTTTCGTGCAATTTGAGGCCGAGATCGAACGCATCCTGACGGTGCCGGACGGGCGCCGCTCGAATATCGAGGACGTGTGGTTATATCTGCACCTGATGTTTGAGCTGATCTGGCGCTATCGCTTCTTTTATCGCGACCTGAACGATCTGCTGTCGCGCAACCGCAAGCTCGAGCTGCATTTCAAGCTGATCCTGGCGCACAAGATCAAGGTGGCGCGCCAGTTGTGCGAGGATTTGCGCAGCGAGAAGTCGCTCGAGGCGAATGACGCGGAAATTAGCGCGATGGCCACGAATATGGTGGTGGTGGCCACCTACTGGCTGTCTTACGAATATGTGCGCAACCCGCGCAAATACACCGAGCAGCAGGCCATGGCCGATGCGCTGGCGCGCGGTTGTTATCAGGTGCTTTCGCTGATCGGCCCGTATCTGCGCGGCGACACCAAACTGCTGTTCCAGAAACTGTCGGAAGAATATCTCAAACAACTGAACTAGGAGAAACGCAATGGCATGGACCAAATTCCCGCATCCCGACGACGCCTATGTGTACACGCCGGCCAGCCTGAAAAAAGCCTGGGCGCGCCTGCACGTGGGCGACGCCGAGCCGCTGCCAAAAAGCGCGGCGTTGCTTGAGGCATGGATCGCCTTCCATGCCGGTCATTTCGAGCAGGCCGCCAAACTGGGCCTGGACATCGGCGTGGAAGGTTACTCGGTGGCGCACAAGGCCACCTGCATCTACGCGACCTACCTGGAATCGAACGAGAAAAAGAAGATCGCCACGTTTGAGGAAGTGGCCGAGCGCTGCGAACGCCAGCAGGCCGAGCAGCCGGACAATCCGGCCGGCTACTACTGGCACGCGTACAGCCTGGGCCGTTATGCGCAGGGCATTTCGGTGGTCAAGGCGCTGTCCCAGGGCGTGGGCGCCAAGGTGCGCAACAGCCTCGACAAGACGCTGGCGCTGGCGCCCAAGCATGCCGACGCGCACATCGCGCTGGGCGCGTATCACGCCGAGATCATCGACAAGGTCGGCTCGATGATCGGCGGCCTGACTTACGGCGCCAAGAAGGATGAGGGCTACAAGCACTTCAAGAAGGCGCTCGAGCTGAACCCGGAGTCGGCCATCGCGCGCATCGAGTACGCCAATGCGTTGGTGATGCTCGACGGGAAAAAGAAAATGGACGAGGCCGTCGCGCTGTACGAAGCGGCCGCCGCCTGCACGCCGGTCGACGCGATGGAACGGCTCGACGTGGAAGCGGCCAAGGAAGAGTTAGAGGATTGATGAACGCCATTGCTGTGTATTGCGGCGCCTCGTTTGGCGCCTCGCCCGTGTATGCAGAGGCCGCGTGCGCGTTGGCGCGTGCTCTGGTGGCGCAACATATCGCGCTGGTGTACGGCGGCGGCAATGTCGGCCTGATGGGCACCATCGCCGATGAGGTGCTGCGTCTTGGCGGCCAGGTGCGCGGCGTCATTCCACGCGCGCTGCTTGAGCGCGAAGTGGGTCACACCGGCTTGACGGAACTGTTTGTCGTCGAAGACATGCACGAGCGCAAAGCCAAGATGGCCGAACTGGCGGACGGCTTCATCGCACTGCCGGGCGGCATGGGCACGCTGGAGGAGTTGTTCGAGATGCTCACGTGGTCCCAGTTGGGCATCCACGCCAAGCCGGTCGGCGTACTCAACGTCGACGGCTTCTACGACGGCCTGGTCAGCTTTCTCGCGCATTTGCAGGTCGAGCAGTTCGTGCGCCCGCAACACGCCGCGCTGATGATGGTCGAGTCCGACGTCGACGCCTTGCTTGCGCGATTGCAGGCGCAAGCGGCCCGATAGGCCCGCGCTGGCAGCAGGCCGGCTTTTGCGTTGTGCGCGTGTGCGCCGCACAAACGGCGTTTAGGCGGATGGCGCAGGCCTGCCGCCCAACTGCCGGACCCTGCGCGGATGAGCTTGCCGTTGCCCGGACGCAGACGCGCACAGTCACCGTGACGTGCCTGCGCTTCCTGGTCGTGCGCTGCGGCGCGCTCGATGCGCGCCCCAGAACGCTTCTCGCGCACACCGCCGCTTAGCCCCGTTCAGGACACCTGCGTGCTGAACGAAGCGGATCAACACACGATGTTCAAACCTTGCGACGGCGCACCATGAAGGCGAGCATGCCCAGGCCGCCCAACAGCATCGCGTAACTTTCCGGCTCAGGAACGGCGCTCGTTATGGCGGCGCTGAAGTACAAGGTTTGCGTGTCGCCACCGCCGTTGAGGCTCATGTAATTCCAGACCCAGTGCGCATTGACGTCGTTGCCAGCACGAAGTGCCCATGCGTTCGTGCCATTGGCACCTTCGTCCACGCTCGCCGCGTAGGCGTTGCCAAAGCCGGTGGTATTCTGAACCAGACCAGCGTCGCCGGTCAGCATCGTGGCGCTACCGTTGGCGAACACAAAGTTGCTGTCGCTTAGAGAAAAACTACCCAGGACGCCGCCCGGACCGCCGGTGTTGCGGGCGACCAGATGCAGATAGTTGGTGACGCCGGGCGTGAGCACAGCATCCGACGACAAGGCTGTCCGCCAGTCATCACCGGTGCCGACCAGCGTGCCCTGGGCAGTATCGTCGGTGCTGATATACAGGGAAAAGATATCGTCGACGTTCAACGTCGAATGCAAGGTGGTATCAGCAAGGGCCGACGCTGTGCTCACGGTGAGCAGCGATAAAGCGATGATTTTTTTGATCACGGAAGACTCCAATAAAGTGATATTGACATCGATGTTCCGGTCGCCGTGGCTGTGCTTGTCGCGTAGCGGGAGCTTGCCGATTAGCGCCGGGAAAAATGTATAAAAACACAATATCACTCTCTTAATTGGCTGCGAATTATACGAAGGTATAGCCGGCATGCTGAACTTCCTCGCGTGGCGATACCCTTGTGAGACCAGGCATTCAGATGCGTGGATATAGCCGGTGTCGCGCTGTGCACGCCTGACGGTTCGGAATGCCGCCGGCATCGCAAACCATACCGATCGGCGAACGACAGATCGGGTCGATGGGCTCGGTTCGATCGCAGCGAATCGGCGCGCAATTGGCGCTCGCAGCCCGACGCGTTATCGTGCGCGGCGCGCTTGCGGATATGGCCGCCTGAGCTGGCACAGGTCGGACGGCGCATGCGTATTGGCGAGCGCAGCGCACAGCGTGCCAGGCGCGCTGTCGATGCCGCACCGATCGACGACTATCGCGTGGAGCGGTCGATACGACGGGGCCGGCTCATGGGGCGGCGCACCACAGCCGTTCGCCCGACAGGTCGAGCTGCGTCAGATACAGGCGCAGGTCGAATTCATACTGGTGGTAATTCGGTTCCATGTAGGTGCACAGCTTGTAGAACGGCTTGTCGTGCTGCTTTTCCTTCACGTGCGCCAGCTCATGCACGGTGATCATGCGCAAGAACTCCAGCGGCACGTCCTTGAACATGGTCGCCACGCGGATCTCGTGCTTGGCTTTGAGCTTGCCGCCCTGCACGCGCGAGATGGTGGTGTGCAGGCCCAGCGCATGCTGGATGACGTGAATCTTGCTGTCGAAGGCGACCTTGTTGATCGGCTCGGCGTTGCGTAAAAACTCCTCGCGCAAACCCTGCACGTATTCGTACAGCGCCTTGTCGGTGCGGATCGTGTGCGCCTGCGGATAGCGCTTCTTGAGCACCTCGGCCAACTGGTTTTTCTCGATCAGCTGGGACACTTGCTGACGGGTCTGGTCGGAATAGGCGCTCAGGTATTTCAGGGCTTGCATGGTCGGGGGCGAAACGGAGGAGGGGCTAGAATGTACCACATCTTGCTGCCCCCGCTCACGTTAGCCCTTGTTCTGCTATTTGCTGTCGTCCTTGGTTGGCTGCTCGCTGGCGCGCTCGAAGGTCGCGCGCGTCTCCTCCTCGTCGCGCTGGCCGAACGCGTAATTGGCTTCAAGCCACATGACGTTGATGATCGCCAGCGCCAGCGCCAGGCCCAGGCCCAGGATCCAAGTGAAATACCACATCGTGTCGTTCCTTTCGAAGTTAGTAGCTGGCGTGTTCGTTTTCGCGGATGTAGGCGGCGGTGACCTTGCCGCGCATGATGCGGTAGACCCAGCCGGTGTACAGGATCACGATCGGCAGCATGATGGCCACTACCCAGAACATCACGCCCAGGCTTTTGTGGCTGGCCACGGCGTCCCAGGCGGTCAGGCTGCTGGCCGGTGCCAAGGACGACGGCATCACGAACGGGAACATGGCCGCGCCGGCGGTGAGGATGATGGCGCCCACCGACAGGCCGCTGGACAGGAAGGCGGCCAGCGTGTGCCGGCGCGCGCTCAGCGCGACGGCCAGCAGCGCGCCGCCCAGGCCGCACAGCGGCAACGCCAGCGTGGCCGGCCATCGTCGGTAATTGTCGAGCCACGCGCCGACGCCGCGCTCGACCGTCTTGGCGATCGGCATGAAGGCGCTGTTCGGGTCGGGCATCGCGCTGATGCGGTAGGCGTTCAATCCCAGTGCGACCCACAGGCCGGCCAGCGCAAACAGCGCCAGCGTCGCGCATCCGGCCGCCATGGCGGCGCGGCGCGCGCGCTCGGCGATGACGTCGTCGGTCTTGTGCTGCAAGAAGGTGGCGCCGTGCATGGCCAACATGGCGATACCGAGCAGGCCGGTGAGCAGGCCGAAGGGATTGAGCAGGTCGAAGAAATTGCCGGAATACGTCAGGCGCATGCTGTCGTCGTATTCGAACGGCACGCCTTGCAGCAGATTGCCGAAGGCGACGCCGAAGATTAACGCCGGCACCACGCCGGCCACGAACAGGCCCCAGTCCCAGGCGCCGCGCCAGCGCGCATCGGCCAGTTTGCTGCGGTAATCGAAGCCGACCGGGCGCAGAAATAGTGAAAACAGCAGCAGCATCAGCGCGATGTAAAAGCCGGAAAACGCCGCCGCGTACACCAGCGGCCAGGCCGCGAACAGCGTGCCGCCGGCGGCAATGAACCAGGTCTGGTTGCCTTCCCAGGTGGGACCGATGGTGTTGATGATGACGCGCCGTTCAAGGTCGTTCTTGCCGACCAAGGGCAGCCACATGGCGACGCCGAAGTCGAAGCCGTCGGTCAGCGCGAAGCCGATCAGCAGGACGCCGACAAAACACCACCAGATCAGTTTCAGTGTCACATAGTCGAAGAGCATGGCGTGTCCTTAAATGGCGGCGTGAGCCGCTTGTTCCCAGTGGTAGTGGCCGGTGTGCAAACTGCTTGGCCCCTGGCGCGCAAACTTGATCATCAAGCCCATTTCGATCACCAGCAGCACGGTGTAAAAACCGATGAAGCCGGCCAGGCTAAACAGCAGGCTCGAGGCCGGCACGTTGGACACCGACAGGTGGGTCGGCAGAATGCCGGCGATGGTCCACGGCTGGCGCCCATATTCGGCCACCACCCAGCCCAGTTCGGCCGCCACCCACGGCAGCGGAATGGCGCACACGGCCAGGCGCAGCAGCCAGCGCTGCCTGGCCAGCCGGCGCCGGATCAGGAAGTAGAACGCGGCGCTGAAGATGAACAGGAACAGCAGGCCTAGCCCGACCATCGCCCGAAACGACCAGAACAGCGGCGCCACCTTCGGTATCGTGTCGTTGACGGCCAGGCGAATCTGCGCTTCGCTGGCGTCGATGACGCGCGGGGTGTATTTTTTCAGCAGCAGGCCGTAGCCGAGGTCGTCCTTCAGACGCATAAAGTCGGCTCGCGCGGCGGGCGACTTGTCGCCCGATTTCAGACGCGTCAGCGCCGCATAGGCCAGCATGCCGTTGCGGATGCGCGCCTCGTGCGTGCGTTTGAGGTCCTTGATGCCGACCACCGGGGTGTCGCTCGAGCGCGTGGCGATCAAGCCCAGCATGTAGGGAATCTTGACGGCGTAGTCGGTGCGTTCTGTGCTGTCATTGGGCAGGCCGATCAGCGTGATACCGGCCGGCGCCGGTTCGGTGTCCCATTCCGCTTCGATGGCGGCCAGCTTGACCTTGTTCACTTCGCCGGCCGTGTAGCCCGATTCGTCGCCCAGCACGATCACCGACAGCGTGGAGGCGAGCCCGAAGCCGGCCGCGATCGCAAACGAGCGCAGCGCAAAGGCCACGTCGCGCGCCTTGAGCAGGTAGTACGAGGAGATCCCCAGCACGAACATCGACGCCGTCACGTAGCCGGCCGCCACCGTATGGACAAACTTGACCTGGGCCACCGGGTTGAGGATCACCGCAGCGATGCTGGTCAGTTCCATGCGCATCGTCTCGAAGTTAAATTCGGCGCCCACCGGATGGTTCATCCAGCCGTTGGCGATCAAGATCCACAACGCCGACAGCGACGAGCCCAGCGCGACGAGAAACGTCACCGACAGGTGCTGCACGCGCGAGAGCCGGGTCCAGCCAAAGAAGAACAGGCCGACGAAGGTCGACTCAAGGAAGAAGGCCATCATGCCTTCGATCGCCAGCGGGGTGCCGAAGATGTCGCCCACATAGTGCGCGTAGTAGGCCCAGTTGGTGCCGAACTGGAATTCGAGCGTGATCCCGGTGGTGACGCCCATCGCAAAATTGATGCCGAACAGTTTGCCCCAGAACTTGGTCATGTCGCGGTAGATTTCGCGTCCGGTCATCACGTAGACCGACTCCATGATCACCAGTATCCACGACAGGCCAAGCGTGAGCGGAACGAACAGAAAATGGTACATCGCGGTCGCTGCAAACTGCAGGCGCGACAGGCTGACGACATCATCGAGGGGACTCATGCTGGTCCTTGGTTAGTGGGTCGGAAGGCGGTGGGGGCGCTGCAAGCAGGTGTTCGGTCACCGCGCTAGTGGGCAGACGCATGTGTTTGCTCGGCGGCGTGGAGAAGAACGCCTTCCACAGCAGCGCCAGCAAGATCAGCTTGACGATCAGCGCCAGCGTAATCGTCTTGCGCAGTGACATGGGGCGCGCGCGCATTGTCAGCGCCCCTGGGCGTCGTCGTGCATTGACGACGCGGGCAGATTGTCTGGCAGCGGCGTGCGCGCTGGCGTGTCCGACGCGGCGGGCAGGGCGTCGCCCGATGGCGCAGACACGCCATCGGTGCGACTGCCGAAGCGAAAGGTGTCGCGCACCGTTTCGCGCACGTCGAGCAGCTTTTTGATGGTCGAGCCCATCTTCATCAGCGAGGTCAGCGTTTCCGGCGACAGGCGCTGGACGTCGTCGAACCAGCTGCTCGACAGCTCGATCAGCTCGTACATCGCGCGCATGCGCTCCTGCGCGACCCGGTCGGCATCGGTGGCCGGTGTTTCGAGCAGCGCATCGCGCAGCATCGACAAGGTCGGCTCAACTTCGCGCCGGCGCCGCTCTTCCAGCAGTGCCTTGAAGATGTCCCAGATGTCTTGGGGAGGCTCGAAGTATTCGCGCCGGTCGCCTTGGCGGTGCAGCAGCTTGACCAGGCGCCAGGACTGCAGCTCCTTGAGGCCCATCGACACATTCGAGCGCGAAAATGCCAAGTGTTCAGCGATTTCGTCGGCATTGAGGGGTTTTCCCAGTACGTACAGCAGCGCGTAGATCTGCCCGACAGTGCGGTTGATGCCCCAGCGGCTGCCCATTTCGCCAAAATGGAGGATGAATTTCTGCGCCAGCGGACTAAGATTGACCATGATGTGTATCAAGAGTTTTTGAATTTTCAGTAATTCCTGAAATTATAGAACAAACGGGCGTGGCGCGCAGCGCGGCGACCGAATGCGCCCGAGCGTTTTGCCGTGACCGCTGAAGCGGTTTGGCGAAACATTGCCGATAGGGTAAGCTGAATGTCTCGCAAAACGCAGGGAGTGGCGCAGTGGCACGAAAGAGTTTGACGAAGACGGTGGCAATCACGATGGCGCTGCTGATCGCGCTGGGCGCAGCGCTGTCGTACGTGTGGCTCAGTGCGGCCAGTCATCGCTCCGCCGGCAGCCGCGCCGCGTCGGCGCAGGCCTCGGCGCCTGCGCCGGTTCAACTGGTGTGGCAGGTTGCCGCGCTGGCCGGTGATGGCGTGTCGGGCTTGCGCGACGGTGCGCGCGCACAGGCGCGCTTTGCCGACCCGTTCGGGCTGGCGCTGGACCGGGCCGGCAATCTGTATGTGGCCGACGCGGGCGCGAATAACCGCATCCGCAAACTCGGCCCGGATGGCATCGCCAGCACCCTCGCGGGCGGGGCCGAGGGGTTCGCCGATGGCGTCGGTGTCGCCGCCGCCTTCAATACGCCGTCTGGCCTGGCGATCGATGCCGCGGGCAACTTGTACGTGGCCGACACCGGCAACAACGCGATTCGAAAAATCACGCCGCTAGGCGCGGTGAGCACGCTGGCCGGCGACGGCAAGGCCGGCTATCGGGATGGCGCGCCCGGACAGGCGCAGTTCAACGGGCCGCTCGGCGTGGCCGTCGATGGCCTTGGCAACGTCTACGTGGCTGACACGTATAACGACCGGATACGCAAAATTGCGCCGGACGGGCAGGTGAGCACGCTGGCCGGAGGCGCCCACCCCGGTTTGCGCGATGGCAGCGGGGCCGAGGCCCTGTTCGATACGCCGTGCGCGCTGGTGGTCGATGCGCGCGGGCAACTGCTGGTGGCCGATACGCACAATGACGTGATCCGGGCCGTCAGCAGCGAGGGCGTCGTCACAACGCCTACGCGCGCCGGTACCGAGGCGCAGCCGGTGACGATGCATAATCCGATCGGGCTGGCGTTGGGGCCGGATGGACAGCTGTATATCGGCGAAGCGGGGCATGGGCGCATCCTGCAGCTGGCGCCGACAGGCCAGTTGCGCGGACTGAGCGGGGTCGGCATCGACATCGCGGTCGGCGACGCGACGTCGGTGCGCTTTCAGCGTCCGGCCGGCATCGCGCTGGCGCCCGACGGTACCCTGTATGTCAGCGACGCCAGTCGCTACGTGGTGCGCAAGTTGAGCGGCGTGCCTGCGCGCGCTGGTATGCCGGCCGATGCCGCCGCGCAGACGGGCGGCGCTCTGCCAGTTGGCGCGAGCGCGACGAGCGGCGTCGCGCCGCTGGCGCTGCCCGCAGCACGTGCGCCGCTGACCTACCCATGGCCGCTCAAGCCGCAGCACAAGTGGCATGAGATCGTCGGCACGATGGGCGAGGTGCGCGGCAGTTACGACGGCGAGAGCCGCGACCATTTCCATCGGGGCGTCGACGTGCAGGCCGCACTGGGCGCGCCGGTGCTGGCGGTGGCCGATGAAAAAGTCAGCAGTCCGCTGCCGAACTGGGGCTACGGGCAGCTCAATGAAGGTTTGCATATCGATACGCTCAGCTATATCCACATGCGGGTCGGACGTACGGCGAACGACGTATCGGTCGATCCGACACGCTTCATCGTGCAAATCGACGACGACGGCAAGCGCGTGCGCGTCAAGCGCGGCACCCGCTTCCATGTGGGCGACGTGCTGGGCACGGTCAACAAGATGTACCACGTGCACCTGGACTTGAGCCGCGGCGGGGCCGACCTCAATCCGCTGACGCTCGCGTTTGACGGCTATCGTGATCTGGTGGCGCCTCATATCAACGGCATCGCCGTGTTTGACCGCGACGGCCGTCCGGTCGCCGGCAAGCGTGCCGGCCGCCTTTTGCTGGCGCGTGCCAGCGGCGACTTCAGCATCGTCGTCGATGCCTATGACCAGATGGACGGCAATGTCGCGCGGCGCCGGCTTGGGCTGTACCGGGCCGGTTATCAGATCTTGCGCAGCGACGGCACGCCGCTGCCGGGCTACGAACAGGCGCTGGTGAACGTCGAATTCAACAGTCTGCCGCCGGACAGCGAATCGGTGAAACTGGCGTATGCGGCCAGTAGCGGCGACACCGTGCACGGCAACGCCACGACGCGTTTCCTGTATGTGGTCAGCAACGCGGTGCGCGACGGCCACGCCAGCAATGTGGGCTGGCACGCGGCCGACCTGGTGCCGGGCGACTACATCATCCGCATCCTGGCGGCCGACTTCGCCGGCAACGAAGCGCTCAGCGGACGCGATTTGCCCGTCACGCTGCAATGACGCATGCCTTGCGCTTCCCCACCTTGAAGGACACGATGAAAGCAAGCACAGGGCTACTGCCTGTCCCGTTCGGGCGCAACGCGCGTATCGATTTTTTGCGCGGGATTGCCATTTGTTGCGTGTTGCTGCTGCATTTCACGCTGGCGTACGGGCTCAAGAACAGCCCGCTGGGTACGCTGCTGAACCCGGCGCTGCTGCGCGCCATGGCGCTCAACGGCAACTATGGCGTGACGATATTTTTCGTCATCTCCGGCTTCCTGATCACCTCGACCGTGCTGGCGCGCTGGGGCACGCTGGCGAACATCGACATCGGCACGTTCTACTGGCTGCGCTTTGCGCGCATCATGCCCAGCCTGGTGCTGGCGCTAGCCATCATCGTCGCGCTGGGGTGCCTGGACCTGCCGTTCTTCAATAACACGGACGGCAAACTTCACTTGCCGGCATCGTATTTCTTTGTCGGTGCCGGTTCCGTGCTGACGTTCTGGCATAACGTGCTGATGCAGTCGAGCGGCTATTTCAACTACTGCCTCAACATCTACTGGTCGCTGTCGGTCGAGGAGATGTTCTATCTGCTGCTGCCGTTGGCCTGTCTGCTGCTGCGCGGAACGCCGCAGATCGTGCTGCTATGCCTGGCGGCCATGATTGCCGGACCGGTGTATCGGAGCGCGCATACGGACAACGAAATCTTCTTCATGTATGGTTATCTGGCCTGCTTTGACGCGATCGCTATTGGTTGCCTGACGGCCTTGCTGGCACAGCGCGTGCGGATGTCGCTGGCGCGGGCGCGCGCGCTGCGCGTGCTGGCGGGTATCGCCCTGGGTGCCATTTATCTGCGTGGCATCGACGGCCACGAGGTGTTTGGCTTCTCGCTGATCGCGCTGGCCAGCGCCGCATTTTTGTTCGGTGCCGCCAATGACACGACGCGCGGCTGGACAAACGGCCGCTGGAGCGGCCCGTTGCGCTGGATGGGCCGACATAGTTATGAGGTGTACCTGTTCCACATCATCGTGCTGGGCCTGATGCGCAATGTGCTAAGCAAAGAGGCGCTCAGTTATGGCGCACGCCTGCCGTGGATGCTATTGTTTCTTGCCTTGACGGCGCTGGTCGCGGCGCTGGTGGCGCGCTACGTGTCCGAACCGGCCAATGGCGCACTGCGCCGCTACCAACAGCACCAGCGCAAGCGCATGGACGCCGCGGCGTGCCATGCCAAGCCATCAGGTGCGCCCGATTAGCGTCATTGCACACGTCTGAACGCCCAGCACGAACCAGCGCGGGTGGATGCAGGTGCGCGGCGGCCCCTCAACCCCGGCATCCGGCCCGGGGAGGAGAGCCATTGCGACTTCTCCCGCGCGGTACTAGCGTGACAGGCAGCGAACGGCGTCAGCACTTAGGCGTCGTTTTTGCGATCTTGACGATCGGCGCCGGACGCTTGTCCGGGGCTGGCGGCAAGATTGCCGCTGCGTTGAGCCGCCTGACGGCTTTCGCCACCCTTGCGCCCGATGTCGGCCATGTGAACCCGGTCGCGGCTGACCGCTTCGCCCCCTTTTTGTCCTGCCAGGCGCGCCTCGGCAGAACTGAATTCGTGCGCAGTCCCTTTTTGATGGGCCGCCTGTCCGCCGCGGCTGGCGATCTCGCGCTGTTGGTTTTGATCCATCGCGGCAAAGCCGCGTTTGCGGGGCGGGGCGCTGGTCTGGGTGTTTCCGGTGCCTGCCCGCTGGGTGCCTTGGCTGCCACTGCCAGGATTACCTTGTTGCTTGCTGCCGCTGTCGCTCTGACTTGTAGCCATTTCCATCTCCTTCGATATCTTTCTCAGTTAGGCAACCTCACGGGCAGAGCGCTCGTTACGGAAGCATGCGCGCATAGGGTGCGTCCATTGAATGCGTGCAAACTGAAACGCCGAGCACTGCATTTAGCCAGTTAGAGGGCGCGCATTGGCGATAGTTCCGTCGCTGGAAAACAGCAGGACGACAGCCCGACGATCGCTGCATGGCAGGCGGCAAGAGCGTGACGTGGGCGCTGTGCACATGGCCCCCGCCACCGCCTGACGACGGGCCCGCGCATACCCCTGTCACCGCCTAGTGACGGGCCCGCACACGCCGCCGGCCGGTGTGGCGGGTAGGCGCCAGGGATTTTGGCGGGGCGGCAAAGTCCTCGTCGAGTTCGTCTTTTCGCTCGCGTATGCGCAGGCCGAGCGCGAGCAAATCGAGCTTGCTGAGTTTGAGTTTTGGAAACAGCTCGTTGTCGATATCGGCGATGCGTTGTTCGAATTCTTCAATCAGGACGGTGATGGTGGCGTCGTAGTGCTCATCGCCTGGAAACATCACATCGAGTCGGTCGATCAGATCGCGCACGCCGGCATCGCGGGCTTCCAGATCGTCGAGCAAGTCGTCATTGTCGATGACGGTGCGCGCCCCCGGGTACAGAATTTCTTCGGCAACCATGGTGTTCACGCGTAGTTGATAGCACAGTTCTTCGACCAGTTCAGTACGGCGCCTGTCGTCATCAGCGCCGACGCGCGCTACCTCAAGTTCGCGGAACATCCGTTTGATCGCGAGGTGATCTGCCAAGAGCTGGACGATCGCCTCATCGGCATTGTGTGCGCGCACGGGAGAATTGCTCATGACTACCCCATCGGTCTGTCGCAAAACCTGCTGCAAGGCGCGCCAAGTCACTGGCGCGGGATTTGTTTAGTGCGTTGAGGACGGCGCGGCATGGCCGTCGCCATCGCTGCCTTTGCGCGGCTGGATGAGTTTCTCGGCAACGCTGCGCCCTGCATGACTGATTCTTTCTGCTTCCGCGTTTGTCGAGCGGACAAATTCGTCGGCCAACGCGGCCACCGAGCGGCTCGTTTCCGGCACATGGGTTTCGGCCGCTTTGCTCAGGTGGTGCTGGGTGTTGGCGGCGAACTCAATCACTTGCTGTTCATAGTTGCGCCAGCGCTCGGTCGCCGATTGCAGTTGGGTCGCCGTCGCCGACATGAACTCGCCCGGATCTTTCGCTGCAACTAGCTGGCGCCCGCCGTCCGCCAATTGTTCCATGCATGTTTGAAGGTAGCGCAGATTGAGTTCGCTGATCTGCTGCATGGCGTCATACATCTTGTTTGACAGGTCGGTGACGAACGAGAGCTGGGCTTCGAGATGAGACCTAACAGCCGGCGTGATAGCTTGTGGGAACATGGTTACCTCTATCGTGGAAGGGGGTGTGAGAAAACCTTACTCTGCGTGTACACGGCACGCGAGCTTGGCATGCACAGGGATAGACGCGCGGCGGCATGGCAAGTTCCGCAGTTTCTAGATTTTTGGGCAAGCTGTGGGGCTGTGGACGGCGGGCGATACCCTGCCGCGCCAGGCGTCGCGATCCGTGCGTGCGGGCGCGGCCTGGCGCCGGACGAGCGCACGCGGCACCTGCTGGGCGCGCTAGTTGTTCAGGTATTTGTGGTAGATCGCCTGATAGCGGCCGTTGCGGCGCAACTGTGCCAGGCCGGCATCGAAATCGCGCTGGATCGCTGCGCTGCGAAACACCGGGCGGTAGTGGCGCGGGTCGGCTTGGGTAAACACATGCTCATCGACCGGCGGGGCGGTAAAGCTGGGATCGACGCGTTCTTGCTCAGTCATGTAGTAGCGGAAGATGGTGCGGTCGCTGAGCACAGCGTCATAGCGACCCAGTGCCAGCAGCAAAGGCTGGGCCGCCTGGTTGTTGCGTTCCGATTGCAGTTGGCTGTGCTCGCGCGGTGCCAGCCAGAGCGGGTAGCGGGCGGCGGCGCCGACGAACGACATCACGGTCAATCGGTTCAGGTCGTTGGGGACATGGATAGCCAGATGGCGGCGCTTGAGTGTAAAGAAGACATTCTCGTACAGCACAGGCGGCGTCGCATAATGGCCGCCATAGGGCGCCATGTCGACGCCGACGTCCATCATGATAGCGTCGACCTGGCCACTGATGAAAGTGTGTGCGATACGCCCCATCGGAAAATAGTGTGCGCGCAGCACATGGCCGCGCAAGGCCAGCGCTTCGCGTACCACGTCCAGTTCGATGCCGGAGTCGGTCGACGTGATGATGTACGGGGGCAGGTTGTCGCCAAAGGCCATGTGCACCTCAAGAGCGCACGCCGCGCCCGCGTGCAGCGCGAGCGCCATGATGGCGAGCATCAGTGTGCCCGGTGTTGCCGTCGCCATGCGCCGTCCCCTGTTGACGGGGGCGCGCAAGCGGCGGGCCCCCGGTTCAGCGTCGACTATCGATGTTCATGCGGGCGATGTCAAGGCGGCAGTGTTGCCGGACCGCCACGCGCGGCTGCCGGCGTGCCAACTCAGGCGTCGGCGACCTTGAGCACCAGTTTGCCGAAGTTCTTGCCTTCAAACAGCATCAACAGTGCCGCCGGGAAGTTTTCAATACCGTCGACGACGTCTTCACGACTCTTGAAGCTGCCCTCCTTGAGCCACTTGGCCATCGCGGCCACGCCCAGGTGGTAGCGCTCGGCATAATCGAACACGACGATGCCTTCCATGCGCGCGCGGTTCACCAGCAGCGACAGATAGTTGGCCGGCCCCTTGACGGGCGTCGTGTTGTTGTACTGCGAGATGGCGCCGCAGATGACAATACGCGCCTTCAGGTTGATGCGGGTGAGCACGGTGTCGAGGATCTCGCCGCCGACGTTGTCGAAATACACGTCCACGCCTTGTGGACAGTGTTCCTTCAGACCATCCTTGAGCGAGCCGTTCTTGTAGTCGATGCAGGCATCAAAACCGAGTTCCTTGACGACGAAATCGCATTTTGCCTTGCCACCGGCGATCCCGACGACGCGGCAGCCGTAGTGCTTGGCCACTTGGCCGACCGTCATGCCCACTGCGCCAGCGGCGCCCGACACCACCACCGTCTCGCCGGCGCGCGGCTGGCCCACCTCAAGCAGGCCGAAATAGCCGGTCATGCCGGGCATGCCCAGCGTGTTCAGCCAGGTCGTCAGCGGCGCCAGCTGCGGGTCGATCTTGTAGAAGGCGCCCGTCTTGTCGTCGGCCGCGCCGATCCAGTAGCGTTGCACGCCAATCCCGCCCGACACATAGTCGCCCACGGCAAACTTGGGCGACGTCGACGCCACCACCACGCCGACCCCGCCGGCGCGCATCACTTCGCCGAGCGCCACCGGGCGGATATACGACTTGCCCTCATTCATCCAGCCGCGCATGGCCGGGTCGAGCGACAGGTACAGCGCCTTGACGACGATCTCGCCGTCGGCCAGCGCGCGCAGCGGCTCGGTGACAGGCTGCCAGTCGGTCGGCTTGGGCATGCCGACCGGACGGGCGGCGAGGCGAAATTGTTGATTGGTCAAGGCGGTGGTCGGCATCGCGGTACTCCTCAAAAGTGTGGATCGGATGACTATACCGGAAATTTGAACGATCGTGCTATTTTGTCGATGGTGGCGAATCCGCAACGGCGTGCGACAATACTGGCCTCGTTGTTGTGCAGTATTCGCGTGGGCCGCCCGAACCGGCCGGGCCCACTTTTCCAGTGTCTATCACGGACTTGCCATGAGCCACCCTGAATTCATCCTGACCCTTTCCTGCCTGGACCAACGCGGTATCGTGCATCGCGTGTCGGGCTTCTTGTCCGAGCGCGGCTGCAACATCATCGACTCGGCCCAGTTCGGCGACAGCGAATCGCGCCTGTTCTTCATGCGCGTGCACTTCGCGCTGGAAGAGGCAGGGGTGGGCGAGCCGGCGCTGCGCGCCGAGTTCGCGCAGCTGTGCGCCGAGATGCAGATGAAAGGGGCTTTGCATGATGCGCGCGCCAAGCCGCGCGTGATGCTGATGGTATCGAAAATCGGCCATTGCCTCAACGATTTGCTGTTCCGTTACAAGAGCGGCTTGCTGCCGGTCGAGATTCCCGCCATCGTGTCCAACCACATGGACTTTTACCAGCTGGCGGCAAGCTACAATATTCCGTTCCACCATTTGCCGCTGGCCGCCGGCAGCGGCGCCGACGCCAAGGCGGCTCAGGAGGCGCGCGTGCTCGACCTGATGGCCACTCACCAGATCGACCTGGTGGTGCTGGCGCGCTATATGCAGGTGCTCTCGCCGGCGCTGTGCGAGGCGATGGCAGGGCGCGCGATCAATATCCACCATTCTTTCCTGCCCAGCTTCAAGGGCGCCAAACCGTATGCCCAGGCGCACCACCGGGGCGTCAAGCTGATCGGCGCGACGGCCCATTTCGTTACCGGCGACCTCGACGAAGGTCCGATCATCGAGCAGGACGTCGAGCGGGTCGACCATGCGATGGATGCGGAGACGCTGTCGGCGATCGGGCGCGACGTCGAGTGCGTGGTATTGGCGCGTGCCGTCAAATGGTTCGTCGAACACCGCATCTTACAAAATGGCGACAAGACCGTCGTCTTCAAATAAACACACGAAAGCAAGAGTAACGTCATGGCCCTCAAAGCGACTATTTATAAAGCCGATCTGCAGATTGCGGACATGGACCGCAACTATTACCAGGAACACGTGCTGACGCTGGCGCGCCATCCGTCCGAAACGGACGAGCGCATGATGGTGCGCCTGCTGGCCTACGCGATCCACGCCGACGAGGCTTTGAGCTTCACCAAGGGCTTGTTCGACACCGACGAGCCGGACCTGTGGCAGAAAGACCTGACTGGCGCGATCGAGCTGTGGATCGAGGTTGGCCAACCGGACGAAAAGCGTCTGCTCAAGGCGTGCGGGCGTTCCGAGCGGGTCATCGTGTACAGCTACAGCACCACCTCGCACATCTGGTGGAAGCAGATCGCCAACAAGCTCGAACGGGCCAAGAATCTGGAAGTGATCAACATCGTCGCGCCCGGCAGCGCGGAACTGGAAAAGCTGGCGCAGCGCTCGATGCAGTTGCAATGTACCATTCAGGATGGCCAGATCTGGCTCACCGACGGCGCCGACACGGTGCAGGTCGAACGCGAATCGTTCAAGGCCGAACGCTAAGCGATCGAGCCATAGGCTATCATTGCCGGCATGCGCACACCGACTCACAGCTGGCAGCCAGGGATCTGGATCGCGTGTTGCGCGATTCTGATCAATGCGCTGGCGCCATCGTTGTCGCAGGCCTTGGCGGCGCTGCGCGGCCCGCCCGCGGGCTGGGATATTTGCCGCGCCGATGCGTCGGCCCCGCTGGTCCGGCCTGCGCTATGGACGCCGGCGGCGCGGGCCGTCCGACGAACGGACGGTCCGGGCAAGGCCATGCTGGTCCATTGCGCATATTGCCTGCCGCATGCCGGCAGTGATGCCCTGCTGTCGAGCAAGGGCAGCGCGTCCAGCTTGCTGCTCGGCCATGCGCTGCGCCCCGTGCTGGTGTATCGCGCGCCGCAACCATGGCTGGCGCTGCTGGCGCGCGCGCCGCGCGGCCCGCCCGGCGTGGGCTGATTTTTTTCGATACAACCCCGGCCGGCGTTGTCGATTCGCTTCATGCGCGTTCGACAGCATGGCCGGCATCGTGTGCCCCGCACGCGCTCTCCCACCGAGAACCACCATGAAAAATAACCTGATCGCGATGATCGCATCGCTTGCAATGGCCGCCACCGCCACCGCCACCGCCACCGCCACCGCCACCGCCACCGCCACCGCCACCGCCACCGCCACCGCCACTAGCGCCACCGCGCAGAGCAAGCTCAGCGTCAGCGGCGCCTGGATCCGTGCCACCGTTGCACAGCAAAGCGCCACCGGTGCCTTCATGCAGATTACGTCGAGCAAGGACGCGCGCCTGATCGGTGTGCGCAGTCCCGCCGCCGGATCTGCCGAGATTCACCAGATGGAGATGGATGGCAAGATGATGAAAATGCATCCCGTCGACGGGGTCGATTTGCCCGCTGGCAGCGTCGTGCCGTTCGCCTCGGGCGGCTACCACATCATGCTGATCGGTTTGAAGCACCAGCTCAAGGACGGCGACGTCGTGCCGCTGACATTGCTGGTGCAGGGCAAAAACAAGAAGACCGAGACGGTCGAATTAAAAGTGCCCGTGAAACCGCTCAACTTCGTGAACCCGGCGCAGCACTGATCGATTCGCAAGCGCGCCGGCCCGGTCCGGATTGCCGAAGCCGGCGAGTGCGCCAGCCGGCCTGCGCCTAAGGACGGCGTCGGCGCGCCAGCAGACCCAGCACGCCAAACCCGCTCAACATCAGCGCCGCTGCGGCCGGCTCCGGCACGGCAGGTATGTTCTCCGATAATAGACTGCCCTCCTTGTTGCCGGCGCTGTTAAAGAACTCGACCTTCAGGTGCGGCGACGTGAAGTTGGTACTGCCACCGCTAAAAGTGAATTGGAAGATCATGTTGTCGGTCAGCGCGACGTGGGTACCGGAAAAGCACAGACCGGTGCCGGTATGTGAACCGCCGCCGCAACCGCCCGCGTTGAGTTCGTTGTCAGAGTAAGCCCAGCCTGAGGCCGCGCCGGGGCCGCTCATGGTGACGCTGGAAAAACTGCCCAGATCTTTCAGGTCGATCGCGCCGATGGTGGTGGCGGTGGCCCAGTCGCCGGTGCGGCCGGCCGCGTCGATTTCCAACGTCAGCACATTGGCCAGTGACGAGGTGGTAAACACGACGTTTTGAAACGTCAATGTTCCGGCCGTCGCGCCGCCCGACACCGCGCCCAAACCCAGCGCCAGAAAGGCCGCCGCCATGCTGGTTCGCACTATTGTTTTCATGATAGACACCTCGATAGAAAGTAGGGACGTTGACGAGGATCCGACTCTTGCTTGCGCGAACGCATCTGGACGTGAGTGGTGACTCGTTCGGCCCACACTAACATTGGTGAATGGCGATTCTGGTAGACGGCGAGTTGAGGTTTTATTCAAATCAAACATGACGTAAATATATTTTTACTTATCTTATATGCAACAATCAAGCTGTTTGATTGTTGCGTCTTGATACGTTCTTCATGCGCTATGGCAACCATTCGACGTGCATGACATTGTTGAAAATTGACAACAAATTCTCCCCAAATGTCACAAAATGGCTTAGCATGATTTGACCGAGCTCGGAGCGGCAATGCCGTTGGTCGGCGCGAACCAGGCAGGGCCGCTGGGACGCTTCATCCAATTTGCGCATGTCTGCCGACGACCATTCCCGGCGATGTCTCGCCGCTTTTTCATTGTGGGGATCGACTATGTTGAACAATGTTTCCATCCGAGCGCGTCTGATCTTCGTGATTGCATTCTTGTCAGCCATCATGGTCGGGATCGGCGTGATGGGATTGCTCAGCCTGAGCGGCGCCAATGCCGCATTGCGCACCGTGTATGAGGACAGGCTGATCGCGCTCGGCCAGCTCGACCGGGTGGTGCGCGGCGTCAACCGCAATCAACTGGCGATCGCCAAAGTCGTCAGCGCCGACCCGTCCCAATTTGCGCCGGCGGCAATCGCCATCGAACAGGACATGGCGGAGGTCAATAAGATCTGGGGCGAGTACAAGGCGACTTTTCTGACGCCCGAAGAGAGCCGGCTGGCCGCGCAGTTCGGCGAGGCGCGCAAGGTGTTTCTGGAAGAAGGCATTCAGCCGGCGCTGGCCGCGCTGCGCGCCGGCGATGCGAAGCTGGCGACCGAACTGGTGCATGGCAAGATCGCGCAGCGTTATCTGCCGGTGCGCGAGGCCTTGAACGCCTTGATCAACCTGCAACTCGATGTCGGCAAGGCGGAATACGTCAACGAGCAGGCCACCTATCAGCGCATGCGCATCGGCACCATTGTGGCCATCGCGCTGGGCTTGATGATGGGCATCGGGGTGGGCATCTGGCTGGTGCGCAGCATTTCCAGGCCGCTCGAGTATGCGATGGGCATCGCGCGCAATGTGGCCGCCGGTGATCTGACACAGCATATCGACGTGAGCAGCCGCAACGAGACGGGCCGGCTGTTGCAGTCGCTCAAGGAAATGAATGACAGCCTGGTCGATATCGTCGGCCAGGTGCGCGGTGGCACCGAGACGATCGCCACCGCATCTGGCCAGATCGCCAGCGGCAATCTGGATTTGTCGTCGCGCACCGAGCAGCAAGCCAGTTCGCTGGAGGAAACGGCCTCCTCGATGGAGGAGTTGACCAGCACCGTCAAGCAGAACGCCGACAACGCGCGCCAGGCCAATCAGCTGGCCGTCTCGGCGTCCGAGGTGGCCATCAAGGGCGGCGCGGTGGTGTCGCAGGTGGTCGATACGATGGGCTCGATCAATGAATCGGCGCGGAAAATTGTCGACATCATCAGCGTGATCGACGGGATCGCGTTTCAAACCAATATCCTGGCGCTGAATGCGGCGGTGGAGGCGGCTAGAGCCGGCGAGCAGGGGCGCGGCTTCGCCGTCGTCGCCAGCGAAGTGCGCAACCTGGCCCAGCGCTCGGCCGGCGCGGCCAAGGAAATCAAGATCTTGATCAATGATTCTGTTGAGAAGGTCGATATCGGCAGCCGACTGGTCGACCAGGCCGGCGCCACCATGAACGATGTCGTGGCTAGTGTGAAACGGGTTAGCGACATCGTCGGCGAGATTACCGCGGCCAGCCACGAGCAAACGGCGGGGATCGAACAGATTAACCAGGCGATCGTGCAGATGGACAACGTCACCCAGCAGAATGCGGCGCTGGTCGAGCAGGCCGCTGCCGCTGCCGCGTCGATGCAAGATCAGGCGGGCAGGCTGGCCGACGTGGTCAGCGTGTTCAAGCTGACGGGGCGGCACGGCGTGGCGCCGGCCGCGCGTGCGCCCGCCCGAGCGACGGCGCTGGCCAAACCGGCCGCGCCGGTCGCGCGCGCGGCGGCGCCCGAGCCGAGCGACTGGGAGCAGTTCTGACATGCATGCTGCGCTGTGTCCGGTGCATCGGCGCCGCATCGCAGGATCGCGCAGCGGCGCCGGGCGCGGGCGGACCGACGGGACATTTTGCACGGCCCTACCGGGACGACGGAGAATGAATCTTGAGACGCGGCGGAAGGGCAAGATTCTGCTATATTGTTTCGTGTCGCATACAATTGAGTAGTGCCGCGCGGATAGGCGGCCTGATCCGAGCGAGGCTGGACGCGTCGATGTCTCGGGCGCGCAGCGCTGTTGGCTTACCCCATTCCAACCCTTGAGCAAGAACCCTACCATGCCATTCACGAAATTCGTTTCCTGCCTGCTGAGGTCGATGGCCCTGCTGGTGCTGCTGCTAGGCGCTCCTGCCGGCTGGGCGAACGAGAAAGCTGGCGGCGGCGCCGGCGGCTATACCAAGATCGAACCGTTCACCGTCAATCTGGTGGGCGGCGCCCAATACCTGCAAGTGAGCATCAGCATCAAGGGCGCCACGCCGGAATTTGGCGTGACCGTCGCCGAGCGCATGCCGTTCGTCCGGCATGAGCTGATCTTGCTGCTGAGCAGCCAGCACAGCGAGGAAATCACCACCGTCGAAGGCAAGAAACTGCTGCTCGAGCACCTCAAGGAAGCGATCAACAAGGCCATCAAGCTATCTGGCCACGAGGGCGTCACGGAAGTGCTGTTCGAGACCTTCATCGTTCAATAGGTCGCGCCGGGCGCGCGAGCGCTCCGGCGCTCCGGCGCACCGCGCACAATGCTGCGCCGCCGCGCCCAGGGCGGCTCGCTCAGCGCGGCGGCGCAGCGCCCAGGCGCTTGACACTGCCGGAGCCGGCGATGCTCTTGCTCAGCGCCGGGTCACCATAATAATTCACGTCACCCGAGCCGGCCACCGACAGCGTCAGGCTGTCCTTGGCCCACACCGTCGCTTTGCCGGAGCCGGCCAGGGTGACGTTGACGCTGGTACTCTTCAGATTGCCGGCCTGCACGTCGCCCGAGCCGCCCAGCGACACGTTCAGCGTGCCGGCCGAGCCGCCGCCTTTGAATTTGCCGCTGCCGCCCAGCGCGATCGTCACCGCCTGGCCGTCGATCGCCTTCACGTTCATCGTCCCCGAGCCGCCGATGTCAAATTGCAGCTTCGGTGCGTGCAGCTTGTCGGCGCTGATCGAACCGGAGCCGCCCAGGTCAAGGTGGTCGATGTCGCGCGCTTGCACGACGATTTTCAGGTGGCGTGTCTCGAGGTTCTGGTTGCGTTTGCTCGAGCGGATTTGCAGCGTGCCGTTTTCAATGACGGTGTCGACCAAGGCCAGCAGGTTGTCGTCGGTGTCAATGCTGATACTTTCGCTGCTGCCCAGTCGAAGTTCGACCTCGGCCGGCAGCGCCAGCGACATGCCGGTGAAGTGACCCAGTGCGCGGTTCTGGACCTTGAAGCTGCCGCTGCCGCGTACGCTGTCGCCGCTAAACAGGTTGAGCGGCGAAGCCGCGGCCAGCGTGACGGGGACGCTGATGGCCAGTGCGCTCAGCGCCAGAATAAGGCGGCGCAGGGGCAGGGTGCGGATCGGTGGGTGTGCCATGGTGATACCTCACAGTCGGGTCGGGTTGGGAAAAGCTGCTAGCCTGACCCGGATAGTAGCGACGCGACGCACCCCTCGTCTGGCCATTTGCGACAGAGTGCCGGCTTGGGCGGACAGACTGCGATAGCGCGCGATGGCATGACAGTGCGCGTCGATCCGCGGGGCGGCGCGAAGGGCAGGCCGTTTGCGTGTAAGATGGTTTTCGATTTGATAATGGAGATGAGCAATGGCAGGCAATGCGCAATCGGGATGGCTGGACCGCGTCGCCAGGCTGATGGCGGGCGTCGCATGCGCCCTGCTGCTGGGCGGCTGCGCCAGCCTGATCGGCCCGCGCCAGCTGGAGTTGCCTTTGACGCGGCTGCAGGAAGGCTTGGAGCGGCGCTTTCCGCTCAAGAATCGCATCATGACCTTGCTCGACATCGAACTGAGCCATCCGCGCCTGGCGCTCGCGCCCGATGACGCCAGAGTCAGCCTGGCACTGGACGTGGTGATGGCGCCGCCGTTCCTGTCGCAAGCGTGGCGTGGCAGCGTGCTGCTGTCCGGCCGCCTGCAGCTGGATCCTGGCCGCAACGCGGTGTTCCTCAGCGACGCACGGGTCGATCAGGTGCAGATCGACGGCAGCGACCCGGCGCGCGAGCGCCAACTGGCCGGCGTGGCCACGCTGGTGGTTGATAAATTGCTCAGAGATGTGCCCTTGTACCGCTTCCGGGCGGAAGACTTGCGCTATGCCGGCGTGCAATTCGTGCCCAGCGCCATCGGCATGAACGCCGGCGCACTGCTGGTGAGCGTCGTTCCGGCACCGTAGGCGGGGGGCGGCGCGGCGTTACCAAGACGGCGGCGCGGCGGCTCAGGCGCCGATCAGCAGGCGGCGCTGCTCGTCGACCTGGACCGCGTCGTAGGCGAGGAAGGCGGCGCCGATGGCGAACCAGTTGTCGCTGGAAATGACGCGCTGCGCCAAAGGCAGCAGCTCATGCTCCTCCTTGGCCAGGCGCTCGAGCAGGTTCTGGCAATAGCGTTCGAGCGTGCGGCACAGGTTTTCGATTTGCACTACGCCGTCGCGCAGCGCGTGGCGCAGGTATTTGCGCACCGAGCGCAGCATGTCATGCCCGGCCCGGCTCAGGTTTTCCAGGTCGGCCAGCAAGGGCGCGGCGTCGTGGCTCGCTGCGCGCACGGCCGGCAGCAGGCAGGCGTCGACTTTGCTCTGGTGGCGCGCCTCGGCGAACGCGGTCAGCTCGTTAAGCTGGGCTTCCAGGCAGACCGGATCGATGTGTTGCGGTTGGGCCGCGTGGGCATGCAGGTAAAGCTGCATGTGGGCGATGAAACTGCGTTCCTTCTTTTGCTCGACCGATAAGGTCGACAGTGCGTATGTGGCAATGAGCATGATGCCTCCAGACTCGATGTACTGCAGCGCGCCGTCGCCTCCTGTGCAGGGACCGGAGCCACGTGGTGTCGGTGGCAAGCTCGCTTGCTAAGTCCTCTAGTGTAGCCCTTTGCGCGCTCGGATGAGGCTTCGTTACAACTGCTAACAAGTATCGAATAAGCAACTCAATATGCGGAAAATTCAGCCGCCACCACCGCTATGTCATCTGGCGTATTGCCTACGCGGCCGAGCACTGCTATAAGGTGGGACCGTGCCACACTTTTGTCGGCACCGAGTTGGAGGCCCGATGCACCTGGAACGACGCCGTCAGATTCTCGCCATGATCCTGGTGCCGACGCTGTTGTCGTTGGCGTTGCTGGTGATGGTATTGCGCGAGTCGCTGCACGGGTGGGCCGAGCAGCGCTGGAGCAATGACCACTTGGCGTTCGTGGCGGCGCTGGGCAGCCGGATCGACGCCGATATCGGACAGGCCAGCGCCTTGCTGCAGTTTGCCGCGCGCACGCCCGAGTTCGCCGCCCTGCCCGACAGTGCGCGCGTCGAGCGCGCGCTGAACGGTTTGCCCGAGGCGCTCGAGCCGGCCAAACGGCGCTTGCTGGAGAGCTTGCGCGTACAGGGGCAGTTTTCGGCCCTGTTCGTGCTCACGCCCGAAGGCGACCATTACATGGCGCACCCATTCGCCGTGCAGCGCGCGCTGGGCAAGTACAACCTGGCCGAGCGCAGCTATTTCCAGCAGGCGCGCAGCAGCGGCGCGCCGGTGGTGTCGGACAGCTTCGTCGGCGCGGACGGCATGCCGGCCATCGCGATCGACGTGCCGGTGCCCGATGCGGCCGGCAACATCGCGCTGCACCTTGGCGGCGTGCTGCACCTGAGTCGCCTGTCGGGTCTGCTCACGGCAAGCAGCATCGCCCCGTTCGAGCGCGCCGTGCTGCGCGACCGGATGGGCCGGCGCATCGCCGACAGCGCGCCCGACTGGGCCACGCTGGCGCCTGGTGCCTTGCCGGACGGCGCGTCAGACGCCGTGCCGGACGCCCGGCTTGCGCCCGGCACAGTGACGGTACGCGCGCTGAGCGACCGGCAGGGCGCGCGCTGGTTCAGCTTCCATACCCGCACCAAGCTGGGCTGGGACCTGTATCTGTACCGGCGCGAGCAACTGGTGCTTGACGAGATCGCGCCGCAGGTGCGCACCGTGACGCTGATCGCGGCCGGCATCTTGCTGTTGCCCAGCCTGTTAGGGTTGTTGCTGGCCTTGCGCTTTAGCCGGCGCTGGCAGGTGGCCGACCGGGCATTGAAACTGTCCAACGCGACCCTCGAGAGCCGCATCGCGCAGCGCACCGCCGAGCTGCAGAAGTCGGAAACGCGCTGGCGCACGCTGTTCGAGGCGACCCCCGACGCGGTGCTGATCATCAGCGCCGGCCACTACGTCGACTGCAACCCGGCCGCGGTGCGCCTGTTCGGGGCGCGCGGACGCGATGCCATCCTCGGGCGCGCGCCGGCCGAACTGTCGCCGGCCACCCAGTTTGGCACGGCCGACTCGCGCGCCGAGGCCGAGCGCCTGCTGGCGCGTGTGCTGGCCGGCGAGAACCTGAGCTTCGAATGGCAGCACCGGCGCCTCGACGACGGCCCCGATTTCATCGCCAAAGTGCTGCTCAATCCGATCCTGATCGAAGGCCAGACGCTGATCCAGGTCACGCTGCGCGACGTCACCGAGCGGCGCCAGGCCAAGGAGGCGCTGCGCATCGCGGCCACCGCCTTCGAGTCACAGGAAGGCATGTTCATCACCGACGCGGCGCGCGTGATCGTGCGCGTGAACCGCTCGTTTACAGAAATTACCGGCTATAGCGCTCAGGACGCGGTCGGCCAGACGCCGCATCTGCTCAGTTCGGGGCGGCACGACGGCGCGTTCTTCGCCGCCATGAACGCGGCCATCGGGCACACCGGCAACTGGTCCGGCGAGATCTGGAACCGGCGCAAGAACGGCGAGGTGTATCCGGAGTGGCTGACGATCACCGCCGTCAGGGACGAGGCCGGCGCGGTCAGCAACTTCGTCGCCACGCTCACCGACATCACGTTTCGCAAGGCGGCTGAGAACGAGATCAACAGCCTGGCCTTCTACGATCCCTTGACGCGCCTGCCGAACCGGCGCCTGCTGCTGGACCGGCTCAAGCAGGCGCTGGCGGCCAGCGCGCGCCACGCCCATTACGGCGCGCTGCTGTACATCGATCTGGACAATTTCAAGACACTGAACGACACCCTGGGACACGACGTGGGCGACCAGTTGCTCGACCAGGTGGGCCGGCGCCTGGGCGCCTGCGTGCGCGACAGCGACACCGTGGCGCGCCTGGGCGGCGACGAGTTCATCGTCATGCTGGCAGGCCTGGACGAGCAGGCGCAGCTGGCGGCCGGTCAGGCCGAGACAGTGGGCGAGAAGATCCTGGTGGCGTTGAACCAGCCGTATCAGCTGGGGCGCCATGTGCACCACAGCACGCCCAGCATCGGCATCACCCTGTTTGGCCGGCACAACGAGCCGGTCGAGGACTTGCTCAAGCGGGCCGATCTGGCGATGTACCAGTCGAAGGCGGCCGGACGCAATACGCTGCGCTTTTTTGACCCGCAGATGCAGGCTGCGCTGAGCCGGCGCGCGGCCATGGAGGCGGATCTGCGCGCCGCCGTGGCGGGCGGCCAGTTTGTGCTGCACTACCAGGCCCAGGTGGTTGACGCCGGTCGGCTGGTGGGCGCCGAGGCGCTGGTGCGCTGGCAGCATCCGCAGCGCGGCCTGGTGATGCCGGGCGAGTTCATCGCGCTGGCCGAGGAGACCGGTCTGATCCTGCCGCTGGGACACTGGGTGCTTGAGCGCGCCTGCGCCGAACTGGCGCGCTGGGCCGATGCGCCCGAACTGGCCCACCTGTGCGTGGCTGTCAACGTCAGCGCGCGCCAGTTCCGCCACAAGGATTTCGTCGGCGACGTGCTGGGCGTACTCGCGCGCAGCGGTGCGCGTGCGCAGCGGCTCAAGCTGGAACTGACCGAGAGCCTGCTGGTCGACGATGTGCAGGACGTGATCGCCAAGATGGACGCGCTGCGCGCCCACGGGGTCGGCTTTTCGCTGGATGACTTCGGTACCGGTTACTCGTCGCTGTCCTACCTGAAGCGCCTGCCGCTCGATCAACTGAAGATTGACCAGGGTTTCGTGCGCAACATCCTGACCGATCCGAACGACGCGGCGATCGCCAAGATGGTGATCGCCTTGGCCGACAGCCTGGGTCTGGCGGTGATCGCCGAAGGCGTGGAGACCGACGCCCAGCGCGACTTCCTGGCGCGTCTGGGCTGCCATGCCTATCAGGGATATCTGTTTAGCCGGCCGCTGGCGCTGGATGTGTTCGAACTGTATGCGCGCAGCCACGGGGCGCGCCGGGCGGCGGCGCTGGCCTGAGCGGGCCTCAGCGACCGCCCGCGGGAACGCGGCCAGGCCGCCGTGACCTGGCGCTGACGGGGCGGCTTGCTGCCCGGTCTGGTCGACGCCGCCGGCCTGCCACTGTTCGAACAAGGTGCTGCGCTCGCCGCGTATCACGCGCAGCATTTCGTCGCGTCCCAGTTCGGGCGCGCGCCCGTTCTTGACCAGCTAGTCGAGCAGCACGCCGAACCGGCGGCGCCGCTCGTTGGACGCCTCGGTCGGATCACGCCGGTGGGAAAACAGCGCCAGCAGCGTCGAGCCGCCGCTGCAGTTGCGATACAGTTCGACGCAAGCGCCGTCGATGTCGTCGTTGACGGCCTTGATGCTGCTGGCGCGCGAGCCGAGCGCCTCGGTCATGCGGAAATAATCGGCTTCGCACGCGTACACCCGGCCGCAGCAGGCGCAGCGCTTGGGGACGTCGGCGTTGCGCAAGGCTTTCAAAGCGGCGAACCAATCGGACGCTTGCGCAACTGGAAAAACCAGGCAGCCGGCTCCTGGTGGACGCGGTGGGTGCCGCTCCGGCTGGCGCCGCAGGCCCGGGCGCCGCACCGGCTGGTTGCTGCAGATGGTATGCCGATTCGCGCGCGCGCTTGAGGTGTGCTGGGGCACGCCGTGGCGGAGCTGGCGCGCGTTCCTGGAACGTCACAGGCATGCGGTATCATGGCGCATGGCGCAGCTGCGCTTGACTGACCTCCACTGGAATTACATGCTTATCATCACCATCAAACAGGGCAAGGAAAAGAGCCTGCTGGCCGGCGAACCCTGGATCTACCTGTCCGCCATCGAACGCGTCGAGGGCAAGCCGGACGAGAAAATGAAACCGGGCGGCACCGCCATCGTGCAGTCCTCGTCCAAACAGTTCCTCGCGCGTGCGGCCTACAACTCGAAGTCGCAGATTCGTGCGCGGGTCTGGAGCTTCGACCAGAACGAACCGGTCGACCATGCGCTGATCAAGCGCCGCGTCAAGGCGGCGCTGGCCAAGCGCGGCGCGGCCAAGCCGGGCGTGCTGCACACGCTGGTCAACGCCGAGAGCGACGGCTTGCCCGGTTTGCTGGTCGAGCGTTACGGCGACTACCTGATCTGCGAATTCCAGGCTGCCGGCGTGGATGCCTGGAAGGTGCCGATCGTGCAATGCCTGATCGCGGAAACGGGCTGCCGCAATGTGTACGAACGCTGCGACGAGCTGATTCGCAAAGGCGAAGGCTTGCCGGTGGTGTGCGGCGCGCTGTCCGGCGACGAGCCGCCCGATGAGGTGACGTTCACGGAAAAAGGCGTGCGTTACGCGCTGGATCTGAAAACTGGCGAGCGCAGCAAGTTTCGTTAAGTCCCGCTACATCTGGGTTGCCAGGCCGTGGGCCACCTCGCCGTGGCAGGCGCTGCTGAGCAGATAGGTTTCTTCGTCGCTGTCCATGGCCGCCTGGGCCAGTTTCAGCTTGGTCAGTTCGGCCTGAATCATCGGGCGCAGCCAAGTATCGATCTGGTTTTCCAGCAGCGCCTGGCCGTGTCCAATGTCGGCGTACAGGGGCGCATCGGCGTAGTGCGCCGCCAGTGCCTGGCGCACCGTCAGCGCGATCTTGGGCAGTTGATCGTGGTAGATGGCCACGTGACGCATCTCGTGCGCTAGCACGGTTCGAAACGAACAGCTGCTGGCCGGGAATTCACGCGCCACATACACTTTCATAGGCATGAAATGCAGCGCGACAGCGATGCGCGGCGCCACGCATTCGCGCCCGCCTTGCGCGTCCGCCAGCACCGGCGCATCGAACGACACTTCGACGCGCGATTCAAACTGTGTCATGCCCAAAATTCGTTGGCTGATGGTGGCTTGTTCGGCGCGGTTGTTGAGCACTTTGCTCGACACCGTGTTGTCGACCTGATAGCCGTCCTGACGCGTATCGACGACCAGTTCTGGTTTCATGGCTTTCTCGCATTGCGTCTGCCATACAGGCAGTTCGGCGGCGCCGGCAGCGCCATGAAGAAGTGGCAATATGGCGAACAACAACAGCGTGGTAGCGCGTTTCATGATCACTTGTCCAAGATGACAACAGGCGCGGCGCTGGCACGGCAACGCAGGCGAACAACGGCGCTGCGCGACGGGCCGCAACGTGTGGCCGCGATGGCTTCATTCTATCGTGTCGCAAGGAAATATCAACCGCCTGGCACACTGTCTGCGTTGCGCCCAGGCGGATCGGCGCACGCAATTTTGCGGGCACGATTGTCGGTCACGGCACGCTTTGCTTACGCACTCATCTGTATGCGGCGCGGCTTGACGGCGATCTCCGGCGCGCCCTGTTTGCGCGCGGCTGCGCGGCGCTCGCGCCATCGCGGGGAGCCGCGTGGCAAGGACGCACAGTGCGCCGGCAGACAAGGTCCAAGGCCTCGCGTCAAGCCGGTGCGGCGGGGCGCTGCAGCGTCGCTGACGTGGTGCATTGCCTGCCGAGCGACCATTTTTTCACTGCGCTGATGGTGGTCGGTGCGGCCACCTTGGGGCTGGCGCGAGAATTTTCCGGGGATCATCAAATCTTTCGCTGGCGCACCGGCGCGCTGGTCTTATAATTGGCGCCACGATTATTCACCGTCACGCCCACCCGAGACCGCCGCCCGATGGAAAACCACCAGTCCTCGCAAATTCGCACCCTCACGTATCTGGAAAATGAAGATCACCCGGTGTTCGGGACTCTGGTCGAGCAGATTCTGCATCTGCTGAACACCAAACTGGTGTTTTCCGACATTCTGATCCACCAGAACAGTCCGCTGATGCTGCGCCAGCCCAAGGGCATGGTGGCGGTGACTGATTCGCCCATCACCAAGGAAGAGCTGGAAGAATTCTTCGAGGTCATAGAGCCGGACTGGGCCGACCGGATCAGCGAGCGCGCCTTCGACCGCTCGATCGACCTGCATACGGCGCGCATCCGCGCCAACTGTTTCACGTTTCAGGGCAAGAAGCGGCTCGGCTGCGTGATCCGGCGCTTTCCAAGAGAACCCTTGCCGCTGGCCGAACTGGGCTTGCGCGCCGCCGAGCAGGACTTCGCCCACCTCGCCAGCGGCCTGCTGCTGATTATCGGCGACACCTGCCAGGGCAAGTCGACCACGATCGCCTCGATGATCGACGAGATCAACAAGACGCGCTCGGGCCACATCATCACCATCGAAGACCCGGTCGAGACCCTGATCCCGCAGCGCAAATGCATCATCACCCAGCGCGAAGTGGGGCTGGACGGCGACGTCGAGAGCTATTACCTGGGCGCGCTGGATGCGCTGCGCGAGCGACCCGACGTGATCGTGATCGGCGAAATCCGCGACGCCCAGACGGCGCAGGAGGCGCTGGCGCTGGCCGAATCGGGCCCGCTGGTGCTGGCCTCGCTGCACGCGCGCTCGACCGAGTTGGGCTTGCAGAAGATGATGCGCCTGCTGGGCAATACCGAGGCCCAGTCGCAGGCGCTGGCGCACGCGCTGCGCGGCGTGCTGTGCCAGGCGCTGCTGCCGTCGATCGCCGGCGAACGCTATCACCTGGCCACCGAATGCCTGACGTCCAACCCGGAAGTGGTGCGCATGATCGAGTCGGGCAATGTGGCCGACGTGCGCACGCTGATGGACGGGGGAACGGGCAAGTTCAACGCCGGCTGCCACTCGATGAACACGGCGCTGGTCAGCCTGCTGCGCGACAAGAAGATCAGCGCCGACGACGCGCGCAACGCCACCACTGACCGGCTCGGTTTTGCCGACGCCTGCTTCACGGCGCGGGTGGCGATCTAGTACTTTGCGCGGTGCGGCGTCAACGCGGCGCCGCCGCAGCCTGGGCCGTGACGGCGCACATGGCATCGACAAGGACTTGCGAGGCGGCGCAGGGCCAGCGCTACGCCATCATTTCCCATCGCGCGCGTTAGCGCATCCTGACAGCGGCGCGCTGGCATCCGGGCCGGCATGATGGAAGCGGCCTTGCCAGCGCCGCTCAGTCGAGTGGCACGCTGCGGTAGCGGTTCACGTCGAACGACGAGACCGCGCTCGCATGGTTGCCCCAGCTATTGCGCAGGTAGGTGACGACGGCGGCCACTTCGGTGTCGTCCAGCACGTGGCTGTAGGGCGGCATGCCGTAGGGGCGCGGATTGCCGGCGGTGGCAGGCGCGAAGCCGCCATTGAGCACCAGCCGGATCGGGTTGACCGCGACGGCCATCGTCAGCGCGCGGTTGCCGGCCAGCGGCGGATAGGCCGGCGCCATGCCCTTGCCGTCGGCGCCGTGGCAGTCGGCGCAATGGGTTTTGTACAGCTTGGCGCCCTGATCCATGATGGCCGTCATCCGTTCGGCGCTCGGGATTGCCTCGTCCGTTTCCGGCGGCGAGCCGGCCGGCTGGGATTTCAGGTACACCGCCATGGCCGTCACGTCGGCGTCGGACAAATGCTGCAGGCTGTTCGACACCACCGAGGCCATCGGTCCGAACACGGTGGCGCCCGGCGAAACTCCCGTTTGCAGCAGTTGCGCCACATGGGCGGTATCCCAGTCGCCCAGGCCCGCTTCGGCGTCCGACGTCAGCGCCGGCGCGTACCAGCCCAGCATGGGAATCAGGCCGCCCGACAGGCCTGCCTCGCTGGCGCCAAAGCTGTTGCGGTTGCTGTGACAGGCGTTGCAGTGACCGAGGCCTTCGACCAGATACGCGCCGCGGTTCCACTGGGCGTTCTGGTGCGCCGCCGGTGCGAACACGGCAGGGCGGAAGTACAGTGCGCGCCAGCCGGCCAGCATCCATTGCTGGTTGTACGGGAAGCGCAGCGTGTGCGCCGTGTTGGCGCGCGGCTGGGCCGGCACGCTGCGCAGGAAGGCGAACAGCGCGTCGGCGTCGGCCCGGCTGACCTTGGTGTAATTGGTGTAGGGGAAGGCCGGATACAGCAGGCGCCCGTCGCGCCCCTTGCCGTTGTGCAGCGCGCGCCAGAACTCGTCGGCGCTCCACCCACCAATGCCGTGGACCGGGTCGGAGGTGATATTGGGCGCGAACAGCGTACCGAACGGCGTGGCCAGCGCCCGTCCGCCGGCGTAGGCGGCGCCGCCGCGCGCGCTGTGGCAGGCGATGCAGTCGCCCGCCTTGGCCAGATAGGCGCCGCGCGCGATGTTGGCCGGCGTCGCTGCGCTGGCTTCGGCCGGGCTCGCCGGCAGCGCATCGTCGCGTGGCCACAGCAGTGCCAGCGTCAGGGCGCCCAGAGCAGCACTGGCGCCCAGCGCGCCGAATAGGATTTTTTTCATGATAGTCTGCGCTTCTTAGTCGGGCGAACTGCCGCAGTGGATCGGCAGTGGGCGGGCAATTGAGGGAGCCGGGCGCGCGCCGGCCACGCTGGGCTGGCTGGCCAGCCAGCTCGAGACGGCGTTCACGTCGGCCGCCGACAAGCGCGTGGCCACCTCCGCCATGCAGTCGGGTGCCCCGGCCTGGCGCACCTGGTTGCGCCAGGCGCCGAACTGGGCGTTGATGTAGTCGCGCGGCAGGCCCAGCAGGCCCGGGATGGCCGGCAGCACGCCGGTCAGTTGTTCGCCGTGGCAGGCGATGCAGGCGGGCACCTTGCGCGCCGGCTCGCCCAGCGTTGCCAGCACACGCCCGCGTGCCAGCAGTTCGGGCGCTGCATCGACGTTCTGGGCCGGCAGGGGCGCCAGGCTATGGTCGGCCGCGAAGTACTCGGCGATCTCGCGCAGGTAGGCGTCGGGCATGTGTTCGACCATATAGCCCATCATCGGATAGGTGCGCCGCCCGTCGCGGAAATTGCGCAACTGGTTGAACAGATAGCCGGCCGGTTTGCCCGAGATGCGCGGGAAAAACTGGTCGTTGCGTTCCTTGAGCGAATGGCAGGAGGCGCAGGCCAGTACGCGCTGGGCCAATGTGTCGGGCACCGGCGCGGCGGCGCGCGCGCCGAGGGTCGCGCCGGCCAGCAGCAGCGCGCAGCCGGCGCGCGCGGCGATTCGGTGGAAGTTTGACATCGGGATGCTAGCCTTTACAATTATGCGTCGCGCAACACAGCGCTGCGCCAGAAGCATACGCCCTAACGCGGCGATGCGACAGGCTCAGAAGCCGATTAAAAAAGCAGATCAGTTGGCCGCCCGCGCGGCAGGAGCGCAATGAAGCTGTACCAGCAAGTGGCCGACGAGATCGCCGCGATGATCGACAGTGGCGTACTGCGTCCCGGTGAGCGGCTCGCGTCGGTGCGTCAGCAGCGTGCGCGGCGCGGCATCAGCGCCTCGACCGTGTTCCAGGCGTACGAGTTGCTGGTCGCGCGCGGGCTGGTGGTGGCGCGTGCGCGCTCGGGCTTTTACGTCGCTGCGCGCGCCGGCGCCCCCGAACCGGCACCGTCCGCGCCGACCGGCGCGGCCAGTGCGGTCGATGTCAGCGAGCTGGTGTTCGCGGTGCTCGAAGCAGGGCGCGCGCGCAGCATGGTGCCGTTCGGCTCGGCCTTTCCCAGCCCCTTGCTGTTCCCGCTGCCCAAGCTGGCGCGCGCATTGAGCGGCGCCATGCGCGCGCTGGACCCCTGGCAAACGGTCAGCGATCTGGGGGACGGCAATGCCGAGCTGCGCCGCCAGATCGCGTTGCGCTATCAGCACGATGGCGCGCAGGTGGCCAGTGACGACATCGTCATCACCAACGGTGCAATGGAGGCACTTAACTTGTGCCTGCAAGTGGTCACCCGGCCCGGTGACACGGTGCTGATCGAGTCGCCCTGTTTTTACGCCGCCCTGCAGGCGCTGGAACGACTGGGCCTGAAGGCGCTCGAGATCGCCACTCACCCGCGCGACGGTATCGACCTGGCCGCGCTGGCCGAGGTGCTCGAGCGGCACCGCCCGCAAGCGTGCTGGCTGATGACGAGCTTTCAGAATCCCCTGGGCAGCCTGATGCCGGACCAGAAGAAGCGCGCGCTGGTCGACTTGCTGGCCGCGCACGCGATCCCGCTAATCGAAGACGACGTGTATGGTGAGCTGTATTTCGGCGCGCATCGTCCGGCCCTGAGCAAAGCTTACGACCGGGAAGGGCTGGTGCTGCACTGTTCGTCGTTTTCAAAATGTCTGGCGCCCGGTTACCGGATCGGCTGGACCGTGCCGGGACGATTTACGCAGCAGGTGGCGCGCCTCAAACTAAGTAGCAGCCTGGCCGCGCCGACGCCCTCGCAGCTGGCGCTGTCGACCTATCTGGCGCAGGGCGGCATCGAACGCCATCTGCGCCAGTTGCGGCGCGCACTGGCCAGCCAGCAAAGCGCGATGCTGGCCGGTCTGGTCGAGCATTTCCCCGCCGGCACGCGCGTGACGCGCCCGCAAGGGGGCTATTTTCTGTGGGTGGTGATGCCCGACGGCGTCGATGCGCTGGCGCTGCACCGCAGCGCGGCCCAGCAGGGCATTGGCATCGCACCGGGGCCGATGTTTTCCAGTCAGCGCGGCTTCGCCAATTGCATCCGCCTGAACTATGGTCATCCGTGGGATGCGCGCCAGGCGCAGGCGTTGGCCGTGCTGGGGCAACTGGCTTGCGCGCAGTTGGTTTAATTCGCGCTTGCGTCGCAGATGGCGGCATCGGCGATTGCGCCTTGCTGGCGCATTCAGAGTGTGCGCGCAGCCGGCGTGATCAGGGTTTGCGCGCGGCGGCCTGTTCGACGCACCAGCGCCGGTACACCCGCAGCGCCACGTGGGCGTCGTCGGCAGCGTACAGAATCTGGCGCTCAGACAGGCGCGCCATGGCCCAGTTGGTGGTGGTGATTTTTTTCGATTTCTGCATGCGCGCGCCGAAAAAACGCGCCACCGCCGTCTTCGCGCCCAGCGCATTGCGCTGGCCGTTGCGCAGTGCCGTCGACAGGTCGAGCACGTTTTGCGCATCGATGCCCAGCTTGACGCGCAGACGCTTGACGTCGTCGGCCAGCCCGAAGCCGACCTTCATGATGGTGCGTGATTCGAGCACCGTGCGCAGCAAGGCCGGCGTCGGTTCGGCGCCGATCTGGAACAGGTAGGCCGTTTCGTCCGTGGCCAGCTGGATCAGGTGCGGTCCGTCCGACACCTCGCCCTTGACGAAGGTCGGCTTCGATTCCGTATCGAAGCCGAGCACGTCCGTGTTGGCCAGGTCGGCCAGCGCGGCAGCGATGTCCGCATCGGACTTGACCAGGCGCACATCGGCCATGGCGATGCCCACGTAGGGCGGCAGTAACTCGTCCGTAGCGTCGTTCATGCTGTGGCGATGAGCCTTAGGCCTTGCGCGAGAACTTGGCCGTCAGTTGCAGCAGCTTTTCCTGGCGCATGCGGTCCGCTTCGTCGGCCTGGGCCGCTTCGCGCTCGGCTTTCTGGGCCGCATTGGCGACATCGCGCTCGGCTTTCTTGCGCTCGGCTTCCTTCTTGAAGCGCTCTTTCAGCACTTCCGAGGCGTGCGTGCGGTGCACATCGGTCACTTCCGCGCCGGCGGTGCCGTCGAGGTCGTGGCGCACGGTGGCTTTTTCCATCACGCGCAGATAGCGCAGCGAGCCCGTGTGGATGCCCAGTGCGGCGCGCATCACCTTGCGGTTCAGGTCCGGCAGCTGGGCCAGGATCTGTTTATCGATGCCGATGGACAAAGGCAGGCAATCGCGGAAGGCCGGGAATTGTTGCTGAAATTGCTTTAACAGGGTACGCGCTGTCTGTGCGGGAGCCGGTGCGGCTGGGGTGTCGGCGGACTGGGAGACAAGGCTGGAGGTATTCATTGACTTCATTGTGAGAGCTGGAAACGGAAGGATAGCACGCGATCATTTCTGATGCAGTGCATTTTAGATAATATGTGGCATCGGCCTGCGCAAAATCATGTATGATAGCCGCAGCTCGGTGCTGCTGATTTGCGCGAACGCAGGCCGCTGGCACGGGCAATATCATATTTCGTGATAACTGATATGCGTTTTATCAATTGTCCAGATATCTTGCTATGGTGCATAATTGCATCTGTCTCCTCTATTCTTCTTTGAGAAATAGATTCAAGCCCGTTTTTGCTAGCGGGCTTTTTTTCGTTCCGCACTGGACACACGCCATTTTGATCGCCGCACCGACCATCGCCGCCCGCCCACCGAGGCTATTTTTGCGCCTTGTCGTGCCGATCGAAAGGCCCGCCTGTCCCTAGTCGGGGTCCCGCAGTGCACCCGACACCACGCTCCATCGAGTCCGTTTTGCAGGCTTGGGTGGATTAGATTATTCACTTCGCAGGCGCGCCGTTCGGCCTCGACAGGAGAGAGCTTCATGAAGAACCCCGCTAAAACATTGACTTTGACCACAGCCAAGGCGCCGCGCGCCAGTACTGCCCAGCTGGCCGTGCCGAAGACGACCTTGTCCTACTTCCTGGAAAATCCGGAGACGGCCAGCACCGTCACGGTGGTCAAGAAGAGCCGTTCGCGCCTGGCCGTGTTACCCGGCGCGGAAGAGGCGCAGGTAGCGGTGGCGCCGCCGAGTCAGGCGGCAGCGCAGGTCGATGCGCCGGTGGCGGCAACCCAGGCGGCCAGCGACGTGCCGGACGCCGATGTGGCCGTCGTCAAAGTGCCCACCGTGGTGCGCAAGCGTTCCAAGCTGGCGCTCGATCCGGCGCTGGCACCGGCCGAACCGGCCGAGCCTGTTGCTGTCGCCGCGCCTAAGCCAGTCAAGGTGCGCGCGCTGCCGAAACGCGCCGACGCCGAGCCTGTGGTGATCATCACGGCCGGCCCGTCGGTCAGCCAGACCACCGATGCGGCTGCGCTGGCGGCCATCGACACCTCCGGCTACCTGCTGCCGTCGGTCAAGGTGCCGGGTCGGCGCGGTCGCAAGCCGAGCGAATTCACGCCGGAAAACGACGAAGTGGCGGCACTCAACGCGGTCGAACGCGCAGAGCTGAAGGCCGTGTCCAAGGCGCGCGAGCGCAAGGCCAAGGGCGGCCCGGCCGGCGCCGTGGTCGGTGACGCGAAGAGCCTCGAAGCGGACATGGAAAAGCGCCGCCAGCAGATCAAGGGATTGATCAACATGGGCAAGGAGCGCGGCTTCCTGACCTATGCCGAGATCAACGACCAGCTGCCGGAAAACATCATCGATCCGGAAGCGATCGAGGGCATCATCGCCACCTTCAACGACATGGGCATCGCGGTGTACGAGCGCGCCCCTGACGCGGAAAGCCTGTTGATGACCGATAACGTGGCCACCGTCACCAGCGACGACGAAGTCGAGGCTGCGGCCGCGACGGCGCTGTCGACGGTCGATTCGGACTTCGGCCGCACCACCGACCCGGTGCGCATGTATATGCGCGAAATGGGCGCGGTGGCGCTGCTCACGCGCGAAGGCGAGATCGAGATCGCCAAGCGCATCGAAGGCGGCCTGAAAGACATGATCCAGGCCATCTCGGCCTGCCCGACGACGATCGCCGAGATCGTCGCGCTGTCGAAGAAAATCGCTAACGACGAAATCAAGGTCGATGAAGTGGTCGACGGCTTCGTCGACCTCAATGAAAACGACGCCAAGCCGGTCGCGCCGGCGCCGGTGGCCGCCGCCTCTGACGACGAGGAAGAGGACGAGGAAGAGGAAGAAGAAGACGGCGACGCCAACGGCGGCGCGGCCGGTTTCTCGACCGAGCAGCTGGCGCAGTTGAAGCGCGCCGCATTGGACAAGTTTGCCATCATCGCGGCCCAGTTCGACAAGATGCGCAAGGCCGCCGAGGGTTACGGCTCGAAAGCCTACGTCAAGGCGCAGGCGGCGATCTCGCAGGAACTGCTGGGCATCCGTTTCACCGCCAAGGTGGTCGAGAAGCTGTGCGACACGCTGCGCGGCCAGATGGACGAAGTGCGCCACATCGAGCGCGCCGTGCTGGAAATTTGCGTGAACCGCTGCGGCATGCCGCGCGCCCACTTCATCAAAGTGTTCCCGGGCAACGAGACGGATCTGGGCTGGGTCGACCGCGAAGTCGATTGCGCCTATCCGTACAGCGTGGTGTTGAAGCGCAACGTGCCGGCCATCAAGGAACTGCAAACCAAGATGATCGACCTGCAGGCGCGCGTGGCGCTTCCGCTGGCCGACCTGCGCAAGATCAACAAGCAGATGGCGGCCGGCGAGAAGCGCGCCCGCCACGCCAAGCGCGAAATGACGGTGGCCAACTTGCGTCTGGTCATTTCGATCGCCAAGAAGTACATCAACCGCGGCTTGCAATTTCTCGACCTGATCCAGGAAGGCAATATCGGTCTGCTGAAGGCGGTCGACAAGTTCGAATACCGGCGCGGCTACAAGTTCTCGACCTACGCGACCTGGTGGATCCGTCAGGCCATCACCCGTTCGATCGCCGACATGGCGCGCACCATCCGCGTGCCGGTGCACATGATCGAGACGATCAACAAGATGAACCGCATCTCGCGCCAGATCATGCAGGAAACGGGCAGCGAGCCGGACCTGGCGACGCTGGCCTTGAAGATGGAAATGCCGGAAAACAAAGTGCGCGAGATCATGAAGATCGCCAAAGAGCCGATTTCGATGGAAACCCCGATGGGCGAGGACGGCGATTCGCAGCTGGGCGACTTCATCGAGGACAACGCCACGCTGGCGCCGCTGGACGCCGCGCTGCACGCGTCGATGCGTAACGTGATCAAGGAAGTGCTGGACTCCTTGACCCCGCGCGAAGCGAAGGTGCTGCGCATGCGTTACGGCGTCGAGATGTCGAACGACCATACGCTCGAAGAAGTGGGCAAGCAGTTCGACGTCACGCGCGAGCGCATCCGTCAGATCGAGGCGAAGGCGATGAGCAAGCTGCGCCAGCCGTCCCGTTCGGACAAGCTGAAAAGCTTCCTGCACAACGGCTAAAGCTGGCCGCGCCGAAGCAGGCGCGCCGACAAAAAAACCCGCCGGAGCGTTGCGCACCGGCGGGTTTTTTTTATGCGCAGCGGACGCGTTACGTCGCGATTGGCTCGCTGGCCGGCGCGACCTCGCTGGCCAGTGCAAGCTCGTCCGCCTGTGGCGTCGCGCTCGACAGCGGAATCTCGCTCGCCAGCGCAAGCCCGCCCGCCGGTGGCGTCGCGCTCGACAGCGGAATCTTGATTGACAGCGCGGTGCCGTTGCCCCAGCGGCTGTCGATGGCAAACTGGCCGCCGAACGCGTCGACCCGTTCGCGGATGCCGCGCAGCCCGAAGGCGGTCACCTTGGCCACGGCACCGTGCTGCATGCCGGCGCCGTCGTCGGCGATCACCAGCGCCACGTGCAGGGGCGTGAGCGTCAACGTCACCTGCACTGCGCTGGCGCCGGCGTGACGCAGTACGTTGCCAAGCGCCTCCTGGACGATGCGAAACACGCTGTCGGTGCGGCGTTGATCCAGTTCGGTATCGGTGGCGCCGCCGTGCAGCGTCAGATGGCACACGATGCCGGTGCGGCGTTCGAACTGCTTGAGCAGCCAGTCGAGCGCCACCGCCAGGCCCAGTTCCAGGATGCTCGGGT
Source organism: Burkholderiales bacterium (assembly GCA_038207625.1). GTDB lineage: Bacteria > Pseudomonadota > Gammaproteobacteria > Burkholderiales > Burkholderiaceae_D > JBBQZO01. The sequence continues at coordinate 16,571 of JBBQZO010000002.1, read as the reverse complement.
GCAGTTCGTTGATGATATTGCGCACCGAGCCGATGGTCGCATCGAGCGTGCCGAGCACGCGCGTGATCTTGCCATTCAGGCGCGGATGCTGGCTGGCGGTGCGCGTGTGCAGCATCGCCACGTCGATTTTCAAGGCCAGCAGGTTTTGTCCCAGTTCGTCGTGGATGTCGATGGCGATGCGTTTGCGTTCGTCTTCCTTGATCGTCTCCATGTGGGCCGACAGCTGGCGCATCTGCGCCAGCGACTCTTGCAGCGCCTGCTCGGTGCGTTTGCGCTCGCTGATGTCGGCGCTGATGCCGATCAGGTAGGCGGGCTTGCCGCCCGCGTCGTAGAACGGTTTCTTGGACGTCTGCACCAGCCGGTTGACCTGCAGCGACGCGTCCCATGCCAGCTCTTCGGTCACCAAAGCGGCGCCGTTGGCGAAGGCGGCGGCATCGTCGGCGAGGAACTTGCTGATTTGCTCGGGCGGGAAACTGGCATTGCCGCGCGTGCCGCAGATATCGGCGAAGCGCACCCCCCATTGCTGCTCGCACGCCTGGTTCATCAATATGATGCGCGAGTCGGCGTCCTTGATGAACAGGGCCACCGGCATCATCGTGACGATTTCCTGCAGTCTTTGCTCGTTCAGGCACAGCGCCGCCTCGCTGGCCGCGCGCGCGTTCGCCTCGGCGCGCAACTGGCTGATCGCCAGCGCCAGTTCGCTGGTGCGCGCGGCGATGCGCGCCTCCAGGTCGAACTGGGCCTGCGCGATCTGCTGCTCGGCCAGTTTGCGCTCGGTGATATCGCTGAGCATGAGCAAGGTGCCGTCGAACTTGCCCGCCTCGTCGTGTACATGGCGTGCGCTGACGCTGGCCCAGGCGCTGCTGCCGTCGCTGCGCTCGTGGCGCAGCTCGAAAGCGCGGCTATCACCTTCGCTGTGGGGGGCAAACAATGCCATGAGCTTCGGGTGGCTTGCCAGCGGCAGGAAATCGGTCATCGGCCGCCCCATCATCTGCGCCGCGCTGCAGGCGAACATCCGGCCCAGGCACTGGTTGGCCAGTCGGGTGCAGCCATCCACGCCGAGCAGCCAGATGCCTTCCTGCGCGGTGTCGACCAGCTGGCGGTAGCGCCGCTCGTTCCAGCTCACACGTGCGTGCGCCGCGTCGCGTGCGCGCGTGGCGCGGCGCACCAGCAGCAAGGTCATGCAGGTCGCGCCGGCCATCAGCAGCAGCAGCAATGCGCAGCTCTTGCGCAGCGCAATGCCCTGATCGCGCTGCTCGGTTTGGGCCAGCCACAGCGCACTGTGTTCGTTGTCGGTCATGCGCTCAGCCTGCTCCAGCGTCGCTTCGGTGGCAGCCAGGACGGGCGCGCTGGTGTCGGCGAATGTCAGCGCAGCCGGGTCAAGCAGGCGTGTGCGCGCCAGTTGCTGCAGTTCTGCCATCGGCGCGCGCCGCAGGCCGTCATCGTCGGGGAGGGCGCGTGCGCGCTGCAGATGCTGGTCGATCGCGCGCAGTGCGTCGGCGCGTTCGGTGGCGCTGCTGGGGCCGGGGGCGAGCTGAGTGTCCTTGAGTGCATGTTCGGCGCGATACAACAGGCTGCGAAATTGGCGCAGCCAAGCCAACTGCTGGTGGCTCTGTTCGACCCGTGCGATGGCGGCGTCGGAGCGCGTCATCGTGTGCCAGGTCAGCAGTGCTGCGCTGCCCAGCAAGGCCAGTATCAGGACCATGCCGGTGATGCTGAGCGCTTCCGCCGTCCACTTCTTCATCGCAGCGCTTTCAGTCTGGGGTACAGGGCATTTTAGCGTAGTTGTCGATCCGTCAGTTGTGCTAATTAATAATGTTGCGGGCGCGCCGCTGTGCTCGACGTGGCGCCGTAGTGCGCGCGGATCGCTTGGAGCACGGCGCGCTGTTCGAGTCGTGTGATGGCCTGGTCGATGCGCGCGCGCTGCGCTTCGCTGGTGCTGGTGCGGTTGAACATCAGATGCACGGCGCTGCGGTTGACGATGTAGGACAGTGCGACGATCTCGATGCCGGCCTGGTGCGCCGCGTAACGCAGCGCCGCGCCGTCGCCCATGATCAGGTCGGCGCGCCCGGCGGCGAGCATGCGCACCGCCTGGTCGGAACTGGCGAAGGTGCTCAGCAAGCCGGCGCTGCGCAGCATGGCGCCGGCGTCGGCGTAGGCTTGCCCGTACCAGCCGGCCTCGGGCGCGAGCAAGCGCCATTGCCCGTTCGCCAGTGCCGCAAACCCGTCGACGTGCGCCATGCGCGCCAGATTGGCGGGGGTGGAAAACAGGTTGATGACTTCATCGCGGTAGGGCAGGCTGAAACGGGCAAGGCGCTGGCGATCGGTGGTTTCCGTGCGCGCCAGCATCAGGTCGATGCGCCCCTGCGCAAACATCAGCTCGCGCCGGCGCAGTGGCAGCGCGTCGGTGCGCACCAGCGCGCAATCGGCTTCGCGGAAGATGGCTTCGGTCAGCGCCACGTCCAGTCCCGTCACGTGCGCGTTGTCGTCGACATACATATACGGCGGCCACTGCTCGAACGTGTAGCGCATCGCGCAGGGCGCGGCCGTCGCGCACAGGGTCGTCAGGCAGGCGGCGAGAGAAAGATAAAGCTTGAGCACGAGTCGACTTGGTGGCCTGGATGGTTGCTGTATTGGAAATTTACCACAGTTGCCGCTGCGTCCGCCAGTGGCGCAGGCCGCCTGCCCACTTGGGCGTTGCTGCCAGGTCGGCGCTGGCGACGCCGGGCCGGCTGCGCCAGTTGGTGGCGTTGGCAGCTAACGCAGCTCGCCGTAGGCAGCGCGGATGGTCTTCAGGTCGCCGCGCTGGGACAGGCGCGCGATGGCCTCGTTGATGCGCCGCAGGTCCGCTGCGCTGGTGCTGACGCGGTTGAGCATCAGGTGCACCGGGCCGCGCATCACCGTGTACGGCAGCGCGACGATGGGCACGCCCACTTGCCGGGCGGCGTACTGGAGGGCGGCGCCGTCGCCCATGATCAGGTTGGCGCGTCCGGCCGCCAGCATGCGTATGCCTTGTTCAAAATTGCCGAAGGTACTCAGATGCTGGTCGCTCCTGAGGGTGTCCTGCGCGCGCGCGTAGGCGGGACCGTACCAGCCGGCATTGGGCGCGAGCAGCCGTGCGCCCTGTTTAACGATGGCCTCGAAGCTGTCCAGTGCGCTGTATTGACGCAGGTGTTCCGGGGTGGTGAACAGGCGCACCGATTCGTCGCGATAGGCGATGCTGAAACGGGCAATGTGATGGCGTTCCAGCGTCTCCGAGGCGGCCATCAACAGGTCGATCTTGCCTTCCCGGAACAACACGTCGCGGCGCAGCGATGGCAGGCTGGCCTGGGTGTTCAGGGTGCAGCCGGCTTCCTTGAGAATGGCGCGGGTGAGGGCGATGTCCAGGCCGGTCAGCTGTGCGGCGCTGTCGCGATACACGTAGGGCGGCCAGATCTCGACTGCCATGCGCATGCTGCACGCCTGCAGCGGACTGTCTGCAAGCGCCAGAGCGGCGACGACGAGGGTGGTGGACGCGCGCACGGAGATGTCGATGAGCGGGTAAAGTTTTACTTTGGCACAAACCATGGCCAAGTCAAGTACGCGCAGTCGATCCGGCGTCGGATCGACTGCGCGTGTGGCCGGTTTAGCCGGTGTTGCGCAGCCCGGCGGCGACGCCGTTGATGGACAGGTGGATGCCGCGATGGACCCGTTCGTCGATCTTGGCCGGATCGTTCGACAGCGCGCGGTGACGCTCGATCAGTTCGACCTGCAAATGGTTCAGCGGATCGAGGTAGGCGAAGCGGTTCTGGATCGAGCGCGCCAGCAGCGGATTGCCGGCCAGCCGTTCGGTGGCGCCGGTGATCTGCTCGAGGCAGGCCAGCGTGCTGCCATGTTCAGCGGCGATGCGCTTGAAAATGCGCTCGCGCAGTTCCACGTCGCTCACCAGTTCGGCGTAGCGCGAGGCGATCGCCAGGTCGGTCTTGGCCAGCACCATGTCCATGTTCGACAGCAGCGTAGCAAAGAACGGCCACTCCTTGAACATGGCGCGCAAGGTGGCCAGCTTGGCCGCCTGCTCGGAGCCGTCGGCCAGCCAGCCGGCGATGGCGCTGCCGAAGCCGTACCAGCCCGGCAGCAGCAGGCGGCACTGGCCCCACGAGAAGCCCCACGGAATGGCGCGCAAGTCTTCGATGCGGCGGGTCGACTTGCGCGAGGCCGGGCGCGAACCGAGGTTCAGTTCGGCGATCTCGGCGATCGGCGTGGCGGCGAAAAAATAGTCGGTAAAGCCCGGCGTCTCGTAGACCAGGTTGCGGTAGGCCTTGTAGGCGCGCGCCGACAGCTCGGCCATGACGTCTTCGAAGCCGGTCAGCCTGGCCAGTTGGCCACCTTCGGCAGCGTGCGGCATCAGGGACGCTTCCAGCGTGGCCGCCACCAGCAACTCCAGATTGCGCCGGCCGATGTCGGCGTTGGAAAACTTGGAGGCGATGATTTCGCCCTGTTCGGTCAGGCGGATCTGGCCGTTGACGGTTCCCGGCGGCTGGGCCAGGATCGCTTCGTAGCTCGGTCCGCCGCCGCGACCGACGGTGCCGCCGCGGCCGTGGAACAGACGCAGCTTCACGCCGGCCCGCTCGAACACCGTCACCAGGTGGGTTTCGGCCTTGTACAGTTCCCAGTTCGAGGTCAGAAAACCGCCATCCTTGTTCGAGTCCGAATAGCCGAGCATGACTTCCTGCAGCTGGCCGCGCTGGGCGATCAAGTCCTTCACCAGTGGCAGCGCCATGGTCTGCTCCATGATCTCGGCGGCGCGTTGCAGGTCGGGGATGGTTTCGAACAGGGGAATGACCATCAGGTCGTGTTCGCCGTGCGCGCCGCCAAGCAGGCCGGTTTCTTTTTGCAGCAGCAGCACCTCGAGCAAGTCCGACACTTCTTCGGTATGCGAGATGATGTAATTGCGGATCGCGCGCGCGCCGTAGCGCTGGCGAATTTCCTTGGCCGCGCGCAGGATCGCCAGTTCGCCGGCCGTCTCCTCGCTGTAGTCGGTGTAGGGCGAATACAGCAGGCGCGGCTGGGACAATTCGGCCAGCAGCAGGCTGACCTTGGCCGCCTCAGTCAGTTCGGCGTAGTTGTTTTGCGCGCCGGCGCGCGCGAACAGTTCGGCCAGCACGCGTTCATGCACGTCCGACGTCTGGCGCATGTCCAGCGAGGCGAGGTGAAAGCCGAAGATGTCGGCGGCGCGCTTGAGCGTCGACAGGCGCGGTTTGACCAGCAGTGCGCCGAAGTTCGCTTGCAGCGAGTCGATCAGCACTTGCAGATCGGCCGAAAAGGCTTGCGCGTCCGGATAGATCGCCGCCGCACCTACTTCCTTGCGCAAGATGTTGGTGGCGCCCAGCGAGCGTGCGGTGGCGGCCAGGCGCGCATAGATGCCGATCAGCGCGCGCCGGTACGGCTCGTCGCTGCGGTGCGGGGAAGTGTCGGGCGAGGCGTCGGCCAGCGCCAGCAGGGCAGGCGAGGCGCCCACCATCAGCGTCGAGATCGACAGCTCGGCGCCCAGCGCATGCGCTTCGTCGAGGTAGAAGTCGAAGATCGTCGTCGCGTGGCGCTGCAGTGCGTGCTGCATGGTGCCGGCGTTGACGTTCGGGTTGCCGTCGCGGTCGCCGCCGATCCAGCTGCCCATCTGCACGTACGAGGACGCGTCCGGGCTGTTCTGCGTGTCGGGGTACTGGCTGGCGATCTCGCCTTCGATGTCGTCGTACAGGCCCGGCAGTTCGCGCAGGAAGGTGATGCGGTAGTAGGACAGCGCGTTGTCGATCTCGTCGGCCACCGTCAGTTTCGAGTAGCGCAGCATGCGCGTCTGCCACAGCGTGGCGACCTTGGCGTGCAGCGAGGCGGTGTTGGCCAGTTTTTCCTTCGGCGTCAACGGCAGGTCGCGCTCGGCCAGCAGGCGCGCGATCGCGTGCTCGGCGTCGAGAATGCTCTTGCGCTGCACTTCGGTCGGGTGGGCCGTCAGCACGGGCGCGATCAGCGCGTCCTTGAAGAAGGTGCGCACCGTATCGACCTGCACGCCGGCGTTTTTCAGTTTGGACAGCGCGAAGCTGACGCTGCCCTGCTGCGGCGCGGAACCAGCCAGCAAGTGGGCGCGCCGGCGGCGGATATGGTGCTGGTCCTCGGCGATATTGGCCAGGTGCGAAAAATAGGAGAACGCGCGCACGACAGAAATGGTCTGGTCGCGCGTGAGCTTTTTCAGCAGCACCGACAGATCGGCGCCCGCTTGCGCGTCAGCCTCGCGGCGAAACCGCACGGCGGTCTGGCGGATCGTCTCGACGACTTCGAACACGGCGTCGCCTTCCTGATGGCGCAGCACGTCACCGAGCAATCGCCCGAGCAAACGGATGTCTTCTTTCAGCGGGGCGTCTTTGTCGACGCCGGATTGATTTTCTTGCACAGCTTCTAGTTTTACCATAATGGACCACAGAATGAGGTTTGTGTTGGTGCAAAAGGCTTATGGCCACGGTCTGCATAGAGTACGCATGATAAAATTTGTGATCTTATGCATGTGCGAATAACTGACATAAGCCGGTTAGGGTTAACGACAGTGAAAGAATCCGTTTTGAAAGCATCCGACATGACGCAGCAGGCAACAGCCCTACCACATCCATCCCGTTTAATTATTGCGTCGCGGGAAAGTCGCCTTGCCATGTGGCAGGCCGAGCATGTCCGCGATCAGTTAGCGCTATTATATCCGCAGTGCAGCATTGAGATTCTCGGCATGACCACCCGGGGCGACCAGATCCTCGACCGCGCGCTCTCCAAGGTGGGCGGCAAGGGTTTGTTCGTGAAGGAACTCGAAGTGGCGATGGCCGAAGGACGCGCCGATCTGGCGGTGCATTCGCTCAAGGACGTGCCGATGGATTTGCCGGACGGCTTCGCGCTGGCCGCCGTGCTCGAGCGCGAAGACCCGCGCGACGCTTTTGTGTCGAACGACTACGCCAGCCTGGCCGATCTGCCCCCGGGCAGCGTCGTCGGCACCAGCAGCCTGCGCCGCCAGTCGCTGATCGCGGCGCGCTTTCCCCATTTGGTGATCCATCCCTTGCGCGGCAATCTGGACACCCGGCTGGGCAAGCTCGACAGGGGCGACTACGCCGCCATCATCCTGGCCGCGGCCGGCCTGAAGCGGCTCGGTCTGGCGCAGCGCATCCCTGCGCTGCTTGAACCCGAGACCAGCTAGCCGGCCGCGGGACAAGGCGCGATGGCGATCGAGATCGTCGCCGATCGGACCGACGGGATCGACCTGCGCGCCATCCTCGCGCCGCTCAATCACCTGGCCACCGCGCAGGCAGTTACTGCCGAGCGCAAGGTCTCGAAGGTGTTTGGCGGCAGCTGCCAGATTCCGCTGGCCGCCTTCGCCACGGTCGACGGCGCCACCATGCGTTTGCGCGCGATGGTGGCCACGCCGGACGGCACGCGCATGGCCAGCGCCGAACTGAGTGGCCCGGCCGATGCGCCCGACCTGCTCGGCCAGCAGGTGTCGGACTTGCTGGCCGCGCAGGACGCGAGCGCCATCCTGGCCGCCTGCAAAGTCGAGCCCGACAGCGCGCCGGATGCCTAGACCGGTCGTTCTCACACGCCCGCAGGCGCAGGCGGGGCCGCTGGCCGCGCGCTTGCGCGCGCTGGGCCGCGAGGTGGTGCTGCTGCCGCTGCTGGAAATCGACGCGCTTGACGATGCGGCGCCGCTGCAAGCGGCAATGGACCAGCTGGCGCAGTTTGCGCTGGTGGCCTTCGTGTCGCCCAACGCGATCGATGCCGCGTTTGCCTGCATCGACAAGTGGCCGGCCGGCGTGACGCTGGCGGTGCTGGGCGAGGGCAGTCGCGTGGCGCTGGGCGCGCACGGCGTCACGCCGGCCAACGCGCACATCGTCAGCCCGCCGGACGCGGCGCACAGCGATTCCGAGCATCTGCTGCAAAGCCTGGACCTGGCCGCCTTGCGCGGACGGCGCGCGCTGATCGTGCGCGGCGACGGTGGGCGCGAGCTGATGGCCGACGGCTTGCGGGCGGCCGGCGTCGAGGTGCAGCAAGTGTGTGCCTACCGGCGCAGCGTGCCGCGCTTGACGGACGCGCTGGCAACGCGCCTGCGCGCCTTGCTGATGGTGCAAAACGATTGGGTCGTGACCAGCTCGGAAGCGCTGCGCGGCCTGCTCGGTTTGCTTGAACAGCTGGACGCGGCGCAGCCGCCGCAGGCCGCCGCCGACTCGGCTGTTGTGAAAATGCAACACCAACATCTGTTCGTGCCACATGCGCGCATCGCACAAACAGCCAACACTCTGGGCCTTTGCCAACTGACACTGACCGGATCAGGCGACGAACGTCTGCTCGCCGCGTTACAATCACGACCATGAACGAATTGCCTACATTACCAGACCAAAACGCAGGGCCCAGCGCCGCTGCCAAGCCGTCCGCCGAAGCGAGCGCGCCACCCCTTCCACCACCGGCGGAGGGGGCGAAACCGGCCTCGTCCGACAGCATGGCCGAGTTCGTCCAGCGTCCGCTGACGGTGGCGGTGATCGTGCTGGGCCTGTTGCTGGCGGCCCAGACCTGGTCGACCCACAACCGCATCCGCAGCCTGCAGGAAGAAATGGCGCGCAGCCTGAAGAAGGGCGACATCTCGAACGCCGAGACGGGCGCGCTGGCGCGCGCGGCGCAGGAGTCGACCAAGGAATTGCAGGTCAAGGTGGGCGTGCTGGAAAACCGCGCCACCGAGGCGCAAAGCCAGCAGCTCGCGCTTGAACAGCTGTACCAGGACATGTCGAAGAACCGCGACGAGTGGGCGCTGGCCGAAATCGAGCAGGTGCTCTCGACGGCCAGCCAGCAACTGCAGTTGTCGGGCAACGTGCCGGGCGCGCTGATCGCGCTGCAAAACGCCGACCGGTCGCTGTCGCGCTCGGACAAGCCGCAATTCATCACGATCCGGCGCGCCATCGCCAAGGACATCGACAAATTCAAGTCGCTGCCCAGCCTGGACCTGATTGGCGTCGCGCTGCGTCTCGATAACGCGATCGCGCTGGTCGACCAGTTGCCCACGCTGTCGGACGCCAAACTGCCCGAGGCGGCGCCGCCGCTGCCCAAGCAGGTGAAGACCAAGATGGCCAGCAAGGGCGCCGCCGTGGTGGCGCCCGCACCGATCGAATCGCCGTTGATGGCCAAGGCGCAGGAACTGTGGCGCGCCTGGAGCAGCGAAATGTGGAGCGACGTCAAGCAACTGGTGCGCGTGCGCACCGTTGACACGCCGGACGCGCTGTTGATGTCGCCCGACGAGGTCTACTTCATGCGCGAAAACATGAAGCTGCGCCTGCTCAACGCGCGTGTGGCACTGCTCTCACGCAACGAGGCGGCTTTCCGCGGCGACCTGATCGCCGCGCAGGATGCGCTGCTGAAGTATTTCGACACGCGCGCCAAGGCGACCCAGACGGTGCAGACGCTGCTGCGTCAGGTGCAGGGCAACAATCTGGCGATCGAATTGCCGACCTTGTCGGACAGCCTGAACGCTGTGCGTAACTACAAAGCGAAGCCATAACCACCATGCGTCTATTTCTCTGGCTAGTGGCCCTGATGGCGACTGCGGTCGGCGTGGCCGTGACCGCCCGTTTTAATCCCGGCAACGTGATGTTTGCCTATGGCGGCGACCGCATCGACTTGTCGCTCAATTTGTTCCTGGTGCTGCAGGTGGTGTTGTTCCTGCTGCTGTACGCGCTGGTGCGGGCGTTCCGCTCGACCATCAAGATGCCCGGCCGGGTGGCCGCGTACCGGCTGCGCAAACGCGAACGCGACGGCAACAAGAGTCTGCGCGAAGCACTCAAGGCCTTGTTCGAAGGTCGCTTCGGCCACGCCGAGAAAGCCGCCACGCGCGCCGCCGAGCTGCCCGAGAACGCCGGCCTGGCCGCGCTGATTGGCGCGCGCGCCGCGCACCGCATGCGCCAGAGCAGCCGGCGCGACAAGTGGCTCGCCGGCGTGGCGCATGATCAGTCGCTCAAGGTGGCGCGCCTGATGACGGTCACCGAACTGCTGGTTGACGATCACCAGCCGGAGGCGGCGCTGCAAGCGGTGGCCGAACTGAACGCCAGCGGCACGCGCCACATCCACGCGCTGCAATGGTCGATGAAGGCGCATCAGCAGGCCAAGAACTGGCCCGAAGTGCTGCGCCTGGTGCGCTCGCTCGACAAGCACAAGGCGTTGCATCCGGCGCTGTCGTCGCGCCTGCGCGAGCTGGCCTACGAATCGCTGCTGTCGGACCGCTCGCACGACGCCGAATCGCTGCTGCGGGTGTGGGCCACGATCCCCAGCGCGGACCGGGTCAAGCCCTTCATCGCTGCGCGCGCGGCCAAGGCGTTCAACGCACGCGGCCTGCACGACGACGCGCGCATCACGATCGAACAATCGCTGGCCGTCGAATGGGACGAGCGCGTCGTGCGCGCCTACCGCGACTCGGCCGGCCAGGCCGGCACGCCGGCCTTGCTGGCCCAGATCGAGTATTGCGAAGAGTGGATCAAGCGCCGCCCGACCGATGCCGAGCTGGCGCTGACGCTGGGCACGCTGTGTCTCAAGCAAAAACTATGGGGCAAGGCCCAGCGCTATCTGGAACTGGCCCTGTCGGACGCGAGCGAAGCGCGCATGGTGCGCGAGACGCATCTGAAACTGGCCCAGTTGCACGATGCCTTGCAGCAGCCCGAGGAAGCGGCGGCGCACTACCGCCAGTGCGCGCTGGCCAGCATTCTGTAATCAATCCGTGGCATGCGTGGCGAAGATGGTCGCGCATGCATGCTGCGATGCACAATTGAGCGGCGAATTTCGCTATAATTGTGCGGTTAATCATTGTCAGCAACTAAGGAAATCCCATGAGTTTGAATAAAGTCTCCTCCGGCCGCGACGTGCCGAACGATTTCAATGTCATCATCGAAATCCCGATGAATGCCGATCCGATCAAGTACGAAGTGGACAAGGAGTCGGGCGCGATTTTCGTCGACCGCTTCATGGGCACCGCGATGCACTACCCGTGCAACTACGGTTACGTGCCGAACACCATCGCCGACGATGGCGACCCGTGCGACGTGCTGGTGATCACCCCGTTCCCGCTGATCCCAGGCGTGGTGGTGCGCTGCCGCGCCATCGGCGTGCTGAAGATGACGGACGAAGCAGGCGGCGACGCCAAAGTGCTGGCCGTACCGGTCGACAAGATCCTGCCGATCTACAAGCACTGGCAAAAGCCGGAAGACATGAACGAACTGCGCCTGGCGCAGATTCAGCATTTCTTCGAGCATTACAAAGACCTCGAGCCAGGCAAATGGGTCAAGATCGAAGGCTGGGGCGGTCCGGACGATGCCAAGGCTGAAATCATGGGCGGCATCGCCGCCTACAAAAAGGCCGCGAGCGACGCCGCAGCCTAAGCATCGGTGCGGCTTCGGCCGCAGCGCCGCGATCAGCGCACCCAAGCCGTCATGGCAGGGTGCGCTTTTTTACGTGTGCCGCAAACCCGCCCGCCAACAGGGAACCGGGCGCGCCGGGCCGGCGGGCGTCGCGCTAGCCTTTTTTGGCGTATTCAAACGGCGGCAGCGCCTTCAGCGCATCCTTGGTGGCGCCGGTCAGCGTCACGTGACGCTGCTCGACTTTGAGCTGGGCGAGGGGAATAATCACATCCTTTTTGCCCATTCCCAAAAAGCCGCCGACCCCGACGATGGCGTAGCCGCCGGTATTGTCGGGCATGATGATCACGTCGTCGATCTTGCCGACTTTGTCATTGTGATCGTTCATGACGCTCTTGCCGATTAAATCTTTGTGCGCGCTGTAGCCTTTGATAATGCTCTGCATTTCGGTGACGGTGACCCCCACTGTCGTTGTGCCGGCCACGGGGTCGGCGGCCAGCGCCAGACTGGCCAGCGACATGGCGATGAGCGTGCCGATGAGCGTATGTTTCAGTTTCGTGATGCCCTCCAAGGTGATCAGTGCGTTGACGATGGCGACGGGCGCAGTCGCTGGCCGCCCCGCCGGTGTCGGTTAGAGTCCGATGGCGCGCAGGCGTTCATTGCTGCGCTCGCCTGATGGCCTGGCGTCACAGCGCCGCTGCCCCAGCATGCGTGTTGCGCTGTTGCGCGGTTGGCACCTGTCGGCGCGCCGCAGATCGGTTACCCTATCGACGATGATGAAATCAATTCCCTTGCGCTTACACCCGGGCGACGATCTGCGCGTCGCCTTGAACGCCCAGCTGGTCGCGCAGGATGCGCGCGCCGGCTTCGTGTTGTCGGGAATCGGCAGCCTTAGCAGTGCCCGTTTGCGTCTGGCGGGCGCGCACCTGCCGACCGAGTTGCACGGCGACCTGGAGATACTGACGCTGGCCGGCAGCTTGTCGCCCGACGGCGCGCACCTGCATATGGCGCTGGCCGACGCACAAGGGCGCGTGCTGGGCGGTCATGTGGCAGCCGGTTGCATCGTGCGGACCACCGCCGAGGTGTTGGTCGTTTTGCTGCCAGAGTACGACTTCGCGCGCGCGCCGGACGCCGATACGGGATTTGCCGAACTGACGATACGCCCGCACCCGAGCCTGGATTGACCGTCCGGCGCGTTCGACAGCGCGCATTGCATCAGCAACGCGCCGCGTCGGCGCCCATTGCGTGCTCGCACAGGCAGGCCGGTACGCCAACCGGCAAGGTGTTCGCCGGCGCGGCGCCCATGCACGAGTTGCAGCATGCTTGCTGTCGCTAAAATAGTCAAAAAACAACACACGTTCCGAGGGGATCAATGTGTTGTCGATCTTTACGGATCAACAAGACACTTCCTTGGATGGTATTGATGCAAGTCATGTTATATTTGTGCCATCGGTGAGGCCGATCAGAATATATAACAAATTAACCATTGGAACGACATCATGAAAACAATCAAAAAGATCGCGCTTGGCCTGAGTTTGCTCGCCGCCATGGGCGTCGCGAGCGCCGACACGACCGTTGCAGTCTTGAACAGCAGCACTTCGCTGGACCTGAGCGGCAACTTCAGCTACGCCTTGACCTTGACGCCAGGCGCGGCAGGCACGGTGATCGGTGACGCCACGTTTACTGACGCGTTCGAGACCCCGGGCGCTGCAGTCGTAGCCCAGAACTACATCGGCGGCTGGCATCCACAGACCTTCACCGGCTCGGCCGACGACGTGAAACTGGCCAGCGTGATGAGCTCGATCTCCTGGAGTTGGGCTAACGGTAGCGCCGATTCGCAAGTTGTTACTTTGACGATGTCGGGCCTGACTGTTGGCAACACCTACCAAGCCCAGTTGATGTTCGGTGAACAGTGCTGTGATCGTGGCTTCAATGCCTATCGCGATGGCGCGGCGATCTTCAGCAACGTCTCGCCATTTGGCATGACCGGCGATTACACGGGCAGCGCTTTCCTGACCGACACCTTCGTGGCCACATCGACGAGCGTGGTGTACGGTTTGGGCGGCAGCGATGCTTTGCATGGCGACAACAATCCTATCCTGAACGCGGCGACGCTGGAAAACGTTACCGCCGTGCCGGAACCAGAATCGTACGCGTTGCTGCTCGCTGGCCTGGGCTTGCTCGCTCTGATGGCGCGCCGCAAGTCGGCATAATCGGCGTGCCGCGCAGGCGGCAGCCGGACCAGCAAAAAGCCCGCAACATTGCGGGCTTTTTGCTTTTTGTGCGGCATCAATGGGGCGCGCCCAGCATGTGCGTGACGGGCTATGCGCTGGCGCTGCGAAACGGATTGCGGTCATTGAGTTCGTCAATGTACTCGTCGATGCCACCCGTCTCACGCTCCAGGAAGCGCTCGATGGCGTCGGCGAAAGCGGGATGGGCCAGCCAGTGCGCCGACCAGGTGCGGGTGGGCAGAAAACCGCGCGCCATCTTGTGCTCGCCCTGCGCGCCGCCTTCAAAGGTGGCGATGCCGTTCTCGATGCAAAATTCGAGCGGTTGATAATAGGCCGTCTCGAAGTGCAGGCAGGGCACGTGTTCCAGCGCGCCCCAGTAGCGCCCGAACAGCGTGTCGGCGGTGTGGATCACCAGCGAGGCGGCGATCGCTGTGCCGGCGCGTTCGGCGATCACCAGCAGGATGTGCTGCGGCATGGCGGCGCCGATGCGCAGGAAAAAATCCAGGTTCAGGTACGGTGTCGAGCGGTGCGCGGCGTAGGTGTGCTGGTAGCAGCGATTGAACAGGCGCCAGTGCGCTTCGGTGGCGTCCACGCCGCGCACGCGGCGCAGCACGACGCCCGCATCGGCCACCTTGCGCCGCTCGGCGCGGATGTTCTTGCGCTTCTTGTTTTCCAAGGTGGCGAGGAACTGGTCGAAGTCCGTGTAGCCGGCGTTGAGCCAGTGAAATTGCACGCCGCTGCGCAGCATGAATCCGGCCGCCTGCAATTGCTCGGCCTGTTCCTGCGGCGGATACAGGATGTGGCAGGACGACACGCCCGCATCCTGCTGCTGTTGGCGCAGCAGCGCAATCAGCGCGGCGCGTGCGTGCGCGTCGCGCGCCAACAGGCGCGGCCCGGTGACGGGCGTGAACGGCACCGCCGATAGCAGCTTGGGGTAGTACTCGATGCCGTTGCGGTGGTAGGCCTCGGCCCAGGCCCAGTCGAACACGTATTCGCCATACGAGTGCGCTTTGAGGTACAGCGGCATCGCTGCCGCCAGCTCCAAGCCGTCGTACAGCACCAGATAATGCGGCTGCCAGCCGCTGTCGGCGCAGGCGCTACCGGATGCGTGCAGTGCGTGCAGAAAAGCGTAGGACAGAAACGGATTGGGCTTGTCCTGCCTGGCCAACAGCGCGTCCCATGCCACCTGGCCCACTTCGCTCAAATCAGAAACGGTACCCGTGCGATAATTGGTTTTTTGTCGGTCTTGCATTCGTTAGCCTTCGGTGGACGCAGTTTGTCGCCGGGCGCATGCCCCGATGTCGATTAGTCGTCTCAACCAGTTATTACAGTCATGACCGTTAAAGTCGCTCTCTGCCAAATCAATAGTATCGTCGGCGACCTCGCCGGCAATCGCGCCCTCATTGTCGCGCTGGCGCGCCGCGCCTTCGAGGCCGGCGCCGACATCGTGCTCACGCCCGAGTTGTCGCTGGTGGGCTATCCGCCCGAAGATCTGCTGCTGCGTAACGCATTCTACGCAAAAACGGCCGCGACCTTGCAGGCGCTGGCACTGGAGCTGGCCCAGTTCCCCGATCTGCACGTGGTGGTCGGCCATCCCTTGGCCGACGAGGGCGGTCAGCAGCGCTATAACGCCGCCTCCGTGCTGGCCAACGGCGCGGTCGTGGGCGTGTATCGCAAGCACGATCTGCCCAACACCACCGTGTTCGACGAGAAGCGCTACTTCACCTCGGTCGACGAGCCGCTGGTGTTCGACGTCAAGGGCGTGCGCTTTGGCGTGAACATCTGCGAAGACACCTGGTTCGCGCACGCGCCCCAGCGCGCCAAGGCGGCCGGCGCACAAGTGCTGCTGGTGCCCAACGGCTCGCCGTACCACATGAACAAGCAGCACCTGCGTTACGAAGTGATGCGCAAGAACGTCTGCGCGCAGGGCATGGCGCTGGTGTACGCGAACCTGGTGGGCGGCCAGGATGAACTCATTTTCGACGGCGACTCCTTCGTCATGGATGCGCACGGCACGATCTGCGCGCAACTGGCGCACTTTGCCGACGACTTCGCGATCGTCGAATTCGACGGCGCGACGCCGATCGCGCAAGCCTTGCCGACGCCGCTGTCGATCGAAGCGCAGGTGTACCAGGCGCTGGTGCTGGGCGTGCGCGACTACGTGGGCAAGAACGGCTTTCCAAGCGTGTTGATCGGCATGTCGGGAGGGGTCGATTCGGCGCTGACGCTGGCCATCGCGGTCGATGCGCTGGGCGCCGAGCGGGTGCGCGCGGTGATGATGCCGTCCCAGTACACGGCCGACATCTCGTGGATCGATTCGCGCGAGATGGTGGGGCGCCTGGGCGTGCGCTACGACGAAATTCCCATCAAGGCTTGCTTTGACGCGTTTCGCGCGACGCTCGCCCAAGAGTTCGCAGGCCTGGCCGAGGACGCCACCGAGGAAAACATCCAGGCGCGCATCCGCGGCACCTTGCTGATGGCGCTGTCGAACAAGCATGGCAGTATCGTGCTCACCACCGGCAACAAGAGCGAGATGGCGGTGGGCTACTGCACGCTGTACGGCGACATGGCCGGCGGCTTTGCCGTCATCAAGGACATCGCCAAGACGCTGGTATACCGCCTGTGCGACTACCGCAATACGGTCGGCGACGTGATCCCCAGCCGCATTCTCACGCGCGGTCCGTCGGCCGAACTGCGCGAAAACCAGCTCGACCAGGATTCGCTGCCGCCCTACGAGGTGCTCGACGCAATCATGCGCATGTATATGGAAGAGAATCACTCGATCTTTGAAATCATCGAGGCCGGCTACGCGCAGGCCGACGTGGCGCGCGTGACCCGGCTCATCAAGATCAACGAATACAAGCGGCGCCAGTCGCCGGTCGGCATCCGTGTCACGCATCGCGGCTTCGGGCGCGACTGGCGCTATCCGATCACGTCCCGGTTTTACGAA
>JBBQZO010000001.1:0-424419 GCA_038207625.1 Burkholderiales bacterium | reverse complement strand
GCAGCGTGCTGTAGTCGAAGCCAAAATATTTGGAGTCCGATTGCACCTGGTCGTGGATTCGGGTGTACTCGAAATGGTGCTGGTCGGAGAGGTTGTAATCGAGCTTGAGCAGATAGCGCGGCGTGGTGGTCGCGCTCTCCGTGTAGCCGGTGGGCGAGGCGGCCTTGTCGGTGCGCGAGCCAACCGAGCCGGAATCGCTCTGCTGCTGTTCGGCGGCGATGAAGGCGAACAGCTTATCCTTGATCAGCGGGCCGCCCAGGTACAGGCCCAGCGTTTTGCTTTCGGTCGTGTTCTCGCGGTTGTAGGTGAGCAGCTTGCCGTCGGTGAGCGGATTGGCGCCGGTGTTCGGATAGTAGGTGTCGCGCGGCGCCGAGCGCAGCGCATTCGGCGCGAAGCTCGCCTTGGCGCCGAACTCCCAGTTGTTGGTGCCGCTTTTGGTGGTGATATTGACGACGCCGCCGGTGGAGCGACCAAATTCGGCGCTGTAACCGCCCGACAGCACCTGCGCGTTGGCGATCGAGCCGAACGGCAGTTCCGACGAGCCGATCTGGGTGAGGATATTGGTGACCGGGAAGCCGTTGATATAAAACGCGTTCTCGGACGCGCCGGCGCCGCCGAAGCTGGCGCCCGGATACTTGCTGTCAGCCTTGACGGTGCCGGGCGCCAGCTGAATGATGGCCGCGATGTTTTGCGCGATCGGCAGATTGCCCAACTGGCGCGCGGTGAACACGGCGCCGTTGTTGGTGTTGCTGACGTCAATCACGTTGCGCCGCCCGGACACGGTCACCGACACCGGGTTGGCCGCGTCGGCGAACGACGCCTCAATGCCCTGCCCGACCAGCGCTTCGACTTCCAGCGTCTGCTCGGGTGCGCCGGCGCGCTGCAGGCGCACCAGATAGCGTCCCGGCGGCATCGACGTCGCCTGGTAGCGGCCCTTGGCGTCCGGCGTGATGGCGCGGCGCGTGCCGGTGGCGCTGTTTTCCAGCACCACCGTG
Source organism: Burkholderiales bacterium (assembly GCA_038207625.1). Taxonomy (GTDB): domain Bacteria; phylum Pseudomonadota; class Gammaproteobacteria; order Burkholderiales; family Burkholderiaceae_D; genus JBBQZO01. The sequence continues at coordinate 423,424 of JBBQZO010000001.1, read as the reverse complement.
GCGCCCGGCGCGGCGCCGACCTGGCCGAAGATGGTGCCGGTTGCATTCGATTGCGCGCCGGCCGGCGCGATGCTGGCCGCGCCGATCACGGCACCGCTGAACGCGAGTGCCAATGCGCGCGCCAATACCGTTCCCTGAAGTCTCGTTTTTGTCGTTTTCATGTTCTTGTATCGTTGAGTTGTTAGTCGTCAGATTGCAGTCCCCACATCCGGGATGGTCGGCACGGCTGGGCTGCGCAAACGCGGGCGGACCGGATGATGCAATCGACAATATTCAAAACGGATCGCCCGCGCCAGCGACCATATCTAATCGCGGCCATTAGAAAAATTTGAGGCTGGTCGCGCGTGTCGGCGCGCCGATGGCGATTGCGGCGGGCCGTGCGCGGGCGCGCTGCGCAGCAAGAAATGGTGTTTTTTCGGCGTCGTGAAACGCGTATCGCGCACCCGGTCCGGGCGCCGGCAATGCGCATGCGACGACGCATGCGTGCGCCCGATTGCGCGTCGATCGCGCTTTGATCACGCTTCAATCGCACTTCGATTGTGGTCGGAACGTGACAGATCGCGCCGCACCGATGCGACGCGCGCCGGCGCCGAACCGCGCTGCTCAAGTTTTCCTTAACGTCGCCCCAAGAATTTGTCGCTGTCGCATTTTGACGCCGTCCCTACACTGCGTCAGGCACGCGCGCTGTGCCGCGCGGCGTTCACAGCTGCATCTCAACATACCAAAACAATCGGAGACAGTGACATGAATAAACGATTTACCCGCGCCCTCGGCCTGGCCGGCGCGCTCATTGGCGCGCATGCCGGTGCCAGTACGGTTGCCAGCGTTGCACCGACGCCGGCCAGCTACACGGTCCCACTGGGTGGCAATGCCTTCATCACCCACGCCGCACCCAAGGCCACCGAGCAGGTGGTCGACGCCGGCCTGGCCAACTGGAGCGATCCGAGCACCGTCGTCAGCACCTATTTCTACCCCCGTGCGGCCGGTGCGCTGCATGTGGCGCTGGTGGGCAGCCTGAACGGCGCGACCAGCAGCACCGTCAAGGTCACCATCGACGGCAGCGCCTACCGCGTCACGCTTGGCGGCAGCGCGCAAAAAACCTACGACGTGGGCACGGTGTATCTGGCCCACCCCGGCTACGTCAAAGTCGAGCTGCAAGGCGTGAGCAAAAAGGGCGGTTACTTTGGCGACATCGCCGCGATTCAAGTGAGCGGATCGGCCACCGCGAGCGGCGTCTACTACGCCAACGATGCAGCCAATTTCTACTGGTCGCGGCGCGGCCCGTCGGTCCATCTGGGCTACACGGTGCCGGCCAACACCGCGTACTTTTACAACGAGGTGAAGGTAGCGCGCGGCGACGATCCGGTGGGCTCGTACTTCATGGCGAACGGCTTCAATAGCGGCTACTTCGGCATGCAGGTCAATTCAGCCAAGGAGCGGCGCATGTTGTTCTCGGTGTGGGACGCCGACAACGGCGCCAAGACAACGCTGGTGCGCAAGGGGCCGGACGTGGTCGACAACGGCTTCGGCGGCGAAGGCACGGGCGGCCAGAGCTACCTGGTGTTTGACTGGAAGGCCGGGCACACCTACAAGTTCATCACGCGCGCGCAGCCCGACGGCGCCGGCAATACCCAGTTCTCGGCCTGGTTCTACGCCCCCGAAACGAAGGCCTGGCGCTTCATCGCCACTTGGCAGCGCCCCAGCACCAACTCCTACCTGGCCGGCGTGTATTCGTTCGTCGAAAATTTCGACGACAGCGCCGGCTACGTGGGCCGCAAGGGCAGCTACGCCAACCAATGGGCGCGCAGCAGTGACGGCCACTGGAGCGAAGTCACGGCCGCGCGCTACGACACCGATCCGACGGGCGAAAACAAGCAGCGCATGGACTTTGCGGGCGGCGTCGAAGACGGCCATTTCTTCCTGCGCGACGGCGGCTTTTTCAGCGCCACCGTGTTCGATCAAAACGTCACGCGTCCTGCCACGGGCGTCGCGCCCGATGTCGACGTGAGCAAACTGCCGTAACGTCGGCGTCGCGCGCTTGCGCTTGCACTTGCACTTGCACTTGCACTTGCACTTGCACTTGCGCTTGCACTTGCGCTTGCACTTGCGCTTGCACTTGCGCTTGCACTTGCGCTTGCGCTTGCGCTTGCACTTGCGCAGCCGCCGACGTCGCCGAGGTGGGGTCAGAGTTTTTTTGTGCGGAGTCATCGCACAAATTACTCTGACCCCTCCGAGTTGTTGACATCCGCTCCGACGCTGGATGGGACTCGGATGCGACGCTGGATGGGACTCGGATGCGACGCTGACTTCGGTCCGCGAAAGCGGGGTCAGAGTAATTTTCGTCATGAACCCGACGAAAAAAAACGCTGACCCCGGTTTCGCTAGCGCTATCGCGCAGCTGACTTGCGACTTCGACGTAGACGTGAACCAGGACATCACCCTGCGCCCCGCCGGCGCGCGTCCTTAAGATTTTATAATGGGCGGCATCAGATATAGTCGTTGGCGCACGGGCCGCCGTCCGTTTATAGTCAACGCTCGCACTCACGCCCCGGATACCATGCAAGCACCCCTGCTCCAGCGCCTCGCCCGCCTCGCACTGTGCGCGGCCATCGCCGCGCCGACCTGCGCCGCCGCCGTCGAGACGGTGCGCGTGACGGTGGCCCACTACAGCAACGGCACCGCGCCCTACTTCCGCCAGATGGCCGCGCAATTCGAGCGCAGCCATCCCGATATCCGCATCAAGGTCGAAGACGTGAACTGGGACAGTCTGCTGCAAAAGCTGCAGATCGACGTGTCCGGTGGCGTCAACGCCGACCTGTCCATCATCGGCACGCGCTGGCTGCCCGAAATGCTGCAGGACGATCTGGTCGAGCCGCTCGACGGCTACATGGACGCGGCCTTTCGCGCGCGCTTCATCGGCGCTTTTCTGGAGCCCAGCCAGAGCGCCGGCAAAACCTATGGCCTGCCGGTGGCCGCCTCGGTGCGCGGCCTGTACTACAACAAACAGATGCTGGCCAAAGCCGGCTTCCCGGACGGCCCGCGCAGCTGGGACGACGTGATCAAGGCGGCGGCCAGCATCAGGCAAGCGGGCGGCATTGGCTTCGGCTTGCAGGGCAAGGAGATTGAGACCGACGTCTACTGGTACTACGCGCTGTGGACCTGCGGCGGCGAGCTGCTCGACGCGAATGGGCGCGCGGTGTTCGATTCGCCCGCCGCGATCAAGGCGGTCACGATGTACCGTTCGCTGATCGAACAAGGCCTGACCGAGTCGGGCGTGACCAGCTACAGCCGCGAGGACGTGCAGAACCTGTTCAAGCAAGGCCGCCTGGGCATGATGATATCGGCCCCGTTCGTCGTCAAGCAGCTGGAAAAGGAAGTGCCGACTCTGCAATGGGGCATCGCGCCGGTGCCTGTTGGCACCCGCAGCGCGACCTTTGCCACCACCGATTCGCTGATCCTGTTCAAGAACTCCAAGGTCAAGAAGGCGGCCTGGCAGTTCATGGACTACTTGTTCAGCAAGGCGCCTCGGGTCGCGTTTTCCAGCGCCGAGGGCTTCATGCCGACCACCAAAGAGGAAGCGCTGGACCCGGCCTTCCAGGACCCCAACACGCGCGTTTTCGTCGCCATGCTGCCGAGCGCCCGGTTTACCCCAAACGTGCAAGCGTGGGAAGACATTGCCAAGGGCGTCACCAACGCGCTGCAGGCGGTCTACCTTGGCAAGGCCGCACCCGGCCCTGCCTTGCGCGCTGCCGCCGCGCAGGCCAACGCCGCGCTCAAAAAATAGACAAGGAATCCTCGCATGACGCAAGCTGCATCCGGGCGTTCGCACACGCCGTGGCTGTTGATCGTGCCCAGCTTCGCGCTGGCGCTGTTCATCATCAGCTATCCGCTGTTCCATATCGTCTTCCAGTCGCTGCACGAAATTTCACGCTTTGGCGTGGTGCGCGGCTTTTCCGGCCTGGCCAATTTTGGCGCCGTGTTTGCCAGCCCGGTGTTCCAGGCGACCGTGCTGCGCACGCTGGTGTGGACGCTGGCGGTGGTCGGTGGCACGGTGGCCGTGTCGGTGCCGCTGGCGCTGATCCTGAACCAGGATTTCTACGGACGCGGTCTGGCGCGCACCATCATCATGCTGCCGTGGGCGGTGTCGCTGACGATGACGGCGATCGTCTGGCGCTGGGCCTTCAACGACGAATTCGGCATGGTCAACCTGAGCCTGCGCGCGCTCGGCCTGATCGACCATCCGGTGCAGTGGCTGGCCACCGCCGATCTCGCGTTTCCGGCTGAGATCATGGTCGGCATTCTGGTGTCGATGCCGTTCACGGTGACGATTTTTTTGAGCGGCCTGTCGTCGCTGCCACAGGATATTTATGAAGCTGCGCGCATCGAAGGCGCCAGCAACTGGCACCAGTTCCGCACGCTCACCTTGCCCACGCTGCGCCCCTTCATCAACATGGCGATCGTGCTCAACGTGATCTACGTGTTCAATTCGTTTCCCATCATCTGGGTCATGACGGCCGGCGGACCGGATAATTCCACCCACATCCTGGTCACGTATTTGTACGAGCTGGGCTTTCGACTCGGGCGGCCCGGCCAGGCGGCGGCGGTATCCCTGATCATGCTGGCGATGCTGCTTGCTTTCACGTTTGTGTACGTGCGCATGCAGCCCAAAGAACAGGAGATGGCATGAACGCCAAACTCAAACGCAGCCTGTGGGCGTGGTTGCTGCTGGCGCCGTTCGTCGCGATCATCCTGTTTCCGTTCGCGGTGATGCTGCTGACCGCATTGAAACCGGCCGACGAGGTGTTCAGCTTCCCGACCCGCTGGCTGCCGGTGCACTGGCGCTGGCAAAATTTTGCCGACATGTGGGACAGCGCCAACTTCGGCGTGGCGCTCAAAAACAGCTTGGTCGTCAGTGTGTGTTCGACTTTGCTGGCACTGGCGGTGAGCATTCCGGCGGCGTATGCGCTGGCGCGCTTTTCGTTTCGCGGACGGGGCTTCTACCGCCAGTTCCTGCTGGTGACGCAGATGCTCTCGCCCATCTTGCTGGTACTGGGCCTGTTCAAACTGGCGGCGGCGATTTCGTGGGGCGGCGCCAACCTGATCGACAGCCACCTGGGCGTGATCGTTGCCTACGCGGCGTTCAACATCGCGTTTGCGGTGTGGATGCTGTCGTCCTATTTCGCCACCATTCCGCGCGACCTGGAAGAGGCGGCGTGGCTGGAAGGCTGCGGGCGTGCGCGCGCCGCGTTCACCGTGTTTCTGCCGCTGGCGCTGCCGGCCATCGTGGTCACGGCGATCTTCACCTTCATCAATGCGTGGAACGAATTCGCGGTGGTGTACACCTTGATCCGCTCGCCGGAGAACAAAACGCTGACGGTGCAGATCGTCGACATGGTGGCCGGCCAGTACACCGTCGAATGGCAACTGGTGATGGCCGCGACGCTGTGCGCGACCATTCCCGTGGCGATCCTGTTCGCGTGGCTGCAGCGCTTTCTGGTCACCGGTCTGGCGCTCGGCGCGGTCAAATAATCCATCACACAACGAGGAATACAGCATGAGCAAACAGAAAATCGCCTACGGGAATATGCCATCGGGCGCGGGTGGACAGCGTCTGCCGTTTTCGCCGGCGGTGCGCGCGGGCGACTTCGTCTACACCTCCGGGCAGGTGGCGATGAAGGCCAACGGCGAGATCGAATACGGCGGCATCGAAGCGCAAACCCGCACCACCATCGCCAACGTCGAGAAGGTGCTGGCACTGGCCGGCTGCACGCTGGCCGACGTCGTCAAAGTGACGGTGTGGCTGGACGACACGCGCGACTTCTGGACCTTCAACCGGGTCTATCAGGAGTATTTTCTCGATCCGGCGCCGGCGCGCTCCTGCGTGCAGTCGGCGATGATGGTCGATTGTAAGATCGAGATCGAGGCCATCGCGTACAAGCCGCTGGCTGGCTGAGCGCATCGCCCGCCGGCCAAGCGAGGCGATCGATTGCGCATCGGATGACAATGTGCGGTCGGTGCGCGGCGTGCCAGCGCTCGGAAATTGCAGTGCTGACGCCGTGCGTGCCGCGACGCCATCAATGCACCCAAGCTCGTTCCCAAAAAAAGATCCGCGAAATCATCCACGTTGGGGTTGTAGGCCCTAATCGACGAACAATTCAGAGTCTGCCGTTGTCGCGCCATCCCAGCATCTGCCGACCGTCCTGGCGCAGCGCGCCGTCAGGGCCAATTGCACTTAGAGGGTCTGGCGCGCGCGCTGCATGTTTTCTGCGATGACTCCGGCCACAAGCCCAAACAACGATGGTGGGAAATCGTGCCCCATGCCCGCAACGATGAGGAGTTCGGCACCTTTGATATTGGCCGCAGTGTCCGTCCCGGCTTGCGGGGAAACCAGCGGGTCGTCTGCCCCATGCAACACAAGCGTCGGAGCGCTGATGTTGGCCAGACGTGATCTTAAGTCACCGGTGGCCGCGATGGCGGCGATGTGCCGCCAAAACCCGCTTGGATTGTAGGCTCGTTTGAGTTCGGCCAAGGCTAGCTCCCGGTGAGCGGATTCGTCAAACGGATAACCTCGCCCGGCAATCACTTTGGCAAAGGCGACGCAGTGCGCGAGATAGCCCTGTTCGTCTTTCAAGGGATGTGGCGCGGGCGATGTCATCGCCGCCATCACTTCCGGGCTGGCCTGCGGCAGATCACGATTACCCGTGCTCGACATAATGCAAGTCAGCGATAGAACGCGCTCGGCATGCTCGCTGGCGACCAGTTGTGCGATCATACCGCCCATTGATCTGCCAACCACGTGCGCCCGTTTGATCATCAACGCATCGAGCAGTCCTACAGCGTCGTTCGCCATATCGAACAGCGTATAGGGCGCGTCGGGCGCTTCGCCGCGAGAGACTGTGTCGGCGATTGCAGCCAAATCGGGCATCGACGCGCTATCGAAATGAGTCGACAGGCCAGCGTCGCGATTGTCAAAGCGAATCACGCGGTAGCCGTGATCTACCAAGATCTCGCAAAACGTTTCGCTCCAGCGAATCATCTGCGTACCAAGACCGGAAATCAGCAGAACCGCTTCCCCGTCGGCACGGCCAAAACAATCGTATGCAATCTCAATTCCGTTCGCGGTCGTGTTGGGCATGGCATGTGGTCCTTAAATGTTCTTGTGTCGCGCGCCGCATGGGCGCGCTCCGGTATGTCGTTTGGCCGGCTTCGCTACGGCACCACTGATGCGCCGCCAGGCTGTGCAAGTTGCCGCGTAACGGGCAAAGCGGCGCGGTGGTGTTGCTCACGAGAGTGCTCAGTTGGGCGCGCGTGCAAGCGTGACCAGTGCCGAGGAAACCATCGCAAGCGCTGCCGGTGCGATTGATTCGACCGCTTCGGTGCAAACGCCGTCGGCAGTCTCGCGTGCGGCGTTCACCAGCGCGCGCCCGGCTGGGCGTAGCACGGCCTGCCGAAGTCCATGCGCACCTTCGCGCACCACGAGACCAATCTTTTCGAGCACAATCAGCTGACGCAGCACCGACGATTGGGGCTGACCGAGCGGACGCACGAGGTCCGCAATGCTGACCCGAGCGCCGTCCGCCTGTTCGAGCAAATTCAGTAGCGCAAAGTCATTGAAGCCGATGCCATGGTGTATGCCCAACTCGTCGTCCAGCTTGAGTTGCACGCTGGCGTGGGCGCGGTGCAGCGCCAAACAGAAGGCGAGATTCTGGTTCATCGCGCTGCCCCGCTCGGTGCGTCGTAGCCGTGTTCGCCGACACAAGGGATCTCCTGGCGCCACAGGCTAACGAGCATGTCCAATTCTCGCGCGGCATTGAACGCCGGATCGTCGCTCGGTGTGACCATGTCGAGCACGTCGAACAGAAAGTTGGTCTCGCCGTGCTCGGCCCAGTCCTGCGCAAGCCTGGCATTGCGGTGCAGTCCATGCTGCAGTTCGAAGCGATGCCGGTTGAGTATGCCCTGCACGTTGGAACTTCCCGCAACCAAGGCCCGGCCCGTGATCTGGTTGCGGATCGCATAGACGCCTGCCCGGTTTTTCGTCTCCAGATACTGTTGTTTCAGCGTCTTGTTGTTTGTCATCATCGATCCTTTCTATTTCAATTAAGTCACGGCGCAAGCGATGACACGTCTGTCTGCGGCACTGGATAAGCGAGGCTCCTGACGTAAGCGCGCACGTCGGCCGGCCACGCGTCGGTCAGTTGGCCGAACTTTGCCGCGTCGTGTGCGAACAGCGCACGCGACGCCTCTTCAAAACCCGCCATATCACCGGCCACGACTGACATGAAGTGGTAAGCGCATTCACTGGCCCGGCGTTGCCGGTCGCGGTCCACATTGGCGCGCCGCGCCTCGTCGACCAGTTTGCGCAAAGTCACCGATGCTCCGCCTGGCTGTGCGGCCAACCAATCCCAGTGGCGCGGCAGTAAGGTGACCTCGCGCGCGACCACCCCAAGCTTGGGCCGGCCGCGGCCACGTGGCTCACCCGATTCCCTGGAGTCGATCAGTGCCGATTGGTTGCCTTGAAGTTGGCCCCCTTCTGGCGGTAGACGTGCACATATCTCGGCATCGCTTCCTCGAACGTCGATATCGACAACCTTGCCGGTCTGGTCGCAGAAGGTCAGCAGCGCACCGGGTACGTCGGACGCCGGAGCGTGTTTTACAGCCAGCGCATTGACGGTCAAGCTGCCAGATGCGATGCGCTTGTGGCCGTTAAAACTGGTGTAGGAAGGTGTATTGGTATTGATCACGGTGAGTTTGGGCTTGAATTGGATGGACCAATAATACCCGGGTTAAATTACCGTGTCAATATTACCCGGGTTTAATTTGAACGGTGCTGCCACTGTGACTGATGCCGCAGTACTGCGATGGCTTGCGAGCCTAGCCCGGCGAAAGTTGTCGGCGCCCCGGAAACGGCGGCCATTTCCGCTCAATTCGCCCGGAACCACCCTGCAAATCGATCAGCGTGCGTTTATCTGTGAAGGGACGGACAATCTGCCCCGCTGGCAGAATCAGGAAATCAGCATGCCCATCCCGGTCACAGGCCCACGCTGGCGGTGCTTCAACTGAGCATGCAAACTGCTCAATCTCGGTGTCAGTTGCCCTGCGTCCGGCGGATCGCAGCCATACCCTCAACGAAGGCGCGCGCGTTGGCGCTGACGGCGGCGTAGTCACCAGTTTTCGCCGGACCGGTCATGCTGCCACCCACCCCGACGGCCACGCTGCCGGCTTTGAACCACGCGGCAAGGTTGTCCAGCGTGACGCCGCCGGTGGGCATCAAGCGCGCTTGCGGCAAGGGCGCGCGCAACGCGGCCACGTACTGCGGGCCGACCGCGTCGGCCGGGAACACCTTGACGATGTCGGCACCGGCCTCCAGTGCGGCGACCACTTCGGTCGGCGTCAGCGCGCCCGGCATGCACACCAGCTGATAGCGCAGGCAGGTCTTGATCACATCGACATTCAGGTTGGGCGCGATGATGAACTGGGCGCCGGCCAGCATGGCAATGCGCGCCGTTTCCGGGTCGAGCACGGTGCCGGCGCCAATCAACACCTGATCACCATGCCGCTCGCGCAAGTGCCGGATCACATCCTGCGCACCTGGCGTGGTGAACGCCACTTCCAGCACCGTCACGCCGCCGGCGATGCACGCTTCGGCCAGTGCGAGCGCAGCGTCGACGCTGTCGCTGCGCACGATGGCGACGATGCCGGCACGCTCGATCGCGTGCAATACCTGATGCTTCAGCATGCCGCCGCCAGTCCGAGCGCACGCGCCACGGCAATCGCACCAATGCCCGCCAGTTGCGGCTGCAGCTCGTCCGACACCAGCGTCACCGTGCCGGAAAAATACTCGTCGTTTTCGACCAGCAGGGCCAGCGCCTGCTTGAGAATGGGTTTGCCGGCGATGATCACCGCGATCCCGGGTCGCATCTGGATGGCGCTGCTGTTCTTGAGCGTTAGCAGGTCCGCGCCCAGCACCGCGCCGAGCAAGAAATTGGCGCGGTCGTTGCGCTGGTAGATGGTGAACTGGTCGAGAATGCGCACGTTGAAACAGGCGCGCCCCAGCCCGATGCGCTTGGCCAGCGCGGCGCCGGCCAGCAGCATCTCGGGCTGGATGTCGGTGGCGAAGTCGCGCTCCAGCGAATCGGCCAGCAGCGTGTTGTGGGTGATCACCTGCAGCAGCTCGCCCGACAGCGTGGTGACGCAACCGGTGATGCGGTTCTGCTCATCGATGCAGACAAACTTCGAATGCGAGCCGGGCAGGATCAGCATCGCCGGCCCCTGGATGCTCAGACGCTCGATCAGGCCCATCGCCTCGACCTCCTCGCCGCGCATCACATCCATCGCCTCGCAGTTGTGCAGACCGATGTTGTCGACGTTGTTGCGCACGCCCGGCACAAACCAGATCGGCTGCGAGAAAATGGCCTGCATGTCGACACTGACCATGCCGTCGGCCAGTTCGGCCAGGCCGGCCGGCGCGCGCACGTGGGCCAGTTCGTGCAGGCCGAGGTTGGAAGTGATCATGCCCGAGGCCAGCACCAGGCCGACGCCTTGCGCATCGACGCCGGCGTGGGCCAGCGCTTGCGCGATGGTGTCGCGCACGGCATTGGCCAGCGCCGTGCGGCTGCCGCTGATGGCGCTGTCGCGCACGCCGACCTGCGCGGCCGCGACGCTGATCACCTGGCCGTCGCGCCACAGCGTGATGCGGGTGTTGGTGGTGCCGCTGTCGATAGTGAGAATATTCATGGAATCCGGTGGGCGATGAATGGAATGATCAAGGGCGCGCGGCGGGGTCGATGCAACGCGCGACGGTGACCAGATTCCGATAATTGGAAGCGCCAATATAGCGCGCCCGTGCCGCTGCCAACAGCGAGGAATATTGAGGCGCTCATTCAAAAAAAATAGGGCGCGCCGCACGCGCGCGGGATCGATAATTTCCCGTCAACGCCGGCACCGGCTGGCCTCAATGAGCCGGGCGCAGGGTGCGATATATCGAGTATCATCATCCTTCAATTTCATCATCCTTCAATTTCATCATCCAGATCGATTCACACCACGATGGCCCGCAAACTCCCTCCCCTCAATTCACTGCGCGTGTTTGAAACCGCGGCCCAAAGACTGAGCTTCACGCGCGCCGCCGAAGAACTGTGCGTGACGACGGCGGCGGTCAGCCATCAGGTGAAGCTGCTGGAAGATCATCTGGGCATCAAGCTGTTCGCGCGCAGTAACAACGTGCTGGCCCTGACGGTGGCGGGCGAACGTTATCTGCCGCGTGTGCGTGAAGCGTTTCAGGCGCTGGCGCTGGCCACCGACGCGCTGATGGACGAGCACAACACGGTGCTCAAGGTGGCTGTGGCGCCCACCTTCGGCGCCAAATGGCTGGTGCCGCGCCTGTACCGTTTTCTGGCGCAGCATCCGACGATCCGGGTCGAGATCAAGACCACCAACGAGCGCAATTCGCGCGACAGCGACATCACCATCGATTCCTGCCGCGCCGGTTTCGAGGAACTGAGCGTGGAGCCCTTCGTCACCAGCGAGCTGTATCCCGTGTGCAGCCCGGCGCTGCGCGCGCGCTTCGCCACCCCGGCCGCGCTGGCCGGCGCGACGCTGCTGCACACCACCAGCGCGCTCAACGACGCCGACTATCCAAGCTGGGAGCAGTGGTTCGCCGCGCTCGGCCTGCCCGAGGTGGAGACGCGCCAGGGTCCGGCGTTCACGCTGGCGCTGATGACGTTGCAGGCGGCCATCGACGGCCAGGGCGTGGCGCTGGCGCAGGATCTGCTGGTTGAGTACGACATCGCCGCCGGCCGGTTGGTGCGCCTGTTCGACACCGCGACGCAGCTGCGCATGCACTACTACCTGATCTATTCGCTGGAAATGCGTCAAAATCAGGCGTTTCTGGCGTTTCGCGACTGGCTGCTGCGCGAATTGAGCGAGCAGCCGGCGAACGCGCCCGCACCATAGACCACGCGTTTCCGGTAAACACGGGTCTGTCCTTTATTCTGTTTGGGACGACAGCGCCGAAGCCCGACCCGCCAAAACCGGCGCAGAATTCGCCGATTCCAAAGAAAGAGCCGGAGCCGATTCGATTCTGATTCCGTGTTTTCTTACATGCGTCACTTTGATCAAGCGTGGTATTTGGCACACCAAATTTAAAGGAAATATGTATGGGAATTTCACCAAGAGCGCGATTTTGGCTGGTGACGTTGTTCTTCATCGCAGGCGCGTTTTTCATTCGACCAGGCTTGGTAGGCCTGGATGACAGTTATGAAGATAACGTGTTCTTTGGCTGGCTCATCGTAGGTTCGCTGGCGATGTTATGTGTCAGATGCCCATCTTGCGGGACTCCGCTTGCCTTCCAAGGGAAGATTTTTGGCATTCCACTAATCATGGGGTTCGCGAACAAGCGATGCCAGAAGTGCGACCACGATTTGACATCAAGCGACTGACTCGGACGTTGGGGCAACGGGGAGAACCGGGTCGGTACCGACACCAGGACACTTTTCGCCAAGGGAAATATTCGAACGTCAGCACTGCCCCCGATTTCCGATTTCCATTCGCCCCCGATTTTCGTTGCCCGACAACAAGGGGCTGCCGCCGATTCGCCTCGCTTGCGATTGGAATAATGGGGGACAATAATGGGGGACAGACCCCTGTTTCTGAGAAACTCATTGCCCTTGCCCTAAAACAGGGGTCTGTCCCCGATTTTCTGGGGTCTGTCCCCGATTTTCGCTACACCTGACGGAAGACGAAATATCGAGGGAACCTCGCCCTAATTTCCCTAAAGGCCATCGATGATCCGAATGTCACCTCTGATGTTTAGAGCATTCGTGCCGATGTTGTCCATTGAGTACATAGCTTCCACTTGAGTCCCCAGATTGCAAATCAGGTTCTGAGTCATTTCTTCGCGCTGCGCGGCGGCTGCGCTTCTGAGGGCCTCCTGGACTTCATCGTCCAACGAAACCACGACGTGCGTGCCGATGTGATGCGGATCTTCGGAAAGAGGCACAGGACCACGAAATAGCAGTGCACCATCTCCACTTTGCTCTGCAATGACGCCTCTCGGGAACAAATGCAACCACTCGTCAGCAAAGCGTCGATTGAATACGCTGAGGTTCTCCGTAATATTCATTTTTGTTCCCGTAATGTGTTGATCTGCGCTCATACTAACAGCGGATGTACGCACTTGGACCCGAATAAAAAAAGAAGACAGATCCGTGTATCTGGGAAATAAATAATGGGGGACAGACCCCTGTTTCTGAGAAACTCTTTGCCCTTGCCCTAAAATAGGGGTCTGTCCCCGATTTTCCCGCGGCCCGCTCTCGCTCTTACAGATCTTCCTTGCGCACCAGCGCAGGGTCGACTTCTGCATCGACGTAATAATCGTTGCCGAAGTTGTCGACAGCGATGTAGGCCCACTTCATAGGTAGCACCGTTCCGCTCTTCGAGCCGTGCCAATTGACATCGATAACCGCTTTCTGTCCCGGCAAAATGACACCGTCAATCACTTTGTCCCCCTCGGTATACCATTGCGAGAATTCGCGCTTTTGCAGTGTCTTGCCCAAAATGTTATTGGCGCGCCAACTATTTCCATACTTTGTGTAACCCTCGAACCAGACCACCTTCAAGGGGCGGTCTGAATTGTTTTTCAGCTCGGTTCGGTAGTAAAGCATATGCGGATAAGGCGGCACGCCGGGGTATGTGCGGTCGCTATGCAGGTGGGTGACGCTGAGCGGCGCAAGCAGCGGTGGATTGACGGTGACGCTGACACAGGCGGTCGTCGCCAGCAGGCTGACGAGTCCAAGTAATCGTTTCATTCGCGGGGATCCGAGGCGAAAGGGTTAGTGATGCAGTCAGTTTAAATGCATTCGTGGATTATTTAAATGAAATATTAAGATAAACGCATTTAAAGTTGCACGCGCTGTGCCGGCCGCGCGCTCCGTGTCGAATTTAGGGCCAGGAGCAGCGAAGGCGGCGGTGCCGCCCCCAATTGCCCGGCTAGCCGGCGCGGCGCAGCACGCGGCCGTGCCGGCCCGCGCTGGCCTGGCCGTCGCGCAGTGCGACCTGGCCGTTGACCAGCACGCAGACAATGCCGGCGCTGGCCTGTTTCGGCTCGGCGAAGCTGGCGCGGTCGGCCACCGTGGCCGGGTCGAACAGCACCAGGTCGGCCCAGTAGCCGGGCGCGATGCGTCCGCGCTGTTTCAGGCCGAAGGTGTCGGCCGACAGGCTCGTCATGCGCCGGATCGCCTCGGGCAACGCGAACAGCTGCTCGTCGCGGCAGTAGTGGCCCAGCACGCGCGGGAAGGTGCCCCACAGGCGCGGATGCGGGTGCTCGTCGTGCGGCAGGCCGTCCGAGCCGATCATCGTGTGCGGGTAAGCCAGGATGCGCTGCACGTCGTCCTCGCGCATCTGGAAGTACACGGCGCCGGCCGGGTGCAGGCGGCGCGCCGCTTCTTTCTGGTCGACCTCCCATTCGGCGGCGATGTCGGCCAGGTCGCGCCCGGCCAGCTCGGGGTGCGGGGCCGACCAGCTGATCATGATGCGGATCACGCCGTCCACGTAATCGGGATCGAGCACGGTGGAGCCGGCCACGTAGGGGTAGGCGTCCAGTCCCACCACCAGCGTGCGGCGCCGCTCGGTGATCAGCGCCAGCGTCTCCGTGCTGCGGCCCCAGTTGGCCGGGCCGGCGCATTTGTGATGCGACAGCACCACCGGAATATGCGCGGCGCAGCCGGCGTCGCAGGCTTCGTTGATGGCGTCGAGCACGCCGTCGTATTCGTCGCGGATGTGCGAGGTGTAGATGCCACCGTGGCGCGCCGCCACGCCCGCCAGCGCCACCACTTCGGCGTGGCCCGCCTGCGCGCTGGTTTTGTAGAACAGGCCCGAGCTAAAGCCCAGCGCGCCGGCGCGCATGCCTTCGTCAAGCAGCGCCTGCATGGTCGCTATCTGCGCCTCACTGGCCGCAAGCGCGGTGTCGTCCAGCGCGTGCACGCGCAGGGTCGAATGCCCGATCAGCATGCCGACGTTGACCGCCGGTTGGGCCGCTTCCACCGCCGCAACATAGTCGGCCACGCTGGCATGCCGATAGTCCGCCTGCGCGCCGATCAGGCTCAAGGGCGCGGGCGGGGCGATGTCGGCCCGCCACGGCGCCAGGCTGATGCCGCAGTTGCCGGTGATGACCGTGGTCACGCCCTGGGTCAGCTTGGGCAGCATGGCCGGCGCGTCGATCACCTGGCGGTCGTCGTGGGTGTGCACGTCGATGAAGCCCGGTGCCAGCGCCAGCCCGTGCGCGTCGATCAGCGTTTGCCCGCGCAGGCTGTGCGGCGCGCCGATGTCAAAGATGCGCCCGTCGATGACGCCGACGTCGGCCAGGTAGGCCGCCTCGCCGCTGCCGTCATACACGACGGCGTCGCGGATGACGAGGTCGTAGCCTTGGTGGTCAGATGAATTCACGCGCACAGCCTAGAAAAAAGTGTTGATCGCCGCTTGCACGGTGTATTCGTCATCGACCGTCAGCAGCACGGGCCATTTGTCGAAGGTGGTGCAAGGGTGCGAAATGCCGCAAGCGACCAGATCGCCCACCCCCAGCGTGCTGTCTTCGGGCACGCGCAGATAGGCGTGCTGGTCGTTCATTTTTTCGATGCGGCAGCCGGGCGGCAGCGCGCTTGGCATGCCGGGGCCGGGCCGGTGCGACAGCAGCGCGATCGGCAGTTCGATGTCATACGACGCGTCGCGTTTGCCCATCGACAGGATCGCCAGCGTCGGCTCTGGGCGCGACTGCACCACGCTCCACACTTCCAGCGCCGGGCGCAGTGCGCTGCCGTGCGCGGCGCCTTCGCGCGCGTCCAGTTCGGCGATCAGGCCGTGGTAAAAACCGTGGTCGTTGGTCAGATAGCAGCCGCTGCGCAGCACCGGCAGCACGGGGCGCGACAGTTTGCCGCAGGCCTGGAAACCGCGCGCCACCAGATCGAAGTAGGCCGAGCCGCCGGCCGACAGCAGGATCTGCGCACCGGCGAACAGCTGTTCGCCGTCCAGCTGGCCGAGCAGCTTGACCAGCTGCGCGACAAACGCGTCCACCGCCAGCAAGTCGGCGGCGCGCTCGTGCGTGACCAGCAGGCCTTCGTAGCCTTCAATGCCGGCCAGTTGCAGGCCGGGCGCGGCGGCGACAAAGCGTGCCAGCGCCAGCACTTCGTCGTCGCTGCGGCAGCCGGCGCGCTGACCCGGCAGGCCCAGTTCGACCAGTAGTGGCAAGGGGCGCGCCAGTTTGCACGCCGCCACCGCCTGGGCCAGACGCTGCGCGCCGGCCAGTGAATCGACCAGCACGAACAGCTCGAAGGCCGGGTCGTCGGCCAGCAGCGCCAGCATGGCGTTGATGTCGGCGCGCGCCACCAGCTGATTGGCCAGCAGCACGCGCTTGACGCCAAAGCGGTGCGCCACCAGCACCTGGCTGGCGGTGGCCAGCGTCATGCCCCAGGCGCCGTTGGCCAGCTGGGCACCGAACAGCTGCGGGCTCATCGTCGTTTTGCCGTGCGGCGCCAGCAGCGCGCCGTGGCGCGCGCAGAAGTCGCGCATCCAGTCCAGATTGTGTTTCAGCGCCGACGTCTTCAGCACCGCGACGGGAAAGCTGGTGTCGCCGCGCAGCACGTTCCAGTGCTGCAGGCCGATCGCGCCCTGGCGCAGCGGCTCGGTGATCGGCAAGCCTTTCACGCCGGGCTGCAGGTGCTGCTCTTCCAGTGCTTCCAGGGCCAGGCCGCCGTTGGGTAGGTTGTGCATGTCAATCTCCTCAGTTCAGACGCACGCCGCTGGCGCTGTCGAAGTAGTGCAGCTTATTTTCCGGGAACGCCAGCCGCACGTTCTGGCCAGGCGCAATGGCAAGCCTGCGCGCCGAGGCAACGCATAACGGCGCGCCGCCCAATGTCGTGTAGAGGTGGGTTTCGGCGCCGGTCGGCTCGATCACCTCGACCTGCACCGAAATCGGTCCGGCCTCGTCGATGTCGATGTGCTCGGGACGGATGCCGACGGTCACGCCAGTGCCGTTGACGAGGCCGTCGGCGACGATCGGCAGCAAGCTGCCGTCGGCGCACACCAGCTCGCAGCAGTGCGCATCGCGTCGCACCGTGCCGGCAATGAAGTTCATGCCGGGCGAGCCGATGAAGCCGGCCACAAACAGATTGGCCGGGCGGTCGTACAGCGCCAGCGGCGCGCCCACCTGCTCGATCCGTCCGCCGTTCATGACGACGATGCGGTCGGCCATCGTCATCGCCTCGATCTGGTCGTGGGTGACGTAGATAATGGTGTTTTTCAGGCGCTGGTGCAGCGCCTTGATTTCGGTGCGCATCTGCACGCGCAGCTTGGCGTCCAGATTCGACAGCGGCTCGTCAAACAGGAACAGCTTCGGCTCGCGCACGATGGCGCGCCCCATCGCCACGCGCTGGCGCTGTCCGCCCGACAGCGCGCGTGGCAGCCGGTCCAGGTAAGGCGTCAGGTTGAGCATGCGCGCGGCCGCTTCGATACGCGGACGGTAGCTCGCTTCCGGCTCCTTGCGCAGCTTGGGACCAAAGGCGATGTTGTCCCACACCGACAGGTGCGGATACAGCGCGTAACTCTGAAACACCATGCCGATATTGCGCTGCTGGGCAGGCAGCGCGTTGGCGCGCACGCCGTCGATCAGCAGGTCGCCCGCATCGATGTCCTCCAGCCCGGCCACCATGCGCATCAGCGTGGTTTTGCCGCAGCCGCTGGGGCCGACCAGCACCACGAATTCGCCGTGTGCGATGTACAGGTCGATGCCATGCACCACCTGCGTGGCGCCGTAGCTTTTGACGATGCCGTTCAGTTCTACCGTTGCCATGTGGGTTCGCTTCAGAAGGATTCGAGGGTCAGTTCCTGCGCCATCACGCGGTTGCCCGCCATCAGGCCGCCGTCCACCGGCAGCACCACGCCGGTGATCACGCGCGCCGCGTTGGACGCCAAAAACAGCGCGGCGTCGGCGATGTCGTCGGGCGTGGCGAAGTCGCCCAGCGGATACCATTTTTTCAGGGTTTCAAGCACCTGCGGGTCCTTGTCCACGCGCGCTTGCCAGGCTTGGGTCTTGACCGTGCCGGGGCAGATGATGTTGGCGCGGATGCCGTAGCGACCGAATTCGATGGCCAGCGATTTGGTGTAGCTGATCAGGCCGGCCTTGGCGGCGCTGTAGGCCGGATGGCCCAGCGCGGTCAGGCCGTTGACGGAGCCGATCAACACGATGTTGCCGGCGCCGCGCGCCTGCATCGCAGGGCGCACCGCCTCGACCGTGTGGAAGGTGCCGTTCAGGTTCAGGTCGATGTCGCGCTGCCAGTTGGCGGCGCTGGTGGCGCCCAGCGTCAGCGCCTCAGCCGCGCCGGCGTTGGCGATCACGACATCGACCGGGCCGCGCAGCGCGGCGGCCGCGTGGATGGCGGCCGTCATCGCAGGGCCGTCGGTCAGTTCGGCGTGCACCGGCGTGCAGTTGGGCAGACCGGCCACCAGCGCGTCGAGCTTGGCGCGGTCGTGGTCCAGCGCCAGCACATGGTCGCCATGGGCGACGAAACGCTGGCACAGCACTTGGCCAATGCCGCCGCAGGCGCCGGTGATGAGAATGACGCGGCTCATGATGAAGTCCGATCGAAAGCGTTGAGGGTGGCGCCAAGCGCGTCGAGCCTGGCGCGGCGCAGCAGGCCGTAGTTGTAGAAACCGAAGTCGCGCAGGCCCAGCTCACGCAGGCCGGCCAGCGCCGGCGCCAGCTGCGCGCCATCGCCCAAATCGGGTGGGCCGGGGCGCAGCAGCGCGCGGATTTTTTCCGGGCCGCCGATGCGGCGCACGGTGTCCCACGCGTCGGCCACGGTGCGCGCCGCGTCCGCTTCGTAGAACGGCACTTCAAGCCAGTCGGCCACCTTGGCCAGCGCGGCCAAGTCGCTGCCTTCGATCCAGCATTGCGCAGTCGGGCGCTGCACCGTCGGGATCACGGCCAGTTGTACTTGCGCTGGCAACGCGGCGCGGATGGCGGCGACCAGTTCGGTCACGCGCGCCTGGCGCAAGCGCACCAGCGCGGCCAGATCGGCGTCGTCAAGCAGGTCGGCGGCGATCCATGCATTGGCCTGCTCCGGCGTAGCGTCAACCGGCGCGTCCAGATAACTGTCGATGCGCTGGGCGACACGCTGTTTGAGCGCGTCGGCGTCGAAGCCGGCGGCCTTGCCGGCCTTGACGCAGGCGTCGCAGAAGCACAGTCCCAGCATCGCGTCGAGCCAGGCGTTGCTGCGCACCTGGGCAAATTCGTGGTGGTAGCCGTGCGCATACGGCAGCCAGCCGGGGGTTTCGATGACAACGCTGGCAACGCCATGCGTGGCGACGTCGGCGCACAGCGCCACCGCGTAGTCGAACACGGCCGGCTGCATCGGGCACAGGCTGTACACATAGCCGTCGCCGAAGGCATTGCGGGCCGTCAGCTGGGGATGCAGCGCGCCCAGGCGGCTGTTATGCAGCAGCACCGTCCACGCGTGCACCGCAAGCCGACCGTTGTCGCGCAGCGCGCCCAGCACGCCGCGCAGCGCCGGATCGGAATGCGCTTGCGGCTGCAGCTGGCCGTAGCGACTTGCGTCCGGCTCGAAATAGACCACGCCGTCTTCCGGGAAAATCACGCGTGCGCCGTGCTGCGCGTGCGGGCGCAGGAACTTGCCGGCGTGGTAGCTGGCCGCCAGCGTGACGCCGGTCAAGCCGCGCTGCAGCGTCTCGTCGACGAAGCGCGCCACGCCGCGGTCCTGCACGTCCCACGGGTAGGCGTACAGCGAGCGATAGCCCGGCTTGGGTGAAATGGATGTCATCGTCGGTCCTGTTTTTCTAATTGGTCAGGCAAGCATAGGAGCAACGGCGCGCTTGCGCCAGCACTTCACTTGCTGCGCCGGCGGCTGAGCGGCCATCAATTGTCCGCCCGCTGAGGTGCGCGCCCTTCACTTGCACGTCCTTCAGCGGCGCGCACTTCACCTGCAGGCGCATCACTTGCCCGCCTTGTCGCCCGCAAAGCCGACCACCGTCGCGTTGGCCCAGTTGGCGCACACGTGTGCGGCGTCCTTGCCCTTCGCGCCCAGCGTGCGCAGGCTCAGTTGCGTGATGCCGCGAATATCCAGCTCGGGTTTGACGACGGCCGGCGCGTTGATCAAGCCGCTGTCGAACAGCAGCTTGCCGTCGCCCAGTACCTGGAACTGCAGCCCGCCAGCCTTGCGGCAGCTGTCGTCGATGCCCACATCGGCGCGGAATAACTGCCAGTCGCCGGCCAGCTTGTAGTCGATCTGGCTGGTCGCGCCCACCGCGAAACCCTTGCGGAATTTCAGGCCGTTCATTTGCAGCGCCTGGTGCGCTTGCGTCTGGTCGCGCCCGACACCGTTGCTACTGGCGTTGGCGTGCGCATCCGACAAATACAGCTGCTGCTTGGGCCGGTTGGGCGCGCTCGCCTCCAACACGCGAAATTCCGAAATCGTGATCGGGTTGATCGGTGTCGGGATGAACGCGTTGAATGGCTTGGCCGCGTTCGGGTCGTTCGATACGGCGGTGACCATCGGGTCTTGCACGGCCGCGTCGTCGGCCTGCTCCTGGGTGCTCAGCACGCGGAAGCGAAACAGACTGCCCGCCTTGGCCGGGAATTCGACCTTCTGTTTGCCCTGTTCCATTTTCAGCGTGCCGGTGAAGGCCGGCTTGCCCCATTCACCGTTGCGATCGCCCAGGTAAATTTCGTAATCGCGCACCTGGCCGCTTTCCCAGTGCTTGTCGTTGCGCGGCGTGATCTCGAAGCCGCTCACCATGCGCCGCTCGCCCAGCGCCAGCGTGAATTCGTGCGCGCCGGTTTTTTGCGACTGGTCGCGCACGGTGCGAAACCACGTATCGGGCTTGCCGTCGAAGGCGTTTTCGAGCGGATGGCCCGGCTCCTCAGCGGGACGGTTGAGCACCATGATGGAGTCGAACGGGATCGCGTTGCCCAGGTCCGGCGCACTGCCGAAGCCCGGCGTCGCGGCCAGCGTGGCCGCGCTGTTAATCGCCAGTTTGACTTGATACGCGGCGCGCACCGACACCTTGGCGGTCTTCACATGCACCAGGCCGAACTTGGCGGCGGCGTCGTAGAACCAGCCGGCGCCGGCCTTGTCGAAGTCCGCCATCGATGCCAATTCGGGCAGCGCCTGCTGCCCCAGCGTGACACTGTCCGGCTTGACGCGGGTATGCACTTGCAACTGGTAGACGCGCTGCGCCTCCTGTCCCGCGTAGTCGCCCTTGACGGCGCCAATCGCAACGGCGACGTCGCCCGCCTTGCCCTCGGGCGCGCTGACGGCGATGTCCTGCTCGCTGAATTTGCCGTTTTTATACTGGCGGGTTTCGCCGTCATCCTCGTACAGCTTGAAGGCCGACTGGCCGAACGGATAAATGTCGAGCGTGAGCACGTCCTTGGGCACCTGGCCGTCGTACAGCGACACCGGATACATCGGGATGATGGCGCCGGCGCGCACCAGCACCGGCAGCTTCTCGAGCGTGACCGGATAGTCGATCAACTTGCCGGCGGCGCCCGCGTCGAGCACGCGCCCATCCCAGTAATCGATCCACTGGCCTTGCGGAAGATAGACGTTTTTGCGCCAGCCGTGACTGGCCGCCTGACTGCGATACACCGGCGCCACCAGCAAGTCGCGCCCCAGGAAGAACTGATATTTGTAGGCTTCGTCGTTGGCATGCGGGTCGTTCGGGTGATCCCACATCAGGCCGCGCACGATAGGCGCGCCGGTCTGCTCGGCCTGCTGCGCGGCGGTGTACATATACGGCATCAGGCGCATCTTCAGTTTCAGATAGTCGCGGTTGATCGAGCGGTACGGCTCGTCGAACCACCACGGATGCTTGCGCTCGGCCTTGGACCAGCCGGACATGCCCATCAACACGGGCGTGAAAGTTTTCCACTGCAGGTCGCGCGTATAGGTTTCCGGGCTGCCGCCGAAGATGCCGTCCACGTCGCCGGTGGCATACGCCTGGCCGGACAGGCCTGATCCGATCAGGGTCGGGATGTGCCAGCGGATGTAATCCCAGCTGCCGGACTGGTCGCCCGTCCAGGTGACGGCGTAGCGCTGCATGCCGGCCCAGCCCATGACGGTCCACAGGAAGGGGCGCGAGTCCGAGTTGGCGATGATGCCGTTGGCCGCGTCCATGTTGGCGTCCAGCGCAAACTGGTAACCCTTGCCGGTCCACGCGACGTCGAGCTTTTGCACGCGCGTGCCGGCCGTGCCGACTTCCCACTTGATCTTGTCGACGCCGTTTTCGGTCCACAGGCCGGTACGGAAACCGTATTTTTTAAGACCCGCAACCACTTTCGGCAAGTCGGTGTAGCCGCAACCGTAGCCGTCGTTGGGCAAAATCCAGCCGCCCGGCATATCGTATTCGCGGTATTTGGCGGCCACCGACGCGATCACGTCGGGCGTGGTGCCGGTCGGGCCGTCGCTCCAGCCGACCGGCGTGGTGCCGGGCTTTTTGACGTTGTCGCCGTCGTTGTAACAGTCGGCGTCGCCATACTCGTAGGCCCAGCGCGGCAGCAGCGCGGCGCGCCCGGTCAGCTCGGTGTAACCGGCCAGCACATCGTGGATGCTGTCGCCGACGAAGTAGTAGGCGTCGAAGCGGTTCTCGTGATGGCTGGCGCTGACGCTGTCGTCGGCGCGGAAATCGTAGCTGCCGTTGCTCCAGGTGTTGCGCAGCACGCCGTAACCTTTGCTGCTCATGTAGAACGGCGCGGGGCTGGGGCGATCGCCCTCTTCCCAGCCGCCCGAGTACGATACGTCCAGCGTTTTTCCCTTGAACTCGAAGGCGCCGTTTTGCTGGCCGCCGCCAAAGAAGTGTTCGTCGGCGCTGCTGCCCAGGCTTTGCACGCTGGCCGCTGCGGCCAGCTCCAGCGGCTGGGTTTCCTGCCAGAGCAGCGTCTTGTTGTCGGCCTTGTACAGCGCGAAGCGCAGCGGCTTTTTGTAGATGCGCAGCGCCAGTTTGTCGGTTTGCAGCAGGTGGTGATCGGCGTGATCGCTGATGCGCACATCCTGTTTCGCGTAGTCGGTCTTGAACACGATCGGCGAAGCCTTGTCGCCGGCCCCGGTCAGCTTGCCCGCAGGCCCGGCCCAGATGCGAAAAACGCTGGGGTTCAGCAGCTCGACGCGCACGACGACGCCCTTGTCGGTGGCCAGCTCGATTCTCCCGGCTTGCTGGGTCAATTTGGCGAGGTTGCCAACCGGCGCGGCGCTGGCCGTCAGGCACAGCAGCGCGACGGCGGCGCCGATCAGGGACTTGCGAAACGCAGGGAGCATGGGATTCCTTTGGCTGGCACAAACGCGCACTGTGGATGGTGCACAGAATGTACACAAGCGGCGGGCAATCTGCCAGCGAGGGTTTTTGATGCCGCGCTTTAGAAATTCTATAGGCGTCCAGAACATGCCGCGATGTTGAACAGGGCAATTCACGTATCGAGGACGGAAGGAACCATCGCGCTGACGAAAAGTTATGGCTGTCAGCACAACGAACGTTTGTGCTCCACCTGTGCCCATCAGGTTGATGACAAGCTGCTCCCGCTAGCGTATACTTTTGTTGGCTTATCGTTAACATTGAAAATATTTGAAAAATGTTTGCTCGCGATGTCGATCCGGCGCCCCCTCCTTCGTCGTACAGGTAGAGTAAGCATTTTCCGCTGACCGATTGCGGATGTTTGCTCTGACCACACACACCACCAAGGAGAGCAACATGACTGCAAACGTAAAAGCGATTCCTGAAGGAATGCACAGTGTCACCCCGCATCTGGTCTGCGAAGGCGCGTCCGATGCCATCGGGTTTTACAAGGCGGCGTTCGGCGCCGAGGAACTGGTGCGCATACCCGCTCCCGGCGGCAAGTTGATCCACGCCTCGCTGCGCATCGGCGACTCCACCATCATGCTGGTCGATGAATTTGCCGACATGGGATGTCTTGGTCCCAAGGCGCTCGAGGGCTCGCCGGTCACGCTGCACCTGTTCGTGGCCGATGTCGACGCTGCGTTCGCGCGCGCCGTGGCGGCCGGCGCCACCGTCAAAATGCCGGTGGCTGACATGTTCTGGGGCGACCGCTATGGCATGGTGACCGATCCGTTCGGACACAACTGGTCGCTGGCCACGCACGTGCGCGACCTGACGCCGGAGCAAATCACCCGGGCGATGCCGCAGCAAACCGCCATCTGCCCATCAGCATCCTAATCAAGCAAGGAGAGCCACATGCGTTTCATGATTATCGTCAGATCGACCGCCGATTCCGAGTCCGGAAAAATGCCCAGCGCGCAGCTGCTGGCCGACATGGGCAAGTTCAACGAACAGCTGGTGAACGCCGGCGTGCTGCTGGCCGGCGAGGGCCTGCATCCGAGCGCCAAGGGCGCGCGCGTGCACTTTGACGGCACCACCCGCACCGTCACCGACGGCCCGTTCCCGGAAACCAAGGAGCTGATCGCGGGCTTCTGGCTGATCCAGGTGACATCGAAGGACGAGGCGATCGAGTGGATGAAGCGCTGCCCGAATCCGTTTGACTGCCCGTCCGACATCGAGATCCGCCAGGTCTACGAGATGGACGATTTCGGCGACGCGGCGACACCGGAACTGCGCGCGCAGGAAGAGCATCTGCGCGCACAAATCTGATCAACCGTTCGACATTTCTTGATAACGCAAGGAGGTCAACATGCACTTCATGGTGATGCGCCGCGCCGGCGCGCATAACAACGCTGGCGCGGCGCCGCCGTCGGCAATGGCGATCGAACTCGCAGCGGGCGCGCTGCGTTTGCTACGCAGCGACGGCCGCTGGCGCCAGCTCGACGGGCCGTTCCCGGCCAGCGAACTGGTCGACGGCTTCACGCTGATCGAGGCCGGATCGACACAGGCGGCGATCGAACTGGTGCAGCGCTGGCCGTGTGACGACGCCGACGCCGTGTTTGAAATTCGCGTGGCCGGCTGTGCCGGCGGCTGCGTCGGTTTCGACGAACGGGGCACCGCGGCCGGCACGCTGCCGCGCCGCGCCGCGCAACTGACCCGCTACGTCGTGTTCATCCGTTCGGACCGGCATGCCGAGGCCGACCTGGCACCGCCGGCGCAGGTGATCGACGTGATGAACCAGCACAACGAGGCCGGCGTGCAGGCCGGCGTGCTGCTGGCCGGCGAAGGCCTCAGGGGCAGCGCCAGCGGTGCGCGCATCCATCTCTCCAGGACGCGCAGCACGGTTGTCGACGGCCCGTTCACCGAAGTCAAGGAGCTGATCGCCGGCTACTGGATGCTGCAGGCCGCGTCGCGTCAACAGGCGATCGCATGGTTAAAGAACTATCCGTATCCCGGCAGCGGCGAGGTGACGCTCGAGCTGCGTGAAGTGCGCGAGCAGGCGGCCGCGCAGTCGCTCACGCCGGCGCTGCTGCAGGCCGAACAGCGCATGCGCGCACAGCTGCTGGAGGCGGGCCTGCGCGACGCGTGCGGCAAGATCGGCGGGCGCTGAACTTGGGCGCATCAACGGCCCATCGGGTCATCGACGCGGTGTGGCGGATCGAGTCCGCCAAGATCATCGCACTGCTGGCGCGCATGCTGCGCGATGTCGGCCAGGCCGAGGAACTGGCGCAGGATGCGCTGGTCCAGGCGCTGGAACACTGGCCCGCCAGCGGCGTGCCGGACAATCCGGCCGCCTGGTTGACCACCGTGGCGCGCAACCGCGCGCTGGACCTGCTGCGCCGGCGCAAACTGCACCAGGATAACCAGGATGCGCTCAGTTTTGAGATCGAAGGCCAGTTGCAGGACGCCGCGCCCAACCTTGACGACCAGCTCGAACGCGCACTGGAGGACGACATCGGCGACGATTTGCTGCGTCTGGTGTTTGTGGCCTGCCATCCGGTGCTGCCCACCGATGCGCGGGTGGCGCTGACGCTGCGTCTGCTGGGCGGCCTGTCGACCGACGAGATCGCGCGCGCCTTTCTGATTCCCGAGGCGACCGTGGCGCAGCGCATCGTGCGCGCCAAGCGCACGCTGGCCGAGGCCAAGGTGCCGTTCGCGGTGCCGCGCGCGCACGAGCTGGCCGAGCGGCTGGGCGCGGTGCTGCAAGTGATCTACCTGATCTACAACGAAGGTTATTCCGCCAGCGCGGGCGCCGAATGGATGCGCCCCGCCCTGTGCGACGAGGCGCTGCGGCTGGGCCGCATCGTCGCCGAGCTGGCCCCGCACGAAGCGGAGGTGCACGGTCTGGTGGCGCTGATGGAAATCCAGTCCTCGCGCCAGCGCGCGCGCATCGGCCCGCACGGCGAACCGGTGCTGCTGCTCGAACAGGACCGCGCGCGCTGGGATCAGCTGCTGATCCGGCGCGGCCTGGCCGCTTTGGCGCGCGCCGGCGCGCTGGGCCACGGCCTGGGTCCCTACGGCTTGCAGGCGGCGATCGCGGCCTGCCATGCGCGCGCGCGCCAGGCCGCCGACACCGACTGGGGCCGCATCGCCGCGCTGTACGACGCCTTGGCCCAACTGACGCCCTCGCCGGTGGTCGAGCTCAATCGCGCGGTGGCGCTGTCGATGGCGTTCGGCCCGGGCGCCGGACTGGAAGTGGTCGACCGCCTGATGGCCGAACCGGCGCTGCAACACTACCACCTGCTGCCCAGCGTGCGTGGCGACTTGCTGGCCAAGCTGGGGCGTCACGCTGAAGCGCGCGCCGAATTCGAGCGCGCTGCAACGCTGACCCGCAACGCGCGCGAACGCACGCTGCTGCTGGCGCGCGCGGCCGCCTGCGCGCACACCGGCTCGGCGTAACCGGGCATCCATCGATGCGCACGCTGCGGCCAGCTCGGCGCCCGCCGCGCTCCGTCAACCCCAGCCTGCTGCCGCGCGCGTTCACGCGCGACATCACTCAGTATCGACCATTACCCGTTGGTCGTTAATGACTTGTAATTGAACTCACGTTGCGGGAACTGATACAATTGCAAGATTAACATCTTGATTATTGGTAAGGTAAACATGAACTACAAGACACTACTCGCATGCGCCATCGGTTCGACGGCGCTGCTGGCCACCCATGCTGCGCTGGCAGACACCTCGATTTCGACGCGCTCGCTGTACCAGCAAACGACCGGCATGCCTGGCGGCGGACCGGACATCAACGACAATCAATACGGCTTCACCAGCGCCACAGAGTCCAGCACCGGCTATTCCGCGGCAATCGACGGTGGTCAGCGCGTTGCAAACAGCTGGGCACGGCTGGACCCGACCACCGGTAGCGTCAAGATGCTGACATACGCGTCGTCCAATTCGGCCAGCGGCGGCATCACGGCATCGTGGGCGTCGGCAGCTCTGGGCGACACGATCCGTGTCAATTCGTCGAATGGGACGGCCACGCTGGACTTCACGCTGCGCTATGACGCGCGCCTGAACACCGATGGGATCGACGCCAGTTCCAACACCAGTCCAGCGCAGTATCCATACCGCCATACCGACAGCACGTTCTCGCTGAGCGCGTCGCACACGGTGATCGTCGAGAACCCATGTCCGTACGAATGCTCGCCGACCCAAACCGAGGAACTCGGTCACCAGAGCGGCACCCTGTGGACCTACGCGGAACACGTCGATCCAGCCCAAAACGGTGGCAGCAATGTCAAATATTCGAGCTATCAGAACTTTGATGGCTTGGCCAGAAACGAGACCATCAACTCGGACTCGCTGGTCGGCAACTGGAACGGCGTGCTCAATTTCAGCATCGTCGTGCCAACCAACGAAGACATCAGCCTGGCCGCATCGTTTGGCGCGGAATCGTATTGTTTCCGTGCCGATTCGTGCGTGTCGTCGAACGATTCGAGCCACTCCTTCTACCTCGGCCTGAACGCGGTCGGTGGTGAGTTGGTGTCGCAAAACGGCTACGGCTACACGCTGGGCGTTTCCCCGGTACCGGAGCCGGAAAGCTATGCAATGCTGCTGGCCGGTCTGGCCTTGCTCGCTGCGACCGCGCGTCGCGTCAAGCGCGCCTAAAACGTTTGTCAAGCATGGGCGCGGCGGCCGGTCGACGGTTCCGCGCGCATGCATACCGGTGTCGGTCCGTCGCGAACGACGGTCGTTTCCGACGTTCGGTTGCCTACCGGGCCACGCTAACAACGGTGCCTAAAATAGATGGTGCTGTAGTAGTGCTAGCGTCTGAAGGTCGGCACTGACCCGCATACATTCCCCTGCCGTCCTTGCTCCTGCCACCCGACTCCCCTTTTGGGTCTGTTGTCCTTGAATCTCAGTAATTTCCATAAGCAAAGCACGGATGACATGAATATTTTTGGAGCCTTGTTCGCGGCCTATTGGTGGATGATCCCAATCATTGTCGTTGTTCGATACTGTGGCACCCCCGCCGGTAAGGGGTTTATTGGCGAGTTATTCGTCAACATTTCTGCAAAACTGATGTTGAACAGTTCTGTCTATCATGTATTCAGGGATGTGACGCTGCCAAGCGAGGGCGGCACGACACAGATCGATCACATCGTCGTTTCAAAATTTGGCGTGTTTGTTCTTGAAACGAAGAATTTCGCGGGCTGGATTTTTGGCGGTCCACGCCAGACGATGTGGACACAAAAATTCCCCCGAAGTAGCCGGAAATTCCAGAATCCTTTGCACCAAAACTATAAGCATACACGCACCCTCGCCGACTTGCTCGGTTTGGAAGATGTCGCAATTCACTCCCTGATTGTCTTCGTTGGCGATAGTGTTTTCAAGACTGCAATGCCGGAAAATGTCACCCAAGCAGGTGGTTACATTCGGTTCATCAAATCGAAAACTACCCAACTTCTCTCTGATGAACAAGTCGCTACAATCATTGAACAAATTCGGACCGGACGACTAAATCCTTCGCTGCATACAAGCCAGCAGCACGCACAACATGTCAAACGTATCGTCGGGAAAAAAACCGCAGCCATACTTCACGTAGTGGACGAACCGACAATCAAACCTTCTAGCACGGACCAGACCTGTCCGAAATGTGGCGAAGATCTGGTACCGCGGACTTACATGACAGGTCCCAGCGCAGGATCGACATTCACCGGTTGCAGCGCTTTCCCATCGTGTAGGTTCATTCGAAGAGTCTAGCCCCCCTAGTGGTCTCGCAACGAAGCGAACAAGGTGCGGCGATCTGGACGCCGTGCCGCCATTCGGACACGAATTGAGTCGTCGGCTGACAGCAGCGCCTTGTTCAGGTCTCGTGACAACCCTGCTTGTGTCCGAACGTCGGTAATGCCCCGATCGTTGCTGGCCGCGCCTTCGCGGCCCCGCTGGCCCCGCTGGCCCCGCTTCTTTCCGCCCGTGCACGGCCTGCTGACGCATGCACCGTGCAGGTGCACGCAATGCCGCGCAGCCCATATTTTGGTGCGGCATCAAACCAGATTGCCCTCGCGATGCGCAAAATGGAGGCAGATCAGTCGATGCCAGCCTGGCATAGACATTGCGTATCCATCACGATGCCAGATGCTTCTCTCCACGACCACATCGCCGCCAGCGCCTGGCATGCCAGCCTGCGCCTCGGGTTTGCGGACGACGCCGGCACCACGCGCCTGATCGAGCGCGCGCACAGCGGGCCACTGCGCGTGCAAAAGCCGCTGTATCCCGAAGGCGGCAAGGTGTGCCAGGTGATCGTCGTGCATCCACCGGGCGGCGTGGTGGGCGGCGACCAGTTGGCGCTGGCCGCCAACGTCGGCGCGAATAGTCATGCGCTGCTGACCACGCCGGGCGCGGCGAAGTGGTATCGCGCCAACGGCAAGGTGTCGCGCCAGGACGTGCGCCTCGTGGTCGGCGCCGACGCGGCGCTCGAGTGGCTGCCGCAGGAGACGATTTTTTTCAAGGACGCGCATGTGCTGCTCGATCAATCCATTGAACTGGCGCCGGATGCGCGTTACATCGGCAGCGAGATACTGTGTTTTGGCCGGCGCGCGTCGGGCGAAACCTTCGATGGCGGCACCGTTCGTCAGCGCAGCCAGATCCGTCGGGGCGGCAAACTGGTGTGGTGGGAACAGGGCGTGCTGTCCGGTTCCGGCACCGGCATGCGCAGCCCGTTCGGTCTGAACGGGGCGAGCGTGTGCGCCACATTGATCGCGCTGGGCGCGCCGCTGCCGCCAACTTTGCTGGCGCAGCTGCGCGCGCTGGACACGCGCCTTGCCGTCAGCCAGATCAAGTCGCTGCTGGTGGCGCGCTTGCTGTGCGACGACAGCGAGGCGGCGCGCCAGCTGATGGGCGAAGTGTGGCGCGCCGTGCGTCCGCATTTGATGGGGCGCGAGGCGCAGCCGCCACGCATCTGGAGTACCTAGACTTGATGCCGACATTGCATGCCTGAACCGCGTCTGACACCGAATACTGGACCGACGCTGAAACGAAATACGGCGTTCTGAATACTGAACCGAAGCTGACACGGACATGGACAACCGACGATGGATCTGACACCGCGCGAAAAAGACAAGCTGCTCATCTTTACGGCAGGGCTGCTGGCCGAACGGCGCCTTGCGCGCGGCCTGACGCTGAACTATCCGGAAGCGGTGGCGCTGATCAGCGCGGCCATCATGGAAGGCGCGCGCGACGGCAAAAGCGTGGCCGAACTGATGTCCGACGGCGCCAAAATCCTGACCCGCGCCGATGTCATGGACGGCATCGCCGAAATGATCCCGGACATCCAGGTCGAAGCGACTTTCCCGGACGGCAGCAAGCTCGTCACCGTGCACAACCCGATACCGTAAGGAGTCACAGCCATGAACCCACGCATGCCCCACGGTCCACATAAACCCATGCCGCAGGTGCCGCCGTCGTCGTCGCGAGGTGCGCCATGATCCCCGGCGAATACCTGTTGGAGGCGGGCGACATCGCCCTCAACGTGGGCCGCGCGACCTGCACGATGGTGGTGGCCAACAGCGGCGACCGGCCCATCCAGGTCGGCTCGCACTACCATTTTTTCGAGGCCAACGCGGCGCTGCAGTTCGAGCGCGCGGCAGCACTGGGCATGCGCCTGAACATCGCCGCCGGCACCGCCGTGCGCTTCGAGCCGGGCCAGCAGCGCACGGTGGAACTGGTGGCGCTGGCCGGCGAACGCAAGGTGTTCGGCTTCAACGCCCAGATCATGGGCGAACTGCCCGCGGAGACCCACTGACATGCCCTCGATCTCACGGCGCGCCTACGCCGAAATGTTCGGCCCCACCACGGGCGACCGCATCCGCCTGGCCGACACGGAACTGTTCATCGAAATCGAAAGCGACTTCGCCACCTACGGCGAGGAAGTCAAATTCGGCGGCGGCAAGGTGATCCGCGACGGCATGGGCCAGTCGCAGCGCAACCACGCCGACGTGATGGACACCGTCATCACCAACGCCGTCATCATCGACCACTGGGGCATCGTGAAAGCCGACATCGGCCTGAAAAACGGCCTGATCGCCGCCATCGGCAAGGCCGGCAATCCCGACATCCAGCCGAATGTGACGATGGCCATCGGCGGCGCCACCGAAATCATCGCCGGCGAAGGCATGATCGTCACCGCCGGCGGGGTCGACACGCACATCCACTTCATCTGCCCGCAGCAGATCGAGGAAGCCTTGATGAGCGGCGTGACGACGATGATCGGCGGAGGCACCGGGCCGGCGGTCGGCACCGCCGCCACCACCTGCACCCCGGGACCGTGGCATTTGCATTCAATGCTGGCGGCGGCCGACGCGTTTCCGATGAACCTGGGCTTTCTGGGCAAGGGCAACGTCAGCCTGCCCACGCCGCTCGAAGAACAGGTGCGCGCCGGCGCCATCGGCTTGAAACTGCACGAGGACTGGGGCAGCACCCCGGCCGCGATCGACAACTGCCTGGCGGTGGCTGACCGGATGGACGTGCAGGTGGCGATCCACACCGACACGCTCAACGAAGGTGGCTTTCTGGAAACCACGCTGGCCGCGTTCAAGGACCGCACCATCCACACCTTCCACACCGAGGGCGCCGGCGGCGGCCACGCGCCCGACATCATCGCCGCGGTGGGCCAGGCCAACGTGCTGCCCTCGTCGACCAACCCGACCCGGCCGTTCACCGTCAACACGCTTGACGAGCATCTGGACATGCTGATGGTGTGCCACCACCTCGATCCGGCCATTGCCGAAGACGTCGCGTTCGCCGAGTCGCGCATCCGGCGCGAGACCATCGCCGCCGAGGACATCCTGCACGACCTGGGCGCGATCTCGATGATGTCGTCCGATTCGCAGGCGATGGGGCGGGTCGGCGAAGTGATCCTGCGCACCTGGCAGAGCGCGCACAAGATGAAGGTGCAGCGCGGTCCGCTGGCGCCCGACACCAGCCGCAACGACAACACGCGCGTCAAGCGCTACATCGCCAAGTACACCATCAACCCGGCCATCACGCATGGCGTCTCGCACGTGGTCGGCTCGCTCGAAGTGGGCAAAATCGCCGACATCGTGCTGTGGAAGCCGGCCTTTTTCGGCGTCAAACCGTCGATGATTTTGAAAGGCGGAATGATCGCGGCGGCCCAGATGGGCGACCCGAACGCGTCCATTCCCACGCCCCAGCCGGTGCACTACCGGATGATGTTTGGCGCCTTCGGCGGCGGCCTGAAAAAGTCCTTCACGTTTGTGTCGCAGGCCGCGTTTGATGCC
Source organism: Burkholderiales bacterium (assembly GCA_038207625.1). Lineage (GTDB taxonomy): Bacteria > Pseudomonadota > Gammaproteobacteria > Burkholderiales > Burkholderiaceae_D > JBBQZO01. The sequence continues at coordinate 390,791 of JBBQZO010000001.1, read as the reverse complement.
GGCATCGGCGTGCAACTGGGGCTGTCGAAAACCCTGATACCGGTGCGCGGCATGCGCCATCTGCGCAAGAGCGACATGATCCACAACGGCGCCACGCCGCGCATGGAGGTCGATCCGGAGACCTACGAAGTGCGCGCCGACGGCGAACTGCTGGTGTGCGAAGCGGCCAAGACGCTGCCGATGACGCAGCGCTATTTTCTATTCTGACGGGATCAACACGATGATGACGCTGCACACAAAAATCGACACGCTTGACGTCGTCGCGGACCAGCTGGTGCTGCCCTATGACCAGCGTGAAAAATGCCGCCTGCGCGCGCGCTTAGCGTCGGGCGAAGAAGTGGCCGTGTTCATGGTGCGCGGCACCGTGCTGCGCGACGGCGACCTGCTGACCGGCGCCGAGCATCGCGTGGTGCGCATCGTCGCCGCACAGGAGCCGACCTACTTGGTCGAATGCGACAGCGCGCAGAATCTCACACGCTGCGCCTTCCACCTTGGTAACCGGCACACCCAGACCCAGCTCGGCGCCGGTTTTCTGCGCATCCGCGCCGACCCCGTGCTAAAGGAAATGCTGGAAGGCCTGGGCGCGCGCGTGAGCATTGAGCTGGCCCCGTTCGAGCCCGAGTCCGGCGCCTATGGCGGCGCGCACAGCCACCGCGACGACGGCAATCTGCTGGCGCCGGTCGCGCTGCGCCAAAAAATCCACCGGCCCGCCGATCCGCTCCAGCCATGAACGCGAGCGCTCTGCCCCATCCGCCGCGATTTGCCGGCCAGGCCGCGCCATGAACGCGAGCGCTCTGCCGCATCCGCCGCAATTTGCCAGCCAGGCCGCGCCATGAACGCGGCCGCCCTGCTGCATCTGCTGCAATTTGCCAGCCCGGCCCTGCCGATCGGCGCCTACAGCTATTCGCAGGGGCTCGAATCGGCGCTGGACGACGCCAGCGTGTGCGACGCCGCCAGCGCGCGCGCCTGGATCGTGCGCCATCTGCACGAGGTGCTGGCGCAGTGGGACGGCCCGGTGTTCTGGCGCCTGCTGCAGGCGTTCGCCGCGCCCGATCCGGCGGGCGCCGCGCTGTGGAACGAGCGCTTTCTGGCCTCGCGCGACACGGCAGAATTCCGCGCCGAGACCATCCAGATGGGCTATTCGCTGACGCGCCTGCTGGCCGATCTGGAGCTGGCCGACCTGGCGTGGCTGGGCGGCGAAGTGGCGCTGCCGAGCGCGTTCGCCGGCGCCGTCGTCGCGCTGGGCATCCCGCACCAGGAGGCGCTGCTGGCGATGCTGTTCGCGCAACTGGAAAACCAGGTACTGGTGTGCGTCAAATCGGTCCCGTTGGGTCAGGTGGCGGGCCAGCGCCTGCTGCTGTCGCTGCGCGCCGACATCGAGCAGGCCGCGCGCCACGCGCAAACGCTATCCGACGACGACATGTCGAACTGGACGCCCGGCTTGTCGATGCTGTCGATGCGCCACGAAGTGCAGCACGGGCGTCTGTACCGATCCTGATTTTTCCGATTTTTTACTAAACACTGCCAACGAGGCCCACATGACATCCCCATCCAATCCCCTGCGCGTCGGTATCGGCGGCCCGGTCGGCTCCGGCAAGACGGCGCTGTGCGAAATGCTGTGCAAAGGCATGCGCGACGACTACGACATGGCCGTCATCACCAACGACATCTACACGCGCGAAGACATGGACATCCTGGTGCGCGCCAACGCACTGCCGAGCGAGCGCTTGATGGGTGTGGAGACCGGCGGCTGCCCGCACACGGCGATCCGCGAGGACGCCTCGATCAACCTGGAGGCGATCGCGCGCATGCAGGCCGATTTTCCGAATTTGGAGCTGATCCTGATCGAGTCCGGTGGCGACAACCTGGCCGCCACCTTCAGCCCGGAATTGTCGGACCTGACGCTGTACGTGATCGACGTGGCCGGCGGCGAAAAAATTCCGCGCAAGGGCGGACCGGGCATCACCCGCTCGGACCTGCTGATCATCAACAAGACCGACCTGGCACCCTATGTGGGCGCCAACCTGGACGTGATGGCGCAGGACGCCAAGCGCATGCGCGGCGAGCGCCCGTTCGTGTTCACCAACCTGCGCAGCGGCGACGGCGTGGCGACCGTCATCGCGTTCATCCGTGAGCAGGGGCTGCTCGATGCGGCGCGCGACGAGCCCGAGGCCGGCACATCATCAAACGGATCGTAACAATTAAGCACACCGGGCATGCGCGCACCAAGGCTGGGCGCCTGCCTTTTTGTTTGTTGCGTTCGCCCGGCCCGGATTGATCAGCACGATGGCGCCGCTCCAAAACCTGGCGCCCCTCAGATTCACCGCGCTTCGTTGTTTGCTTTGTTGTTCGCTGTGTTGTTTGCTTCACGGGACGCAAGCGGAGTCGCTGGTGAAATTCCCGCCTTAGCCATTCATCGACAAGTTGGCGTTCACGGTTCAAACCTTGCGGTATTGGCCGGGTAGTTCAAGGTGAGCTTGTAATTCTTCAGGAACACGGTGCCGAGCGACACACCCACGCCGAGTGTCGTGGTGGCGGTGCCGAATGTCGTATACGCGGCGCTCACGTCGCGCACCGCAAGGTCACCGATCGAAAAAGGCGGCGCCTTGCCAAGCACGATATGTTGATTTCCGCCATGCCCGACCGTGCCGACCGGCTTGGCATCGGCCATCAGCGCTTCCGTGCCAAGCGCTTTGGCGGTGGCCGGCGTGATGATCACGCCATACGAACCGCCGGTGTCAATCAAGGCATTGACGGCCTGGTTTGCCATCGTCAGTTTTATGGAGGGCACACCTTCGACGAGCGCCATCGCGACATCACGCGGGTCGGCCTGCTGCGCCATATCGTCGAAGTAGACTTGCTGACTCTTGTAATCGATCACGATGACATGCTTGTCGAGAAAACTGTGGCCAAGCAGACCGGCCAACTGCACGCCATCCGGGCCCACCATGCCGTTTAGTCGGATCGATTCGAAAAATACCGTCTTTTCCGGTTCAATTCCCACCTGCAGGCGCAACGCATCGGTTGAAAAGGTGGGCGTCTTCATGGAACCGAATCCTTCAATTGCTTCCGATTTCGGGGTCAGTTTCAAGCCGATCGCGTTCGCATATTCCGAATCGATCAATGAGTCGGTGGTGCCGGTATCGAGATCCATCCACGCGGCCGGATGGCCATTGACCGATACCTTGATGTACACATCGCCTTTGCGAAACATGGAGGGCAGGGCATGCCCATGGTGCCCAGCTGCCTGCTCGGTGGCGACGGCATCGCCTGCACCGACAGGGTGGCCGCCAGGTTCGATTGGCGCGGCAAACGCCCTTGCTGCGGTCACGAACAGTGCTGCGCCGATCAGGGCAAGGACCGAGGACAGCGGCGGCTTGTGAGAATTGCGTTGGTTCATATTCTGTTCCGGTGGGAGCGACGAGTATCCGTTCCATCGTGCGACTTCGAGTCTGCCTCGCTGGACGGCGTGTGCGGGGATCGATGCCACGATAGCATCGCCCGGGTCCAGCGAGAACCACCGCCGGGAACAATACACAATTGCGTCAGCGTGCGGCCAATGCCAGCGCCATCACGTCGTCTTGCACGCAGAACAGCTTTACCGCGTTGACCCGAAGTGCGCTGTGACGGGCTGTGCCAAGGAATGCGCGGCCGTGACGACATGGCCGGCATCGCGGATCGGCTGATGTCGAATTATTGGCGTAGATACAGTGAAATTCCGTCAATGTTTATCCATGCTCCCATTTGCGGCGTCACCATCCATGCAACGCCCGAAGTGATGCATGTTCACAGCCGGGAAATGTTGACGACGCTGTCCTCGTTCTTTAGAGGCGGTTTCCGGCATACGCGCCATATCCTCAACGCCTATGTGACCAAGGATTACTGCTCGGCCGACGCTGCGGCGCACTTGCGCCGCATTGCCGCACAGTGCGACATGACCGCGCCGTTTGTCGGGCTTCTGACGGCCGTGCGCTTGCGCAAGGCACGACTCGCGCACCTCGCGGAGGATGGCTTGCGGGTGGCGGCCTTGGTGACTGCGGGGGTGGGCAACGCCATCCGCGCGGGCGTCACGCCGCCGTACCGTACCCATCGTCGCCGGGGACGATCAACATCATCTTGTTGCTCGGCGCGAAACGAACGCGCGCGGCGATGTTGAACGCGATCATCACCGCGACCGAAGCCAAGTGCGCCGTGCTGCACGCGCGGGACATCCGCGCGCCCGACGCCACCCTTGCGACCGGCACATCGACCGATACGGTCACCGTGGCCATGACGAGGCGCGGGGTGGAGCAGTCCTATGCGGCACCGGCGACCGTTGTCGGGTGGTTGACCGCCAAAGCCGTGCAGCAGGCGGTGCGGGAATCGCTGCTGGCTGCGTGAGCCATCCAAGCGCGGTTTGGCGTTTTTCGTCCATTTCAATGGCACAAACAACGCCACATAGCGCCCACCGTTTGTTCGCATGGCCGCTGGTCGGTCTGACCCGGTGCGCCCCGTTGCCAGCGATGGAGCGTCCTCGTCCATCAAGACCCAATGGTCACGTTGATGCGCCGCGTGTTACACGCACTGTTGATGCGAAGTTCGGCGCGCGACACGCGATTGGGCAGCGCAACGACCCCGCTCGACGCCGTCACCGGCATGGAGCGGGGCCAGCACGACGCTGCGGCACGAGGCCGCAGTGTCGCCGTCGACGTCAGGAGCGCGGGATGAACTTGTGCAGCTTGCGCATCATTTCAGCTTGGTCGGTCACCTTGCTCAGGTCGTCGTCCACCTCGATCTGATGCGCGGTATGCCCTTTTTGAATGACCACGCCCGCTTCCACGTCGCCGCGCTTTTCGCTCAGCGCATGGCCTTGGATTGCCGCCACCAGGCCGCCGGTCGCATCGGTTACCACGGTCATTTTGATCATGACATCCCCCCGCCTTGAAGATTGTGCCAGCAACCGCCCGGGCCTTGATTGGTCACGGTGACGAAATAGGTGGCGATGCCATCGTTATCGAGCTGTTTGCGCTGCTGGTCCGCCAGGTGGACCGCTTTGCCGTTGGGGCGTTTGATATCGGCAGAAGCGAATTGGGTCCCGCGATCGCCACCAAAACTGTACCACCAGTTAAAATGCTGGCCTTGCGCCAGGAAAATCAAGGGACCTACATTATTGAAAGCCATATTGCTCCTCCATCCATAAAGTTGGTGATCCACTGTGTTAAATGGCGCATCAATCTCAACAAATAACGCGCCCGCCCGCATGCCGGAGCCTAGTAACTTACCCCGACAATTCCATTAAAAATCAACAAGATATTGAACATAGCGACGTTAAATAGCGACGCACAAAAAAATCCACATTATCTAATTACATCCAAGCAAACATAATATTTTTTTGCGAAAATGTTTATTGATTGTTGGAATATGTATTCTTGAATTTACCTCATCGATCAAGCAAGTTTTTATAATGATAGTTCGAATTTTTCGATTGATTCTATCGAAAAATCACAGTCTCACAAATTTATTTTTGGAAATAATATTTTATTTGAGGAATAACTTATGGCCGCGCATTATGTATCTATCGCAATCAATACATAATGACCCTGTGATGTTGATATAGGCATGTTCTACGTCAAACCCATGTCAATGCGTTTTTTCCGCGGGCAGAATACTTTCCAGCAGTCCGGGCTTGCCAGGCGTTTACACCGACCGCCGGTAGACGTGCAGGCCATCGAAGTCGCCCTTGCCGACAGTTACGCCAGCATGGCGCAGGATCGCGTAGGCGGTGCTCAGGTGGAACAGGAAGTTGGGGAGCGCGTATTCCAGCAGGTAGATGCGGCCGGGCAATGCGATGTTGGCGTCGCCGGCGCGGTCAAGGATGGTGCGCTCAGCGCTGCCGGCGAACTGTGCCGGAGTGAGCGCATCGATGAAGGTCAGCGCGTGGGCGATACGCTGCTGCAGGCCGGCGAAGCTGGCGTCGAATGCGCCATAAGCGGGAGTGGCCAAGCCGGCAAGCGGCGCGCTGGTGCGCAGCGCGAAGTTGGCGGTGATTTCGACCTGGCTCGCAAACGGATACATCGATGGCGCCAGCGCCGCTTGCAAGAGCGAGTCCGGAGCGGCCTCGTTGGACGGCACATGGGCCTCGGCCAGCGCGACCAGTTTCGACAGTTGGCCCAGATAGCGCCGCAGGGTCGGCACGCTGGCCTCGTACATTGTAATCATCATGAGTTCAGTCGAATGTGGAAGTGGGCGGTGGGCGGTGGGCGGTGAAACGTCGAACTGAAATTTGAAGTAGGCAATTCGGGATTCGGAATCGGCCATACGGGACGCGCATTTGGAATGAAAAATGCCGCTCAGCGGTATGCTGAGCGGCATCGGATGCTACAGTGCGCAAGCGCTTAGGACATGTGCTGACCGCCGTTGATGGCGATGTTGGCGCCGGTCACAAAGGCTGCTTCGTCGGACGCCAGGTAAGCGACCAGGCCGGCCACTTCTTCTGGCTTACCCAGGCGCGCCATCGGAATTTGCGGGATGATCTTGCTGTCCAACACTTCCTGCGGGATCGCCATCACCATCTTGGTGCCGATGTAGCCCGGCGAGATGGTGTTCACGGTGACGGCCTTGCGCGCCACTTCCAGCGCCAGCGCCTTGGTGAAACCGTGCATGCCGGCCTTGGCGGCCGAGTAGTTGGTCTGGCCGAAGGCACCCTTCTGACCGTTCACCGACGAGATGTTGATGATGCGGCCCCAGCCGCGATCGACCATGCCGTCACAGACCGGCTTGGTCATGTTGAACACGGAGTCCAGATTGGTGGCCATGACGGCGTCCCAGTTCGGCTTGTCCATCTTCTTGAACGTCATGTCGCGCGTGATGCCGGCGTTGTTGACGAGCACGTCGATCGGACCGATTTCCTTCTGGATCATCGCCACGCAGGTTTGCGCGGAGTCGTAGTCGGCCACGTCGCACGGATAGGCTTTGAAGTCAAAACCCATGTCCTTGGTCGATTGCAACCACGCGTCGACCTTGGTGTTGCCCGGAGAATAAGTCGTCACAACCCGATAACCCAGTGCCGCCAGCTTGATACATACCGCCTCACCCAAACCGCCCATGCCGCCGGTTACTAATGCAACTCTTGCCATTTTATTTTCTCCTGTTGTTATCTACTGCTGTTATCTACTGCTTAAAGTCGCACTATTAGTCGCGTTCCACTGCCAGCGCCACGCCCATGCCGCCGCCGATGCACAAGCTGGCCAGGCCGCGCTTGGCGTCACGCCGGATCATTTCGTGCAGCAAGGTCACCAAGACGCGCGCGCCGGATGCGCCGATCGGGTGGCCCAGCGCGATCGCGCCGCCATTGACGTTGATCTTGCTCGTATCCCAGCCCATCTCCTTGTTGACGGCGATGGCTTGCGCGGCGAACGCCTCGTTGATCTCCATCAGGTCCACGTCCTCATGGGTCCAGCCGGCTTTTTTCAGGCACAGCTGCGAGGCCGATACCGGGCCCATGCCCATGATGGATGGGTCCAGACCGGCCGACGAGTACGCCTTGATGCGCGCCAGCGGGGTCAGGCCCAGCGCTTTCGCTTTCGACGCGGACATCATGATGACGGCGGCGGCGCCGTCGTTCAGGCCGGATGCGTTGCCGGCGGTGACGGTGCCTTCCTTGTTGAAGGCCGGACGCAGCGCGGCCAGCGATTCGAGCGTGCTGCCTTGCTTGATGTATTCGTCGGCATCGAACACGGTCGTGCCTTTTTTGGTGACGATCTCAAACGGAATGATCTCGTCCTTGAACTTGCCCGCTTTTTGGGCAGCTTCGGCTTTTTGCTGGGAGGCCAGCGCGAACGCGTCCTGCTCGGCGCGCGAGATGTCGAATTTCTTCGCGACGTTTTCCGCCGTCACGCCCATGTGGTACTGGTTGTACACGTCCCACAGGCCGTCCACGATCATGGTGTCGGTCAGTTTCGCGTCGCCCATGCGGAAACCGTCGCGCGAACCGTTCAGCACGTGCGGCGAGGCGCTCATGTTTTCCTGGCCGCCGGCGATGATGATGTCGGCGTCGCCGCACTTGATCGCTTGCGCGGCCAGATGGGTCGCTTTCAGGCCGCTGCCGCACACTTTGCCAACCGTAAATGCCGGCACCATATTCGGCAGGCCGGCCTTGATGACGGCCTGGCGCGCCGGGTTCTGGCCGCAACCGGCGGTGAGCACCTGGCCCATGATGACTTCGTTGACGCTGGCCGGGTCGAGGCCGATTTTGGCCAGCAGGCTGCGGATCACGTGGGCGCCCAAATCGGCGGCCGATACCTTGGCCAGTGATCCACCGAATTTACCGACCGCAGTACGGCCAGCTGCCACTATGACGACGTCTTCCATGTATTTCTCCGAAATGTACGGCCCCAATGGGCCTTTGGGTTAAGTCCGGCCGGCGCGCATTACTCCTGCGTCGCCAGTGGCGCGGATCCAGCAAAAGGGACAGCCGGGGACGCAGCGCTTACGCGCAGCGCCAGCGCCAGCTGACCGGGATGGAACGGTGAAGCGTGCGGAAACAGCCATTGGTCGGCGCTGCCTGCGCTCATCCATTGGCGGGTATTGATGGTGACGGCGGCCAGCGCCGACTTGATCGTGTCGATATTGAGTTCAAGGGCATTCACGCCGGCGTCCAGCGCAGCGTGGGTGAATGCCTGCATGGCCGCCACTTGGGCCTCGAAGAGGTTGCGGGCGACTTGCGAAAATTGTTCAGAAGAAGAAAACATGGCAATCCTTTGTCGGTGATAGGCAAAGCGACGCGTTCAGTCGCAAAGTCCACCATCGTAGTTTCCGGCTCCTGCTTGCTGCTTGAGCAGGATCAATCTTATCAGCAAATTCATTGAAAGTAGTGAAACTACGTACTATCCGCAGCGGTCAGCTTAACAATTTTATGCCGTCCAGGGTCCGTGCACACTGTTCGCGAATCACACTGACAAAATCGCGCACGTACGCCTTGTCAGCCTGGTCTTGCTGCACGGATACAAACAGGTCGCTCCACAAGCCTTGCTCCCCCACCGGCTTGGCCATCACGTAGTCGTAATCGACGTAGTTCTTGATGGCCCAGTTGGGCAAGGCAGCGACGCCACGCCGACTGGCCACCAGTTGCAAAATCGCCACGGTGAGCTCGGCCGTGCGGCGCTCGAACTGCACCTTGGCCGGCGCCAGCACTTCGCGGATCAGGTCGATGCGCGTTTCCGGCACCGGGTAGGTGATGATGGTTTCACCTTCAAAGTCGGACGCTGCCAGGCGGCGCACGCCGGCCAACCGGTGCTTTTGCGCCATCACGACCAGAATTTCGAAGCGGAACAGGGGGAAGCTGGCGTAGTCGGCACCGCCGGCCGAACCGATCACCAGGTCGGCCTCGCCAGAGCGCAGCAACTCGACCGGTTCGCTGTGAAAACCCGACACCAGGTCGATCTCGACTTCCGGCCAGCGCTGACGAAACACATCCATGACCGGCATCAACCAATCGAAGCAGGTATGGCATTCCAGCGCCACGCGCAACTGGCCGCTGTGGCCTTGCGACAGGCGCGCCACTTCGCGTTCGGCCTGCTCGATGCTGGGCAGCACGGAATCGGCCAGCGCCAGCAGGCGGCTGCCGGTCGCGGTAAACGCGATCGGCATCGATTTTCGCTCAAACAATGGCGATTTATAGCGATCTTCCAATAACTTTATTTGGTGCGACAAAGCTGACTGGGTCAGATTGAGCAACTGCGCGGCGCGCACCAGACTGCCCGAGGAGCGCAAGGCGGACAGCGTACGCAGGTGACGAAGTTCTAGCATGGCCATGTCGTATGAATGAATTTCATGTGAAACCGCAAAATCTTTCGTTTTGATTATAAATCGGATTGCTCCAAACTTTACCTGTTCAACATTAAATCTCGATGACATTATGAAAAGTATTCAAATACACACACTGGGCTTCCCCCGCATCGGCGCCCGGCGCGAACTGAAGACGGCGCTGGAAGCCCATTGGCGCGGCGAACTGACTGCCGACGCACTGGAACACACGGGCGCCGCGCTGCGCGCACGACACTGGTCAATTCAGCAAGATTTGGGCCTGGACTATGTCACCGTCGGCGACTTCGCGTTGTACGATCAGGTGCTCAGCCATCTCGCCCTGTTCGACTGCGCGCCGGCCCGCTTCGGGTTTGCCGACGACGATGCGCCGCTGGCGCGCAGTTTCGCGATGGCGCGCGGCGTCGACGCGCAGCACCCCGGGTGCACGCACCAGCACGGTGCATCCGAGGGCCGGCACGCACTGGAAATGACGAAGTGGTTCGACACCAACTATCATTACCTGGTGCCGGAATGGTCGCCCGAGACGACCTTTGCGCTGGCCGGCGAGCGCCTGTACGCCGAAGTGGCCGAGGCGCAGGCGCTGGGCCACGCGGTCAAGGTCGTGTTGCTGGGACCGCTGTCGCTGCTGTGGCTGGGCAAGGAACGCGGCGCCGACGCCCGTTTCGAGCGTCTGTCGCTGCTCGAGTGCCTGCTGCCGGCCTACGGCGCGCTGCTGGTGCAGTTGCGCACGCTGGGCGTGACCTGGGTACAACTGGACGAACCCATCCTCGGACTGGACCTGCCAGCCGCGTGGCGCAACGCGTTTGAACCGTGCTACTGGCAACTCAATCAGGCCGGCGCGCAAGTGTTGCTGGCCACCTATTTTTCCCCGCTGGAAGAAAACCTCAGTCTGGCCTGCCGCCTGCCGGTGGCGGGCCTGCACGTGGACGGCGTGCGCGCCGCGCACGAACTGGCCAGCGTCAGCGACTGGTTGCCGGTGCATAAGGTGCTGTCGGTCGGCATCGTCGACGGGCGCAATGTCTGGCGCACCGACCTTGACGCAGCGCTGTGCCGGCTAGTCCCGCTGCTGGCCAAGCGCGCCGGCAAGCTGTGGTTGGCGCCCTCGTGCTCCTTGCTGCACGTACCGTTCGGCCTGGCCGACGAAAGCGCGCTCGATGCTGACATCAAATCCTGGCTGGCGTTTGCCTGTGAAAAACTGGCCGAGCTGGCCGTGCTCAAGCGCGCGCTGGACGGCGCCGATTGCACTGAGGAGCTGGCGACGGCGCGCGCGGCGATCGCTTCGCGCGGGCGCAGCAAACGCGTGCACAGCGCGCAGGTGGCCGCGCGCGTGCAAGCACTCACTATCGACAGCGACCAGCGCTCATCACGTTTCGAGCAACGCCAGCTGGCCCAGCGCGGGCGCTTCGAGCTGCCCGCCTTCCCTACCACGACGATCGGATCGTTCCCGCAAACGGCGGCGATCCGCGCCGCGCGTGCCGCTTTCAAGGCCGGCGACATCGACGAGTTCGCCTACGAGCGCGCGATGCGCGCCGAGATCAGCGACGCCGTCGCGCGCCAGCAAGCGCTGGGGCTCGATGTGCTGGTGCATGGCGAAGCCGAGCGCAACGACATGGTCGAATATTTCGGCGCGCAGCTCGATGGCTACGCCTTCACCGGCTTCGGCTGGGTCCAGTCCTACGGTTCGCGCTGCGTCAAGCCGCCCATCATTTTCGGCGACGTGGCGCGCCCCGCCCCGATGACGGTGGGCTGGAGCAAGTTTGCCCAAAGTTTGAGCACCCGTCCGATGAAAGGCCTGCTGACGGGACCGATCACGATGCTGCAATGGTCGTTTGTACGCGACGACCAGCCGCGTTCCTTGACGGCGCTGCAGATCGCGCTGGCGCTACGCGACGAAGTGGGCGACCTGGAAAAGGCCGGCATCGGCATCGTCCAGATCGACGAGCCGGCCCTGCGCGAAGGCTTGCCGCTGCGGCGCAGCCAGTGGGACGCGTATCTGGCCTGGGCCACGCGCGCGTTTCGCATCAGCGCCGGCGGCGCCTTGCCAGCCACCCAGATCCACACGCACATGTGTTACGCGGAGTTTGGCGACATCCTCGCGCAGATCGCCGCGCTCGACGCGGACGTGATCACCATCGAGACGAGCCGCTCGGACATGGCGCTGCTGGACGCGTTCGGCCAGTTCCGCTATCCGAACCAGATCGGCCCGGGCGTGTACGACATCCATTCGCCCGGCATACCCAGCGTCGACGCCATGGTGCGACGGTTACGCAAGGCCGCCACCGTGATTCCCCCTGCGCAACTGTGGGTCAACCCCGACTGCGGCCTGAAAACGCGCGCCTGGCCGGAGACCGAGGCGGCGCTGACGAATATGGTCGCGGCGGCGCGCCAGTTGCGCGCCGGCCTGACCGCAGCGGCGTCCATTGCGTAGTCATTTCGCACCAGTCGGGTCGCTGGCGCGTCGCGCGCGGCAGCGGACTCGATTGGCGTGCCGGACCTCCCCTTCCTGCAATTTTCAAAGTAGAATGCACGAGCCTGCGCCGGTTGGGAGACGGTGTCGATCGCCACAAACGACACCCAAGCCAAGGCCATGGAGCCTGAGCGGCACGCGCTGCCTCTTGCGAGCCCATCCTTCACCACTTTTTCTATGTCCAAACGCCCGATCCAACAGCCCATCGAAATCAAGATTTCCACCGTCGTCGCCGTGTCCGCGATCCTGCGTTCGTCCGACCCCAGCGTGCTCGATAGTGCCTTGCAGGAAATGACGGGCGGCATGACCGACTTTTTCGACGACGAGTTCGCCGTCATCGACGTGGCCCAGCTCGCCCCCGAGACGGACGCGATCGACTGGGCCCGTCTGGTGGCGCTGCTGAAAACTTACCATTTGAACGCGGTGGCCGTGCGCGGCGCCAGCGCCGCGATGGAAGACGCCATCCGCGCCCAGGGTCTGTCGCTGGACGCGGGCGGCAAGCCGCGCGAGGATGCGGCGGCCGTTGCGCCGGCGCCCAGCGCCGCACCCGTTGCCGCGCCCGCCCCGGCACCGGTGCCGGTCGTGGCCACCGCGCCGCTCGCCGCGCAGCCGGCCGCACCTACGCCGGCCGCACCTACGCCGGCTGCACCCGTCACCGCGATTGTTGCGCCCGGCGCGATGATCATCGACACCCCGGTGCGCGCCGGTCAGCGCATCTATGCGCGCGGCTGCGATCTGATCGTCACCGCCGTCGTCAACAACGGCGCCGAACTGATCGCCGACGGCAGCATCCACGTCTACGCGCCGCTGTACGGGCGGGCTCTGGCGGGCGCCTCGGGCAACCCGGACGCGCGCATTTTCGCGCTGTCGATGCAGCCCGAGCTGGTCTCGATCGCCGGTGTGTACCGCACTTTCGACGAGGGTTTTCCGCCCGAGTTGGCGCGCCAGCCAGCCCAAATTCGGCTGGTCGGCGAGCGTATCGATATAATATCGGTAACTTCCGGGTCGCGCGCGTGATCCACGCATCCACATTGAGATACTAAAAAGGACTATTCGTGGCGAGAATTATTGTTGTAACGTCCGGCAAGGGCGGGGTCGGTAAAACCACCTCCAGCGCGAGTTTTTCGACCGGCCTGGCGATGCGCGGCCACAAGACTGCCGTGCTCGACTTTGACGTCGGCCTGCGCAATCTCGATCTGATCATGGGTTGCGAGCGGCGCGTCGTGTACGACCTGATCAACGTCATCAATGGCGAAGCGACCTTGAACCAGGCGCTGATCAAGGACAAGCATTGCGACAACCTGTACATCCTGCCCGCCTCGCAAACGCGCGACAAGGACGCGCTGTCGGAAGACGGCGTCGAGCGCGTGCTGCACGAGCTGATCAACATGGGTTTCGAATACATCATCTGCGATTCGCCCGCCGGCATCGAGCACGGCGCGCTGATGGCCTTGACCTTCGCCGACGAAGCGATCATCGTGACCAATCCGGAAGTGTCGTCGGTGCGCGATTCGGACCGCATCCTGGGCATCATCCAGGCCAAGTCGCGCCGCGCCCAGACCGGCGCCGAGCCCGTCAAGGAACATCTGTTGATCACCCGCTACTCGCCAAAACGGGTCGCGGCCGACGAGATGCTGTCCCATGAGGACGTGCAGGAAATCCTGCGCATCCCCCTGATCGGCATCATTCCCGAGTCCGAGTCGGTGCTGCACGCATCGAACCAGGGCAATCCGGCGATCCATTTCAAGGGCACCGACGTGGCCGAAGCGTACGAAGACGTGGTGTCGCGCTTCCTGGGCGAGACGCTGCCGCTGCGCTTTACCAGCTACGAGAAGCCCGGTCTGCTGCAGCGCATCTTTGGGGCGAAGTAATATGGCACTGCTCTCATTTCTGTTTCCCACCAAGCCGAAGAGTGCATCGGCGGCCAAAGAGCGGCTGCAGATCATCATCGCGCGCGAACGCAACGGCCGCAGCGGCCCGGACTTTCTGCCGGCGCTGCACAAGGAATTGATCGAGGTGATTTCGCGCTACACCAAGGTCAACCCGGACGACATCAAGATTTCGCTCGATCGTCAGGGCAACCTGGAAGTGCTGGATGTGAACGTGGTGCTGCCGGACGCTTGACCGGCTCCGGCCGGCGTCGTCAGGCGCGCGCCGCGCGCGCCGGCGGGGCCGCCGCCAGCAACTGCTGCACCACCGCCACGCAGGCATCGACATGCTGGTAGCCGATGGTGCGGAACACGCTGAAACCGATCGCCGCCGACACGATCTGGCCGGCGATGGGCACGATCCGTGCGGCCGTCTTGGCCAGGCTCTTCATGCCGGCCCGCTTGAACAACTGCAGCACCAATTCGCGCGTGATCAGCTTGCCCACCATCATGCCGCCCATCCCCACCGCCGCCTCGTAGGCGATCAGCCGAAAACGCGGCTGCAGCAGGCTCACCTGCGCGTGGGTCAGGCCAAAGGCGGCGTTGATGTCCTCGATCAGCAGCGCGAACAGGCTCACGTCGGACACCACGTCAACGCCGGGAATCGGAATGGCCGACACGCCGGCCGAGATCACGGCGCGCCGGCGCACCAGCCGGCGGCAGTGTTCGCGCACCCGCTCGATGTCCTCGAGCGAGCCGGGCATCAGGGTCCAGTCGCTTGTTGTATTCTTGCTTTTGCTCATAATCGCTCCCGTGACAGTGGGCCGCATCGAAAACCACTGCCAAGCTGAAAACATTCCGTTCGAATTTCCACACGGACTTAAATTGCCCATTGATATAGACGTTTTTCCAGTGTACCGTGTAATCCATGGCGTCGTCAGCCGCACAGTCGAGTAGTTCTTCAGAAGTGACATTCAGTAATATTTGTGGCGTATTTTCGTAGATCTCTGTAGTATAAAATTACCATACATCAACAAACGCACAAAGGCGCCCCTCCCGCGACCGCTGCGTCCGACCATTGCCGACCATGAGAATCGCTGTCCTCGATAGTGACCGTAGCCAGGCCGACCTGCTCTGTCAGGTACTGGGCGCCGCTGGCCATCAATGCCACGGCTTCGACAGCGGCAAGGAGCTGCTCGCGCAGCTGCGCAAAGACAATTACGACATGCTGGTGATGGACTGGCAGGTGGCCGACCTGTCCGGCGTCGAAGTGCTGCGCCGTGCCAAGGAAAAGATGGCGCCCAACACGCCGCTGTTATTTCTCACCACCAGCTCGGGCGAGGACGACATCGTCGCCGGCATGGCCGCCGGCGCCAACGACTATCTGATCAAGCCGCTGCGCCGCACCGAACTGGTGGCGCGCGTGCAGGCGCTGCTGCGGCGCGCCTATCCGGCCCAGAACGGCGCCGAGCAACTGCAGTTCGGCCAGTATGTGTTCGAGACGCGCCCGGGCCGCCTGCTGATCGACGGCGCCGTCATCGAGGTGACGCACAAGGAGTTTTCGCTCGCGCTGCTGTTTTTCCGCAATATCGGCCGGCCCTTGTCGCGCGCCTTCATCCACGAGGCGGTGTGGATACGCGAGACGGCGCTGCCGTCGCGCACCATGGACACCCATGTCTCGCGGGTGCGCAACAAGCTGGCGCTGCGCCCGGAAAACGGCTTCCGGCTGGTGCCCGTGTACAGCTACGGTTACCGCCTGGAAAAATTGGGCGCCCATGCGATTGTGGCCGAGCCTGCCTGAAAGGGGGCGCGCCGGCGCAATCGACCGGCGCCGCGCGCTATAATGGGGCAATCACGCCACTGACTACACCGTAATGCAACTGCTCGCCGTCGGCCTCAACCACACCACCGCTCCTGTCGCGCTACGCGAACAGCTGGCGCTCGCGCCTGACCAGCTCGGTCAAGCCGTGGTGGCGGCGCGCTCGTGGTTCGGGCGCTTCGACGCGCGCGGCGCCGACGAGGCGGCCATCCTGTCGACCTGCAACCGCACCGAGATGTACGCGGCCAGCCGCGCGCCGGACTCGCTCGACGCGGGCGCGCACTTCCTGGCCGACTACCACAAGCTCAGTTTTGCCGAATTGCGCCCGCACCTGTACATGCTGCCGCACGATAACGCCGTGCGCCACGCGTTCCGGGTCGCCTCCGGGCTGGACTCGATGGTGCTGGGCGAGCCGCAGATCCTGGGCCAGATGAAAGACGCGGTCAGGCTGGCCGACGCGGCCGGCGGGCTGGGCACCTATCTGCACCAGATGTTCCAGCGCAGCTTCGCGGTGGCCAAGGAAGTGCGCTCGACGACCGAGATCGGCGCGCACAGCGTGTCGATGGCGGCGGCCGCCGTGCGCCTGTCGCAGCGCATTTTTGATCGCATCGACGAGCAGCACGTGCTGTTCATCGGCGCCGGCGAAATGATCGAGCTGTGCGCCACCCACTTCGGCGCGCACAAACCGAAAAGCATCACCATCGCCAACCGCACGATGGAGCGCGGCGAGCAGCTGGCCGAACGCTTCAACGGGCGCGCGATCCGGCTGGCCGCGCTGCCGGACCAGCTGGCCCAGTTCGACATCGTCATTTCCTGCACCGCCTCCTCGCTGCCCCTGATCGGACTGGGCATGGTCGAGCGGGCCATCAAGGCACGCCGCCACAAGCCGATCTTCATGGTCGACTTGGCCGTGCCGCGCGACATAGAAACCGAAGTGGGCCGGCTCGATGACGTGTTTTTGTACACCGTCGACGACCTTGGCCAGGTGGTTCAGACCGGCATGGAGAGCCGCCAGGCGGCCGTGGCGCAGGCCGAGGCGATCATCGAGACGCGCTTGCAATCGTTCATGCACTGGATCGACGACCGCGCGATGGTGCCGGTGATCCAGGACCTGCACGAGATGAGCGAGTCGCTGCGCCTGTTCGAACTGGAACGGGCGCGCAAGATGCTGGCCAAGGGCGACAACATCGAGATGGTGCTCGAAGCGCTCTCCAAAGGCCTGACCGCCAAATTTTTGCACGGTCCGCAGCAAGCGCTGCACCGTGCTCAGGGTGACGAGCGCGCGCGCCTGGCCACCCTGCTGCCGCAACTGTTCAGCAAACGCCGTTAGCGCCGCAGCGCCTTGCGCTGCCGCCGCCCCTCCCTGCGCAAACCACCGCGCCGCATCCCCATATCTGACCGAGTATTCCCATGAAACCATCGATGCTGTCGAAGCTGGACCAATTGGCCAACCGCCTGACCGAACTGGATGAACTCTTGATGAGCGAGGGTGCCACCTCGAACATGGACAGCTACCGCAAGATGACGCGCGAGCACGCCGAGATCGGCCCGCTGGTGGCGCTGTACAAGGACTACCAGAGCGCCACCGGCGACATCGAGACGGCCCAGGAAATGCTGGCTGACCCGGACATGAAGGAATTCGCCCAGGACGAGATCGAAGCGGCCAAGGCGCGCATGGCGGCGCTGGAAATGGACCTGCAGAAGATGCTGCTGCCCAAGGACGTCAACGACGACCGCAATATTTTTCTCGAGATCCGCGCCGGCACCGGCGGCGACGAGTCGGCCCTGTTCGCCGGCGACCTGCTGCGCATGTACACCCGCTTCGCCGAGCGCAACCGCTGGCAGGTGGAGATGGTGTCGGAGTCGCCCTCCGACCTGGGCGGCTACCGCGAAGTGATCGTGCGCCTGATCGGCAACGGCGCCTATTCCAAGCTCAAGTTCGAGTCGGGCGGCCACCGCGTGCAGCGCGTGCCGGCCACCGAGACGCAGGGGCGCATCCACACCTCGGCCTGCACGGTCGCGGTGATGCCCGAAGCCGACGAGGTCGAGGACGTCAACATCAACCCGGCCGATCTGCGCATCGACACCTACCGCGCGTCCGGCGCCGGCGGGCAGCACATCAACAAGACCGATTCGGCCGTGCGCATCACCCATCTGCCCACCGGCATCGTCGTCGAGTGCCAGGACGACCGCAGCCAGCACAAGAACAAGGCCTCGGCCATGAAAGTGCTGGCCGCGCGCATCAAGGACGTGCAGCTGCGCGCCCAGCAGTCGGCCGAGGCGGCCACCCGCAAGAGCCTGATCGGCTCGGGTGACCGCAGCGAGCGCATCCGCACCTACAATTTCCCGCAGGGGCGCATGACCGACCACCGCATCAACCTGACGCTGTACAAGCTCGACTTCATCATGGACGGCGAGTTGTCCGACCTGACCAACGCGCTGGCGGCCGAACACCAGGCCGAGCTGCTCGCCGCACTGGGCGATTAAGCATCGCTTAAGCACAGGCGTGCGCGCCGCGGCGACAATGATTTGGTCGTTATCGGCACGCTTTGTGCGAGAATCATGCACATTTTATGACCGCGGCACGCCGCCCGCTTCCAACGGAACCTTCATGTCCTCAACCCGCAACGTCCTGCTCGGCACCGCCGTCGCCTGCATCGCCCTGATCGGCGGCGCCCTGTATATGCAGCACTACAAGGACATGCTGCCTTGTCCGTATTGCGTGATCCAGCGTTACCTGTTCCTGGCGGTCGCGTTCTTCTGCCTGGTCGGTGCGAGCATGGCCAATCCGCGCCCGGGCGCGCTGCTGGGCATGCTGGCCGCGATGGGCGGCGCCGGCGTGGCCGCGCGCCACGTGTGGATCGTGGCCCACCCCGGCCTGTCGTGCGGCATCGACCCGCTCGAGACGATGCTCAACAAGATCTGGCCGGCCACCTATCTGCCGATGCTGTTCCGCGCCGACGGCTTGTGCGAGGACGCGCTGGCGCCGCTGCTGGGCCTGTCGCTGCCGCAGTGGTCGTGCGTCTGGTTCGGCATGTTCACGCTGGCGCTGGCCTGGGTCGTCGTCAAACGCCGATGAGCAGCCTGATCGCGCCCGGCACCCTGATCGGCGCGCTGCAGGTACGCCCGCTGCTGGACCCGCTCGACAACCGCATCCTGGTCTGCCATGCGCTGGGCCTGTCGCGCGTGGCGCTGATCACCCAGTCCGAACGCGCGCTCAACGACGCCGAGGCGCAGGCACTATCGGCGTTGATCGAACGCCGGCTGAACGGCGAGCCGATCGCCTACATCGTCGGCCGGCGCGAATTTTTCGGCCTTGAGTTCGACGTCACTGCCGCCGTGCTGATTCCCCGCCCCGACACCGAACTGCTGGTCGAACTGGCGCTCGAGCGCATGCTGCCGGGCGCGCGCGTGCTCGACATGGGCACCGGCAGCGGCGCGATCGCGGTTGCGCTGGCGCACACGCGTCCGGACGCGCGCGTGACGGCGCTGGACGTCAGCGCGCACGCGCTGGCGGTGGCGCGCGCCAACGCGGCGCGCCACGCGCCAACCGTGCGCCTGCTTGCCAGCGACTGGTTCGGCGCGCTCGGCAGCGAACAGTTCGAGCTGATCGTCTCCAATCCCCCTTACATCGCGGCGGGCGACCGCCACCTGGCCGAAGGCGACCTGCGCTTCGAGCCGACCGGCGCGCTGACCGACCATGCCGACGGCTTGTCGGCACTGCGCCAGATCGTGGCCGGCGCGCCGAAGCATCTGGTCGCGGGCGGCGTTCTGCTGATGGAGCACGGCTACGACCAGGCCGAGCAGGTGCGCGCTCTGTTGACGGCGCACGGCTACGGCGCGGTGCAAAGCTGGGTTGACCTGTCCGGCATCGAACGCGTCTCCGGCGGCGTGCGACGACAAGACTGAGCCATCCAGCGTTTGCTAGAATGACGATTCCGCCCCGCCAACGTGGGTGCGCGGGCGCGATTTCGGCGGGGCCGACGCAATTATCATATTTCGGTTACTCTCAGCACAAATTATTCTGCTGGCAGAACAAGAAAGGATACCAAATTGTCGAACCTACTGACCCGCCGCCTGGCCCTGCTGGGCACTGACGAGCATCGCGCGCTGCTTAGCGCCGGCCTGCGCGGCATCGAGCGCGAGACCTTGCGCGTGGCCCCCGACGGCCATCTGGCGGCCACGCCCCATCCGCTGGCGCTCGGTTCGGCCTTGACGCATCCGCAGATCACCACCGACTACGCCGAGGCGCTGCTCGAATTCATCACCCCGGCCGAGCATGACATCAGCATCACGCTCAACAAGCTCGATGCGATTCACCGGCACGCCTACGGCAAGCTGGGCGACGAGCTGCTGTGGAGCCAGTCGATGCCGGCCGACCTGCCGGCCGAAGACGACATCGCCATCGCCTGGTACGGCAAGTCGCACATCGGCATGTTGAAGCATGTGTACCGGCGCGGCCTGGCGCTGCGTTATGGGAAAGCGATGCAGTGCATCGCCGGCATCCATTACAACTATTCGCTGTCCGAGCAGCTGTGGCAGGCGCTGGCCGTGGCCGAAGGCACACCGGTCGACACGCCTGACGCGGCGCGCGACGTGCAGTCGGCCAGCTATTTCGCGCTGATCCGCAACTTCCGCCGCTACAGCTGGCTGCTGATGTATCTGTTCGGCGCCTCGCCGGCGCTGTCGACGGGCTTCCTGCGCGGGCGCGCGCACAAGCTCGAGACACTGTCAGAGGACACCTTGTTCCTGCCGTTTGCCACCAGCCTGCGCATGAGCGACCTCGGTTACCAGAACGACGCCCAGTCCGGCCTGACGCCGCACGAGAACTGCCTGGAAAGCTACGTGACGACGCTCTCGCGCGCCGTCAACCAGGCCTATCCGCCGTACGAGGCGCTGGGCACCAAGAAGGACGGCGAATGGATCCAGATCAGCACCACGGTGCTGCAGATCGAAAATGAATACTATTCGACCATCCGCCCGAAACGCGTGATCCGCACCGGCGAGCGGCCCATCCAGGCGCTGTGCACGCGCGGCGTGCAGTACATCGAAGTGCGCTGCATGGACGTCGATCCGTTCGAACCGGTCGGCATCAGTCTGGAGACGGGCCGCTTCCTGGACGCGTTTCTGCTGTTCTGCGCGCTCGACGACAGCCCGCGCATCAGCGAGGAGCAAAGCCGCGTGCACACCGAGAACTTCGCGCGCACCGTCAAGGAGGGACGCCGTCCCGGCCTGCTGCTCAACCGCGAAGGCGAGGACATCACGCTCAAGACCTGGGGCGAACAACTGCTGGCGTGCATCGCGCCGGTGGCCGCACTGCTCGACGAACAGCGCGGCGACAGCGTGCACGCGGACGCGATGGCGCTGCAGGCGGCCAAGCTGGCCAACCCCGACCTGACGCCGTCGGCCCATGTGCTGGCCGAATTGCGCGCCAACGGCGGCTCGTTCGCCGCCTTCGGCCTGCGCCAGAGCCAGCTGCACGCGGCCACGTTCAAGCAGGACAGCTTGCAGCCGGCCGAACAGGCGCTGTTTGCCGACATGGCCGAGCTGTCGCTGGCCGAGCAATCGCACATCGAGCAGGTGCAAAGCGGCAGCTTCGACGATTTCGTCGCGGCCTACCGCAACAGCACGCTGTGCGACTCGCTCAAGTAACACGCTGGTTACCGGAGCGCCCCCTTGCTCACTTTTTATAACGAGCACCACGCGCAGCACCGCGGCCGGATCGAATTTTTTCGCGGCGAGATGGTGCCGTGCTTCGAGAAGCCGGAACGCGCCGAGCTGGTGCTGGCCGAACTGGGCCGGCGCGGGCTGGGCCAGATCGTCACGCCGCACGGCGTGCCGCTGGTGTCGCTCGAACGCATCCACACGCCGCGCTATCTGCACTTTCTGCGCAACGCGTGGAGCGAGTGGTTGGCGCTGGACCCGGCCAACAGTGACAAGGACGCGTTTCCGGCCGTGTGGCCGATCCGCGGCCTGCGCAGCGACGTCGAGCCGGACAATTTTTGCGCGCGCATGGGCTTGTACTCGATGGACAGCGGCACGCCGCTGACCGCCGGCACCTGGATCGCCGCCAAGACCGGCGCCGATTGCGCCGTCAACGCGGCGCACGCGCTGCGCCTGGGCGAACGGGCCACGTTTGCGCTGACGCGCCCGCCCGGCCACCACGCGGGCGCCGATTTCTTCGGCGGCTACTGCTTCCTCAACAACGCCGCGCTGGCGGCCCAGCACCTGCTCGACGACGGCGCCAAGCGGGTCGCCATCCTGGACCTGGACTACCACCACGGCAACGGCACCCAGAGCATTTTCTACGGGCGCAGCGACGTGCTGTTCGTGTCGCTGCACGCCGATCCGCGCCACGAGTTTCCGTTTTATCTGGGCCATGCCGACGAGCGCGGCGTGGACGCCGGCCTGGGCTACAACCTGAATCTGGCGCTGTCGCCCGGCACCACCTCGGCGCAGTGGTTCGCCGCGCTGGAGACGGCCTGCATCAAGCTGGCCAGCTATGCGCCGGACGCGTTGGTGGTGTCGCTCGGGGTGGACACCTTTGTCGGCGATCCGCTGTCGCATTTCGCGCTGACCAGCGCGGACTTTCTGCGCGTGGGCGAACGGCTGGCGTTTCTGGGCCTGCCCACCGCCTTCATGCTCGAAGGCGGTTACGCGGTGGGCGAGATCGGCGTCAACGTCGTCAATGTGCTGGAAGGTTTTGAAACGGCGCTGTGAGCGCCGGCAGCGGCCGCCATTGCATCATCTGAAAAGGGAATCCACCATGTCGCAGTACCAGCTCGCGCAATTGAACGTCGGCGTCATCAAGGGGCCGCTCGACTCGCCCGTGATGGCCGAATTCGTCGCCAATCTGGCGCGCATCAACGCGCTGGCCGATTGCGCCCCCGGCTTCGTGTGGCGCCTGCAGACGGACCAGGGCGACGCCACCGGCGCGCCCAATCCGCTGGGCGCGGACGTGATCGTCAACCTGTCGGTGTGGGACGACGTGGCCACGCTGAGCGACTATGTCTACAAGTCGCTGCACGTGGAGATCATGCGCCGGCGCAAAGAGTGGTTCGAGCGCATGCCGCAAGCTTTCCAGGTGCTGTGGTGGGTGCCGCGCGGCGAGCGTCCGAGCGTCGAGCAGGCCTGCGCCCGGCTTGAACACTTGCGCGCGCACGGCAGTACGGCGCAGGGATTCGGCTTTCGCGACGCCTGGCCGGCGCCCGACGCGCCGCCGACCGGGGTGGCCGAGGCGCTCGACGCCAACGTCTGCCCGGCCGCGTGATACGCTAGACGAACCCAGGCAACCAGGACACCGACATGACCCAATGGCAATGGCTCTCCTTCGCACAACTGAGCAACTCCGACCTGTATGCGGCGCTCGGTTTGCGCCAGCAGGTGTTCATCCTCGAACAGCAATGCCTGTATCCGGATATCGACGGCTACGACGCAGGCGCGCACCATCTGCTGTGCTGGCAGGGCACGGCCGAACAGCGCCATCTGGCGGCGTATTTGCGCTGCATTCCGCCCGGCGTCAAGTTCCCCGAAATGGCGCTGGGCCGGGTGGTGACGGCGCCGGCCGCGCGCGCGGGCGGGCTGGGACGCCAGTTGATGGAGCTGGGCATCGGCCACGCCGAGCTGCAGCATCCGGGCCAGCACATCCGCATCGGCGCCCAGCAGCATCTGGAAAAATTCTATAACAGCCTGGGCTTTCAGACCATCAGCGCGCCCTACGACGAGGACGGCATCCTGCACATCGACATGCGCCGCTAGCGCGCGGCGCGCCGCTCAGCCGGCGCGCTCACAGTTGGCGGATCCAGTTGTCGCCCAATACCCACAAGGTCAGCAACGCCGACACCAGGCACGCGCCGATCAGCGTGAAGCGCGCCGACAGTTGATAGCGGCGCGCGGTCAGCCAGGTCACCGCAGCCAGCGCGGCGCAGATCAGTAGCACCACAGTGTAGCTGGGCCAACCGAGGTCGGTCGCCACGCGCAGTTCGTCCTGCGGCTGCATCAAATTCAGGCCGCCCGCGATCAAGCGCAGCATCAGTGCGCTCAACAACAGGGGAAACCACCACAGCACCGTGCGCGCGCCGCTGTCCGGTCCGTACCGATGGCGCATCCACAGTCCGACTGCCAGCGCTTGCGCCAGTGTGAACAGCGGGCCGGCGATGTCGACCACGGTGCTGTGCCACTGCTGCAGATACGCGCGGCTGATCGGCCCAGCGCCATTGCCATGCAAGAACATGCGGTTGCCCAGCAAAGTGCCGGCCAGCCAGTGCGCCGATTCGTGCGCCATGAACGTCAGCACGACGGCGATGGCACAACTGAGCACGAAAGCGGTATTGATCGGTGGCTGGTCGGCGGTGGCGCGATGCATGCGAATGCTCCTTGATCGATACATGTGCGGCGCGACTGACGGCCGCTGGCCGCACGCCGCGCCGCAACGGCGCTAACGCAGCGGCGGCGCGCCGTTTTCCTGGGCCAGCGCCTGGGCCGCCTTGGCGCGCCAGGTGTCGACCAGCTCGGCGCTGGGCTGCTGTCCCAGTTCGCCGTGTTCATAGATGGCACACAGACGCAGCATGGCGCTGCGATCGCCCCGGTTGGCGGCGGCGAAATACCACGCCAGCGCGCCCGTCGGATCCGCTGCCACGCCGTCGCCATGCTCGAACAGTTCGGCCAGCCGGCGCATCGCGGTGCCGTTCTTTTGCGCCACCGCCTTCCAGTACCAGCGCTGCGCGCTGGCCAGATCGCGCGGCACGCCGCGCCCCGTCTGATACATATTGCCCATCGCTTCCATTGCATTGCCGTTGCCTTGCGCGGCCGCCTTGACGTACAAGGCCAGCGCGGCAGCCAGATCCTGCGCGACGCCGCGCCCGATCTCGTAGCTGTAGCCAAGATTGTTCTGGCCGACCGGATTGCCCTGCTCGGCCGCCTTGCGGAACCAGCCGATCGCCTCGTCGAGCTCGGCCGGGCCGCCAAAGCCGTGGGTCAGGCGGTAGCCCAGCGCCACCTGGGCGGTGCTGTTGCCCTGATTGGCGGCGCGCCGATACCAGTCGAGCGACGTGCGCGGGTCGCGCGTGACGCCGCGCCCGGTCGCGTACAGATAGCCCAGATTAGTCTGCGCCCAGGCGTTGTCGCCGGCGGCGGCCAGGTGATACCAGCGCCCCGCTTCGACGTCATCCTGCGCCACGCCCAGCCCGCGCCAGTAC
The DNA here is from genome assembly GCA_038207625.1 of Burkholderiales bacterium. GTDB lineage: Bacteria > Pseudomonadota > Gammaproteobacteria > Burkholderiales > Burkholderiaceae_D > JBBQZO01. Next base: position 365,636 of record JBBQZO010000001.1, on the reverse strand, counting down.
ATCACGCCCAGGTGGTTTTGCGCGACCGGGTTGCCCTGCTCGGCACTCTTGCGGTACCAGCTGACCGCTTCGACCAGGTCGCGCGGCACGCCGCGTCCCTGCTCGTACAGCACGCCCATCTGATCCTGCGCCGTCGCATCGCCCGCCTCGGCGGCCTTGCGCGTCACCAGCGCGGCCTGCACGGCATCGGCCGGGACGGTGGCGCCGTCCAGCGTCCAGCGGTACTGCATCGTCATCCACGCCTCGCGCGCCTGGCCGTTCTCGCGCAGCGGATTGAATTTGCACTTGAGGATGCCTTCCTGGGCCGCCGCGTCGAGCGCGGGGAAGCCGCTGGATTTTTTCAGGCGCGCATCGATGACATTACCTTCCACGCCGACCAGGAAGGACAGCGTGACCGTGCCCTGTTCTTCTTTGCGCAGCGAGTCGCGCGGCCAGACCGGCTTGGCGCAGCTGCTGAAATCGACCGTCGGCTGGTGCCGCGCGCCGTCTTGCGTCGGCACTGGCGGCGTTTGCACCACCACCTCGGTGTCGTTGCCCGTCTGGGGCGCGGCGCCGACCATGCCCACGCAGGCAAAGGCGCACGCCATGCCCAGTACGCGACGACGCCACTGTGGGGCGGCGGCGTGCCGCAGACCAAACGCTAAGCCATGTTTCATTGTTGTCTCCACCATCGATGAGGTTGCGCCTGGGCCGATGCGGCGCGCCATCAACACGATTGCCGGACGCGCGATGCGGCGCGGCGGTGCTGTTCAGCAGAATATCACGCATCTTTTATTTTTTACCAATGTTTCAAAAATTTAGGCGAAGACCTGGCGGGTGCGCCCTCGGCGCCGGCGCGCGCTCAGCGCGACGCGTCGGCCAGCCGCAACAGCGGCCACAGGGTCAGCCATTGTTTGCGCGCGACGCGCTGGTCGAACACGGCGCGCTTGGCGTGTGCGAAGCAGGGCCCGGGGCGCAGCAGCGCGCCGAACAAATCGTCCAGGCCAAACGGCGCGGCGATCTCCAGCGCGCCGTCGGCGCCATAGCGCAGCGCCGTCGCGGTGGCCGTCTCCGGCCAGTGGCGCATCGCATCGCTGGCGCAGGTATAGGGTCGATCGCCATTGCCCGCATGCATGCGGGCCTGATTCTTGACCGACCACGCAACGGCGCCGTCCAGCGCCAGCAGGCGCCGCTCCAGTGCCTGATCGACGTCCCTGTCCTGATTGGCCGCATCGAACCAGATCACGTCCACGTCGCCGCCGGGTGCGCTCGGCGCGCGGCCGTGCAGCGCGTCCCACACGGCATTGCGCACGAAACCGGCGCCGATCCAGCAGTCGGGCAGGTTCAGGGACGCCACCAGCGCCAGCAAGCGCTGGCGCTGTGGATCGCGCCCGATCAGCGCAGCCAGTTGTTCGGCATGGCGCAGGCTGACGTCCGCGCCGCCGGTCAGGCACCACGGAGGTGGCGTCGCTGTCGGCGCGACGCCAGCGCGTTGGGGCGCACACGGCGATCTCACATCACACGCAGCCAGTTGCCTTTGTACAGAATCGGCCCGGTCGGCCCATTCGGATCGGGCGATCCGCCTTTGGGCTCCAGGCTGACGGCCAGCAGCGCCACGTCGGCGCCCAGCGCACCGTCGGCCAGCGCCAGTGTCAGTTCGGCGCGCCCGCCCAGCACGCCGAGCGAACGAGGGTGGCCCTGTTTGGGCACCACCCACAGCTGCAAGGTCTTGTCGCTGGCCACCGGCGCGCTGCCAACCAGGCGCACGCGCAGCGCGTGATGGCGGCTGTCGGCGGTCAGCAGCAGCGCCGTCTGGGCCTTGTCGTCGGTGAGCGTGGCGACGTAGTCGAGCACTGGCGCGTCGAACGCGCGCGTGCCCAACACCAGCACCAGCATCGCCGCCACCAGGCTGGACGCGAGGCCCAGCGAACGCCAGAACGACAGCGACTCGTTGCGCCAGAAGCGCCAACTGCGCGCCGCGGGCGAGAGTTCAAGACGGCGCTCGATGTGTTGCCAGACCTGGGCGCGCGGCGCCTGGGCGCCGGCAAACTCGGCCAGCGGCACCAGCCGGTCCTGCCATTCGTGCACCGTGCGGCGCAGCGCGGCGTCGTTGTGCATCCAACCTTCGAAGCGGTGCCTGGCCCCGCCTTTGAGCGTGCCGAGCACATATTCGGCCGCCAGTTTGTCGCGCAGCGGCGCGTTGTCGCGGATATTCATGCTTGCTCGCCTCGCATCAGACAGGTTTTCAGGCGTTCAAGGCCACGCCGTATCCAGCTCTTGACGGTGCCGATCGGCAGCGCCAGCTGCTGCGCCACTTCGCTGTGCGACAGGTCGTGAAAAAACGCCAGCCCGATCGCCTGCCGGTGCAGTCCTTCGAGCGTGGCCATGCAATGGGCCAGTGCCTTCGCTTCGGTACTCATTTGCAGCGCCTCGATGGGTGTCGCTGCGGGATCCTGGAGTGCATTCATCACCTCACTGTCGAACTGTTCGCCGTCGATTTCCACCGTCACCTCGCTGCGGCGCAGCAAGTCGAAGGCCTTGTTGCGCACGATCGTCGCCATCCACGTCATCGGCGCTGCCAGATGGCTTTGGTAGCCGGGCGCGCCGTTCCAGATGGCCACGAAACTGTCCTGCAGCGCGTCCTCGGCCAGCTCGCGCTTGCTTAATATACGCAGCGCATAGCCAAACAGTTTCGACGAACTTGCATCGTAGAGCGAACGGAAGGCCGCCGCGTCGCGCTGGGCCACCGCTTTGAGCAGCGCGCGCAGGTGGGCGGGATCGCTTTGTGAGAGGTCGGAGGACACTGGCGCCTTGAAGGTAGCAACACGTGAATCGGATCGGACAAGTCCGAAATAAGCGTTTCGGGGCTGAAAAATACCACAATCCTGCTGCCGTGCGAACAAGAAACATCAAGCGCTGCGCCGGTCTGTTGCAAGAAAAAATTTATTTCCAAAAAGCTGCATCCGATCGCGCCGGCGCGCCGTATATGACGATGCACGCCGCGCCGGCGCGCCCGGTCAGCGCTGGACGGACCGGATCATCATCGCATTTTATTCAATTGGAGCCTACAGTATGACCAAGACCTTTCCGCTGAACCTGGCGAGCGCGCTCGTGCTCAGCTGCCTGTGCGCAGCACCGGCCTTCGCCGAGACCGGCAAGCTGCTGCTGACCGGCGGCGTGAGCAGCATCGACGGCGCAGCCGGGGGCGGCTTGACGCCGTGGGCGGTGATTGGCAGCAATGCCACCACCGGCGAAACGGGCGCCTCTGCCAACCTGACGCGGGTCAGCACGCGCGACTACGGCTTGACCACGCTGGGCGCGACAGTGGGCATCGACAACCGCTACGAGCTGTCGCTGACGCAGCAGGATTTCAACACCGGCATCACCGGCAGCGCGCTGGGCCTGCCGGGCCTGCATCTGCGCCAGAACATTGTGGGCGGCAAGATCAAGCTGGCCGGCGAAGCGGTGCTCGACAGCTTCAACTGGATGCCGCAAGTGGCCGCCGGGGTCGAGTTCAAGTCGCTCGACGCGGGCGGTTTGGACGCCACGCTGGCGGCGCTGGGTGCGCGCACGCATGGCACCGATTTCTATGTCAGCGCGACCAAGCTGCTGCTGGCCCAGGGCATCGTACTCAACGGCACTTTGCGCGCCAGCAAGGCCAACCAGAACGGCTTGCTCGGCTTCGGCGCCACGCTGGGCGGCGCGCGCGAGCGTTATCGCCTGCTGCCCGAAGTGTCGGTGGCCTGGCTGCTCAACCGCCACATCGCGCTGGGCGCCGAATACCGCGTCATGCCCAACAACTTGCAGGATGCGGGCCGCAGCGCCGGTCTGGGCGAAGGCTTGCGCTCAAGCGACTGGATGGACCTGTTCCTTGCCTGGGCACCGAGCAAGAACCTGTCGATCACGCTCGCCTATGTGGATCTGGGCCTGATCGTGCCCGCCACCACCGCCGAGCGCAAGCAGCGTGGCGCCTATTTATCGGCCCAACTGGCCTTCTGATCAACCCCAAAAAGAGCCGTCATGCGCGCCGCACGATCGCGCCGATTCGTATTTTGAAAACCTGGAAAACCCATGAAAAAATTGATCCTGTTTGCCCTGTTTAACTTCGCCGCCGCTGTGGCACTGGCCCAAACGACGGCACCAAACGACCAACTCTACAAGGAGCTGGGCGAAAAGCCCGGCCTGATCAAGCTGATGGACGAGTTCATGCCGCGCCTGGTGGCCGATCCGCGCACCGCGCCGTTTTTCAAGCCGGTCGATCAGGTGCACGTCAAGCAGCAACTGGTCGAACAGTTCTGCCAGGTCAGCGGCGGGGGCTGCGACTACCAGGGCAAGGACATGAAGACGGCGCACATGAACATGCAGGTCAATCGCGCCCAGTTCAATGCGCTGGTCGAGATTTTGCAGGTATCGATGGACGCGCAGGGGATTGCGTTCGCCAGCCAGAATGCGCTGCTGGCGCGGCTGGCACCCATGCACCGCGCCATCATCAGCACCGAGAGCCACTAAGGGCCTTGCGACCGGAGCGGGCGCCGATGCGGTTTTCGGCTAGCCACACGTCAGCGGCGGGCGCCGGCGCAGGCCGGCGGCGCGGATCGGCCCCGCAGTGCGCGCCCGCGCGGCCGTCCGGCGCACGGCCGGCGCAACGGCGCATCCGGCGCGCCGGTCGCGCCGCGCCGAATGCTCAGTCGATCTTGAGCTGTTGAAGACAGCCCGGGTGTTGCTTGAACTGGTCCTGATTGAACATCACGATATCGGCGCCCGTCAGCGTCAGAAAGCCGCTGCCCATCTCCCATCGGACCATGCCCGGTGTCTTGTTGGACGTCCCGGGAATGCTGGCGTAACGCTGTTTGAATTGTTCATTTAACTCCATGAACTGGGCTTTGGTGTACGCGTCCGGGTATTTGCGCTGAATCGAAACGACGCGCAGCGTGGCAACGGCCGGCGCGACGGCCGGCATGGCGGCCACGCCGATGGTAGTGACGAAACCGCTTTCCGATTTGTAGGTCGCGTACACGTTGCTGACACGGTCGCAGAAACCTTTCAGACGCGCCAATTTGGCGATGCCGCCATTGTCGAATTGCCCCAGCGCCATGTAGGGCGACGCCTCGCGCAGCGCCTCGATCGGCGTCGCCCCGGTGGCGAGTTTGGGCGCCCACATTTTGACGTAGCCTTCCTGTGCATGCAGGTTTTTGGCCGGGATCACATCAAGTTTGATTTTGCCGAGCGTGCCAACCTCGTCGCCGATGCAAACGCCGCCCAGACATGGCATGCCGTTTTTCACGAACTCGCTCGATGCGCTTGCCGACGGCTCGACGGGCGCAGCCGCGCCCGCGTCCGGCTTGGCGCCAGCGGCGGACGATTTCGCCGTCGGCGCGATGGCGTCATCGATCGGATTACCGGCCGCCGCGATGGTCTTGCAAAAATGTGCTTTCACTGCCTCTTCCGGCGACATCGCGGCGCCCGGCGTGGCGTAGCTGAGCGACAGTTTCAGGCCGTCGGCGCTCGTGACCAGGCTGATCTCCAGCGGTATTTTTTTGCCACTCGCCATCGACGCCGCCTGAACGGCCGAAATGGTGCCGCGCTCTTTGTCGGAGGCGACAATCTTGAAGCCATGCGCGAGCGTGAACGCGGTCAGATTTTTGAACGCGCTGTCGGGCTTGACGCCGGCCAGAATGGCCCAGCTGCTGAACACCTTGCCGGACAAGAAATTGCCGGACACGGAAAAATTGTCGTCGCACGGAGCAGCCACGGCGGCCTGGGACGCCAACAGCAGCGTGGCGGCCACGGCGGTTAAAGAGATTTTCATGGGTGGTGCGGCGCGGGCCGAAAAAATGTCATTGGTGGGCATGCGCGCCGAGCGGCGCATTGGCCGCCATGCCGGCAGCGCAGGGCTACCGTATGCTACCACATAATATTATTAAACAAGCATCAAATAGGTCGCGCGCACGGCGCTTTTCCGGTTTCCGCTTGAGCCTGTACCGGCGATGCGACGCAGGCCGCCGACACGCACGTCGTTGCGCGAAAGAGGGGCGCACCTCGCCGCAGGGTCAGTGTCGCGCCACCCGCGCGAGCAGCAACGCCGCTCCCGGTTGCGCCGTGTCGCGCCAGGCGTTTTGGGCGGCATCGCGCACTGGCTGCGCGCCGCACGGGCCGGCGCGCAGCCAGTGCGCTAGTGGTGTGCCTCGGCGCGCCTGAAGCGCGACACGTAGTGCTGAACCGTGCCGTCGCCGTCGCGCAGCGCGCTGACCTGCTCGGCGACGCGATACGCGTCGCCGTTCGGGTGCAGGTGCCAGCTGTCGCCGCTCCAGCCGCCGTTGGCGGCCAGCTCGCGCAACCGGGCCTGCTCGGAACCGGGCGGCTGATGCTGGGCGCGCAGCATGCCGGCCGGCTGCCCCAGCGCCTGTGCCTCGCTATAGCCGGTGACGGCGCAGAAGGCGGCGTTGACTTCGACGATCAGGTTGGCCGCATCGGTGATGAACATCGCCTCGGACGCGCTGCTAAACACCTGGGCCAGCAAGGCCGACTTGCGTTCGCGCTGCACGCGCGCGCTGACATCGACCATCACGGCGTGGCAGCTTTCGCCTTTTCCCGTCAGCGCCGTGTCGATCTGGACGATGCGCCGGCTGCCGTCCTTGGCCACCAGGGTCAGCTCGAAGCCCGCTTCGGCCTGCTCGGCGAAAGCGCGTTTCAGGAAGGCGTTGAAGGCGCCGCGCTCGCTGTCTTGCACGAACACGCCAAAGCGCTTGTCGAGCAGACGGGCGCGCTCGATGCCCAGCAGCTTGGCGCCGGCCAGATTGGTTTCGCTGATCGCGCCCGCACGGTCGAAGGTAAAGTAGGCTACCGGGGCAAAATCGTACAGGTCGGTGTAGCTCGCCAGTGCCGCTTCGACCCAGCTGCGGGCCGCCTCGAGCTGCTCGTTTTGCAGTTCCAGTTCGACCTGGTAGACCTGCAATTCGTGCAGCAGGCGCTGCGGATTGTCGCTCGCGCCGGGCGCGGCCGGCTTGTCATCCGGGTTCTCCTGCAGGCGCTCGTTGGCGCGCTCGCGCAACTCCAGCGCGGCGCGCGATGGACGCATCGGCCCCTTGGTGCTCATGGCTTGCTCCCGGTAGATGAATGTGCTTTGGCCGTGCGCCGTTTTGGCGTGGCCGGCGGCGCGCCGGCGGGCGGCTCCGACAGGCGCCGTTCCAGCACCGCCTGGGCCTCCTGCAGCACCGCTTCGAGCGCCTTGGCCGCGTCAAGCTCGCTGGCCTGCTCGGCCACGCGGCGCTGCAGCACGGCGTGCGCCTGGCGCAGCGTTTCCTCGGCCCGTCTGCGCTCGGTGATGTTGACGTTGACGCTGACAAAATACAGTGGCTCGGGCGAATACAGCGAGCAATCGAACCACTGGTCATCCTTGGCGACATGGTATTCGAAGCGCTCCGGCTGGCCCGTCATGGCCACCCGTACGCACACCGCGAACAGGGTCGGATCGGCGCCGTACGCGCCGGCCGCCAGCGCCGAACGGCGCGTGCCGGCCACGTCGCCCATGCCCGGCAAGGCGGCGAAGGCCGGATTGACTTCGACGAACAGGTAATCGGAGGGTTTCCCGTCGATCAATAGCAACTGATGATAGGCCACCGCGCTCTGGGAGTGTTCGAACAGCTGGCGAAAACGCGCATCGGATTTCTTTTGCTGGGTGATTTCCCAGGTCACACCGGACACCCCGACGATGTTGCCGTCACCGTCGCGGCTCGGTTCGGCCACGATGTCGTAGTAGTGGGTCGCGCCCTGCTGCTGCGCGCTGAACTCGGTGTGCACCCGCGCGCCCTGCTCAAGCGCCTGGCGCTTGAGCGCGGTCAGGCGCGCCGCGTCATCGGCCGGCAGCAGATCAGCATCGGTCTTGCCGATCACGTCGCCCTGCACCAGTTGCGGATGCGCCGAGTGGATCCACGTGTAGCGCAGCTCGCGGTCCTGGCTGAACACGCTGATCGGCGCGTGCTCGAAGGCGATCCGGAAGCGCTCGTCGGACAGGCGCAGCGCCCGTTCGAGCGTTTTGGCCGCGCTGATGTCGACGAAGGTGATGACGACGCCGTCGATGCGGTTGTCCTGGGTGCGGTAGGGCATGATGCGCACCGTGAACCAGCGCCCGTCGCGCGCGCCCACCTGCACCTCGCGAAACACCAGCGAGCGCAGCACCTCGTACGCGTCGTCGGCCAGGGCCGGGTAGTCCAGCGTGCTGACCAGGTCCGTGATCGGGCGCCCGGCGTCGCCCGGGATCAGCTTGATGATGCCGGTCACGCGGGTGGTGAAGCGGCGGATGCGCATCTGCTCGTCGAGGAACAGGGTGGCGATGTCGGTGCTGTTGAGCAGGTTCTTCATGTCGTCGCTGGCCTGCGACAGCTCGTCGACCTTGGCCGACAATTCGTGGTTGACCGTCTGCAGTTCCTCGTTCATCGACTGCATCTCCTCCTTCGAGGTGGTCAGTTCCTCGTTGGTGCTTTGCAGTTCCTCGTTGGTGCTTTGCAGCTCCTCGTTGGTCGACTTGAGCTCCTCCTGCGAGGTCTGCATTTCTTCGCGCGCGCTTTGCAGCTCCTCGCGCGACTGCTGCACTTCGAGCGCCAGCGCGTTCACGCGCTCGGTCTGCGCGCCCGCCACTGCGCCCTTGCGCGCCGGCTTGACGGTCGCCGCCGGCGGAAGCGCGGTAAACACGATCAGCACCATGCCGCTCAGCTGGGCCGGTTCCTGCAGGCTTTGCAGCTCGACGTTGACCAGCGTGTCGGAACCGTTGCCGCCCACCTTCAGTTCGCGCAGCGTGTGGCTGCCGCCCTCGCGCACCACGCGCGCGAACACCTCGTTGAGGGCGCCGGCCAGGCCCTCGCGCGCCATCGCGAAGATGTTCATATTGGCCTTGCCGGCGGCCGGTTCCAGGTACTTGCCGGTCTTGCCGCTGATGTAGACGATGTCGCCCTTGTCGGTGGTCAGCACGGCGGCCGGGGCGAAGCGCTGCAACAGCAGCGTGTCGGTCAGCACCTGCAGGTTCGGGCCGCCCAGCTGCAGCGGGGCCAGCGCCAGCGGGGTGTCGTAGCCGCCGACGCGGGTGCGCAGCGCGCCCGAGGCGGGGAAAATGATCGCCTCGGCGCGTGAAGCCGTCTCCTTGCGCTGATAGATGCGCGTCTTGCCCGGCCAGGAACTAAACAGGTCGGTCGCCGCGCCCACCGTCTCGGCACTGCCCAGCACCAGGATGCCGCCCGGTTTGAGACTGTAGTGGAACAGCGGCAGCAGTTTTTTCTGCAAGTCCGCCTCCAGGTAAATCAGCAGGTTGCGGCAGGTCAGCAGGTCGAGCTTGGTAAACGGCGGGTCCATCACCAGATTCTGCGGCGCGAAGATGACCATTTCGCGGATCTCCTTGCAGACGCGGTAGCCGCCGTCGGTCTGGACAAAATAGCGCCGCAGGCGCGCCTCGGGCACGTCGGCGGCGATATTGGCCGGATACACGCCGGCGCGCGCCTTGTCGATGGCGTCGCTGTCAAGGTCGGTGGCGAAAATCTGCAGCGCGAAGTGGGCGCTCGGCTTGATCCGCTCGAGCGCCTCGCGAAACGCGATCGCCAGCGAATAGGCCTCTTCGCCGGTCGAACAGGCCGCCGTCCAGGCGCGCAAGGTGCCCCCGTTCGGGTGGATCGCCAGCAGCGCCGGGATCACCTCGCTCTCGATTTGCGACCACACTGCCGGATCGCGGAAAAAACTGGTCACGCCGATCAGCAGTTCCTTGAACAGCAACTGGGCCTCCTGCGGATTGTCGCGCAGGTAGCGCACATAATCGGCGATGCGCGCGAGCTGGTGCAGGCCCATGCGCCGCTCGATGCGGCGGTAGATCGTGCTTTTTTTGTACAGCGAAAAATCGTGCCCGCTCTGGGCGCGCAGAATCAGCACGACTTTGTCGAGCGCGCTCTGGTCGGTGTCGGTGACGGTCAGCTCGGGCGGCACCGCCAGCAGCGGCACGTGGCGCAGATACGCGACGATGCGTGCGGCCAGCTCCTGGGCCGGCGCCACCACATCGGCCAGCCCGGCCACGATGGCGCTGCGCGGCATCGCGTCGAACTTGGCCGTGGCCGGCTCCTGCACAAACACCGCGCCGGCCATCTCCTTGATCGCGCGCAGCCCCAGCGTGCCGTCCGAACCCATGCCCGACAGGATCACGCCGATGCTGTTGGCCTGCTGGTCGGCGGCCAGGCTGCGCAAAAAGAAATCGATCGGCAGGCGCAAGCCGCGTGGCGCAGCCGGCTCGAGCAGGTGCAGCACGCCGTGCAGAATCGACAGGTCGCAATTGGGTGGAATCACGTACACATGGTCGCGTTGCACGCGCAGCCGGTCCGTCACCTGCAACACCGGCATCGCGGTGCCGCGCTGCAGCAGCTCGACCATGATGTCCTTGTGGTTCGGGTCCAGATGCTGGACCACCACGTAGGCCAGACCGCTGGCGGGCGGCACGCCCTTGAAGAACAGCTCGAGCGCCTCCAGCCCGCCGGCCGAAGCGCCGATGCCGACGATCGGGAAGGCAGACCGGTCGAGCGCGGTGGCGCCGGCGCCGCGCGCGAGCGGCACCGCGTGCTCAGGCGCCGCGCTATTCTTCGGAGACGCGCTGCGCGTCGAAGCACTGGGTTTTTTCATGGTGGAATCGGTTCGGCAAGCCTGCGCGGACCCGCTCTCGACGGCAGTGAGGGCGAGCGTCAATGGTGCCGTACTATAGCATTCGGCTCCGCCGCCTGGGCGCCGGATACGCGCCGGTGGCGCGCGGCCTCAGAGCGGCGGCTCGGCGCGCGCCATCTGCATGCGCAACAGCAGGCGCACACATTCGCGCGCCAACTGGCGCTGGCCTTCGTCGAGCCGCTGCAAATCGGCCAACACGGCCAAGTCGACCCGGCTGGGACGCGCCGCGCTGGCGCGTCCGGCCGGCGGGCACGCCAGTGGCGCATCGCCGAAACGCAGCCACTCGGGCGACACGGCCAGCCACAGCGCCATCGAGCGCAGCCTGGCCTGGGTGGGAATGGCCTCGCCCACCAGCCAGGTGCGCGCCGCATGCACGGTGATCGCCGAGCCGCCCGCACGCCGGTTGAACGCGCGCGCCAGCGCGGCCGGGCTATCGCACACAAGGTTGGCGTTTTTCAGTCCCAGGCGCAGGCGCGCGCTGAAATTTTCCCGCTCTATCGACGTATTCTTCAATGGGAGATCGCAGTCTGGCAAAGTGGGGACAGGTCCTGACGTCAATTCTATCAACATTCGCGCCGGCCGGCCATTACTCGTGCCAACGATCGACGGCGCCGACGCGGTTCAGTGTTACGATGGGACGGCGCAGCTGCGCATGAACCCACCTGCGCCGCCACACCGCTTCCGGCACCACCCGGTCCCCCACTCTCCTCAGCCAGCAAGGACACCACCATGCGCATTGCGGCGACGCCAGGCGGCGAGCTCGCCGATCCGTTTCGCCAACAAGCGATGTTCGACCAATTGAGCGCACAGGGCTGGTCGCAGCAGGACGATTTTCTGCCCGACGAGCTGACCGTCGCGCTGGCGGCCGAGTGCCGCCTGCTGCACGACAGCGGCGCGCTGGCGCTGGCGGCGGTCGGACGGGCCGGCATGAAGACGCTGCGCGCCGACATCCGCGGCGACCAGATCGGCTGGCTGGGCGCCGGCCAGTCGCTCGCCTGCGACCGCTATCTGGCGCTGATGGAGCAGCTGCGCGTGCTGCTCAACGGCGCGCTCTACCTCGGTCTGGACGACTACGAAAGCCATTTCGCGTTTTACGCGCCGGGCGCCCACTATCTGCAGCATCTGGACCGCTTTCGCGGCGACGACCGGCGCACCGTGTCGGTGGTGATCTACCTGAACGCCGACTGGTTGCACGGCCAGGGCGGCGCGCTGCGCCTGCATCCGCAGGGCCACGACAGCGCGGACATCGCGCCGCACGCCAGCAAGATGGTGCTGTTTTTGTCGGCCGAAATGCTGCACGAAGTGCTGCCTGCCACGCGCGACCGGCTCTCGCTGGCCGGCTGGTTCCGCCGGCGCGCCTAGCCGGGCGTCATCGGACGCGGCGCCGGCGCGGGCGCATGGCTCACACGCCGGCTGCGCGGCGCCAGCGCTGCGGCGTGCTGCCGCTCCAGCGCAGGAAGGCGCGGTTGAACGCGCTCTGCTCCGAGTAAGCCAGCAGCAGCGCCACCTCCGGCAAACTCAGTGTGATGTCGCGCAGGTAGTCCTCGGCCAGACGCCGGCGCGTGTCGTCAAGCAGCGCGCGATAGCTCCAGCCGCGCTCGGCCAGGCGGCGCCGCAGCGTGCGGCCCGACAGATGCAGCGCCTGCGCGATCGCTTCCAGCGCCGGCTCGCCCTGCAGGATGTGGCGCGATATCTGGCGGCGGATCTCGCCCTCCAGCGTGTCCCTGGGCGGCAGCGCGGCGAACAAGTTCTGCACCTGGCGCTCCAGCAGCGCCACCAGCGCCGGGTCGGGGCGGCCCAGCGCCTGCTCCATCATGGCCAGCGGGAAGATCACCCGCGTGGCACTCTGGCCAAACAGCACCGGACAGCGAAACAGCGCCAGGTAGGGCGCCACGTCCGGCGGGCGCGGCTCGACAAAATGCAGCGCCAGCGGCAGCACGTCCGCCGCGCCGATGGCGCGCGCGAACTGCACCAGCGCGGCCATCCCGCACTGGTTGGCCAGCAGGCCGATCGCGCGCGACTCATCGCTCCATTCGAGCACCGCGCCGGCGCCGTCGACGTAATGGCGCACCGGGCTGACGTCATGCACCAGGCGCTGATAGCCCAGGTAACGCTGCAGCGCCGCCGCCACCGAGTTCGACGCCAGCAGCACGTAGCCGAGCGGGCCAAGATGGGCCGGCGTGATGCGCGCACCGACCGCCAGTCCCAGCCCCGGATCGTCCATGTGGCGCGCCGCCAGCGCCAGCATCGCGCGCCAGCGCTCGGCCGGATAGGCGCGCTCGCGGCCAGGCGGCGGGGCCGGTTCGCCCAGGATCGCGGCGGCGTCGCGGCCTTGAGCGGCCAGATACTCGAACAGCAGCTGGACGTAGCTACCCGGCACGCTGCCTGACAGCGGCGCGGACGGGGAGATCGGGGATGTGGGGCTGGGCGACATGGCCTGAAGTGTCAAAGAGATTGACCGGCTCTGTCAAGCCCGCGCGCCTCCGCTTGCTTAAAATCGCAGCATTCTCACCACGGAGTCTTCCATGATCGCTGCATCCGCCGCCCAGGCCCACGCCCTGGTGCGTGATTCCTCGCACTTCCAGTGGTACGTGATCCCGCTGCTGCTGCTGGTCATTTACGCCTACAACGAGCAGGCCGCCGCCAAACGCTGGAACGTGGTGCTGGCCGGCCTGGCGTTCTGGCTGATGGACTGGGTCAACGAAATCTGGAATGGCCTGCTGTTTCACTTTTCCGCCTTCGCGCCCGCCTGGGGCACGCCGGGATCGTCGGCATATGTGATCCTGATCGGCCTGAACATCGAGATCTCGTTCATGTTCGCCATCATGGGACTGCTGGCGGTGCGCATGCTGCCGCAGGACCCGAAGCTGAAAATCGCCGGCGTCAACAATCGCTGGGTGTTCGCCGCCGTCAATTCGGTGCTGTGCGTGTTCGTCGAGCTGTGGCTCAACCACGTGGGCGCGCTGACGTGGGAATGGCGCGGCTGGAACGCCGGCGCGCCGCTGCTGATCTGGCTGGTCGGCTACATGCCGTTCTATGTCGTCGCCTACTGGGTGCATGACATGCCCTCGCGCCGGCGCCAGCTGGCAGTGGTGGGCGGCCTGGCCGGCGCGGTGCTGGGCGCGCTGGGCCTGTTCGCCGGCGTGCTGGGCTGGATCTAGCGCGCCACGCCGGCGCGCGGTTCAGAAGGTGACGACGAAGCGCGCGCCGGCACTGACCGACTTGGCGTAACGCACCGTGCCGCCGTTGGCATGCACCAGGTGGCGCACCATCGCCAGCCCGATCCCGCCGCCCTGCTTCTTGGTCGAGAAAAACGGCGTGAAAATGTGCGCGATCAGGCCGTCCGGCACGCCCGGGCCGTTGTCGACCAGTTCGATGCGCAGCCGTCCGCCGCGCGACAGGCGCGCACTGAGCTGCACCTGCGGCGCGGCCACCTGCCCGGTCGCTTCAAAAGCGTTCTTGAACAGGTTCATCAACGCCTGTTCCAGCTGGCCGGGGTCGACCATCAGCTCCAGCGAGCTCGGTTCGACCAAAAAATCGGCCCGCCCGGCGCGCGCGCGCCAGGCCGGCGCCACCAGCGCTTGCACGCGCTGGAACAGGTCGTGCAGGCGCACCCGCTCGGGCCGCGCGGCCGGCAAATTCGACAGGCTGCGGTAGCTACTGACGAATTCGACCAGGCTGGCCGCACGCCGGCTGATCGCGTCCAGCGCCGTGGCCAGGTCCGCGCTGACGTCGGGCGGCAGCTCACCGCGCAACTCGTCGAGCAGGTCGTAGGCGGTGCGCGAGAGCGACGCCACCGGCGTCAACGAATTCATGATTTCGTGGGTCAGCACATGCACCAGCTGGCGCCAGGCGTTGAGCGCTTCGGCTTCCAGTTCGCTCTCGACCGGCATCAAGGCCACCAGGCGCTGCGATACGTGATTGAGCGTGAGCGCCGACACCGATACCAGCGCACGCTCGACCCCGCGCTCGGTGTCGAAGCCGATCAGGTTGCGCTGGTCGATCGGCTGGCTTTCCAGCTGACGGTACAGGTCGTGCGGATCGCTGGCGCGCCCCGGCGCGACCAGCCGGCGCGCGTTGCCGTTGAGCGGCGCCAGCGCACCGGGCCCGCTCAGATGGTCGATCCGAAACAGCGCGATCGGCGCATGTTCGAGGCGTGCTTCGAGCGCCAGCGCGTTGTCGATCAGGTGCTGCTGTTCGAGCGGCAGCACGGCGCTGTGCTCGTTGACGACGCGTCTTTGCAGCGCGCCCAGTCGCACGATCGCGCGCCAGCCGACCGCCCCCGGCACCAGTGCGCCCAGCGCGCACAGCACCACCAGACGCGGCGAGTCGACCAGCATGCCGGCCCAGAACGCCAGCGCCAGCAAGGCACCGGTGCACAGCCCGATGCCCGCTTTGAGCGCGGGCTCAGATGCCATGCTTGCCCAGCTTGCGATACAGCGCGGCGCGGCTCACGCCCAGCATCTTGGCGGCGTGGCTGATGTTGCCGTTGACCTGGGCCAGCGCCTTGGCGATCGCGTCGCGTTCGAGCGCGCCCAGCAGGAAGGCGTCGGCGCCGGCCGGTGCGCCCGGCGGCGCGGCGCCCGGCGTGGGCGCCGCGCCGCTCAGGCCGAAGTCCTCGAAACCGTAGTGCGCGCTGGTGCAAAGGATCACCGCGCGCTCACAGGCGTGGCGCAGCGCGCGCACGTTGCCGCTCCAGCTGTTCTGGCACAGCAGCGCCAGCGCGGCGTCCGACAGCACGCGCGTCGGACGCTGGTACTGCTGCTCGTAGTGGGCCAGGTAGTGGCGCAGCAGCGCCGGAATGTCTTCGCGCCGCTCGCGCAGCGGCGCGACCCGGATCACGATGGTATTGAGGCGAAACAGCAGGTCGGGCCGAAACACCGATGCATCGAACAGGCGCACCTCGTCCAGATTGGTAGCGCTGATGATGCGCACGTCGATCGGCTCGGGCTTGTCGGCGCCGATCGGGGTCACTTCGCGGCGCTCCAGCGCCGTCAGCAATTTGGACTGGGCCGCCAACGGCATGTTGCCGATCTCGTCGAGGAACAGCGAACCGGCGCGCGCGGCCTGGAAGCGCCCCGCGCGGTCGGCCTTGGCGTCGGTGAACGCGCCCTTGCGATGGCCGAACAACTCGCTTTCAAACGTCGACTCGGGCAAGGCGCCCATGTCGACCGCCAGGAAGGTGCCGGCGGCGCGCCGCGACGCCTGGTGGATGGCGCGCGCCACCAGTTCCTTGCCGACCCCGTTTTCGCCCAGGATCATCACGTTCGCCTCGGTCGGGCCGACGCTGGCGATCATCGCTTTCACGCCCCGCATCGCGTTGGAGTCGCCCATCAGCGCGGCGGTGGCCGCCGTCGGGGCGGCGCGCGCGCCACGGCGCGCCAGCGCACTGTCGACCGCCGCCACCAGACGTGCGTTGTCCCACGGCTTGGTGATGAAGTCGCTGGCGCCGCGCTTCAAGGCCTCCACCGCCAGCGGCACGTCGGCGTAGGCGGTCAGCGCGATCACGGCCGGCGGCGACGCTTGCGCGCGCAGCAGGTCGAGCATCGCCAGCCCTTCGGCGCCATCCACCCGTCCGGGCGTGAAATTGAAGTCGAGCAGCACCACGTCGGGCACGCCATCGGCCAGCAGCGCGGCCAGCCTGGTCGGATCGTTCAGCGTGTGCACCTGGCCATAGCGGCGCCGCAGCAGCAGTTGCGCTGCGCAGGCGACATCGATGTCGTCGTCGAGAATGAGGATGTGTGCAGCGGGATCGGCCATCGGGTCGCCTGGAGGAAAAATGTGCAAGGATGCCACGCATTCTAGCAGCAGCTTTCGGCGCGGCGGCGCCTCAAATCGGCACTGTCCGGATCCGCACACCTGCTACTGTGCGGCTTCGCACAGCCGGCCGAAGATGGCGCCGCGCGGCCCCGGCGCGCGCCCGGCATCCGGTGTGTACTGGCGCTGGCACGGCGCTTGCTGTATTGCCCTGTCTTCCTTCTTTCAGGTTTCCAGCATGACCATGCAGCCGCCCCACCTGGCCGTCACCGGCGCCGCGATGGACACGCTGGTGCCGCAACGCCATGGCAAGAAATATGCGTTGATCGGCGCGGCGCTGATCGCGCTGATCGGCGCCGCCAGCGCGCTGTGGAGCGCGCTGCCGCACGGCCTGCGGGTGGCCTTGCTTGACCAGCGCATCGTGGCGGTCGAAAAAGGCGTGTTCCTCGACGATATCGTGGTGCGCGCCAACGCCGAACCGCTCAACACCGTGATCCTCGATTCGGTGGAATCGGGCCGGGTCGAGGAGGTGTTGGCGCACGACGGCGCGCTGGTCAGGAAGGGCGAGCTGCTGTTTCGCCTGTCCAACCCGCAGCGCAATCTGGAGCTGCTGGCGCGCCAGGCCGAACACGCCCAGCAAATTTCGAATCTGTCGAACCTGCGCGTGGCCCAGCAGGCCAGCCGCACCGACCACCAGCGTCTGTTGTCGGACCTCGAATTCGCGCTCGCGCAAGGCGAAAAGCAGCACGCGCGCAATGTCAAACTGGCCGGGGCCGGCTTCATCTCCAGCGTCGCGCTGGAGGAGTCGAACGACAAACTGGCCCAGCAGCGACGCGCCGTGGAGGCCGAAAAACGCAACAGCGACACCGAGGTGCAGGTCAAGCGCGACGCGTTGGCGCAGATGGAGGCGGCGATCCAGGGTTTGCAGTCGGGCCTGTTGCTGGTCAACGCAACTGTCGACGCGCTGGCCGTGCGCGCCCCGGTGGCCGGACGGCTGACCGGCTTTCGCCTGCAGGTGGGCGAGACGGTGAAGACCGACCAGCACATCGGCCGGATCGACGATCCCAGCCGCTTCAAGCTGGCCGCCCAGGTCGACGAGTTCTACCTGAACCGGGTGGCCAAGGGGCGGCATGGCAGCGTGCGTCAGGGCGAGCGCAGTTTCGCCGTCGACGTGGCCACCGTCTACCCGCAGATCAAGGACGGCCGCTTCACCGTCGAAATGGTGTTCACCCAGGGACAGCCGGACGGCCTCAGTCCCGGCCAGGGGCTGGACGCCCAGATCACGCTGGGCGAGCCGGCCCAGGCGCTGCTGCTGCCCAACGGTGCCTTCGTCAACGACAGCGGCGCGGCCTGGGTGTTCGTGCTGGGACCGGACGGCGAGCTGGCCGAGCGGCGCGCGATCCGGGCCGGGCGGCGCAGCAACAATCAGATCGAGGTGCTGTCCGGCCTGGCCGCCGGTGAGAAGGTGATCGTGTCCAGCTACGCCGCTTTCGCCATGGCGAGCCGTTTGCAACTGACCAAATAAGCGCACCATTCAAATAAGCGCACCATTCACAAGGATCCACAGCATGCTCAAACTAGTCGGCGTCTCCAAGATCCACCAGGCGGGCGAGGTGCGCACCACCGCGCTCGATGGCATCGACCTGTCCATCGACGCGGGCGAATATGTCGCCATCACCGGGCCTTCCGGCTGCGGCAAGTCGACCCTGCTGAGCTTATTGGGGCTGCTCGAGGTGCCCAACCAGGGCGACTTCTGGTTCGAGGGCCAGAACATCGCCGGCTGGGGCGAGGCCAAACTGAACACGCTGCGGCGCGGGCGGATCGGCTTCATCTTCCAAAGTTTCAACCTGATCGAGGAGTTAAGCGTGTTCGAAAACGTCGAACTGGCACTCGAATACACCGGCACGCCCGCCAGCGAACGGCGCGAGCGGGTCGTCGCCATGCTGGTCAAGCTGGGCATCGCGCACCGCGCCAAGCACCGCCCGTCCCAGCTGTCGGGCGGCCAGCAGCAGCGCGTGGCGATCGCGCGCGCGCTGGTGGCCGGCCCGGCGATGCTGCTTGCTGACGAGCCCACCGGCAACCTCGACTCGGCGCACGGCGACGAGGTGATGCGCTTGCTGCGCACCATCAACGCCGAAGGCACCACGGTGGTGATGGTGACCCACTCGCCGACCCACGCGGCGCAGGCCAGCCGCACCCTGCATTTGCTGGACGGGCGCATCGTGGTCGACGCGCTGCAAGCGGCCTGAACATCCACTCCTCCCATAGCCAACTCGCCTCCAAAATGATAAAAAGTCTGATCGCCACCGCTGCCCTGTTGGGCTGCACGACGCTGGCGCATTGCGCGCCGCTGCCCGCCTACCCGTTCGTGAAAACCGTCGGCAAGGCCGATGTCTGGCTGGCGCCCAATCTGGGCGAGCTGCGTTTTGAAATCAATGCCCAGAACGACAGCTCGGAAAAGGCGCTGGAACGGATGGCGCAATTGTCGGCCGAGGTGCAGGCGCTGCTGGCCGAGCACGCGGTGGCGGGTGCCGACATCGAGGCCTTCGATCTGAGCAAGAAGCCGGTCGAACTATCGAACGTGAAGGCCGGCCAGTTCTCGCTCGCCTACACACTCAAGCGCCACTTTCGGGTGTTCGTGCGCGATCTGGCCCAGTGGCCCGAGCTGGTCAAGGCGCTGCTGGCGCGCGACACCGTCGAGACGCTGACGGTCGGCTTCGACCGCAACGACCGCGCCCAGGTCGAACGCAAGCTGGTGCTGGAAGCGGCCGCCAGCGCGCGCGGCCAGGGCTTTGATCTGGCGCTGGCGTTCGGGCGCCATCTGGGCGCGGTCGAGGCCATTTCGCAGGCCGGCGTCGACAAGATCGGCGCGCCGTTCGGCTTCGACAGCGCCGCCTCGGGCGAGGCACGCGCCGACGCCGCCCCGCCGCCGCCAGGCGCGCTCAGCTTCGCGGTGCCGCCGGCGATCCAGTTCGCGCAGGCGGTGCACGCCGTGTTCCGACTCAAGTAGACTCTCCCATCAACATGGACAACGCATGAATTTACGAGATTTCCGGATCGGCTGGCGCCTGCTGGCCAAACAGCCGGCGTATTCGCTGGTGGTGGTGCTCGGGCTGGCGATCGGCTTCGCTGCCTGCTTCCTGCTGCTCGGCTTTGTCGGCTACAGCTACAGCTACAACGCCCAGGTGCCCGACAGTGAACACGTCTACCTGGTCAAGCAAAAGCGCAATTTGCTGCCACGCCCGGAGTGGCAGACCAGCGCGCCGATACCACTGCGCGAGGTGCTGCGCCAAAGTGGCTTGAGTGAACGGGTCAGCGTCGCGCGCGAGCTGGAAGTGGCGCTGCGGGTCGACACCCGCGTCGTCCCGCTGACCTTGCGCGCGGTCGACAGCGAGTTCGCCGCCATGTTCGGCCTGCGCGCGCTGGAGGGCGATCTGGCTGGCGCGCTCAGCCGGCCGGGCAGCGTCGCGCTCACCCAGGCCAGCGCCCAAAAGCTGTTCGGCCAGTTGCACGCGCTGGGCCAGCTGGCCACGGTCGGCGGCAAGCCGCTGCGGGTCGACGCGATCCTGCCTGACCCGCCGAGCAACAGCAGCATCGGCTTCGACGGCCTGGTCGGCCTGCCCAGCGCGGCCTGGCCCGATTACGTGGCCGGCGGCGACCATTGGCGCAAGCTGGCGTCCATCTATGTCCGCCTCAAACCCGGCATCGCGCCAGCCGTGCTGGTCGACCTGCTGCAGGACGCGCTGGTGCGCTCGCCGCTGGAAAACAAGCTGCCCGATCGGCTACTGCACATGCTCAAGCCCGGCGAGCGCATCACCGAGATCCGCATTGCGGCGCTGTCGGCGCTGTATTTTGATACCGACCTGCTCAACAGCCGGGCCGGCCAGCAGTACGGCAACCGCCTGACGGTGCTGGGCATGGCCGCGATCGCGCTGCTGATCCTGCTGCTGGCGGCCACCAACTACGTCAACCTGGCCAGCGTGCGCACCGTGCAACGCCAGCGCGAAATCGGCGTGCGCAAGGTGCTCGGCGCGTCCAGCTGGCGCGTGGCCAGCCAGTTCCTGGCCGAGTCGCTGCTGGTGAGCCTGCTGGCCACCGTGCTCGGGCTGTTGCTGGGCTGGCTATTGCTGCCCACGTTCTCGCTGCTGGTGAACCGCCAGCTGGAAGGGTTTTTCACGCCGCTGCGGCTGTTGGCCAGCCTGCTGTTCGGCGCGCTGGTCGGCTTGCTGGCGGCGCTGTATCCGATCTGGATCGCGCTGCGCTTGCGCGCCGCGGCCACGCTGCTGGGACGCGCCAGCGCCGAAACGGCGCATGGCGCCTGGGTCCGGCGCGGCCTGACCGTGTTCCAGTTCGCCGCCGCGATGGCACTCACCGGCAGCGCGCTGGCGGTGGCCTGGCAAACCCATTACGCCAGCACGGCCGATCCGGGTTTCGACCCGGCCGCGCTGCTGGTGCTGGACTTGCCCGACAACGCCACGCCGGCCCAGGCAGGCGCGTTGCGCGAGCGTCTGCTGCGCCTGCCCGTTGTCGCCGGCGTGGCCGGCATGTCCGAGGCGGTCGGGCGCGACTGGAACAAGATCGTCAACTTCGTGCGCGCTAAAAACGGTGCCATGATCAGCGTCGAATCGAAGATCGTCAGCCCGGACTTCTTCGCGGTGTACCAGGTGCGCGCCCGGCTCGGGCGCACTCTCCAGACCGGGCTGGACCAGCCGGGCAGCGACAACGTGATGCTCAACGCCAGCGCGGCGCAGGCGCTCGGTTTTAGCTCGCCCGAGGCGGCACTGGGTCAGCTGCTCGACGATACGGCGCGCGTCGTCGGGATCGCGCCGGACCTGCGCTTTGGCAGCATGCGCCAGGCACCGCAGCCGC
This sequence comes from Burkholderiales bacterium, assembly GCA_038207625.1. Taxonomy (GTDB): domain Bacteria; phylum Pseudomonadota; class Gammaproteobacteria; order Burkholderiales; family Burkholderiaceae_D; genus JBBQZO01. Next base: position 344,342 of record JBBQZO010000001.1, on the reverse strand, counting down.
TGATGTATCGCCTCAGCGGCGATACGCCAGTGCTAACGCTGCGCGTGGCGGGCGACCCGCAGGCGGCGCGCGGCGCGATCGACGCGCTGTGGCGCGAAGCATTCCCCAACGACGTGATGACGCTGCAGCCGGCGTTTGAACTGTTCGCGCCCAACTACCAGGACGACCGCCGGCTGGCCCAGACGCTGGGCATGGCCAGCCTGATCGCCGGCGCGCTGGCCGCGTTCGGCATCTATGTACTGTCGGCCCACAGCGTGCAGCGGCGCGCGCGCGAAATCGTGCTGCGCAAGCTGCACGGCGCCAGCCGGCGCGCCATCGCTGCGCTGGTCGGGCGCGAGTTCGCGCTGCTGACGCTGGCCGGCGCGCTGCTGGGCCTGCCGCTGGCCGCGCTGGCCGGCGCGCGCTACCTGGCCGGCTTCGTCGAACGCGCGCCGATGGGCGCCTGGCCGCTGTTTGGTGCGTTCGGCGGCGCCGCGCTGGTGGCGCTGCTGGCCTGCCTGCGCCACACGCGTGCGGCAATGCGCAGCGCGCCGGCGCAAATCCTGCGCGACTAGGGCGGCGAGGTTTCGATTGAGCTTGCCGCGCGCATCGTCGATAATCAGTGTTTGATGATCAGGGGCAGACAGCATGACGATGCGCGATTCAAGCAACAGCTACGGCACGGTTTCCCGTTTCAACCACTGGATAGGCGCACTGTTCGTGCTGACGCTGCTGGGAATCGGCCTGTACTTCGGCACCCTGCCGCGCGGCGATGAACTGCGCTACTGGAAGAAGATGCATATCGCGGTCGGCACGGTTGCCATCGCGTTTCTGCTGTTTCGCGTGGTGTGGCACATGCGCACCAACTTGCCCCAGCCGATGCCGCAAAAGCCGGTGCTGCGCCTGCTCACGCGCGCCGTGCACGGCCTGCTGTTGCTGGGCATCGTGATCCTGGTCGTGACCGGGCCGCTGTCGATCTGGGCGACCGGACGTTCGTTCGGCATCTTCGACCTGCTGCAAATTCCCAGCCCGTTCCCGCCGTTCAAGAGCTGGCATGAACCGCTGGAGGATATTCACGGCTTCGTGGCCAACGCGATGATCGGGCTGATCGGCCTGCACGTGCTGGCCGTGCTCAAGCACCAGCTGTTCGACCGCGACAATATCCTGGCGCGCATGATCGGGCGTCGCTAAGGTGACGCGCGCACTGGTGTCCTGGAGCGGCGGCAAGGACTCCTGCCTGGCGCTGTGGCGCGCGCGCAGCCAAGGCGCCGACATCGCGCTGCTGATCACGGCGATGGACGAGGCGGGCGAAAAATCGCGCTCGCACGGGGTCGGCCCGGCACTGCTGAAGGCGCAGGCGGCCAGCCTGGGCGTGCCGCTGGCGTTCTACGGCACCAGCTGGAGCAGCTACGAGGAAAAATTCATCGACATGCTCAGCCAAGCGCGCAGCGACGGCATCACGCAGGCGATCTTCGGCGATATCGATTTGCTGGCGCACCGCGAATGGGAAGAAAAAGTGTGCGCCGCGGCCGGCCTGCAGGCGAGCCTGCCGCTGTGGGGCGAGCCGCGCCGCCAGCTGGTCGACGAGTTCATCGCGGCCGGCTTCAAGGCGGTGGTGGTGTGCGTCAACGGGAACTACCTGCCGCGCGCGTTTTGCGGACGCGACTTCGACGCCGCCTTCCTGGCCGACCTGCCTGAGGGGGTCGACGCCTGTGGCGAAAACGGCGAGTTCCACACCTTCGTGGTGGATGGCCCGGCCTTCCTGCGCCCGGTCGCGTTTGAGCGCGCCGAGCTGCAGAGCTACCAGTCGCCGCCCGAGCTGGGCGGCGCGCAGTACTACTTCCAGACGCTGGTCGCGCCGCTTTGAGCTATTTGACGGTGACCAGCGAGACGTCGAACACCAACGCCGTGTTGGGCGGCACCTTGTCGCTTCCCTTGCTTCCGTAAGCGAGGCCGGCAGGAATGGTCAGCGTGCGCTTGCCGCCTTCCTTCATACCCACCAGACCCAGATCCCAGCCGGTAATGACCCCGCCGGCGCCCAGCACCAGCGTGAACGCATTGCTGCCGACATTGGTTTCGACTAGGGTCCCCTTGTGATCGGCCGCGCTGGCGCTGTACAACCAGAGAGTGTAGAACACGGACAGCGACTTGCCATTGACCGCTTCAGCGCCGGTGCCAACGACCGTGTCGGTCTTGACCAGTGCCGTCACTTGGGCGCTATCGTTGGACGCCGGCGTCGATGCATCGCCGCCACCGCCGCAGGCGGACAGGGTCAACAGGGCGACAAATGCCGCGATCAGGGGAAGCGTAGGTTTCATGGTGTCCTTGAAGTGAGAAATGCCAGCCGGGAGTGTAGCAGCAGTACGGCGCGCGCAGCCGTTTGCGCCAGCGCCGGGCGAGGCGAGTTTTGTATCGATTTGTATAGGCCGCAGGGCGCCTGGCACCGCACGTGGCAGCCGGGCCGGTGCAACGCGCCCGCCGCGTTGGCCATCGCGGGGCCACGCGCGCACCCATGAGCCAGCATCGACCGGCCAGCCCACACCGAGCGGCGGTCCGAACAATGTGCAGCTGCTGCGTTTGGCTTAGCTGTTGTCCAAAGGCCGCGCACAGCAGGCCAGAAGTCGATCCTGTGACGCGGCCCGGACCGGCAAAGCCGTACAATACTCTCCACATGCGCCCGCGTTGACAACTACACGTTCTTGTTTGGCACCGTTCCAACCGGCAGCGTCCCACCACCCCAGATTGCGGAGAACATATTGAAGCTGACTTTTCTCACCACCAGCCTTGCATCGGTCGTGCTGCTAAGCGCCTGTGGCGGTGGCGGCAGCGCTGCCCCGGCGCCCAGCCCGACGCCAACCCCGACCCCATCGACGGCCGTGATCAGCGGCGTCAGCAATGACGCGCTGAAGTACGGCAGCGTCGCCAAGTTTTCCGTCAGCGGCACCAATCTCGACAGCGGACTGACGTTCTCGTCGCCCGGCTGCGCCAATCCCGTCATGCTGGCCGGCGCCACGCCGGTGCTGCAGGTATGGAGCTGCACGCCGACCCAGAGCGGCGCGCTGGTGGTCGCCGTGAGTGCCAAGAACGTGGCCAACCCGACCATCATCACGCCCAACGTGCCGGTGCCGCGGGTGACCATGAAGACCAGCATCGGCGGCGTTGCGCAGGCCGATATCGTGATCGAACTTAATCCCAACAAGGCGCCGCTGACGGTGGCCAACTTCATCCAGTACGCCAACACGGGCTACTATGACGACAAGATTTTCCACCGCGTGCTGTCCGGCTTCATGATCCAGGGTGGCGGTTTCAAGGCCGGCGCGCTGACGCCGTCCGCGACCGTGGCGCCGATTGCGCTAGAATCGGGCAACGGCCTGCTCAACACACGCGGCACGATCGCGATGGCGCGCACCCCTGCGCGCGATTCGGCCACCTCGCAGTTCTTCATCAACCTGGCCGACAACGCCTTCCTGAATGCCGGCAGCGCGAGCGATCCGAACGGTTACGCGGTGTTTGGCACGGTGCTCAGCGGCATGGCGGCGGTCGATGCGATCGCCGCCGTGGCGGTCGCGAAGTCGGACATCTCGGAAGCACAGCCCATCTCGACGGTGCAGATCACGTCGGTGACCCAGACGCAATAAGGGCGGGCGCAATTGCAAAAGGGCGGATCACGATGATCCGCCCTTTTTTTTCAGCTGCCGGCAGCGCCGATCAGATTTCGACCTGGGTGCCCAGTTCGATCACCCGGTTCGGCGGGATCTGGTAGTAGTCGGCCGCGCCGCGCGCGTTGCGCGACATGGCCACGAACAGGTGTTCGCGCCACGGCGCCATGCCCTCGCCCGGCGTCGAAATGACGGTCTGGCGCGCGATGAAGAACGAGGTCTCCATCATCTCGAACGGCAGTCCATGGTCGGCCGCCAGCGTCAGCGCTTTCGGGATGTCCGGTTCGTCCTTGAAACCGTAGTGCACGTTGAGCTGGTAACACTCATGCCCCAGCGCGACGATCTTCACCTGCTCGGCCTGGTCGACGAAGGGCTCCTCGTGCATGTGCACCGTCAGGAACACCACGCGCTCGTGCAGCACCTTGTTGTGCGACAGGTTGTGCAGCAGCGCGTGCGGCACGCCGTCGGATTCGCCGCGCAGGAAAATCGCGGTACCGTACACGCGCGTGGGCGGTGCCACGAACAGCGACTGCAGGAAGTCTTCCAGCGGAATGGCGTGCTTTTGCAGGTTCTGGAACACCAGCGAACGGCCGCGCTTCCACGTCATCATCACGGTAAACAGGATGCCGCCCATCAGCAGCGGGAACCAGCCGCCGTGCAGCAGCTTGAGCGCGCTGGCCGAGAAGAACATCACGTCGATCGCGATGAAAAAGCCGGTCGCGGCCCAGCACAGCGCCAGGTTCAACTTCCACGCATGGCGGATCACAAAGAAGGTCAGGATGGTGGTGGCGAGCATGGTGGCGGTAACCGCGATGCCGTAGGCGGCGGCCAGCTTGTCGGACGAGCCGAAGCCGACCACGGCGATCAGCACCACCATCAGTTGCAGCCAGTTCACCGCCGGCATGTAGATCTGGCCGATTTCGGACTCGGACGTGTGCAGCACGCGCATGCGCGGCAAGAAGCCCAGCGCGATCGCCTGCTTGGTCATCGAGAAGGTGCCCGAAATCGTCGCCTGCGAGGCGATCACGGTGGCGATCGTCGCCAGCAGCACCAGCGCATAGATGCCGACGTCGCCGAAGTGCCCGCCCAGTTGCTGGTAGAACGGGTTCGACACGGCGTCCGGGTGGGCGATCAGCAGGCCGCCCTGGCCCAGGTAGTTCAGCGCCAGCGCGGGGAACACGACGGTGGTCCAGGCCGCGCGGATCGGTTTTTTGCCGAAGTGGCCCATGTCGGCGTACAGCGCCTCGGCGCCGGTGAATGCCAGCACCACCGCGCCCAGCGCGACGAAGGCGATCCAGCCATTCTGGCTCAGGAAAGCCAGTGCGTGCATGGGGTTGAGCGCGGCCAGGATCTGCGGCGCCTTGACGATGTTGATCAGGCCCAGCACGGCCAGCGTGAGAAACCACACCAGCATCACGCGCCCGAACCAGCGCCCGATGCCGGCCGTGCCGCGCCGCTGCACCGCGTACAGCGCCACCAGCACGACGATGGTCAGCCCGACCACATACGGCTTGAACGCCGGCGTCGCCTCTTCCAGCCCCTCGACGGCCGACAGCACCGAAATGGCCGGGGTGATCACGCTGTCGCCGTAGAACAGCGCCGCGCCGACCACGCCGGTGAGCACCAGCAAGCCATACCAGCCGCTACTCTTCTTGACCGAACTGAGCGCCAGCGCCATCAGCGCCATGATACCGCCCTCGCCGCGGTTATCGGCACGCAGCACCAGCGTGACATATTTCAGCGACACGATCAGGGTCAGGCCCCAAAAAATCAGCGAAATGATGCCCAGCAGGTTAGGCGTATTGAGGATCAGCCCGTGTTCGGGCGCGAAGATGGTCTTGAGGGTGTACAGGGGACTGGTACCGATATCGCCGTAGACGATGCCTACCGCCGCCATCGTCAGGGCGACGAGGCTGCTCTTCTTGTGTTGCGAGGTCAAGGTTGCACCATATTTTTGTTTTGGTGCAATGCACAATAGGATATGTATTGGCAAATTGCAAGGACATTCTGAGGCATCTCAATTCCCATCATTTTGGTAGGGTTTTCCAGTGGCGCAGCAAGTCGCGCAGCGCCTGGGGTGGGTTGGTGGGCACGGCCAGGCCGGCCTGATTGACGCTGTTGACGCCGTGGCAGGCCGGGCAGCTGCGCATTTCGCCCGCCTGCAAGGTGATCCAGTTGCGTTCGCGCACGATCGGAACAAAGGCCGGGTCGGTGCTTTGCCAGGTCAAGGCGCGCGCGGCCGGCACGAAGGCGGCCGTCGATCCGTCGGGCGCGATGCGCACGCTGCCGCTGGGCCCTTCCGGATTGGGCGGGTTGGCCGCACCCGCGTCATGCAGCGGCACGGCCAGCACGCGCCGCCCCGGCCGGCCCGGATAGGCGCGCAGCGCGTCGCCCTGGAAGATCTGGAAGTGCGCGATCTGGTACAACCTGGCGTCGGGCGCGTCCCGGGCCACGGTTTTCACGCCGCCCGGCACCTGCAGATTGAACGGCTGCTGGCGCTCGGCCTGGTCGCGGCTGGTCTGATCGCGCGTGACGATCAGCGCCAGCTGGTGCGCCACCAGCCAGGCGCGCAGCGCCGCCTCGCTGACGTGTTCGGCCGCCAGCACGGCGCGTTCGGGCGCTTCCAGCGGGGCCGGCGCACGACTCGGGCGGGCGCGCGCGCGCACTTCGACCGCCTCGAGCTCCCACAGCGGGCCGCTGTAGGTTTGCAAGCCGGCCGGGCTCCACCAGGACAGCGACTTGGCGATACCGTCGGTGAGCGGCGCGCCGGCCGCGTACAGGCCGCTGACCGGGTCCGGCGCCAGGAAGCGCAGGCGCAAGTCCTTGAGCGCGCTGCCCGGCTCGGGCGGCGCGCTGCTGCTGGTGTGGCTGGCCAGCAGGCGCCCGTCCGACAGCGGCAGCGGATTGCGAAAGCGCCCGCCAGGCAGCACATCGCCCGCGTCGCCGGCGGTGACGGCCGTCAGCACCATGCGCTCGGGGTTGACGCCCGGCGCGCCGCTCAGCCGGACGATCTGGTTGGTGGTAAACGCGCCGTTTTCGCGCGCGGCCGTGCCCAGGTAGCTGCCTGGCTGTTGCGGGTCTTCGCGCAGGTGGAACAAGCCGCCATCGCGGCGCAGCGCCAGGCGGTTTGCGTGCAGCGTGTCGTCGGTGTGGTTTTGCAGCGCGGGATCGTCGCGAAAACTGGGCGTCAGAAAGCCGAACGCCAGCTCGTGCTGGCCGACGTGGTTCAGCGTTTCCTCTCCCGTGCCATCCTCGTTGATCTGCCAGATGGTGAAGAAATTGGCGGCGAAGGCGTTGACCCGCCCGTACGGACCCATGTCGCCCGAGCGCGACTCGGGAAAACTGTCGATGCGCGTGGCCAGCGGCGCCGCGTCCGCGCTCTCGCTGGCGAAATTGAAGGAATTGAACGGCAGCGCCACACCGTTGCCCAGCGCATCGCGGTCGCGCTGGGCCAGCTGGTCCTGCTGCAGATGATCCCAGCGGGTAAACAGCACCCGACCATAGCTGTCGATGAAGGGGCTGAAGGCGCCGCTGACGGCCTGGTTGAGCAGCGTCAGCGCGCCGCTGGCCGGATCAAGCCGCCAGATGCCGGTGGTGGTCGGGGTCGCCTCGTATTCGTCCAGCTGGGGATACAGTTGGGCCAGCCCGCCGGGCGGGCGGTCCGACGTGAACAACAGCCGCTCATCGCTGCCGTACAGCGGCGACAGATTGTTGTAGCGCTCGGGCTGATTGGCCACCCGGCTGATGCGCGCCGTCTGGCCCTGCGCCAGGCCGCTCACCTCGTACATTTGCCAGAACGCCGGCGTGACGTCGCGCGGGCCGGCCGGCGCGCCCACCAGCATGCTGAACACGGCCTTGCTGCCGCTCCAGTGCACCGACGGTTCGCGCACCGCGATCGCGCCCGCGCCTTGCAAGCCATCCATGCCCAGGCCCGCTTCGCGCGTCAGATTGCGCAGTGCGCCGTCCGGATAGCGCAGCATCAAATCGCCCCCGCGCGGCACCTGCGCGATGCCGCCCAGGTGGTTGGCGAAGGCCGACAGACGCGCCGCCACGTCGGTGCTCACGGGCACCTGAGTGACGAACAGGATCGGGTAGGCGGCCGGCGCGGCGTGCGCCTGGTTCACGTTCAGCGTCACGCGCGCGCTGATTTGGTGGCCTTGCGCGTCCGTGGCGGTGAGCGTGTAAGCGGTCGTTTGCGCCGGCGTCACGCGCACGCTGCCCGCGCCGTCGACATTGCCAACATCGGGGGCGATGCGCACGCTGCTGGCGCCGCGCACGTCCCAGCGCAGCAGCCCGCCCGCGCTGGCAGCGACGCTACCGGCGTCGGCGTCGAAGCTGGCGATGGCCGGCGCGCTCGGCGCCGACGCGCCGGAGCCACCGCCGTTGCCGCAAGCGGCCAGTGCGCACGCCAGTAACAAGCCGGTACAGCGCTGCATGATCATGGTCATCGGAGGCGGCAGACGGGCACAAGCCCCGTCAAAAAATGAAAACCCACCAGTGTAGCCCAACAAATGTCGCTTGAGTTTTTTGTGAGAACGAGGCAATCTTGCATTCTTGAATACAATTCAAAAAAATATACGCGACACTACCGTCGCCACATCCCCATTTCGGAGCACTGCATGCGCCATCCAGCATCAAACGACACGACACGACCGATTCGAGCGCTTGCGCACCGCGCCAGTCAACAGGTAGGCGCCGTGGCGCTATCCATTCTGATCGGCGGCAGCATGCTTGCCTGCGGCGGTGGCGGCACATCGGATCCGACGCCGACACCGACTCCGACTCCGACTCCGACTCCGACTCCTACTCCGACTCCTACTCCTACTCCGACACCGACTCCGACTCCGACACCAACACCAACACCGACGCCATTTAGCGGCCCGGCCTGGCTCGGCTACGCCGGCAATGCCCAGCATACAGCGCTGGCGGCCGTGGCCACCCAGCCGCTCGCGCGCATCGTCTGGAAGACGCCGGTCGACATGGCACCCCAGTATTCGCCCGAGGGTTACCTGTTTGTGCACTACGGTTCGCCGGCCATCACCGCCAAGAACAGCGTGATTGTGCCGGTCAAGTCGGCCGCCGCGGAAACCTTCCGTTTCGAAGCCCACAACGGCAGCACGGGTGCGTTGCTGTGGTCGGTCGACAGCGATTACGTGATGCCTCCCCATAGCTGGACGCCAAGCTACAACGTCACCCTCACGGCCAGCAACCGCATCGTCGCCCCGGGCGCCGGCGGCAAAGTGCTGTACCGCGACGATGCCGATTCAGCCAGCGCGACGACCCAGAGCGCGCTGTTCTACGACATGGCGCTGTACACCGCCAACAAGGCGGCGCTGGACGCAGCGGTGATCATCAATACGCCGATCACCGCCGACGCACAAGGCAATCTGTTCTTCGGCTTCATCGCGCAAGATGGCAATCCGGCCGGCCTGGCGTCGGGTATTGCACGCATCGGCGCCGACGGCAAGGGCAGCTGGATCAGCGCCGCCGCGGCCGCCGGCGACACCGGCGTCATCAGGGTGCCGACCAACGCGGCGCCGGCCATCTCGCCTGACCAGAAGACCGTGTATGTGCCGGTCATCCACGGCAGCGGCGGCGTGGTCAACTATCTGCTCGCGCTCGACAGCAGCACGCTGGCCCGCAAAGGCCGGGCCCAGTTGATCGACCCGTCCACCAAGCTCGTTGCCACCGTCAGCAGCAACAGCACGGCCGCACCGACCGTGGGACCGGACGGCGACGTGTACTTCGGCGTGCTCGAATCGAGCATCCCGGGACACAATGACCGCGGCTGGCTGCTGCATTTCGACGCCACGCTGGCCGTGTCGAAAACCCCCGGCTCGTTCGGCTGGGACGACACCGCCTCGATCGTGCCCGCGTCCATGGTGCCCAGCTACAAAGGCACGTCGAGCTATCTGTTGATGACCAAGTACAACAACTACGGCGGCACCGGCAGCGGCGACTCGAAGAACCGCATCGCCGTGCTGGACCCGAACGCGAGCCAGACCGACACCTATATGCGCGTTGGGGCGCCGCTGGTGATGCAGGAAGTGCTGACGATCCTGGGCGAGACGCCGGACAAGGATTTCGCCGGCGGCGTCACCGAATGGTGCATCAACACGGCCGCCGTGGACCCGTTCACCCAGTCCATTCTGGTCAACAACGAGGACGGCAAGTTGTACCGCTGGGACCTGAAAACCAATACGCTGAGCGAGAAGATCGTGCTCAGCAGCGGCCTGGGCGAGTCCTACACCCCGACCGCGATCGGTCCGGACGGCACCGTGTACGCGATCAACAACGCGGTGCTGTTCGCAGTCGGCAAGTAGCAGCGGGCGCCGGAGGCGGCGCCAGCGCCCGGCGGGCAATTGGAGGATAATCCATCCCCTCCTTGTTTTTTGATTGCCCGCTATGCGTACTGGCATGCTGTACGCCGCCCTGTCGTTCCTGTGCTGGGGCCTGTTTCCCCTGTATTTCCACGCGATCCACGAGGTCGCGCCGCTCGAGATCCTGGCGCACCGCATGCTGTGGTCGCTGCTGTTTCTGGGCATCGTGCTGACCGCGCGCCATCAGTGGAAGTGGCTGCTGACGATGCGCAGCCAGCCGCGCGTGATCGCCGGCTTCATGGCCAGCGCGCTGCTGCTGTGCGCCAACTGGTTTTTGTACATCTGGGCCATCAACAACGGCCACGTGATCGATGCCAGCCTGGGCTACTTCATCAATCCCCTGTTCAATGTCGTGCTGGGCTTCTTGCTGCTCAAGGAAAGGTTGCGCCCCGTGCAATGGATTGCCATTGCGCTGGCCGGGGCCGGGGTAGCTTGGCTGACGTGGCAGTCGGGCCAGTTCCCGTGGATTGCGCTGCTGCTGGCGGCCTCGTTCGGCGCCTACGGCCTGATGCGCAAGACGGCCGCGCTGGGCGCGCTCGAAGGGCTGGCGTTCGAAACGATGCTGCTGTTTCCCGTCGCGCTCGCGTATCTTGGCTGGCTGGCCGCGCACGGTCAGAGCACGTTTGTCAACACCGCTTCAGTGAGCACGCGCGCGCTGCTGGTGGCGGCCGGGCCGATCACCGCCATCCCGCTGCTGCTGTTCGCCGCCGGCGCGCGGCGCATTCCGCTGTCGGTGCTGGGGCTGCTGCAATACATCGCGCCGACCATGCAATTGCTGCTGGGCGTGTGGATATTTCACGAAGTGTTCGACAGCGCGCGCGTTTCCGGCTTCGCCGTGATCTGGAGCGCGCTGGCGCTGTACGCCACCGAGGGGCTGTTGCGCCGCAAGTAGGGCCGCGCCGGCAGCGCCGGCCCTACTTTTAGACGCGTTTTTATCGTATCCTGTTCACCTTCGTTCTACTACCCGAGATACCTCAATGGCCAATTACGTCTATACCATGAACCGCGTGGGCAAAATCGTCCCGCCCAAACGCCAGATTCTGAAAGACATTTCGCTTTCCTTTTTCCCCGGCGCCAAGATCGGCGTGCTGGGCCTGAACGGCTCGGGCAAATCGACGCTGCTCAAAATCATGGCCGGCATCGACACCGACATCCAGGGCGAAGCCGTGCCGATGCCGGGCCTGAACATCGGCTATCTGCCGCAGGAGCCGGTGCTGGACCCGGACCAGACGGTGCGCGAAGTGGTCGAGTCGGGCCTGGGCGAAGTGTTCGCCGCGCAAGCCAAACTGGAAGCCGTGTACGCCGCCTACGCCGACGAGGACGCCGACTTTGACGCGCTCGCCACCGAGCAAGCCCGTCTGGAGGCGATCATTTCGACCTCGGACGGCGGCAACCTGAACCTGCAGCTGGAAATGGCCGCCGACGCGCTGCGCCTGCCGCCGTGGGACGCCAAGATTGGCGTGCTGTCGGGTGGCGAAAAGCGCCGTGTGGCGCTGTGCCGTTTGCTGCTGTCGAAACCGGACATGCTGTTGTTAGATGAGCCAACCAACCATCTGGATGCGGAATCGGTCGACTGGCTGGAACAATTTCTGCTGCGCTTTCCCGGCACCGTGGTCGGCATCACCCATGATCGCTACTTCCTCGACAACGCCGCCGAATGGATTTTGGAACTGGACCGCGGCCACGGCATTCCGTGGAAAGGCAACTACAGCTCCTGGCTGGAACAAAAGGGCAACCGCCTGAAACTGGAAGAGGCGACCGAGTCGTCGCGCCAGAAAACCATCGCCAAGGAATTGGAATGGGTGCGCCAGAATCCGAAGGGCCGCCAGGCCAAGAGCAAGGCCCGTCTGGCCCGCTTCAACGAATTGTCCGAGCACGAATACCAGAAGCGCAACGAGACCCAGGAGATTTTCATCCCTGTGGCCGAGCGCCTGGGCAACGAAGTGATCGAATTTAAGAACGTCTCGAAAGCTTTCGGCGACCGCCTGCTGATCGACAATCTGTCGTTCACCATTCCGGCCGGCGCCATCGTCGGCATCATCGGCCCGAACGGTGCCGGTAAGTCGACGCTGTTCAAGATGATCACCGGCAAAGAGCAGCCCGACAGCGGCGAAGTGGTGATCGGCCAGACGGCGCGCATCTCGATCGTCGATCAAAGCCGCGAATCGCTGGAAAACACCAAGACGGTGTTCGAAGACGTGTGCGGCGGCGCCGACAATCTGACGGTGGGCCGCTTCGAAATGCCCTCGCGCGCCTATCTGGGTCGCTTCAACTTCAAGGGCGGCGACCAGCAAAAGATCGTCGGCAACCTGTCCGGCGGCGAACGCGGCCGTCTGCACCTGGCGAAAACGCTGCTGATGGGCGGCAACGTGCTGCTGCTCGATGAGCCGTCCAACGATCTGGACGTGGAAACCTTGCGCGCGCTGGAAGATGCGCTGCTTGAATTTGCCGGCTCCGTGATGGTCATCTCGCATGATCGCTGGTTCCTCGATCGCATCGCCACCCATATCCTGGCGTTCGAAGGCAACTCGCAGGTCACCTTCTTTGACGGCAACTATCAGGAATACGAAGCAGACAAGAAAAAACGTCTGGGTGAAGAAGGCGCCAAGCCAAAACGCATCCGCTACAAGCCGTTGACAGTCTAGTTGCAAAACAAATAGGGTCAGAGTCGAATTAATATGCAACATTGCAAAGCAATTCGACGCTGACCCTGTTGAATGGAACGTGCGTGCCGGCCAGGAACCCACGATGCAAAGAAGGGCGGAACGCGCAAGCGTCCCGCCCTTTTTAACGTCCCGCGCGCGGCGGCGCAGCCAATACCGGGCGCACAAACGATGTCGGCCACGGGCACGCAGGGGGACGCGCCAGTGGCCGATTCAAGTGATACGGGCAACGCTGCCCGCTAGACTAACTTAGAAGCTGTAACGTACCGCTGCCGTGATGGCGTTCGACTTGCTGCCCAGGTCGTGGTCCTTGCCGTAGCGTTCCCATTCCAGGGTCAGAGCGACTTGCTTATTGATGTTGTACTGGCCACCGAGCGCGCTGTACAGATCGGTTTTGTTTTCGCTGCCGGTCAGGCCCGCGCCGCTGCCGCTGCCGGTCGCGCTGAAGTGATTGCGCGCCACACCGAGTTTGCCGAACAGAGAGAATTGCTCGTTGACGGGGAAGCTGGCCTTGCCGGCAGCATAGTAGGAATGGGCACCGGAATCGACACTACCGGGAACGCCAGCGGTACTAAAATTGTACGTTTTGCCGCCAAGATCGGTGTAACCGCCTTCAATTCCCCACATCTTGTCGAATTCATAGCCGGCGAAGACTTTTCCGGAGACTTTGTAACCACTCTTGTCATCGGTGCTGGTGATGACGCCCGCAGTGCCGGGAACGTCGAAGTTATAGCGGCTGGTGACCACACCGGCACCCACGTAGGGGCCTTCGGCATGCGCTGCGGAGATGGCGGCGGCACTGGCGATCAATGCAAAGATGAGCTTTTTCATAGTTGTCCTTAAATGTGGTTGAACCTGGCTGGTCCGCAATTTTTCGTGAATTGCGAGGTAGTCAAGATAGCATTCCAAACTCGCCACGTCCGTCCGAATTCGGTAAGAACTGTGACAAAATGTAAGGCCAGATTCTGTCGCCCGCACTTTGTTTGCGCATTGACAATGAACAAAGTTACCCAGCGTTCGATGAGATTACCGACTATTTGACGATTTTTCTGAAGGTCAAATTCAGCCGAGGACCACAGGGCCGGGCGGTCTTGTGAATGCCGTGCAGCCAGTGGGTTTGGGTCGCGCCGGACATCAACAACAGGCTGCCGTCGCCCAATTCGAGCTTCACCGTGCGCTTGCTGCGCCGGTGCTTGAGGATGAAACTGCGGCAAGCCCCCAGGCTAAGCGAGGCAATCACCGGCTCGGGCCCCAACTCGGGCTCGTCGTCGCTGTGCATGCCCATGCTGTCGCGCCCGTCCCGATAGTAATTCAGCAGGACGCTATTGAAACGGTGGCCGCTGGCCTGCTCGACCGCCTGTTTAATCATCTGTAACAGCGGCGTGAACGGCAGCGGCGTCAGCGTCAGACCGGAATAGGCGTAGCTGGCGTCGGCGTCGCCGTGCCAGGCGCACAGGCGCGGCTGCAGCATGCGCTTGCCCCACAGCGTGATGGACTCGGCGCGCCAGTCGGTCTGGGCCAGCAATTGCTCGAACACCTGCGCGGTGGGCAGCGCCAGCGGCAGCTGGGCGAGCCAGTCCAGCCGGCCATCGTCGATGGGCAGCGCGGTCAGGCTGGCGGAGGGGGCGAATAGGTCCATGATCGACGACGAAGCGCAACAAGCGCGGGGGCAATGCGCCATTGTGCACCGGCGCGCGCTATGATGACAAATACTTCACCAACGGGAAAAATCGCATGGACAAACGTCACTTCCTGAGCGCCGCCGCACTGGCCGGCGCGGCGCTGCCGACACTGGCGCGCAGCAACCCGGCCACGGCGCGCTCGGGGCCGACCTTGCTGACGTTGACGGGCGCAATCGGCAAGCCGAACCGGGGAGCGCTCGATCCGGCCTTGGACGTGATGATGCACAAGCAGAAGATCAGCTTCGACAAGGCGTTTGCGTTCGACTTTGCGGCGCTGCTGGCGCTGCCGGCGCGCACCATCAAGCCGACGCTGGAAACGGACGGCAAGGTGCACACGCTGCGCGGCCCCCTGCTGCTCGATGTGGTGAAGGCGGCCGGCGCCGCGCCGCGCGATGGCGGCCAGCTGATACTGCGTGCGGTGGACGGCTACGCGGCCACGCTGAGCGTGGCGCAGGCGCGCGCGCAAGCGTTCATCGTGGCGACCCATCTGGACGGGCAGCCGATGGCGCTGGGCGGGCTGGGGCCCTTGTGGGCGCTGTACGACGCGGACCGCTTACCGGAGGTGGCGGCCAAGCCCCTGGCGGAGCGCTTTGGCGGCTGTCCGTGGGCCTTGTATCACGTCGAGGTGGTCAATCAGGCGTAGGCTTCGGCCAGCGTCATCACACGCGGCGCGATCGTGATGCCGATGCCGGAAAACAGGGCCTCGATGGCGGCCAGGTTTTCCACGCATTCCTCGGCCTTCCAGCCCTGAAACAGGTCGGTGCCGTTCTTCTGGAAATGCAGGTCGAGCACCTTGCCCTTGTCCTTGTGGGTATAACTTTGCCGATAGCTATTGTGAAAGCCCATCGCCTCGAGCGCGGCCAGCACGGCCTCGGGCGGATTGTCGGGGTCGGTGGCGAGAAAGACGCCAAAGGTCTTGCCGGGCGGCTTGGCCGCGATGTCGACTTCGTAAATCCCGGGCGCCTTGCTGACAGTCGTACTTTTCAGAAATAACATGCTCGTCTCCTTGGTCGTCGTTGCATCGGCGCTGCGACGCGACGTTGGCCGATGCGCGCGCTGTGTGCGTGGCAGTCGTCCGATTTACTGGCTCAGTGGCGCGGATCGTTAAATACGGTAACAAGCAAGCTTATTGCTATTCACCGCGTTTGTCGATCTCTGCGCACATTATTTTTGCATCAGCGCATCAGCAGGCCGACGATGGCGCCGCCGAAGGCCAACAGGCTGGCCGTGATGGCAATGGTGAAGCCGGTGGCGCGCCCCTCCGGCGCCTTGTAATAGGCCAGCGCATACAGCACCCGCCCGACGCACCACAGCGCGCCCACACCGGCGGCCCACGCATCGCCCAGGAACAAGGCGCACACCCACATCGGCCCCAGCAATACCGGCAGTTGCTCGAGCGTGTTGGCCTGCACCCGCTGCGCGCACAGGAACGCGGGCGGACCGTCCATAGCCGGCGCCATCACCTTGAATTTCTGGCGCGCGCGCGCGGCGTTGATGCCGGTCCACAAATAGACGGCGGTGGCGGCCAGCGTGGCCCAAGCGGTCAACACATACATGGTCAAGTCCTTTCGTGGTCAGGCTTGTTGCGAGCGCAACAATGTGAATTGATGATGCCTGAAGGCACGCCGCTTGTCGACCCGTATGAGCGGCGAGTCCATAGGCGCGAATGGGTGATGCGCGATCCGACAAACGCGCCGCGACGTCGTGCCAGCCAAGGGGAAGCGTTCAGGCCGCCGGGAACGGTGTGAAGGCGCGCGCACCGGCGAATGCGACCGCAACGTGAAGCCACTGGTTCGCGCCGACCGGCCCAGCCCAGTCGACGCCGCTGCAGCGTGAATCGGGCCGCGCGGATAGATTATCCCCGCGCCTTCGATCAGTCCGAATCAGGCAGGGATTTGCAAGGGCGAGAACGACTTGATCAAGTCATCCAGAGCCTTCAGTTGCGCGAGGAACGGTTCCAACTGTGCCAGCGGCAGAGCGCTAGGCCCGTCGCATTTGGCTTGCGCCGGATCCGGGTGGGCTTCAAGGAACAGGCCGGCCAAACCAACTGCCAGGCCGGCGCGTGCAAGCTCAACGACTTGTTCGCGACGTCCGCCCGAGGCCGTGGCGCCCGCCTCGCGTTGTTGCAAAGAGTGGGTCACATCGAAAATGACCGGCATGTCGCCGGTTACTTTCTTCATGACGCCGAGGCCCAGCATGTCAACCACCAGATTGTCATAGCCAAAGCAGGTGCCGCGGTCGCACAGGATCAATTGCTGATTGCCCGCTTCGGTGAACTTCTCGACGATGTTGAGCACTTGGGACGGGCTCAGAAATTGCGGCTTCTTGATGTTGATCACGCGACCGGTCTTTGCCAGGGCAACCACCAAGTCGGTCTGACGCGCGAGGAAAGCGGGCAGTTGCAGTACATCGGCCACCTCAGCGACTGCTTGAGCCTGCCAAGGCTCGTGCACGTCGGTGATGACGGGCACGCCAAACTCTGCTTTGACAGCTTCGAGAATTCTCAGTCCCTCTTCGAGCCCGGGCCCGCGGTAGGAATGAATCGACGAGCGGTTTGCTTTATCGTAGCTGCCTTTGAAAACGTACGGAATTCCCAGCTTCTGCGTGACGCGAACGAATTCTTCGGCGTTGCGCAAGGCGAATTCCTTGGACTCGAGCACGTTGACGCCGCCAAACAAGACGAAGGCGCCGCGATTGCTGACGTGGATTGCGGGATCGATGGTAATCGTAGTCATGGTTTTCCAGTTGATGTGTGTGACGGTATCAAGCGCGCCAGAGGCCGGGTTCAAGTTGGTCAATGAAAGCCGGGCGGCATATTTTAGCTTGTTCATGGGGCGCGAACGCTTCAGGCAGCGGGCAACTGGCGCGCACGGCGGGGTGCGACATGAGAAATGAACAGTGATCTTCAAACGCAGCCAAGCATGTCGGAGCGATGCCCAGTGTGACGCCCTTCTTGAACATTGCGGCAACAAATATGTCGGCGATCGTGAACTCTGTGCCAACGGCAAAACCACTAGCGAGCCACAGTTTGGCTTGAAGCAGTGCAAGGTTGGCCCTGATCCAGTTGGCGCGAACTGTAGTCACCTCGTTCTTCGACCAATCTGCTTGAGAGAACTTGATGACGCCCTACTCTGAACGGGATGCATTATGTCTGCACGACTGGTCAGCAGCCCCACTTAAAATTGGGACTCTCCCGGGCTCTCCGCCAGCCACGCGCAATCGTCGGCAGCCGGGTCCGCCCCGTTGACTATCGACATTGCGCACAATTGTAGCGTGTGTCCCCGTCCGCTGGATGGCTATGATTCCAGCGATGCCCATGGCCAGGGTGATCCGATGCCGCGCAGAGCCGCTTTGATCGACACGTGCAAGTGATGGTCATGCGGTTCCCCCGTGAAGACGCGCCAACCTTTGTCCGCCATTTTGACGTTATAGATTTTCCGGTTCCAAATGACGTATTCGACCCGGAAATCAAGCAAGGCCAGTTTGGCGAAGTAGTGGCAGTCAATTCCATTGGCCGGATCGTGAGTCAGATCGAATGCATTGCCATCGTTGTGGTCGCTCTTCCTTTTCTGATGTCTCGCATCGCCTATGATGCCGTCGAATGTGCGGCTGCGGTGGGGGCAAAGCGCTGTGGCGTCGGCCAACGCACGAACACAAGCGGGGGAAGGACTTGACATGGCGCCTCCGATTGGAAGGACTACTTGACTTCGATGGGCGGCAGGCAGTCACGATCGGCAGCGTCCGCCACCTTTCTGGCGTCCCGATTGGCGTTCGCTTGCCCAGCTGCGATTTTCCCCGTGACGCAAGCTTTGCCGCTATGAATCCGAGCGATCGCGAGAAATGACAGCGGTTTCGGACGGGTAACGTCGATCTGATCGACGGTATCGACGCGCGCGATAATTCCTACCGGAACGGGCACGCCTCGCCTTGGCAGAAACCGCCATTCAACACGCGGCCCTAGCGTTGAAAAACTTGGCGCAACGACGTCCCAAAATTTCAGTGGAAGTTGCTGGTTGTCGGGCGCGATGACGGTGATCGAGGTCCGGCTATCACTTTCGATCACCAGCAATGAATAGCCACCAACACCCGGACAGCGCATCGTCGCGTCACCCGTCTCCTTTTCCCTGGAAACGATCTTGCAAGCCTTGCCACTCGTTGGCGTGTATGCGCTCGTCATTTCGTCTGCCCACACCTGCCCGCAGGAGATGGCGCTTACGCCCAGAAATGCGTACGAGGAAATTGTCCGGTATCCAAGGAACAACATGTCCTTTCCTCCGTTGGAGATCGAATTTTTTAAGAATGGTTCCCCATGATATTCAGATAGCCCGGCAAGATTTTGACGCGCGACAAGCCGATACGCACCAATTTCCTGTGAAATCTACGCCACCAACGGCGCGCCCGACGGCTCCTGTGACGCGAAGGCACGCCGTCATGGCCTTCTCCCGCTTTTCTACAACCGCATGGAGGAAATATGGCGATCGACGTCTACCTACAGATTGACGGCATCAAGGGCGAGTCGGCTGACGACACGCATAGGGACTGGATAGAATGCGTGTCAGCGGCATGGAGCGTACATCAACCGAAATCGGCGACTTCGTCCACAGGCGGCGGCCATACGGCTGAGCGCTGCGAGCATGGAGATGTCGTCATCGCCAAGCTGGCGGATTTGTCCTCGCCGACGCTGCTGCAGACGTGCTCGTCAGGGAAGACCATTCCCAAGGCCAAGTTCGAATTCATGCGCGCCGACGGGCAAGGACAGCGCATCAAATACTTCGAGATTGAGTTGGAAAACGTGCTCATTGGGGCGGTGGTCCCCAGCATCCGAGCCGGAGATATTCTTTCCGAGCATGTCAGTTTGAAGTACGCGAAAGTGCGGTGGAAATACACGCAGCAAAAAATCTCCGGCGGGGCCGGCGGCAACACCGCTGGCGGCTGGGATTTGTCCGCCAACAGGATCTGCTAAGGTAAATTCGCACGCCAACGCGCAACGCGCATTCTCCATCGCCACGGCCGAACCGCGCGCGGCCGGCTTTCGATTGTTTTGAGCAAATGGCCGGGCCGCGAACGCAGTGTGCGTCATTGACGACGTTGCGGAAAAGCCGCCGAAACGCACATTAGTCGTCGTCAAGGTGCGCCAACAACCTTGTCGCCAGGGCGCGCAAAATGACAATGTAGCGAAGGTGGATATTTTCGATGATTTCTGCTGCGATGGCCGCGTTGTAGGAGTATGGCGTGCGATTGCCGTCGGTGAGCATCATTTCCCAACCGCCGGCATCATCGACAAGTTTGCATTTGCGTGCTTCAGTGGCCGCATCCTGCGCATCAAACACGTCCGCAACCCCCTGAAACGTCAGATAATCTTTCAACGTGTTCCAGGCAAGCCAGTACGTCAACGAGAATGTACGGATCGACCCCAGTATTTCGAGGCGCGATAGCCCACGGCGCCGGCGCAGATCATCCGCCTCAGACAGTTGCGCCAAGGCCGCCGCAAAATTGGCATAGCGCCGTTTCCAGTCGATATTGGAGGAATGCATGATGCAGATAGCGCCGTGCGCGGATGATCCCAATTCAAGATCGTAGCACCATCGATGTACGGATGTCGCGACACATCGGCGCCATCGGTAGTAAGCGCAAATGCAAACTCCCACCCTGCCCCTGCCAACATCAATCACGCGCGGCGCGTACCCTACTTGACGCTGCTTTTCATACTTTGGAAATCGTCGCTGCGCGGCAGCGCGAGCATCGCCGCCAGCAGCGCGGCCGGCGGCGCGGTCAGCTTGCGCAGCGCCAGGTCGAGCCAGCCGCCGGTGCTGGTCAGGCGCGCCGCGCGCTGGCCGTCGGCGTGGAAGAACTCGTTGCGCAGGATGAAGCGGCTGCCGTCGTCGGACATGCCGGCCAGCGCCAGCGTGCCGCGGATGTTGGCCAGCATGTGCACTTCGCGGAAGTACTCGATGTCGTCGCGCATCACCACCGGGCCCAGGCCCAGGCGCTTGAATTCGCTCAGCGCGAACCCGTGCGCGCCGAAGAACAGCATGCGCACGTCCACCGCCTTGTCGAGGTAGGCGGTGTTGCGCATGTGGCCGTTGGCGTCCATGTCGCCCCAGCCCGCCATCAGCGTCGCTTCGCTGCTCACGCGGCCCCCGTGGCGCCGTCCGCCGGGCGCAGCCAGCCCATGATGATGTCGGACTCGGGCGGCGCGCCGGCCGTGCCAACGCGTGCGCGCAAGCGCCCCTCTTCGACGAAGCCGATGCCCGCGTACAAAGCGCGCGCGCGCTGGTTCGACTCGCGCACGAACAGTTCGACGCGGGTAATCTGCGGCATGTCGCGCGTGACGATTTCGAGCAGCGCGTGGAACAGGCGCAGGCCCACGCCGCGTCCCTGGCAGGCCGGCGCGACGGCGATCGTCAGATCGGTCAGCAGGTGCGCGAAGCAGGCGATGCCGGGGGTGGACGCGTGCATCTCGGCGCGGATCACGCCGCCCTCCTCGTACACCAGCGCCAGCCCGTCGGCGAAGGCCTTGTGCATGAAGCCGATCACGTAGGCGGCCGTCACTTCGTCGGGCGTGCGCGCGATCCCGCCGGGCACTTCGGCCACTTCCTTGTACAGGGCGAGGATTTGCGCCCGGTCTGCTGCCACCGCTGGTCTGATCATCGTGTGCCTTTTGGTTTATGAATCGGTTTGTCTGCGTTTGCGCTGCGCCAGCGCCGTCGTCGCCTCCACCAGCGCCGCGTACAAGTGGCCGGTCGGCGCGTCCCAGGCGGCCACCGCCGTCTGCTGGCGCGCCACCGTGGCCAGGTCGCCGCGCGCGATCGGACCGCTCAGCGCCAGCACGGGGCCGAGCCGGAATACATTGTCCATCGTCTCGCGCGCCAGCGGTTCGGCCAGCGCGCGCGCCACCTCGTCGTCGATGCCGGCCGCCTGGTAGGCGCGCAGCGCCGCGTCCAGCACCGTCACCAGGTAGTTCGACGCGAACACCGAGGCGGCGTGGTACACCGTCTTGGCGGCGGCGTCGATCGGCACCGGGCGCGCGTCGATCTGGGCCAGCGCCGCGCCCAGCAGGTCGAGCGCGACCGTGTCGCCTTCGATGCCGCAGAAGGTGCCGCCGAAGTGGCGCGCCACCGCGCCCGGATCGGCGAAGCTACGGATCGGGTGCACGCTGGCCACGCTGGCGCCGGCCTGCGCCGCGCTGGCCAGTTCGGCCGAGGTCTTCGCGCCGCTGCAGTGGAACACCACGCTGCCGCCCAAGCGGCCGTGCGCGGCCAGCGCCGCGCACACCGGCGCGATCTGGTCGTCGGTGACGGCCAGCATCGTCACCTGGGCCGGGCGCAGCTGCGCCATGTCGGCCACCGGCTGGCCGGCGCCCATGAATTCGACCGCGTTGCGGGCAGACTCGGGCGAGCGCGTCAGCACGTCCTGCAGCGCCAGTGCGCCGCGCTCGGCGAACAGGCGTCCCAGTACGCGTCCGACGTGACCGGCGCCGACGATGTTCAGGGTGGGCCGCATCAGAAACCCGAACCCGGTTGGCTCAGGTAGTCGGTTTCCTGCGCCGTCGAGTCGCGTCCCAGGATGCGATTGCGGTGCGGGAAGCGGCCGAAGCGGGCGATCACGGCGCGGTGTTTTTCCGCGTAATCGAGCACGCCCTGAAAGCCGGGGTTGGCTGCGCTCAGTGCGGTAAACAGCGCCACCGATTGATCCTGCATGGCCATCGATTCGGCATGCTCAAACGGCATATAGGCGAACCAGCGCTGCACCGGCAACAGCGCCTGGTCGGCGCCGCTGGCCACCAGCTGCTGCGCGGCGGCCAGTGCCAGCGCGTCGCCACCGAAGGCGCCCGGCGTGTCGCGCCGCGCGTTGCGGGTGAACTGGTCGAGCACGATGATGCGCGCCAGCGTGCCTTGGGCGCCCAGCGCGTCCCACTCGCGCAAACCACCGGCCACGGCCGCGTCGATCACGGCGCCGAAGCGGGCGCGGATGTCTGCATCGAACGCGTCGCTCTTGCGAAACCACACGTCGCGCTGCGCGCCGTAGCCTTCGCTGGCGGGCGCCAGAAACCAGAAATCGAGTACTGCTTGGGCATCCATGGTGGTCCTTGTCAGTTGCGCGCGTGCGACAGCTGGAAACTGTCAACGCCGTCGAACACGGTCAGCTCGCCGGCCAGTTCGGACAGCGGCGCGCCGCTGTGTTTGGACAACGCCAGCGCGACGAAACGCCATTCCTGCATGCCGCTGTCGCTGCCGATGGTGAGCGAACCGCCGGCGATTTCGTAGCCGCGTGCCTGGGCGATGCGGCGCAACGCGTCCTCGCGCGGCACGTAGTTTTTCTTGAAGCGCATGGTGATCGCGATCGCGTGGCGCGACGGCAAAAACGCTTCGATCTTGGACACGTAGATCATCGCCATCGCCGACAAAAATGCCAGACCCATCGCCGACAGGTAAAAGCCCACGCCGACCATGATGCCGATCACCGACGAGGCCCAGATCGAGGCGGCCGTGGTCAGCCCGCTGATGTTGAAACCCTCGCGCATGATCACGCCGGCGCCCAGAAAGCCGATGCCGGTGACGATGCCCTGGATGACGCGGGTTGGATCGACCGTGCCGACCGCCCCCACCACCGCGCCGTGCCCGCCGAACCAGAAGCCCGGATAGCCGCCGATCACCGTCAGCGCGGCCGAGGCCATGCAGACGATGCCATAGGTGCGCATGCCGGCCGCGCGCCCGTGATACGAGCGCTCGTAGCCGACCATCAGGCCCAGCAGCAAGGCGCCCAGCAGGTTCATCAGAATCAGTCCGTTGGTGGCAAGCTCCGAACGGGACCAGTACGCAAACAGCAATTCAAGCGAGGGCATGCGTTTCTTTCGGCGTGGGTGGAGCTTACGACGGTTTCTTGACCAGCTGCTTTTCGAACGCGACGTCAAGCTTGCTGACGCGCCGCGCCACCTGCGGGCCGACGCCGTTGACGAAGGTGACGAAGGCGTCCAGTTCAAGCGGCGCGCACAGCGGCGGCGTGCCCGCGCCGGCGCTGAGGAAAAACAGGCCGTCGCCGGTGATCGCCATCGAATATAGCGGATTGCCGCTGCGGGTTTTGAGGCGCTCGATGGCGCCGGTGGCTCGGGTTGATCTCATGGTGCTCTCACAGTGGTGCGGTGTGTTGTTCCAGCCAGCGCAAGGCGGCGCCGGTCAGGTGGGGGGCCAGCCGTGCGCGCACGCCGGCATGGTAGTCGTTGAGCCACGCGATCTGGTCGGCGCGCAGCAGTTCAGCGGCCAGGCAGCGCCGGTCGATCGGGCACAGCGTGAGCGTTTCGAAAGCGAGAAATTGGCCGAATTCGCTGACCTCGGCCGCATCGCTGTGAACCAGGTTTTCGATCCGCACGCCCCACTGGCCGGGCCGGTAGATGCCCGGTTCGATCGAGGTGATCATGCCCGGCTCGATGGCCATGTGCGGTTCCGGCATGGCGCTCGCCGAGATGCCCTGCGGGCCTTCGTGCACGTTCAGGAAGTAACCCACGCCGTGCCCGGTGCCGTGCGCGTAATCGAGGCCGGCGGCCCAGATCGGCGCGCGCGCCAGCGCGTCGAGCATCGGGCCGCGCGTGCCGCGCGGGAAGCGCGCCGCCGACAACGCGATGACGCCGGCCAGCACCAGCGTACAGTCGCGCCGCTGCGCCGCGCTCGGCGTGCCCACGGCGACCATGCGGGTGATGTCGGTGGTGCCGCCCAGGTACTGGCCGCCCGAGTCGATCAGCAGCAGGCCGTCGGCAAGGATGCGCGCGTGCGCCTGCAAGCTGGCGCGGTAGTGGATGATCGCGCCGTTGGCATTGAAGCCGGCGATGGTGGCGAAACTGGCGCCGACGAAACCGGGCCGGCGCGCGCGCGCCGCCGTCAGTGCGATGTCGATATCGAGTTCGGTCAGCGCCACGGCCGCCCGTTCGGCCAGGCGCATCTCCAGCCAGGCGAAAAACTCGCACAGCGCCGCGCCGTCCTGCTCCATGGTGGCGCGCACGTGGGCGATCTCGGCGGCGGTTTTTTTCGACTTGGCATAGGTCGTCGGGTTGATCGCTTCGATCACCGTCGCGCTGGAGGGCAGCGCGGCGCGCATGCCAAACGTGACGCGGCGCGCATCGAGCAGCACGCGGCTGGCCGGTGGCAGCGCCGCCAGCGCCGCCGCCGCGTCGGCGTAGGGCGCCAGCGTCACGCCGTCGTCCTGCAGGCGCGCGCGCAGGGCGGCATCGATTTTGCCATCGGCCACGAACAGGCGCACTTGCTGCGGCTCGACCAGCGCATGCGCCAGCAGCACCGGGTTGTAGCTGACATCGCCGCCGCGCAGGTTGAACAGGTAGGCGATGTCGTCCAGCGTCGAGATCACATGGCAGTCGGCCCCAAGGCGCGCCATCTCGGCGCGCAGTGCGGCGAGCTTGTCGGCGCGGCCGGTAGCGGCGTGCGGGGGCAGATGTTCGAACACGGGGGCCAGCGGCACGGCCGGGCGCTGGTCCCACACGGCGTCGAGCAGGTCGAGGTCGGTGCGCAGCAGTACGCCGCGCGCGCCCAGCGCATCGGCCAGCAGGCGCGCCGTCGCCAGCCCCAGCACGGCGCCGTCCACTGCCACCGTCTGCCCCGGCGCCATCTGCGCGGCCAGCCAGTCGATGTATTGGGTGCCGGCGCCGGAGGCGAGCTTCATCAGGTGCACGTCGCTGCCGGCCAGTTCCGCCTCGGCTTGGGTGAAGTAGCGCCCGTCGGTCCACACGCCGGCAAACTGCGCCGTCGCGATGAAGGTGCCGACCGAGCCGGTGAAGCCGGAAAGCCATTGGCGCCCCTGCCAGCGCGCCGGCAGGTATTCGGACAGGTGGGGATCGGACGAGGGCACGATCAGCGCGTCGATTCCCAGCTCGCGCATGCGCGCGCGCAGGCGGGCTGTGCGCGCCGCGCGCGGGTCGGGCAAATCGGATGTGGGCATGTGCAACGTCATCAACTCGTTCAACAGGGTGATGACTATCATACCTCCAAACGCGGCCCCGGCCAGACCCTGTTTGGCCCCCGCCCGCTGCGGCGTGGCTCAGGGCGCCTTGGCCGCCGTCTGTCCCCACGCGTACAACGCGTTCAGCACCGGCACCAGGCTGGCGCCGCGCGCGCTGAGCCGGTACTCCACCCTGGGCGGCACTTCGGCGTACACGGTGCGCACAAGCATGCCGTCCGCTTCCAACTCGCGCAGCTGGGCCGTGAGCACTTTCTGGCTGACCGGCGCGATCATGTTTTTCAGCTCGCCAAAGCGCAGCGTGCGCGTCGACAGCATATGCAGCACGATCGGTTTCCACTTGCCGCCGATCAGGTTCAGCGCCAGCACCAGCGGGCAGTCCAGCGGATTGTCGATATGCCAGCGATGTTCCATGCGTTACCTTTGGGTTCCTATGGCACAAAATAGTGCCTTATTGTCATTTTTAGTCCGACCTCGCATGATACCCCGGAGGCGGCGCGATCGGCGTGCCGCCCGCCGCACCGACGGGACCGCGCCATGCCACCGTATCCCATCATCCGCATTCCGATCCTGCCATTTGGCATGGTCAACGCCCACCTGATCATCGGCCCGCGCGGCTGCGTGCTGGTCGACGCCGGCCTGCCCGGCAGCGAGCGCAAAGTGGCGCGCGCGCTGCGCCGCCACGGCCTCGCGTTCAAGGACATCACGCTGATCGTGATCACCCACGCGCACGTCGACCATGCCGGCAGCGCGGCCGCGTTGCGCGCCTTGTCCGGCGCGCCCATCCTGGCCCACGCCGGCGACGCCGCCCATTTTGCGCGCAGCGCGCCGATGCAGTTTTGTCCGACCGGCTGGTTCGGCCGCCTGTTCATCAAAACGCGCCTGATGCTCGAGCCGTACACGGGTTTTGCGCCCGACCTGCTGCTGGACGACCATGCCCAGTTCGAGCTGGCCCCCTACGGCATCGACGGCGTGGTCGGCCACACGCCGGGCCACACGGCCGGATCGCTGGCGGTGGCGCTGGCCGATGGCACGGCGCTGGTGGGCGACCTGATCGCGTCGGGCATTCTGCTGGGCGGGATCGCGCTGACCGGCCGTCCCAAGCGCCCGCCGTTCGAGGACGATCCGCAGGCGGTGGCGCAAGCGCTGCAGCAGCTGGTCGAGGCCGGCATGCAGCGCTACTACATGGGGCATGGCGGACCGCTGCCGGCGCAGGCGGTGGCGCGCCACGTGCGCACGCTGGGCGCGCTGCCCGGCGCGCCGCCGCCAGCCGCTGTCAAACGCAGCTGGCGATCACGCGCGGTGCCGCCATGCCGCTGCTAGCGACCGGGTAGCCATCGATCCGGGCAGCGGCCAGGCAAGCACCTAGTGCTCGGTCGGGACGGCGGTCCGGTGTGTGTCGGCAAAGCCCGCCTGCGTTCAGGGACGCATCAGCACAGGCAAGATCAAGGTCGTCAGCAGTTTCTCGCTCAGGGGGTGGGCGCCGCGCACCTGGAAATTGGTGGTCGTGATGACCACCACCGCATCCAGCTCCGGCAGCACGAACACCTTGTTGCCGCCAGCGCCCGCCATCCCGTAGGTCTGCACCGTGCGACCATCGACCTTGAAGGACTGCAGCCACCACAGGTAGCCGTAGTCGATGCCCTCGCGCGCGTTTGCATGGGGCGCAATCGAGCGCTTGACCCAGTCGGCAGGGATCACTTGCTTGCCGGCCCAGCGCCCGCCGTCAAGATAAAGCTGGCCAAGCTTCATCAGGTCCACGCTGCGCAGTTGCAGCCCGCCGCCCGTCATGGCCGTGCCCAGCGGCTGGAACTGCCATTTCACCTTGTCGATGCCGAGCGGGCGGAACAGGTTGGCGGCGGCGAACTCCGGCACGCTTTGGCCGCTGACCTTTTCGAGCAGCGGACCGAGCAGGGCCACGCCGGCCGTGCAGTAGCTCCACGCGCGCCCGTACGGCGATTGCGCGGGACGCGGCTGCCAGTCGGGAAAGCCGCGGATCGGCAGGTCGACCACGAAGCGGCTCCAGTCTTCCATCAAGTACATGCGATCCTCGTTGCCGCGCGAGAGCTGGTTGTCGTCGTCGCATTCGAGCAGCGAGCTCATGGTCAGCAAATCCTCGACCGTGATCTGGTCCTTGCGCGGGTCGGGGTAGGCCAGCGGGCGCAGTTCCGGAAAGTGGGGCAGCACGGGTGTGTCGGCGCGCAACAGCTTGCGCTCGATGGCCAGGCCAAGCAGCATGCCGGTGAGCGTCTTGGTGACCGAGCGCGTGTTGCGCAGGCTGTCGGCGCCTTCCTTGTCAAAATAATGTTCATAGATCGGTTTGCCATGCCGGGCCACCACGACGCTGGTGATCTGCTTGAAGTCGCCCGCGTCGACGGCGCTGGTGACGGCGTCCAGTTCGCCAGCATGGACGGCGCCACCGAAGGCCAGCAGAAGGGGAAGGTATCGCAACATGGTGTACTCCGAGTAGGGGAAAAATTCAGTCTAGTTGGGCGAACCGGGCACTGTCTTGGACGTTTGAAACATCTTGCTGCGGTAATGACTGGGCGTCATGCCGTAGCGGGCCTGGAAGGCGCGGCTCATGTGGCTCTGGTCGGCGAAGCCCACACTCAGCGCCACATCGGCCATGCTCAGCTGCGCACGGCGCAGCAGGGCGCTGGCTTGCTCGACACGGCGCCAGCGCAGCAGCTCGCCCGGTGAACAGCCCCAGGCCTGGCGGAACACGCGCGCCAGATGCACGGGATGCACGCCCAGCGCGGCGGCCAGGTCGGCGATGCGCAGATGGGTGTCGGCGGCCATGTCCATCACGGCCTCGTAGGCCTGGTGGGCCCAGCCGGGCAGCAGGGGTCGGCCCGTCGGGGCGCCGCTGTGCAGACCGGCCAGCATCTCCCAGGCGCCCGCTTCGAGCAAGGCGGCATCGCCGCCGCGACCGATTTCGCGGGCGATCCTGAACGCGGCGACCGCGCTGGCCGCATCGCCCAACACGGTGGCGCATTGCTGGGCCACCTGCAATTCTTCGGCCCCCGACAGCAGGACCGGATCGAGCGACACGGTCATGAAACTGCCTTTGCCATCGACGAAGCGGTCGCGGTGCGTGGTGCCGGCCGGATTGAACACCAGCGTGGGCGCGCGCGCGCGCGATGGCGCGTGCAGGGCGCTGGAAATATACACGCCCGACAGCACCAGGACGAAGTGGGCGTCGTCATGGCGATGGGTGGCCACTTCGTCCTCGCTGCGGCTGGCGCTCAGGCTGCGGATATCGAACATGCTGGCGCGCGCGCCATGCTGCTCATCGCCATAGAACTGGCCGGACTGGAACGGGATTGGTGTGCTCATGCCGGCATTCTAGGGTCGACCGGCCGCGGCGGCGAGCGCGCGCCGACGAACGGCGCCAGGCAGTGGCTGAACGGTCGATCTGGTGGTTCGAACGAGAAGTTCGCCGGCTACATCGTTGGGCAACGGGCGCCGTTTGCCCAAGCCGTGCGTGCTGGCGCTTGCAATGTGAACGGGGCGCGTTCATCCGTATCGAGAAGCACGCGCACACACCAGACTATGCGTGGAACAGGCGCAGGCCTTCCAGGTCCAGCACGCGGATGCCCCCATAGTCCAGGCGCACCAGACCGGCCCGTTCGAGCACCTGCAAAGCCTGGTTGGCGCGCTGGCGCGAGGCGCCCGACAGGTAGCCAATCTCTTCCTGCGAAATCAACACCAGCGTGTCCACGCCGGGATACAGGTGCTCGTTGAACATGCCGGCCAGGCAGCGCGCCACGCGCGTGTCGACGTCGAGCAGGCGGTCGTTCTCGACCTGGCCGATGAACTGGCCGAGCCGCTCGTTCAGTTGCATCAGCAGGAAGCGGGTGAACGGCAAACTTGTTTCCAGCAGCCAGTCGAAGGTCGCGCGTGGCATGCGCGCCACACGCGTGTCGCGCAGCGCGATCACGTCGTACTTGCGCTGCTCGTCCTTGAGCAGCGAGCCTTCGCCGAACCAGCCGCCAGCGGTCACGCCGGTAAAGGTGACGTTCTTGCCGGCCGCCGAGAAATTATTGATCTTGACCAGCCCGTCGATGATGCCGATCCAGTTGTGCACCGGTTCGCCCTTGCGGCACACGAAGCCCCCTTTCGGCACCGCCTGCTCGAATACGTCCGCCTGCACGCGCGCCAGTTCGGCGCCGGACAAGGTGCGTGCCCAGATCGTCGCAGCGACATGCGCGCTCAAGGTTGGCAAATTGATCGCCATTATTTGAAAATTGTCATTGGGAACGGACTGTCAACATGAGAGGATGAATATTGTGCGACGCAACATCGAAAGTCGTCGAATTGTCATTGAAAAGACAACCTGTCTTGGGAGCGCGCGCTAGTATCATCACACAAAACGGCGCCGCGCCGGCACCGATCTTGGTGCAGCCGGACGCAATAAGATCAAGGAGACACGGGTGCACACAACGGACGGCTCGCTATTGCCAACTTTTCCACGCCGCCTGGCCGAACACGCCCGGGTGCGCCCGCAGCGTCCGGCCTAC
This sequence comes from Burkholderiales bacterium, assembly GCA_038207625.1. Taxonomy (GTDB): domain Bacteria; phylum Pseudomonadota; class Gammaproteobacteria; order Burkholderiales; family Burkholderiaceae_D; genus JBBQZO01. The sequence goes on along the minus strand of JBBQZO010000001.1, from coordinate 314,494 downwards.
CGCGAAAAGCATCTGGGCATCTGGCAAAGCTGGACCTGGCAGCAGGTCAACGCCGAAGTGCGCGCGCTGGCCTGCGGGCTGGCCGCGCTGGGCTTCGAGCGGGGCATGAACCTGGCCATCATCGGCGACAACCGGCCGCGCCTGTACTGGGCGATGCTGGCCGCGCAATGTCTGGGCGGCGTGCCGGTGCCGCTGTATCAGGACGCGCCCAGCGCCGACATGGCCTTCGTGCTGGCCAACGCCGACATCGCCTACGCCATCGTGGAAGACCAGGAGCAGGTCGACAAGCTGCTCGACCTGAAGGCCGATTGTCCGCACTTGCAGCACATCGCCTACGACGACGAACGCGGCATGCGCCATTACCGCCAGGACGGCCTGCGCTCGTGCGCCGCCTTGCAAGAATTGGGCCGCGCGTATGACAAAGCGCACCCGGGCTTTTTCGACGCCGCCGTGGCGGCCGGCCGGGCCGACGACACCGCCATCATCCTGTACACGTCGGGCACCACCGGCAAGCCGAAAGGCGTATGCCAGAGCCACGCCGCGCTGCTGGCGGCCGGCAGCGGCTGCGTCGCGTTCGACCAGTTGACGGACGCCGAAGACATCCTGTCCTACCTGCCGATGGCGTGGGTGGGCGACTGCCTGTTTTCGCTGGCGCAGGCGTTGGTGGCCGGCTTCACCGTGAACTGTCCGGAGTCGGGCGACACGGTGCTGCTGGACCTGCGCGAGATCGGCCCGACCTGCTACTTCGCCCCGCCGCGCGTGTTTGAAAACATGCTCACCACGGTGATGATACGGATGGAAGACGCCAGCGCGCCCAAGCGCCGCCTGTTCCACCATTTCATGAACGTCGCACGGCGCTGCGGCGCCGATATCCTCGACGGCAAGCCGGTGGCGCTGGCCGACCGGCTGGCTTACGCGCTGGGCAATGTGCTGATCTATGCGCCGCTGAAAAACGTGCTGGGCCTGTCGCGCGTGCGGGTGGCCTATACGGCCGGCGCGGCGATCGGCCCCGACCTGTTCCGCTTCTACCGCTCGATAGGCGTGAACCTCAAGCAGCTGTACGGCTCCACCGAAACCTGCGCCTACGTGTGCTTGCAACCGGACGGCCACATCAAATTCGACAGCGTCGGCATGCCCGCGCCGGGCGTCGAGGTCAAGCTGGGCGCGCACGGCGAAGTGCTGGTCAAATCCCCGGCCACCATGAGCGGCTACTACAAGCGGCCCGACGCGACGGCCGAAGTGATCGACGCGGACGGCTACTTTCACACCGGCGACGCGGGCCTGTTCGACGCCGAAGGCCATTTGAAAATCATCGACCGCGCAGCCGACGTGGGCGCGCTGACGGGCGGGGCGATCTTCGCGCCCAACTACATCGAAAACAAGCTCAAGTTTTTCCCCTTCATCAAGGAGGCGGTGGCCTTTGGCAGCGGACGCGACGCCGTGTGCGCCTTCGTCAATATCGACATCGAAGCGGTCGGCAACTGGGCCGAGCGGCGTGGCATCGCGTATGCCGGCTACACCGACCTGGCCGCGCACGGGCAGACCTACGAGCTGGTACGCGAGTGCATCGAGAAGGTCAATGCCGACCTGGCACGTGAAGCGCTGATGGGCGACACCCAGATCACCCGCTTCCTGGTGCTGCACAAGGAGCTTGACCCGGATGACGACGAGCTGACCCGCACGCGCAAGGTGCGGCGCAAGTTCATCGCCGAAAAATACGCGCCGCTGATCGACGCGCTGTACGCCGGCAAGGCGTCGCAGTTCATCAGCACCGCCGTCAAGTTCGAGGATGGACGGGTGGGCACGGTCAGCGCCGATCTGCGCATCTGCGACGCCAAAACTTTCGCCGTCATGGAGCACGCAGCATGAGCGCTTTACACGACAGCTTGCAACAAGACCTCGGCCAGGCACCCAAGCGCGCGATCGGCCCGGTGATCCTGGACCTGCAAAACATCTCGATGTCGTTTGGCGGCGTCAAGGCGCTCACCGACATCTCGTTTGACGTGCGCGAGCACGAAATCCGCGCCATCATCGGCCCCAACGGCGCCGGCAAAAGCTCGATGCTCAACGTGATCAACGGCGTGTACCGCCCGCAGCAAGGCGAAGTGGTGCTGCGCGGCGTGCATCGCAAGGGCATGGACTGCTACGACGCGGCCAAGTCCGGCATCGCGCGCACGTTTCAGAACATCGCGCTGTTCAAGGGCATGACGGTGTTGGACAACATCATGACGGGCCGTAACCTGATGATGAAGTCGAATTTTCTGCTGCAGGCGCTGTACTGGGGACCGGCGCGGCGCGAGGAGATCGAACACCGCGAAAAGGCCGAGCAGATCATCGACTTCCTGGAAATCCAGGCGATCCGCAAGACGCCGGTCGGGCGCCTGCCCTACGGCCTGCAAAAGCGCGTCGAACTGGGGCGCGCGCTGGCGGCCGAGCCGCAGATTCTGCTGCTCGACGAGCCGATGGCGGGCATGAACGTGGAAGAGAAACAGGACATGTGCCGCTTCATCCTCGACGTCAACGACCAGTTCGGCACCACCATCGTGCTGATCGAGCACGACATGGGGGTGGTGATGGATATTTCGGATCGCGTCGTGGTGCTCGACTACGGCAAAAAAATCGGCGACGGCACACCAGATCAGGTGCGCAGCAACCCGGACGTGATCAACGCCTATCTCGGCCAGGCCCATTAAGGAAGCGACGATGAATTTTTTCTTTGAAGTGCTGATCGGCGGTTTGCTGTCGGGCGTGATGTACGCGCTGGTGGCGATCGGCTTTGTGTTGATCTACAAGGCCTCGGGCGTGTTCAATTTTGCGCAGGGAGCGATGGTGTTCTTCGCCGCCCTCACCTGCGTGGGCATGGTCGACAAGTTCGGCCTGTCGCTGTGGCTGGCGATACCGCTGACGATGCTGGTGATGATCGTACTGGGGATGGTGATCGAAAAGGTGGTGCTGCGTCCGCTGGTGAACCAACCCGAAATCACGCTGTTCATGGCCACCATCGGCCTGGCGTTCTTCATCGAGGGACTGGCGCAGCTGCTGTGGGGTTCGCAGGTGCACAAGCTGGACCTGCCGATCGAGGACGTGCCGATGCCTTACCTGCTGGAGCACTTCAACATCATCGTCTCGCAGTTCGACCTGATCGCCGCCGCCATCTGCGCGCTGCTGGTGACGGCGCTGGCGCTGCTGTTTTCAAAGACCAAGGTCGGACGGGCGCTGCGCGCCGTGGCCGACGACCATCAGGCGGCGCTGGCGGTGGGCATCCCGCTGCAGACCATCTGGGCCGTGGTGTGGGGCGTGGCTGGGCTGGTGGCGCTGGTGGCCGGCTTGCTGTGGGGCGCGCGCAACGGGGTGCAATTTGCGTTGACCTTCATCGCGTTAAAGGCGCTGCCGGTGCTGATCCTGGGCGGCTTCACGTCAGTGCCGGGCGCCATCGTCGGCGGCCTGATCATCGGCGCGTCCGAGAAACTGGCCGAGGTGTATATCGGCCCGATGGTGGGCGGCGGCATCGAAGGCTGGTTTCCGTATGTGTTCGCGCTGCTGTTTTTGCTGGTGCGTCCCGAAGGCCTGTTCGGCGAAAAAATCATCCGCCGAATTTGAAGTCAAAGTCAAAGTCGAAGTCGAAAAAGTAGCAAAACGAAGGCGCGAGCGAAACCGGGGTCAGAGGGGGGCGCCTAGCCATTTTTTTCGCCGGGTGTATGGCGAAAATTACTCTGACCCCGCTTTCGCGATTCGAAGTCAGCGGAAAAACCGGGGAAAAACCGGGGACAGACCCCTGTTTCCAAGCAATGAAATGCCGGGCGTGGGTTTTTCCTGAAAACACGGGTCTGTCCCCGGTTTTAGTCCCCGGTTTTAGGGTCTGTCCCCGGTTTTACCGGTTTTACGGGTCTGTCCCCGGTTTTAGCCCTTGTTTACAAACGTGCACGTGGTTACGGGCCGTTTGTTAAATGGGGTCAGAGTAATTTTCGCGCATACCCCGCGCGAAAAAAAACTCTGACCCCATTTAACAAACTCGGTTCCGGGCCAAGCACACATTGAAAGAGACACATGCTTTATCGTGAAGCCGGACAATTCAAGACCAGTTACCAGAGCGACGGCCAGATCTTTCCGATCCGCCAGGACCGCATCGCGCTGTCGATACTGATCGCGGTCGCGGTCGGTGTGGTGCCGCTGTTCGCCTCGCCGTATGCGCTGTCGGCGCTGCTGATTCCCTTCCTCATCTTCGCGCTCGCTGCGCTCGGGCTGAACATCCTGACCGGCTACTGCGGCCAGCTGTCGCTGGGCAGCGCCGCGTTCATGGCGGTGGGCGCTTTCGGCGCCTACAACTTCATGGCGCGCATTCCCGGCATGCCGATCCTGCTGTCGTTTGTGCTCGGTGGCCTGTGCGCGGCGCTGGTGGGCATCGCCTTCGGCCTGCCGTCGCTGCGCATCCGCGGCTTTTATCTGGCCGCCTCCACGCTGGCGACCCAGTTCTTCGTGCTGTGGTGCTTAACCAAGATCGGCTGGCTTACCAATTACAGTTCGTCGGGCGTGATCACGGCGCAAAAAATGGCCATCTTCGGCGTCCAATTCGACACCCCTGCGCGCAAATACATGCTGGTGCTGGGCGTGGTGGCGCTGCTGGCACTGCTGGCGAAAAACCTGATCCGCTCCAACGTGGGCCGCTCGTGGATGGCGGTGCGCGATATGGACGTGGCGGCCGAGGTGATCGGCTTCCGGCCGATGCGCACCAAGCTGCTGGCGTTTGCCGTCAGCTCGTTCTACTGCGGTGTGGCCGGCGCGCTGTATGCGTTTGCCTATCTGGGCACGGTCGAGCCGGAAGCCTACAACCTGGACCTGTCGTTTCGCATCCTGTTCATGGTCATCATCGGCGGGCTCGGCTCGGTGCTCGGCTCCTTCCTCGGCGCGGCCTTCATCGTGCTGCTGCCGGTGCTGCTCAACATCGTCGCGCACGCGCTGGCGCTGCCGACGACGGTGGCCTCGAATCTGGAATTGATGGTATTTGGCGCGCTGATCATTTTCTTTTTGATCGTCGAGCCGCACGGGCTGGCGCGCCTGTGGCAAATCGCAAAAGAGAAGCTGCGCCTGTGGCCTTTCCCCCACTGATCCGATGAACAACCTTAACCCTGTCATGAACTCGTGCAAACCGAAGGAGAACACAATGAAGCGTATCAAAACTGTGCTGTTGAGTGCTGTCGTGGCCACTGCCTTGCTGGGCACGACAAGCGCGGCGCTGGCCGATGAGCAGTTCATCGCGCTGCCGTCCTACCGGGTCGGCCCGTACGCGGCCGGCGGCTCCGGTTTCTACGGCGGCGTGATCGACTACTTCAACCTCGTCAACGCCAACGGCGGCGTGAACGGCGTCAAACTCTCGTGGGAGGAATGCGAGACCGAATACAACCCCTCGCGCGGCATCGAATGCTACGAGCGCCTGAAAACCAAGAACGGCGGCGCCACGCTGGTCGAGCCGCTCTCCACCGGCATCGCCTACGGCATTTTGGACCGGGTCGCCCAGGACAAAATTCCGTTGACGACGCTGGGCTACGGCCGCTCGGATGCGGCCAACGGCAAGGTCTTCCCCTACGTGTTCCCGCTCATCACCAGCTACTGGAACCAGGCCGCCGCGATGGTCAAATACCTGGGCGACAAGAGCGGCGGCATGGACAAATTGAAGGGCAAGAAAATCGTCCACCTGTACCACGATTCAGCCTTCGGCAAGGAACCGCTGCCGGTGCTCGAAGCGCAGGCCAAACAGTACGGATTCGAGCTGGTCAAGATCGCCGTGGCGCCGCCGGGCAGCGAGCAGCAATCACAATGGCTGCAGATCCGCCAGGCCAATCCGGACTTCGTGATCCTGTGGGGCTGGGGCGTGATGAATTCGGTGGCCATCAAGACAGCGCAGCGCAACGGCTTCCCGCGCGAAAAAATGCTGGGTGTTTGGTGGGCTGGCTCTGAAGAAGACATGGTGCCGTCGGGCGACGCGGCCAAGGGCTATACGTCGATGACGTTCAATACGCCGGGTCACTATCCGCTGGAAGACGAGATCAAAACCAAGCTCTATGGCACCGGCAAGGGCAACCTGTCCGACCCATCGCGCATCGGCTCGGTGTACCACATGCGCGGTCTGACCGCCGGCATCTTGTGGGTTGAGGCGATCCGGCGCGCGCAGGACAAGTTCGGCAAAGGCAAAGTGGTGACCGGCGAGCAGGTGCGCTGGGGCCTGGAAAACCTGGACGTGGACGAGGCGCGCCAGAAAGCGTTGGGCGTGCTGGGCATGTTCCCGCCGGTGAAAACCAGCTGCGACGACCATGAAGGTTCGGGCGCGGTCAAGGTGCAGCAGTGGGACGGCAAGAAGTGGAACGCGATCACGCCGAACTGGATCGTGGGCGACAAGGCCTTGACGCGCAAGCTGGTCGATGAATCATCGGCCAAATACGCCGCCGACAAGAAAATCACCCCCGCCTGCATGAAGTAGCGACTCCGTGCGCGGGAACGCTGGCGTTCCCGCGCCGTTTGAACAAAGCAAAGACCACCATGACGAACCCGCCCTACCTGTCGGTCAATAATATCGAAGTCATTTACGACCATGTGATTCTGGTCCTCAAAGGCGTGTCGCTGCAAGTGCCGCAAGGGAGCATCGTGGCGCTGCTGGGCGCCAACGGCGCCGGCAAGTCAACCACGCTGAAAACCATTTCGACGCTGTTGCGCGGTGAGCGCGGCGACGTCACCAAGGGCGAAGTGCAGTTCAAGGGCGAACGGGTCGATCAGTTGACGCCCAACGAACTGGTCAAGCGCGGCCTGTCGCAGGTGATGGAAGGGCGCCACTGCTTCGGCCACCTGAGCATCGAGGAAAACCTGCTCACCGGCGCTTACACCCGGGTGCTCTCGCGCGCCCAGCTGAAGGAAGCGCTGGACGCGGTGTACCACTATTTTCCCCGCCTGCGCGAGCGGCGCAACAGCCTGGCCGGTTATACCTCGGGCGGCGAACAGCAGATGTGCGCGATCGGACGCGCGCTGATGGCCAAGCCGTCGATGATCCTGCTCGACGAGCCGTCGATGGGCATCGCGCCGCAGATCGTCGACGAGATTTTCGGCATCGTCAAAGACCTGAACCAGAAGGAAAACGTGTCCTTCCTGCTGGCCGAACAAAACACCACGGTGGCGCTGCGCTACGCCGACTTCGGCTACATCCTGGAAAACGGGCGCGTCGTGATGGAAGGCGCAGCAAGCGACCTGGCCAGCAACGAGGACGTCAAGGAATTCTATCTGGGCGTCTCAGGCGCTGGGCGCAAGAGCTTTCGTGACATGAAATTCTACCGCCGCCGCAAGCGCTGGCTGGCCTGAGGAACGACGATGAATTTTGAAGCAGCCAAGGCCTGCTGCCGCAGTTTTCCCGGCGTGGTGGAAGACGTCAAATGGAGCGCGAACGCGGTGTTTTCGGTCGGCCTGAAGATGTTCGCCGTGACCGACCGCGAGGTGCCGGCCACGGCGATCAGCTTCAAGGTCGATGGCGAACGGTTCCTGGAACTGACCGACCGGCCCGGCATCATTCCGGCGCCGTATCTGGCGCGCGCCAAGTGGGTCAAGGTGACCCGTGCGGACGCGCTGTCGGACGGCGAGGCGGCCGAGCTGCTGGCGCGCTCGTACGCGCTGGTGTTCGCCAGACTGACCCGCAAATTACAACAAGACATTGGAGTAGCCCCATGACCTTCGACACGCTCGACAGCCTTGAAACGCGCGACCCGGCCGCGCGCGAGCGCGACCTGATGGCACGCTTGCCTGCCCTGATCGCGCGCGCCCAGACGGCGCCCGGCTGGGCGCGCATCCTGGCCGGCGTCAATGCGCAGGATATCAACAGCCGCGCCGCGCTGGCCGCGCTGCCACTGACGCGTAAGTCCGATCTGAAGACGCTGCAGCAGGCCGACATGCCGTTCGGCGGCTTGCTGGCGGTGCCCAAGGGCGCGCTGACACGGGTGTTCGTCTCGCCCGGCCCGATCTTCGACCCGCAAGGCAGCGGCGCCGACTGGTGGCGTTTCGCGCGCTCGATGCACGCGGCCGGCGTGCGCCCCGGCGCGCTGCTGCAGAACTGCTACTCCTACCACTTCACGCCGGCCGCCTACATGGTCGAAGGGGGCGCCGCGCGCATCGGCTGCGCCGTGATTCCGGCCGGCGCCGGCCAGACCGAGCTGCAGGTGCGCGCGATCGCCGACCTGCGCCCCGACACCTACATCGGCACGCCGTCGTTCCTGCGCAATATCATCGAGAAGGCGCGCGAAATGGGTGCCGATATCAGCAGCCTGCAGCGCGCGCTGGTGGGCGCCGAGGCGCTGCCCGAATCGCTGCGTAGCTGGTTGCGCAACAACGGCGTGGCGCAGGTGCTGCAAAACTATGCGACCGCCGACATCGGCTGCATCGCCTACGAGACGGCCACCGACGGCGCGCCCGATGCCGGCATGGTGCTCGACGAGGACGTGCTCATCGAGATCGTGCGGCCCGGCAGCAACGAGTTGGTTGCGCCAGGCGACATCGGCGAAGTGGTGGTGACGGTGTTCAATGCCGACTATCCGCTGATTCGCTTTGCCACCGGCGACCTGTCGGCGCTGCTGCTGGACACGCCGGCCACGCGCTGCGGACGCAGCAACGCGCGCATCAAGGGCTGGATGGGGCGGGCCGACCAGACCACCAAGGTGCGCGCGATGTTCGTCCATCCGTCCCAGGTGGACAATATCGTACGCCGCCATCCGGCAGTGTTGCGCGCCCGCCTGGTGGTGACGGGTCAGATGGCCAACGACGTGATGACGCTGCACTGCGAAGTGGCGCAGCCGGTCGCGCACGAACTGGCCGGCGCCATTGTCGAGTCGATCCGCGACGTCACCAAGCTGCGCGGCGAAGTCGAATTTGTCGCGCCGGGCACGCTGGCCGACGACGGCAAGGCGATCGACGACCGGCGCGACTACCGCTAGGGCGCGCGGCGCGCGTTGTGGCGTAAACCCAACTGGCATGCTGACCGGCGGCGATATGCGGGATAATGGCAGCATTCACCCGGGAGTAAAACACCATGCAAGATTTTCACTTCGCGCGCGCGCGCATGCTGCTTGAAAACGCCGAAGAGATCTTCGACCGGCACGCCGTGCAGGCGGCGGTCGTGCACGTGGCCGACGTGCTCAACGCGCGTTACGACAAGCCCGACAGCGCTGAATTTCCCCTGGTGCTGGGCGTGATGGGCGGCGCCGTCGTCTTCACCGGCAACGTGCTGCCCTTGCTGACGTTCCCGCTTGAATTCGATTACATTCACGTCAGTCGCTATGGCGACGACGACCAGGGCGGCAAGATCGTCTGGAAGGTGATCCCGCGCTCGAACGTCGTCGGGCGCACCGTCATCGTGCTCGACGATATCCTCGACGAAGGCGAGACGCTGGCGCACGTCAAGCAGCGCCTGCTCGACATGGGGGCGGCCGAAGTGATCCTGGCGGTGTTTGCCGACAAGGCGATCAAGCGCGCCAAACCGGTCAAGGCCGATATCGTCGGGTTGACCATACCGAACAAGTTCGTGGTCGGTTTCGGCATGGACGTGTACGGCTACTGGCGCAACCTGCCGGGCTTGTGGGCAATCCGCCCGGAAGACCTGAACGCGCGCTGAGCGCAGCGGCGACAGCGACACCGACACCGACACCAACGATGACAGCGACGGTGACAGCGACAGCGCTTTTTCAAGCCGGCGACTTGCGGCGCCGCTCAATCAAGCCGGGGTCTGACAGCGGCGCTGGCGCCAAATCCAGCCGGGCTTGTTGCGACAACCCCGCGCTAAGGCCGGGCCGGCATATACCCCGTCAGCAGCGCGCTTTCCCAGTCGGGACAGCCGCGCGAGGCGGCCAGCGCGGCCACCGAGTGGTGCCGGTACGGCACCGTGATCAGGCTACTGAGCCATAGTCCGGCGCGCTTCTCGACGATCGCGTACCGCGCGTCCGGCGAACCGCTTTCCACCACATACGGATAAGGGTTTTCGTCGGCATAGGCCGGATGCCCGACGCTGCCCGGATTGACGATCAACTGGCCGCTGCCGGTACGCACGCTGCGCGCCACGTGCGAATGGCCGCACAAAATCACTTCGGCATCGAGCTCGCCCAGGCGTTCGGCAATCTCGCTGCTGGTGGCGTTGCGCTCGGCCGTCTGCAGCAAGGCGGTGCGGTCGCTGGTGGGCGTGCCGTGGCACAGGAACACCTCGGGCGACAGGGCTGTTGCGCTGGGCAGCGAGGCGATCCACGCGCGCTCCTTGTCGGTCAGCTCGGCGTGCGCGAACTGGTCTTCCTTGGCCGAGCCAGGATGGATTTCCAGGATCTGGCGCTCGTGGTTGCCCGCCAGCTGAACCCAGTCGCGTTCCATCAGAAACTGCGCGGTAGCCAGCGGCAGCAAGGGGCCGGACAGGCTGTCACCCAGATTGACGACGGCGTCCACGCCGTGCCGGCGCAAATCGGCCACCACCGCGCCCAGCGCCGGCAGGTTGCCGTGGATATCGGACAGCACGGCGATACGCATGCTCAGCTCTCCAGCGCGTTGTCGAACGCTGCCGGATCGCGCGCGCCGTCGCACGCGGCGAGCAGCTGCGCGCTCGACATGATGCGTGCGTAATCGCTGGCCAGATTGGCCAACGCCATCAGATGCACGTCCTCGGCGCTGCGCAACGTGCCGCCGAAATCGCGCTGCTCATACGCGTAGCAGGCGTCGGCCACCACCACGGTGGCAAAGCCCAGGTTGCCGGCGCTGCGCGCGCTCGACTCGACCGAATTATTGGTCGACACGCCCACGATGACCAGCTCGCGGATGGCGCGCACATGCAGCCAGCGTTCCAGGCCCGACTGGGCGAACACGTCGGGCACGTTTTTCTCGACCACGTGCTCGTGCGCCAGCGGCGCGAAGCGCGCCTGAAACTCGGCGCCTGGCTGGCCGGGCCAGAACACCGATGCGGGCGAGCGCGACATGTGGCGCACGCACACGACCGGCCGGCCAGCGCCGCGCCAGGCCTGCAACAGCGTGCCGATATGCTCCTCGGCATCGAGGTTGTTACGAGCCGGTAGCGTTGGACTGGCCATCCCTTTTTGCATGTCGATGATGATCAGTGCAGTGTGACTTGGGTTCATATTTTCTCCCGTAAGAATTGAGCGTCGACGATCAATGACGCGCGTTCATGACCTGGCATAACCGGCCTCGCGCTGACTGCGTATGGCCAGCACAAACACCGTATCGATGTCGTCAACGTAGCGATACAGGGCCACGTAACCATGGGAACGGCGCCCGATCACCAGCTCGCGCTTGTCGTTTGAGACGCATTTTCCGATGCGTGGATTGAGCGCTAGCACACCAATCGCGTCGACAATAACTGCGATGCGTGCTGGTGCATCGGCCCCCTGATGCTGCGCAAGATGCGCAAGAATGCGATCAAAGTCCTCGACCAGCTCCGGCGCCAATTCGATGCGCGCCACGCTCACTCGCGCCGTTGCTTGGCGTTTGGCCGCGCCGGCGACTTGCCGGCCAGGCGATCGGCCAGATAGCGCTGCATGTCGGTCCACGTCACGGTCTGGCCGGTGGCAACGATATGCTGAAAACGGGTATCGGCGACATCGTTGAACTCACCTTGGCGTTCCTCCAGATCAGCTTTCTCCGCGATCGCCTCGAGGATCAGGCTGTGCGCGGTCTTGCCGCTGCGCTCGGCCAGCGCGGCGATGCGCGCTTTGAGTTCGTCTGGCAGGCGTATCGTCGTGGTGGACATCGCGTTCTCCGGTAGGCAAACGTCAATGTAGCACAACTGTGCTATCGACGCCTGCGGCAAACCGCGACGCGCCTGCGCGCCGGCGCGACCTAGTGCGGTGCGCCCGGCGTCGGCGCGCTCGCCGTCGTGTCGAGCATGTATTCGCGCACCAGCGCGCGGGCCCGATGCAGCCGGCTCTTGACGGCGCCGACCGGCTCATCCAAGCGCGCGGCGATTTCGGCGATGGTGAGTTCTTCGAAGTCGCGCAGCAGCACCACTTCGAGATAATGGGCCGGCAAGGACTCGAGCGCCCTGGCCAGGTCGATGCGCAGCGCGTTGTCGGAACGGCACAGCAACTGCTGCTCGATCAGCGCCGCGTCGAGCGGCTCGGTGTTGAACACCAGGCGCCCCAGCTTGCGGCATTCACGTTTGATGACGACAAACAGCCACGACGAAAACGCCGCGACGGCCTTGAGTCCCTTGACCTTGCGCGCGATCACCAGCAGCGACTCCTGCACCGCGTCGTCGATGTCGCTGGCCTGACAATGACGCAACGCGTAGCGACGCGCGTCGGCCTGGCACAGCGCCAGCAGACGCGCGATCGCGCTGGGATCGCCGGTCTGCGCAGCGTAGATCAGATCGTTGCGCTCGATCCCGGCCTGCATCGCTTAGCGCCCCTTGTCGAGCTTGCGCCCGACCAGCGCGCACATCGGGCAAAATCCGACCAGGCCGGTCACGGCCAGCACCACGCCCGTCATGCCGACGCCCACGGCAAGCAGCGAGCCGCCCCAGTTCATGGCGGCGTAAGCCAGGCCGACCAGGCCCATGGCGGTGCGCAGGATGCGTTCCCAGACAGGGACATTTTTGGCGTAAAACATGATGATCTCCTTCGATGCGTCGTTGTGCGAGGACAGCCCTCGGACACTAAGAGGCGAGCAACACGCAAAACGGTTCGCGCAAAATCATCTTTATGCAAAATAAGTCGCCGCGCGCCCCGGATAAGGCCGGCGGCGCGCGGCGGCAGCGCCTGATCTACAGCGCCAGGCGGGCGCGCGCGGCGTCGTATTCGCGCTTCAAACGGGCCACCATTTCGGCGACCGTCGGCACGTCGTCCATCATGCCCACGCCCTGGCCGGCGCCCCAGATGTCGCGCCAGGCCTTGGCGGCGGCGCCGGCGCCGAAGTTCATCTTGCTCTTGTCCGCCTCGGGCAGCGCGTCCGGGTCCAGCCCGGCGTTGACGATCGACTTTTTCAGGTAGTTACCGTGCACGCCGGTGAACAGGTTGGTGTAGACGATGTCGGCCGCGCTGGAGGCGACGATCGCGTCGCGGTAGTGCTCGTCCACGTTCGATTCCTCGGTGGCCAGCCAGCGCGAGCCGATGTAGGCAAAATCGGCGCCCATCGCCTGCGCGGCCAGGATGCCGTCGCCGCTGGCGATCGAACCGGACAGCGCGATCGGGCCGCTGAAGAACTTGCGCACCTCGCCCACCAGCGCAAACGGCGACAGCGCACCGGCGTGGCCGCCGGCACCGGCCGCCACCAGAATCAGTCCGTCCACGCCCGCTTCCAGCGCCTTGTGCGCGTGGCGGATCGAGATCACGTCGTGCAGCACGATGCCGCCGTAGCCGTGGATCGCGTCCATCATCTCCTTGGGCGGCGCGCGCAGCGACGAGATGATGATCGGCACCTGGTGTTTGACACACAGCGCCACGTCGTGCGCGAGCCGGTCGTTGGACTGATGGACGATCTGGTTGACGGCGATCGGGCCGACTTTGACGCCCGGGTTGGCCGCCTGGTAGTCGGCCAGCTCTTGTTTCAGGTCAGTCAGCCAGACGTCGAGCAGTTCGGCCGGGCGCGCGTTGAGCGCCGGGAAGCTGCCCACGATGCCGGCCTTGCACTGGGCCGCCACCAGCTTCGGGCCGCTGGCGATGAACAGCGGCGAGCCGATGACGGGAAGGGAAAGGTTTTGCAAAACGACGGGCAATGCCATGACGGACTCGCAGACGGGAGGTTGATCGAAGAACTCGAAAATGCGGCGAAACTGCTCGCGTCATTATAGGGCCGAACATGCGCGCCCCGTCTAGGCGCGGCCCTCTAGCCGTCGTGGTTGTGCAGCACCGCGCCGTCGACCCGGGCCGCGCCCGCGCGCAGCAGCTGCGCGACGGCCCATTCGGCCAGCGCGACGCTATCCTGATGCAGGAAGTGGCGGTTGGTGTCGACAAACACCGGCATCTGGTCGAGCAGCGCGGGCAGCTCGGCCAGCGCGATCTGCTGGCGCTCGAGCAGCACGAACTTGAGCAGCACCTTGATGGCGTTCTGGGCGTTGCGCAGCGGGTCGGCCGCCAGGTAGTTCAGCCGCGAATGCGCCCGTGCCAGCGCACCGGCGACATCGGTGAACGGCTTGCCGTGGCCCGGGATCACGTAGCGCACATCAAGGCCGGCGATCAATTCCAGCGTGGCGCGCGCTTCGGCGAAACCGGATTGTCCGATCAGCTCGGGGAAGATGATGCCAAAGCCGTTTTCCCACAGCGCGTCGGCGGAGATAAGGATACCCTCTTGCTCACAAAAGTAGATCAGCGAGTGCGGGTCGTGGCCCGGCGCGCCTAAAGCCTGCCAGGACAAATCGCCCAGCAGCAGCGTGTCGCCCGGCGCGACGGTGGCGTCAAAACCGAAGCGCTCGCATTGCTGGCCGGTGGCCTTGTAGCTCAGCGCGTCCGTGTCCCAGTGGCGCACCTTGTCGGCTTCGGCCACGGGAATGGCGGTGTGACAGCCGTACTGAGCCTGCAGCATCGCGTTGCCACCGCAATGGTCCGAATGCAAATGGGTGTTGATCAGCCGGTCGAGCGGGCGGCCGGCCAGGCCGTGGCGTACCAGCGCCAGCGTCTGGGCTGCGTGGGTCACATAGCCGCTGTCGACCAGCGCCGTCTGCTCGCGCCCGAGGAACAGGATGTTGTTCGACGAGAGCCAGCCGCGTTCGAACACGCGCATCGTCGCCGGTAGTGTGAACTCGCTCATGGCTTCATCTGGAAAGCGAGCGACATCCTGGCGAATTCAATCAGCAGCGCGCGCGAGCCGCCGTTGAAGGTCATGAAGGCGGTGCCGGTGCGCACCACCAGGCGCGGCGGGAACAACCAGCCGAGCAAGGGGATGCCGATCATCTTCGCGCCGCGCACGTCGCGCCATGCGACATGCTTGTCATACAACCAGCTCTGGCGGATACCGTCGGCGTCGACCGTGGTGCGCCCGACCAAAAACCAGTAATAGCTCACGCCCAGCATGACGCTCGCACCCAGCAGCACCAGTTGCACGCCCAGCCCATACTGCAGCAGCGGAAAGCGCAGCGCGACGCTGGTGCCGTAGCCGGCCAGCGCCAGTGTGATGAAGCTGGCGAACACCTTGAAGCCGTCGCTGTACGACGGGCCGGACACGGTTTGCTGGGGCCGATAGAACATCCTATTTGAATTCCAGTTGCTGCTCGCGCACCCGGATGGCCGCCCAGATGACGCGCTTGTCGTCGTCGCTGGCGCGGCTCCACGCGATGATCTCGTCGATATTGCGCAGGCAGCCTTTGCACAGGCCCGTAGCGGGCGCCATCTCGCACAGACTGATGCACGGCGACGGCACCGGGGTTTGCAGTTCCGGGCTCATGACGCGCTCCGTGCCAGCTTGGCGGCCGCCTTGGCGGCAAATTTTTCAGCGTCGATCACATGCCGCTCGTGGGTGCCTTCGCACACTTTGTCCAACTCGTCCCAGGCCTCGACGTGAAAGCGCACGCGCCGACCGATCACTTCCAGCACTTCGCCCTTGATCGACAGCGTCATGCCGGGCGGGGTCGCCGCCAGGTGGACGAAATTGACGGCGCTGCCAACGCTTTGCTCGCGCGGCCAGTCGAGGTAGGGCATCATGCCGTCCAGGCAGGCCAGCTCCATCATGCCCACCAGATAGCCGGTGGCCAGCACGTCGGGCATGTCGCGGCAGAACGGCGTGTCGTGGTAAAGCTGGGGCACGGTGGCGCGCGCGGGCACCGTGTAGCGCCACGCAAAACGCACGCCTGCTTGCAGGTCAGGACTCATGGATTGCCATTTGATTCATTGTCATGGCGCCATTATGCCGCGAAATCACGGCGCCGCGATCAGCTCGATCCGATTGCCAAACGGATCGTACACGCTGGCCCGGGCGCGCCCGTTGACGCTCTCGTCATGCCGCACCGCCACCCCGCCCGCCTGTAGCGCGCTCAGAAATGCGGGCAGATCGTCGACCCACAGCGCCGGATGAACCTTGACGGTGGCCTGAAACGCCGCGTCGGCGCCCAGGTGCAGTTGCGCCGCGCCGCAGCCAAACCAGACGCCGCCGCGCGCGGCCAGCGGCATTGGCTTGGCAATTTCCGACAGGCCCAGCACACGCGCGTAAAAGTCGCGCGCCTGGTGTTCGCCGCCCACTGGCATGGCCAGTTGCACGTGATCGATTCCGCTGATGCCAGCCATGGTGCCGCCCCGCGAACAAAACCACACCTTACCCCAGCGCGTTCAATCGTGCTTGACCTCGCCAGCAATGCGCCTATACTACCATCCATACAGATGGCACATGGATGCCACAAGGATGTCTCTGGAGACTTATGAGCAAGCTGGTCGTCAAACCCAAAATCAGTGAATCGGAAAAAATCACGATCAATTTAGGTCTGATCGACCTAGGACAGATCGATCTGCTGGTGCAGGAAGGGTTTTATGCCAACCGCACCGACCTGATTCGCACCGCCATCCGCAACCAGTTGAGCGCGCACGCCGATGTCGTCAAGCAGACGGTGGCGCGCAAGAGCCTGATCCTGGGCATGCAGCATTTTTCGCGCAGCGATCTCGAGCGCGTGCTGGCCGCCGGTGAGCGGCTGCAGATCCAGGTACTGGGCCTGGCCAGCATCGCCGGCGATGTGCCGGTCGAGCTGGCGCTGGCGACGATCGAGTCGATCGTCGTGCTGGGCGCGCTGCACGCCAGTCCCGTGCTCAAGGCCGCACTGGCCGGCCGCATCCATTAATCGCGCAACGACAGGCCCCGGCCGTCGGTGCGCCGCAACGTTGAAAGCCGTCCATGAAAATCAATGACAAGATGCTCGCGCAGATGCGCGCCATGCTCAAGCAAGGTCCGGCCGCGGCCGGCACTGCGATCGCGCACGCGATGCAGGGCTTGCGCGACGCCGCCACGCGCGCGCCGCAGCAACCGCATCAGCCGCGTCAAGCTCATCCAGCGCCGCAACCGCACGTGCCGCCGCACATGCCGCCGGGTTCCCACGGCGACGCCGTGGCCGACCTGCTGGCGTCGCTGGGCGTGAGCAATCCGATGGGGCGCGGCACACCTTCCCAGCCAGGCGGCGCTCCGGGCGGCTTCGAGCTGCCCGGTTTCGAGCTGCCCGGCTTTGGCGTACCCACGCGGGAAGCGCGCGCGCCCCTGCCCGGCCAGTTCATCGACGGCAGTTACACCAATCCGGCCGGCACGCGCAGCTACAAATTGTATGTGCCGAGCAATTACCACGGCCAGTCGGTGCCGCTGCTGGTGATGCTGCACGGCTGCACCCAGAATCCGGACGACTTCGCCGCCGGCACCCAGATGAACCAGCTGGCCGAGGAAAGCGCCTGCCTGGTGCTGTATCCGGCCCAGTCGCAGCAGGCCAACCCGGGGCGCTGCTGGAACTGGTACAGCGCGCTTGACCAGCAGCGCGACCAGGGCGAGTCGTCAATCATCGCCGGCATGACGCACCAGATCATCGACAGCTACGCCGTCGACCGGCGCCAGGTGTACGTGGCCGGCTTGTCGGCCGGCGGCGCGATGGCTGTCATCGTCGGCACGCTGTACCCCGAGCTGTATGCGGCCGTCGGCGTGCATTCCGGCCTGCCGTTCGCCGCCGCGCACGACCTGCCGTCGGCCATGGCGGCCATGCGCGGCAAGATCGGCCGGGCCCGCCGCAGCGGCGACGCGCTGCCGATCATCGTGTTTCATGGCGACCGCGATACCACCGTCCATCCCGGCAACGGCGACGAGCTGATGGCGCAGGGCGTGCCGCACCAGGCGGCGTCGGTGATGGTGCAGCCGGGTCGCGTGCCGGACGGACGCGCCTACACGCGCACCGTGCACCAGCGCGCCGACGGCACGCCGCTGGCTGAACATTGGGTGGTGCATGGCGCCGGGCACGCCTGGTCGGGCGGCAGCACGCACGGCAGTTACACCGACGGCAGCGGACCGGACGCGAGCCGCGAAATGCTGCGCTTCTTCGGCACCGCGCGCTAGGCGGACGGATCAACTCGCGCGCTTCAACGGCGCGTGACGTTGGCACTTTTTTCGGTCGGTCGGCGCGCTTGCCGTTGTGGGGTTGGCGGTGCAGTGGAACGGTTATGCAAAGCGACCGTCCAACAGCGCCTTGGGTGCAGGGCCGAGAACTGATTTTACTTTCCAGAATATTCCACGCCCTGGCCGCAGGCGGCACGGTCAGGAACACCTTTTGGATTGACCGTTAACGCCCCAAAGCCGTCATCGCCCAGGCCGAATTGAACTGCCTGAAAGCTGTCGGTCGCGACGATGAGCAGCGCAAGGCAAGTCTCGATCCATTGCGCTCGCTGGCGTCGTGGCAGCGAGCCGCCGCACAGTCGTCGCTCAACGCTCCCGTTGAGCGGCTCCGCGCAGCGACGTCCGCTGCAACCGGTTGTGACGCGAACGCGCGTTCACGGCTGACGCCATTGCTGTCACGCTGGCACCGCCTGGCGCATCGCCACAAATCGGCGGGCATTCACGGACGCATTGCCACCTGCCCGTCAGCTACCGTGCGCGTCCGCGGTACCGCACCGTTGCCAGCGGCTCGGACCTGTCGGTGAGTTCCACGCAGGCCCCTTTATCGACAAAGGTCAGGCGGAAGCGGCGGTTGTTGATGTTCCCCACCTCGTTGTAGTCGAGGACGAACGTGCTGTCACTCTCCCAGGCACCACTGACTGCGACCGGCAGGCCGAATCGCCCATCCGGCGAAACGCGGGGGACGCCGTCCAAGCCAACCGGTCGGGGCCTGTCCAGCCGGTCGACCAGTTCCAACTGGAGCTGGGCCGTCGCCCCTCCCGAAAAGGTGAGCGAGAACGACCTGAGCTCGAAAGGATTTGCGTCGAGCGCGTAGGTGCGGCCCGAGATCACCGCTGCCTGCGCTGGCGCGGCAGTGACTGGTCGCGCAGCCGGCGGCTGCGTCGCAGCCCGTACGGCCGTCGCGAGCCGCGCCGCGCCTGCCGAGTTCTCGGGCAACGCGCGGTCAGATTTAATTGCGCGGCCGATGAACTGGCCGATGTCGCCCGGTTCGAACTCTCCACCAGTGAACACGACGACGAGGTTTTTCGCTGGCACGACGCTGATGCGCTGCCCGCCTCGGCCGAGTCCTTCGAATATCGGCGGGCTCCTGTCGGGATAGATCCACAGACCATAGCCGTACCCCGCTCCTGGACTGGGCCCTGGGTGAGAGTGCACCTGGACTGCGGCTCGCATCCAGTCTGCCGGAACGAGTTGCCGATTCTCCCATTGGCCACCGCGCAGCCACAGATAACCGATCTTCGCCATGTCGCGAGGCTGAAGGTGCAAGTCGCCCCAGCCGTGGGAAATACCCTGGGCGTCGGACGGCCACGCGGAGGCGCCGATACCGAGGGGAGCAAACACCGTGCGCCGAGCGAAGTCGAGCGCGCTCACGCCGGTCGCTTTAGTGATGATCCCGGAGAGCAAGTGCATGCCGCCGGAGCAGTACTCGTAGACGCCGCCGGGCTCGGCCACCATCGGGAGGTCGAGCATGAACCCGATCCAGTCCGCACTTCCCCTCATCTGGGTAAGGGTGATCTCCCCCTGCTGCTGGTGGCAGTCGAGCCCGGATGTCATCGTGAGCAAGTGCTCCACCGTCAGGCGCTTCTTGCGCGAATCGAGGTTGGCGGTGCTCGGCGCGCTCAACACCTCCGTCACCGCTTGTGTCACGCCGTTCACCTTGTGCTGTCCGATGGCGACGCCAACGAGTGTGGCGGTGACGCTCTTGGTTACCGACGCCATGTCGTGCAGCAGGTTGTCCTGAAACGGCCAGAAGTATGCATCGAGCACGAGGTAGCCATCGCGCACGACCGTCAGGCTATGAATGGCGATCTGGCGCCGGCGAATCTCGTCAAATGCTTCGGCGAGCACTGTCGAGTCCATCCCTTGGGCTTCGGGTGAGGAGCGGCGCCAGCCTTGCGTTGGCCACTCCGCTTGCTGCGCTGCCGCGCTCACGCCGGTTCCGGTACTCGGAAGCACGGTCAAGAAAACAACGATGGCGATCCATTTGAAGACCCGCATGTTCTTCCCTCACTCAAATCTACCAGCCGGCGGACACCGCCTGCCGAGACCGGCGTTGTTGCAGCGGCGCGTGCCTTCCAGTTCATCCAGTGCGCCATGCCGTACCAATTCGGCGCCCGCTGCGCTAGCAAGTCAACGAGCGTCGCAGGAAGTGCTTGGGCTATTCGCCCAGCATCACTCATTTCACCATCCACAACGTGGTTCACAAGGCGGTACGGCTCTGAGCGGCTCTGACACCGGGGGCAGCCGCTCCAGCGAAGCGCAACGGGTGGATTCACCGCGCGAAACGCGCTCACGGCCCACTTCACGATCCCTGAGCTGCGTGCACCTCGATGGTCGCGCACCAGCCGTTCGCGGGCGGCTGCGCCTGGCCGGTTGCTGTTGTTTGCAGTTCATGCCGGGGTGGCGGGTTCGCACCAATCCCGGTCGATTGTACGCGACGGGGGCATGATCGTCAGCACCGGAAAGCTCATGCTCCGGCGTAAGGTCGCTGCGCGTGATGCAGCAAATTTGGCTCTCGACGGCAGGCCGGGAAGTGGCACGCGTCGCCCGCCGCAGCCAGCTCTTTCCATGACAGTATTCTTTCCATAGGGACGGCTGACCCGGTTAGGTCAACCCGCAATGCCGGCACGCCAAGCAGCTCCAAGTGCCCGATTGCAGATTGAGCGATGAGCTTTGACGACGGTCGGTCGGAGACGTTCGACAACATCGATTGACAAGTCCATCATATTGGACAATACTTCCAACATGAAAGATACCCCAACCACCAATCCACCGCTAGACATCAACCAGCGCATCGCCGATCGGATTAGCGCCTTGCGTGCCGAGCGCGGCCTGTCGCTCGATGCGCTGGCAAAAAAAAGCGATGTCAGCCGCTCGATGATTTCATTGATCGAGCGGGGCGAAACCAGTCCCACCGCCGTCGTGCTAGACAAATTGTCATTTGGCCTGGGCGTCACGCTGGCGTCCTTGTTTGAGGCGCCGCTCCCTGACGCCAGCCCGGTGGTGCGGCAGGCCGACCAGCTGCAATGGACCGATCCGCAGTCCGGTTACACGCGGCGCAATATCTCGCCGCCACATTTCCGTTCGACCCTGCAGATTGTCCAGGTCGATTTTCCGGCGGGCGCCACGGTGGCCTATGACGCGGGACTGCGCGAGGTCGGCATCCATCAGCAAGTGTGGGTTCTGGAGGGCTGCATGCAATTCATCGTTGATGGCAAGCACCACAGCTTGCAAGCGGGCGATTGTTTGGCCATGCAAGAGAACCACCGCATCGTTTTTCAGAACACCAGCAAGTTGCCCGCGCGCTACGTCGTGGTTGTCAATACCGGATTTATCACTGCCTGAATGGTCACCATGCGTATTTCCTTTGAATCACCGAACCAAGCCGATGCGATCGCGCTGATCGCCGAATTGGATGCCTACCAAAGCGGGCTCTATCCCCCCGAAAGCCACCATGCGCTGGACCTGGCATCGGTCACAGAACAGGGGCTGCTGTTTGTGGTGGCGCGCGACAACGCGGGGCAAGCCGTCGGATGCGGCGCCGTGGTCCTGTCCACCGAATACGGTGAGCTCAAGCGCATGTATGTGCGCCCCCAACAACGCGGATTGGGACTGGCGAAGCAGATCCTGCAGACGCTCGAGGCTGCGGCCATTGCATCGGCTTGCGACGTGCTGAAATTGGAAAGCGGACCATATCAGCCTGAAGCGCTTGGCCTGTACGCGCGCTGCGGCTATGAACGCTGTGGCCGCTTCGGTGCGTACACCGATGATCCCCTCAGCGTGTTCATGCAAAAGAAACTCACGGGACCTCACGCTTGAGGCAGCAATGAGGTTCTGGCGCATGCGCGCACACTTATTCAATTCGTCGACAAGGAATCAGACCATGCAACATCTGCCGGAACTGATAGGCATCGCCAGCGCGCTGACGATAGGTGCAGTCAGTCCAGGGCCGAGCTTCGTGATGGTCGCCCGCACGGCGGCGAGCGTGGGG
Organism: Burkholderiales bacterium; assembly: GCA_038207625.1. Taxonomy (GTDB): domain Bacteria; phylum Pseudomonadota; class Gammaproteobacteria; order Burkholderiales; family Burkholderiaceae_D; genus JBBQZO01. The sequence continues at coordinate 292,425 of JBBQZO010000001.1, read as the reverse complement.
CGGCTCAATGGCCTGTTGGCCGCAATGGGGATGGGCTTGGGAGGGACGGTTTTTTCGATTGCATCTTTGCTCGGATTGCATGGCTTGTTGCTTGCGGTACCGTCGTTGTACCTGCTGCTCAAAGTCGGAGGTGGCCTGTATCTGGCGTATCTTGGGATACGCATCTGGCGCGGGGCCCGCACGACGTTTGCCACTGAATGTGAGGAAAATTCACGCGCCCCAATGTCATCGCGATTTCTGCTCCTGGGCCTTACCACGCAACTAAGCAATCCCAAAACCGCGATCATTTCTGCCAGCGTGTTTGCCGCCTTTTTGCCTGCGGATGCATCGATGGTTTTTAAGATGATCATCGTGTCGCTGGTTTTTCTGATCGAGGCAGGTTGGTACACGCTAGTCGCGCTGGTTCTTTCCTCGACGGGGCCGCGAACTGTGTATCTACGCTGGAAGGCATGGATTGATCGGACCGCTGGTGGCGTCATGGGCGCCCTCGGTATCAAGCTAATGACTTCCTACGAAAGCGTGTGAGTCCCGACGCTGGCATGCGTGCGGTTCGAGCATGCCGCAACACGGCTCGCGACGCACTTGCTGTGGACCGAGACACCGGCGCTGAACGACGCTAACTTGCACGAACACGAACCAGCGCGTGCTCGTTGGTGACGAACCAGGGGATAAGCAAGCAATCACGTCCTTACCGGGCCGTCGTGATTGACGGCCTTAAGACGGGCCGTGCGAACCGGGTGGCCCGACGTCAAAGCCGATCGACTCCGTCACGTCGAGCACACCGGGAATCGCGCGCACGCTGGCCGCCGCGTGCGCGTCGGCGTGTCCGGTGATGCTGCCGATGGCGCTGAGCACGGCATCGACCTTGAAACCTTTCGCCCGGACCGCGCTGGCGACGGCGCCAATCGCATAGTCCGGCGACACCGTGATAATCCACTCGCTGTTACGACTCATACCCGACTCCTGTGCGGGCGAACCGGGTGCGTGTCAAGCTATTGCATCAAGGTGCTTGCACCAGGCCGCGCCCCACCCGCGCTGGCGGGAACGGCAGCGCCAGCGCGGAAGCGAGCAATTTGTTCCAAAGTACCATGCCGCGCATGTTCGGACTGGTCTCGGCCCACAAGGCGGCGCAGCCGGCCACATGCGGGCAAGCCATGCTGGTGCCGCTCTTGATGCCGTGCAGGATGGGGCGCGGCACCGACGAATACACGTCGCGCCCTGGCCCGGCGATTTCGATCTTGCCGAAGTCCGAGAACGACGAGGGCACCAGCGTCTGGTCGAGCGAGGCGACCGCCATGATGGTGGGCGAGTTGGCCGGCGCGCCGGTGGCGGCGGCCGCGTTGCCGGCGGCGGCGATGATCAGGCAGCCGTTGGCCAGCGCCGCCGAACCGGCCGCCGTGAAGGCTGCCTGCACCGGCGACTGCGAGCCGAGCGACATCGAGATCACCGCGCACTTGTTGGCAATCGCCCAGTTCATGCCGGCCAGCACGGTGGCGGTGGTGCCGCTGCCGGCGTTGGTGAGCACCTTGCCGATGAACATCTGGCCACGATAGGCGATGCCGTAGCGCGGGATCGCGCCGGCCGGCGCTTGCGGCCCGCACGCGGTGCCGGCGGTGTGGGTGCCGTGCCCGTTCAAGTCCTGCACCGGCTGGCCGACGAACGTTTGGGAGGTGATGATGCGCCCGGCAAAATCGGGGTGTCCCAGGTCGAAGCCCGTATCGAGCACGGCGACGCGAATGCCAACTCCGCTGCGCACGCTGGGCGGCACCTTGCACTTGATCAGGCCCCAGGTATTGCCCAGCACGGCCGGGTCGAACTCGGCTTCGCCGGAACGCTGGATGGCGCCGCGTCCCAGGTCGTTGGCGATGGTTTCGACGGCGCGCATGAAGCCGCGCAGATAGTCTTCCGGCACGTCGTCGGCGAACATGAAGTATTCCGGTTCGATGATGGAAACCGGGCTGTCGCTGGCGATTTCGTCGTGGATGCTCATGCTGCGCTGCTCGAACGCGTCGCGGCCCACCAGCGCCACGCCGATTTCATTGAAGTACAAGGCGTCGGCGTCGCCCGCGCTTTGCGCCGTCATCGACTGTGCGCCGAAATCGCGCGCGTCGGCGATGCGCATGCCCTGGTCCTTGAGCGACTTGATGCCCTCCTCGCCCGCGCCGTCCTTGAACGTGACCAGATAACGTCCCGTTTGCAAGGTATCGCCGCCGCGTTCGAGTGCGGCCGCCATCAACTCATCGGTGCTGCTAAAGACGTGTGCCGAGCCTTGTGGTTCGGCGTGCTGTGTCGGTTTCTTGGCCATGATGGGATGTTCCCTTATCAATGCATTGCGATGAACGGACCGACTCGCGTCGGCGGGGCTGGGTCTGCAAAAACTTCAACTTCGGTCCAGATACAACTGCACTCACCTGCTCTGTGACTGCGCCGCCAAGCGCAGCTGTTGCCGTCACGTCGGAAAAACTGGGCGCACCGATGCCTTGCCACGCACTCGACCGCATGCGCTGGCATGGGTGTCAATAGGGTTGTCGCACACGTTTCGACGGCGTCAAGACTATGCAGTCTAGGGGTGGGGGAAGTTGGTTCGTTTGTGGCGCATCAAGACTTGCACGCCTTTGCACGCGCGATGGCGGCGGGCCGATTTTCCCTCGTGGGACCGGCGTGCCAAACCGGCGGCATTGGTCGTGCACAGCGACGCGCAATGTTCAGGCACGACGCCGGAGCGTGACCGTCGGCACTTGCTCAGGCCACCTCTGGCGGCGGCGCCAACGCGCGCTCCCAATACGGCGGCTCGCCAAATACGCTGCGCAAATGGGCAATGAACAACTGCGCCTTCGCCGCATGTGAGCGGCCGGGCATGCGTACCGCGTGGATTGCCGGCTGGTGCTTCGAATCACTCGCGCTCTGATGGGGGAACAGCTGCACCAGTTGCCCCGCGACGATCAAGTCGCTCACCAGCCAGCTCGCCAGATGCCCGATCCCAATACCGGCTACGGCCGCCTGCAACAGGATTTCGGTATCGTCGCTACGCAAACTACCGTGCACCGTCAGCGCCGCATCGCCGTTTACGCCGGGAAAACACCACCAGCCATTCGGAACCGGCAGCGTATCGACGGTCAGGCAGTTGTGACGCAGCAGATCTTGCGGCGACGTCGGCCAGCCATGACGAGCCAGATAGGCGGGGCTGGCACAGGCCAGCCTTTGATGCGCAGCTAGTCGTGTGGCAACCAAATCGCTGTCCGGCAACGCTCCGATACGGATCGCCACGTCCACCCGCTGCGCGCGCAAGTCCAGTATCTGGTCGCCCACGTGCAGGGCGATCTCAATCAAGGGATAGTGCTCGAGAAAACTGAGCACGGCGGGCGCGACGTGACGACGTCCAAACGATGACGGCGCGGTGATCGTCAAGCGACCACGCGGATCAGCGTTCAGGCTCGATAGCTCGTGCTGCGCATCGTCGAGTTCGGAGACGATGGCGCGCGCCCTGGGCAAGAACTTGTCGCCGGCATCGGTGAGCATGAGCACGCGTGAGCTGCGATGCAGCAGTTTGACGCCCAGATTCTTTTCCAGCGCGTCGATCTTCCTCGACACCGACGACACCGCCGTGCCACGCGCGTTGGCCACTTTCGACAGACTGCCAGCGTCCATCACGGCCAGGAAAGTGCGTATTTCATCAATCATGGCAACACCCCAGTAGTTTGCGCACATCGCAAAGCTTGTTTGCAGACCGGCATATTGTGGCGATTTTCGCAAACAAATACAATGGACGTATCGACAACCACAGGCCCCAGCGGCCCGAGAGGAAACACATGTTTCAATTCACACTGACCAAGCTCGCCCGTGCAGCAGCGCTGGCGACGGCGATGACCTTGCTCACCAGCAGTGGCGGGACGGCGATGGCCGCCGCGCCGATGGCGAAAACCTCCGCACCCGGGTATTTCCGGCTCATGGTGGGTGCATTCGAGGTCACCGCGCTCAACGATGGCACGGTCGAGTTGCCAGTCGACCAGCTGTTAGCGCAACCCGCCGCCAAGACGTCCCAAGCCCTCGCGAAAGCGTTTCTCAAAGCGCCGCTGGAGACCTCGGTCAACGCTTACCTGATCAACACCGGTAGCAAGCTTGTGCTCATCGACACCGGTGCCGCCGGACTGTTTGGCCCCACGCTGGGCAAGCTGCTTGCCAACCTGAAAGCGTCCGGCTACGAGGCGGCGCAGATCGATGAAATCTATCTGACCCATTTGCACCCGGATCATGTTGGCGGCCTGATGTCCAACGGCGTGCCCGCCTTCCCGAATGCGATCGTGCGCGCTGACCAGAATGAATCGGATTACTGGTTGAGCCAGGCGAATATGGATCAGGCGCCGGCAGCATCAAAAGGCTTTTTTCAAGGAGCAATGGGCTCCCTGAATCCCTATGTTGCGGCGAACAAGTACAAACCATTTAATGGCAACACCGAGCTCGTTGCCGGCGTCAAATCGTATGCGAGCGCTGGCCATACGGCCGGACATACCTCCTACGTCATCGAAAGCGAAGGGCAAAAATTGGTGGTGCTGGGAGACCTGATCCATGTGTCCGCCGTGCAGCTCGACAAACCCAATGTCACGATCGTCTTCGACAGCGACCCGAAAGCGGCCGCTGCCGCACGTGGAAAGGTATTCAAGCAAGCCGTCAAGGAGGGCACCTTGATCGGCGCCGCGCACATTCAGTTTCCTGGCCTGGGGCATTTGCGCGCCGCTGGCAAGAGCTATCAATGGGTGCCCGTGAACTACACCCAGATGCGCTAAGCACCGGCACCTTGGTCGCATGACGCGCATTCGTGCGACCGAGGACATGCCAACGGAAACCACGATTGAGGAATAGTTTGACCGAAAGCCCAATCCCCACACGGCAGTGCGCCCGCGCGCGGCTCAGCGGATCAGCGGTTCTGTGGTATTTCGGTTCTTCGGTTCAGACAATCAATGGATGCGCAGCTCAGCGACGCAGCGAACCAGCCGTCAGCGTGCGCTCGAAGTGCCACTTCATCAGCAGCACGCTCGACGCCAGCAGCAGCGTGACGAAGTTGGCGACGATGATAGGCCAGGCGCCCAGCGCGATGCCGTAGCCCAGCCACATCGCCACGCCGGCGATAAAAATCAGGTACATGCCGCTTGAAATGCCGCTGGCCGAGCGGGCCCGCCACACCATCCGTACCTGGGGAATGAAGGAGCCGGTGGTGCAGATGGCGGCCGCGTAACCGAGGTAGTCCGTACTGACGATCATTTACTTCTTTCACTGGCCACAGTGGCGCAGCCTGGTTCGTCAAGCGCGCCGGTGAAGGCGCGCGTCAAGCCCGCTGTCAGCCTGTGAAGGTCTCCAGCCGGGCGCGTTTCTTGTCCATGTCGTGATCGCTGTCGGCGTAGCGTTTGGCGATCTCGACGAACTGGTCCTGGATCAGCAGGAAGGTGTCGACCATGTCCGGGTCGAAGTGCTGGGCGCGGCCGGCGCGGATGATGTCCACCGCCGCCTCGTGCGTCATGCCGGCCTTGTAGACGCGCCGGCTGATCAGTGCATCATACACGTCGGCCACCGCCATCAGGCGCGCCGAGATCGGAATCGCGTCGCCGGCCAGGCCTTCCGGGTAACCGCTGCCGTCCCACTTTTCCTGGTGGCCGTAGGCGATCTCCTTGGCGTATTTGAGGAAGTCGACCGTCACGCCCAGCTCGCGCTCGGCCGCCAGGATCGCGTCGCGTCCCAGCGTGGTGTGGGTCTTCATGATCTCCATTTCGTGCGGCTCGAAGCGGCCCGGTTTGAGCAGGATCCGGTCGGGAATGCCGATCTTGCCGATGTCGTGCAGCGGCGCGGATTTGAACAGCAATTCGATGTTCTTGTCGGTCAAAAAATAGCCGAAACGGGGGTTGCTGCGCAGCGCCTCGGCCAGCGCCTTCACGTAGTGCGACGTGCGCCGGATATGGTTGCCCGTCTCGCTGTCGCGCGTTTCGGCCAAGGACGCCATGGTGTGGATCGTGACGTCCTGCAGCGCGGCGATCTCGCGCGTGCGGCTCGTGATCTCGCTTTCCAGGAATGCGTTCTGGTCGCGCAGGAAGTCATGCACGCGTTTCATCGACAGCTGGGTCCTGATGCGCGCAAGCACGATCGGCGCCGAGATCGGCTTGGTGATGTAGTCGACCGCGCCCAGCGCCAGCCCTTTCTGCTCGTCGACCGTCTCGCTCATCGCGGTGACAAAAATGACGGGAATGTCGCGCGTGGCCGGATTGGCCTTGAGCGCCTGGCACACCTCGTAGCCGCTCATGCCCGGCATCATGATGTCGAGCAGGATCAGGTCGGGCATCTGCGCGCCGCCCGCGATTTTCAGCGCCCGCTCGCCGTTCACGGCCACCTTGGTGCGGTAATCGTTCTCCAGCACCGCGCACAGCAGGTCGATATTGTCGGGAGTGTCGTCGACCACCAGAATGGTCGGTTTGGGCAGGTGCGGGGTCATCATGCTTCCTTCGTTTCCAGCGTTATGGCCAGCGCGCGCGCGGCCTCGTGCAGGTGCGCCAGCGCGCCTTCGAAATCGTACTGGCCAACCAGCCGTTTCAGCTGGCGCGCATGCTCGCCCTGGCCGGCCTGGATCAGCGCCGGCACCATCAGCTCGATGCGCTTGGCCGCTTCGGCGTCGTCCTGCTCAAGCAGGCGGGCCAGCTGACGCAGCGCCGGGGCCAATTCGGCCAGCCCGGGCGCGTCCGCCGGCGCATGGGTCGCGGCCGGCGCCGCGCCAGCGAGCGCCAGCTCTATGCTCTGGGCCAGCTCAAACAGCGCCAGCCGCAGTTCGGCCAGCAGCGCGTCCAGGCCGGCCAGCTCACCGTGTCCGAGCATGTGCTCCAGCCGGGCCGCCAGGTCGGCAACACAACTCGCGCCGATGTTGCCGGCCAGGCCCTTGACAGTATGCGCCTCGCGCGTGGCGCTGGCCAGATCGTTGTTGTCAATCGCGCCGGCGATGCGCGCGGCGGCGTCGCGCTGGGTCTCGGCGAAGCGCGTGAGCAAGCGCCGCATCAGGCCCACGCTGCCACCGACGCGCAGCAAGGCTGCCTCCATGGTCAGGCCGGCGATCGGCGGCAGCGTGTCCTGTGCCCTGGCCACGGCCGGCGGCGGCGCGGCCAGCCGCTGCGCCGGTGTGACCCAGCGCGCCAGCGTGCCAAACAGCTGGGCCACGTCGATCGGCTTGGCGATGAAATCGTTCATGCCGGCGGCCACGCACTTGTCCTTGTCGCCCACCATCGCGTTGGCGGTCATCGCAATCACCGGCAAGTTGGCGTTGCGCGGATTGGCGCGGATTTTGCGGGTCGCCTCGTAGCCGTCCATTACCGGCATCTGGCAATCCATCAGCACGCCGTCGTAATCGTTGACGGCGATTTTGGCCAGCGCCATCGCGCCGTTGCTGGCGATGTCGACCCGCACGCCGGCGCCGCCCAGCAGCTCCTGCGCCACCTCCTGATTGACCTCATTGTCCTCGACCAGCAGCAGATACGCGCCCGCCACCGCCAGTTCGGCCTGCAAATAGTCGGCCTGGCGGCGCGTGCTGCGGCAGTTGGCCATGGTTTTGCCAAACACGGTGGAAATGGTGTCGAGCAGCGTCGAGGCGCTGACCGGCTTGCTGAGCATGCCGTCGATGCGCATGCCGGCCACCTGCTCGAGCAGCGCGTCGCGGTTGTAGGCGGTGACGACCAGGAAAGCGGGCGCCGGGCTGACACTGGCGCGGATCGCCGCGATCGCCTCGAGCCCGGACATGCCCGGCATTTGCCAGTCCATCAGCACCAGCGCGAACGGCGCGCCGGCCTGTTGCGCCTGCGCGACCGCCTCGACGGCGCGCGCCCCGCCATCGACGGCGACGGCGTCGAACTTGAGTGTGCCCAGCATGGCCAGGAAAATTTCGCGCGCGCTGGCATTGTCGTCGACCACCAGCACGCGCAGCGCGGCCAGGTCGGGCGCGGCCAGCATCGGCGTGAGCGCCTGCGCTGGCAACGCGAAGCGCGCCGTAAAATGGAAGGTGCTGCCCACGCCCGGTTCGCTGTCAACGCCAATCTCGCCGTCCATCATCTCGACCAGGCGCTTGCTGATGGTCAGGCCCAGGCCGGTGCCGCCGTAGTGGCGGGTGGTCGAGGTGTCGGCCTGGCTGAAGGCGGAAAACAGTTTGTCGCGCTGGGCCATCGACAGGCCCACGCCGGTGTCGCGCACGGCAACGCGCAGCCAGACTTCGTGCTCACTACGGCGCAGCAGACGCAGCGTCACGACGATCTCGCCGCGCTCGGTGAATTTGATCGCGTTGCTGGTCAGGTTGACCATGATCTGGCCCAGCCGCAGCGGGTCGCCGCACAACTGCATCGGCACGTCCGCGCCGATGTCAAACAGCAGTTCCAGACCCTTGTCCTGGGCGCGCATCTGGGCCAGGTCGGCCACCTGCTGCATCACGTCTTCCAGATAGAAATCGATGCGCTCGAAGGCCAGTTTGCCCGCTTCGATCTTGGAAAAATCGAGGATGTCGTTGATGATGCCGAGCAGATTTTTGGCCGCCGATTCGACCTTTTCCAGGTAGTTGCGCTGCTTGGGCGTGAGGTCGGTCTGCAGCGCCAGATGGGTCATGCCGATGATGCCGTTCATCGGCGTGCGGATCTCGTGCGACATATTGGCCAGGAAGTCGGACTTCATCTTGGTGGCGTCCTCGGCCACCTCGACGGCGCGGCGCAACTGGGCCTGTTTGGCCAGGTTGGCCGTCATGTGGGTGAGCGCCTGCAGCAATTCGCCCGTCTCGTCGCGCGAGGTGACCTCGATCACCGAACTGAGGTCGCCGTTGGCGACCCGCGTGGCAATCGCAATCGCCCTGCCCAGCGGGCGCGTGATCGAGCGTGCCGAGAAGGCGAAGCCGCAGCCCACCATCAGCGCCATCACGCCCATGCCGATCATCAGTGCAAGCGAGACGTTGATGTCGCCGCGCGCCATCGTCGAACTGGCCATCACCTGGCGCGTTTGCAGCGCATCGAGCGCCTTGATGCGCGCCAGCAGCAGGTCCAGTGCGGGCAGCGCCAGCGTGTTCATCTTGGCCTCGGCGCCGATCCGGTCGTTTGCCTCGACCAGGTCGGCCACCGCGATGAAGCTGTCGTAGTAAGCCTTGCGCGCGCTCTTGAGCGCGGCGATCATCGCGTGTGCCTCGGGCGTGACTTCGAGCCCTTCAAGCACCAGCAACTGCGCATCGATGCTGTGCTTGATTTGGTCGATGCGCGCGTAGCTGTCGATGCGTTCGGCGCGTTCGCGCTGGATGATCAAGGTGACGATGCGGGTGGCCGCCTCGCGCGACTCGGTGTCGATCACGTTCAGCGCCGACACGGCGACCCAGTCGTGCGACAGGATATGGTCGCTGTCGGCGCGAATGGCCCAGATGCGCCCCACGCCGACCAGGATCACGCCGACCATCAGGATCAGCAAAATGCCGTAGCCGGCGCTCACGCGCACGCTGATGCGCAGGTCCCGAAATCGCATGCTTGCTCCTTTACTTTCAATGCGGCAAGCACGAGTCTGAGCGCAAGCGGGCCTGCTGCGCAAGCGATTTCTTGCCGTTCGGCGCGCACCGGTGCGGCGCGTCCGTGCGCGAGCTCAAACGGGACCCACCAGCGCGCGCTGAGCGCGCCCGCATTCTGCGACAATACGCTTCTTCCCTCCCATCATCAACGCCAGCCATGCGCACACTGAACCTGCTGACCCTTATCCTGATCGCGCTGGCCGGCTGTGGCGGCGGCGGGGGCGGCGCGCCGTCCAGCGCCGGCGTTGCGCCGCCGGTGCGCCTGACGGGCCCGGACAGCCTGGCCAACATCTGCACCGACGACGGCCAGAAAACCTGGGTGCGCGCCCATCTGGACGACGTCTATCTGTGGTACCGCGACATCGTCAACGTGCCGCCCGGCCAGTACACCAGCGTGCAAGCCTATTTCGACGCGCTGCTGGTGCGGCCCAAGGACCGTTTCAGCTTCAGCGCCAGCCAGGACAGCATCGACCAGTTCAGCGCCGCCGGCCAGCTGGTCGGCTACGGCGCCAGTTTCATGCGCGACGGCGACCGGCTGCGCGTGGCCTACACCGAACCGGGCTCGCCGGCCGCGCAAAACGGCCTGTTGCGCGGCGCCGAGATCGTCGCCATCAACGGCACGCCGCGCCTGCAATTGAGCGACGCGGTGCGCCTGGCCGCGCTGTATCCGGACAGCGTGGGCGCGCTCAACCAATTTGACCTACTCGACCCGGGTGCCAGCAGCACGCGCAGCGTCACGCTGCAGGCGGCCACCGTCACCGCCGCGCCGGTCCAGTTCAGCGACATCGTCACCACGGCCGATCACAAACAGGTCGGCTACCTCAGTTTCACCGACCACATCGCCACCGCCGAGGCGCCGCTGATCGCGGCCATGGCGCGCTTCCAGCAAGCCGGCATCGACGAGCTGGTACTCGATGTGCGCTACAACGGCGGCGGCTATATCTACATCGCGCAAGGACTGGCGGCGATGATCGGCGGCGCCGCCACGCAGGGCAAGGTGTTCGAACAACTCACCTACAACGACAAGCATCCGGAAAAAACCAACGACCCGAGCAGCACGTTTCGCTTCCTGGCGAGTGGTTCAAGTGGCCAAACTCTGCCGCAGCTGAACCTCAAGCGGGTGTTCGTGCTGACCGGCGCGGACACCTGCTCGGCCAGCGAGTCGATCATCAACAGCCTCACCCCGTTTCTGCAGGTGGTGACGATCGGCGCCACCACCTGTGGCAAGCCCTACGGTTTCATCCAGAAGAACAACTGCGGCAGCGCCTACTTCGCGATCGAATTTTCCGGCGTGAACGCGCAAGGCAAGGGCGGCTACGTCGATGGCTTTGCGCCCACCTGCGCGGCCCAGGATGACCTGGACCATCGGCTGGGCGACATCCACGAACGCCTGTTCGCCGGGGCGCTCAGCTACGCGGGCAGCGGCGCGTGCGCGCCCACCGCGCAGGCCAGGCGCAGCGTCAGTGCGGTGCAACTGCTGTCGCGCGAACCGTGGCGCAGCAACCGGATCGTCCAATGAGGCGCTTGGCGAGCATGTTGCTGCTAAGCGGCTGCAGTGCGGCGGCGCTGTCGGACGATGCGCCGGCCCGGCTGGCGGCGCCCAGCGCGGCCTGCCACGCGCAAATCGAACAGGCGGCCAGCGGCTGGGCCGGCGCGCCCGTGAAGCTCGCACCCACGCTGCTGGTCGAGGCGGACAGCGTCAGTCTGGAACGCGCGCGCTCGCGCGACACCGAAGGGCGCCAGCGCGACGGGCGCTCGCTCGAGCGGCCGCTGCGCCTGCGCCTGCTGCAGGTCGACGGTCAGTGCGTGCTGGCCAGCGAGCACGCACGCGCGAGCTTGCCGGCCTGCCGCTGCGCGCCGTCCGCTCCCGCACCGGCCAAATAGCGCCAGCTGCGCGCGGAGCGCGAACCTCGGCATCGCCTCGCCCGATGCTTACCCGGCGCGCAGAAAGCGTCCGAGCTTCGCTTCGAGCAGCGTGACAAGCTCGGGCTGCATGAAGCTGTAGTTGTCCGCAATGTCCAGGCAAACCACCCGTTTGCCGTTTAAATATGGCCGGAATTTGGCGCACAAGCGGCGCTTGTGTACCTTCTCCATCACGAAAATGATGTTGGCCCAGGCGATCTGCTCGGGCGACACGGGCACCTCGGCGTCGCCGCCCAGACCGCCCGAATCGGTATCGACCTCGGGCCAGCTGGCGAACACCTGTTCGGCCGTCGGGCTGCGCAGCCGGTTTTGCGTGCAAATGAAGAGCGCTCTTTTCACGCCGCTTTCCGCGTCGATGGCGCGCGCGACGCCGTCATGCCGGCTTTAACGGGGCCGTGTCATCGGTCTGCTGGGCGATGTGCGCGCGCAGGCAGGTCGGGCACCAGCAGGCGGCGCCGGGGACGCCGGGCACCGGCACCACCGTGGGCAGCGCGGCGCACCAGCACGGCGCGTTGGAACCGTCCGGGTCGGCCATCGCGCAGCTGAACTGCGCGCCGCAACGGCTGCAGGTGCTCATCGCTTGGGCGGCTGGTCGAATGGCTGATCGAGCGGCGGTCCGTGTCGCATCGCACGGCGCAGCAGATCCATCTGGCCGGTGAAGCGGGTGCAGGCATCGCACACCATCAGGTGCAGGCGCATGCGCACCCGCTCGACCAGCGTCAGCTTGCGATCCATTCCTTCCGATACCAGCCGGTGCACTTCGCGGCAGGTCGGTTTCAAGCCGTCTTTGTGATTTTCCATGGTTCTCGATCGCGGATGCTGCGTTATGCGGCGGCGCACGCGCCGAACCAGTTCAGGTCCAGACATTCGCGCAGCCGCAGCCGGGCGCGATACAACAGCACCCAAGCATTAGACGTGGTAATCGTCAATTCCTTACAAATTTCCTCGGTTTCCAGCTCCAGCCACTCGCGCATCATGAACACCCGCGCCGTCTTGGCCGGCAGTTTTTCGAGGCAAACCTCTAACACCCGGAAAAAATCCTTCTGTTCCAGCGTCGAGTCCGGGTCGCCCCACTGGCGCGGCATGTCGCGCGCATGGCCGTCGGCGGCGAACAGCGCGTCGATCACGTCATCCTCGGACTGGTCGTCCAGCGTGTCGATCTGGCGCTCGCGCGTGGAAGCGCGCAGGTTGTCGATGATCTTGAACTTCAGGATGCCCGTCACGTAGGTGCGCAGCGAGGACTGGCCCTGGAAACGCTCGGGCTTTTCCAGCACCGCGATCAGCGCGTCCTGGACCGCGTCCTCGGCCAGCGCCTGATTGCGCAATTGCAGATGGGCGAAGCGCACCAGCTGGGGGCGCATCGCTTCGAGCTGGCGGTGCAGATCAACAATATCGGTCATGGGCGGGCAAGGTTGGGCGGGCGTTTGGCGCGGCGGCATCGGTCCGACGCGCCGCGTCGTGCCCGCGCACAGGCGCGCCGTCAGCGAGAGCCTAGCGGATCAGCTCAGAAAATACAACAAGATCGCCTTATAATGCACACAGAGGGGACCGAGTTGCCTGTAAAATCCCCGAAAATCAAATTTCCGGACCCGCCATGAGCCACCTGACTGACCTCAAACTCGATACCAATGACGACCTGACCGCGGTGTCCCCGCAGATCAAGGCCCAGATCCTGGCCGAGGCCCTGCCCTATATCCGCAATTTCCATGGCAAGACCATCGTCATCAAATACGGCGGCAATGCGATGACCGAGGAGCGCCTGAAGCACGGCTTCGCGCGCGACGTGATCCTGTTGAAGCTGGTCGGCATGAACCCGGTGGTGGTGCATGGCGGCGGCCCGCAGATCGACAGCGCTTTGAAAAAAATCGGCAAGCAGGGCAGCTTCGTGCAGGGCATGCGCATCACCGACGAAGAAACCATGGAAGTGGTCGAGTGGGTGCTGGGCGGCGAGGTGCAGCAGGATATCGTGATGCTGATTAATCACTACGGCGGCCAGGCAGTGGGCCTGACCGGCAAGGACGGCGGCTTGATCCGGGCCCGCAAGATGGCCATGCCGGACAAGGAAAACCCGGGCGAATTCCTCGATATCGGCTTCGTCGGCGAGATCGACGCGATCAACCCGGCGGTGGTCAAGGCGCTGCAGGACGACGCCTTCATCCCGATCATCTCGCCGATCGGCTTCGGCCAGGATGGCCAGGCTTACAACATCAACGCCGATGTGGTGGCTGGCAAGATCGCCGAAATCCTGAAAGCGGAAAAGCTGATCATGATGACCAATATCGCCGGCGTGCAGGACAAGGCCGGCAATCTGGTGACGGACCTGTCGGCGCGCGAGATCGAGGAGATGTTCGCCGACGGCACCATCTCGGGCGGCATGCTGCCAAAAATCGCCTCGGCACTGGACGCGGCCAAGTCGGGCGTGAACACGGTGCACATCATCGACGGGCGCATCGAGCATTCTTTATTGCTCGAGGTCTTGACCGAACAGGCATTTGGCACTATGATCCGGTCGCACTAGAACATTTGGCGGTTCACCACCGCCATCTATCAGCCCTTGTAGCTCAGTGGTAGAGCACTCCCTTGGTAAGGGAGAGGTCACGTGTTCGATCCACGTCAAGGGCACCATCCGCATTTCCCCCGCTGTTGTTCCTCCCGCACTGCCCCCTTAATACAGTCTTTGTACCGTCAGCCCGCGCGCGCGCAGCAGCACCGGCACGCTATGTTCGCCGATCAGGTGCAGCACGCCGATGGCCGCCAGCGTATTGGGCTCGCGCGCCAGCAGCTGGGCGATTTTCTCGGCCAGCATCGGATTGCGCCCGTCGAGCATCACCTTTTGCAAAAACTTGCCCGACAAGGTGGTGTCGCTGGCCGCCTCGCGCGCGATCGTCTCGAGCGCGGCGCGGTCGGCCGTGCGCCACGCCTCGGCGATCTCGCGCACCTGCGTGCGCTGCTTGCCCGATTCGATCGCGTCCACACTCTCTTCCAACATGCGCCACTGGTCGGCCTCGGGCATGCTGTCAAACAGCGCCAGCTGGGCCACCGCCGATTCCAGTTCGAGCACCGGTTTGTGCTGGGCCCGCGCCAGTCCCGCCAGATGGCTGTCGACGGCCAGATCGGAGCGGTAGCCCTGGCTGGAAAACTCGCCCAGCGCCAGCACCGTCGCCACCAGCCACGGCTTGAACGCGGCCACCGACTCGGGCGCCACCTGGTACTGCGCCATCGCGTGGTGCAGGCGCGTGCGCAGCGCCCCCGGCATCGCCTTCTGGCCGGCGCTGCCGGGCTGGTACATGCCATAGTCCTGCATCGCCTTGGCCAGCTTGGCCGGCTCGCGTAGCGGGTCGATTTCCAGCGCCAGCGTGGAAGCGTGCGCCAGCGCGTCCAGCACGGTCGGCTCGAGCGGATAGAATTCGGGCAGGCCCACGTGCATGGTGCCAAACAGGTACAGCGTGTGACCGCCCCCGTCGACCTTGAACAGCGCGCCGCGCGCCGTGCCCTGCGCAGCCGCGACTGCGGGCGCCTCGGCGCGCGCCGGCGCGCCGCCCAGCAGGAACAAACTGAAGAACATCACTATAATCTGGCGTTGCATGGTTTTCTCGTTGATGGTTTTTTTGCTTAGGACTCGCTGTGTCAAATCTTAACCGGTCCGGGCCGCTGTGGCTGTTCGATCTCGACAATACGCTGCACGACGCCTCGCACGCGGTGTTCCCCGCCATCAGCGCGCGCATGAACACGTTCATCGGGCACGTGCTGGGCGACGGCGTCACGCCGGCCGACCGCGCCACCGTCGACGCGGCCCGGCTGGGCTACTGGCGCCGCTATGGCGCGACCTTGCTGGGCATGATGCTGCACCACGCGGTGCGCGCCGACGAATTCCTGGCCCAGACCCACGATCTGCCCGAGCTGGCCGCGCTGCTGCGCTGGGAACGCGGTTTGGGCCAGCTGCTGCGCCGCCTGCCGGGGCGCAAGCTGCTGCTCACCAACGCGCCCACGCGCTACTCGGGCGACGTGCTGCGCCACCTGGGACTGGCGCGCCACTTCAGCCACCATATCGCGATTGAGGACATGCTGGTGCACCGGCGCCTGCGTCCCAAGCCGTCCACGCTGATGCTGCGCCGGCTGTTGCGCCGGCACGGCGTGGCGGCGCACCGGGTGGTGCTGGTGGAGGACACGCTGGCCAATCTGCGCGCGGCCAAGTCGCTGGGCATGCGCACCGTGTGGGTCACCCAATACCTGCGTAGCAGCGACCCGATCGGCATGGCCAAGCTGCCCGGCGTGTTAAAACGCCCCGCTTATGTCGATGTCAAAGTAAAATCTGTGCGGCACTTGCCCGCGCGTCTGGCGCGGCTGCGCTGACACTTCCACCTATCACCTCCTCGGGACACCATGGCAAGTACCAAGCCGGGCCAGCGCAAACTGCAAATTCTCCAGGCCCTGGCGGCCATGCTGGAGCAGCCCAAGGGCGAAAAGATCACCACCGCGGCATTGGCGGCCCGCCTTGAGGTGTCCGAGGCGGCGCTGTACCGCCACTTCGCCAGCAAAGCCCAGATGTTCGAAGGTCTGATCGAGTTCATCGAGACGTCCGTGTTCGGGCTGATCAACCAGATCGCCGAGCGCGAAAGCGACGGCCTGCTGCAGGCGCACGCGATGCTGCAGATGCTGCTCAGCTTCGCCGCCAACAACCCCGGCATGACGCGCGTGCTGATCGGCGACGCGCTGGTCAACGAGGACGAGCGTTTGCAACTGCGCATGAACCAGTTCGTCGACAAGGTCGAACTGGCCTTCAAACAGGCGCTGCGGCTGGCCGTGCTGAACGGGCACGGCAGCGAGGCCGACGTGAGCGCGCGCGCCGGCCTGCTGGTGAGCTATGTGCTGGGACGCTGGCAGCGCTACGCCAAGAGCGGCTTCAAGCACAACCCGACCGACGCGATGGCGCTGCAGATCGCTTTGCTGCTGGCGTAAAATCGCGCTTTGCTCGCGCTTTCCCTCGTATGCATGCTTCCCCTCCCCCTTTCGCGGTCCCGATGAACAGCGCCGACTGCTACGCGCTGCTGGACGACGCCAGCGCCGTCGACGCGCCGCATGCGCGCTCGCGCCTGTACACCGGCCACCAGGGCACGCTGCGCTGCGCCGACGTCGCTGGCTGGCCGGCGCTGCTGGGCGACATGCAGGCCGCGCTGGAGCGCGGGCTGTACGCGGTGTCCGTGCTCAGTTATGAGCTGGGTGGCCATCTGCTGGGCACCGGTACGCACGATCTCGACGGGCCGCTGGCGCAGGTGCTGCTGTTCGAGCGCTGCCAACAGCTCGCGCCTGACCAGGTGGCCGCATGGCTGGCCGCGCGCACCGCGCACGACGCCGCGCCGGCCGGCATCGCCCAGGTGCGCGCCAACGTCAACCAGGCGCAGTTCAGCGCCGCGCTCGCGCGCATCCACGCCTACATCGAGGCGGGCGACACCTATCAGGTCAACTACACCTACCGGCTCGCGTTTGACGCCTTCGGCTCGCCCTGCGCGCTGTACGCACGCCTGCGCGCGCGCCAGCCGGTGCCCTATGGCGCGCTGATCGCGCTGCCCGACGGCAGTTGCGTGTTGTCGTTGTCGCCCGAGCTGTTCGTGCGCCACGCCGGCGGCGAACTGCTGGCGCGTCCGATGAAGGGCACCGCACCCGCCTGCGACGACAGCGCCGACAACGCGCGCGCCGCCGCCGCGCTGGCCGCCGACCCGAAGAACCGCGCCGAAAACCTGATGATCGTCGACCTGCTGCGCAACGACCTGGGCCGCGTTGCCGTCACCGGCAGCGTGCAGGTGCCGGCACTGTTCGAGGTGCAGCGCTACAGCAGCGTGCTGCAGATGACGTCGACGGTGCGCGCGCGCCTGCGTCTGGACGCCAGCCTTGCCGAGATTTTCAAAGCGCTCTACCCGTGCGGCTCGATCACCGGCGCGCCCAAGCGGCGCACCATGGAAATCATCCGCGAACTGGAACCGGCCGCCCGCGGCGTCTACACCGGCGCGATCGGCTGGTTCGATCCGCCCGGCGCGGGCGCCGCCGTGGGTGAATTTTGCCTGTCGGTGCCGATCCGCACACTCGCCTTGCAAGCGCCGGTGGACGGCGTACGGCGTGGCCAGATGGGGGTGGGCGCCGGCATCGTGTTCGACAGTGTGGCAGATGACGAGTACGCCGAATGCCAGCTCAAGGCGCGCTTTTTGACCGGATTGCCAAACCAATTCGAGCTGTTCGAGACCATGCACGCCACGCGCGCCGACGGCTGCCGCCACCGTGCGCGCCACCTGGCGCGACTGCATGCGTCGGCCATGTATTTCGGCTTTGCCTGCGACCTGACGGCCATCGCGACGGCGGTCGACGCGGCCTGCGCCGCGCTACCCGACGGGCCCGCGCACCGGCTGCGCCTGGCCATCGACCAGGCCGGCGCCATCGCCATCCAGAGCGCGCCGTTGACGCCACTGACGCAAGCGGTGCGCGTGCTGCTCGCCGCCGACGCCAGCGCCGCCGACGGGCTGTTCCTGCGCCACAAGAGCAGCGTGCGCAGCCGCTACGACGCCGCGTGGCGCGACGCCGAGGCGCACGGCGCCTTCGACACGCTGTTCTTCAACGAACGGGGCGAACTGACCGAGGGCGGACGTAGCAATGTGTTTGTGCAGATCGACGGGCAATGGCTGACGCCGGCGCTGGCCTGCGGCGTGCTTCCCGGGATCATGCGCGGCGTTCTGCTGGAAGAATGGGACGCGCGCGAAGCGCTGATCACGCGCGCGATGCTGGCCGGCGCCACGCAGATCGTTGTGTGCAATGCGCTGCGCGGCGCGCTCACGGCCACGCTGGACGACGTCGGCTAGCGGCGACGGAGGACAGCACCCGCTAGCGGCATGCCGCACTCTTGCGGGCGCGCAGTGCAATGGCGCGCCGATGCGCCAAGTCCGGCACCTCGTCCGTGGAGTCGGGTCAAATGGCCCGGTGCTCGGTGCCGCCGCCCAGCGTCACGTGCAGCAGGCGGCTGGGCGCCAGCACTCTGGCGGTGTGCCACACGCCGCGCGGTACCAGCACGGCGCCGCTGCCATCAAGCGCCACTTCGCGCACGCCATCGGCCTGTTCCAGCAGCACGACAACGGCACCCACCAGCAGATACACGAACTCGTCGCCGTTGGGGTGCATTTCCCAGTTCGGCCAGTCGGCGGTGTATGCCGATTCGGTGATCAGCCAGCCGCTGCCGTAACGCGCCATGTCCTGCTCGGGCAGCGACCAGAACTGCGCGCCGCCGGGCAACGCGGTGGCGACGCCGTCGGCATCAAGGTGCACGTAAGTGTGTTGTGGATCGAACGACATGGACGTTTCCTCACGAGTGAATTAGGCAATATGGCGTGCCACTTCCGACACCATCGGGCGAGCAAATCGGCTCGTCCGGCGTCGCGCGATTTGCTTCATCAATCCACACCGTCGTCCGCTCGGGTCCGTCGCGCTGACGAGTCGCGCGGATTGGTCGATCTCGGCCACAAGAGTGGGCTGGCGCGCGATCTCCACCGGCGAGATCGTCAGCGCGTCGCGCCAAGCGCCGATTTGCTCCGCACTGTAGAACCAGATCGTTTTTGACGCGCACGCAAGCGCCGCCAAGCTGGCCGCCTCGTCGCTGCGCGCAGGCCGGATCTTTATGCGCTGTGCGCCACGCGCGCGCGCTGTTTGCGGCGCACCCACTGCGCCACCAGTTCGCCATCGTCTTCGGTCTTGAAGCCGATGTGTTCAAAGCCCAGGTTCTGCGCGATGCGCGTCGAGCCGAGATTATCCGGATTGATTTCGGCCAGCACCTCGGCCACGTCGTCGCTCAGGAACGCCAGGCGCAACAGTTCGGCCACTGCCTGCGTGGCCAGGCCCTGGAGGCGGCAGGACGGCGCCACCGCATAGCCGATTTCGACCCGGCCATCGCGCGGCGCGCCCTTGAAGCCGCAACCGCCGACGATAGCGCCGTCCGCCACGCGCACCATGAGGAAGGTGCTGCACCACTGCAGCGGCATGCCCGCGTCGAGCTGACTCAGCGCGCGCTGTGCGACAAAGGCGGGCGGCAGCGCGCCGTCCAGCGCGCGCGCGCCGATCTCCGGCGGCGTGCGCTCTGCGGCGAAGTCGCGCAGATCGGCGAGCGTCAGGGCGAGCAGTGCAATCGTCATGTCAAACAGTCCTTGTCGAGTAGTCAGGCGGTCACGTCGGCTTGGCGCCGATTGTCAGCGGGGGCGCGCGGCGCGCGCGCGGGCCGGCGCGTGCCAGAGCGGCCGATCCGGCGCTGGCGCGCAATCCCGGCGTTGCAATGCCCGATGGGGCGCTGCGCACGAACGCCTCTGCGCGATACGTCGGTTCAGCTCGCGCCGATGGCGGGAACATCATGCTTAACTATACAGCAAGTCGAAAACCAGCCACGCGCGCCAACGATCACCGACGTGGCAGCGTAAAACCAGCCGGTCCGCTCAGAACAGCTGGACGCCGCGCTCCTCGGTGCTCTTGATCCAGCCGCTGGCCCCCAGAATCAGCGCGCAGGCGCCGAACAGCGCAAACAGCTTCCAGTAGCGATTACTTTCGACGACGACCTCGTCCTGCGTGATACGCAGGCAGTTCTTGAGTAGTTTGGTGGACTGCACGACCACCGCGTCGCCATCCTTGAGCTTGGTGTAGGCCGCGTACCCGACCGAGCAGGAGCCCAGCTGGCCGCCAACAAAATGCAGCGCGTAGCTGGTGTCGATGCGCGCGCCAGCGTTGTTGCTGGTGTGGCGGTCGACGCGCAGCGGTTCAGTGCGGGTCGGCAATGCAACGTCCAGCAATAACACGACGCCAAACACAAACATGATGAGTCGACGTAGAAACGTGAACACGCAAATTTCCTATTGCAATATTGATGTGAAGATAATCTTAACATAAATAGAATATGCATATGCCGACCAAGGCCGGCCGGATTTCCCGCGTAGACGGTGCGCAGGTCCGACGTGGCCTTGCCCTGCCCTGCGCAATGTCTGGCGTTGGCGTCGAACATCGCCCGAGCCGGGAGCAATTAGGCCCGCATCATCCCGAGTGCCGACTCGGTCGGCGATCACTGCGCGCTTGCCATGGTGGCCGCCAGGCCGAGGATGATGGCAAGTGTCACGATGACGCAGGCATGCCGCAGCTACCTGCAACTTAGCTGATATCGGTGATTTTTGAGATCAAGCCATCCTGAAATTCGAACTCAGAACTGCCCGACAGCGCGAGCACCTGTCCCTGTTTCAGGCCGTTCGGGAGGTCGTTTGCCACGACCGCATGAAACCCGATTGCCACTACCGACGTGACGCCGGTGTTTTCAAACGACAGAATGGTCTGACGCCGCTCGGAGAACAAGGAAACCGACTGTTCGGCCAAGGCCTTCAATTCGGCAATGCCCACTGAACTGGCGTTGACGACGCCACCGGAGATATTCTTGAACTCTACGTCAGGATGGACCGTGCAGAGCATTGCCGGAATATCCTTGCGGTTATATGCGTCGATGTACTGGTCAATCACGGCGCGGACATCATTGGAATTCATTTACATCCTCCAGGGTAGTGACTACGTTAAGTGATCATTTGCGGCTGGCGGTCCACCACCTCATCACGCGCGCCATGCTGCTTGCGCGCTCCCGGCCGGCTCTTAGTGTTGGCCCTCTTTGGCATTCAATTTTCTGCTTTTCAATAGCGTCGCGCTGGTGATACGCGCCACCTCGGCGATCACCGCATTTTTCGCGTCGCCCGAGGCGCTGGAGCCGGTGTACAACACGGTCACAATAAATGGCGCCACGTCGCGCGGAAAGACGATCGCAACGTCATTGCTGGCACCGTTGCTGCCGCTGCCCGTCTTGTCGCCGACGATCCAGCCTTTGTCGAATCCCGCCCTGAGTTTGCTGTCGCCGGTTGTGTTGCCAAACATCCAGAGCTTGAGCTGTTCTTTCGATGCAGGTGAAAGATGATCGCCCACCAGCAGCTTTTGGAGCGTTGCGGCCATCGCCTCTGGCGTGCTGGTGTCACGCGGGTCGCCCGCGACGTTGTCGTTCAAGCCGGGCTCGTTGCGGTCCAGACGCGTGCTGGCGTCGCCGATTGAACGAAGATACGCGGTCAGCTCTTTGGGGCCACCGATTGAAGCGAGCAGCAGGTTGGCGGCGGTGTTGTCGCTGTATTGGATCGATGCGGCGACCAACTCGGACACCGTCATGTGCCCGGCTTTCAGGTTCTTGGTGGTGATCGGGGCGTAGTCGAGCAGATCGCCAGATGTGTACGCGATGTGCCGGTCCAGCGACTCCCGATGCGCATCGATCCGGGCCAGAACGGCGGCCCCCAGCAAAGCCTTGAACGTGCTGCACATCGCAAAGCGCTCGTCGGCGCGATACGAAAACAGCGGCGCGCCACTCGTCGAGATGACCGTCACGCCAAGGCGCCCGCCATTTTTGCTCTCGAGTGCGCTCAAGCGCGACGTGAACTCATTGGCAGGGCTAATCATGTCGGCTGCGCTTGCCGACAGGGTCAGAAGTGAGATGCATAGTGCTGTGAAATGTCGCATGAATCGAATTCTAAGAAATTGAAGGTAAGGTTGAGACTTGTGCCCCGGGATCTAGCGATGCAAAACGGTGGCGACGTCCAATTCACGTGTATTCGTTTCTTGCAGCACCGCCTGTTAAGGAATCAGCGAGAAAACGGACGCCGCCACGGCCTCGCCGCGGATCTGCAAGCGATTGCGCGCGACGCACTCAAACAGCGCGCCAGACTTGATTGCCACGCCCTCGCTGGCGACATTGCCACACGCGACCACGATCTCGACGCGTCGCAATCCCAAGTTGGCAAATGCATGCTGGGCCAAGGCCCGCACGGTGCGCAGCGCAACGCCCTGCCGTTGCGCCGATTGCTTGACCCAGTAGCCAAGATTGCAAAACTGGTGCTGCGGATTGATTGAATTGAGCCCCGCGCCGCCCAATAATTGAGCATCGGCCTGCGAAAAAATGCCGAACTCGTGCATGGAACCGGCCGCCAGCCCGCCCCGGCAAGTCTGGAACCAGCTGAGCGCATCCTGCTCTGAGAAGGCCGCGTGGCACCAAGGCATCCATGGCCCCACGGACTGCACGGACGCGCGCACGGCGGCAGAAAAATCTGCCGCGTCGCGATCCTCAAATGGGCGCAACACGAGGCCGTCGACGTGAATTGGATGCATCGTATTAAGCCGATTTTGCGGCGTTGAATGCGGTGACATCTCGCCCGCGGCGCTCGGCCTCGGCCTTGATGTCTTCAATCTCGCGCCGGATGCCGTGCCGCACGATGGCGGAGACGAACGGCACAAACGGACGAAACATGCGTCCCAGGCCCTTTGCCTCGACGATATCAACGTTGATCAACAAGCGTGTCCCGCTCGCGCAGCTATAAAACAAGTGATCGCTGTCGAACGTGACGCCGAGGACGGTGAACCTGGCGATGAAACGGTTGGGACGCTCAAATAGCGGGACCGATATGACTTGCGAGCGCCGCACACCGAGCAGGCGGCGGGTGTCCTTCACCTCGCTACCCAGCTGAAAAGGCGGCGGCGACAGAAACACCATGGACTCAACGTCACGCGTAAACGACGGCATCGCGCCTACGTCCGACGCAGTGTCGAACACGGTGTCGATCGGGGCGTCTACGTGTATTTCGTATGAGGTGATCATGGTCAATGCCGCATCGTTCATCGGACAGATTGGGCGTTCCAATATGACGCGATATTTAGTTCGTGTCAATGTTGATTCAATATCCATAGGCGGATGAAGTGGAAGCGGCTCCGGATTGACCCAATTTTTGCTGTTTGACCGAGGTGCGCGAAATGGCACCGTTGCTTCCCGGCGCAACGCGTTACACGGTGCTGGCGAACTGGCGCCGGTACGCGCCGGGCGTGGTGGCGGCCAGGCGGCGGAAGTGGTGGCGCAGCGACTCCTCGGAGCCGAAGCCGGCCCGTTCGGCCACCAGCGCCAGCGGCATGTCGGGCGATTCGAGCAGCTCCTTGACGACGGCGATGCGTTCGTGAATCAGCCATTCGATCGGACCGAGTCCGGTGGCGGCCTGGAACTGGCGCTGCAGCGTGCGCGGGCTCATCAGCGCGCGCTCGGCCATGCTGGCCACCGTGTGCGCCTGCGCGGGGTGGCGGCGCAGCCAATCCATCAGCTTGGACAGGCGGCCCTGCTCGTCATGCGCCATCGGGCGCGGCAGGAACTGGGCCTGGCCGCCTTCGCGGTGCGGCGCCACCACCAGCCGTTGCGCCACCAGGTTGCCGATGCGCGCGCCGTAGTCGCGCCGCACCAGGTGCAGCAGCATGTCGAGGCCGGCGGCCGAGCCGGCCGAGGTGATGATCTGGCCGGCGTCGACGTACAGGTCGTCGGGCAACACCGTAATGGCGGGGTAGCGCTGCGCCAGTTTGGCGGTGTAGCGCCAGTGGGTGGTGGCGCGCAGGCCGTCCAGCAGGCCGGCGGCGGCCAGCACGAACACGCCCGAGCAGATCGAGCACAGGCGCGCGCCGCGCAGGTGCGCCGCGCGCAGTTGCGCCAGCAGCGCCGGCGGCGGCGCTTCGTCGGCGTCACGCCAGCCGGGGATGATGATGGTGTCCGCTTGCGCCAGCAACTCGGGCGTGTACGGGGCGTCGATACCGAAGCCGCCCGCCGCGCGGATTGGACCTGGCTCGATCGCGCAGACGGCGAACTGGTACCAGTCGACGCCCAGTTCGGGGCGCTCGAGGGCGAATACTTCCACCACGCAGCCAAATTCGAAGGTGCACAGGCGGTCGTAGGCCAGCGCGACGACGAGATGTTTTTTCATGGCGCTATTTTACTGGAGTATGCCCATCGCGCCATCGCGGGGTGCACAAATAGCGGCGCCATCGACGGTAGTGCTGGTTTCAGCTGCGTTGCGGCGCGGGTGCGATGGTCTCTGGAATGGGCTGGGGATTTCTACGAGGCTGCGAGGCTGCGATGCTGCGATGCTGCGATGCTGCGATGCTGCGCCACGTAGGGCGCGCGGACAGGACGGGCTTCGGGTCGCGAAAGTGGGGTCAGAGTAATTTGTGCGATACATCCGCACAAAAAAACTCTGACCCCAGTTTCGCTGCGTCGTCATGTCTTCTCATGTGCGACGTCGATTTGCGAAGCGCATTCGCTCCCGCCCCCGGTCAGCTTGGATCGATTGCGCGGACTGGCTTGAATCGATTGCTTAGGCCGGCTGGGATCGACAGCGCGGACTGGATTGGATCGATTGCGCGGTCAGCTTGGATCAATTGCGCGGACTGGCTTGGATCGATTGCGCGGACTGGCTTGGATCGACAGCGCCGACCGACTGGAATCGGCAGCGCGGACCAGCGCGCTTACAGCCAGCTCAGCAGTTGGCGATACACGTCGGCATCGCTCAGCAGCCCCATGTGGCTAAGCTTGTAGCCCACCCACTGGTCGTCGAAGTGCAGGCAGCGCGACGCTTCGGCGTGCTGGCCCAGCGCGCTGGCCAGCGGCACCAGGCCGTCGCCGGCCACGCGGTCGGTCAGGTCGCCCTCGGCCGCGCCCATCGTGGCGGCCACCGCGTAGCAGTGCACCGAGGCCGGCAGCGCCAGCATCGGCGGCACGGCGCCGTGCGCGAAGCGGTCCTTGCCGTCCCAATCCTCGTCCTGCACGCTGCCGTGGCGCAGGTCGGTGATGCCGGCGCTGCGGATCTTGGCCAGCCGCGAAAACGGCTTCGAGTAGGGGCTCAGGTCGGTCACCACATGCACCCAGTTGCCGCCCCGTTCGAGCGGCGCGCCGTGGTGCGGCGTGCCCAGGCAGGCGATCTTGCTCAGGTGTTTCAGCCAGCCCTGTTTGGTCTCGGCCGCCACCGCGCAGGCGCCGCGGGCGACCAGGCCGCCCATGCTGTGGCCGACGATGACGATTTCTTCGACCGGCTGCGGCCACTGCTCGACCAGCGTTTGCAGCAGCTGGGCGAACGCGCGCCCGTTGGTGGAGATATGCAGGCCGCTGTTGTAGTGCAGGTAGAGCGCCGTGTAGCCGCGCTCGCGCTCCAGGCCGGCGCCGTGGTCGTGTCCGGCGCGTTGCCATTGCAGGTCGTTCATGCACAGGCCGTGCGCCAGCACCAGGATGCGTCCGCCCGCGCCGGGGATGGCCTCGCGCAGCGCCGCGCGCTCAAGCGTGAGCGGATGGCCGGCGCGGCGCAGCGTCATCGGGATCGCCAGCGGGTTGCCGACCTCGGCCAGATGGTCGCCCAGCACGCCGTTCAGGCCCGCCAGCAGCGCTTCGCGCCCGGCCCACTCGCTTTGCTCGCCCAGCATCGGCACCAGGCGCGCCAGCATCGAATCGATGCCCCCGCCAACCAGGCGCGCCGCGCCGCGCACGCCGCGGTACACCAGCGCGGTGGCGCCGGCGATCGGCTTGATGATCGGCTTGCCCAGTGGCGCGCCGATCGCCTTGTCGAGGATCGTCATGTGCAGCGCTTCGGCCAGTTCGGCCACGCCGACCACGGCGCTGACGGTCAGGCGCGACAGGCCGCGCAAGTCGGCCGCGTGAGACTGAGTTTTCGGCATCAAGGGTCTCGCTAAAGGTGGCGCGGGATGGATGTGCGCTTGCATTTACATGCCCAGCGCCGCTTCGATCGGGCCAACCAGCGCCTTGTCGTCCGGCGTCACCTTGCTGGGGAAGTGGGCGACGATCTTGCCGTTGCGGTCGATCAGGTACTTGGTGAAGTTCCAGGTCGGTTCTTTGCCGGTGGCCTTGATCAGCGTCGCGTACAGCGGGTTGGCGTTGGGGCCGGCCACGTCCGACTTGGCGAACATGGGAAACTTCACGCCGTAGGTGTTGTAGCAGAAATCGGCAATCTCCTTGCTGCTGCCCGGCTCCTGCTTGCCAAAATCATTCGACGGAAAGCCGAGCACAACGAGGCCCTTCGCGCTATATTTGGCGTACATTTTTTCCAGACCTTCGTACTGGTTGGTGTAGCCGCAGTAGCTGGCCGTATTGACCACCAGGATCACCTTGCCGGCGTACTGGCACAGATTCTGTGGAGCATCATCTTGCAGGCGCTTGAAGGTTTGCTTGAGCACGGCCGGGCAGTTTGCGCTGTCGGGCTGCGCGCCATTGGGCAAGGCGCCGTTCACCGCTGGCGCAGCGGCCGATTGCGCCTGCGCGGACGCGGCCCCGAATAATCCGGCCACCAGGGACAACATCAGCATCGTTTTTGTCGTTTGCATTATCGCGTTCACTCTGTGGCTGGGTAGGGAAAGCCATTTTATGCCAAAAAAGGCAGGTGCGTACGTTGAGCTAGCTCAACACGCTCGTCCCCCTTCCCGGCGCCAATAGACCCTTTAACGGAGTCCTCCATGAATCGTCTGAATCCTCTAAATTCTTTGTCTCGTTGCAAAATAGTCGGCCTGGCGCTGCTGCTGGTCAACGTTGGCGTCGGCGCGGCGACGCGCGCGCCGGCTGCGGCACCAGCCCTGCCGCGCTATCAGGTCGACCTGAGCCAGACTACGGTGTCGGGCCTGTCCTCGGGCGCCTTCATGGCCAGCCAGTTCGCGGTGGCGTATTCGGGCATTGTGCGCGGCGTCGGCATCATCGCCGGTGGCCCGTTCTATTGCTCCGGCGCGCCCGGCGTGGCGCCCTTCATCCCCTACCTGGTGAACGCCTTGAGCGAGTGCATGAACCCGTCCGCCGCCGGCGTCGAGCCGCCCGATGCGATGGTGTTGTGGCAGCGCGCCGGCGAGTTTGCCAAGGCCGGCCTGATCGACGATGTGGACAACCTCAAGCGCCAGCAGGTCTACCTGTTTAGCGGCAGCAATGACGCCACCGTCACCGCGCCGGTGGTCGACCAGGTGTTCAGCTTTTACCAGCTGGCTGGCGCGCCGGCCGCATCGCTGATGTTGGTCGACAACGTCGCGTCCGGCCACGGCATGGTCACCGACAATCCCGCCGACGGACCTTGCACGGCAACCCAGCCGCCGTTCTTCAACAACTGCGGCTTGAAGCAGGCCCAGCAA
This sequence comes from Burkholderiales bacterium, assembly GCA_038207625.1. Classification (GTDB taxonomy): domain Bacteria; phylum Pseudomonadota; class Gammaproteobacteria; order Burkholderiales; family Burkholderiaceae_D; genus JBBQZO01. Next base: position 264,935 of record JBBQZO010000001.1, on the reverse strand, counting down.
GTGCTGCAGCACCTGTACGGTCCGCTCAAGGCGCCCGCCCCCAAGCTGAGCGGCAAGATTATCCGCTTCAATCAGCGCGCCTTTACCGAACCCTTGGCGGCCATGAGCGAGAGCGCCTACGCCTACGTGCCGGCCGCCTGCACCAGCAGCAGTTGCCGGGTGCATGTCGCGTTCCACGGTTGCCGCCAGGGCGTGGCGGCGATCGGCGACCATTTCTATGCGCGCGCCGGCTACAACGAGGTGGCCGACAGCAACAACATCATCGTGCTGTATCCGCAGCTCGAGCCCAGTTTCCTGTACCCGTACAACCCCAAGGGCTGCTGGGACTTCTGGGGTTACACCAGCGTTGACCCGCTGACGCCCACGTTCTACACGCGCAACGGCCCGCAAATGCTGGCCGTGCACAAAATGTTGCAGCGGCTGGCCCAGACGCGCCAGATCGTCGCAGCGCACACCAAGCACTGAGTGCGCGGCTGGAACGGCCCTATAATGACGGGTCATTTCCAAACTCGCACGGTGCCAATTGAAGAACACGTCGCTCACCGACTTCCTGCTGCAACGCGTTGAGCGCGGCGCCAGCGCCAGCCGCCCGGCGCTGGCGATGAACCGCCAGATCTACCAGGCGATCCGCGACGCGATCCTGACCCACGTGCTGCCGGTCGGGCTGCAGCTGCCGTCCTCGCGCGAGCTGGCGCAGGAGCTGGCAGTGGCGCGCAACACCATCATGTACGCCTACGAGCAGTTGATCGCCGAAGGTTATCTGGAAACGCGCTCCGGGGCCGGCACCTTCATCGCCGACACCGTGCCGGTGCCGCGCAAGGCGGGCGCGCCGGCCGATGCGTCGGACACGCCCTTGCTGCTGTCGCAGCGCGGCCAGACGCTGGTGCAGCATGCGGGCGCGAGCAACGTCCAGTGGGGCGCCTTCATGCCGGGCGTGCCGGACGTGACGGAGTTCCCGCACAAGACCTGGAGCCGGCTGCAGACCAAGGTGTGGCGCAGCAGCAACGTCGATCTGCTGACTTACGGTGCCGGCGCCGGCTACATGCCGCTGCGCGAGGCGATCGCCAACTACCTGCGGGTGGCGCGCTCGGTCAATTGCGACGCCAGCCAGGTGTTGATCACCACCGGCATCCACCAGTCGATCGACCTGGCCGCGCGCATGCTGGGCGACGCGGGCGACACCGCCTGGGTCGAGGAGCCCGGCTACTGGGGCACGGTGTCGATGCTGCGCTCGCTGGGCATCACCGCCCGGCCGATCGCGCTCGACGCTGACGGCATCTGCCCGCCCGAGGCCGAACTGGCCACGCCGCCGCGCTTTTTGTTCGCCACGCCGTCGCACCAGTATCCGCTGGGCAGCGTGATGAGCTTGTCGCGCCGACGCATGCTGCTCGAATATGCCAGCGCGCAGCGGGTGTGGATCATGGAAGACGACTACGACAGCGAGTTCCGCTACGAAAGCCGGCCGCTGGCCTCGCTGCAGGGCATGGACAGCGGCGCGCGCGTGCTCTACATGGGCACCTTCAGCAAGACGCTGTTCCCCGGCCTGCGCATCGGCTTTCTGGTGGTGCCGCCGGCGCTGGCCGCGCCGTTCGCCACCGGCATGTCCGAGCTGTACCGGGGCGGCCAGCAGTTCACCCAGGCGGTGCTGGCCGACTTCATCAGCGAGGGCCATTTCAGCACCCACATCCGGCGCATGCGCGTGCTGTACGGCGAGCGGCTGCGCCTGTTGCAGCAGGCGGTGCAGCAGCATTTTGGCGCGCGCGTGCTCACCAGCGGGGCCGACGCCGGCCTGCACCTGACGCTGCGCCTGCCGGACGGCTGCGACGACGCCGCCATCGCGCGCGCCGCCATGGCGCAGGGCATCGTGGTGCGCCCGCTGTCGGCCTACTACCGCAACCCCACCAGCGCGCGCGGCCTGATTCTTGGCTACGCCTGCGTGCCGCACGCGAGCATCGCGCCGCTGTTCGCCCGCCTGGCGACCATCATTACGGCCCACTGGCCCCGTGAAGCGCACTGATCAAGGCTTATTTTTTCGAAAACTATGATGCTGCAGAGGAATAAGTGCTAGGCTAATGGCAATAGATTGCCGGCTGCGCGCAATCGTCCGAAGGAGCCCTGCATGACCGCGACAAGCTTGAGCAATGCCGTCAATCCGCACTATCTGTGCAAAGTGATGGACCTGTCCGAGTTGATGCCGGTGCGCGCCAGCGCCGCCATCGTCGACGCGTTCGGCAGCACGCTGGTGGCGCAGGGCGCCATCGTCACACGCCAGTTGCAGGAGCGGCTGCTCACGCGCAAGCTGCGCCGCCCGCTGGAACGGGCGCTGTGCATCGACGGCGGCGTCGACAGCGCCGTGCTGCACACGTTCGCGACGACGCTGATCGATGCCAACCGCCCGCTGGCGCGTATCCTGCGAGCCAGCGCCACTGGTGGCCGGGCGCCGCTGGCGCTGCTGGGCGAATTTGAACTGGGCGAGGCGATGCGCCTGCTGCTTACCTTGAGCGAGCGCGATGGCACGCTGACACACGCGCTGACGGTCAGCCTGCTGTCGATCTGCCTGGCGAAACAGCTGCGCCTGACTGAACAGGACCAGATCGTGGCCGGGCTGGCCGGGCTGCTGCACGATATCGGCGAGCTGTATGTCGACCCCGCTTTCCTGGTGCCGGGACGGCGTTTGCAGCCGCAACAGTGGGCCGAGATGGTATCGCATCCGCACACCGGCCAGCTGCTGATCAACGAGCTCGAATCGTTTCCGCTGGCGGTCGGGCGCGCGGTGGCCGAACACCACGAGCGTTTCGACGGCAGCGGCTATCCGCGTCAGGCGCTGGGCAACCATATCAGCGCGCCCGGCCAGGCGGTGGCGGTGGCCGAACTGGTGGCCAGCCTGCTGGGGCAGGAGCGCGCGTTAGAACATGCCGAGCTGGCGCTAAGCCTGATCCCGGGCGAGCATCCAAGCGACTTGCAGGGCGCAGTGGCGGGTGCGCTGCGTCTGCAGCAGCGCGCCAACGACGACGCGCCCGCGTCCGGTGCGCCGGCCAACGAAAGCGCCGAGCGGCTCGGCTGGCGCATTGCGTCCAGCCTGGAGCTGGGCCAGCGCCTGCTGGACGGCCCGGCCGCGCAGGCGCAAGCGACCCGCGCACCGCTCGAGCGCGCGCTGGGCCGCATCAAGCGACTGCAGCACGCCTACATCGACACCACCGTGGATGGCTATCTGGTCTTGCAAGTGCCCGCGTCGGCCAGTGTGCGGCGCGCCCCGGCGTCGGTCGCCACGATGGAAATCGGCTGGCGATTGCGCGACATCGCGCGCGACCTGGCGCTGCGCAGCGCGCTGCAGGAGAGCACCTCGGTATTCGCCGGGCTGATCGACCTGCTCGATGATGACGACGCCCCCCAGCGCGCGATCACTGCGGCAGCGCAGTCAGCAAGCCCTGCGCCAGCCAGTTCTGCAGGCAGCCGGCCAGCGCCAGCGTAAGTTCTGCGCCGCAGGTGTCGGTGTCGGTGTCAGTGTCGATCTTGCTCTCGGTGCCGGTGCCAGTCTTGGTCTCGGTGGCTGGTGCGGCGGCGGCAGCTTCCTCGCACACTTCGCCAAAGCTGGCGCCCTGCGCCAGTCGCGTCAGCGCCGTCGCTTCCAGCGCGTCGAGCGAGCGGAAATGCGGCTGCAGGCCGGCGCGCCACACCAACCACGTGACGCCCGCCGCAAGCTCGTGCGCATCGGGCGGTTCGGCATCCTGCGCCAGCGCCTGCCACAGCGCCACCGCGTTCGACGTTTGCACCAGCAACTGCACCGACGGATGCAGCCCGAAACGCAGCGCGCCCCATGCGTCGGGCGCCAGTGCGCGCAGCGCGTGCGCGTTCAAGGTGGCGCAATCGGCTGCGTCGAAGGCGATGCCCAGCGCCCATTCAAAACGCGCCAGTTCGGCCACGAACGGATAGTCGGGCAAGGCCTGCACCAGGTAGTCGGCAAAGCCGGCGCCATACCAGCGCAGATTGCGCTCTTGCGACGGATGCGCCGCCAGATAACCGCCGACCAGTTGTTCAAACATGTCATCGCCCAGATAGGTCCAGGTCTTGCCGAAGGCTTCGGCCAGCGCCTCGCGGATGCGCGCGCGATAGGCGTGGTGGTAGATCGCCAGCCGGTCGCGCGCGGGCAGGCCAAACTGGTCGAGCACGGCGGCGGCGATGGCCGGCTCGGCCTCGACCTCGCCCAGCACGTAGTGCTGAAAACTGCCCTGGATGGCAGCGAGCGTGTTCATGCCGCCAGCGCCAGCGGATACACCGTCTGCGCCACGCGGCGCGCACGCGCCAGCTCGCTCACCAGCTCGGACAGCGGCGGGATATTGTCGTCGCGCTCGATCATCGTCGGCACCCGGCCGAACAAACGCAGCGCCTCGGCATACAGCGCCCAGACGGGATCGGCCACGGCCTGGTCATGCGTGTCGATGATGGTCGCGCCCTGCATGCTGTGGCCGGCCAGATGAATCTGGCGCACCCGCTGGGCCGGCAATGCGCGCAGGTAGCTCAGCGGATCGAAGCCGTGATTGACGCTGCTGACATAGACATTGTTCACGTCGAGCAGGATCAGGCTGTCGGACTGTTCCGCCACGGCGGCCACGAAGTCCCACTCGGTGAAGCTGTCGCATGCGAAGGCCAGGTAACTGGACACGTTCTCGAGCAGGATCGGACGCTCCAGATAGTCCTGCACGCGGCGCACATTGCGCACCACCGTATCGACCGCTTCGTCGGTGTACGGCAGCGGAAACAGGTCGTGCATATTCGTGCCATGGGTGCCGGTCCAGCACAGGTGGTCCGACACGTGCAGCGGTTGTACCCTGGCGATCAGGGCCTTCAGTTGTTTCAGATACTGCTCGGACGGCCCGTCCGGGGTGCCGATCGACATCGACACGCCATGCATCACCATCGGATAGTCGCGTCGAATCCGGTCCAGCATGGCCAGCGGCTGGCCGCCCGGCACCATGTAATTCTCGGACAGGATCTCGAACCAGTCGACGCCGCTCGCCGCCGGCGTCGTGGCCAGAATGTCCGGGTAGTGTTGGGGGCGCAGGCCCAGGCCAAAGCCGGGCGAACTGGGAATGGGTGGACTGTACATAAGAGGATCGCTTACAAGACGGACGGCGCCAACGGATGGCGCCGGAGCGTGGCCCGGCGCCGCAAGTGCATTACTTGTCGAGGTCGATGATCTTGCCTTGCTTGGCGAAGCATTCGCCGGCCTTGGACTTGAGGAAGCCATGGCCCTTGCACACGTTCTGACCCTTGCAGGCATTGGTGGCGCTGGCGCAGTCGCTGGTGCCCTTGCAGCTGTTGATGCCGGCGCAGTGGACGCTGTCGTCCACGGTCAAGGTGGTGGTGGCGGCGATCACGCTGGTGGACATGGCCATGGCGGCGACGGCGGCGGCGATCAGGGCGCCGGTTTTGATGGTTTGTTTCATGGGTAAGCTCCGAAAAAAAAAGGTGGTGGGCAAGGTGCCAGCGCGGATGCGCGCTCCAGGTATTGCGCCGATGCACTGCAAAGTGTATCGACTTGATACTCTGTCGCCGGTCCGCGGCGCATCCTTACACGCACCACCAGATTTTTTTAACGAGCGCTTATTCGATTTTCAGCTTCGACAGCTTCGCGTCCGCCGGTGGGAATTCAAGTTTGAGTCCCTGCAAAATTTCCAGCAGCAGGTTGGCGATGCCCAGGTTGCGCTGGGTCTTCGAGTTGGCCGGAATCACATACCACGGCGCGTAGTCGGTGTCGGTGGCGCAAATCGCGCTTTCGTAGGCGCGCTGATACTCGTCCCAGCGCTTGCGCTGCACCACGTCGCCCGGATTGAATTTCCACTGTTTGTCCGGATCGTCGATGCGCTCCTGCAGGCGGGCGCGCTGTTCGTCCTTCGAAATGTGCAGGAATACTTTGACGATCACCGTGCCCGTTTCGGCCAGCATGCGTTCGAAGTCGCAGATCTGCGCGTAGCGGCGCTTGCACTCCTTCTCGTCGATCATCTCCTGCACGCGCGTGATCAGCACATCTTCGTAATGGCTGCGGTTGAAGATCGCGATCTCGCCTTTGACGGGCACGTTCTGATGCACGCGCCACAGATAATCGTGCGCCAGCTCGACGTCGGTGGGCGCCTTGAAGCCGACCGCGCGCAAGCCCATCGGATTGATGCGGTTGAACAGCGCCGCCACCGTGCCGTCCTTGCCGGAGGTGTCCATCCCCTGCAGCACCAGCAGCAGCTTTTGCGAACGCTGCGCATACAGCTTGGCCTGCAGCAGCGCGATCTGCTCGATCAGCAGCGCGCTCTGCTCGCGATCGATCGCCTTGATCTCGTCTTTGCCCAGCTTCTTGCTGGCGGCCCGGTTGGCGCAACTGAGCGGCGCATTGCTGGCGTCGGCATCCTTCAGCGTCAGGTTTTTTGCGGCCCGAAACAGCGTGCGCGCGTTCATGCCGCCGCCAGGTTGCGGTGGTCGATCTTGATGCAGGCGTCCATCACCACCAAAAGCCCGGCCGCGCCGGCCAGTTCGGCCGCGTACTGGTTGACGATGCCCTGCTGCAGCCACAGACAGTGCGCGCCGATCGCGATGGCGTCGTGCGCAAACGGCAGGATGTCCTCGGACTTGCGAAAGCAGTTGACGATATCGATGTGCACGCCGTCGACGGCCAGCGCGGCGGCCGCGTCGGCCAGCGTCGCGTACACCGGCGCGCCGAGGATGCGCTGCCCCACGTAGGCCGGATTGATCGGCACGATGCGATAGCCGTGCGCCTGCATGTACTGGGACACGCCGTAGCTGGGCCGGTCCGGATTGGACGACAGCCCGACCACCGCGATCGTCTTGCTGTCCTGAAGAATCTGGGGAATCGTTTTCATGTGCGCGCGCCGGGGTCAATTGCTAAGAACGCCAGCGTAGCAGGTTTTGCGGCGCACGCCACGCGAACGACGCCGTATCACGAGCGGCGGGTAAAGCGCTGGTGGGTGTAGATGGCGGCGCAAAGCGCGATGGCGATGCCTAGTTCGAGCGCTAGCATCGGTGGCGTCACCAGGCTGTGCGCGCCGAACAGGTCGAACGCGGGATCGGTCGGGTTGTCCTCGATGAACCACAGGGCGAACAGGAACGGCGCGAGGAACAGGCGCGGCGCCCCGCTGATCTGGCCGAGCAGGCTGGCCGCCGCGCTAAACAACACGACGCCGCCACACAGGGCGGCCGCACCCAGCGGAAACACGAGCAGCTGGCCCGCCAGTGCGCCTGCGGTGAACAGCAAGCCGAGCGCGATGGTCGCGAGCAGCTGGCAGACGATACGGCGGCCACGCCCGCCCAAGGCAGCGTCGCCGGCCGCGTCGGTGGCGCTGGTCACTGCGCGGGTGGCGATGTCGGCGACCAGCACGCCCCAGCAGGCCAGCGCCAGCGGTGCCATCCGGGTGTCGAGCGCGCCGAGCACGGCGCACCCAAGCAGCAGCGGCAGCGCGGCCGGATTGATTTGCAGCGTCAGCACGATTTCGGCTGCGGTCGCGCCGCGCCAACCGGGCCAGCGGGTCGCGCGCGCCAACGCCGGCGTCAACACGCCCAGCAGCGGGCCGCTGATGCGGTTGAGCAGGCGCAGCGGCGCTTGCACGCCGCCGCTGCGCGCCAGCCATGCCTGCACGCGGCCGGTCGGCGCCGGTTTCAGCAGGTCGGGGCTGAAGCGGTGGAAGTGGCGCAGCGCGAATAACAAAGGCAGCAACGCCACCAGCGCGCAGGCACCGCGCCGCGCCAGCATCGGCAGCGCCCAGAAGCCGTCCGGCATCAGCAGCGGCGCCAGCGCGGCGTCGAAGCTGTGCCGTCCGCCGGTGCGGATGTCGGGATTGGCGAACAGCTGCGCCAGCCGCACCAGCGCACTGCCAAAACCGGCGAAGTCGATCAGTTGCAGAGGATTCAGGCTGGCCGACGCGTCCTTGACGAACAGTTCGAGCGCGAACGCGCACGCCATCCAGATGCCGAAATAGGCGGCGTCGAACAGCTTGCCGACGAGCGGCGCGTAGGCGTCGGCCAGCAGCGCCATGCTGGCGGCGAACAGCACGCCGGGCAGCATCAGCAGCAAATAGGTTTGCAGGTAGGGCAGCAATTGCAACGGGCCTTCGGCGTAGCGCGCGTGGGAGGCGAGCGCGCCGGCCAGCGCGGCCAGCAGCATCATCAGCAGCACCGCGACCGATGCCAGCCAGCGTCCCAGCAGCAGCACCGTGTCGCTGACGGCCAGCGTGGCGAGTACGCTGCCGATGCCGCTGCGGGTGTCTTCGGCGATCCGTCCGCGCACCACGTAAAAGCCGGCCAGCCCGAGCAGAATGGCCAATTGCATGGCGCGCGCGATTGCCAGCGCGGCGCTGTCGTAACGCACCCGCGCGTTGCCGACGACGAACATCGACATGCCGCCCTGCCAGTCGCTGGCCATGTTCCAGCTCAGCGCGGCCACCGCCGCCAGCACCAGCAACGTCGCGCCGCGCCGCAGCCGCAGGCGCAGTTCGGTGAGTACGATTGCGCGCAGCGCCAGCGTGTTCATGCGCTCAACGCGCGCGCCTGCGACGCAGTGCGGATGCGTAGCCCGCGCGCCCGCGCGGCGACGCGGGTGCAGGTGCGCAGCGGGCGCGCCCGTGCGGCGGCTCGAGTGCCTGTGCGCAGTGGACGCCCCGGCGCAGCGGAACGGACACGCGTGCAGGTGCCGGTGCGGGGGCGAGTGCAGGTGCAGGTGCAGGTGCAGGTGCAGGTGCAGGTGCAGGTGCAGGTGCAGGTGCCCGTGCGGGCACGGGCGCGCAGTGCGCGGGCGGACGGCGCGGGCATGCCGGCGTTACGCCGCTGCTTGCAGCGCATCGACCACGATGCGCCCGTCCAGCAGATGCAGCGTGCGGCTGGCCTGCGCCGCGTGGCTGGGCGAGTGCGTCACCATCACCACCGTGGTGCCTTCGGCGTTGATGGTGCGCAGCAGGCGCATCACCTCGTCGCCGTGCGCCGTGTCGAGGTTGCCGGTCGGTTCATCAGCGAGCAGCATCGCGGGGCCGGCCACCAGCGCGCGCGCGATCGCCACGCGCTGTTGCTGGCCGCCCGACAGTTGCGACGGGCGATGTTTGGCGCGGTGCGCGATGCCCAGTTTTTCCAGCATCGCGCCGACCCGCTCGCGCCGTTCCTTGGCCGGCGTGCCGGTGTATTCGAGCGCCAGTTCGACGTTTTCGAACACCGACAATTCCTCAATCAGATTAAAACTCTGGAAGATGAAGCCGATGCGCCCGCGCCGCAGCGCATTCAGTCTGGCTTCGCTCCAGCCGGCGATGTTCTGCTTGTCGAACCAGAACTCGCCTTCGCTGGGCACGTCGAGCAGGCCGAGCAAACTGAGCAGCGTCGACTTGCCGCAGCCGGACGGGCCGGTGATGGCGACGTATTCGCCGGCGTCGATTTCCAGGTCGATCCGGTCGAGCGCCCGGGTCTGGACTTCGCCGGCCTGGTGAATTTTGCTGACATTGACTAGCTTGAGCATGATGCTGCCTTTCGTTGATGCGTTGAATGCGGATAATCGGCGCGCCGCGCTAGGCGTCGCGCAGTGCGTTGGCGGGCGACATGCGGGTGGCGATCAGCGTGTGGCGGGTACTGGCCAGCAGCGCCACCAGCACGGCGCCGCCGAACGCGGCGACCAGATTCCACACGCCGATCGCGGCCTGCTCGGCGAACTGTTCGATGAACAGGCGTCCCACCAGATACGCCGGTGGCAGCCCGAGCACGGCGGCAAACGCGATCAGCGCGAGGAACTCGCGTCCCAGCAGACGCGCGATGTCGTCGCGCCCGGCGCCGTGCAGCTTGCGCAGCACGATTTCGCGCGCGCGCCGCTGCACCGCGTGGGCCGACAGGATGTAGATGCTGATCACCGCCAGCGGCACCATGATGAAGGCGACCAGGATGCAGACGTTGAGGATCTCCAGCGGGCCGCTGGCGTTGAGGTCCTGCTCGCTGCGTTCGCGGCTCAGGTACAGGTAGCGGTTCGGGAACTGCGCATGCCAGAGCGTTTCGATGCTGGCCTTGGCGGCAGTCAGGTCGGCGCCGCCGTTGACGTAGATCCGGCTGGGCAGCGGATCGATCTGGTACACCCGCGCGCGGGTCGGCCCGTGATAGAAACCCCGTCCCACGTCGCGGCTGATGCCGACGATGCGCACCGGCCGGCCCTGCAGGCTGACCAACTGGCCCAGCGCGGCGGCCGGACTGGCGAAGCCGAGTTTGGCCGTCGCCAGCGCGTTGACGACGATCACGTCGGCCTGCTCGGGCGGGTCGAGGCGCGGGTCGAACACGCGTCCCAGGCTGGCCGCCAGGCCCAGCGTGGCAAAATACTCGGGCGTCACGCGCAGCACGCCCAGTTGCACCGCCTGGCCGTGGGCGTCGCGCAGTTCGGTGTTGGCCGCGCCGGGGCTGCCGGCGGCCACGCCGGCGATGCCGGGCTGGCGCGCCAGCGCGTCGCGAAAGCGCGTGAGCTCAAAGCGCGTCATGTCGGGCGGCACGCGCACGTCCAGCAGCGCGTCGATCTGATAGCCGAAATCGATGCGCTTCAAAAACCCGATCTGCCACGCGATGGTGACGATCATCCCGGTGGCGAACATCACGATGGCGAACTGCAGCACCGTCACGATCCGGCGCAGCAACAGCGCGCCGGTGGTTTCGCTGTTGCCGCGCCCGCCCAGCACGTCGAGCATGCGCATTTTCAAGGCCGTCCAGGCCGGATTGAGGCCGGCGCCCAGGCCGACCATCAGGCCCATGGCCAGCCCGACCAACAGCAAACCGACCCAGTCGCGCGGCGTCAGTACGCTGGCCATCTGCAGCCCGGTCATGCTCGACCAGGCTGGCAGCAGCAACCACGCCAGCAGCATGCCCAGCGCGGCGGCCAGCAGCGCCACCAGCATCGATTCGGCCAGCATCTGCGCCACCAGACGCTGGCCGGACACGCCCATCACCTTGCGGATCGCCATTTCGCGCTGGCGCGCAATGGTGCGGATGGTGGCCAGGCTGACGTAATTGCCCACCGTGAGCAGCAGAATCAGCAGCGCCACGGCGATCATCATGAAGGTGGCGGTGCGGTCGCCTTTCGGGCCACTGTTCATGCGCGCCTGATCGTCCAGATACGACTCGGCCAATGGCCCCAGCGTGATGTCGAGCAGCTTGTTCGATCCCAGCGCGGTCAGCTGTTTCGACGTCAGGTGCGCGCGCAGCGGCGAGTGTTCGACACTGTCGACCAGCAGCGCGGCCAGTTGCGCGCGCTGGGCGCCGCCCGGCGTACGCACGAAGATGCGGTTGCTCACTGAGCCTTCGACGCCGTCTTCGTAGTAGCTCCACAGCGCGTTCGCTTTGGTGCGCTCGGTCTCGCTCCAGGCCGCGCTGGCGCGTCCGGCCAGCGCCTGGAACTTGACCGAGCTGTCGTCGGCCGGCTCGTCGAGCACGGCGGCGACTTGGAAAGGCGCGCCGTTGATATGCACCGTCTGGCCCAGCGCCTGCGCGTGGCCGAACAGTTTTTTGGCCGTTTCGCTACTTAGCGCCAGCGTGTCCGGGCGCAGCAAGGCGAGCGCCAGATCGCCCTCGCGCGCGGCCAGCCCGAACACGGCGCCAAAATCGGCGTCGACCAGGCTCAGTGTGACTTCCTGCACGCTCTGGCCGACCCGCATCGCCGTGCTCAGCTCGAGCACGTTGGTCGCCTGCAGCGGCACGCCGCTGTGCGCCAAGGTGTCGCGCAGGGGCAGCGGCGCCACCTCGCTCCAGAAGCCCTCGCCCCAGTTCGGGCGCAGCTTGAGTACCGACACCTCGGCCAGCTTGGGCACGCTCGAGTTGTAGTTGAAACTGTAGTTGGCAAACACCAGCACCAACAGAAACACCGCGAAGCCAATCGCCTGACCGGCGATCATCATCAGCGAATAGCCTGGTTGTTGGATCAGCAGGCGCCAGCCCAGCCGAAAGTCCCTGATTGTCATTGTGCGTCTCGTCGTTGAGGTTGCCGCCCGTGTGGCGTGTCGCGCATGCGGCGATCGGGGCGCTCCTGTCAGTCCAGAGAGCAAGCCCCGTGCCAAGGCTGGACGCGCCATCGAATCAAGCACTTGGCGGGGCGCGACCGGTGGCGCGCCAGCGACTGTCCGCATGCGAACAGAGAGCACTGTTCAGTATCGAACAGCGCTGCCCGCTCAGCTGTTTTTCTGGATGCGCACCACCAGATAACCGGCCACGACGGTGAAGCTGGTGATGATGGCGACGATGATCCAGAAGCCCGACGGGTGCTGCGACAGCGGAATGCCGCCCACGTTCATGCCCAGCAGGCCGGCGATGATATTGATCGGCAAGGCCAGCACGGTGACGATGGTCAACACGAACAGGCTGCGGCTGTTTTCTTCGTTCACGCGCGCGGCGATTTCCTCCTGCAGCAGGCGGATGCGTTCCTGCAGCGATGCCATGTCGCTCAACACCACGGAAAATTCCTCGGTCGACTGGCGCAGCTCGGCGTTGTCGATCTCGGCCACCCAGCCGGGCGGGCGCTGCAGCAGGCGAAACAGCGCCGCCGGCTCGGGTGCCATCAGGCGCTGCAGGCGCACCAGCACGCGCCGCAGCGCGCCCAGGTCTTCGCGCTTGCTGGTGACGCGTCCGGCCAGCAATTTGTCCTCGATGTCGTCGACCCGCGTGACGGCGTCGCGCACGATTTTTACCAGCACATCGGCCTGGTCGCGCAGCAGGTGGATCAGCAGTTCGACGGGCGAGCGGATCGGCTCGCCCGTGCGCACCGCCTGGCGCAGCCGCTCGATCGATTGCAGCGGCGCGCGCCGCGCCGTGACCACCAGCTCGCGCGCGACATTGGCCCACAGCGTGGAGATGTCGGATGCTTCAAAGGAAAAATCGTGGCGCACATCATTGACGACGGCGATCAGCGTGTCGTCGGCCAGCTCGATGCGGGTCGAGCGCGAGCCCTGGTGCAGCGTTTCGTAGAACTCTTCAGCGAGGCGGGTGTGGCTCTTGAGCCACTTCTCGCTGGCCGCGTTGGACAGATTGAAATGCAGCCAGATGAACTGCCCGGCAGCGCGCCCGTTCGGGTCGGCCAGCCATGCGCGCGCCTGCGCCGCATCGATCGGCTCGGCCTGCGCCGTGCGGCCGAACAGAAATCCCCACACCAGCCCGGACGGGTCCGAGCCATACGTTAAGCCAGCCGTCTCCATCCCGCGTCCTTGATGTGCAATGACAAGTGGGGCGGATTGTATATCACCAGGCGCTCACGCTGATGCGCATCGGCCGATATTTGTGACAACGCTGGCGCCGTGGCAGCAGCCGGGAGACCGGGCGGGCGCGGCGCGCGCATCGCGGTGCCCGATGGGCGGCGGAAACTGGGAAGGATGAAGCGGACGGAACAGCGCGAACGTGCACCGCTGGCACGCGGGGGCAAACCGCGGCAATGACCGGACGGCGCCGTCTCGCAACGGCGGCGCCGGCACCGATCAGCAGGCTGTTTGGGCGACGATCGAGTAGGTCGGTGGGGTGTTGGCGGCGGTCGGCGCCGTGTACGAGAAACTGCAGCCGGTGTGACCCGAATCGGTCGAAATCGTGACCACCTGACTGGCCACGACCGGCGTCGTATAGTCCGAAAGGCCACCGGCGGCGACCACAATCCCCACGACGGTCGGATAGCCTGCAGTGGTGTCCATGGCGACGTTATTGCTGCCTTCCATGGAAACGGCGGCCGGCGAGGTGCCGGCCGCGACCCAGCCGGCGTGCGCCAGCGCGGCTGCCGCCTTGACCGCGCCAAGGCCAGCGTTGAGCTTGGCGTAGCGCGCGGACTGCGAGGTATCCAGGAAACGGGGTATCGCGGTTGCAGCCAAAATGCCGAGAATCACAATCACGACGATCAACTCAATTAAGGTGAAACCGGCTTGTTGTGTACTTTGAAATTTTGTGCTTCGCATCCCGTACTCCTATGTCAATAGATTTACTTGTGTCATGCTCGAAGGAAACTTGTGAATTAATTCCCTCAGTAAAGTGTACTCAAATAGTGCCGCAGAGTACAGGTAAACGCCAAACGTGCGCCCCTATGTGCCGATATTTTTGATATGGATCACAACGACTGGCAGTTTTCTTATATAGGTGACATGGAGTTACAGCATTCCTGGCGCTTAGGCGCGCCGTCGAATCGCCAGCATCGCCGTGCACAGTCCAAGGCCGAGTCCAAGCATCAGCAATTGCGACGGTTCAGGGACGCTGACGACGACATTGGCCAGTGTGTTCTGGTCGATTGTCACCTGATAGGTGTCGCTACTGCTCAGAAAGAGCGAGGTGGCACCCAGGCTGAACATGGTTGGATAGGCGTAGGGTGTCTGGATGCCGGGGGCGCCATCGGTCAGACTGACGTTGGCCAGCGCATTGAGTTGCGACGGCTGATACGACAGCACCGTGACGCCCGTGTTCAGGTCGTAGATGTTGATGCTCCATGACATGCGGGCGTTGGCATTGGTCGTGGCAAGCGCATCTGCCGACACGTAGGCCTGCGTGTACGGCGTGGCGTCGAACGCGACGGCCATGGTGTCGCTGGCGCCCAGCTTGAACGCAAACGTAGTCGATGTGCCCACGCCCGAGTTGGCGGCGGCGACGCCGTCGATCGTTAAGGATGCGTCGGCGCGGGTGCGCGCATGCACCCCCGCCAAGCTCGAACCAATGTCGATCGCCTTGCCGCTCATGTCCTGATCGGCATAGCCGAAGTCGCCCGGCACCGGGGCCGGACTGGCGAACGGCGTGAAGTCGTTTTCCGGCTTGGGCGGGCAGGCGATGCCGACGCACTGGTGGGCGACCGACGGCGTGGAGCCGCTCAGGATGCTGAGCGACTGGGCACCGTTGGCGAATACGCCGTTCAGCGACGCCGTCGCGTGGGCGTCGTTGGTACCCGTGAGCATGGAGAAATCGGACAGATTGTAGGTCGCGCCGCTCGCGTGCAGCAAGCGAAAGTTGTGGATATCGAGGATGGCGGTGGCCGATGCATCGGCGTGCGCGCTGTCGAATAGCGCGAGGCCGAGGCAACATGCGGCGGCGTTAAGCAACATGCGCTTGCTGAGGCTAGACATGGTGACTCCTTGGTGGCGTGAACAATCAGGGAATAGCTTGTTGCGAATGGCGATCGCATCAATTCTGCTCACCACGCAGCATTTGTGCCTGCTCAATTTTCCGTTTGAATTGAATGAGTTAGGCGATTTTTCCGGTACAGCACAGCGTGTTTGTAAGATTTCCCGACAGGGTATGGGCGCGCTACCGCACTGACCGCGCCGCCATCGTTGACTAAGATCTGCTGGCAACAGGGCGCAGCTGCCCGCGCGCGTGCTACCGGCGTGACACGCACGCGGCGGACGCTAAGGGCCGGACCGGACCGGCGAGTAGTACTGATTGATTCATCGAACCATTTAGGAGCAGGACCGCATGTGGAACAACCCATTCAATCTGGCGATCATCGGCTGGCTAGGCCAGTTCACCGCCGTCTCGGCCCATTTCAACCAGCTGGTCCAGTATATTGAAGCGGCTCACCTGCTCAAAGGCTTGCCAGTCATGGGCGTGCTGTGGTTTTTTTGGTTCCGCGACCCAGCGCCCGGTTCACCCAACCGGCGCATTATCATCGCCAGCCTGCTCGGATGCCTGCTGGCCGTCGTCATCGCCCGCTATGTGAACAATGTCGCGCCATTCCAGCCGCGTCCGTTCGCCAACCCGGCGCTGCCGTTCCACAACTACATCGGCCTGGCGGCGCGCGAAACCCAATCGCTGTACGACTGGAACTCGTTTCCCAGCGATCATGCGACGCTGTTTTTCGCGCTGGCCACCGGCATTTTCCTGCTCTCACGCGCGGCCGGCTGCGCGGTCTTTCTGTATACGCTGCTGTTGATTGCACTGCCGCGCGTATATCTCGGCTTGCATTATCCGACCGACATCATCGCCGGTGCACTGCTGGGTATCGCCAGCGTTATTCTGGCGACGAGGCCGCGCGTCATCGCGCTCTACGACGGGCCGTGCACGCGCTTGCAGCAGCGCTATCCGGCCGCGTTTCAGACCGCGCTGTTCATTGCCAGCGCCGAGATCAGCATGATGTTCATCGACGTACGGCGTCTGCAACAACTGCTCAAGGTCCTGTTTTGAACCGGGCCGGGCAAGCCCGGGCTTACCGCGCACCGCCGCGCTCACCACGTGGCGCCGCACGTGCGCTAGCGCACAGTCAGGCGCAGCTGCCCCCGCTATGATGCGTATGTGTGAGCAAGGCGTAGCGCCGAGAAGGTGTCAGTGGCTACGCTACTCAGCAGGTGAGCCGGTCGCCTCAAGGACCGGCACCAAATTCGCCCTACCTCCCAGCGCCATCGCCCCGATCAGGTTCGATGCGCGCGCCATGACAGGGGCCGCATCGGCCCCACCCATCCCACGTATCGCAACAACATTGATTTGCCTGCGTACTTGCCTGCGAACACGCGCCAGCGCTATCGCTTGGCACCATAGGCCAATCGCCCGCCCGGCGTGCGACCCGATCCAGGCGCGTCACCCGAACCGCGCAGCGATCATCCTCAGGTGCGACGTGCGCGGGCGCTGACGCTTACCGCGGCGAGCAAGCCGAGCCCACCGAACATCAGCGCCCAGCCTGCCGGCTCCGGCACCGCCGTGACGACGATCAGTTGATCAGTGCTTGACGTGGCGCCGCTCGCCACGTCGATGACGCGCCCTCCGACCAAGCCGGTCGGCCCCAGTCCGCTGGCGTAGTCGACGCCGCTCACGCCGCCCCAGTTGCTGGCCATGCCTTCGACGGCCCCGCCGCTGCCGTCGCCGATGAAGCCGCTGCCCACGTCATACACCAGCCCGGACAAATCGGCATATCCGTGGGTAAAATTGCCCACCATCGCGTCCCCGCTGAAGCTGAGCGAATAGTTGGACACTTCCCCTGCAAACGACGAAATCTGGCCGTCGCCATCGAGATCGACGGCCTCGAAGCTGCCGGTGACCATGCCACCTCCGTCATAGCCCGATTGGGTAAACGTATAGGTGTCGGCATTGGCATACGGGAGCGCGGCGGCCAGGCTCGCGGCAATGGTCAGTGCGCGCAGCGCGCTTGGTAGTGTGAATTGCATGATGAACTCCGATTTTACGAGCGGCGACATCAGACGGCGCCGCGACGTCGGCCCGCAGCGGCGGCATGAATCGGCTCAGAAACTGCCTGCTCTGGCGGTCAGCCGGTGGCGCTCGGGTTGCTTCCACAATAGCGCCGGCAAGCAAGTCAACGTTTGTGCGTTCGCACGCGCGGCATGCCATTGCCGTCGCGCATGGGACGGTCAAAGCGCGCTGGCATGCCAGCGCAAGTGCCGTGGCGCCGGCCCGCCCGCTGGCTTGAACGGGGGCCAACGGCAGGGCGAAAAAAAAAGCAGCCGAGGCTGCTTTTTTGTCGTGCATGGTCGACGCGGCCGAAGCCGCGCCCGCCGCTTAGCGCTTGTTGCGCAAGCGGGCGATCGCCGCCAACTGGGCGATTGCCGAGGCCAGTTCGGCTTGCGCTTTCGCGTAGTCGATCTTGGCATCCTTGTTGACCATCACTTCTTCGGCCGCTTTTTTGGCAGCCAAGGCTTTTGCTTCGTCCAGGTCCTTGCCGCGGATCGCGGTGTCGGCCAGAACCGTCACGCCGTTCGGCTGCACTTCCAGGATACCGCCGGCGACGAAGACGAATTCGTCTTCTGCCTGGCCGACAACCTTGATGCGTACAGCGCCCGGACGGATGCGGGTGATCAACGGCGTATGCTTGGGATAGATCCCCAGCTCGCCCGCTTCACCCGGCAACGCGACGAACTCGGCTTCGCCTGAAAAAATCAGGGCTTCGGCCGATACCACGTCAACGTGAATAGTGTGTGCCATGTGTGTCCTATCGGGATGGAGCGCGCATCCTTGCGAATGCGCACCCTAGCCTGTCTTAGTTAAGCTTTTTGGCTTTTTCGATTGCTTCTTCGATCGTGCCAACCATGTAGAACGCTTGTTCCGGCAGGTGGTCGAGTTCGCCCGATGCGATCATCTTGAAGCCTTTGATCGTGTCTTTCAGCGAAACGTATTTACCTGGTGCGCCGGTAAACACTTCAGCGACGTGGAAAGGCTGGGACAGGAAACGCTGCATCTTACGTGCGCGCGCGACCAGCAGCTTGTCTTCCGGTGCCAACTCGTCCATACCCAGAATGGCGATAATGTCGCGCAATTCTTTGTAGCGTTGCAGCGTGCCTTGAACGGCGCGCGCGGTGTCATAGTGTTCCTGACCGACGACGAGCGGGTCCAGCTGGCGCGAGGTCGAATCGAGTGGATCGACCGCAGGGTAGATACCCAGCGAAGCGATGTCACGGGACAGAACGACGGTCGAATCCAAGTGGGCAAAGGTGGTAGCAGGCGACGGATCGGTCAAGTCATCGGCAGGGACGTAGACGGCCTGGATCGAGGTGATCGAGCCGACTTTGGTCGACGTGATACGCTCTTGCAGACGGCCCATTTCCTCAGCCAGCGTAGGTTGATAACCCACAGCCGACGGCATACGACCGAGCAGTGCCGACACTTCGGTACCGGCCAGCGTGAAGCGGTAGATGTTGTCGACGAAGAACAGAACGTCTTTGCCTTCATCACGGAACGATTCAGCGATCGTCAGGCCGGTCAGCGCGACGCGCAGACGGTTACCTGGCGGTTCATTCATCTGACCGTAGACCATCGCCACTTTCGAGTTCTCTGGATTTTCCAGATCGACGACTTTGGCGTCAGCCATCTCGTGGTAGAAGTCATTACCTTCACGAGTACGCTCACCGACACCGGCGAACACGGACAAGCCGCTGTGCGCTTTAGCGATGTTGTTGATCAGTTCCATCATGTTGACGGTCTTGCCCACACCAGCGCCGCCGAACAGACCGACTTTACCGCCTTTAGCGAACGGGCACACCAGGTCAATCACCTTGATACCGGTTTCCAGCAGATCTTGCGACGGCGACAGTTCGTCGTACGCAGGAGCGACGCGGTGGATCGATGCGGTTTGCGCATGCGACACAGGACCGCATTCGTCGATCGGGTTACCCAGCACGTCCATAATGCGACCCAGGGTTGCCTTACCGACTGGCACCATGATCGGCGCGCCAGTGTTCTGAATCATCATGCCGCGGCGCAGACCGTCGGAGGTACCCAGAGCAATGGTACGGACAATGCCGTCGCCGAGCTGCTGTTGTACTTCCAGGGTCAGGTCGGAGCCTGCCATTTTCAGGGCGTCAAATACCTTAGGCATCGCGTTGCGGGGAAACTCAACGTCCACCACAGCACCGATACACTGAACGATTTTGCCATCAGCCATGTTCGTTCCTTCGATTTAGAGATTAATTAGTTGGGGACCGCGCAGCTTCAGGCCGCGCCGTCCCACAATATGTTTTTAAACCGCAGCCGCGCCGGCGACGATCTCGGAGAGTTCTTTGGTAATTGCAGCTTGGCGGGTCTTGTTATAGATCAGCTTGAGCTCACCAATGACGCTACCTGCGTTGTCGCTTGCCGACTTCATCGCGACCATCCGCGCCGATTGCTCGGATGCCAGATTTTCAGCGACCGCCTGGTAGATCAGTGCCTCTACATAGCGCACCAGCAGTTCGTCAATCACGGTTTGCGCTTCCGGCTCGTAGATATAGTCCCAAGAGTGATTACCCTTGTCGCCTTCGAGCTTGGCCGGGGCCAGCGGCAGCAGTTGCTCCACCATTGGCTCTTGCTTCATCGTGTTGATAAACTTGGTGTAGCACAAGTAGACGGCATCGAGCTTGCCTTCCTGGTAGGCGTCGAGCATGACCTTGACGGGTCCGATCAACTTCTCCAGGTGCGGCGTGTCACCGATCTGGATCGCGTGGGCCATCACTGGCACGCCGACCCGGTTCAGAAAGCCCAAACCCTTGTTGCCGATTGCTACTGCTTGAATCTTGTTGCCAGCTGCTTCCAGCTCGCGCGACTTGGCCGTCACCATACGCAAGATATTGGTGTTCATACCGCCGCACAGACCCTTGTCGGTCGTGACGACGATAAAACCAATGGCTTTCGCATCCGTCGTCTTGGCTTTCGCCAGGAAAGCGTGCGTGTATTCCGGGTTGGCGGTCGCCAGATTGGCGGCGATATTCCGAATCTTGTCACTGTAGGGACGAGCGGCCCGCATCCGTTCCTGCGCTTTGCGCATTTTGGACGCGGCGACCATTTCCATCGCCTTGGTGATCTTCTTCGTATTCTCTACGCTCTTGATCTTGCCACGTATCTCTTTGCCTACTGCCATGAGTCCTTACTCCTTCTGCTGTTCAAGCGCCGCACCAGGCGGCGCCGTCACACTTAAAATGCGCCGGATTTTTTGAAATCAGCAATGGCGGCCGACAGAGCAGCTTCGCCGTCCTTGTCCAATTGCTTGGTTTCTTCGATCTTGGCCAGCAGGGCAGCTTGCTTGGTCTTCATGTAGGCGTGGACGCCAGCTTCGAAGGCCAGCACGCGCTTGACTTCGATATCGTCGAGGAAGCCTTTGTTCACTGCGAACAGGGAGACAGCCATCAGCGAGATCGACAGTGGCGAGTACTGAGCTTGCTTGAGCAGCTCGGTCACACGCGCACCGCGGTCCAATTGCTTACGGGTCGATTCGTCCAGATCGGAAGCGAACTGCGCGAACGCAGCCAATTCACGGTACTGGGCCAAGTCGGTACGGATACCGCCGGACAGGTTTTTGATGACCTTGGTCTGAGCAGCACCACCGACGCGCGACACCGAAATACCGGCGTTAATCGCAGGACGGATACCGGCGTTGAACAACGACGTTTCCAGGAAGATCTGACCGTCGGTGATCGAAATCACGTTCGTTGGAACGAAAGCGGACACGTCACCCGCTTGGGTTTCGATGATCGGCAGTGCCGTCAGCGAACCGGTCTTGCCTTTGACGGCGCCGTTGGTGAACTTCTCGACATAGTCAGGGTTCACGCGGGCTGCGCGCTCAAGCAGACGCGAGTGGAGGTAGAACACGTCGCCAGGGTACGCTTCGCGACCTGGTGGACGGCGCAGCAGCAGCGAGATCTGACGGTAAGCAACAGCTTGCTTGGACAGGTCATCGTAGACGATCAGCGCGTCTTCGCCGCGGTCGCGGAAGTATTCGCCCATCGCGCAACCGGAGTAAGCGGAGATGTATTGCATCGCAGCCGATTCGGCAGCCGAGGCGGCGACCACGATGGTGTATTCCATCGCGCCGTGTGTTTCCAGCGAGCGCACGATGTTCTTGATCGACGAGGCTTTTTGGCCGATCGCGACATAGATACAGGTGACGTTCTGGCCTTTTTGATTGATGATTGCATCAATCGCCACAGCCGTTTTACCAGTTTGACGATCGCCAATGATCAGTTCGCGTTGACCGCGGCCGATAGGCACCATCGCATCGATCGACTTCAGGCCGGTCTGCATAGGCTGCGACACGGATTGACGGGCGATCACGCCTGGGGCGATTTTTTCGATAGGAGCGTTCAGCTTGGCGTCGATCGGACCCTTGCCGTCGATCGGTTGACCGAGCGCGTTGACCACACGGCCGCGCAGTTCAGGACCGATCGGCACTTCCAGAATACGACCGGTACATTTGACCGTGTCGCCTTCGGAGATGTGCTCGTAAGCACCCAGAATGACCGAACCGACCGAGTCACGCTCGAGGTTCATTGCCAGACCGAAGGTGTTACCTGGGAATTCCAGCATCTCGCCTTGCATCACGTCCGACAGACCGTGGATGCGGCAAATGCCGTCGGCGACGGAAATAACCGTGCCTTGATTGCGAACTTCAGCGCTGCCTTCAAGGCCTTGAATCCGGCTCTTGATCAACTCGCTGATTTCAGATGGGTTGAGTTGCATACTAACTCCTAATAGTTTCTTGATGCGTAGGGCAAGGGGCGGTGCCGCGGGCGATGGTTAGAACGGCTCAGGAAGCGAGCGCAACATGCATCTGTTGCAGCTTGGCGCGTACCGAGGTATCGAACACTTGATCACCAACGACCACGCACACACCACCGATCAGCGCGGCATCGACTGTCACGGTTGGGTTGAGCTTGCGGCCAAATTTCTTTTCCAGCGTCTTTACCAGTTCAGCGACCTGTGCGTCCGAGATGGCGAACGCGCTTGTGATGTTGGCGTCGGCAGCACCGTCATATGCGTTTTTGAGCACATGAAATTGGGCGCCGATTTCAGGCAGCAAACTGATGCGGCCGTTTTCGATCAACAAGGCGATGAAGTTTGTGGCTTCAGCGGTCAGCGGCGACTTGATCATCGACGTGAATGCATCGGCGATCTGGGCTTCGGTGACGTTCGGATTGCGGGCAAACGCCTGCACATCAGGGTGGGCACCGATATAGGCCAGTTCCGATACAAGCTCGGACCAGGCCGTCAGGTTGCCCGTTTGGGCAACACGGAACAGCGCTTCGGCGTAAGGACGGGCGACGGTTGCGATTTCAGCCATGATTACAGCTCGACAGCCAATTGCGACAGCAGGTCGGCGTGAGCCGTTGCGTTCACTTCGCGCTTGAGGATTTGCTCGGCGCCTTTGATGGCCAGACCGGCGACCTGGGAACGCAGTGCTTCGCGTGCCTTGGTGATTTGCTGGTCGGCGTCCGCTTTAGCTTGCGCAATGATGCGGGCTGCTTCGGCTTGGGCGTTTTGCTTGATTTCGTCGGCGACCATCTGAGCGCGCTTTTCAGCGTCAGCGATACGCTTTTGACCTTCATCACGGGCACCGGCCAGTTCGGTGGCGACCCGTTTTTCGGCAGCGGCCATGGCCAGCTTGCCTTGATCGGCGGCAGCTAAGCCGTCGGCGATTTTCTTCGCGCGGTCGTCCAGTGCTGCCATCATCGGTGGCCATACGAACTTCGCAACGAAGCTAGCCAGGATGAGGAACACGACGAGTTGCACGAACATCGTAGAATTTAAGTTCACAGCTATTTCCTTCTCAGAATGACGTACGCCGGGCCCAGCAAAACGCGAGCCCGGCTATTGAGAATCAGCGATTAGCCTGGGAATGGGCTCGAGAACGCGAACATCATCGCGATACCAACACCGATCAGGAACGCCGCATCGATCAGACCAGCCAGCAGGAACATTTTGGTTTGCAGGGTGTTCATCAGTTCAGGTTGACGAGCCGAAGCTTCGATGAACTTGCCGCCCATGATGCCGATACCGATACATGCACCGATTGCGCCCAAACCAATGATCAAACCGCAAGCCAAAGCTACAAAAGCGACGTTAGTCATGAAAACTCCTTAATTGTGAAATCGAAAAAAGTGAAAATGAAAAAATACTGCGAAACCTACTGCCGGCCGGGATCAAGCTGACCCGCGGTCGACGACTTACTGCGTTCTTAGTGACCTTCGTGAGCCTGGCCGATATACACCAGCGTGAGCATCATGAAAATAAACGCTTGCAAGAAAACGATCAGAATGTGGAAGATTGCCCAAACTGAACCCAGCGCAACTTGCAGACCGGCCAACAGCACGCTTTGGGTGGTCAGACCGACCCAGGTGGCGCCCATCAGAGCAATCAGCAAGAAGATCAGTTCGCCGGCAAACATGTTACCGAACAGTCGCATTGCAAGCGACACGGTCTTGGCGGCGAATTCGATGATGTTCAGTCCCAGATTGCACAGCCAAAGGGCAGGGTGGGAGCCGAAAGGCGCGCAGAACAGCTCATGAACGAAGCCTTTCACGCCCTTGATTTTCAGGTTGTAATAGATCATTGCGCCGAACACGACCAGAGCGATACCGAAGGTGCCGTTCAAGTCGGCGGTTGGTACGGCGCGGTGGAACAGTTCGTGGCCTTCGGCGGTGTGCAGACCAAGGGCGCGGAAAATGGTGGCGAACAGGTCGACCGGCAGGAAGTCCATCGAGTTCATCATCGCGACCCAGACGAACACTGTCAGTGCCAGCGGAGCGATGAACGAGCGATCGCCATGCACGATGGCCTTGGCCTGGTCGTCGACCAGCTCGACGACCATTTCGACGGCAGCCTGGAAACGGCCCGGCACGCCGGCGGTGGCGCGGCGCGCGGCCATCCACAGCAGCAGACCGGAGATCAGCGCCATCGCGACGGCCCAGAAGATCGTGTCGTAGTTAACGATGTGGAAATTGACGATATCTGCCTGGGGCGCCGAACGCATGTGGCCCAGGTGATGCTTGATGTATTCGCCAGCGGTCAGGACGTGCTCGCCTGCCGCGTGTACCGCTTCTGCTGCATTTTCAATTGCCATGTCTAGAGCCTAAACAATAAGATGATGTAACTTTTGAGTGCCACGATGAAGCCGATTAACAACGCTAGCCAGTTCAAATCGTGATACAGCCATGCAGTCGCGCCGATCAGCGCCACCGTCAATGCAATCTTGATAAATTCACCGATGAAAAACGCCATCGGGTCGGCGTTGCCCAGTTTTTGCGCATTGGCGAACAGGCGCAACGCAAACAGGGCATTCGGCAGTACACAACACATTCCCCCCAGCAACGTCGATAACATCGCGGGCATCCCACCAATGAGTGCGGCAATCAGGCCAGCGACAACAGTGGTGATCAATTGCAGGGAGACTATGCGCAGCATGGTGTTCTTATCGCGCCAGCCAAAAATTTTGTGGTTCGCCGCTGTTACGGAGGTCTTGAAATTATGTGAATCGACGGGATTATAAGGGGTTTAGCAACAGGGCGTCAATCGGCTGTTGCGGCGCACCACGGTAAACACCACAGTTTTTGGCACCATTTCGGCCCGTTTAGAGGGCCGCGTCGAATCCCGGCCGCACGCTTTTCGTGCGCACGGCCGGACCCGGCAAGCTTGTCGGCATGACCAGAACCGGGGCGTTTCGCGGGCTGCGCCTGTATTTACGCGCGCAGGCGGGCCAGCACGCCGTCGAGGATGTCGAGGTCGGCGAAGTCGATGATCATCTGGCCGCGTCCCTTGGCGCCGATCTTGAACACCACCGGTGTGGCCAAGGTGTCGGACAACTCTTCTTCCAGACGCACGATGTCGCCCGATTTTTCCTTCTGGCGCGCAGTGGGCGGATTTTCGGCCTCCTCCAAAGTGCGCGTCACCAGTTTCTCGGTGTCGCGCACCGACAGGCGTTTTGCCACAACCTGGTGCGCCAGCGCGATCTGGGTGGCCGCGTCCACGGCCAGCAGCGCGCGCGCGTGGCCCATGTCGATGTCGCCCGCCATCAGCATGGTCTGGACTGGCGCGGCCAGATTCATCAGGCGCAACAAATTGGAGACGGCGCTGCGCGAGCGGCCCACCGCAGTGGCCGCCTGCTCATGCGTAAAACTGAAGTCGGTGATCAGGCGCGAGATGCCTTGCGCCTCTTCCAGTGGATTCAAGTCTTCGCGCTGGATGTTTTCGATCAGCGCCATTGCGGCGGCGGCCAGGTCGTCCACGTCGCGCACCAGTACCGGAATGGTGTCGAGTCCGGCTAACTGCGCCGCGCGGAAACGCCGCTCTCCGGCGATGATCTCGTAACGCACGGCGCCGTGCAATCCATCCTGGCCGATCGGGCGCACCAGGATAGGCTGCATGATACCCTGCGCCTTGATCGACGCGGCCAGTTCGGCCAGCGCACCTTCGTCCATGCGGGTGCGCGGTTGGTACTTGCCGGCCTGCAATTGCATAACAGGCAAAGTTGACGGCGTGCCCATATCGGGGCTGGTAAAGTCGCCGCCGCTGCCGAGCAGAGCATCGAGGCCGCGGCCGAGGCCTTTGAGTTTTTTGGTAGCCATGGTGTTCCTGATTGTTGCGTTACATTGATTTGATGCGTTCGACCATCTCTGCGCCGAAGGCGATGTACGCCTGCGCGCCTTTCGAGCTGGGGTCGAAGTTCACGCCCGGCGTGCCGTAGGACGGCGCCTCGGCCAGCCGCACGTTGCGCGGGATGATGGTGTTGAAGACCTTGTCGCCGAAATGCTGCTCGAGCTGGGCCGACACTTGCTGCGACAGCGTCATGCGCGGATCGAACATCACGCGCAACAAGCCGATGATCTTCAGGTCGTGGTTCAAATTGGCGTGCACCTTCTTGATCGTGTTGACCAGGTCGGACAAACCTTCCAGCGCGTAGTACTCGCACTGCATCGGGATGATCACGCCGTGCGCGGCGCACAGGCCGTTGAGCGTCAGCATCGACAACGCGGGCGGGCAGTCGATCAGGATGAAATCGTAGTCGGCGTCGACCACCGCCAGCGCGTCGCGCAGACGCCGTTCGCGCTGATCGAGCTCGACCATTTCGACTTCGGCGCCGGCCAGTTCGCGGTTTGACGGCAGCACGTCGAAGCCGCCCGATTCCGAGTGCTGGCGCGCAGTGCGCACATCGGCCTCGCCCAGCAGCACCTCATAGGTCGACGCCACCAGCCCGGCCTTGTTGATACCGGCCCCCATCGTCGCATTCCCCTGCGGGTCCAGGTCGACCAGCAATACCCGTTGATCCAACATGGCCAGTCCGGCCGACAGGTTAACGCTGGTAGTGGTCTTGCCTACTCCACCCTTTTGGTTTGCAACGCAAAAAATTTTGGCCATGTTTATTCTTATCTTGAAGATCGTTTTGATCGCGCCCAAAAAGTAGGCGCGACGGAATAATGATTTATACCGTTTATACTATACATATCGTTAATACGATTTATATAGTTAATACCGTATAAACTATTAATATTGTTTAGTTTGTTTTATTGATGAACACTAAATGACGCTCTGCTTGCAGTCCTGGCACCTGCAAAGGCAGTAATTTGGTCACTTTCCATTCATTTGGCAGTCTTTGCTGCTCCTCTGCAGGCGCCACCCCTTTTAACGCGATAAATTGCCCGCCCTCGGCCAAATGTTGGCCCGACCAGTTGACGAAATCGGACAGGTCGGCAAAAGCGCGCGAAGTGATGACGTCGAATTTATGCGGCACTTGCAGTTGCTCAACGCGCGCGGTATGCACCGTGACGTTGCTTAAGCCCAGTTCGGCTTTGACCTGGGTCAGAAAAGCCGTTTTCTTGTGCACCGTGTCGATCAGTGCGACTTTCATGTCTGGCCGTGCGATCGCCAGCACGATGCCTGGCAATCCGCCCCCTGCCCCCACGTCGAGCACGCTTTTCGCATCGGCGAAGGCCGGCACCGCCGCCAGCGAGTCCAGCAGGTGATGCGTGACCATCTGGCTCGGGTCACGCACCGAGGTCAGGTTATAGACAGAATTCCACTTGCACAGCAATGCCAGGTAGTCGAGCAGCTGCGCAATTTGCGCGTCGCTCAGGTCGAGCTTGAGATCTTTGATGCCATCGGCCAAGGTCTGGGCGAGCGCGGCGCGGTCGAAGTGCTTCATTGGACTGCCTCCACATTCAGGGTGGCAGCGCTGCCGAAACCGCGCTTCTTCAAATGTACCAGCAAAAGCGAGATCGCGGCGGGTGTTACGCCAGATATTCTTGATGCTTGTCCCAATGTTTCGGGACGCTGGGAGTCAAGCTTTTGACGCACTTCGATCGACAAGGCGCCGATGTCCAGATAGTTGAATTGTTCAGGCAATTTAAGATTCTCGTAGTTTTCGTGGCGCTCGACTTCCTTGGCCTGACGCTCGATGTAACCGGCGTATTTCAGCTGGATTTCGACCTGCTCGCGCACCGCTGCATCGTCCACGCCGGGGCCGGCCAATACCTGGCCATCGACGCCGCTCATGCTCATCAAGGTGTCGTAGGCGACGTTCGGGCGGCACAGCAGGTCGGCGAGCGAATATTCGCGCTCGATCGCCTGGCCGATGACGCGCTCCGATTCGGCAGCTGCCAGGATGCGCGGGTTGACCCAGGTCGAGCGCAGCCGTTCCAGTTCGCGCGCGACCGCTTCCCGCTTGGTGTCAAACGCGGCCCACTGGGTGTCACTAACGCAACCGAGTTCACGTCCGATTTCGGTCAGGCGCATGTCGGCATTGTCTTCGCGCAGGCTGAGGCGATACTCGGCGCGGCTGGTAAACATGCGGTAAGGCTCGGCCACGCCCTGCATCACCAGGTCGTCGACCAGCACGCCCAGGTAGGCTTGCGAGCGGCCAGGCACCCAGGCGTCGCGCCCTTGCGTCATGCGCGCGGCGTTGATACCGGCCAGCATGCCCTGCGCCGCCGCCTCTTCATAACCGGTGGTACCGTTGATCTGGCCGGCAAAGAACAGGCCGTTGATGGCGCGCGTTTCCAGCGACGTCTTCAGGCCGCGCGGGTCAAAATAGTCGTATTCGATCGCGTAACCGGGACGCAGAATGTGCGCGTTCTCCATGCCCTTCATCGAGCGCACCAGCGCCAGTTGCACGTCGAACGGCAGGCTGGTCGAGATGCCGTTTGGATAGTATTCGTTGGTGGTCAAGCCTTCCGGCTCCAGGAAGATCTGGTGCGATTCCTTGGACGCGAAGCGATGAATCTTGTCTTCGATAGACGGGCAGTAACGCGGACCGACGCCTTCGATGACGCCCGTGTACATCGGGCTGCGGTCCAGCCCCGCGCGGATGATATCGTGCGTCTGCGCATTGGTGTGCGTGACCCAGCACGGCACCTGGCGCGGATGCATCGCGGCCGTGCCCATCACGGAGAACACCGGCACCGGGTCGAGGTCACCGCCCTGCTCGGCCATCTGCGTAAAGTCGATCGTGCGGCCGTCAATGCGCGGCGGCGTGCCGGTCTTCAGACGGCCTTGCGGCAGTTTCAATTCTTTCAGGCGGGCCGACAGCGAGATCGCCGGTGGATCGCCAGCGCGACCGGCCGAGTAGTTATTCAGGCCGACGTGGATCTTGCCGTCGAGGAAAGTGCCGGCCGTCAGCACGACGGCCCGCGCGCGGAACTGCAAGCCGATCTGGGTGACGGCGCCGACCACGCGGTCACCCTCCACCATCAGATCATCGACAGCCTGCTGGAACAACCACAGGTTCGGTTGGTTTTCCAGACGCGAACGGATCGCCTGCTTGTACAGGATGCGGTCCGCTTGCGCGCGGGTGGCGCGTACCGCCGGCCCCTTGGACGAGTTGAGAATGCGAAACTGGATGCCGGCTTCGTCGGTGGCGATCGCCATCGCGCCGCCCATGGCGTCGACTTCCTTGACCAGGTGTCCCTTGCCGATGCCGCCGATGGACGGGTTGCAGGACATCTGTCCCAGCGTCTCGATGTTGTGCGTGAGCAGTAAAGTCTTCTGTCCCATGCGGGCGGAAGCGAGGGCCGCCTCGGTGCCGGCGTGACCGCCGCCGACGACGATGACGTCAAATTCAGTTGGAAATAGCATGTTTTGGAATGGTAACGCGAGGATATGAGGCCCGATTATAGAGTCTTTTTGACTCTCGGACTGCGCGGCGCCGAGAATTCGGCGCCGGGAGGCAACGATGTTTCACGTGGAACGTTGGGTGAATTCACGTTCACCCGTCCTGTTTTGTTCCACGTGAAACAATCGCCTGCGGCTTGGTCCATGAGAAAACCGAGCGAATTTGTTCCACGTGGAACGTTCAGCGCGCTAGTGCGTCCACTTCAAAACGGCATCGTAGGCACTTTTCACGATCAGCAAGGTGACAACGACCAGGAACAATTTGCGCACAAACACGCTCCCGTGCTTGATCGCCAACCGTGTGCCGACCAGCGATCCGCCGATCTGGCACAGCGCCATCAGCAGACCGAGTTGCCACAACAGGTGCCCGCTGTAGCCGAACCACAGCAAGGCCGACACATTGCACGCCACATTAACGACCTTGGCCGCCGCCGATGCACTTAGGAAATCGAAGCCGAAGAAGCGCACGAACATGAAGATCAGAAAGCTCCCCGTGCCTGGACCGAAGAAGCCATCGTAGAATCCGATGCACGCCCCCATCCCCAAGGCCACCAGACGCTCGGTTGTGCCACTATGCAGCGGCGCGTGGTGGGTGCCGAAGTCCTTCTTCTTGAAGGTGTACACGGCCACCGCCACCAGCACGCATGGCAGCAAGGCGCGCATGAAATCAGCCGGGACCTTGGTCACGGTGTACGCGCCAGCGAACGACAAGGCAAAAGCCGCCAGCGCAGCAGGCGCCGCCGCACTCCACGCCACCCGCACCCGACGCGCATAGTTGACCGCCGCAACGGACGTACCGAACGCGCCGGCCAACTTGCTCGTTCCCAGCAAGGTGGCCGGCACCTCGTTGGAAAACACCGCAAACAACACGGGGATCTGTATCAAACCGCCGCCACCCACCACGGCATCGACCAGGCCGGCCAGGAAGGCCGCACACCCCAACAAAACAACATCCACCATCATCCTCCCGGTCAATCAGCGCGCCCGTGCCTGGGCAATCCATCAATTGTACGGAACAACTTTCTGATGTGCTGAGGTCGCCATTCTTGGTGTAAGCTAGAAGTACCCCTCACCCCCAAGCACCGGGAGCTTGCATGCCACCAGTTGCCAATTTCACGTTCAACACCGTGCCCCAGCTAGTCTGTGCAGCCGGCTCGTCTTCCAATTTGGGCCAGCATGTGGCCGCCCGTTTTCCGTCCGTCCAACGTGCACTGATCGTTACCGATCCGGGTTTCCTGCGCACCGGACTGCTCGACCTGCCTACCCGCAGCCTGGTGGCGCACGGCATCAGCGTCATGCACTACACCGACGTGATGGCCGACCCACCAGAATCCGTCCTGCAGGACGCCTGCGACGTCGCGCGCAAACACCGCGCCGACATCATCATCGGCATCGGCGGCGGCAGCTCGATGGACGTCGCGAAACTGGTCGCCGTGCTGGCCGGCAGCGAACAGCCACTAGCGAGCATGTACGGCATCGGCAATGTCACCGGCGCGCGCTTGCCGTTGGTGCAGCTACCAACGACGGCCGGCACCGGTTCCGAGGCCACCAATATCGCCATCGTGACCACCGGCGTGAGCAGCAAGATGGGCGTGGTGGCGCCCCAGCTGTACGCCGATCTGGTCGTTCTCGATGCCGGCCTGACGCTGGGACTGCCCCAGAAAGTGAGCGCCGCCACCGGCATCGACGCGATGGTCCACGCCATCGAAGCCTACACCAGCCGGCACAAAAAAAATCCCATCTCCGACATGCTGGTGCGCCAGGCCTTGGCGCTGCTGGCCCCGAACCTGATCCGGGTCTGCGAAAACGGCAACGATCTGGTCGCGCGCGAGGCCATGCTACTGGGAGCGTATCTGGCCGGACAGGCGTTCGCCAACGCGCCGGTGGGCGCCGTGCATGCGCTCGCTTACCCGATCGGCGGCATCTTTCATGTGCCGCATGGTTTGTCCAATTCCTTGGTGTTGCCGCATGTGCTGCGCTTCAATCTCGAACATGCCGCCCCCCTGTATGCGGAACTGGCCAGCGTCGCCGTACCCCATGTGGGCGGCAGTGGCGAAGCGCGCGCCGAGGCACTCATTGTTGCGATGCAACAAATAGCGGTGATTACGGGGATAGAAAGAACCTTGCTGCAGGTGGGAATCGGCGCCGCCGATCTGGAGCGCCTGGCCGATGCGGCGATGCTGCAAACCCGGCTGCTGGACAACAATCCGCGCGTGCTCAGTCGCGCCGATGCGTTGCAAATCTACGCCGCCGCGCTCTAGGAAATGCCGGCCGGTATGGTGATCATCCCGGCCGGACCAGCACCTTAGTCGGGCACCGCCACGCTGGCAGCACCAACCACGATCGTGTCCCCGGCAGCGGGAGTTGCTGAAATATTGGGCACATTGACAAGCGTAATCGGCGTCGTCGCATCGGCCCGGGTAGTGGTGCGCACCACTTGCGACGGCGGCAGCGCCGTTCCCGATTTCAGGTTCGCATACACGGCATCGAGCGCGCGGAACAAATACACGTGCAACGGCACAATCAAGGTCGGCAAGGCGTTCGAGAACGAATCGAAGTGATTCGCATGGGTGACCTCGATATAGCGCAGCTTGCTGGCATTGCCCTCCACCGTTGCATTCATGCCCAGATAAGCGCGCGACGCATGGTTAACCGGCACCAGCGTATCGCTGCGCCCCTGCACGATGACGGCCGGATGTGCGTGCAAATTGGCCGTCGCCTGCACTTCGGCGATGCCGGCGCGCACCCGGGTGCTCTGCGCCAGCAGGTTGCCGGTCAGCGCCGCGCCGCTAACCGGGTCGACCCCGGTTGCGAGCGAACGCAGGCACAGGAAACCATCCAGCGACTGATCCGCCAAGCCGCTCGACGGCGAGATGCCGAACGCATACGCCTTCGCGCCGCCGACCGAGTTCTCGTAGGTGACGCTGCCAAGGATGCCGTTTTGGGCCGCGAAGCTCGCTGCCTTCTGCGCCGCCGTGTAGGCGATCGGCAGGCCGCTTGCGTCGGTCGGTGCGAAGCTGAAACCGCACACATGGTCGGTCACGCCGAAGCGGCCGTAGGCGTACATATAGGTGGCCGCCACCAGTACATTGGTCGCCGCGTGGGATGCCTGCAGCGGGTCGGAGTCGACCAGCCAGCCGTAGGCTTTCAGCTTGGTCTGGGCGTCCACAATGCGCGCTGGCAAGTCGGCGCCGCTCAGCAGGCCCTTGGCCACAAGCGCGGCACAGCGCGGCGCGCTGCCCGCCGCACAGGGTTGGTACAGCGCGGCATAGC
Organism: Burkholderiales bacterium; assembly: GCA_038207625.1. Taxonomy (GTDB): domain Bacteria; phylum Pseudomonadota; class Gammaproteobacteria; order Burkholderiales; family Burkholderiaceae_D; genus JBBQZO01. The sequence goes on along the minus strand of JBBQZO010000001.1, from coordinate 232,352 downwards.
TTGAATAGTCGAACAGCGGCTTGCCCTGCCCGCTCACGGCGATGCCGCCCTGGGTGATGCTGTAGCCGGTGGACAGCTTCGGCTGGATCTGCGGCTCGGTGGCCGCCACGCCGCCGATCAGGCCTTTGGTGTCCTGTTCCAGCGCCAGCAGCGCCGAGCCGGCCCCGTTCGAAATGCTCGACGCGATCACGATCGTGTTGCCGCTGCCTAGCTTGACCTGATGCGCCTTGCCGTCCTTGGCCAGGTCGCCGTATTTTTCATTGAGCACGTAGTAGGCGAATTCGACCGCCCGCAAGGTCATCGCGCCCCAATCCTTCTCGGGGTTCTGCTGAGAATGCGCGTGCTTGAAAGCGAGGCGGTTAGGGAAATCCTTGGCGTAGGCCGCGCGCTGGGCGTCCGTCAGCACCGGCGCAAATTGCGCGTTCTTGGCCGCGACCGTCCGCGTGGCACGCACCCCGTTTTGCAGGTTCACGCTGTCGTCGTCGAAAGTGTACAGGCCGATGCCGCTGCCCTTGTCGCTATACGCCACCGCGCAGCCGTGCTTCAGACCCCATTCACCGGCACTGCCGATCGCACCATAAATACCGCGCGAGCCGCTCGAGGTGCCCGTGACGATGCAGGCATTGGCCGGATCGAAATTGGCCGGCACCTGAACCATCAAGGTGACGTTTACGTTGCCGGTACCGTCATCGGCATAGGCGACGTATTCCGTGCCGGCGATCTTGCCTTCGCCAGTCGTGACGACGCCTTTCGCGTCCACGTTCGGTCCATACAAACTGCCGTAGCCGCTGTTGGCGTTGATGTCGAGCACGGCCCGATAATTGGCGTAGATCGCATTGCGGCGCAGCTCCGCCGCCGTCGGATTGAGCGGGTCCGCATACGCCGGCGCCAGCGCGCCGGCCAGACCGCTCTTGCCCAGACCGGCCGTCAGCAAGTCATCCGTCGTGCCGTCGTAGCTGAGCTGCGTGACCGCGCCCAGGTTGCTTGGCACGATGTTCAGGCGCTCGGTGGTGGCGCCGCCGCACGCGGCCAACGTCGCCGCCGCCACAGCCATTGCCATCGTGTTCAGTCGCTGCTTATGCGTTCCAGTGTTCATGTCATCCTCGTTGTCGACTTCGGTTAGGGGTGAAGCGTTTGTGACGATTCAGGCAAACCATGCGGCATGCCGCGGCAAGCGCGGGCGGCATGCGCAGTTCCGCCCGCCGCGCCGCTGGAGCGCCTGCCACACTGCTATTGATGAGAACGTACCGGCAGCGGCGCCGGCACCAAGCCGCTTAAGCCGGCTTTTTGACGACGCCGACGCGCGCGATGATTTCGCCGACGATCCCGCGCCGGAACAGCAGCACGCAGGCGATAAAGATGAAGCCGGTCACCATGCTGACCGATTCACCCAAAGTATTAAACCACTCGATGCCGGAATGGGTCGCCAGCCAGCCGCCCAGGTCGCCCAGCTTGTTTTCCAGCGCGATAATAATGAAGGCGCCAAGGATGGGGCCTGCAAGCGTCCCCATGCCGCCAACCAGCGTCATCAGTATCACCAGGCCAGACATGGTCCAATGCACGTCTGTGAGCGTCTCAAAGCCCGCCACGACGGTGTTGGTGGCGCCGGCCAGGCCGGCCAGCGCGGCCGACAGCACAAACGCCATCAATTTGTACTTGTCGACGTCGAATCCGAGCGAGATCGCGCGCGGCTCGTTTTCCTTGATCGCCTTGAGCACCTGCCCGAACGGCGAGTGCACAGTGCGCATGATGATCGCAAAGCCGGCGATCGCCACCGCCAGCACAACGTAGTACAGCGCCGTGTCGTTGGACAGGTCCAGCATGCCCAACAGCTTGCCACGTGGAACACCTTGCAGGCCATCCTCGCCGCCCGTGAACGGCAGGCGCAGCGCGGCGAAGTACACCATCTGGGCCAGCGCCAGCGTGATCATCGAAAAGTAGATACCCTGGCGGCGGATCGCCAGCGCGCCCATCACCAGGCCGATCAGCGCGCCGGCGCCGGCACCGAGCAACAGGCTCGCCTCAACCGGCCAGCCCAGCGTGCGCAGCGCATAACCGGCCACGTAACCGGCAGAGCCGAAGAAGGCCGCGTGGCCGAACGACAGCAGGCCGGTAAAACCAATCAGTAAATTGAAGGCGCAGGCAAACAGCGCGAAGCACAGCAGCTTCATCAGGAACACCGGATAGCCGATGAAGGGGGCGGCCAGCGCCAAAGCGAAAGCGATTGAATAGCCGACTTTTTTGTTCATCAGGTGCTCCAGAGCGTTGTGTTGCGGCCCTCCCCGACGCGGGAAAGGCGCGATACCGGCCAGACGGCACGGCTTACTTTTCTTTGCCGAACAAGCCGGCCGGGCGCAGCAACAGCACGATCACCATTACGACGAACACCACCGTGGCCGAGCCTTCCGGATAGAACACGCGGGTCAGCCCTTCGATCACGCCCAGCCCGAGTCCGGTGACGATCGAGCCCATGATCGAGCCCATGCCGCCGATCACGACGACGGCGAACACGACGATGATCAGGTTCGAGCCCATCAGCGGGGTGACCTGGATGATCGGTGCGGCCAACACGCCGGCAAACCCCGCCAGCGCGACGCCGAAGCCGTAGGTCAGCGTGACCATCAGCGGCACGTTGACGCCGAAGGCTTCGACCAGTTTCGGGTTTTCGGTGCCGGCGCGCAGGTAGGAACCGAGCTTGGTTTTTTCGATCACGAACCAGGTCGACAGGCACACCGTCAGCGAGGCGAACACCACCCAGGCGCGGTAGTTGGGCAACATCATGAAGCCCAGGTCGGTCGAGCCGGCCAGCAACTCAGGCACCGCGAACGACTGGCCGGAGACGCCGAAAAAGGAGCGGAACACGCCCTCTAACAACAGCGTGATGCCGAACGTCAGCAACAGGCCGTACAGGTGGTCGAGCTTGTAGAGCCAGCGCAGCATGGTCTTCTCGACGATGATGCCGAAGGCGCCCACCAGCAGCGGCGCGATGATCAGCATGGCCCAGTAGTTGATGCCGAACATGCTCAGCCCCATCCAGGCCAGAAACGCGCCCATCATGTACAGCGCACCGTGCGAAAAATTGATCACGTTGAGCAGGCCGAAGATGACCGCCAGGCCCAGCGAGAGCATCGCGTAAAAGGAGCCGTTGACCAGACCCAGCAACAGCTGGCTCATCATCGCCTGCAAGGGAACGCCGAATATTTCCATGGCATCACAGTATAAAAGTGCCCGGACCAGCCGGTGCGAATCGACAAGAACGACGCGGGCGGGCCGCGTCGTGCAACTTCAGAATGCAGGCCGAGCGCGCCGGCAACAGCGGCGCGCCTCACGCCATCAGCGGCGGCTTACTTCCACAGCACGCACTTGGACTCGGCCTTGGTGGTGTAAGCCTGCGCACCGGGAATGACTTCGACGACTTTGAAGTAATCCCATGGGTATTTCGATTCCGACGGTTTCTTCACTTCCATCAGGTACATATCATGCACCAGACGTCCGTCCGGACGGATCTCGGCGTTCTTGGCGAACATGTCGTTGACCTTGGTCTTCTTCATCTGCGCCATCACCTTGTCGGCGTCGTCGGTGCCGATCGCCTTGACCGCCTTCAGGTAATGCGACGCGGCCGAGTAATCACCCGCCTGCAACATCGACGGTTCTTTCTTCATTTTTTCGAAGAAGCGCTTGGACCAGGCGCGTGTTTCCGGATTCAAATCCCAGTACCAGCCGTCGGTCAGATACATGCCTTGCGTGAGCGGCAAGGTCAGCGAGTGGACATCGTTGATGAACATCAGCAAGCCGGCCAGCTTCATCGTCTTGGTCACGCCAAATTCGTTGGCCGCCTTGATCGCGTTGATGGTGTCCGCGCCGGCGTTGGCCAGGCCCAGGATCTGCGCTTTCGACGCTTGCGCCTGCAGCAGGAAAGACGAGAAGTCGGATGCCGGGAACGGATGCTTGACGCTGCCGACGACCTTGCCGCCGGCCGCCGTGACAACTGCCGCCGTGTCTTTTTCCAGCGATGCGCCGAAGGCGTAATCGGCGGTCAGGAAGAACCACGATTTGCCGCCCTGCTTGACGATCGCGCCACCGGTGCCGCGCGCCAATGCGACGGTGTCGTAGGCGTAATGCACGGTGTACGGCGAGCATTCCTCATTGGTCAGACGGGCCGAGGCGGCGCCGATCGACATGAACACCTTTTTCTTTTCGGCGGCGATCTTGGCCATGGCCAGATTGGCGCCCGAGTTGGTGCCGCCGATCAGCATGTCGACGCCCTGCTGGTCGAACCATTCGCGCGCTTTGCTGGCCGCGATGTCGGCCTTGTTCTGATGGTCGGCGACGATGAATTCGATTTTTTTGCCGTTGATCATCCCGCCCGCATCCGCAATCGCCATCTTCACCGCTTCCGCGCCGCCGGCGCCGTCGATGTCTGAATAAGTACCCGACATGTCGGTGATCAGCCCGATCTTGATGGTGTCGCCCGAGATCTGCGCCGAGGCAGAAAAGGACAGGCTCAGGGCGCACACGGCGGCCGCAGCGATGGCGATTGTTTTACGTTTCATGGTGTCTCCGTTATATGGATTTATAGTATTCAACGCGTGCTACACGCCCAGCAGTTCGGTCAGAACCGGCATCTTGGCGTTCAATTCAGATGCAGCAAAAGTCAGGGCAATCTGACCATGCTCCATCACGTAAAACCGGTCCGCCAACGGCGCGGCGAAGCGGAAATTCTGTTCCACCATGACGATGGTGTAGCCCTTGGCTTTGAGCGTGGTGATCATGCGCGCCAAACCTTGCACGATCACCGGCGCCAGTCCTTCGGAGATTTCATCGAGCAGCAGCAGGCGCGCGCCGGTGCGCAAAATCCGCGCCACCGCCAGCATCTGCTGTTCGCCGCCCGACAGGCGGGTTCCCTGACTATGCTTGCGCTCTTCCAGATTGGGAAACATCGCGTAAATTTCTTCCACCGACATGCCCTTGCCGTGACCGTTCAGCAGCGGCGGCAGCATCAGGTTTTCCTCGGTCGACAGCGACGAAAAAATGCCGCGCTCTTCCGGGCAGTAGCCGATTCCCAAGTGGGCGATCTTGTGCGTTTGCATGTCGATCGCCTCGACACCATTGACCTTGATCGAGCCGGTGCGCGCGCCCGTCAAGCCCATGATGGCGCGCAAAGTGGTGGTGCGCCCGGCGCCGTTGCGCCCCAGCAAAGTAACCACTTCGCCGGGATTCACCGACAGGTTCACGTCATGCAAAATATGCGATTCGCCGTACCAGGTGTGCAGCTTTGAAATTTCCAGTGCCGGCGTCATCAGTGCGCTCCTTCCAGCTCGGCGCTGGTGGTGCCCATATAGGCTTCCATCACCTGCGGGTTGGACGACACCTCGGCGTAACTGCCCTCGGCCAGCATGGCGCCGCGCTGCAACACCGAGATCCGGTCGCAAATGCCGGACACCACGCTCATATTGTGTTCAACCATCAAAATCGTGCGCCCCTTGGAAACCTTCTTGATCAGTTCGGTGATGCGGTGCACGTCCTCGTGTCCCATGCCCTGAGTCGGCTCGTCGAGCAGCATCAGTTCCGGTTCCATGGCCAGCGTCGTAGCAATTTCGAGCGCACGTTTGCGCCCGTACGGCATGTCGACCGTAATGGTGTCGGCGAAGCTGGCCAGATCGACCTCGGCCAGCAAGGCCATCGCCCGCTCGTCCAGGCAGGACAGCGAGCGTTCACTGCGCCAGAAATGGAAGGAGCTGCCAAGCTGGCGCTGCAAGCCGATGCGCACATTTTGCAGCACGCTCAAGTGGGGAAACACGGCGGAGATCTGGAATGAGCGAATGATGCCCATGCGTGCGATCTGGGCCGGCTTGCTGGCGGTGATGTCGTTGCCGTTGAACAGCAACTGACCGGATGTGGGCACCAGGAACTTGGTCAGCAGATTGAAACAGGTGGTCTTGCCAGCGCCATTGGGGCCAATCAACGCGTGGATGTGACCGCGTTGAACTTGGAGGTTTACATCATTGACCGCAGTGAATCCCTTGAATTCCTTGGTCAAATTCCTTGTTTCCAAGATGACGTCTGACATCGTGTCTCCTAATTATTCTTTTTTAACCACCCTAAAATTATTTTTAGATAATACACAGATTAAATTTTCGTCACAATACGGTATAACTACCATCACTACGGTATTGACGCATATCAAGTATGCGACCAAGTATTGTGCTTTTGCGCCATTCAGGTCGCCGTCACGCCCAGTGCTTGGCGATCATCTTGGCGGCTTTTTCGGCGATCATCAGGGTCGGCGAATTGGTGTTGCCCGACGTAATCGTGGGCATGATGGAAGCATCGACCACGCGCAGTCCCGCCACGCCGATCACGCGCAACTGACTGTCGACGACGGCCAGCGGGTCGTCAATGCGCCCCATCTTGCAGGTGCCGACCGGGTGGAAAATCGTGGTGCCGATCACGCTGGCTGCTTCGGCCAGTTCGTCCTCGGTGCGGTACTGCGGACCGGGTTTGAACTCTTCCGGCACGTAGCGTTGCAAGGCCGGCGCCGCCACGATGCGGCGCGTCAACGCCAGCGCGGCGGCGGCGGTGCGTCGGTCCTCCGGCGTGCTCAAATAGTTCGGTGAAATTTTCGGTGGCGCATACGAATCGTTGGCGCCGATGCGCACCTGGCCGCGCGAACTCGGACGCAGATTGCACACGCTGGCGGTGAACGCGGGAAACGCATGCAAAGGCTGGCCGAACGATTCGAGCGACAGCGGCTGCACGTGAAACTCCAGATTCGGCGTGGCCTGAGCGGCGTCCGATTTGGCGAACGCGCCCAACTGCGACGGCGCCATCGACATCGGTCCGCTGCGAAACAGTGCGTACTCAAGCCCGATCTTGGCCTTGCCGTACCAGCTGGCCGAGGTGGTGTTGAGCGTGCGCGCGCCCTGCACCTTGAACGCCATGCGCAGCTGTAAATGATCCTGTAAATTATCACCAACACCTGGCGCATCATGCAGCGGCGTGATGCCGTGCTGTTGCAGCAAGGCCGCCGGGCCGATGCCGGACAATTGCAGCAACTGGGGCGAGCCGATCGCACCTGCCGTGAGCAAGGTTTCGCGCCGCGCGTTGGCGCTCCAGCGGCTGCCTCCGCCGCTAAACACCGCGCCGCGACAGACTTTGCCCGCTTCCGTGCTGACGATGTCGAGTTTTTCGACATGGCAGCCGGTCATGATGGTCAAGTTGCCGCGCTGGCCGGCCGGCTTGAGAAATGCCCGCGCCGTGTTCCAGCGCACGCCGCGTTTCTGGTTGACGTCGAAGTAACCGCAGCCGGCATTGTCGCCGCCGTTGAAATCGGTGACGGTGGCGATCCCCGTTTGCGCCGCAGCATCCCGAAAAGCGTCCAGGATAGGCCACGACAGGCGCTGCTTTTCCACCCGCCATTCGCCGCCGACACCATGCACCGGTCCGCTGCCGCCGTGATAGTCCTCGCTTTGCATAAACAGGGGCAACACACTGTCCCAGCCCCACGACGCATCGTCGCTCAGCGCGGCCCAGTGATCGTAATCGTTGCTCTGACCGCGCATGTAGATCATGCCGTTGATCGACGAGCTGCCGCCCAGCACTTTGCCGCGCGGATAAATCAGGCTGCGCCCACCCAGTGCCGCTTCGGTTTCGGTGCGAAACATCCAATCGGTGCGCGGATTGCCGATGCAATGCAGATAGCCAACCGGAATGTGGATCCACAGGTAATCGTCCTTGCCGCCCGCTTCGATCAGCAACACCGTCACATCCTTGTCGCGGGTCAGGCGGTTGGCCAACACACAGCCTGCCGTTCCAGCCCCGATGATGATGTAGTCAAAGTCCCCTGCCGCTTCCATTGCATGCTCCAACACTTGCTCCTTTAAGGCGCTGCCATTTCTTGTACCAAAGTCTGAACCAGTTGTGCCGCCGGCATCGCGCGCGCGCGTCCGACTCCGGTGCCGGCCCACAGCGACATCAATTCCGTGTCGCCAGAGGCTGCCGCGGCCGCGCGGATGCTGCCCGTAAGTGCGTTTTGAACCGGGTAGGCCGGCACCTGCGCTTCGTGCGGATTCATCATTTCCATGAAACGGTTTTCCAAACCGCGTGCGTAGCGTCCCGAAAAGCTGCGCGTCAGACGGGTTGGATGATCGCCGGCGGACAGCAAACGCTGTCGATACGCGGCATTGATGCCGCTTTCGTCGCACACCAGAAAAGCCGTTCCCATTTGCACCGCGCGCGCACCGAGCGCAAGCGCATGGCGAATATCTGCGCCATTCATGATGCCGCCGGCGGCAATCACCGGTATCCGCACCGCATCGACCACTTGCGGCAACAGCGCGTTGGCGCTCAAATTCGCCGCCTCCTGTGTGCCGATGAAAGTGCCGCGATGGCCGCCCGATTCGATGCCGGACGCGATGACCGCATCGGCGCCAATGCTTTCCCAGGCGCGCGCTTCGGCGACCGTCGTGACCGTGCCGATGACAAAAATGTTGGCCGCGTGGAGGCGCTCCACCTGGGCCGCAGTCAGTATATTGAACGTAAAACTGGCGACAGCTGGTTGCGCGGCGATCAAGGCATCGAACTGGGCATCAAAGTCTTCACACCATTGCTTGGGCATGGGCAACTCATTCCAACCCAGACCGCGCCAGACTGGCTCGAGCAAGGTGACGGCGTGCGCGATGTCGTCCGCGCTGGGCGCGGGCGTCTGCTGGACAAACAGATTGAGTAAGAAAGGCTTGCCAGTCATGGAGCGCACTTGGGCAACCTGCTCGCCAATCTGGCTTGGCGAGAGCAGCGAGATGGCGATCGAGCCCAGCCCACCGGCGTTTGACACTGCCGCAGCAAGCGCTGGCGTACTGGCGCCGCCCGCCATCGGCCCCTGAATGATCGGGTATTGAAACAGATCCATTGCAGTCCTCAAAGTCGCCGACGTTGAGGAAAGAGTAACAGATCATTCCTCTACCGTGGGTACGGAGTGGCAAAACTGACGGCGCGACGATGACAGACGCACAAGCGTTTGGCAGCAAGCACCCTGTGGATAAGTCTATTGATATCCACAGGCATGGATTGTGGATAAACGACGATTTATACACAGGCGTTTTTTTGTCCCAAACTCGTCCCAGCCGCATACAGGAGTATTTCAGCACTTATAAGCACGCCAAGTTGATGATTTAAAGGAAAAAATAAGGCTTATCCACAGAAACATGCGACCGTTAACAACTACTACTATTTTTATATACAACCTTTTTAAGTAAACCTACAACCGACCCGAAAACCGAAAACCCTGAAAAACCGACCCGAAACCCCGAATTCCCGAAAAAAAAGAGCCAACACAGCCCTCCGCCCCGTTGAACTTGCAGACTTGCCTGACAACACCTCTTACACGCACGACACGAAGACCTCAAAAAAAAAAAGCACGTCCCGGACGACTCACAGATCTTGGAGAACACGGAAAGCCAAGCTGTTGGTTCAAATTTTAGCCAACGTTCATGCTTAAAATATATGCATGAACTGTCCTACGGCAATTCATGCTCAAAATTTATGCATGAACCATGTCATACGCACGGCTGCTCAAAATCTACGCGTGAACCATAGAAGTCGACAAATTTGCTCAAAATATGGGCGTGAACTGAGCTAGGACGCGACGTCTTCAAGCTTCAAACACGAGCGCCCAACCCGCTACGATTAGCAACACCATCTTCGCTCCCCAACGCTGAAATTTTAAGCAGACACTTTCGACAAGCTAATCTTGAAGACGATTTTTTTCTGTCAAAGAACCAAGAACACGCATTGAACGAGATTTGGCCGAAAAAAAATCGCCTGGCCAACGATTTGCGACCAAACAAGCCCACCACGCTGCTCAAGTGAAAATATGAGGACTCCGCACAAGTTTCTTGATTGAAGGCCGCCAGGGTGGCCCTGTACGACCTGAGCAGGCGTTTGGACATCGTTCATGCCCTTGATTTTGTGCTGAGCACTGCGAAAAACGGACGGACGCTGCCTCAAATTTTGGCAAACTGCTTGCTGCGAGCCGAGGAAGACTTCGACCAAGCCAATTTCCGCGTCGCCTGAGATCGTGTTGGCTTGAAAATTTTTTCAAAAACCCGCTCCAAACAGAGGTTTTGTGGCCAACGTGCCAAAAACGCGACTTGGCGTGTGGATAAGTCGCTGGATATACACAGGATGAGATGTGGGAAAACTCGTCTTTTGTCCACAGGCAAAATTTTATCCAACAACCATCCCGACTTGATACAAGGCTTGTCCAGCAGGTTTTGAATTTCGTAAACTGCTGATCCGTAAGGTTTACTTGGACTTATCCACAAAAAAATGGCCGTTTACTATCACTACTAATTTTGTATACAAACAATTCAAGTAAACCCTTAAACCTGCGAAACTCGGTGCATATCCCTAAAAAGCGTCCAAAACCAGCATGAATTCGAACAAAAACATACGTTTAGGCATCATCAGCGCCCTCCAGGAAGAACAACAAGGGCTCGTGGAAGCCATGCAAGGCCCCGCTACGCTCACGCACGGCATGCGCCAGTACACAGAGGGCTTGTTATGGGGCATCGACGCCGTGTGCGTGCTCTCACGGATCGGCAAGGTCGCAGCGGCCATGACGGCCAGCATCCTGATCGAGCGCTTTGGCGTCACGCATATCATCTTCACTGGCGTTGCCGGTGCGGGAAGTGCGGGTGTCCATGTTGGCGACATCGTCATCGCAGAGTCTTTGGTTCAGTACGATATGGATGCGCGCCCTTTGTTTCCCCGTTTTGAGGTGCCTTTGACGGGTTTGTCGCACTTTCAGTCCGATGTCCGGCTGAGCAACGAGTTGGCAAGCGCAGCCCATGGATTTCTTGATTACGATCTTGATACGGCAATCGACGCGACCGAACGGGATCTATTTCGGCTCGAGCAACCACGCATACACCGTGGCTTGATTGCCAGTGGAGATCAGTTTGTCAGCGGTCGTTCGCATCTGGCGGAATTGACCAGCAGTTTTCCGGCCTTGCTTGCCGTTGAAATGGAAGGTGCGGCCGTGGCCCAGGTCTGTTTCGAACTGGGTGTGCCATTTGCGGTATTGCGCGCCGTTTCCGACAACGCCAATGAAGACGCCGCGACCGATTTCATGCGTTTCGTGAAATCCGTCGCGGCGCGTTATACTTTTTACATCATTAAACGCTATTGCGATGAGTTGGTGATGCGATCCACCTAGTCGAGCAAGGTTTCGGCCGCCACGTACGGGTAGCCCAGCGCGGTCGCAACGGCCGCGTAGGTCACGCTGCCGCGGCAGACGTTCAAGCCATTGCGCAGATGAACATCGTCGCGCATGGCCTGCTGCCAACCTTTGCCTGCCAATGCAATCGCATGACCGATCGTGGCGTTGTTGAGCGCGAAGGTGGAAGTACGGGCAACCGCGCCCGGCATGTTGGCGACGCAGTAATGCACCACACCGTCGACGATGAAGGTCGGATCGGCATGGGTAGTCGCGTGTGAGGTTTCAAAGCACCCCCCCTGGTCGATCGCCACATCGACCACGACCGCGCCCGGCTTCATGCGCGAAATCATGCTGCGGGTGACCAACTTCGGTGCCGCCGCGCCAGGGACCAGCACGCCGCCGACCACCAGATCGGCCGACAACACCGCCTCCTCAATCGACTGGGCGTTCGAATACAAGGTGGCGATCCGGTTGCCATAGACTAAATCAAGCTGGCGCAGCCGGTCGACACTCTTGTCGAGCACGGTCACGCGCGCGCCCGTGCCAACCGCCATCTGCAAGGCGTTGGTGCCGACCACGCCGGCGCCGATGATCACCACGTGACCGGGCGCCACGCCCGGCACGCCGCCCAGCAGCAAACCCATGCCGCCTTTCGACTTTTCCAGATGGGCCGCGCCGGCCTGGATCGCCATGCGCCCGGCCACTTCGCTCATTGGCGCGAGCAGCGGCAAGCCGCCGCTCGAACCGGTGATGGTTTCATACGCGATACAGATCGCGCCGGACTTGACCAGCGCTTCGGTCTGTTCCGGGTCCGGTGCCAGATGCAGATAGGTGTACAGGATCTGGCCATCGCCGAGCATCGCGCATTCGCCCGGCTGGGGTTCTTTGACTTTGACGATCATTTCCGAACGGGCAAAGATCTCCTTGGCGGTGTCAACCATGACGGCGCCGGCTGCCACATATTGCGCATCCGACAGGCCAATTTCGGCTCCCGCATTCGTCTGCACCAGCACTTGATGCCCGCGCGAGGTCAACTCGCGCACGCTCGGTGGTGTCAGTCCAACACGGTATTCGTGGTTTTTGATTTCCTTCGGAACGCCTACTATCATTTGTCATCCTCCAAGGTTGCGCCAGGCCAAAATGGTCCTGATTTGTCTATACTACTTTTTTATTAACCCAACGTCATCAAACTCGCGTTCCCCCCCGCCGCGGTGGTGTTGACACACAGCGCGCGCTCGGCCACCAGGCGCCACAAGGGCAACGCGCCCTCCTCGCTGCTGTCGATCAGGCTGACCAGCGCACCGTCGCGCGCGGCCAATTCCGGGCGCACGCTGTTGAGCAAGTCCGATTCGACCAGCGCGATCTGGAACTCGTCGGCGCAGTTGGCGATGTCGGCCACCCAGCGGATGCGATTCTTGACCAGCGCCGGCAAGCCGTTTGGTATCACCGATTCGGACTTAGCCAGCACCAGCGCGTCATTGCCGGTGGCCAGCGTCGCGGCCAGTTGGTTGAGCAATACGCCGATATCGTTGGCCACGCACAAAATGGTGCCGCGCGGGGCGAACGACAGCGTGTTGCGCTCGCCTGTCGGGCCTGGCAGGGTCAGGCAGGTGCCCAGCAGCGTGGTGCGCATGTATTGTTCGGCCAGCATCACGACGCGCTGGTGGCCATGCGTCTTGGCCCAGTCGAGCAAGGCGTCCAGGCCGGGCGCGGCCAGCCGCTCGTGTTGCAGCAAGGGCAGCGCGCCCCGTTGCAGGCGTTTCAGGTAAAGCGGACCGCCCGCTTTCGGACCGGTGCCGGATTTGCCTTCGCCGCCGAACGGCTGCACGCCGACCACGGCGCCCACGATATTGCGGTTCACGTAGATGTTGCCCACGTGGGCGCGCGAGGCGATGAAGTCGATCGTTTCGTCGATGCGCGAGTGGATGCCCAGCGTCAGGCCGAAGCCGCTGGCGTTGATCGCATCGATCAGTTTTGGCAAATCGGCGCGCTTGTAGCGGATCACGTGCAGCACGGGGCCGAATACTTCGTGGGTCAGCTCGGACAGCGCACCGATTTCCAGCACGGTCGGGGCGACAAAGGTGCCGGTGGGAGCGGCGTTGCCAACCGGCAGTTCAAGCGAAAAACTGCTGCGCGCGCTCGCTTTGGTGCGGGCGATGTGATCCAGCAGATTGCGCTGCGCCTCGGCATCGATCACGGGACCGATGTCCGTGGCCAGTCGATCCGGGCTGCCCACGCGCAGTTCCTGCATCGCGCCTTTGAGCATCTTGATGGTCTTGTCGGCGATTTCTTCTTGCAGGAACAGCACACGCAGCGCCGAGCAGCGTTGCCCGGCGCTGTCGAAGGCGGACGACATCACGTCTTGCACCACTTGCTCGGGCAAGGCCGACGAATCGACGATCAGCGCGTTCTGGCCGCCCGTTTCGGCGATCAGGGCTATTTCGTTCGCCTCGTGCATGGCGCGTTGCGCCAGCGTCTGGTTGATCAGTTGCGCCACCTCGGTCGAGCCGGTGAAGATGACGCCTTTTACGCGCGCGTCCTTGCACAGGGCGGCGCCGACTACTTCTCCGCGACCGGGCAAGAACTGCAGCGCGCCGGCCGGAATGCCGGCTTCATGGAACAGCTGCACTGCGCGGGCGGCGATCAGCGGTGTTTGCTCGGCCGGCTTGGCCAGCACCACATTGCCGGCCGCCAGCGCGGCGGCCACCTGGCCGGTGAAAATGGCCAGCGGGAAATTCCAAGGGCTGATGCAGGCGACCGGACCGAGCGCGAGCACGTTCGCGGTGCCGCTGACCTCGGCCGCGTAGTAGCGCAGGAAGTCGACCGCCTCGCGCACTTCGGCGACTGCGTTGGGCAGCGACTTGCCCGCTTCGCGGATCGCCAGTGCCATCAGCTCGAGGCGGTGGGTTTCAAACAAGTCGGCCACACGCAGCAGCAGCTCGGCGCGCGCCGACGGCGCAGTCGTTTGCCAGTCCATCGCGTATGCTTCCGCGCCGGCCAGCGCGACGGCCACATCGCCCACGTTCGCTTCGGTGACGTAGCCGACGATGTCGCCCGCCTGCGCCGGATTGATCACCGGCAGCGCGTCGGCGCCGATGCCGACCGGGCCGTCGATCAGCGCGCTGGCGTTCCAGCTATAGCTGTGCGACAGCGCCGCGCCCACTTCGCGCAACACGTTTTCGTTGCTCAGGTCCAGGCCGGCGGAGTTCTTGCGCTCGGCGCCGAACATGTCGACCGGCAAAGCGATCGCCGGATGGGGCACGCCGCCCAAGTCACGCGCGGCCTCGAACGGATCGGCGATCAGCATGTCGATGTTGACTTTTTCATCGACGATCTGGTTCACGAAGGACGAGTTGGCACCGTTTTCAAGCAGACGGCGCACCAGATAGGCCAACAGCGTTTCGTGCGAGCCGACCGGCGCATAGATGCGGCAAGGTTTGCCCAGCTTGTCGGCACCGACCACCTGGTCGTACAAGGTTTCGCCCATGCCGTGCAGGCACTGGAATTCGTAGTCGTTGACCCCGTCGCGCTTGGCCCAGCTGTAGATCACCGCCAGCGTTTGCGCGTTGTGGGTGGCAAACTGTGGGTAGATGACGGCGGTCGACGCGAGCAGTTTCTTGGCGCACACCAGATAGGACGCGTCGGTGTACACCTTGCGCGTATAGACCGGATAGCCGGGCATGCCATCAACTTGCGCGCGCTTGATTTCGGCGTCCCAATAGGCGCCTTTGACCAGCCGCACCATGAATTTTCGGCCGCTGCGCTTGGCCAGGTCGATCAGGAAGTCGATCGCGAACGGGCAGCGCTTCTGGTAGGCCTGTATCACGTAGCCGATGCCCTCGAAGCCGACCAGCGCCGGGTCGAACGCCAGCGCCTCCATCAGGTCGAGCGAGATTTCCAGACGATCGGTTTCCTCGGCGTCGATGTTGATGCCGATATTGTATTTTTTGGCCAGCAGCACCAGGCTGCGTACGCGCGGCAGCAATTCTTCCATCACGCGCGCGTGCTGGGCCCGGCTGTAGCGCGGATGCAGCGCCGACAGCTTGATTGAAATCCCCGGACCGTCCTTGATGCCGCGCCCGTTCGAGGCGCGCCCGATCGCATGGATGGCGTTTTCGTAGGACGCGTAATAACTGGCCGCGTCCGCTTCCGTCAGCGCCGCCTCGCCCAGCATGTCGTAGGAATAGCGATAGCCGCGCGCCTCGTTGTCGCGGCTGTTCTTGAGCGCTTCGTCAATCGTCTGGCCGGTCACGAACTGATTGCCCAGCATGCGCATGGCCAGGTCGACGCCTTTGCGGATCAACGGTTCGCCGCCCTTGGTGATCAGCTTCGAGAGCGCCGAGCCCAGGCCGGTTTCGCTGCTGGTGCCAACGAGCTTGCCGGTGATCAGCAAACCCCAGGTGGCCGCGTTGACGAACAGCGACGGCGATTCGCCCAGATGCTTGCGCCAGTCGCCCTTGCTGATCTTGTCGGCGATCAGGCGGTCGGCAGTGTCGCTGTCGGGGATGCGCAGCAGTGCTTCGGCCAGGCACATCAGCGCCACGCCTTCCTCGGACGACAGCGAAAACTCGTGCATCAGCGCGTCCACGCCGGACGAACGGGTGCGCTTTTCACGCACATTCGTCACCAGGCTGCGCGCCAGCGCCTGCGCGTCCGGATCGGCACCTATCGTCACCTGCGCCAGCAGCGCGTGCACCGCCAGTTGTTCGTCGCGCCGGTAGGCAGCGGTGATGGCGGCGCGCAACGGCGTGGACGTGCCGCCGATCTCGGCCTGCAAGGCGGCAAACGGGATAAAGGTGGGGGCCGAAGTTGCGGCAGTGTGCATGGAGAACTCTTTTACAGGTAAGGAAACGAGGAAGCCGCACAGCCATTCGCGTCGTCCTGCCAGAGCGGAACGACGAAAAAGCGGGTGCGGATAGATGATTCGATTGTAAAGTGGATTCTTCTGGATTAATTCTGGTAATACAGGGGGCTAGCAATACATTGTTTTTGGTGAGACAATTTGACCAAATATAATTTATACGGAGATGCAGGACATGTTGGACAAGATTAGCAAGAAGATTCTGATGGAATTGCAGAGCGACGGACGCATCAGCAACGTCGAACTGGCCGCGCGCGTGAACCTGTCGCCGGCCGCCTGCCTGGAGCGGGTGCGCAAGCTGCACGACTCCGGCTATATCATGGGCTACACCGCCCAACTTAATCCGCAACTACTGGATGTGTCGCTGCTGGTGTTTATTGAGGTGGTGTTGGACCGCACCACGCCGGAAGTGTTCGATGCCTTCAAGCATAGCGTACAAACGATCCCGGAGGTACTCGAATGTCACATGGTGGCGGGCGGTTTCGACTATCTGGTCAAGGCGCGCGTGAAAGACATGGCGGCCTACCGCGAATTTCTGGGCAAGACCCTGCTCCAGAAAGGCGTGCGCGAAACCCACACCTATGCGGTGATGGAGGAAGTGAAAAACACCACCAAGTTGCCGATCAAGTAGCGCGCCGCAGTTAGATCGGCGCCGCGCCGCCGCGCATGGCAGCCTTAGTCGAGGTTGCTGATGGCGCGTTGGGCGATCGCGTTCATGCCCTCCAAGTGGGTGCGCAGCCATTTGTGGGCCGGGCTGCGCGCGTCGCGCTCGTGCCACAGCATGTCCAGATGCACCGCCGGCAGGGGAAACGGTAGCTCGCGCGACACCAGCGCGTCGGTCATGCCGGTCGAGGCGATCAAGTGTTTCGGCAACACCGTGATCAGGTCCGAATTGGCCACCACGCGCCCGGCCGTGAAGAACTGGTTCACCGTCAACAGGATGCGCCGTTCGCGCCCGATCTGGGCCAGCGCCTCGTCGACCAGGCCGTGTGCGCGACCGGAAAAACTAACCAGCAAGTGGTTGGCCTTGCAATAGTTGTCCACCGTCAGCTCGACCTTGGCCAGCGGATGGTTCTTGCGCATCACGCACACATAGATGCCCGAATACAGGCGCTCGTGGCGGATCGGCGAGCCGGTGTCGCTCGACAGCTGCGCTGCCACGCCGGGAAAAAAGCCCACCGCCAGGTCGATGTCGCCGCGCAGCAGCATCGGGCGCGGCTCGCGCGTGGTCAACGGCACCATGCGCACGTTGACGCCCGGCGCCTCGCTTTCGATCGAGCGCATCAATGACGGCAGCCAGAACGCGGCGGTGGCGTCGGCCATCGCCATCCGAAACGTCGCGTGCGCCTTGGACACGTCGAAGGTGCCCGGCGTGACGGCCGCTTCCAGCCCCGCCAGCGCCAGCCGCACGGCCGGCCACAGCGCTTCGGCGCGCGGGGTCGGCTTGACGCCGTAGGCGGTGCGAATCAGCAAGTCGTCGCCCAGGCTCTCGCGCAATCGCTTGATCGCGTTCGACACGGCCGGCTGGGTCATGGCCAGGTGGCCGGCCGCGCGGGTCAGGTTTTGTTCGGTCATCACGGCGTCGAATACCCGCAGCAAATTCAGATCCAGCGTCAGAAAACTCATGGTCGGCCCGTCGGTAGTTGGTGGCAGCAAGCCGGTGCGGCAATGCGCCCGGCAAATCCTATGTTACATGATTGCATTCATGATTCATATAATCGGTATCAGATCTTCGAATTAGATTTATATGTTGCGCTGCACTATAGTTCCATGCAACAACAAACAATTATTGGAATCATCGTGTCTACTCTTCTCTCCCTGGTTCATTCGGTGCAAGCAGCGGCCTTCGACGTGCCGCTACTGGCCGTCTTGCGCGCGCTGTTACTGACCAGTTTCATCGGCGCGCTGGTGCTGCTGTTCAAACCGCTGCTCAGCGGCATCGGACGCGCGCTGCTGCTGATGGTCAAGCCGCACCTGAGCCGCGAAGAGCTGCGGGCGCGCGGCCAGATGCGCGACGCCCAACTGTTCGCCCGCATGATCAACGGCGCCGACGCCAGCCACGCGGCCGAATTGCGCGCCATGTCCGCCCGCGCGTAACAAACCGCCCAGCACTAACGACAACGCGGCGCCGGGTGTTCACCCGGCGCCGCGTTGTCGTTATCAGGCGCGCTGCGCGCCCGTTCCAGCGTACTTAGTGGGCTTCGCCCAGCAAGGCATGCTTGAGCGAAGAGTCGACCGGCTTCTCGCCGATCCAGATGCGCAGCACGGCGTTGTAGAACGCCAGATCAGGTACCACTTCGCCGATCTTCTTGCCATTCAATTCGCATTGGGTGCCCACACCCGGGACCCAGTTCAGGTGCAATACATCGCCTTTTTTCAGGCCAGGCAGCAGCGCGAACATTTCGCCGAACTGCATGGTCTGGTTGAGGATCTTGGTTTTCTCGGCCTTGTCGGAGTTATTGTTCAGACCCGTCATGAAGGCCTGGCCGAAGTCGTCCGAGCTGATGTCGCGCATCATCACCAGCGTCACGCGGCGCGGTCCCGGCAAGGCCTGGATGTCGGCCACGGCGCTTTTCTTTTCCGGCAGATACAGGCCGGCCGCATACACCTTGACGACGAACTTGGTGCGCATCCCCAGGCCGTTCAACTTGAGTTCCTTGTCGGCCAGCTTGACGGTGTCGTCGAACTTGATACCGGCAATCTCGGCGGCGATCGCGCTGTGGCCAAGGCTAACGGCCAGCAAGGCGCTGGCGACGAAGGCGTGGACGCGGTGTTTTTGCATTGAAATCATTGTCTCTCCAAGGGTAAAGTGGTGCTCGTGTACCGGCTCTCAGGGTAGCACGGCAAAGTCAGAATTCTTCCCAATCTGCGCTGCCCGGGGTCGCTACGGGTTGCGCACGCTGTGCGGCGGGCTTGGTGCGCGCGCTCAGCTGTTTGCTTAACGCGGGACGGGGGCGCGGCGCTGACACAGCCGGCGCCGGCATGGCGTGCGCGTCGCTCGACTGGTCGAGCTTGAACACGCTGACCACCCGTGCCAGCGTGGCCGCCTGGTCCTGCATCGACGCGGCCGCCGCCGCCGCTTGTTCGACCAGCGCCGCGTTTTGCTGGGTCGTCTCGTCCATCTCGACGATGGTGGTGTTGACCATCGCGATGCCGGCGCTCTGTTCCTGGCTGGCCGAGGTGATCTCGCCCATGATGTCGGTGACGCGGCGCACGCTGGCGACGACCTCCTCCATCGTCACGCCAGCCTGCTCGACCAGCGTGCTGCCTTCGCGCACCTTGTCGACCGAGTCGCCGATCAGCGTCTTGATCTCTTTGGCGGCGGCCGCCGAGCGCTGCGCCAGGTTGCGCACTTCCGAGGCGACGACCGCGAAGCCGCGTCCCTGCTCGCCGGCCCGGGCCGCCTCCACGGCCGCGTTCAGCGCCAGGATATTGGTTTGGAAGGCGATGCCGTCGATGACGCCGATAATGTCGACGATTTTCTTCGACGAGGCGGTGATCGAGCCCATCGTGTCGATCACATGTGCCACCACCGAGCCGCCGCGCACCGCCACTTCGGATGCCCTGGCAGCGAGCACATTGGCCTGGCGCGCGTTGTCGGCGTTTTGTTGCACGGTGTCGGTCAGCGCGCGCATCGAACCGGCCGTCTGGCCCAGCGAGGCGGCCTGTTGTTCGGTGCGGTTCGACAGATCGAGGTTGCCGCTGGCGATCTCGCGCGAGGCGTCGGCGATCGAGTCGGTACCGCCGCGTACTTCGGCGACGATCTTGATCAGGCTGTCGTTCATGTGCTTGAGCGCGTCCATCATCTGACCCGTCTCGTCGCTGCTGCCGCCGTCGATATGGCTGGTCAGGTCGCCGTCGGCGACCCGCTTGGCGATCACCACAGCTTCGTTGAGCGGGCCGGTGATCGAGCGGGTGGCCAGGAAGGCGATCACCAGCGACACGGCGCTGGCGGCCAGCGTCAGCACCAGAATCAGCCACTCGGTGCGGGCGGCTGCTTGGGACGCGCCGTCGCCAGCCTGCGCCATCAAGCCGTTTTGATAGCTGATGAATTTGTCGAGCTGGTCGAAGTATTTCGCTTGCTGGGGACGCAGCGAGAACATGAACTTGAGCATCGCCTCGTCCTTCTTGTCCTCATTGATGAGGCCGACGAAACTCGCTTGCAAGGGGCCGAACTTGTCGCGGATCACGCCGATCGCCTTGAGGATTTCCTGGCCTTGCGGATCGAGCGTGCTTTTGTTCAGCTCGTCGATGGCGGCCGCCACGCTGGCGTTGCGGGCCTCGATATTGTTGAGTTCTTTCTTGATCTGCCCCGGGTCGGACATGATCAGCACCGTCAGCATATTGCGCGTCAGGTCGCTGACGTCGGACTTGATCTTGTTGGCGACGATGGTTTTCGGATAGCGCGCCTTGACCAGCAGGCCGACTTCCTCGTTCAGGCTGGCGATGCGCAGATAGGACAGGCTGGCCAGGGCGACCAGCAGCGCGATGACCACGCCAAAGCCCACGGCCAGGCGCTGGCCGATATTCATTTGTCTCATTTTCATTTTTGTGAGCCAGTAACACCGTCACGCCGGGCGCAACGGTTGATCGTTGGGAATGCTGCTCTTATAGTTTGAATGAATATACCATCGACTTCGCCGTCAAAGAGTGGCGGGAAGATCATAAAATGCCATGTGGAAATAGAGGATCACCTCTATTTTTTTGGTTGCCTAATCGGATAATTTTGGCATGGTCGTGCTATTTTGATATGACAGGAGGATCCAACGGGGCGCGCAGGCGGGAAGTGGACGGCGAGCGGCGCCGCCACGGACGGGCGCGCCGGTGTTCAGACGGGGGGCGAATCCACTTTGCCCGAGAGGGCGCAGTGCTTCAGGCGCTGAACAATTTAGATCTTCTGGGCCGCTTGCAGCAGGTCGAACTTGGTGCGCAACTGCGCTTCGGTCTCGCGCCAGGCCGGGTTGAACGGAATGCAGTTGACCGGACAGACCTGCTGGCATTGCGGTTCGTCGAAGTGGCCGACGCACTCGGTGCATTTGTTCGGGTCGATCTCGTAGATCTCGGGGCCCATCGAAATGGCGTCGTTCGGGCATTCCGGCTCGCATACGTCGCAATTGATACAGTCGTCGGTAATTAGCAATGCCATGATGTTACTTTAGCTTATTCGGTCGGGTTGGCAAGCGCCGCAGCGGCGTTGGCGGCGATCTTCTTCTGCAGCCAGCGGTCGACCGAGGGGAAGACGAACTTGGACACGTCGCCGCCCAGCACGGCAATTTCGCGCACGATCGTGCCGGAAATGAACTGGTACTGATCGGACGGGGTCAGGAACAGCGTCTCGACGTCCGGCAGCAGGTAGCGGTTCATGCCCGCCATCTGGAACTCGTATTCGAAGTCGGACACGGCGCGCAGGCCGCGGATGATCACGCGCGCGTCGTGCTTGCGCACGAAGTCTTTCAGCAGGCCGGAAAAGCTCTCGACCTTCACGTTCGGATAATGGCCCAGCACTTCGTTGGCAATCGTCAGGCGCTCGTCGAGGGAAAAGAACGGGCGTTTGTTCTTGCTGTCGGCAACACCGACGATCAGGCACTCGCACAGTCCGGACGCGCGGCGCACCAAATCTTCGTGGCCGCGGGTGAGCGGATCAAATGTTCCTGGATAGACGGCTACAACCATTGCGGCTCCCTAGCGATGCACCAAATAGAACGCGCATTATGCACGAATTAACACGCCCGATTCTGACCCGGGCGACCGGCGCCGCCCGAATGGCGACGTTTTCCAGCGATTTTACGCCGGCTTGTTGCGGCTCAACAAATAATAGAACACCGTGCCGGCCTTGTCGGCGCGGATCGCCGTCCACGGGGCCAGCCAGTCAGGCGTGGGCAAGCCGGTGTCGGCCTCGAACGGCAGGGCCGCGCCCGATTCGGCGTACACCAGACCGTCCGGGCCGGCCAACGTCAGGCACAAGGGCAGCATTTTGCCCAGAAAATCCTGCTGGTAGGGCGGATCGAGGAAGATCAGGTCGTAGCGCTGGGCGCGCGTGGCCATCCCTTGCGCGCTGGCAAACGCATCCGCGCGCACCAGCGTGACCGTCTCGGCCTTCAGCTTTTGCTTGACCGCCTCGAGTTGGCGCAGTACCGGCGAATGGGAGTCGATCATTGTGACGGCGCGTGCGCCGCGGCTGGCCGCCTCGAAACCGAGCGCGCCGCTGCCGGCGAACAGGTCGAGACAGACGGCGTCGGCCCAGTGGCCGTCCCACAGGTGGTTGATCCAGTTGAACACGGTTTCGCGCACCCGGTCAGGGGTCGGGCGCAGGCCCAGCGCGGCCAGCACCGGCAAGGTGCTGCGCTTCCACTGGCCGCCGATGATGCGCACCTGTTGCGGTGGCGGGGCGTGGTGGACGGGTACTTTGGGTGGCTTCTTGGGCATGGGAAAAAGTGGTCAGTTGGTGCGCCGCACTATAGCACAGCGCCCCTGCCTGGCCGCCCTAGCGGGCCTCGGCGGCCAGGCCGTTGAAGTCGTCGATCCAGCCCTGCATGCGTTTTTGCGCAAACGCTTTTTGGGCCGGCGTGGCGATCTTCACCACCGCCACGATCATCTGCGTGTTGGCGTCGATGTAGGCGTCGAAGAAAGCTTTGCGCTCGGGGCTGTCGAGCCGCTCGAACGTGTCCTTGATCAGCAGATGGATCTGGGCCATCGTCGCTTCCTTGCTCAGCTTTTCCTGTTGCACCTTCTGCAGCATGGCGAGAATCTTGTGCTGGCGACGGATGCGTTCTTCCAGCCAGATCTCGTTATCCAGCGGACGGCTGTCGGAAATTTTGCGGAACTTGTCTTCCTGCTCGCGGCTGAAACCGCCGAACCACAGCTCGTAGTCGTCCAGCGACTTTTGGTAGCGCACCTTCATGCGCTTCTCGGTGTCGCCGCGCAGGAATTTCTTGCGGTAGTCGTCGTTGTTCGAGGCGAATTTCTTCTCCATCTGCGCCAGCTGGTCGGGCCGCACCGAGCGGGCCAGATCGGCCAGCTCGGGCTGCATCTTGTAGAGCAGCAGCTCGGTGCGCTTCTTGATGTCGACGATGTCGCCCAGCAAATCGGCCTGGTTCAGGTTACCGGCCAGCTGGCGCTGGCCATTGACCAGCAAGCCCACGTAATCCTTGAGCTGGGTCTTGCGGTGCCATTGAAACAGGCTGTCGATATCCTTCTTGACCCAGCCCTTCTGGTCCGTGTCGAGGTCGAGGTAGGCGTTGAGCCACCAGTACACCAGCGTCTCGCCGTGGTTGTAGGTGAGCCGGATGGCGCTGCAGCCGGCCACCAGCACCAGTGCGGCGATCAGCAGCAGGTGTCGGGTGCGGTGGAACCAGGTGGTGTGCGTGTTAAACTTTTCCATACTTTCAACTCAATTTCAACTGTGGCCTATGAATGTAGTCATCCTCGCCGCCGGCATGGGAAAGCGGATGCAATCCGCGCTGCCAAAAGTGTTGCACCCGCTGGCTGGAAAACCGCTGCTCGCGCATGTCGTCGCGACCGCGCGAAGCCTGCAAGCAACGCGATTATGCGTGATTTACGGACACGGTGGCGCAGCCGTGCCGGAAATGCTGAAACAGCTGGCGCACGGCGCGGCGATCGGCACCGCCTTGCAGGAGCCCCAGCTGGGCACCGGGCATGCGGTGATGCAGGCCCTGCCCCAACTTGACGACAGTGTGCCGACGCTGATTCTGTACGGCGACGTGCCGTTGACCAGCGCGGCCACGCTGCAGCGTTTGCTCGACGCGGCCGGTCCGGATCAGCTGGGCATTTTGACGGTGGTGCAGGCCGACCCGCGCGGGCTGGGACGGATCGTGCGCGAGGGCGGGCGGATCACCCGCATCGTCGAGGAGAAGGATGCCAGCGAGCACGAGCGCGCCATCTGCGAGATCAACAGCGGCATCATCGTGGCGCCGACCGCGCGCCTGAAGGGCTGGCTGGCGGCGCTGTCGAACGACAACGCCCAGCGTGAATACTATCTGACCGATATCGTCGCGCAAGCGGTGGCGGACGGCGTCACGGTGGTGTCGGCCTCGCCAAAGCACGAATGGGAAGTGGCGGGCGTGAACAGCAAGGTGCAACTGGCCCAGCTGGAACGGATCTACCAGCGCAGTCTGGCCGAGGCGCTGCTGGAACAGGGCGTGACGCTGCTCGACCCGAGCCGGATCGACGTGCGCGGCGAGTTGCTGTGCGGGCGCGACGTGACGATCGACGTCGGCTGCATCTTCGAAGGGCGGGTCGAGTTGGGCGACGGCGTGCACGTGGGCGCGCACAATGTGATCGTCAACGCGCGCATCGCGTCCGGCGCCACCATCAAGCCGTTCTGCCATATCGAGCAGGCCCAGGTCGGTCCCGGCTCGATCATCGGACCGTACGCGCGTCTGCGTCCGGGCACCGAGCTGGCCGCCGATGTCCACGTGGGCAATTTCGTCGAGATCAAGAACAGCCAGATCGGCGCCAACAGCAAGGCCAACCATCTGTCCTACGTGGGCGACGCGACGGTGGGCGAGCGGGTCAACATCGGCGCCGGCACCATCACCTGCAATTACGATGGCGTCAACAAGTTCCGCACCGTGAT
Source organism: Burkholderiales bacterium (assembly GCA_038207625.1). Classification (GTDB taxonomy): domain Bacteria; phylum Pseudomonadota; class Gammaproteobacteria; order Burkholderiales; family Burkholderiaceae_D; genus JBBQZO01. The sequence continues at coordinate 207,677 of JBBQZO010000001.1, read as the reverse complement.
CGAGGACGACGCCTTCATCGGCAGCGACAGCCAACTGGTCGCGCCGGTGACGGTCGGCAAGGGCGCCACGCTGGGCGCGGGCACCACGCTGTCGAAGGATGCGCCGGCCGGCAAGCTGACCATTTCGCGCGCGCGCCAGCTCACCATCGACACCTGGCAGCGCCCGGTCAAGCGGAAGAAATAGCGCAAGCGACATTGCGGCACCGTCCATACTGTCGTGGACGGTTTCCGCATGATTGAATCTGGGCGCAAACACGTGTGCCCACATCCAATCATGGACACACTCATCAAGCGACGGCCACGACGCCACAGCGTGGCCGGTACCGCCGTCACGGCGACGAATTCAAGCGCACCGCTGTCGCATGTTCGTTTTGATACGTTGACGAATAGATATGCCACCTGTGACAATAGCTTGCCGATGCGATGCTTGGAGTCCCGTTGGCGCCGGCAGCCCCAGGTAAAGTTCCTCAACAGGCGACACCAACCACAAAAATCCCATCATGAAAATCACTCATCTCGTATGCGCGGGCGTGCTGCTCGCCTCGCCCCTGCTGGCACAATCGCAATCTTTGAAGGACATGATCAAGAAGGGCATCGCCGAGGGCAGCACGCAGGCGAAAAGCGCGGACGCCAACAAGGACGGCGCGGCGCAGCCGCTTCTTGAACCCGGCTCGGCCGGCAAGGATGGCATCCCCAAAGTGTTGGAAACAATCGGCGTGAATATCGGCGACACCCGGCAACAGGTTGACAAGGTGCTGACCAGCCAGGGATATAAGCTCGATTCGACCAGCAACCATTTACTGGGAATGCATTTCCAGGGAATCTTGTGGAGCCTGGTGTACATAAAAAAAACGGGCAAGAATTCGTATTGGCAAGAACCGATGGTCGATGTGCGGTTCGGCCCGCAATCGGGCAAAGTGCTGTCGATCCGGCGCAAGGAAGCATACGATACGCCGGTCGTGGCCACGGAAATCAAAAAGGCGCTGATCGAAAAATATGGCACCCCAAGCAGCCAGTACTCCAGTGATTTGAACTGGGTTGCTTATCGACCAGGCGTTGCGCGCAGCAACAACTCGGACCGGACCGAATGTAAGGCGAGCGGCAACGTCAATCTCACTAGCTCGCCTGGACCGAGTCGATTCAAGGACTGCAGGGTAGCCGTGAGCGTCAGTCTGAGTGATTCCACCAACAGCGGACGGGAATACAGGGGCATTGAAGTGATGATTACGGACTTCGTTACCAGTGAAGCCGAGTTCGCAGTGGCGCTCGCGGCGATCGCGAAGAAGGAAACGGAGGTTGTGGAGGAGCACAAGAAGAAGCCGGTGCCCAAGCTGTAGATATCTTCAGCAGGCCTGCGCGATAGCCGTAAACAATCGGCATACGGGGCTGAAGCGACCATCCCGGCGCGCCAGGTCGCGCACTCGGCGCGATGGCGGCGAGCCATGGCCGCGCTCGACGACGGCGAAACCGCCGTGCAAATCCAAAACGACGTGCTGGCTCGACCGGCGCGAAATGGCCGGGCCGGCGCCGGCGCCTACTCGTCCGGCTGGCCGGCCAGCGCGTTGGTGATGCGCGCGCGCGCCGCGCCCCACGCAGGCAGCGCCGCCGCCAGCAGCGTCAGCACCAGCACCGCCGCCACCGCCAGCAGCATGCGGTGGTAGTCCAGTTCGACCAGCGACGGCGCGCGCTGCAATGAGGCGGGCGGGATCGCGTCGCTGCCGGCCCGGTTGACGATCCACGCGATCACCCCCGTGGCACACATGCTCAGCGCGATACCCAGCGTGGCCGTCCACAGCGCCTCGCCAACCAGCAGCGCCACGCTGCCCCAGCTGCGCATGCCCAGTGCGCGCAAGGTGGCCAGTTCGGCGCGCCGTTCGCACACATTGATGGTGCTGGAGGCGAACACAGTCACCCCGACCAGGATCAGCACCAGGCTGACCGCGAATGCGAATGTCAGCTCCAGCGCCGGGCGCAGCTGCGCGTAGGTGGCGGAGAGCTCCTGCCAGCTTTTCAGCTCGGCATCAATGCCGTTCACGCGCAGCAGCGTGCTCAGCGCGGCGCGGCTTTGCTCGAGCCTGGCCGGGTCGGACAGAAACACGACAAAGCGTTCGGTGCCGTCGGTGCCCTGCAGGGTCTGAGCGAATTCGAAGGGCATCAGCAGCGAGGCGGTGCCGGGATTGTCATACACGTCGACCACTTCGGCGTCCTGCGCGGCGCCGTCGGCACCGAACGCGGACAGGCTCAGGCTGCTGCCGTTGCGCACCCCCAGCGTGCGCGCCTGGGCCCGGCCCAGCGCGACGCCGTTGCGCACCGCGGCGCTGAGCTTGCCAGGTGCGGCCTCGAGCGGGCTGCGTGGCGTGGGCAGCATGATGCCCTCGCCCACAAACTGACTCGATTGCAAGCCGTTCGAGGCCACGCCGTGCACGCTCAGCTGGGGCAACACCAGCATCACGCCCGGATAGGCTTCCACCAACTGGCGCACGTGCACCGCCTCGGCCGGCTTGAACAGTGCATCCTGGGGCTGGCCGTCGCGTCCGAGCGCCTTGTGCAGGATAGTCAGGTGGCCGAGCCGCTCGCCGATCACGGCGCGCGTTTCGAGCGCGGCGCCGATGCTGGCGCTGCGCCCCGCATACAGGTCGAGCGCGCACAGGCTGACGGCGATCACCAGTACCGCGCCGACGCTGCGCGCGCGCCATTGCATCACATGGCGCAGGGCGAGACGGTGCGCTTTCATCGTCCCGCCCACACGGCACAATGGGGATCGTGTGTGGCGCCGCCGGACAGGGTGCCGTCGCACAACTGCAGCGTGCGGCTGGCATAGCCGAGCGAGCGCTGGTCGCGTGTGGTGATCAGGCAGGCGCTGCCGAAGCTGGCGCAGGCGCTGGCGAAGCGCTCCATCATCAGCACGCGCATGTCGGTGTTCAGGCGTGCGCCGGGTTCGTCGGCCAGCACCAGGCGCGGCTCGGTCACCAGCGCGCGCGCAATTGCCACGCGCTGGCGCTGGCTGGCGTTGAGGTGGCCGGGGTAGGCGTGCATCTGGGTGGCCAGGCACAGCTGGGCCAGCAGTTCCTGGGCGCGCGCGCCGGCCTGCTTGAGCACGGTCGGGTGGCACTGGCGCCGCAGCGTGTAGGGCAGCAGCACGTTTTCCAGCGCCGTCATCACGGGGATCAAGGTGAAGGCCTGGAACACGATGCCGATCTGTTCGGCGCGCAGGTCGGCGCGCGCTTGCTCGGACAGCTTCGAGGCCAGCAGGCCGTTGATGACCAGGCTGCCTTCGCTGGGATCGTCATACATGGCGATCAGATTGAGCAGGGTCGACTTGCCGCTGCCGGACGGCCCGCAAATGACGACGATCTCGCCGGCCACCAGCTGCAGGTCGATGCCGCGCAGCGCGTGACAGGTCTGGTCGCCCTCGCCGTAATGCTTGTGCACACCGCGCACAGCGAGCAGTGCCACCGCACTGTGCTGGTTCTGCTCCGCGCTGCTGCCGCCCAACAAATATGCGCTCATTGTGCCCTCCGGATACACGATTGCCGCACCGCTTGCATGCGGGCTGGCATTTCCAGTAGACACTATTTCCAGATGGCATTGATTGCGATTGCTCAACGGCAACGCGCGGTGCGCGCCGGCAGCTACAGCGCGATGCGGGTTTCGAACTTGCTGCGAAAGGTGGAGAAATAGGTTTTCACGTTGCGCACATTGGTCTGGGTGGCAAACAGCCGGTGCGCCAGCGCATGGTAGGCCGGCATGTCGGCCACTTGCACGATCAGCACGAAGTCCGGCCCGGGCGCGACCCGGTAGCATTGCAGCACCGCCGCCTCAAGCGCGACGTGGCGCTCGAACTCGCTCATCCGCTCGGCCGCCTGCACGTCGAGCGTGATCTCGACGATCGCGCACAGGCGCGCGCCCACCGCTTCGGGCGACAGCAAGGCCACCTGGCGCGCGATGACGCCGTGCTCGCGCAGCTGCTTGACGCGCCGCAAGCAAGTCGGCGCCGACACATGGACCAGTTCGGCCAGCTCGCTGTTGGTCTGCGATGCGTCAATTTGCAGCGCGTTGAGGATGCGACGATCGACGTCGTCCAGGGGAAAGTTGGCGTCGCTCATGATGAGATGATTAGATAAGATGATTTGTTGATCGAATATGAAATTAAATTTCATCCATATTTCATAGTGAAAGAATACATCAAATTCAATTGAAATATGAAAGCATATTTCACACTCACTCCATTACGATGGCGTCACTGACAATTATCTGATCGAGGTTACTATGTGCGGCATCGTCGGCGCTGTAGCGCAACGCAATATCACTCCCATCTTGCTCGAAGGCCTGAAACGGCTGGAATATCGGGGCTACGACTCGTGCGGTGTGGCCTTGCACGTCGATGGCGCGCTGCGTCGTTCGCGCAGCACCTCGCGCGTGACCGACCTGGAAAGCCAGATCAAGGAAGCGCATCTGGAAGGTTTCACCGGCATCGCGCATACGCGCTGGGCCACCCACGGCGCGCCGCTGTCGCACAATGCGCATCCGCATTTTTCGCCCAGCGACGACAACGCCCGCATTGCGCTGGTGCACAACGGCATCATTGAAAATCATGACGAACTGCGCGCCGAACTGACGGCGCTCGGTTATGTGTTTCAGAGCCAGACCGACACCGAGGTGATCGCCCACCTGGTCGAGCATATGTACAACGGTGACTTGTTCGACACCGTCCAGCACGCCGTCAAGCGCCTGACCGGCGCGTATGCGATCGCCGTGTTCTGCCGCGAAGAGCCGCACCGGGTGGTGGCCGCGCGCCAGGGCTCGCCGCTGATCGTCGGCCTGGGCAAGGGCGAAAACTTCGTCGCCTCGGACGCGATGGCGCTGGCCGGCACCACCGACCAGATCATCTACCTGGAAGAAGGCGACGTGGTCGACCTGCAACTGGCGCGCTGCTGGATCGTCGACGCCGACGGTCGCGCGGTCGAGCGCGAAGCGCGCACCGTGCACGCGCACACCGGCGCGGCCGAGCTGGGCCCGTACCGCCACTACATGCAAAAGGAAATTTTCGAGCAACCGCGCGCGATCGGCGACACGTTAGAGGGCGTCACCGGCATCATGCCCGAGCTGTTTGGCGACCAGGCCTACAAGGTGTTCAAGCAGGTCGACCGGGTGCTCATTTTGGCGTGCGGCACCAGTTACTATGCCGGCCTGACCGCCAAGTACTGGATCGAGGCGATCGCCAAGGTGCCCGTCAACGTCGAAATCGCCAGCGAATACCGCTACCGCGACAGCGTGCCCCATCCCGACACGCTGGTGGTGACGATCTCGCAAAGCGGTGAAACGGCCGACACGCTGGCCGCGCTGAAACACGCGCGCAGCCTCGGCATGCTGCACACGCTGACGATCTGCAACGTGGCCACCAGCGCCATGGTGCGCGAGTGCGCGCTCGCTTATATCACCCGCGCCGGGGTTGAGGTGGGGGTCGCATCGACCAAGGCCTTCACCACCCAGCTGGCCGCGCTGTTCCTGCTGACGCTGACGCTGGCGCAAGCGCAAGGCCGTTTGTCGGACGAGCAGGAAGCGGCCCACCTGAAGGCGATGCGCCATCTGCCGGTGGCGATCGGCGCCGTGCTGGCGCTGGAACCCCAGATCATTGCCTGGGCGGAAGAATTCGCGCGCAAGGAAAACGCCCTGTTCCTCGGGCGCGGCATGCACTACCCGATCGCGCTCGAAGGCGCGCTGAAGCTCAAGGAGATTTCTTACATCCACGCCGAAGCCTACCCGGCCGGCGAATTGAAGCATGGCCCGCTGGCGCTGGTGACCGATGAAATGCCGGTGGTGACGATCGCGCCGAACGACGCGCTGATCGAAAAACTCAAGTCGAACATGCAGGAAGTGCGCGCGCGCGGCGGCCAGCTGTTCGTGTTCGCCGACGTCGATTCGCGCATCACCTCGGGCGAAGGCCTGCACGTGATCCGCCTGCCCGAGCACTACGGCGTGCTGTCGCCGATCCTGCACGTGGTCGCGCTGCAATTGCTGGCGTACCACACGGCGCTGGCACGCGGCACCGACGTCGACAAGCCGCGCAACCTGGCAAAATCCGTGACCGTCGAGTAAACGGACGCCCGCCGACATGAGGATTAAAAATCCTTGTGTCGGCGCTTTCATTCTCCTCGGCCCACCACAAACGTGGTTCACGCAACGCCCGCTTAGAAGAGTGGGTGTTGCCGCTTCGCGGATTCATTGTCCCTACGCTTGCGAATACCGACTGGTTAAGCCTTCTTGGCTACTGTCAAGATCATGACTCATCGGCGAAATGGGGCAATCTGGCGTCGGCGTCGTCGCTACTGTCGCCGCGGCGGCGGACTAAATTACTTGCCGGCGCCCGCCGCGTTGCGACACGTAGACAGCCGCAAGTGAAAGACGAAATGCCGCCCCCTCTGAATCTAGCCTTCGCCGCGTTCGCCGAACGGTGGTAAACGCCGCTGGTAGCGCTTCAGGGAGCGATTTTCAGGCCGGGCGGCGCAGCGACAGCTCGTCGCTCAAGGCGAACGGCAGCGCCCTGGCCCACCGATTCGATGACAGCGAAAACGTCAGCGCGCGCACCTGGTGGTACCAGCCGGCGGGCACATACAGCAGATCGCCGGGATTGACGATGCATTCGATCATTGTCGCCTGGCGCGCCAGGGGAAACTTCTCGAAGTCCGGCGCCTCGGGGTTGAACGGCGAACCGAACAGGATCGCATTCGCCTCCTTGGGATACAGGAATTGGTCGTGGTGGGGCGGCGACAGGAAGATGCGTTTGCTGCCCCAGATCTGCGCAAAAATATTGTCGTCGTAGTCGCAATGCAGCGGCGTCACCGTTCCCGCCGGGCCCAGCCAAAATCGCGGCGGGCCCATTTTGCCGAGATACGCGGGCCAATGACACAGGCTGTTCAATTCGCGCAATTCGAGATTGCCCAGATAGGGCGGCAGCGCGTGCGTGCCGCTTTCGACCAGCTCAAGATACTCAAGCATCGACATGTCCTGCATCGCCCGATCAGGCGCGAAGGCCGTGTTGATATAGTCGCCCACCCGCGCGCGCACTTGCAGCTCGCTGAAACGATCGCGCAAAATCTGCGGTGGCAGGGCCGACAGCGGCCAACGCTCGACCAGCCCGGTGACCACGAAAGGCAGACCTAGCCCGGCGCGCGCGCGAAACGCTGCTGCACTGAGCAAGCTCACGCGCGGCACCACCGAAATGTCCGGCAGGTCGCGCCCGACGCGCTTGATGGCGTCGCGCATCGCTTGTATCGAGCTCACGCCGCGCACCAGCGCATCTTTTTGCTCACGCGCCAGCTTGTTTGCCGCCGCGTCCTCCGGCGCTGTCGAGCGTGACGCCGACAACGGGGGCGGCGAGCGCTGCGCCACGCGTGCCTGCGCTCGCTGCTGACTGCTGGCCACCGGATTAGTCTCTCTTGCCATCTACTGTCACCATCTTCGCGTGAAACGACAACCGCGGAAATTGCCGCCCAAGCGACGCTATCCTGGGTGTCCAAAATTTATGCATGGCCGACAGCATAACGTATGGCGCCGCCAGCTTCCCGTTCGCGCACGGCGATGCACCCGTCACGATGAGCGCTGTGCGGCGCCAGACACGCTGTGTGGTGTGCTCAATGGACGGCGCAACCAGCCCACGTTGCTCATGCATTGCGCGTGGTTGTGTAGTTGCGGCGCGATGCAAGTATGAGCATGTTCATCCACAGCTAGTCCACAGCTAATACATGGCCAATCCACAGTTTATACATGGCCAATCCACAGTTTATACATGGCCAGTCCACAGTTTATACACGGCTAATCCACAGCTAATCCACAGCCAATCAGCTACTAGTACACAGCTAGTGCACAGGTAATCCACAGTTTATCCACAGTTTATCCACAGGTGGTGTGGCCGGTAACGCGCTTGATATGGCCGGCCCGCGTGCGCCGATCACGCCGGCGTCCGCGCCCGCCGACGCACCGCCAACGTGCGCGTCGGCGCAGTGGCCGCCCTCTCAGCCGGTGGTCAAATGGGCCACAAAACTGTGCACCAGACTATCGGTCAGCTGCGCACACGACAGCGACGGTTGCACATGCCAGATCGAGTGCGGATCGAGCGTGTACGCTTCGATCGAACAGGTGGCATTGAGCACCGCGAAACGCAGCGCCGGTTGCGCTGGCACGTGCGCGATCTCGCTTCGGTGTGCCAGCAGAACATCGACCAGCAGATCAACATTTGCGCCGACCAGCGCACGCGCTTGTTGCACGAAGTGCGGATCGGTATCGGTGTCGATGAAGCGCGACAAGGCACGCAGAAAATGCGGATGTCGCTGGTACTGGTCAAACAGCATCGTTATCAAATTCCTGGCCGATGCCGACAGGCTGGTGCCAAGCAACTGCGCTGTCAGTTGCGCGCGATTGCTCACATTGCTTTGCGTGAGCGCGTGCATGAACGCCGCTCGCAGCAAGGCATTTTTATCGGCAAAGCGTCGATACACGTTGGCGGGCGCCACATTGGCCGCTGCCGCAATGCGCGGGATCAACGCCGCTTCCAGACCGGCTTGGTCCAACACCGCGATGGTGGCATTGAGCAGGCGTTCGGCCGTTGCGCGGCTACGCTGCTGGCGTGGTTCGCGGGATGATTTGTCAGTATTCATGCGCTCAGTATAGACAAAACTGGATTTTTATGTAAAAGTGAATTCGCATTCACATTTTAATCACTGTCCGATTCGGAGTCCACTATGTCCACTGTATTGCTCGCGCCAGCAGCCTGGCAAACGGCGTTTGTTGTGCTCGTTGTCTGTCTGACCCCGCTCTGCGAGACTGCGCACCTGCGTCGCTTGCAGCATTTCACGACGTCCGGCGCGCGCTCGTCGGTGTTGCGCGGCGCCGCCCTGCGCTGGTGGATTTACGCGCTGCTCGCCGTGCTGCTTGCCGGTCCGCTGAAGTTGTTCATGGTGACGCATGCGGATGTCGATATGCCTTGGTTGTTCGGCAATACCGTCGGACTCGTGCTCGGAACCGGTTTGCTGTTGATCTATTTCGCGCTGGCGCTCGCCGCCGGCTTGCAGTGCGCGCTGCGTTCTGAAACGCGCCGCCGGTATGCTCTCGCCCTGCGCTCGCTGCACTATATGCTGCCCGTGTCGGACGGCGAGCGGCGCTGGTGGGTGCTGATCAGCATTACCGCCGGCGTGTGCGAGGAAGTGTTCTTCCGCGGCTTCCTGCTGCAGTTCCTGCACGGTCAATTGGACGGCGGCTGGCATCTGGGCCTGACCGGCGCATGGCTGCTCAGTTCACTCGTCTTCGGTTGCGGCCATGCCTACCAGGGCGTTGGCGGCGTCATCCGCACCACGCTGGCCGGCGCGATGTTCGGCCTGCTCGCTATCGTGTCGGGCAGTTTGCTGCTGCCGATCGTGTTGCATGTGCTGGTCGATCTGGCGGTGCTGTGGATATACCGTCCCCAGTTGGACGACCCGGCGCTGGCGGCCCGTCTCATGCAGGGCTGTTCTCCGAGCGCCATTGTCGACTGAAGCGAAGGCGTCTGGCGGGCAAGCGCTTGGGCGCAGCGCGGCCGATCAGGCCGGCACCTCGGCCAGCGAGTGGAAGATTTGCAGGCCGAGTCGTTTGCCGATGGCCACCATCGCGTCCGCGCCGGCCGATGCGCCGCCCACCCGCAGCACCGCGTCGCAGCGCGCCAGCAGGCGTTCGGCGTGCTGGTGAAACAGCGCGTCGTAGGTGGCATCGCCAATCTGCTGCGAGCCGGCCAGCCTGACCATCGGCAAGGCCAGCCATTCACCCAGCACCGGCAAGTGGCCCGCCTGGTACAGCGGCAAGGCGTAGCTTTCCATCTGCGCCACGTTGCGTGCCAGCAGGTCCGGATCGTCGCCCGTGCCCGAGCGGTACGGGCCGGCCACCATGATCATCAGCTGGCGCGGGCGCATCAGGTGCAGTTGCAGGTATTGCAGCAACAGGATGGTCTTGCCGTCGGCGATCTCGCCGCTGGCCACCATCGCCAGCGCCTGCTCGAAGCCCAGTTCGAGCACCTCGATATCCTCGCCCTCGTCGGCCAGCCCGCCACCGTCGCCGGTGCGGTCGCTGGCCTGGTAGGAGCCGATGAAAAAATGCACCCGCTCGGTGACCGAGCCGGGACTCATGAACACCTCGTAGATCTTTTCGACGGCGTCGATGCGGTAGCCGGTTTCCTCCTCGACCTCGGCGCGGATGCGCTGCTCCGGGCTGGCGTCGTCGAGCAGGCCGGCGGCCGCCTCGATCAGAAAACCGCTGTGCTCATTCATGAAGGCGGGCATGCGGAACTGGCGCGTGAGCAGCACGGTGCGGCGCGCCAGGTTGTATGGCAGGATGGTGGCGCCGTTGCCGCGGTCGTACACCTCGCGCGTTTGCGCCTGCCAGCTGCCGTCGCGCCGGCGCAGTTCGAAGCTGAGTTTCTTCAGCACATACCAGTTGTCGGACAGCAGTTCTTCGCCGGTGATGCGGACGCGTTCGGTGTGCATGGGTGCTCCTGATTGTGCTTGGATTTTTGCAGGGTATCGTGCAAAATCGTGCAATGTCAAGAAAATACGTGCAGTGAGGCCCCCATGTTAAGCAGCAAACGCAAGCAATACCTGATCGATGTGCTGCGCCGCGACGGCCAGTTGGTGGCCAAGACGCTGTGCGCGGAACTGGCCGTGTCGGAGGACACCATCCGGCGCGACTTGCGCGAGATGGCGCGCGACGGCCTGCTGCAACGGGTGCACGGCGGGGCGCTGCCGGCCTCGCCGGCGATGGGCGATTTCGCCGCGCGCAGCCAGATCACGCCGTCCGACAAGGTGGCGATCGGGCGCGCCGCCGCGCGCCTGATCCAGCCGGGCCAGGTGGTGTTTGTCGACGGCGGCACCACGTCGACCCAGCTGGTGCGCCAGCTCGCGCCCGCGCTGCGCGCGACCATCATCACGCACAGCCCGTCCATTGCGGTGGAGCTGGTGGCGCATCCCAACATCGAGGTGATCATGCTGGGCGGGCGGCTGTTTCGCCATTCGGTTGTCGGGGTGGGCGCGGCCACCGTCGAGGCGATCGGCAAGCTGCGCGCGGACCTGTATTTCATGGGCGTGTGCAGCCTGCACCCGCAGGCGGGCCTGTCGACCGGCGACTTCGAAGAAGCCTGCGTGAAGCGTGCGCTGTGCCGCGCGGCGGCCGAGACGATCGTGCTGGCCTCGTCGGAAAAGCTGGCCACCGCGTCGCCCTACCAGGTCGTCGACTGGTCCGACGTCGCCGGCATCGTCGCGCTGCGCAGCACGCCGGCCGCGCTGCTGGCGCCGTATGCCAGGCTGGGCATCACGATCCATCCGGCCTGAACGGGCCGCCCGCCCGGCGTGCGCAGCGGCGCTCTGCTAAGCTGGCGCACACATGAAGCCGAAAATTGTCATTCTCATTACCAGTGCCGGCAGCCGCGCCGCCGAAGCGATCATCAGTTGCCTCGATGGCGTGCGCGACCAGATTCGGCTGGTGGGCACCAACTCGGTGGCCGCCTTCCTGTCGATCATCGACCTCGATGCGTCCTACCTGGTGCCGCCGAGCGCCGACGCGGCCGCGTTCGGCGCGCGGCTGCGCGAAATCATCGCGCTTGAACAGCCAGATATCGTCATCAACGGCAGGGACGAGGAAGTGGCCATGCTGGCGCTGCTGGCCGTACAGACGGGGCGCGCTTTCCTGGGACCGCCGCCGGCGCTCGCTGAAATATTCGTCGACAAATACCAGACCTGGCGCTATTGCGTGCAGCGCGGCTTGCCGTTTGCCCGCACCGCCAGCACGCAAGCGCAACTCGACGCGCTGATCGGCGCGCATGGTTTTCCGCTGATCGCCAAACCGCGCCGCGGCGGCCACGCCAGCAAGGATGTGTATTTCGTCCACCAGCGCCAGCAGGCGCTCGCCTTGCTTGATGGCGGCAATGTGATCTTCCAGCCGGTGCTCGATGGCGCGCCGGACGGCGGTGTGTCCGTCGCGCCGGCCAGCCACGGCGTGCCCTACGCGTGGAATCCATCCGGTACGCACTACCTGCTCGACTTCGTAATCGGCGCCGCCGGCACGCTGGTGTCGGCCTGCGTCACGCGCGCCGAGGGCGCCGGCAGCATTTTCCAGCGGCTCGAACTGGTCGATGATCCGGCCCTGTTGGCGCTGCTGGAACAGCACGCGCAGGTGCTGGCGCGCGATGGTCACCGGGGACCGGTGAATGTGCAAGGCTGTATCGGTACGAACGGGCAGTTTTGCGCGTTCGAATGGAATGCGCGTTTTGTCGGCAGTGTCGATGGCTTTGCCCTGCTGGGGAAAAACCTGGTGCTGGACGCCTTGATCGAACGCTTCCCGCAATGCTTGTCGGCGTCCCAGGCGGCCCCCACGCAGGCGATGCTGTTTCGTCCGCAGCGCTATCGGGCCGTGCCGCTCGAGGCCATCAACGCGCTGACACAGTATGGGTGCTACAGCACTCAGTCGCGTGCGGCGCGCATCGTGGGCTCGTCCGGCTAAGCCGACAAGGCCGGGGCGGATTCCGGCCACAGGGATGGTTTGGCCACCGGCGTTGCCAGCTCGGCGCGGGTCGGACGGCGCGCCAGCTACTGCATCAGCTCGCGCAGATAGCCGGCCACGATCAGCAACTGGGGGCCGTCCATGCGCCCGATCAGCTGGCAGCTGACCGAACTGAGCAGCTTGACTGCGCCGGACATGCCGAAACGGGCCGACTGCTCGACCACGAAGCCGACCTTGGCGGCGCTGAGCGCGCGCAAAAAATAGTAGTCCATGCCGCCCTCGGTGAGCGCCTCGACCAGCGTGGCCAGCGCGTCGCGATGGTCTTCCGGATTGGCCGCCTGTTCCAGTGCACTGAGCGTGGCAAACAAGCGTTTCTGCAGCGCCGGCGACAGCGTGAAGCGCAGCGATACAGGGGCGGCGCTGGCGCCGTGCGGTTTGCTGCTTTTTTTCGGCGTTGTGCTGGGCATGGTGGCGTGATGGGCGAAAGGGGCGGGAGCTGTGCGGTCGGGCCGGCCGCTCAGAGCAGACCCTACCATATTTCCCCCGCGCCACCTTGCGCCGTTTAGTGCGCGCGCGCCAGCATCTGCGGCAACTGCGCCACCCGGTAGGCCACAAAGGCCATCACCGCGCTGGCCTGGCTCAGCTCGGCCGGCACCACCTTGTCGACGCTGTCGCTGGGGGCGTGGTGATCGCGCGCATAGCTGTGCTGCAGCTGCTCCATGCAAAACGCCGGCACGCCGGCCGCGTCGAACGGCAGGTGGTCGGTGCCGCCTTCGATGCGCAGATCGGTGTCGACGACGCCGTGGCTGCGCAGCGGTTCGACCACGGCCAGCATCACGGACTCGACCGCCTTGCGTCCTTGCAGCGCGATGCCGTCGATTGCACCGGCGCCGGTATCCATGATGAACACGGCGCTGCACTTGGCCAGCTCGTCCTTGTGCCGGGCGACGTAATCCTTGCTGCCCCACAGTCCCTGCTCCTCGCCGGTAAACAGCACGAAGCGGATGCTGCGCTTGGGACGCGCGCCGGCCGCCACCAGCCGGCGCGCCGCCTCGATCACCGCCACCACGCCGGCGCCGTTGTCGGTGGCGCCGCTGGCCAGATCCCAGCTGTCCAGATGGGCGCCCAGCAGCACGAATTCGCCCGACGGGTCGCTGCCGGCGATCTCGGCGACGGTATTGTGCAGCTGCACGGGGGCAGCGAAATCGCCCGCCAGATCGAGTTCGATGTCGGCTTTGCGTTCGGCCAGCCGGTGCAGCAGCATGAACTGTTCGTGGATCAGCGTGGCGCCGGGCAGCTCGCGCAGCGCGCCGGCCACCGGCGCACCGCCGTCCGCCTGCAGCATCCCCGACGGCTTGGACGAGTCGACCAGATACGCCAACGCGCCCTGCTCGGCGGCGAACGCCAGCAGCGCTTTGCGGCGCAAGGGCGGCGTGCCGCCCGATGCCGCTTCGGCCGGCTCGGGTTTTTGCAGACGCAGCGGCAGCGCCATTTCCGACGGTTCCAGATCGCCCTTGGCGGGATTGCCCAACACCACCACCGCGCCCTTCAGCGTTCCCTTGTAACGCTCCAGCTCGGCCGTCGTGGTGGCCGTCAGCACCCGCAGCGGCCCTTTCACGACACCCTTGGTGGACGGCGTCCACGCCAGCTGCGCCACTTGCAGCCAGTGGTTCGGGCTCACCAGCTGGGCCCAGCTGCGTCCGCGCTGCCAGCTGCGTGTCAGCGTGCGGCTCGGCTCCAGTCGGGTCGGCAAACCCATCGCCGCGAACTGCGCGCTGGCCCAGGCGTGCGCTTGCGCCTCCTGGTTCGAGCCGGTCAGGCGCGGGCCGATGCCGTCGGCCAGATCGGACAGCGTGCGCATCGGCTGCGCGCTCTGGGCCGGATAGCTCAGCAGGCCTTGTTCGACCTGATCGAGTGGCCGCGCGAACGCGCCGGCGTGGATCAACAGTGTGCATAGCAGGGCGCACAGGCTCCCGGTGGTTCTGGTCATGCGAATTGGCTCCTTGAGTGGTGGCACGGGCGGGCGTCATGCCCGCACAGATGCGCGCGGCGGTGCCCTCGGCCCACGCCGACACGAGAATATACAGCGCCGCGCGCGCGATTGCCGCGCCATCATTGTCGATTGCTGTTTAGCGCGCGCCACGGCGCGTCCAAGCGACGCGGGCCGCACCGGCGCCGGCTGTGCGTCGGCCATCATCGCTGTAGCGCATCGTGATCGCCAATATTTAACTTGCCACTTACTTGAGTGATTAAATATATCCCATGAAATCACTCGCTATCGATTCGCAGAAAACCCATGAGCGATACAAACGACCAGCGCGCAGCACTGCCGCGCACGCCGAATTTCCGTTCGCTGCCGGACGGCGCCGCCCCGTCCATGCAAGACGATCAGAGCGCGCTGGCCAGGCTGCACCGTGCAGACGATGCAGCCAACGGAGCGCCGGCATGAGCGCGCCCAACAGCGGCGCCTTGAAGCTGGCCTACAAGCTGAATCCGCCGGAAATGGGGGTGTTCGCGATACGTTGCCTGTCCACGGGCCACAGCTTGCTGGGCGCCAGCCGCAACCTTGACGGCATCCTGAACCGCCACCGCTTCGAGCTGCAACAAGGCCGCCACCGCAACGCCAGCTTGCGGGCCGACTGGCGGCGCGATGGCGCAGCCGGTTTCGCTTTCAAGATCGTCGAACGCGTGGCGCCCCGCGACGAGCCGGCCTTCGACGCCGACGCCGAGAGCGCCGCGCTGCTGGCGCTGTGGCAGGACGAGCTGGGGGCCGCTGCGCTGTATCGCCAGGGCGTTCTCTTGAGCGACGCGCAGCGCCCGGGTAGGCTGCCGGCATGGGCAAACAGGCGCGCCGGTGCTACCATCGGCGCCCACCCTATCAAGGAGCAAACGCGCATGGCAACTCATCAAGCGACGGTCGACTTCATCGTCGACCAACTGGCTGGCGCTGGTAACGTCAGCGGCAAGAAGATGTTCGGCGAATACGGCATCTATTGCGACGGCAAGATGGTGGCGCTGGTGTGCGACGAGCAGTTGTTTGTCAAACCCTGCGACGGCGGCCGGCGCTATCTGGGCACGCCCGACGAGGCGCCGCCCTACCCCGGCGCCAAGCCCTGCTTTCGGATCGACGGCGAACGCTGGGATGACGCCGCCTGGCTGTGCGAGCTGGTGCGCATCACGACGCGCGAATTGCCGGCGCCGAAACCGAAACCGGCGCCCAAACCGAAAAAAAGCCACTAACGCTGGCCACCCAGCGTGCGCCTGACGGCCGCGCGCGCGCTGGGCGCGGCGTCCACCGTGGTCGGTAGGATATGGCATGGCCTGCGCGGGCCGTCCGTCTTGTCTGGACGGCGCTGGCCGTTGAGGCCATAGCAAACAGCTTGGCACACGTCGTGACGCACGCGATCTGCGCGCCACCCCGCACGTCGTGCTTAAGCCTGGCTGGCCACGCCCGCGCTACGACGGGCACGACGACTTCCCGCGACAACAGCAATGCCCGCGAGCACCATCAAATAGCTCTCAGGTTCCGGTACCGGGCTCGTTGGCAAGATGCCCGCCGCCGCCGCGTCAGGCGAGAGGGGAATGGCAGGGTCGCCCAACATGGTGTCGCCCAGGCCGTTGGTGGCCGAAAACGGCCCCTTGCCCGGACCGTAGTTGGCGTCGTAGCCGAAGCCGCCAAGCGTTGCGTTCATGGCGATGCGGGCGTCGTCAGCGGCGGCCGTCCACACCAGGGCGCTGGCGCCCGATCCAAGGTGAAACATATCGGTGGAGACGACTTCCCAGCTCCAGCCCGTTGGTGCGCTGATATGGTTGATGCCCGCGTCCGAAAAATAGGGAACGGCAAATTCGCGCACGCCGAGCCAATAACTCATGATCGGCAGGTGCTGCAAGGTGTCGCCGCAGTTGCCCACGCAGCTGGTATTGTTGGTCAGGCTGTAGTCGAAGGTCCAGACGCCGTCATGGCTGACATGGTCGACCACGGCAACATTGGTCGGGCCGGGCCCGAAAAACGCCATCGCCGAGGGCGCGGACAGGGTGCACAGTGCGGCCAGTGCGATGGCGGAGAAACTCAGACGTGACATGGTGGGTCCTTGAATAGTGGATGTGCGAGACGGGTGTTCGCTTCAAAATTGTGACTGTTGGTATCATCCTCGGCGACAGTCAAGGCGCAGCAGACAAAGTCGCAATCAATTCAAACGGTCTCGGAAAAAATGCCAACGGCGGCCTGGATGGTTTGGGCGCCACGGCGATGTGCCCCATATGCTGGATGCTTGCAGTGTGAGAGGCGGAGGGCGACGCGATGCAGTGTATCTGCGCATTATTGTAATGTAAACAATAATATTATTTTAAGATTGACGCAAGAAATGCAACTGCCCGCCATCGTCGCGGCGCGCGTGGGCACCCATAGCGCCCCTTGTCGAACACGCAGAGGGGACCCGACACCGGGCAGCCCGGCGCGCCGCTGTCTCGATCATGCGCCAGTGTCGGATCGGCCGGGTCAAATCACGACAGCGCGTACCACCTTTATGCTCGGTGGCGCCAATCGAACCGAATCCGAAGAAAATGCTTTTACAGGCGGCTACTCATGGGCGCGCCTGACGCGCGCGCCCATGAGCACGCCGACCAGCGCCAGCGCACCGGCCACCAGCCCGGCGACGGTGTCGAGCAGCGCCGGGGTGAGCAGCGCCAGAACGCCGCCCACCCTCGGTACGGCGCCGGCCGCATCGGCGATGCTGTGCGCCAGTGCGCTGGCGGGGGGGATGCCATGCAGCAGGATGGCGCCGCCGACGCTGAACATGGCCAGCGTGCCCAGCACCGACAGCGCGCGCATCAGGCGCGGCGCGGCGCCCAGCAATACGCCACCGAAAGCGCGCAGCGCGCGCCGCGTCAGCGTGGCGCCGGTGCGCCGGCTCAGGTACAGCCCGGCGTCGTCCAGTTTCACGATGCCGGCCACCAGGCCGTACACGCCCACTGTCATCAGCACGGCGATCGCCGCCAGCGCCGCCACCTGCTGGCCGAACGGCGCGCCCGCCACGGTGCCCAGCGCGATCACGATGATCTCGGCCGACAGGATGAAATCGGTGCGGATCGCGCCGGCGATCTTCTCTTTTTCCACCACGCGCAGGTCGCGCGCCGGATCGGTCAGCGCGCCGTGCGCAAAGGCTTCCTCAGCCCCATCGTGCAGCAAGGGATGGGCCAGTTTCTCGCAGCCCTCGTAGCACAGGTAGAGCCCGCCGGCCATCAACAGCGGCGTGATGGCCCACGGCGCGAACGCGCTGATGGCCAGCGCGGCCGGCACCAGAATGGCTTTGTTCTTCAGCGAGCCGACCCCGACCGCCCACACCACCGGCAACTCGCGCTCGGGCGACACGCCGGCCACCTGCTGGGCGTTCAGCGCCAGATCGTCGCCCAGTACGCCGGCGGTCTTCTTGGCGGCCACTTTGCTCATCAGGGCCACGTCGTCGAGCACGCTGGCGATGTCATCGATCAGCGCGAACAGGCTGGCGGCGGCCATCTAGCGTGGCCCCGTGTGGAAAAATGCTGTCATGGACACGCTGCGCCGAGGTGGAAAAGCGTCATCTTACCGCACCGGCCGGCGCGCCGCCGGATCCGAAAACATCGCAAATTGCACCGCTTGGTGGCACAAAACTGCAGTTCGTCGCAGGCCCGCGCGAGGCCGCGCCCGCTTGGGTATAGTGCCAGCCTGAACCGGCCCTGTGCGCCTCCCTGTGTCCTAGAAAGCATGCGAACGATGAAACTCCTATTTCCCCTCGGCTTGAGCATTGCGCTCGCCGCCAGCCCCGCCAGCGCCGCTTTCCAGGCCTTCCACATCACCGATCCGGCCCATGCGGTCAAGCTTGACGGCAAACTGGACGACGCCGTCTGGCAGCAGGCCGTGCCGTTCGACACCTTCTTCCAGACCGCGCCGGTCGACAAGGTGGCGGCCAAGGTGCGCACCGAGGTGCGCCTGGCGTATGACGCCCACTATCTGTACGTGGGCATGAAGGCGTTCGATCCGGACCCGAGCCAGATCCGCGCACCATTCGCGCGGCGCGACAAGCTCAGCAACGACCAGGACTATCTCGGCCTGTACATCGACACGCGCGGCACCCACAAGTCGGCCCAGGCGATCTATGTCACGGCGCGCGGCGCCGTCACCGACGGCAGTTACACCGACAACAATGGCGACGACACCTCGCCCGACTTCGCCTTCGACGCCGTCACCGCCCGCTTCGACGGCGGCTGGAGCGCCGAGCTGCGCATCCCGTTCTCGTCGCTGCCCTACGTGGTCGGCCAGGCGGCGCCGTGGCAGTTGCTGGTGATGCGCAACATGACGCGCGATGAACGCTACCGCATGTACAGCGGACCGGTCACGCGCGCCACCAGCTGCAATCTGTGCTCGTCCGAGCCGATCGAAGGCATGCGCGACCTGCCCACGGGCCTGAACTGGACCGCCACGCCTCAGCTGGTGGTGCACAGCGGCCACGAGGACGTGGCCGGCCAGCCGCGCCGCACGTTCAATAGCCACGACCTGAGCCTGGACGTGAAGATCCGCCCCGATTCGGCCACCACCATCGACGCCACCATCAACCCGGACTTCTCGCAGATCGAACTGGATGCGCCCCAGTTGTCGGGCAACACCCGCTTCGGCCTGTTCGTGCAGGAAAAGCGCCCGTTCTTCCTGGAAGGCTCGGACATGCTGCAAACGCCGTTTCGTGCCATCAGCACGCGCACCATCACCGACCCGTCCTGGGGCGCGCGCTACACCCGGCGCGACGCCGACAAGGACTTGACCATCCTGACCACGCGCGACGCCGGCGGCGGCCTGGTGCAATTGCCCAACGCCTACGCAACCGACTACGCGCAGCAGGACTTCGCCTCGCGCGCCACCGACGCGCGTGCCAATTTCCGCTTCGGCAGCTTGTCGGTGGGCGCCTTGGCGACCGACCGCACGATGGACGGCGAGCGCGGCTACAACCGCGTGGCCGGCACCGACTTCCTGTGGCAGCGCAGCGAAAACCAGCGCGTGCGCGGCCAGCTGCTGGTGTCGGCCACCACGGCCCAGCCGGACGGCAACGGCGGCCTGGTGAATGGCGCCAAGACCGGCGGCCACGCCGCCACGCTGGATTGGTACAGCGAGGACGACGACCATTCGCTGTACCTGGGGGTGGAGGAGATCACCGACGGCTTCCGGGCCGACAACGGCTTCTTTTCGCAGGTCGGTTACGCCGATTACACGGCCGAGCCCGGGCTCAAATTCGGCAAGCACGGCCTGTTCAACGAAGTGAATGGTTATGTGCACCTTGAGCGCAAGGTCGACCGCGATGGTGACGTGATCGGCGACGATTTCGCGGCCGGCGTGTTCATGGCCGGTCCGTACGACACCAAGATCAATCTGCGCGTAAAACCACGCAACGCGGTGCGCGTGCAGCGCGGCGGCGAACTGTTTACGCTGCGCCAGATGTCCGGCCAGATCGACGCCTCGCCTGGACCTGTGATTGCGCAGGTGCACGCCGACTTCGAACTGGGCGACGAGGTCGAAGTTAATTCCTCCCGGCTGGGCAAGGGCGGCAACCTGTCGCTGTACGCGCGCCTGCGCCCGCTCGACCGGCTCGAGTTCGAGCCGACCTACTCGGTGAGCTGGGTCAACGGGCGCGACGGCGCCGCCGCCGGCGCGCGCCTGTACACCGAGCAGGCGCTGCAATTGAACGGCATCTACCACTTCAGTGCGAAGGACACGCTGCGCATGATCTTGCAACGCACCCGCACCACGCGCGATCCGGCCCTGTACAGCGCCAGCGTGGCCGCTGTCAGCACCGGCGCCACCAGTTCCTTCGTGTACGGCCACACGGCCAGCCTGGGCACCGCCGCCTACGTCGGCCTGACGCTGTCAAGCGGCGAGACGCCCGGCTTCGATCCGAAGCGGCGCACCAACGAGCTGTTCGTTAAATTGTCCTGGCAACACTAAGGCGCGGCGGCGCGCCGGGGCGGTGCGCAGCGCCGATCCGGCCCGCGCGGTAAAATCGGTCCTCCTTGTCACCCTTTGACGGACCGAACAGCATGAGCTTCGCCACCTGGATCACCTTTTTCTTCGCCGCCTGCCTGATTGCCATTTCGCCCGGTTCGGGCGCGGTGCTGTCGATGTCGCACGGCCTGTCGTTCGGACTGCGCAAGGCCAGCGCGACGGTGTTTGGTTTGCAGCTGGGCCTGCTGCTGGTGCTGGTGATCGCCGGGGCCGGAGTCGGCTCGCTGCTGCTCGCCTCCGAACTGGCGTTTAGCGTCGTCAAGACCGTCGGCGCGCTGTACCTGATCTATCTGGGCGTGTCCCAATGGCGCTCGAAAGTCGCCCCGACCGAGTTGCGTGGCGCGGCGCCGACGCAGGTGCCGTCGCCGCAACAGCGCGTGCTGACCGGTTTCCTGACCAATGCGACCAACCCGAAAGGCATCATCTTCATGGTCGCCGTGCTGCCGCAATTTATCACCCAGGGCGCGCCGCTGCTGCCCCAACTGGTGATTCTGGGCGTGACGATGTGCACCATCGACACCTTTGTCATGCATGGTTACGCGCTGCTGGCGTCGTCGATGCAGCGCTTCTTTCGCGATGCGCGCGCCGTGCGCAAGCAGAACCGTTTCTTCGGCGGGGTGCTGGTGGCGGTCGGCGCGGCGCTGTTCTTCGTCAAGCGCGCCAGCCACGCCTGAGCGGGGCGCCGGCTGTCCTGGTCGGGCGCCGACGTCGCGCGCGCAAGGCCGCGGCGCCTGGCGCGCAATATCGTAATGCGTCGCCGCGCCGGTGATCGCACACCGCGCACGCCGCGCACACCGCGCGCGTCGGCAGCGGTGTTGACGCGCGCAATATGCAACGCTTTGTAACCCCTGTTGTCTACCTTGACGCTGGTGCGTTGTAATCGATATGTCATCTCTCGCCATATCCTTTCGGAGTCCACCATGAAAACCAAATTGCTCAAGCTTGCGACCTTGATGGCGCTGTCCGTCTGGTCGACCTGGGCCTTGGCCGACCCGCCCGTCGCGGTCGGGCGCATCGCGTTGGTGCAGGGCGCGGTCAACGTCAGCGCCGAGGTGGGCGAAGCGGCTGCGCCGGCCTTGCTGAACTGGCCCGTCACGTCGCACAACGAAATTTCCACCGCGCCGGGCGCGCGCACCGAGTTGCGGATCGGCTCGACGGCGCTGCGGCTGGACGGCGATTCGGCGCTGGAGGTAACCGAGCTCGATGAGGGCACGCTGCGCCTGCGTCTGCACTATGGCAGCATCAGCGTGCGCATTCGCAATGCCGACGTGCTGCGCGGCTTCTCGCTCAGCACGCCGCAGGGCGAAGTGCGCATGCTCGAGGCAGGCCGTATCCGTGTCGACGCCGAGCGCGCGCCCGACACTAGCGTGGTCAGCGTATTTGCCGGCGCAGCGCAGGTCGATGGCGCCGGCAGCAGCATCACGCTGCGCGCCGGCAAGCGCGCCGAGATTGGCAACGACAATGTGCGCACCGCCCTGGCCGCGCGCGACAACTTCGACGACTGGAGCGCGCTGCGCGACTTGCAGGCCGAACGGGCGCGCGCGCCGCGCTATGTGTCAAGCGAGCTGACCGGCTACGAAGAACTGGACCAGTACGGCGACTGGCGCGACAGCAGCGAATACGGCACGCTGTGGCAGCCGCGCGGCTTGCCGGCCGACTGGGTGCCCTACCGCGACGGCAGCTGGAGCTGGATCGCGCCGTGGGGCTGGACCTGGGTCGACAACGCGCCCTGGGGCTACGCGCCGTCGCACTACGGTCGCTGGGTGCTGGTCGAGCGGCGCTGGTGCTGGGCGCCAGGACGCATCGAGCACCATCCGGTCTGGGCGCCGGCGCTGGTCGGTTGGGTCGGCGGGGGTGGCTGGCAGGTCACGTTTGGCGGCAATCATCATGCGGGGCCGGGCGTTGGCTGGTATCCGCTCAGCCCGCGCGAGCGCTTCGTGCCCAGCTATAGCGTTTCGCCCCGCTATGTGGACCAGATCAATATCGTGGTGCGCTACCAGTCCGAGCGGCATCACGAGCGTGACCGCGAGCGGCGCGACGACGGCCACCACGACGGCATGACGGTGGTGCCGCACGAGCATTTTTCCCATCCCGGCACGGTCGCAGTGGCAGGCTTGCCGCGTGCCCAGCTGGGGCCGCAAGCCTGGCGCGGCGCACCGGTGGGCGCCCCCCCCGTGCCTGGCGGGCTGGCCCAAGGTCTGCCGCACGGCATCGAGGCGCGGCCCGAGCGCGGCCATGAACGTGAGCGCGAGCATGCGGGCGAACGTGACGCGGGACGCGCGTCGTTCGCTCCCCGTCCCGCGCTGACGGCACCCAGCGCGCCCAACCCGGTTGGCGTACCCGCTGCGGCGCGCCCCGAGCGTGAATCGGGACGTGAGCGGGAACGCGATGCAGCGCGCGCGCCGTCGGCTCCCCGTCCCGCGCTGACGCTGACGGCGCCCAGCGCGCCCAACCCGGCAGGCGTACCCGCCGCGGCGCGCCCCGAACGGACGTGGGGACGTGAGCGCGATGCACCGCAGCCGCCGCCGGCCGCGCCGTCTGCTGCGAATGTGTCGGCGACACCAACGCCGGGCTTGGCACCGGCTGCCGCGCCGCCGGCACGGGTGGCCGGCGCGGAGCGCGACTTCGCCGAGCGCCACCGGCGCGCACCGGAACCGCAGGTGACGGAACCGGCCCGCATCCAACAGGCACAGGTTGTCGCACCGTCGCCGGCGCCCGCGCTGACGGCCAGACCGGAACGGCCGGCACGCGACATGCCCGAGCGTTACCGCCCCGATAACCGGGCCGAGCGCGGCGCTCCCGTCGCGGCCCCGTTGGTCGCCGCGCCGCGCCCGCCCGCGCCGGTAACGGCCGCGCCGCGCGCTCCTGAACCGGCGCGCAGCCCCGAGCATGAGCAGCATGCCGAGAAGGCGCAGGCGGCGGCGCATCGGCCACATCGCGATGGAGAGAAAGACAAGAGCGACTAGAACGACTAGAACGACTAGAACGACTAGAACGGGCATTTTCCCCGGCCGCCGGTGGTACCGGTGCGTGCGGGGAAACCCGGTCCAGCCGGGCTTTTGCGTCGTTCACACCGCCAATCTGGCAGTTCGTCACATTCCGAGTGTGCCGCCCGCCGCCCGGGCTTACATTGGCATCACTGCAGCGCGCAAGCGCGGCTCGGCAGGCAGCAGCGCAAGGCAGGCCCAACACGCCTGCGCCGCAGTCTGGCAACACCGATTTGTCCCGACTATTTTCCTCACGATGGGAATAGTTTTTAGGCCAGCTGGATTCAGCTGGCCTCTTTTTTTGAGCGACGCAAAACGGTGCGCGCCGGCGTCACGGGTTCTCGGCGCGCAGGCGGATGCGTGCGCGCCATTCGCCCAGCGCCGACAGCGCGCCGTGAAATTCGCGCTCGATCAAGTCCGCCTCCGCGTTCGACACCACGCCATCCATCAGCGCCGTCGAGACGGCCTGCGCCACGGCGCCCACCTGGCTCATCACGCGGCACACCGTTTGCGACAGGTCGTCGCTGCCCACCTGTTCCGGCTGCGGCACGACGAAGGCGGCCATGCCGTGCCGCACCAGCAAAGCGTGCAGCGGCAACAGCGCATCGGCCACGTTTGCCTGTTGGCAAAAAGTCACAATTGTCGAGACTTCCTCAAAAGAGGGATAATGCGATGCGATGGTCGGCGCGAGCTTGTTACGCAGTACGTTGGCCGATATGCCCATGGCGGTGGCCAGCGCTTCGATGCCGCCCGGATAACTGCGGGCCACCTTGTACAGGGCGTCGTGCTGGTTCATGTCCGAATATTTGCGTGTCATGGTGAAGTTGACCTTTTTTTACCGATGCATGCCGCCACGTTGGCTGCTATGCTTGTTTTCAATCGCCCCTCAGCTGAAACGACAAGATGATGAAGTTACACCAAATTGGATTGATACTGGCCCTGCTGCTGTCGGCCGCTGTGCCAAGCGCGCATTCTGGCACAACGAGTTCGTTCAAGAGCGGCTTTTCTTCGCAAAAAAGCAGCCCGACCAGCAGCACCAGAGCGAAACCGAGCACGGCACCGAAGTCCGGTTTTGGTTCGTTCGGCCAAGCCAAGCCCAGCCCGGCGCCGGTGGCGGCCAACGACGCCAGCGCAGCGGCACCGGCCAGCAAGCCCCTGTTCGGTTCGTTCGGCAAGAGCGCACCGGCGCCCGACGCGGCCCCAGCGGCGCCCAAGTCGGCGCTGACGCAAAACCTCGACCAGGGCGCGGCGCAACAAAATGCCTTGCGTACGCTCGACGCGCGCAAGGCCGCTGCCGCCGCGGCGGCGGCGCCCCCGCCGCCGGTCGCGCAGCCGCAGCCGGTCCAGGCGGCACCGCAATATGGTCAGTCGCCGTATCCGCAGCCGATCATCGTGCAGCAGCAAAGCGGCGGTTTCGGCCACGCGGTGATGGGTTTCATGCTGGGACGCGCAATGAGCGGGGGCAATCATAACAACGGCTATCCGAATCAGAACTACGGCAATGGCAACGGTAACGGCAACGTTCAGGCCGGCATGCCCGGCGCCGAGCCGCGCAGCTCCTTTGGTGCGACCGTGTTGCGCACCTTTCTGTGGCTGGCGATCATCGGCGGCATCGGCTGGTTGATCTATTTCGCGGTTCGCCGCTACAAGCGCGTCAAGCAAGACAGCGCGCCGAATTATTCGTTCGAAAGGGAATGAGATGGGCTGGAAAGATGCATTCGGTTATATGCGCGGCGTGGCGGTCAAGCACGGCGTCGGCGAGGGCGAGCAGCGCGAGGATGTCGGCCTGCCGATGGGTGCGCGGGTGGGCAGCGTGCTCAAGTTGCAGCAGTCGCCGCTGATTCGGGCCAATGCCAACGGTTCGCTGATCGGCTTGCCAGACGAGGGCGACACCCGCATCGTCGCCGTGTCGCAGATCAAGCTGAACCTGGCCGGCGGCCTGTACCGCTACTACCTGTCCACCGGTGACGTGGACGGCAAGGAAAAATTTCTGCAGATGTATCGCGATGGCCAGGGCAAGATCGCCGAGGTGATGTACTGCACCCAGCTGGCGCGCGTGATCCCGGAGTCGGCCGAGGACCAGGATGCCTACACGGGCGTGTCCGGCAGCGGCCTGGGCGACGCCACCTACACCTTGTGGCGCGAACAGCTCGGCGAGATCGGGCTGGACGAATCCGAACTCGACACCGTGTTCGGCGAGACCGATCAGCTGGTCTACCAGCGCGACGCCGGTGCGCCGCACGAGCAGTTCGTGGCCCCCTTCGTGGGCACCGAAACGCGCATCGACGACGCGGCCGGGGTGCACGGGCTGAAACAGGAAATGTATTTCATGCCGTACGTGCGCACCTTGGCCGGCGGCGGGCAGGAATATCTGCTGATCACCACGGAGATCATCTCCAGCGTGGACGGCGATACCTCAAAACGCGGTATCCATGTTGACTTCGTCATTGGCATACCGGTTGAGCAGGAGCGGGTCGCGATCCTGTGATCGCGCTTCGGGACAGGGTTTAATTTCAACGAAAGGAAGAATGATGAGCAATTCAAGTGGTTGGGGTTTGACGGCACGGTTGATTTCGAAACACTTCGGCGCATTGGGTGATCGCGTCTCTGAGGCGATCGCCAACTTTGATCCGGAGACCGCCACCGAAGCCGATCGCGACCGGCTGGCCGACACTTTGCGCCAGACGGCGCAAAAACTGGCCGCCGCGCGCAGCTCGTTCGACAAGGAACACGCCGACGTCGTCAACCTGCGCACCTTGATCGCCAACGACGAGAAAGCCACCGAAACGCTGGGCGAACGCCTGGCCGCCGGCAAGATCTCGGAAGCGACCATCAACCTGTTCTGCGACGAGCTCGAAGCGAACAAGGCGCGTCTGCCGCAGGAAGTGCAGGAAGAAGCGGACGCGCAAGCGTATATGGGCGAGCTGCAAAAGATCGTCGACGCGCTCTCCGAGCAACTGTCGCAGTTCGACGCGGCGGCCAAGAAGGCGCTGCAGGCACTGGCCACCGCCAACGCCCAGAAGGATCTGCAAGCGGTGCGCGCCGAGCGTCAGAGCCAGTTGGACGGCCTGTCCGGTCTGTCGGGCCACTCGAGCGCGCTCGATGCGCTGACCCGGCGCGCCCAGACCGTCAGCAACGAGGCGGCCGGCATGCGCATCGTCGCCGACATCGCCCAGAAGCCGCTGGACCAGAAGGCCGAGATCGACGCGATCCGCAAGTCGGTCAGCGCGCCCGAGACGGCCGGCGAATCGGCGCTGCAGCGTCTGCAACGCCTGTCGGGCAAGTCGGCCACGCCGCTGCTGAACTAGACGAAGCCGCCAGTATCGCTACAATGGAGATAAGTCGGCGCCGCTCATCGCGGGTTGCGCCGGCTTTTTTTCACTCACCCACGGATTTATTATGACAGCGACCCCCGATACCCTCATCGAATACCCCAGCGACTTCCCGATCAAGGTGATGGGTGCCACGCATGTCGATTTCGCTCCCACCATCGTTGCGCTGGTGCTGGAGTTCGATCCGACCTTCCACGCCGGCAAGCTCGACGAGCGTCCGTCCGGCAAGGGCAATTACACCGGCCTGACCGTGACAGTGCGCGCCACCAGCCGCGCCCAGCTCGACGACCTGTACCGCGCGCTGTCGGGCCATCCGATGGTCAAGATCGTCATGTAGCAGCGCGAAAGCGCGCCACCTCGGTCAGCAGCCAGGCGCGAAACGCCTGCACCTGCGGCTTGGCCTGGGCACCCGGCGCGCACACCATGAAGTAATCGTTCGGGCTGGCGACGGCGACGTCGAACAGGCGCACCAGCTGGCCGGACGCGATGTCCTGGCAAGCGACGACATGGCGCACCAGCGCCACCCCGTCGCCATCGATGGCCGAGCGGATCAGCATCGACAAGTCCTCGTACAACACCCCGCCGGACGGCTCGCTCACATTCAGTTTGGCCGCGACTAACCACGGCAGCCACGGCTCGACCGAGCGCAGCAGCGTGCAGCGCGCCAGCGCCCTGGGTGTGGCCGGCAGCCGGCCATTGCGGTAGCGCGGGCTGGCCACCGGGTAGTACACCTCATCCATCAAGCGTTCCGTCTGCAGGCCCGGATAGTGGCCTTTGCCGAAGCGAATCCCCACGTCGATGCCGTCGCGCGCCAGATCGTGCAACTGGCTGCTCGCTTGCAGCACCAGCTCGATATCGGGATGCTGCTCGATGAAGCGGCCCAGGCGCGGCGCCAGCCAGCGCGCCGCGAACGAGGGCAGCGCCGACACGGTCAGCCGCTTCTGGCCGTTGTCCGGGCGCAGCGCCGCCAGCCCGGCGCCGATCTCGGCAAAATTGCGCGCCAGCGTGCGGGCGAACTGGGCCGCTTCAAGCGTGACCGTCACCTGGCGCCCGTTGCGCACGAACAGCTGCACGCCCAGGCTTTGCTCGAGACTGCGTACCTGATGGCTGATCGCGCCGTGGGTCAGATTCAGTTCGTCGGCGGCGCGCGAAAAATTGCCGTGCCGGGCCGCCGCCTCGAAGGCGCGCAAGGCGGAAAAATTCGGAGTGCGCGTCATTTCATGTGAAATTATTTAGCAAGAGAAGTGAAAACATATCGTTTTGCCGTGCAACACGCAAGCATTAACATCAGCGGGCGCCGTTTGTGCTGCGCCGCTTGCCCGCCGATGCCCGATGCGTTGGCAGCGCTGGACCTAACAATGAATGGAAAGTGCGATGAGCTTGTCGACGTGGTGGATGTATGCCTGTGTGGCCCTGATCAGCATCGTCAGTCCGGGGCCGGCGATCCTGCTGGCAATTCGCAACAGCTTGCGTTACGGCGCGCGCAGCGTCGCGTTGTCGTCGGCGGGAAACGGGCTTGGCCTGCTGCTGGTGTCGGCGCTGGCGATGGCTGGCGTGGGCGCCATGTTGCAGGCGTCGCCCGCGCTGTTTTTCGTGCTCAAGCTTGCCGGCGCCGGCTACCTGCTGTACCTGGGCGTGAAGCAGTGGACATCGCAACACAACGTGTTTGCGCAGATCGATGCGCGCCCTGCTGGTGCGGGCAAGAACCGCTGGCAGTTGTTTCGCCAGGGACTGCTGATGGCCTTGAGCAATCCGAAGGCTATCCTGTTTTTCAGCGCGCTGTTTCCCCAATTTATCGAACCGACGCATGCGCTGGCTCCGCAGTTTTGCATCCTGACCGGCACCTTCATGGCGATCTCGTTTTGCTCGCTGATGAGCTATGGCATGCTGGCGCGCAGCGCCAAGAATTGGCTGGCCGGGCAGCGCCGCCATGTGGTGTTTAACAAATGCTTTGGCGCGCTGTTCATGCTGCTCGGCGCAGCGATGCTAAGCTTGAAAACCGGCGCGCACTAGCGCATCGCGCTCGTCTGCGCACTGTGCAGCAGACATCGGACGCGCGCCGCTGGCACGCCGCCGATGTGAAATCGATTCACCACACCCGGAGTCACCATGTCGCACCAATCGCTGACTTTATACGTCGATGCAAATTTCACCAGTCCGTATGCGATGTCCGTGTTCGTCACGCTGCACGCCAAGGCTTTGCCGTTCACGCTCGAGACGGTCGACCTGGACGGCGGCGCCAATCTGCGCGCGCCGTTTCGCGACCTGGGCCTGACCGGGCGCGTGCCGGTGCTGGCACATGGCGAGGTGGTGCTGAGCGAGTCGAGCGCCATCATCGAGTATCTGGACGAGACGTTCGGCGCGCCCGCCCACGCGCTGGTGTTGCCGCAGGACCGGCGTCAGCGCGCACAGGCGCGCCAGATCCAGGCTTGGTTGCGCAGCGACTTGCTGGCCTTGCGCGCCGAGCGCTCGACCGTCGGAGTGTTCGGCAGTGCCAGCGTGGCGCCCTTGAGCGCCGACGCGCAGCGGGCCTGCGCGCGGCTGATCCGGATCGCCGAGCGCCTGATCGACGGCGACCACCTGTTCGGTGCCTGGTGCATCGCCGATACGGAACTGGCGCTGATGCTGCAACGGCTCAACAAGCACGGCGACGCGCTGCCGGCCAGATTGAGCGCGTATGCCGACGCCCAGTGGCAGCGCGCCGCCGTGCAGCAATGGGTCGGTCAGCCGCGCCCTTAATAAAGTTTGTACTTGTTACAAACGGTGAATCTTTGGCAAGGCTGTCGAACGTACAATGACTTTTGCTCGATTCCAGCCATCGGGACCGGAAAACCAGCGCGACAAGCCAAAGGGGAACACATTGAACAGAGTAAGGAAATACTGCCGACCGTTGCTGGCCACCGGCGTGCTGCTGATGCTGGGCGGTTGCGGTGGTGGCAGCGGCGGCACCGGCGCGTCCAGCGCAGCGCCCGATCCGAGCGGCATCGCCTTGTTGCGCTCGCTCGTCGCTTGCACGGCCGAGCCGGGCGCAGCGTGCGACGACAGCGTCGACGCGCGTCCGATCAGCAGCTATGTCGACAGCAATTTCGTCTGGGCCGAGACGCCTGCCGGGGGCGCCGCCAAGGTCATCGACAATGTCGAAAAGGTCAAACAGGCCGACGGTACTTGGCGCATGAAAGTCACTTTCCACACGGGCCAGTTGCCGGGCAACTACAGCGGCAGCATCAAGCTGGACCTGCTCAACCCGTTTTCCACGCCGCCCTCGTCGACGCTCAATTACAGCTATACGGTCAATCCGGCGACGGGCAAGCTGACGGCGCTGGCGCGCCTGCCCGGCGTGCCGGAATGGCAGGGCTTCGGCGCCAATGCCGGGCATACGGGCGCGCTCGCGCTGACGCTTGACCCGAGCAAATTTTCGCGGCGCTGGAGCCGCGCCAGCGAGCCCAACGCGCGCATCCGCCAAATGGTGGTGGCCGACGGTAACGTCTACCTGACCCGGATCGGCTTTGGCGTGGGCATTCCCGGCGACCCGGCGCTGCAGGCCTACAAGGAGGCTGACAACAGTGCTTTGTGGCGTGTGGCCGGTCCGGCCAGCGGCTACTTTGCCAGTCTCGCGGCGGCCGGCGGGCAGGTGCTGATGCGCGAGAACAGCGCACAGGGACGGCTGTTGCGCGCCGTTGACGAAACCAGCGGCGCGGCCCGTTTCAGCGTCAAACAGGCTGACGACGGCGTGACGGCGACCAGCAACGAGTTCGCGCCGGCCGTGTCCGGTGCGCTTGTCTGCGCGGGCAGCGACAGCGCCGTGCTGTGTCACGACGCCGTCAGCGGCGCGCTGCGCTGGAGCGCCGCGCTGCGCGCTGCGCGCGATCCGCTGTTTTCCAACTGGACGCCGGCGCAAACCGACAGCCTGGTGTTGACAAATTTGAACGGCAAGTTCAGCGCCTTTGGCCGCGCCGACGGCAGCTTGCAGTTCCAGCTCGACGTGCCTGGCACCAGTGCCGGCACGCCGTTGACGATCCATGAATTGAACCAGGCGCCCGTGCTGGTCGATGCGAATAGCGTGCTGCTGCTGGACCAGCGCGGCGCCGACGGTGCGCCGCGCGACAACACGATGAGCATGGTCGACCTGGGTGCGCGCAAGCTGCGCTGGCAAGCCAGCGGGCAGTTCAGCGCCCATCCGGTGAGCGCGCGCGGCGTCGTGTATGCCGGCAATCACGCGACCCAGAGCATCGAGGCGCGCGACGGCGCCAGCGGCGCCCTGCTGTGGCGCTGGGCCCTGCCGGCGGCGCAGGAAACGGGCTTTCGCGACAACCTGGTGCTGACCAACAACTTGCTGTTTGTGGCCGGCAGCGCCAACACCTACGCGATCGACCTGACCACCCACCAGAGCGTGTGGAGTTACCCAGTCACAGGCACGCTGGCGCTGTCGAGCCAGGGCGTGCTGTACATCCTGTCCAAGAGCAGCAGCGCGGCGGCGCCGATCGACTGGCTGGTGGCCATCAACACGCAATAAGGTGACGGCGTGCGTCGGCCGGGCGCGCAGGCGCCGGGCCGGCGCGTCAGCACGGCGTGCGCGACTGGCCTATAATGACGGCTTCCGCCGTTGCCCTCTTGCCAAACGCTTCCATGTCCACCCCGCACTGCGGCCCCGCGCTGATCCGTCAGCTTGGCCGGGCCGACTACGAACCCACATTCGCCGCGATGCGCGCCTTCACCGACGCGCGCGAGGCCGACACGCCGGACGAGCTGTGGATCGTCGAACACCCGCCGGTCTACACACTGGGACTGGCGGCCGACCGCGGCCACCTGCTGACGGTGGCCGAGCACGCGATCCCCGTGGTGCAGACCGACCGCGGCGGCGAAGTCACCTTCCACGGCCCCGGCCAGGTGGTGATCTACCTGCTGATGGACCTGCGCCGCAACAAGCCGGGCGGCAAATTGTACGCGCGCCAATTCGTGGTAAAAATTGAGCAGGCGATCATCGACGTGCTGGCGGCGTATAATCTGCTTGGCGAACGCATCGCCGGCGCGCCCGGTATCTACGTGGCAAGCGGACCGTGGCAGGGTGCGAAAATCGCCGCCCTGGGTCTGAAAGTGCGTGGCAACGGCTGCACCTATCATGGCGTGTCGCTGAATGTGGCGATGGATCTGGCGCCGTTTTCCTGGATTAATCCGTGTGGCTACGCCGGCCTGAAAACGGTCGACATGCGCACGCTGGGTGTGCACGCCAGCCTGACGGACGTGCAACTGGCGCTGGCGCAGGCTCTGACGGCGCAGCTGGCTCACAAGGCCGAACCCGAACCGAACAACGATAACTACGCCCCCCCGGGCACGCAGCCAAATGACCTCTGACACCACTCCCGTTAGCGCCCCCGCCTACAATCCGAACGAGAAGCAGAAAGGCGCCAGCAAGACCTCGCGCATTCCGATCAAGATCGTGCCGATCGAGCAGATCGAGCGCCTGAAAAAGCCCGACTGGATCCGCGTCAAGGCCGCCTCGGCCTCGACCCGCTTCTACGAGATCAAGGACATCCTGCGCGAGAACAAGCTCGTCACCGTGTGCGAAGAGGCGTCCTGCCCGAACATCGGCGAATGCTTCGGCAAGGGCACGGCCACCTTCATGATCATGGGCGACAAGTGCACGCGGCGCTGCCCGTTCTGCGACGTCGGCCACGGCCGCCCCGATCCGCTCGACGTCAACGAGCCGAGCAATCTGTCGAAGACCATCGCCGCGCTGCGCCTGAACTATGTGGTGATCACCTCGGTCGACCGCGACGACCTGCGCGACGGCGGTGCCGGCCACTTCGTCGAGTGCATCCAGCAGACCCGCGCGCTGTCGCCCGCCACCAAGATCGAAGTGCTGGTGCCGGACTTCCGCGGCCGCCTGGCCAAGGCGCTGGCGATCTTCAAGGACGGCTTGCCGGACGTGATGAACCACAATCTGGAAACGGTGCCGCGCCTGTACAAGGAAGCGCGTCCCGGTTCGGACTACACCCATTCGCTGGAACTGCTGCGCGACTTCAAGGCCATGTATCCCGGTTCGGTGACCAAGTCCGGCATCATGGTCGGGCTGGGCGAAACCGACGACGAGATCTTGCAAGTGATGCGCGACCTGCGCAGTCATAACGTCGACATGCTGACGCTGGGCCAGTACCTGGCGCCGTCGGGCGACCATCTGCCGGTGCGCCGTTATGTGCATCCGGACGTGTTCAAGATGTTCGAGGCGGAAGCCTACAAGATGGGCTTCGTGCACGCGGCCGTGGGCGCGATGGTGCGCAGCTCGTATCACGCCGATGTGCAGGCGCACGGCGCCGGCGTCGAGATCGCCGGCTAAACGGGCACGCCGAAACGTCGGCGCGACACTGCAGAAATGGCCGGGACCGCGAGCGTGTCCCGGCCATTTTTTTATTTCAATGGCCCGCCAGCAGCGGCGCCGAGCATTCCCGTTTTATAAGAAATTGAGCCCGGCGTGCCACCGGCCAGGTTCTGCCGCCCGCCGGTCAGCGCGGCCCCGGCATCGCGCTTGCCACGCGCACACCGCGGCGCACAGCCAAGCGCGGCGCGCTCGCGCCTGACCGCCCTGCAATTGGTCACACCCTTCCCTCAGTTGGTCCCACGGCGGTAGTGCCAACATGCCCGGCATGGCAAAGTTGACGAATTGAACACGCCAGCGCAGCCGGATTGCCACGCGTTGTCATGACACCTTCTTTCACGCACTTTCTTCGCAAGGAAAACAATGAAACTGACTATGACCCGCCTGACCGTCCTCGCGGCCAGCCTGCTGGTGGCAGGCGTCTGCCACGCACAATCGGCCAGCTACCAATTCAGCACGCTCGCCTCGGTGGGCAACGACTACAGCGCCGCCTACGCGATCAACGACCTGGGCCAAGTGGCGGGGATTTCGCATAACGCCGCCAACCAGACCCGTGCCACGCTGTGGAACAGCGGCGTCGCGACCGACCTGGGCACCTTCGGCGGCAACAGCAGCTATGCGCTGGCGATCAACAACGCTGGCGTCGTCGCCGGCAGCAGCGCCGCCGTGGGCGTGATCCGCCACGCCACGGTATGGGGCAGCGGCGGCAGCGCGACCGACCTGGGCACCATGGGCGCCGATCGCAGTGTCGTGTTCGGCATCAACGACGCCGGCGTCATGGTGGGCGACACGCGCAACAACGCGCAAGATCACATGCGCGCGGCGCTGTGGAGCAACGGCAGCTCGACCGATCTGGGCACGCTGGGCGGCAGCAACAGCAGCGCCTACGCGATCAACATGGCCGGTGTGGCCGTGGGGACGTCGAGCACCAGCGGCGACGCCGCCAGCCACGCGGTGATCTGGCAAAACGGTGTGATCAGCGATATGGGCGCGGGCGCCGGCGTCTACGACAACAGCGACGCGACGGCGATCAATGCCAGCGGCACCATCGTCGGCGACGTGTTCAACGCCGACAACAGCCTGTCGCACGCAGCCGTGTGGCACAACGGCGTGCTGCTCGACCTGGGCGCGCCGGACGGCGAAGTCAGTTATGGCGGCGCCATCAACAATGCCGGCCTGGTGGTGGGCGGTATCACGCAAGGCGCGGGCATCCACGCCACCTTGTGGAACGGCAGCACGGCCGTCGACCTGAACAAATATCTCGACCCGAGCGCCGTCGCCGCCGGCTGGACGCTGGCCTTCGCATCGGGCATCAACAGCGACGGCTCCATCGTCGGCTACGCCACGAACGACCAGCTGAACGTGACGCGCGGCTTCGTGCTGACGGCCGTGCCGGAGCCCGAGACCTACGCGATGCTGCTGGCCGGCCTGTGCCTGGTCGGCGGCCTGACACGCCGGCGCGCCGCCCAGCGCGCCGCCTGAGTGCGCTGACCAGTGCCGGCCGCAAGGAGTTGCAGCTCGTTGCGGGGGGCACTGGCCCGGCCACCAAAGTGGTGATTCAAACAATTTTGATAGACGGTGCAGACGTTTTTGCTTATCCTGTGCGGCAGCGCGCGCCATTCCCGCAGCGCGCTGCCGTTGCGCGTTGTCGCGCCGCCACTGGCGGCCGGTGCCCGACTGGCGTTCCCGTCCACCGTTTTCGTGAGTCGCCATGCAAGCCAGAGCTGCCGTGCCGATGTCTGGCGCACCGAAACACCGGCCCGTGCAGTGGTGGCACACTGTGCTGACCTCGCTGTTGCTGTGGACGCTGTTCGGCGCCATCGCCGCCGCCGCCAACTACCGCGACGTGCTGCACTTCGGTGGCAAGGGCGCGTTGTGGGCGATGTTGCAGCGCTTCTGGTTGCTGTACCTGCCGCTGGCCCTGCTCAGCGCGGCGACACTGATCGCTTTCGAGCGCACCGCGCGCGTGCCGCGTGCGTCCACCATCTACCTGTCGCTGCTGGCACTGCTGGCGGGCGGCCTGCCGTTGTACGCGCTGTATCACCTTGCCATCTTGCGCCTGTTGAGCCACAAACCGGTCGAACATTTGCTGGCGGCCATGTTCGCGCAGCGCGGCTGGACCTGGTGGCTGGACGGCTTGATGCTGGCGACGGCATACGCGGCGCCGGTGGCGCTGACCATGTGGTGGCGCGGCCAGCACCAGGCGCTCGCATCGCAGGCGGCCCAGCGCGACAATCTGGCTTTGCGGCTGGCGCTGCTGCAAGGGCAGCTGGAACCATATTTTTTGCTCAGTTCGCTCGACGGCATCGGCGCGCTGGTGCGCAACGCCGAGCGTCCGCTGGCCACCCGCGCGCTGGCCCGGCTGAGCGATTTGCTGCGCTACGCCTTGCGTTCGAGCCAGCAGGAATGGCTCAGCGTGGCCGACGAGATCGGTTTCGTGCGCGACTACCTCGACCTGCAGATGCTGCGCCCGGGCGCGCGCCTGCAGGTGCAGTGGGAGCTCGAGCCGATCGACTGGTCCGAGCATCGCTGTCCGCCCTTGCTGCTGCATCCGCTGGTCGAGTACGCGCTGGCGCAGGGCCAGCGCAGCGCGCCCGCCGGCTGGACCTTGCGGCTGAGCGTCGCCTTGCAGGACGCATGCGTCCACGTCACGCTGGAACATCCCGGGCATCCCGATCTGGCGGGGGGCGCCGACGCGGCGCCCGCCTTGACGGCCAGTCACGAACGCCTGGCGCTGCTGTTTGGCGGTGCCGGGCAACTCGATCGTCGACCCGGCGCGCACGGCATGTGCGTCAGCTTGCGCTTCCCCGCCCTGGAGCATGCCGATGACTGACACCGTACAAGAGCTGCAGCCGGCGCGTGCCAACGTGCACCTGCGCGGCGCGCCGGCGGCGGGCATCCCGGCGCAGCGCGCGCCACAGCGGCCCGGCTTGCCGTCCGCGCCGCCGTGGCGACGGGCGTGGAAAACCTGCGCCGTCACGCTGCTGGCCTGGGGCGTGATCCTGGTGCTGCACATGTTGTCAATCTATCACGACACCCTGGCGGCACCCGAACCCGAGCCGCTCAGTCTGACCTTGCTGCCGTTGCTGCCGCCATTCACGGTGATGGCGATGGTGGCCTGTGCGCTGGCACTGGCGTTCGAACGCTGGACCGAGGCGATGCTGCGCCCGCGCACGATGCTGTGGCAGGCCCTGCTGCTGATTGCCGTCGCGGTGCCGCTGGAAAACGCCAGCGCGGCCGCGCTTGAGCTTCTGCTCAACGGCAAGTCGCTGGCGCTGCTGCCGGCCGCATTGCTGGAGCGCCCCGATTCGATCTGGTGGATCGACGTGTATCTGACCGCGCTGGCGTACCTGACCCAGGCTGCGTACGCCGCGTGGTGGCGCGGCCAGGCGCAGGCGCTGGCCTGCTATCGGGCCCAGACCGAAGGGCTGCAGCTGCGCCTGCGCCTGCTGCAGGGCCAGCTCGAGCCGCACTTCCTGTTCAACGCCCTCAACAGCATCAGCGCGCTGGTGCGCACCGCCGACCGCGAGCTCGCTGCGCTGGCGTTGAACCGGCTGAGCGACTTGCTGCATTACGTGGTGCAGGCCAGCCAGCACGAATGGCTCAGCGTGGCCGACGAACTGGCCTTCCTGGGCCACTATCTGGAGCTGCAGATGCTGCGCTATGGCGAGCGCATGAGCATCGAGTGGGACCTGGGCGAGGCGCCGTGGGCACAACTGGCCTGCCCGCCGCTGCTGTTCCAGCCGCTGGTGGAAAACGCCATCCACCACGGCGTCGAACAGCATCACGACCAGTGCAGCGTGCGCATCGTGCTGCGCCAGGAGCAAGGCATGATCCGTTTTGCGATCGACAATCCGGTGCTGGGCCAGGCCGCCCCGCGCAAGGGCCACGGTCTGGGTCTGGCGGCGATCCGCGAACGCATCGCGATCCTGTACGGACAGCAGGCCAGCTTGCGCACCAGCTTTGACCCGCACGGCTTCCTGGCCACCTTGACGTTTCCCGCCCGGGCGCGCGATGAATACTAGGCGCGTTCTGATCGTCGACGACGAGCTGCCCGCGCTGGTGAACGTGCAATGCGTGCTGGCCGGCCACCCGCGCTGGCAGGTGGTGGCCAGCTGCCATTCGACGGCCCAGGCGCGCGCCGCCATGCTGCGCGAACCGGTCGACCTGATCCTGCTCGACATCGAGATGGCCGGCCAGTCGGGACTCGAATTTGCGCGCGAACTGTGCGCCCTGCGCGCGGCCCCGCTGATCGTGTTCATCACCGCCTACGACCAGCACGCTGTGAGCGCTTTCGACGTGTTCGCGCTGGACTACCTGCTCAAACCGTTCGACGACGAGCGCTTTGGCGTGATGCTGGAACGGGCCGAACACAGCCTGGCGCTAAAGCAGCAGCATGCCCACAGCGCCGCCTTGCAGGACTATCTGCGCGACCGCGACGCGCACGACGCCGGGCGCGCCGCGCCGCCGCTGTCGCATCTGGTGATCCGCTCAATCGGCAGCGCCGAGCGCATCGCGATCGACGACGTGATCTGGATCGGCGCCGCCGCCAACTACGTCGAAGTGCATCTGGCCACCCGGGTGGTGCTGCACCGCGCCACCATCAGCGCGATGGCGGCGCGCCTGCCGGAGGGCCAGTTCATGCGCGTGCATCGCACCGCGCTGGTACGCGCGAGTGCGATTTTGCGGCTCGACGTGAAGCCGGACGGGCGCCACCTGGCCCAGCTGAGCGACGGGCGCCAGGTGCGCGTGAGTGGCAGCTACGTCAAGCAGATCCAGACGCTATTCGCCTGAACCGGCCTGGCCGGCGGCGCGGCCCGCGCCGCGCCGGGATTTCTCGTACAATTGGCAGGCAGCGCCGCCGGCACCGCTCCCACCGAAGGATACGCAGACATGAGTTCCCCTACCCAAGCGACGCCGGCCGAGTTCACTGCGCGCGGCGAAGGCCACCTGCCCGGCTATCTGGGCATTCGCGTCACCGACGTGGCAGTGGGTGCGCTGGCGGCCCGTCTGGAGGTGCTGCCGCACCTGCTCGCGCCGAACGGTTTCCTGCATGCGGGCACCGTGATCACGCTGGCCGACACGGCCGCCGGCTACGGTTGCATCGCCAGCTTGCCCGAGGGCGCCATCAGCTTCACCACCATCGAACTGAAGTCGAACCACCTGGGCACGGCACGCGACGGCGCGATTAGCGCGCGGGCGACATTGGCGCACGGCGGCAAGACCACCCAGGTGTGGGACGTGGTGGTGCAAAACGAAGCCAACGGCAAGACCATCGCGCTGTTTCGCTGCACCCAGCTGTTGATCTATCCGAAGTAGCGCACAGTGCCCCACATTGCGGCAAGGAGAATCCGAGCATGAACAGGCTGACACAGTTCGCCGCCATCGCCATGCTGGCGGCGGCCCAGCATGCCGCGGCCCAGGCGGCGCCCGACGCCACCTACCAGGGTTTGGGCGGCAAGGACGGCATCGCGCGCATCGTGCGCAGCCTGATACCGCTGATCCAGGCCGACGCGCGCATCAAGGACACCTTCACCGACACCGACATGGCGCAACTGGCCAGCCGGCTGGCCGAGCAGTTGTGCGAGCTGGCCGGCGGTCCCTGTCGCTATACCGGCAAGTACAAGGGCAAGGACATGGAAAGCGTGCATGTCGACCTGAAGGTCAGCTACGCCCAGTTCAATGCGCTGACCGAGGATTTGCAGATCGCGATGGAGCGCAACGCCGTGCCGGCGCGCTTCCAGAACCAGCTGGTGGCCAAGCTGGCGCCGATGGCGCGCGTGATCGTCACGCGCTAGTGCGCGCGTCGCCGGGCTAGCCGGCCAGCGCCTTCTGCAGCAACAGGTGCAGCGCGCCGAAGTCGGGCTCGCCCACATAGCGCTTGAGGATCTTGCCGTCTTTGTCGATCAGGAAGGTGGTCGGTGTCAGCGCCACGTCGCCGAAGGCCTTGGCCAGTTCGCCGTTCGAATCGAGCGCCACCTTGAACGGCAGCTGGCGCGTGGCCGCATAGTTGAGCACGTAGTTAGGCGGGTCATAATTCATCGCCACGGCGACAAACTCCAGGCCCTGGCCCTTGAACTTGTTGTACGTCTCGACCATCTGCGGCATTTCCTTGACGCAGGTGGCGCACGAGGTGGCCCAGAAATTGACCATCACGACCTTGCCGCGCAGGCTAGATGTGGGGATCTTCTGGCCGTCGATGGCGATGAAGGTCACCTCAGGCGCGCTGGCGCGCCCGCCCAGCGTGAGCATGCCGACGGCGCCCAGCGCCAGCACGGCAGCGCCGATGACGGCCGGTTTGATCCAGGAGGAGCGCTTGGGTGCGGACATGGGTTCAGACGGGAAATGGCGGTGAGCTTGCATTATAGCGCCGGTCGGCGGGGATGCCGGCCGGCGCGGGTGGCGCCTTACTGGACGACGGTGCCCGATTTGAGCTGCATTTGCTGCAGTTCTTCTTCGCTCAGGTAGTCGAAAATCTTGACCACTTTCTGTACGCCGCTGACGCCGCGCGCGATGTCGGCGGCGATCGTGCCTTCGCGCTGGGTCACGCGGCCCATCAGATACACGTTGCCGCGCTCGGTGACGACCTTGAACGAATGGGCCGAAATGGTTTTCATGTCGACCAGGCTGGCCTTGACCTTGGTGGTGATCAGTGCGTCCGACGAGCGCGACGTGTAGCTGGCCGCGCCGGCCACTTCGAGCTCGTCGACGACGTTTTGCACGCCGTCGATGGCCGTCACTTCGCGCACCACCGCCGCCTTGACCGCTTGATCGGGCACTTCGCCGCTGACCAGCACGCGCCGGTTGAAGCTGTTGACGTTGACGTGGCCCGATTCGCCGGCCACCTTGGGCACGCGCAGCTCGGCCTTGACGACGATCGCGCTGTCCTCGGTCTGGGCGCCGAAGGTGCGCCGGTCGGACGAGGCGACGGCGCTGATGACGGCGCCGCCGACCACCATTTCGACGCAGCCCGACAGGCTCGCCAGCAGTGCGGCCAGGGCCACCAGACGCATGCCGCTAACGCGGCGCGATTCATTCATTTGCATCACCTCCAAACAGCGCGACGTCGATGCCGTCGCAAATACAGTGGATCGTCAACAGGTGCACTTCCTGGATGCGCGCGGTGCGCTCGTGCGGAACGCAAATGTGCACGTCGGCGTCGGTCAGCATCTGACCCATCGCGCCGCCGTTTTTGCCCGTCAGGGCCACCACGCGCATTTCGCGCTCCAGTGCCGCTTCGATGGCCGCCACCACGTTGGCCGAATTGCCCGACGTGGAAATGGCCAGCAGCACGTCGCCGGCCTGGCCGAAGGCCTGCACCTGCTTGGTGAAGATGTCGCGGTAGCTGTAGTCGTTGCCCACGGCGGTGATGATCGAGGTGTCGGTGGTCAAGGCCAGCGCCGGCAGCGGAAAACGCTCGCGCTCGAAACGTCCGACCAGTTCGGCGGCGAAATGCTGGCAGTCGGCGGCCGAACCGCCGTTGCCGCAAGCGAGAATCTTGTTGCCGTTCGAGAGCGCCTGGAACATCAGGTCGATCGCCTCGGCGATGGGCTGGGCCAGCGCCGCGGCGGCCTGGATCTTGAGTTCGGCACTTTCGTGGAAGTGCTGCTGGATGCGTTGTGTATTCATAGTCTGGCGATTATAGTGCAGCGGCGCGCGCGGACGGGCAAGCGCTGTTAAATATGCTTACACTTCCAGCGCATTGCGCAGCCAGCTGAGGGTGGCGCCGTCGAACGCGACGACGTCGAAGCGGCAGGGCGGCAGGCGCGTGTAGCGCTGCAGGTAGAACTGGGCCGCGCGCACCAGCCGCAGCTGCTTGGCCGGCGTGACGCTGGCCGCCGCGCCGCCGAAGCTGGCGCTGGCGCGCTGGCGCACTTCGACGAACACCAGCGTGGCCTGCTCGCGCATGATCAGGTCCAGTTCCCCGCCCTTGCAGCGGAAGTTGCGCTCGACCAGCGTCAGCCCGTGGCCTTGCAAGTGCGCCAGCGCCAGCGCCTCGAAGTGCTGGCCCTGGCGCTGCTTGGGACTCTGGCGCAGCGGCCACATGGCGTCACCGGGCGCCGCCGACCAGCGTGTAGGCGCCGGCGCGCACCACGGCGGGTGCCTCGACGCGTTCGAAACGGGCTGGCCCGCGCCCGAAACTGAAATTGAGCTGCCCGGTGACGCCATCTAACTGGTACTGGCCGGACGGCTGCAGCGCCAGCGCGCGCGCGACCCGGAACGCGTCGATGCCCAGCGCGTACAGACGCTCCATGTCCAGCCCTTGCGGTGCGCCGGCCAGGTGCGGGTAGACCATCACGGCCGGGTGGTCCGGCTGGACTTGCCAGGGCAGGTCCAGCAGGCGCACCCCGTCCAGGTCGGCCAGCGCGCTCCCGCCCGGGTTCAGCGAGGCGGTGCCGTACAACGGCAGCGCGCGTCCCAGCGTGTTGCGCACCTGGCGCGTTTGCTCGGCGTCGAGCGCGGCGAACAGCAGCGTGGGCTGCTCGTTCTCGACCTGGATTTGCAGCTGGGCCAGCGCCGCCTCGCTCAGATCGCTGCTGGCCGTGCCCAGTTCGAGCATGCTGGCCTTGCCGCCCTGGCTGCGCCACTGCTGCGCGAAGGCGGCCGCGATGCGCCGCTGCCACGGCGCGCCCGAGGCGATGATCATCGCGGCGCCGCCCGGATGCTCGGCTGCGGCCCAGCCGGCCACCTGGCGCGCCTCGTCCTCGCCCGACAGGCCGATCAGCAGCAACTGCTCGGGCATCTCGACGTCGCTGCCATCGCTGCGCTTGTCGGGACGGTTCAGCGCGACGGTCGGCTTGCTCAGCGCCGGGCTGGACGCGACGGCGGCCACCGCCGCGCGGGCCAGCGGCCCGACGATGATGTCATTTTGCTCGACCGCCTGGGCATAGGCGTCCAGCACCTCCTGGGCGGCTTCGCCCGATTCGATCAGG
Organism: Burkholderiales bacterium; assembly: GCA_038207625.1. Lineage (GTDB taxonomy): Bacteria > Pseudomonadota > Gammaproteobacteria > Burkholderiales > Burkholderiaceae_D > JBBQZO01. The sequence goes on along the minus strand of JBBQZO010000001.1, from coordinate 165,507 downwards.
TTGACGCTAAAGCCGGCGCTTTCGCGCTCATAGGCGGCCATGAAGCCGGCCCGCAGTGCTTGCGCGGCCGGACCCAGCGTGGCCGAGCGCAGCGGCAGCAGCAGCGCGATGCGCCGGGTGGCCGGCTCATCGGGCGGCGCCGGTGCCGTCTGCGCCGGCGCGCCCGGCTCGGCCAGATCGACCCCGAAGGTGCGTACCAAGGCCGGCTCGGGCGCCTTGACAGGCGCTGCGGCGACCGGTTCGGGCGGCGGCGCGAGCGGCGCTGCACTTGTGTTTGCCAGCGTAGGCGCGCACAATCGGCCCGGCGCGTCGCACGGCGTACTGCAGCCGACGATACTTCCCAACGCGGCCGTCAACACCAGCCATCCCACACTTTTTTCAAGCATTTCAACCCCACATGACAGAACTTCAGACCAGCCCGGACGCCTTCCTCGCCTTGTTCGGCGAAGCGGCGCATCAGGTCTATCCTATCTCAACGCTGTACGTCGTGGCTACGCCGATCGGCAACGTCAGCGATATCAGCCTGCGTGCTTTGCACGTCTTGAGCCAGGTCAACGCGGTGGCCTGCGAAGATACCCGCAACACCGGCCACCTGCTGACCCGCTTCGGCCTGCACAAACCGTTGATCGCGGCGCACCAGCACAACGAGCGCGAAGTGGCCGACAAGCTGATCGCGCGCCTGCACGCGGGCGAGCGCATCGCGCTGGTGTCGGACGCGGGCACGCCGGCCGTGTCCGACCCGGGCGCGCGCATCGTCGACGCGGTACGCGCGGCCGGCCTGCGCGTGGTGCCGTTGCCGGGCGCCTCGGCGGCGGTCACGGCGCTGTCGGCCTCCGGCCTGCTCAACGACCAGTTCTATTTCGTCGGCTTCCTGCCGGCCAAGGCCAAGCAGCGCGAGACGGCCTTGCAGCGCTTGCGCAGTGTCAGCGCCACGCTGGTGTTCTACGAGGCGCCGCACCGCATCCTCGATTGCGTGCAGGCGCTGGCCGGCGCGTTCGAGCCGAGCCGCCAGATTGTGTTCGCGCGCGAACTGACCAAGATGTTCGAGGAAGTGCATCGCTGCCCGCTGGCCGACGCGCAAGCGTGGATCGAGGCCGATCCGCACCGCGAGAAGGGTGAATTTGTCGTGCTCGTCGAGGGCGCCGCCGTGGCCAGCGACGCCGAAGACGCCGAGGCCGAGCGCATCCTGACGATCTTGCTGGCCGAATGCTCGGTCAAGCAGGCCGCCAACCTGGCCGCGCAAATCACCGGGCGCAAGAAGAACGCGCTGTACGACCGCGCGCTGCAACTCAAAGGCGAGGCGGACTAGCCCGAGCCGCTGCCACCACTTGCGGCCGACGTCCTTCCTAACGAGCCTAAGGACGCGCGGCGCAAGCTGCTACCATTTGCAACCGCTGTCCTTCTTATCCATTAGCAGGACCAGCGGCGCAAATATCCCACCGGGGATGCCGTCTTTGCACAGGCGCCGCCGGGATTTCTCGATATCGCGCGCCACTTTGGTTTCGGTCTGCTCGGCAAACAGCGGATGGGCGTCGATCTGGCCGCGCGCGGTGCCCGCCAGCGCCGGATCGGGCGTGCCGGCCAGCTTGCGCGCCTGCCCGCGCGCCGCATCCATATCAAAATGCGGCGCCGCCTCGAGCGCCGGCGCCACCAACACGGTGACCGGGCGTGCGGACGGTGCCGCCACCAGCACGGCGCTCGGCACCGGCGCCGGACCAGGCGTCGCGCTCGGCCTGGCGCGCGGCTGTGTGGCACCGGCGCGGCGTGGCACCGGCGGCACCACGGCGGGCGGCGGGGCCAGCGGCGGCGCGGGCGCTCGCAGCCACACCGTCAGCGACTGCGCAGCGGGCCGATTGTCGGGGGCGGCATGCTGCAAGGCGCCGTTGCGATAGGCGAACAGCAACAGCGCGTGCAGCGCCAGCGAGAGCGCTATCCCGCTGGCGATTCGGTAAGGCCGCTGCGCCGCACCGCCGTAGCGCGGACCGGCGCTGCCAACGATCGAAGATGAACTCATCGCTTCTCATGGTGTTATTTGAGCTCTGATCATCGCATAACTTGCCGATATCACAATGGTTCACTTACATTTGCTAAGAATTCAGGAATAAGTTGCCCCGAGCCTTGACCGAACCACATCCCGGAGCTATACTTCTTGTCCTCGGAGTGTGGCGCAGCCCGGTAGCGCACCTGGTTTGGGACCAGGGGGTCCAAGGTTCGAATCCTTGTACTCCGACCAAAAAAGTAAAAACGGATCGTCATTTATTTGACGGTCCGTTTTTCATTTGTGCGCCGCAACTGTCACGTGTCAGCGCCAGATCGTCTTTCGCAGCGCCCCCGCATATCTCAAAATCGCCTGCTTGATTTCCCGATTTCCAGTTTGGCTCTTGCAACGGTGTTGCGCTTGTGTCGCTGTTCTGTGGAAATTGCATTTGCAAATAACAACAGCGATTCCAAAATAATAAGTCATGTGTTACATTATTGGCATTGTTCAACTACCAATAATCTACTCTCATGAAAAAACACCAATTCCACCTGTCGAGCGTCCTTGCCACCCTCCTCGTGAGCTTTGCCGCCTTGTCGAACGCACATGCTGATGTACTTCAGAGCAGCGGCGCGGGCAGCGCCGTGACGACCGTCAGCGCCAGCGCCGATTTTGAAAGTGTTGCCGCACTTAACGACAATCCCTACGTCGAGAATGGCCTGTCGTTCTCGCGCACCAATCTGAGTTTTGACAACAACACCTGCGGCTTTGCCGGTTGCGGTGGCGCTTTTCCCGCCAATTTCAGCGGCAACTATATGTACGGTGTGGGCACCGGTGGTTTCTTCACGATGTCGGCAGCCAGCGGTACCGCGTTCAAGGGACTTGAGTTCGTGGCCGGTTCCGGCTTTGGAAATGGGACGAATGTCAATTTCGTCTGGCAGACATTCAGTGCCGGCGTGATGACCGGCAGCGGCAGCGGCACCACCGCCACCGGCACGGTACTTGGCTTCTCGGACGCGGCAGGTTTCGACCAGTTGAACTGGACCGAAAGCAGCGGCAGCACCGACTTGACCGGTTCGCTCAATGCTCCGGCCTTCGATTCGGTGCGCGTCGAATTGACCAGCGCCGTTCCAGAACCAGAATCGTTCGCGATGCTGCTGGCAGGTCTCGGTCTGCTCGGTTTGATGGCACGCCGCCGCAAGGCCGCCTAAGTTTTACCGGCGCGTACCAGGGCCAGGCCTTGGTACGCCGCTGCCCGGCGCGCGTTCGCACTTGATGAATGCGCGCCCGGCCGCGCAACAAGCGGCATTGCGCACGCGCGATCACGTCGCCAAACCCTTGCGCCGCACACCGATGCCGTGTGTGCGCTGACGGTATCGTACTGGCAGCGCTGCCAGACTGTCGTTTGCCGCAGCACCTCAAGTTCCCTGTCCCATTGTTCGCCAGATCGATGTGCGAAGCGGGGAGCAAACCCAGTTCTAGTCTAGCAATGACAGCGGCCCGCTGACCCGGTTCGCCAGTGTTGTCCTGTCCGTCCCTGTCAGCCGTTCGCGTGGCGCCGTCAGTGCTGCCAAGGCGCATGCGGCAACGCGCCACGACGTCATGCAAGACGCCCCGCTTTGCTCACTTCGGTCGATGCGGGAATCGGGCCGCGCAACGGGCGTGCCGCAGGTTCTTGCCAGCATCGGCACCGTTGAAACGACGGCGACGCTTCATCTGACGATTGGGCGTATTCTTGGCGACACTGGAATCCTCACAAGGCCAAAGCCATGAAACTGCCTCAGTGTCCGTGCGGTGTCGCCGCCGTGTTGGTCGCCGGCCTGGCCGTGTCGCTTCCGGTGCGCGCCGACGTGCTGCAATCTGCCGGCGCGGGCAGCGCGCTGTCGCGTGTCGATGCGCGCGCCGACTTCGAGCACCTGGGCGCGCTCAGCGACAACCCCTACATCGAAGATGGTCTGTCGTTCGCGCGCACGGCGCTGACGTTCGACAACAACGGTTGCGGCTATGGCGGATGTGTCGACACCATGCCTGCTACGTTCAGCGGCAACTACCTGTACGGCACCGGCCCGGGCGGCTATTTCAGCATCTCGGCCGGCGCGTCGCTGTTCAAGGGACTCGAATTTATCGCCGGCTCCGGATATGGGCGTGACGCGCCGATCAATTTCGTGTGGGAGGCCTATCGGGGTGCGTACCAGACCGGCGGCGGCCGGGGCAGCGTCGACAGCGGCACAGTGCTCGGCTTTACCGACTCGGCCGGATTCGACCGCTTGCTGTGGTCGGAAAGTTTGACCAGCGTCGATTTTGGCAGTTCCTTCAACGCGCCCGCCTTCGATACCGTGCAAGCGCAGTTCACCGACGCCGTGCCGGAAGCGCCATCGTACGCGATGCTGCTGGCCGGTCTGGGTCTGCTTGGCATGATGGCGCGCCGCCGCGCAGCCGCGTAAATCGGACTGCCGGATGGCTGCCCCGCGAGCAAGCAATGCTTGGCGCACTGCGCACCATCGGGCGTCCACGCTGGCACGCGCCTGCAGTGACGCCGGCGCGCAGCGGTGTTGACGTGGTCAGGCGGCGCGCTTGGCCGCCAGCGCATTGCCGGCGCGGCTGGACGATTTGCGGCCCAGGTGAGCCGCGATGAACTGGCCGGCGTCGACCACGGCATCGAGATCGATGCCGGTTTCAATTCCCAAGCCCTGCATCAGATACAGCACGTCCTCGGTGGCGACATTGCCGGTGGCGCCCTTGGCGTACGGGCAGCCGCCCAGGCCGGCCACCGACGAGTGGAAAATCTGCACGCCCACTTCCAGGCTGGCGTAGATGTTGGCCAGCGCCTGGCCGTAGGTGTCGTGGAAGTGGCCGGCGATGCCATCCACCCGGAACGCTTGCGCCGCGCGCAGCATCACCGCCTGGGTGTGGCGCGCGGTGGCCACGCCGATAGTGTCGGCGATGTCGATCTCGTCGCAGCCCAGGTCGACCATGCGGCTGACCATGTCGCCCACCGCATCCAACGACACTTCGCCCTGGTACGGGCAGCCGAACGCGCAGCTGATCGAGCCGCGCAGGCGCAGGCCGTTGGCCTTGGCCGCCTTGGCCACGCCTTCAAAGCGGGCGATCGACTCGGCGATCGAGCAGTTGATGTTTTTTTGCGAGAACGCCTCCGAGGCCGAGCCGAAGATCAGCACCTCGTCGGCGCGGCTGGCCAGCGCCGCCTCGAAGCCTTGCATATTGGGCGTCAGGGCCGAATAGAGCGTGCCGGGGCGGCGCGTGATGGCGGCCATCACGTCGGCGCTGGTGGCCATCTGCGGCACCCACTTGGGCGACACGAACGAGGCCGCCTCGATGTTCTGGAAACCGGCCTGTGAGAGCCGGTCGATCAGCGCCACCTTGACCTCGGCGGGCACCGATTCTTTTTCGTTCTGCAGACCGTCGCGCGGCCCCACTTCGACGATTTTGACCTTCTCTGGCAGACCGGTTTGAACATGCATATTAATATCCTTCAGAGCGATTGACGATGTCGGCGATCGGCTCGTCGCGCGCCAATGCGCGCATCTTGCCGACGATTTGTTCGATACTCTCAGTGACCAGGGTGAGCGCCGAGATGTGCGGGGTGAGCGTGATGCGCGGCTCCTGCCAGAACGGATGGGGCGCCGGCAGCGGCTCGTTGCGGCACACGTCCAGCGTGGCGGCGGCGATGTGGCCGGACTTGATCACGGTGAGCAGGTCCGGCTCGGCCACATGGGCGCCGCGCGCCACATTGATCAGATAGGCGCCGGCCTGCAGTTTTTCAAGGTGGGCACGGTCGAGCAGATTGCTGGTGTCGGGCGTGAGCGGCAGCATGCACACCAACACGCGCGTGCCGTGCAAAAATTCATCCAGCCCGGCGCTGCCGGCGTAGCACTGCACGCCGTCGATGCTCTTCTGGCTGCGGCTCCAGGCGCGCAGCGGAAAGCCGAACGGCGCCAGCGCGTCCAGCACGCGCAGGCCCAGGTGGCCGGCGCCCAGCACGCCGATGGTGAAGTCGGCCTTGGCGTACGCTTCCAGCGGCTTCCACACGCCCTTGCGGGCCTGCGCCTCGTACTCGTCAAAGCGGCGGAAATAGCGCAGCACCGCGTGCAGCACGTATTCGGCCATCTGCACCGCCATGCCGGCGTCGCCTAGCCGCACGATCGGCACCGCCGGCAGCGCGTCGCCGTACTTGAGGATGCCGTCGGCGCCGGCCCCGGTCAGGAAAATGGCGCGCACGTGGGCCAAATGCGGCACCAGCGCCGCCGGGGGCGACCACATCACGGCGTAGTCGCACGGCGCAATGGTGTCCCCTTCGCGCCACACCACCACTTCGGCCTCGGGCATCCGCTCGGCAAAGCCGCGCACCCAGGGCGCGTTGTTGCCATCGGCCCGGTGTAGAAGAATACGCATGATTGACTCCGTGAGAACTACCGCTCGTTAGGCCGCCTTGAACACCAGCAGTGGCGCGCCGTCGCCGACCTGGTCGCCCACCTGGTACAGAATCTCTTCGACCAGACCATCGCCCGGCGCGCCGATGGTGTGCTCCATCTTCATCGCTTCCATGATGACCAGCGCGTCGCCCTTTTTCACCTGCTGGCCCGCTTCGACCAGCACCGCCACCACTTTGCCCGGCATCGGCGCGGTCAGGCGCCCGCCGTCCGCTTCGCGCTCGCCCGCATGGGCCATCGGATCATTGTAGGACAAGGTGAAATGCTTACCACCAGTAAATACGTGGAAAACCTCGCCATCGCGCCGCACCGTGCCGTGCAGGGCGATGTCGCCCAGCTTGAGCGACAGCTCGGCGCCGGCGCGCGCGGTGACCGACACCTCCAGCTGCATGTCGGCGATGCCCAGCAACCAGCCGTTGGCGTGGTAGGCCATGGCCAGCTGGTAGCCGGGTTTGGCGCTCGATGCGGTGTACTCGTCGGCGAAGTTGAGGCGGCGCGCCAGCGCGCCGTTCAGGCGCCAGCCCAGCGCATTGCCCCACGGGTCGGCCGGATTGGCCGATTGCGCGGCCGATGCTTGCTTCTCGGCGTCGATCAGGGCCACCGCGGCCAGCGCCAGCGCGCCCACCGGAGCGGCACGCAGCGCCGGGAACAGCGTGGCGCCGTTGCGCTCAATCAGGCCGGTGTCGAGGTCGGCGCTGGCGAACGCACGTCCTTCGATCAGGCGCTTCAGGAAGGCCACGTTGGTGGCCAGACCGGTGATCTGGTATTCGGCCAGCGCCTGCGACATGCGCGCCAGCGCCTGGTCGCGGTCCGCGCCCCAGACGATCAGCTTGGCGATCATCGGATCGTAGAACGGCGAAATGGCGTCGCCTTCGCGCACCCCCGAATCGATGCGCACGCCGGCCGGTGCCACGCCGGGCGTGCCGCCCAGTTCGAAGCACACGGCCGCCGGCAGGTCGACGTGGCGCAGCGTGCCGATCGACGGCAAGAAGCCCTTCTCCGGATTTTCGGCGTAGATGCGCGCCTCGATCGCGTGGCCGTGGATGGCCAGTTCATGCTGCAGCTTGGGCAGCGGCTGGCCGAACGCGACGCGCAACTGCCACGCGACCAGGTCGGTGCCGGTGATCATCTCAGTGACCGGATGCTCGACCTGCAGGCGCGTGTTCATTTCCATGAAGTAGAACGAACCATCCTGGTTGGCGATGAATTCGACCGTGCCGGCGCCCACATAGCCGACCGCCTTGGCGGCGGCCACGGCCGCCTCGCCCATCGCGGCGCGCCGCTCGGGCGGCATGTTCGGCGCGGGCGCCTCTTCGAGCACCTTTTGGTGCCGGCGCTGCACCGAGCAATCGCGCTCGAACAGGTAGATGCAGTTGCCGTGGGTGTCGGCGAACACCTGGATTTCGATGTGGCGCGGGCGGGTCAGGTATTTCTCAGCCAGCACCTTGTCGTCGCCAAACGAGCTGATTGCTTCGCGCTTGCAGGACGCCAGCGCGGCCTTGAATTCGCTCGAATCCTCGATTACGCGCATGCCCTTGCCGCCGCCGCCGGCACTGGCCTTGAGCAGCACCGGATAACCGATCCGGTCCGCTTGCTTGTGCAGGAAGTCGGCATCCTGCTCGTCGCCGTGGTAACCCGGCACCAGCGGCACGTCCGCCTTTTCCATCAAGGACTTGGCCGCCGATTTGGAGCCCATCGCGCGCATCGCCGACGCCGGCGGGCCGATGAACACCAGGCCCGCTTCGTCGCAGGCGTCGGCAAAATCGGCGTTCTCGGACAGGAAACCGTAGCCGGGATGGATCGCCTGCGCGCCGGTGGCCAGCGCCACCGCGATGATCTTGTCGCCGCACAGATAGCTTTCCTTGGCGGCGGCCGGGCCGATCAGCACCGCCTCGTCGCACACCGCCACATGCTTGGCGTTGGCGTCCGCCTCCGAATACACGGCGACGGTCTTGATGCCCATGCGGCGCGCGGTGGCGGCGACGCGGCAAGCGATTTCGCCACGGTTGGCGATCAGAATCTTTGTGAACATATTATTTTCTTCCAATGCAAGCAGCGATCAATTGAAACGAGTATCAGGCACAGCGAAATCAGGAACAGCGAAATCAGGGACGCACAAAGGCTAACCGGAGCCGCACGCTGCGCGAGCCAGCGCCGTAGCGAAACCGGGGTCAGAGTTTTTTTTCGTCGGGGGTATGACGAAAATTACTCTGACCCCGCATTCGCGGTCCGGAGTCAGCGCGAATCCGGGGACAGACCCCTATTTTCAGGAAACCCCAGCCGTGAGGGCAGAATCAGCCATGGTTTCCAAGCTTGGTGTTTCCTGAAAAACCGGGTCTGTCCCCGGTTTTTGTCGTCCCCGGTTTTTGTCGTCCCCGGTTTTTCCCCCGGTTTTTCCCTCGGATGCACCTGCGGCGGCGCATCACAACGTGTACATCAACATCATCAGCAGCCGCACTTTTCCTTCGGCGCTGACTCCAGCGTCGACGCGCGCGTCACCAGGCCCAGCTTGGCCAGCAGCACGCGGTCGTCTTCCGCTTCCGGGTTGTCGGTGGTAAGCAGCTTGTCGCCGTAGAAGATCGAATTGGCGCCGGCCAGGAAACACATCGCTTGCACCGCTTCGCCCATCTGACGACGCCCGGCCGACAAGCGCACGCGCGCCTGCGGCATCGTGATGCGCGCCACCGCGATGGTGCGCACGAATTCAAGCGGGTCGAGCGGGTCGATGCCAAACAGCGGCGTACCTTCGACCTGCACCAGATGGTTGACCGGCACCGATTCCGGGTATGGATTCAAGTTGGCCAATTGCGCGATCAAACCGGCGCGCTGCAAACGCGATTCGCCCATGCCGACGATGCCGCCGCAGCACACTTTCAAACCGGCGTTGCGCACGCGGCCAAGCGTATCCAGACGATCCTGATATTCGCGCGTCGAAATGACGTTGTCGTAAAACTCAGGCGCCGTGTCGAGGTTGTGGTTGTAGTAGTCCAGCCCCGCGTTTTTCAGGCGGTCGGCTTGGCCCTCTTCCAGCATGCCCAGCGTGGCGCAGGTTTCCATGCCCAGCGCTTTGACTTCGCGTACCATCTCCTCGACCTTGTCCATGTCGCGATCCTTCGGGCTGCGCCATGCCGCGCCCATGCAAAAACGCGTCGCGCCGTTGGCCTTGGCCTGACGCGCCGCGTCCAGCACGGTGTCGATGTCGAGGATCTTCTTGGCTTCGACGCCGGTGTCGTAACGCGCCGCTTGCGGGCAGTAGCCGCAGTCTTCCTCGCAGCCGCCGGTCTTGATCGACAACAGCGTGGCCAGTTCCACATCGCCGGCCGGGAAATGGGTGCGGTGCAGTTGCTGCGCGCGGAACATCAGTTCGTTGAACGGCAGATCGAACAGCGCCATCACGTCGGCCAGCGGCCAGGTGGCGGCGTCCGGCAAGGTGATCGGCGCGCCCGGGCGATGCAGGGAAACGGCTTGGGTTTGCGACTGGTTTTGGGACATCGTTATTCCTTCAACTTAAACAGATTGGGTGGGCCAGCCGGGCAGGCGGGTCAGATCAAGATAGTCGGCGGCCGCGGCCGCCGTCGGAAATGGCAGGCGCGGCACGCGGCCCAGCAGCGGTGCTTCTATGCGCAACAGCAGCGCATCAATATTTTCATCGGCAAAGCGCATCTCGGGATCGACCTCGTTGGCGACCCAGCCGGCCAGCAGCAGGCCGCGCGCGGCAATCGCCTGCACGGTCAGCAGCGCGTGGTTGATGCAGCCAAGGCGCAGGCCCACCACCAGAATCACCGGCAGGCCAAGCTGCTCGGCCATGATGGCGGTGTCGAACTCCTCCGACAGCGGCACGCAAAAACCACCCACGCCTTCGACCACCACCGCGTCGGACGCGAGCGCGATTTCGGCGTAGGCCGCCAGGATCGGCACCGGGTTGATGTTGACGCCTTCCAGTTCGGCGGCGATGTGCGGCGCGGCCGCTTCGCGCAGCAGATACGGCGTGGTGATATGGCGTTGCAGGACCACGTTGCCGGCCACCGACAGGCTGTCGGCGTCGTCGTTGTGCAGCTCGCCGTCGCGCATCACGGCGCCGGCGGCCACCGGCTTCATGCCGCAGGCGCGCACGCCGCGCTTGACCAGCGCGTGCAGGATCGCCGACGAGATCAAGGTCTTGCCGATTTCGGTGTCGGTGCCGGTGACAAAACAGGCGAAGCGCGACGGCATGCCGACCAGCGCGGGCGCGGGCTGCGCTTCCACCGCCAATACGGGGTCGAGGGGATCGTTCAGACTCATCTCAGTTCCTTTCCAAGGTGTTCAGTGCGCTGCACAGTTGCGCCACTTCGGCGCTGGTGTGCGCGGCCGACAGCGTCAGGCGCAGGCGCGCGGTCCCGAGCGGCACCGTGGGTGGGCGGATCGCCGGCACCCACAAGCGCTGTTCCAGCAAACCGGCCGACACGCGCAGCGTCTCGTCGTTGGCGCCGATCAGGATCGGCTGGATGCCGGTAAACGAGGGCAGCAATTGCCAGCGTTCGAGCCGCAGTTCGGCGCCCAGCTGGACGATCAAGCTGGCCAGCTGGGCGCGCCGTTCGGCGCCTTCCGCGCCGCTGATCAGTTCCACGCTGGTGAGCAAGGCATGCGCCAGCGCGGGGGCCGGTGCGGTGGTGTAAATGAACGGGCGGGCGCGCTGCACCAGCATCTCGATGACGCTCGCGTGCGCGGCCACGAAGGCGCCACCGACGCCGGCCGCCTTGCTCAGCGTGCCGACGTAGACCAGATTTGGCGAGTGCAGGCCGAAGTGTTCCAACGCGCCCCGCCCGTGCGCGCCCAACGTGCCGAAACCGTGCGCGTCATCCACCACCAGCCAGGCGCCGTGCTGTTCGCACAGCGCCAGCAGCGCAGGCAGCGGCGCCAGGTTGCCGTCCATGCTGAACACGCTGTCGGTGACGACCAGCTTGGTGCGCGCATTGCTGGCGGCCAGTTGCGCGCTCAGCGTGACCAGGTCAGCGTGCGGATACACCTTCACGCTTGCGCGCGCCAGACGGGCGCCGTCGATCAGCGACGCGTGGTTCAGCGTTTCCGAAAAAATCTCGCTGTCGGCGTCCGCGCCCAGCGCGGTCAGCACCGCCATGTTGGCCATGTAGCCGCTGCACAGATACAGCGCGCGCGCCGACTCGATGTGCGGGCTGAGGAATTCGGCCAGTCGCTCTTCCAGCAACGCATGCGCGCGGCTGTGGCCACCGATCAGCGCCGAGCCACCGCTGCCCACGCCGTAGCGCGCGGCGCCTTCGCGCAGCGCATCGATCATGCGCGGATGCGCGGCCAGCCCAAGATAATCGTTGCTGCAAAACGCCAGCAGCGCGCGTCCGTCCACCGTCAGATTTGGCAGGCATGGCGTGTCGACCACGCGCAGCCGACGCGTCAGGCTGCGCTCGTCCAGTGCTTGCAATTGACGCTGCAGGTTGGCGATCAGGTCGATGCTCATGGCGCGATCACTTGTTCAAACACGGCGCGCGTCTGCGCGGCCAGGCCGTCGATCTCGCCGTCGTCCAGAATATACGGCGGCATCATGTAGACGGTGCGCCCGATCGGACGCATCAGCAGTTCGTGTTCCAGCGCGCTGGAAAAGAAGCGGCGCGAAAAGGTCGATGCACGTTCAAGATCCGGCTCGACCGCGTCGAAGGCCCAGATCATGCCGCGCTGGCGGAAATTGCGCACCCGCTCGTGATTGGCCAGCGGCGCCAATGCAGCGGTCAGACGCGCGGCCTTCAGCTGATTGGTGCGCAACACGTCGTCGTCGCGGAAGATGTCTAGCGTGGCCAGCGCGGCGCGGCAGGCCAGCGGATTGCCGGTGTAGGAATGCGAATGCAAAAAGCCGCGCGTCACGTCGGCGCTGTAAAAAGCCTGGTAGACATCCTCGTGCGTCATCACCAGCGACAGCGGCAGATAGCCGCCGCTGATGCCCTTGGACAGGCACACGAAATCGGGCCAGATACCGGCCTGCTCGCACGCGAAGAAGGTGCCGGTGCGCCCGCAACCGACCGCGATTTCGTCCAGAATCATGTGCACTTGATACTGGTCGCACAGCTCGCGCACCAGCGTCAGATACAACGGGTCGTGCATCGCCATGCCGGTGGCGCACTGCACCAGCGGTTCGATGATGATTGCGGCGATCTGGTCGGCCCGTTCGGCGAACAGCAACTCGACGTCGTGCGCGGCGCGGCGCGCCACGTCCTGCGCCGATTCGCCTTCTTGCGCCGTGCGCGCATCGGGCGACGTGACCACGCGCGAGGCGCGCAGCAGCGGACCGTAGGCATCCTTGAACAGCGCAACGTCGGTCACCGCCAGCGCGCCGATGGTTTCGCCGTGATAGCTGCCCTTGAGGCAGACGAATTCCTGTTTGCTCGTGCGACCGGCGTTGCGCCACGCGTGAAAGCTCATCTTCAGCGCGATCTCGACGGCGGACGCGCCGTCCGAAGCGTAGAAACAGTGGCCCAGCTGATGGTCGGTCAAGGCCGCCAGGCGCTCGGACAGCTCGATCACCGGCTCGTGGGTAAAGCCGGCCAGCATCGCGTGTTCGAGCCGGTCAAGTTGGTCCTTCAGCTGCGCGTTGATGCGCGGGTTGGCGTGCCCGAACAGGTTGACCCACCACGAGCTGATCGCGTCCAGATAGCGCCGGCCCTCGTGGTCATACAACCATGCGCCGCGCCCGTGGCTGACCGGAATCAGCGGCACCGTTTCGTGGTGCTGCATCTGGGTGCACGGGTGCCAAACGCTCTTCAGGCTGCGGGCGACCCAGTCTTGCTTGGGGCTGGCGATTGCTTGATTCGATTCCAAAACTGTTCCTTGATGTGCCGTCAGTTCAACCACGACGGCTTGCGCTTTTCCAGGAAAGAGCTGACGCCTTCGCGTCCCTCGCTGGAAGCGCGGATGTGGGCGATGCGCTCGGCCGTGTCGGCCAGCAGCGCGTCGTCGACCGGACGCCCGACGATGTCGCGCACCAGTGCCTTGGCCTGGCGCACCGCGTTGGGGCTGTTCGACACCAAAGCCTTGACGATCGCGGCCACGCTCGCGTCAAGCGCGTCAGCGGCGACGACATCATGCGCGAAACCGATGCGGTGCGCTTGCTGCGCCGAAAAGCGCTCGGCCGTCAGAAAGTAGCGCCGCGCGGCGTTCTCGCCCATGGCCTTGATGACGTACGGTGAAATGGTGGCCGGGATCAGGCCCAGCTTGACTTCGGACAGGCAGAAATTGACCGTGTCGGCCGCCACCACGATGTCGCAGGCGGCCACCAGGCCCATGCCGCCGGCGTAGCAATCGCCCTGCACCTTGGCCACCACCGGTTTCGGGCACAGGTAGATGGTGCGCAGCATGTCGGCCAGTTGCATTGCGTCGGCGTTGTTTTCGCTGTGCGAATACGCGGCCATCTTCTTCATCCAGTTCAGGTCCGCGCCGGCGCAAAAGGCCGGGCCGTTGGCGGCCAGCACGATCGCGCGCACGGCGTCGTTGCGACCAAGTTCGTCGAACGCGCTGGCCAGTTCGACGATCGTGGTCTCATTAAAAGCGTTGCGCACGTCGGGCCGGTCCAGCGTAACGGTGGCCAGTTTTCCGTCGATGACGATGTTCAGTGTCTGATAGCTCATGTTTGACTCCATCACATGCGGAACACGCCGAATTTGGTGCCCGGGATCTCGGCGTTGAGCGACGCCGACAGGCCCAGACCGAGCACCATGCGGGTGTCGGCCGGATCGATCACGCCGTCGTCCCACAGCCGCGCACTGGCGTAGTACGGGTGGCCCTGATGCTCGTATTGTTCCTTGATCGGCTGCTTGAACGCGGCTTCTTCGTCGGCCGTCCAGCTGCCGCCCTTCTGTTCGATGCCGTCGCGTTTGACCGTGGCCAGCACGGATGCGGCCTGGTCGCCGCCCATCACCGAGATGCGCGCGTTCGGCCACATCCACAGGAAGCGCGGCGAGAAAGCGCGCCCGCACATGCCGTAGTTGCCGGCACCGAAACTGCCGCCGATGATGACGGTGAACTTGGGCACGGCTGCAGTGGCCACCGCGGTGACCATCTTTGCGCCGTTGCGCGCGATGCCTTCGTTTTCGTATTTGCGTCCGACCATGAAGCCGGTGATATTTTGCAGGAACACCAGCGGGATCTTGCGCTGGCAGCACAGCTCGATGAAGTGGGTCGCCTTCAGGGCCGACTCGGAAAACAGGATGCCGTTGTTGGCGATGATGCCCACCTTGACGCCGTAGATGTGGGCGAAGCCGCAGATCAAGGTAGTGCCGTAACGGGCCTTGAATTCGTCGAACTCGCTGCCGTCGACGATGCGGGCGATCACTTCACGCACGTCGAACGGTTTGCGCGTGTCGAGCGGGATCACGCCATACAGTTCTTCAGGCGCGTATTTCGGTTCGACGGAGGCACGCAAGGCCATCTGCTGCGGCTTGCTGCGGTTCAGATTGGAGACGATCGTGCGCGCCAGCGACAGCGCGTGCAGATCGTCCTGCGCCAGATGGTCGACGACGCCCGACAGGCGGGTGTGCACGTCGCCCCCGCCCAGGTCTTCGGCCGTGACCACTTCGCCGGTGGCCGCTTTCACCAGCGGCGGACCACCCAGGAAAATCGTGCCCTGGTCCTTGACGATGATCGACTCGTCGCTCATGGCCGGCACGTAGGCGCCGCCGGCGGTGCACGAACCCATCACGACGGCGATCTGCGGGATGCCCTTACTTGAGAGATTAGCCTGATTGAAGAAGATGCGCCCGAAATGGTCGCGGTCCGGGAACACGTCGTCCTGGTTGGGCAGGTTGGCGCCGCCCGAATCGACCAGATAGATACACGGCAGGTTGTTCTGATCGGCGATCTCTTGCGCGCGCAGGTGCTTCTTGACGGTGATCGGATAATAGGTGCCGCCCTTGACGGTGGCGTCGTTGCACACGATCACGCATTCCTGACCGGCCACGCGGCCGATTCCGGTGATGATGCCGGCGGCCGGCGCGGCGCCCACGCCGTTGGCGTCCTTGTACATGTCATACGCGGCCAGCTGCGAAAATTCGAGGAACGGCGTGCCCGGATCGAGCAGCATCTGAACCCGGTCGCGCGGCAGCAGTTTGCCGCGCGCCACATGCTTGGCGCTGGCGGCGGCGCCACCGCCGGCGGCCATCTGGGCTACCTTAGCGCGCAGGTCGTCGACGATGAGTTGCATCGCTGCCGCGTTGGCTTTGAAATCTTCGCTGCGCGGGTTGAGTTTGCTGTCGATCTGAGGCATGTGGGTCCTTTTTCTTTCAATCGCGTTGTCGGCTCGTGCTCGGCCTGTTTTCCAGCTTATTCGGGAAAGCTGCCGTCCAGATAAAACCAGCGCGGCACGCCGCCGTCGCTCTCGCGCACGAAGCGGCTGAGCTCGTGCAAGCGGTGCGCGCGGCCCGCCACTTTGTAGCGCGCGACGAATTCGACGCAGTCGCTGTCTGGTGATTCTGGCAATTCTGCTTTACGTTGACGTAAACGTAAAGCAGATTTTACCTCAAGTCCCAGCCACTGTAGCTTCTCATCTGGTGAAACGATGGGTTCGGGCGGCAGCGTGCTGGGGTGCCAGGTGGCGCGCAGATAGGTTTCCATGCGCAGTGTGTAGGCGCTGTAGCGCGAACGCATCAGCGCCTCGGCGGTGGGCGCGACCGCCGCGCCGCTCAGGTAGCGGCCGCAGCAAGTGGCAAGGGAAGCGCCGCCGCAAGGACAAGCGGTCGGCTGTTTCGAAGGTGGCATGGCGATCCTGACGGCGTGCAGAAAATTTTCCGCAATTATCCGCCATATCGCGCCGCAGGGGGCGGTTGCGCCGCGCATGGCGGCGATGCACTATTGTCCAGGTGTTGCTCGCCGGGGGCGCAACGACATCCGCTGCGCGCTCGGGCATACCTGCGCCGACCGTTTGTGCGCGCGATTGGCGACGGTGCCAACGGCCCAATCGACAAGCGTCATCGGGTTTTACACTGCTCGGCGCAGAAACGCCAGCACCTCGGCGTGCAGCGTGGCGTGATACGCCGCGCGATCAAAGCCGGGCCGGTCCTGCGACGGAGCAAACGCCGGATCGCACATCGATTCGGGAAACGCACTGAGAAAGGAGAAGTGGCCCGCATTGTCGATTATTCGGTGCTCGATCAGGGTCGTTGTCGGCAGGCCGTCGAGAATCAGCCGGCCGTGGAAACGGAACGGCGTGATCGCGTCCTGCTCGCCGAACAGCATCAGGATGGGGCAATGCACGTCGCGCAAGGCGCCATCGTTGCGATACCAGACCGAGGCCGGCGCCAGCAACACCAGCGCCTTGACGCGCGCGTCGGCAATCACATCGACGACGTGTTCCGCGCCGTCGGGTGACTCGCGCGCCAGCCCGGTTGGTCGCCCGCCCGCGCAGGCCAACGCCGTGTAGCCGCCCATCGAGTGGCCGATGATGGCAACATCGTCCGGCTTGACGCTGTCGGCCAGCTCGGCGCTGCCGTAAAACCAGTCGATCGCGCAGCGCAACTGACGCGGGCGGTTGGCCAGATTGTCGAGCGTATCGACCAGCGAATTGTCGCTGCGGTTGTTGAACGGATGTTCCGGTATTCCGACTACGAAGCCGTGCCGCGCCAGAAAATGCGCCAGCGTGCGGTAGGCTAGAAACGCGCTGCCGCTGCCGTGCGAAATGAGCACCAGCGGATAGCGCCCCGGCTTGGGCGCGGCGTTCAGCGCCACCTCCAGGCTGTACGGTCCCAGCCGCTCGGTGTTCTCGGGTGCGTCGCTCGGATACATCACCAGCATCGGAAATGGCGTGCCGTCGTGCGCATCGATCACCTGCACCGTGCGGCAGCCGGCGCGCGCCGGCGCCGACGTGTGCGGCGCGCTCACAGCGGGCGCACCGGTATGCACAGCGTGCAGCTGAACTCGCCCGACTGTGCGTCGATCGACGTGGCCGGCAGGAACTGTTCGAAGCAGGGCCGCTCGTCGCACTGGAAGCCGCTGGCCGGCAGCCACTCGCGCATCAGCGTCATCCAGGCGTCGCCGATGCTGCTGGTGTGGCCCTTGAATTGGGCCACCGCGTAGCGCCCGCCCGGCAGCGTCGCGACGCTGACGGGGCCGCTGGGCACGAAGCCGTCGGGTATGACGACGCAGGCGTCGTAGCGGCATTTGTCGGGCGCGGTCACGCACGGGTCGTCGTGGCCGATGCCATAGCACTGCTGCTCGCCCAGGCCGTGCGCCTGCATCCAGGGCGCCGCCTGCGCGCGCCAGAACGCGCCGATGGCCGG
Source organism: Burkholderiales bacterium (assembly GCA_038207625.1). Taxonomy (GTDB): domain Bacteria; phylum Pseudomonadota; class Gammaproteobacteria; order Burkholderiales; family Burkholderiaceae_D; genus JBBQZO01. Next base: position 147,808 of record JBBQZO010000001.1, on the reverse strand, counting down.
GCCGTAGGGGCCGATGTGGCGCTGGTAGGCGACCCGCACGGCCGGTAATTCAATGACGTTCACTTCCATGTTGGTCTCACCTTGTGTGTGGTTGGAGACATCATGGTCGCCCAAGGTGGCGCGCAGCGCCTGATCGGCATTGCTGTGCGGCTGATCAGGATTGCTGTCGCGGCGCGCATTGCGCGCGCGGATTGCCGCCATCTGCGCGCTCCTGCGCGCGACGGTGCCGTCGCGCCACGCGCTGGGGGTGCAGCCGAACTTGAGCTTGAAGGCGCGCGCGAACGCTTCGCCCGAACCGAAACCGCTGGCCAGCGCCGTCTCCAGCACCGGCGCCGAGGGGCGGCAGGACAGCCGGAAGGCGGCCACTTCAAGGCGGCGCCGGCGCGCGTACTCGCCCAGCGTTTCGCCCATCCACGCGGCGAACACACGGTGAAAGTGAAAGCGCGAGAAATTGGCCACGTCGGCCAGTTCGGCCAATTCGAGCGGCGTGTCGAGGTGACGGTCGATATGGTCGAGCACGCGGTTCATGCGGCGCGCATATTCTTTGCCAAACGCCGAGGATGCCGGCGCGGGCCGCGCGGCGGGAAAATCTGAATGATGTGACATGATTGCGCGATTATGGCACGACGCCGTTGGCGCCGCGCCACGATGCACCGGCCCGCGCTTGGATGCGCGCGGGCCGGGCGGGCCAGCCCGCCGCCGTCAGAACTGATGCTTGTAGGTGACCGAGAACTTGAAGCTGCGTTCAGGCGAACGCGACTTGATGAACTGGTAATACGGCGAGGTGGTGGGATTGTCGATGCTGCCTTGCTGGCTGGTCGAGTCTTCGTTGAGCTGGGTCTGGCGGTTGAGCACGTTGAACACTTCGGCGCGCAGTTCCAGGCCCGGCACGAGCAGGGGTTTGTAGTTGGTCGACAGGGCCAGCCGGACATCGGTGGGCAGGTTGCCAAACGAGCCGCGCGGCGACAGCTTGCCGCCGCAATAGAAGAACAGCGAGCCATAGCCGACGTCGTAGGCACCGGGCAATTGATTGCTGGTGCATTCCTTCGGCGAGCCGGTGGTAATGGCCAGATTGGCGCCCGCCGTCCATTGCGCGTCGATCTGGTAGTAGCCAAATGCCTTGATCGCATGCGTGTGGTTATTCGGCAGCAAGCCATCGGCGCCGACCATCAGTTCGGGATTGTCGAACATCGAGGTGGTGGCCACGTTGGACGCGTTGAAATCGGACGCGACCTGTCCCTCGGTGTTGCCACTGCTGCGCGACAAGGTGTAGGCGAGCTTGCCGTACCAGCCATCGCGCAGCGGATGCTCGATGAAGGTGTCGAGTGCCACATAGGTGCGCTTGACCTTCGGCAAGCCGATTTCCGCCGCCGTCAGCGGGACGTCGATGACGCTGCCGTCGCCTTTCAGGTCGAGCCGCAAGGTGGCGTCCTGACCCGGATTGATCAGTGCGCAGTTGAACGAGAAATTGTTGGTCTTGACGTTGTTGCGCTTGGCCCAGGCGTCGATAGGACGCTGGTCGCACCAGTCCTCGATGGTGCTGCCAAGGTTACGGTAGGTGAACTTGGCGCCCACGGTCAGGTTGTGCGACCAGGCTTTTTCGAAGCCAAACGCCAGATCATCCTGGTACATCGCGCCCAGGTTGGTGGCGGCGGACTGGCGCAGGTCGACGGTCTGGCCGTACGAGCCACCGGCCGAATAGTTGGGCGACAGTTCCACCAGCCCGGTCGGGTAGCCGGTCAGCGGATCGGTGCCGGTGTAGGTGTAGGCGTGCGAGGTGCTGATCGGATTGCCGGCCAGGTTCAGCACCAGCCGGGTCGGCAGCGGCAGTTGATAGCGTCCGGCATTGACGAAGGCCTTCATCGAGCCGTCGCCGTTGACATCCCAGGCCGCGCCCAGGCGCGGCGCCAACTGGTGGTTCTGGCTGACGTAGGTTTCGCCATGGCTGGTCATGTTGTTGAACTGCTCGTTGCGCAAACCCAGATCGAGGATCAGGTTGGGCGTGACCTGGTAGCGATCCTGGATGTACTGCGCCGACTGAGTCGAATGGGGCTGGGCCGAATTGTCGTTGTGGTCTTCCGTGACGTAGTAGCCCAGCTTGCCCAGACCGCCGCCGGCCGCCGGCGAGATGCCGCGCGGCAGCGGCGCATTCGGGTCTTTCTGGAAGCGATAATTCCACACGCCGCCGCCGGCGTCGGCACTGCCGTTGATCGACGAGGTCTTGTTGTGGTCCACGCCCAGGCGCAGCGAGTGGCTGCCCAGCTTGTATTCCAGGTCGAGCCGGCTGGTCGTTTGCGCGTCGTTGGCGTCAGGCACCTGCAGCGAACCCTGCGCGAGCTGGTTGGAGCTGTAGCTCACGCCGGGAGCCCGATTGGTCAGCGGGGCATTGATCTGGTACTGGCCGACGATCAGGCCGGTTTTGTAGGTCGGGTAGAGCGACTTGAATTGCCCGCGCAGTGCCGTCACGGTCAGGTTGTCGGTCAGGTAGCCGGTGTACTTGAGGATCGAATCGTCGGTCGACGCGCTGTCGAAGCCGCCGCCAGCTTGCACATGATTGCTGGTAAAGGTCTTGAAGTCATACCCGTAGTAGGACCAGTCGGTGCGGTTGGCATCGTGGATCTGGGTAAATTCAAGGTGATGGTTGTCGGTGATGTTGTAGTCGAGTTTGACCATATAGCGCGGCACCAGCGTCTGCGATTCGGTCCAGCCGTTCTTGCCCGCCGTGCCGCTGTCGGTATTGGCACCCACATACTCGCTGAAGTTGCGGTCCTGTTCGGCGTTGGCGAAGATGAACAGCTTGTCCTTGATCAGCGGTCCGCCCGCGAACACGCTGACGAAGCCCTCGTTGTAGGTGTTTTGCTGGCGATACTGGTACAGCTTGCCATCCGTGCTCGGATTGGCGCCCGTGTTCGGGTAATAGCTGTTGCGTGCCTTGTCGCGCAGCCCATTGGGTATCCATTGCGCGGTGCCGCCCACTTCCCAGGTATTGGTGCCGCTCTTGGTGGTGATGTTGACGATGCCGCCGGTGGAACGGCCGAACTCGGCGCTGTAGCCGCCCGACAGGATCTGCGCCTGGGCGACGGCGAAATACGGCAAGGTGGTGCCGCCGATCTGGCCGTAGATGTTGGTGACCGGGAAGCCGTTGATGTAGTAGGAGTTCTCCGACACGCCGGAGCCGCCGAAGCTTTCGCCGCCCAGCCGGCTGTCGCCGCGCGCCGCGCCCGGAGCGAGCTGCATGATGGCGCGTATCGATGTCGCGATTGGCAATTCGGCCAATTGTTTGGCCGTGAACACGCTGCCGTTGTTGGTGTTCGACACGTCGATCGTCTGGCGCCGTCCGGCCACTGTCACGGTCTGGCCGTTGCCCTCACCGGTGGCGTCGAACGACACCTCGACCCCGCTGCCGATCAGCGCCTCGACATCCTTGGTGCCGACCACGGCCGCGCCCTGCATCAGTTGCACCTTGTAGCGTCCCGGCGGCATCGAGGTGGCCTGGTATTTGCCGTGCGCGTCAGGCGTCAGGGTCCGGTGGGTGCCGGTGGCAAGGTTTTCCAGCACCACGGTGCTGCCGGCGGGGCTGGCAACCTGGCCGAAAATGGTTGCCGTCGCGTTCGACTGGGCGTGCGCGCACGGCGCCAGGCCGACCGACAACAGCGAGGCGCCAAAGGCGCAGACGAGCGCCCGCACCATGACTGTCTTCTTGATTTCTTTGAGGTTATGAAACATCTGGTCTCCTATTATTGTAAGAAAGCACGGGGCAGACAGGCGGTGACACGGAATTGCTGGTGCTGCCGGTGCGGTTGATGCGAGTGCAATGATCGGCATCGGCTAGTGCTTGGCGACAATGATCACCTGCATACTAATTGGGCAACAGATATCAATCCAATGAATTTGAATTTGATTTTGATATCGAAATGGGTATCATGTGGCTTGACTGTTTCGCACGCGCTGGGTTGTGCCGCTGCGGCACCTGGGCGAGCGTTTTCCGGCCGCATCGATGGCGGCTTGGCGGGAATGGTCGCGCTGACGTTTTCGCTGATGCTGGGCTGCAACGCCAAACCCAACGCCAACGCCAACGCCAACGCCAACGCCAACGCCAACGCCAACGCCAACGCCAACGCCAACATCGCGCGCGTTTGCCGTGTCGGTCCGGCCGGAGACAGGCCGGCGCCGTTGTCCGCGAATAGAAAAAGCGGCAAGCGGAATGACCCGATTGCCGCTTCGATGTTGCGCGCCGGACCTGTGCAAGGGCTGGGCGCGGATCAGATCAGGATTGCTGCTTGGCCAGCCAGACGTCGATCGCCGGCAGGCGTTCGGCGCGGATCTTGAGTCGGTACATGATGCGGGCCACGGCCGTGTCGGCGCCGCGGCGCGAACCCTTCTCCAGATTGGCGTTGGCATACGCCTCGATCTTGGCGATCGTGGCGGCGTTGCCCGAACCTTGCGCCAGTGCGGGGAAGAAAGTGGCGCGGATGTTGGCCTCGACCAAGCTGTTCACCTTGCTCAGATTGGCCAGTGCGAAATCGAAGGCCAGATCCGGGTGTGGGCCGGAAACGGCGCCGATCATGCTCGCGCTGACGGTCTGACCCGGTTCGCTCGTCAAGGCCAGCGCCAGCGCGCGCTTGGCCAGCGCCTCGTCCTTGCTGATGGCGAGCAGTTCGTACAGCTGATCCTTGATCATCGGCGACTTCTCCGCCAGCGCGGCGCTATGCAGCGCCTCCCAGGTGGGCGCGTCGGCGTTCCCGGCCACGATCGCCATGACCAGCTTGCGCAGTGCCGCCGGCAACGCGGTCGGATCGCTGTCCTTGGCGGCGTAGCGGCGGCGTGCCTCGGCGATGGTGGGCGCGTCGCCCAGGTCGCTGAGCGTGCCGATCAATTGCTGGCGTAGTGGCGCGGTGGTGTCCAGCTCGCCCGCTTTGGCGTCCCAGCCGAGCTGCGCCATCAAGGGCGCCAGGCGCGCGATGGCGAAGCTGGCAAAGCGCTTCTGGCGCGCCGGCTCGTCCTTGAAGTGGCTGTTGATGCCCGACAGCGTGCCGGCGATATTGCGCCACACGACAGGTTCAGCCGAGATCGGCGTGGCGGCGGCCAGATCGAGGAAGTCCGACACCGGCTGCAGGCCGACCATGCCCAGCGCCCAGGTGTCCGACAGCAAGCCCAGTTGGTCGATCGCGGCCAGCTTGCCAAATTGGCTGGCCAGCGCGCTAAACGCGGCCGGCGCGTAGACGCTGCGGTAGTAGCCGTTCTGGCCCGCGTTGAGCAGCACGGGCCCGCAGCCGGGCATGGTGACGCTGGTCTTCCCGCCAGACACCAACGCGCGCGTTGGCGAGCCATCGGTGCCTAGTTGCAAGGTCACCGGCACGTGCCAGGACCGCGGCTTCTTGTCCGGCTGGTCGCGCGTGAACTCGCCCTGCGACAAGGCCACCACCGATTTGCCGGCCACGCATTCGACGGCGTCGACGCGGATCAAAGGCACGCCGGCCTGCAGCGTGAAGTCGTGCGCGATCTGGGTGACCGGCTTGCCGGCCGACTTCTCGATCTCGCGCCACAGATCGTCGCTGCGGGTGCTGCCGTAAGCGTGTCCCTTCATGTAGGCGCGCACGCCGTCGCGCCAGGCGGTCTCGCCGACATAGTCTTCCAGCATGCCGATCACCGCCTGGCCCTTCGAATAAGTGATCACGTCGAAGGCCTGGCTGGCTTGCTCGACGGTGGCCACGTGCTGCACCACCGGGTGCGTCGTGGCCATCGCGTCGGATGCCATCGCGCTTTCCCGCACGCCCACCGCGGCCGTCGCGGTTTTCCATTCCGGATGCAGGCGTGCCATGGTGCGTGCCTCCATCCACGAAGCGAAGCCTTCGTTGAGCCACAGCTCGTCCCACCAGTCCATCGTCACCAGGTCGCCGAACCACTGGTGCGCCATCTCGTGCGCGGCGTTCGAGAACGCGTCCTGCTTGTCGCGCTGGGTCGAGAAGGCCGGGTCGAGCAGTATCGCGTGTTCGAAGGTGAAGATGGCGCCCCAGTTCTCCATCGCGTCGAAAAAATTGCTGTTTCCCGGCGCGGCGATGTTGTCGAGCTTGGGCAGCGGATATTTGACGCCGAAGTAGTCGTTGAATTCGCGCAGCACGGCCCCTGACGAGTCGAGCGCGAACTTCGCTTGAGGCAAGGCGCCTTTCTGGGTGATCACGCCCAGTTCGGTGCCGTCGACCACTGTGGTGGCGCGCTCGAACTGGCCCAGCCCGAAAAACAGCAGATACGTCGACATCTTGGGCGACTGGGCGAACGTGACCAGCTGGCGTCCGTCGGCCAGCGTGCTGGTCTTGGCGACCGGCATATTGCTCACCGCCATCTCGCCGGCCGGCACGGTGGCCTGCAGCGCGAACGTGGCCTTGTAGAGCGGTTCGTCCCAGGACGGGATCATGCGGCGCGCGGCCGAGTTTTCGAACTGGGTGTACAGCGCGCGCTGTTTCGCGCCGCCGTTGTCGTAGTCGAGCGCAAACAAGCCCTCGGCCTGGGTACCGATCTTGCCGCTGTAGTCAAGCAGCAAGCGGTAGTGCCCCTTGGCGAGCGGCTGCTCGAAGCCGAAACTGGCCGTCTCGTTCTTGGCGTCGAGCGTGATGCTGGCCTTGCGCGGCGTGCCCTTGCCATCGGCGCCTGTTAGCTGCGCGTTGGTGAAACTGAGCTCGGTGGCGTTGAGCGTGATGCGCGACGTCGCTTCGAGCACGTCGATGTCGATCGCGATGGTCGCCGCGAAGCTGGCCGCCTTGGCGTCGGGCGTGATCGACAGCGCGTAGTGGGTCGGGCGCACGGTGCGCGGCAATTGGGTGGTGGTTTGCGTCACGGCGCTGGCGGCGGGCGCGGCCAGCGCCGGATAGGCGGACAAACCTGCAAGGACGAGTACGGCTGCGGAGATCACACTGCGACGCATGGAGAACCTCTGTTTTTGTCGGATGGATGAATGATGCGGGCCGGCGACGATGTGCGCCATGACCGAGCGTGTACCTTATCCGATCCTGGACAGGGCGTCATCGCGGGAGGGCTGAACTGCAGCGCGTTGCGCCAGAGTGCACAATGGTGCGACAAAGCGCGCCGCAAAAAAAGCGGCGCCCGGTATCATCCGGGTGCCGCTGTGAGGGTGTGCGCGCGGCCCGGTGCAAGGGCCGCGCGCCGATTCGATCAGATCCGATCAAGACTGGTGCTTGGCCAGCCAGACGTCGATCGCCGGCAGGCGCTCGGCGCGGATCTTGATGCGCAGGTTGATGCGGGCGACGGCGGTGTCGGCGCCGCGGCGCGAACCCTGGTCCAGATTGGCGCTGGCATAGGCGTTGATCTTGTCGATCGTGGCCGGCTTGGCCGAGCCCTCCGCCAGCATCGGGAAGAAGTTGGCGCGGCTGTTGGCCTCGACAAAACCGTTCACCTTGCTCATGTTGGCCAGCGCGAAATCGAAGGCCAATTCGGGATGCTCGTTGGCGACCGCACCGATCATGCTTGGGCTGACGGTCTGGCCCGGTTCGCTGGTCAGCGCCAGTGCCAGCGCGCGTTTGGCCAGCGCCTCGTCCTTGCTGATGGCGAGCAAGTCGTACAGCTGATCCTTGATCATCGGCGACTTCTCCGTCAGCGCGGCGCTGTGCAGCGCATCCCAGGTGGCCGCGTCGGCGTTTTCGGCGACGATCGCCATCACCAGCTTGCGCAGCGCCGCCGGCAGCGCCGTCGGGTCGCTGTCCTTGGCGGCGTAGCGGCGGCGCGCCTCGGCGATGGTCGGTGCGTCGCCCAGATCGCTGAGTACGCCGATCACTTGCTGGCGCAGCGGCGCGGTGGTTTCAGGCTCGCCCGCTTTGGCGTCCCAGCCGAGCTGGGCCATCAGCGGTGCCAGGCGCGCGATGGCGAAGCTGGCGAAGCGCTTCTGGCGCGCCGGCTCGTCCTTGAAGTGGCTATTGATGCCCGACAGCGTGCCGGCGATGTTGCGCCACACGGCCGGTTCGGCCGTGAGCGGCGTGGCGGCGGCCAGGTCGAGGAAGTCCGACACCGGCTGCAGGCCGACCATGCCCAGCGCCCAGGTGTCCGACAGCAAGCCGAGCTGGTCGATCGCGGCCAGCTTGCCGAATTGGCCTGCCAGCGCGCTGAACGCGGTCGGCGCGTAGACGGTGCGGTAGTAGCCGTTCTGGCCCGCGTTGACCAGCACGGGGCCGCAGCCGGCCAGCGTGACGCTGGCCTTGCCGCCAGACACCAGCGCGCGCGTTTGCGTACCGTCGGCGCCCAGTTGCAGCGTCACCGGCACGTGCCAGGACAGCGCCTTCTTGTTCGGCTGGTCGCGGCTAAATTCGCCCTGCGACAGCGCCACCACCGACTTGCCGGCCACGCATTCGACCGAGTCGACGCGGATCAAAGGCACGCCCGGCTGCAACGTGAAGTCGTGCGCGATCTGGGTGATCGGCTTGCCGGCGGTCTTTTCGACTTCGCGCCACAGGTCGTCGCTGCGCGTGCTGCCGTAGGCGTGCTGTTTCATGTAGGCGCGCACGCCGTCGCGCCAGGCGGTCTCGCCGACGTAGTTTTCCAGCATGCCGATCACCGCCTGGCCCTTCGAATAGGTGATCGCGTCGAAGGCCTGGCTGGCTTGCTCGACGGTGGCGACGTGCTGCACCACCGGGTGGGTGGTGGCGATCGCGTCGGACGCCATCGCGCCTTCGCGCACGTCGACCGCGGCGGTCGCGGTCTTCCATTCCGGGTGCAGGCGCGCAGTGGTGCGTCCGTCCATCCATGAGGCGAAGCCTTCGTTGAGCCACAGCTCATCCCACCAGTCCATCGTCACCAGGTCGCCGAACCATTGGTGCGCCATTTCGTGCGAGGCGATCGCGAACGAGCGCTGCTTGTCGCCCTGGGTCGAGATGGTCGGGTCGAGCAGCATCGCGTATTCGAACGTGAAGATGGCGCCCCAGTTTTCCATGGCGCCGAAGAAATTGCTGCGCCCCGGCGCGGCGATGTTGTCGAGCTTGGGCAGCGGATACTTGGTGCCGAAGTAGTCGTTGTATTCGCGCAGCACGGCGGCCGACGAGTCGAGCGCGAACTTCGCTTGCGGCAGCGCGCCCTTCTGGGTGATCACGCCCAGCTCGGTGCCGTCGACCACCGTGGTGGCGCGCTCGAACTGGCCCAGGCCGAAAAACAGCAGATACGTCGACATCTTCGGCGACTGGGCGAACGTGACCAGCTGGCGTCCGTCGGCCAGCGTGCTGGTCTTGGCGACCGGCATGTTGCTCACCGCCATCTCGCCGGCCGGCACGGTGGCCTGCAGCGCGAAAGTGGCCTTGTAGACCGGCTCATCCCACGACGGGATCATGCGGCGCGCGGCCGAGTTTTCAAACTGGGTGTACAGCGCCCGTTGTTTCGCGCCGCCGTTGTCGTAGTCAAGCGAAAACAAGCCTTCGGCCTGGGTGCCGATCTTGCCGCTGTAGTCCAGCACCAGACGGTACTTGCCCTTGGCCAGCGGCTTATCGAAGCCGAAGCTGGCCGTTTCATTCTTGGCGTCCAGCGTGACGTTGGCCTTGAGCGGCTTGCCCTTGCCGTCGGCGCCCAGCAACTGCGCGTTGCTGAAGGCCAGTTCGGCCGCGTTCAAGGTGATGTTGGACGTCGCCTCCAGCACGTCGATGTCGATCGCGATGGTGGCGCCGAAGGTGGACGCCTTGGCGTTGGGTGTGATCGACAGCGCGTAATGGGTCGGGCGCACCGTGCGCGGCAACTGGGTCGTGGTCTGCGTCGCGGGCGCGCCGGCGGGCGCCGCCAGCGCCGGGTAGGCGGACAAACCGGCAAGAACGAGTACGGCAGCGGAGATCAAACTACGACGCATGGGGGGCCTCTATTTTTTATGTGGTGGATAGGTTGTGCGGGCCGGCGTCGCAGTGCGACCTGGCCCAGCATGCACGATAGCGAATCGCTGAGCGTGCGTCAGCGGCGTCGGACTGAACTGCAGCGGGCTGCGCCAGACTGCACAATGCTGCGACAGAACGCGCCGGCGGGCACCGGCGCTGTGGCGTGCACGCCGCAGTGAAATATGTTCACTTGACGATATCAAATTTACAATTGATACTGTGTCCACCGCCCACCTCACGCGACCATGTCATGCCGGCCGCACAGCGATATTTTCGACAATTCAACCAGGAGTGACTATGAACTTTCCCCGTATCGTTATTGCCGCAGCCCTGTGCGGCTTGAGCCTGAGTGTCAACGCAAGTAATTTGATTACGAATGGCAGCTTTGAAGCGGGCACGCCGATCGCCAACGTGGGCGATCCGGCATCGCAGCAACTGTTTGGCGGCGACAGCTTGGCGCTGGCTGGCTGGACCGTGACCGGCTCGGACATTGCGTGGATCGGCACCGGTAACGCCTATGGAATCGTGGCGTCCGATGGCGTCAACTTCCTCGACCTGACCGGATGGCATTCGACCGGCACCGGCGCCGGTGTCACGCAGACCATCGCGACCGTGGCCGGCACCAGCTACACCTTGAGTTTCGATATCGGCAATTCGGTCAACTACAACTACGGCAGCAACGATTCACTGCTGGTGTCGGCGGGCGACCTGTCGCAGATCGTCGGCACGACGCAGAACGCGTCGGCCAGTTCATGGGACCATGTGAGCTTGAGCTTCATTGCGCAAGGCAGCAGCACCGACGTGGCGTTCACCGGTCAGGACGCGGTGTGGTACATCGGCCTGGACAATGTTGAAGTTACCGCAGCCGTGCCCGAGCCGCAAGCGTATGCGATGCTGTTGGGCGGCCTTGCTCTGGCAGGCCTGATGGCACGGCGCCGGCGCGCCAGCGGCGCCGTCTAGCGCGCCGGGGCGGGTGATCGCGGCGCCGTCAGCGCCGCACGCCGCCGCTTGCGTCGGCCAACGCTAACCAGCGTGATCGAATGCCGGCGCCTGCTGCGCGCCGGTGCCAGGTACACATCCGCCGGCGCCGCAAGCCGGGCCGCGCGCACAGAACAAGTGCTTGACCGTCCGGCGCGGCGCTGTCAAACTTGACGTTCTATTCACATCCACAGGAGACTCCACCATGCAACGCACTGATATTGCCCTCCTGTCGGCCGCCTGATCTCGCCCTCCACTCTACGCAGTACCCGAACATGTTGAGTAAGGTGTTGAGTCGCGCCTGATCGTGCGCCGACTTCCGCTAATTCGTGCCTCCGCGCTGTGCGCGGCGGCTGTGCTCGCGCGCGTCGCGAGTTTTACGAACACGCCCATACACCACCATCATGATCGACTTCGATTTCGCAGCACTACGACTTATCGGCCTTAGCCAAACCATCGCCAACCAACTTCATACCTTGGGCCACACTTCGCCCGGCGCGCGCCTGATGCGCGCGACCGAGGTGCACCGCGACGCCATCACGCTGCACGACGGCGCGCACACTTACCAGGCGCGCGTGCAAACGCGCCTGCTGCAAACGCTGGACGCGCAGCAGACCGGCCTGGCCGTCGGCGACTGGGTGCTGGCCGACACCCATGCCGACGGCACGCACCGGATCGCCGAGCGCCTGCCGCCCATCACGCAATTGGCGCGCCGCGGCGCCGACGGCCAGCGCCAGCCGCTCGCCAGCAACGTCGACACCGCCTTGCTGGTGATGGGGCTGGACCACGATTTCAACCCGCGCCGGCTGGAACGCTACCTCGCGCTGGCGCACGCGGCCGAGGTGGCCGCCGTGGTGGTGCTGACCAAAGCCGACATCGGCATCGACGTCGATGAACGGATCGCGCAGTTGCGCCAGCGCTTGCCCGCCACGGTGCCGCTGCTGGCGCTGAACGCATTGAGCGCGCAAGCCGGATCGGACCTTGCGCCGTGGCTGGGCGCGGGCCAGACGCTGGTGCTGCTGGGATCGTCCGGCACGGGCAAATCGAGCCTGACCAACACCTTGTGCGGCAGCGCCCAGCCGACTGCCGGCGTGCGCCAGGACGACGGGCGCGGACGCCACACGACGACGGCGCGTTCGCTGCACCAATGCGCCGGCGGCGCCTGCATCATCGACACGCCGGGATTGCGCAGCTGGCGCCTGGACGCGGACGAGGATGCGCTGACGGCCGCCTTCGACGACATCGACGCGCTGGCGCAAGCGTGCCAGTTTCGCGATTGCGCGCACCAGGCCGAGCCGGGCTGCGCGGTGCGCGACGCGGTCGATGCCGACCGTCTGCGCAATTATCACAAGCTGCTACGCGAAGTGCGGCGCAGCGGGCAGACCCCGCTCGACCGGATCGCCGAGCGCGCCAAGTGGAAGGTGTTGATCAAGGCGGTCGGCCCGCGCAGCCGTCAAAAGCGTGCTTAGCGCGGGTACGCAGCGCGCTGCCGGGGCATGAAAAAGGGGACGTCGGCGGGCGTTTAGCGCGCGAGGTCCCCGAAGCTCTTTGCAAGCCCGCCCGCGCAAACAAAAAATGCCGCTCAGCGAAACTGAGCGGCATTTTTTTTCGCGCGGCCGTGTTGGCTAGCGCTGCGGCAAATTACGCAGCCTTGGCTGGCGAACGACGGCGCGCCATGAAGCCCAGCAGACCCAGGCCGGCCAGCAGCATGCCGTAGGTTTCTGGCTCAGGAACGGCGACGACGCTGACGTTGTCGAGGAACAGCGACGCATCGCTGGCATCGTTGTAGTTCACGCCGTTAAACGTCAGCGTGTGAACGCCACCGCTCAAACCGCTGACATTGAAGCTGTAGGTGGTCCATTCCGCGTCGGCCGGGACCAGCACCGCGTCGTTCGCTGCGACGCCGTCAATCGTCACATTCAAGCCTTCGCTGTAACCTGGGCGCTGGGCGGCGGTGAACGAAATGGCGAACGTGTCCGCATTCGACGCAAACGTTTGCGACAGTTGTGGCGGCAGCCAGCCGAACGGCTGGTAGTCTTGCAGGAAAGCGACCGACGATGTGGCCGCACCACCACCCCAACCGGTATTGTGGTTCAAAATGCCGCCGCCGTTGGTGAACGTCCACGGTGCGGCTTCAGCAACGTCATTGGTAAAGCCATTGCTGTACATGCCGCCACCGAACCCGACATTCGAGGTCTCGAAGTCGCCGTTGACGATCAGATTGCCGTTGTCGGCGCTTGCTGCGGCAGCGACGAAGAGGGAGGCGACTACAAATACCAGAGAACGAAGGGTCATGGAATGTCTTTTCTTAAAGAAATCATTATTGAATTTGAACGATACTTGACAAGTCTACATGATCAACCCCATCCGGTCTAACGATTCTTTCCGAAGAAACAAGATTCATGCGCGCTTGGCGCGGGCGACGTACGAAGGCGTCACATTGGCGGGAAGAATGTGACCATGTCGGATCGCGTGCAAGACGCGCGCCAACATGTGAGCGTGCCGGCTGGCATGGTGTTCGCGTCAACGCGTAGCGGCATGATGAACGCCGCGCGGTGAGCGTCCCGGCGCCCACCTCCGTCACGAGGCGGCCGGTGCCTCAGGCTTTCCAGTACGTCGAATACACGGCCAGCACGTCCGTTTTGACCACGTCGGCACCCGTTTGGGGATCCTTGATGATGAGCGCATACTCGTCGCGGCTCGGCGTGTTCTGGCGCCACTGCCATCCCGTGTAGCCGACGCCGGCAGCGTTCAAGCGACTCAGCCCCGCGTTGAGATAGAAGTTGCCGGGATCGTCGCCGGTGCGCACGCCAAACTGTTGGATGAACACCGGCACGTTGCGCGATGTCTTCATTTTTACCAGCGCGCCCAAGCGGCTCTCCAGATTGGCGATGTTGTCCGCCTGCGCGTTGTTGGTGCGGATGAAGAGGTTGCCCGTGTATACAACCCGATTGGTCCAGCGCGCCGCCGCCACATACGCCTCGTCGCACAGGTTGATGTTGTAGGCGTCGCGCGCACCGATCAAAAATGGCGTGCGCTTGTCCCCGGCCTGGTCCTCGATGGCCGTCATCAGCTCTTGATAAAACGCCGACACGTCCTTGCCGTAGGACGAATCACGGCCGGCCAGCGGTTCGGGCAGCAGTTCGTAAAATGCGATCTTCGGATAGTCCTTGAGTACCCCGGCCAGATAAACCCAGGCGTCTTTAAACAACTGGCGCTGGCTCAGATCGGTCCAGAAATTGCGGCCACCGGGATAGCTGCCGCTCGGATCGCAATACAGGGCCATGCCCGTATCCTGAATACCGCTTTGGCCACAGTTCGAATCGATGACCGGAATCACCCACAAGCCGGCATCGATGCACCATTGGACCTCGCGCAGGAATTGGGCCAGATGGTCCGGCTTGAAATGCCCGGGCGATGGATCGGCCCGGCTTTCCACGTCGCTGGAACCATACAGCCCCCACCACCGAATCAGCACACGCACGACCTTGCCGCCTTGCGCCGCGATCGCCGGCGCGTCGCCGCTTTTCATCTCGCCCCAGGTGCCTTCGTTGATGCCGCGCAGCACGATGGCGCTGTTGTCCGGCGCCAGCATGCTGGCCCCACTCAAGGTCAGCCTTGCCACTGGCGGCGGCGGCGGTGGCGGTGGAGGCGGAGGCGGAGGCGTAGGGACTGGCGTTGGCGATGATCCGCCGCCCCCGCCACCGCCGCAGGCGACTGCAGCAATAGCGCTGAGCAGCGCAACAAGGGCGGATCTGCGACCGCGTGCAGGGCGGATCGGTTCAATCATGGCGACTCCAGACGGGCGGAAGATGATCACGCATTGGCCGCCTGCTCGACAGCGGTGCGTAAGGCTTCGCCATCGAGTCCGCGACGACCGACGAATCCGGCGAATAGGGCATGCTGCCACGTTAATGTTGTCAAAGCAAACTGCGACTCAAGCGAACTCCCCAGGCCCATGGTCGCGCGGGCGCTGCGAGCACTTTTGCCCACATCACAACATGCACCGTTTCCGGTCGGTACGTGTCGGTCACGTGCGCACGCAGCGGCGCCGGGCCGCCGGATTTGCGGCGTTCGAGTGCCGGCGACGGGGGGGCCGCGCGTGACGATGGCAGCGTCGCCGGCGCTGCCGGATTGGGCGTTTACGTGCAGAAAGCGCGATCAGGGCGTCCCGCGGGGGCGCACTCAGGATAGAATTGGCGCGATGGCGTTTTTGACGGAGCTGCAAGCATGGCGGTTTTTCATGAGCGCGCTGCACCTTGGTGCTCGCGCGGCGTGCCTGCTGCGCTGGCGCTTGACCCTGCCGCCATCACACAGCAAGCCGCGCCACGCGCGCGGCAACCAACCAGTAACAGGACAAGCGGAACGGTATGACTGACAGCAACACACAATTCAAGGCCGGCATGTATGACAACTCGCCCCTGTACATGCAGGTGGCGCGCAAGCTGATTCAGGACGTGCGCGACGGCCGCTATCAGGTCGACCAGGCGCTGCCGTCCGAGCGCCTGCTGTCCGAGCAGCTCGACGTGTCGCGCGTGACGGCGCGCAAGGCCATTGACCAGCTGGTCGAGCAGGGTCTGGTGGTGCGCCGGCGCGGCTCTGGCAACTACGTGGCGCCGCGCATCGAGCAGCCGCTGTCGAACCTGTCGAGCTTTTCCGAGCAGTTGCAGCAGCGCGGCTACCGCCCCAGCTCGCAGTGGCTGGTGCGCGCCATCGTGTCGGCGGCGGCCGACGAGCAGCTCAGCCTGGGGCTGTCGGTCAACGCCCGCGTCGCCCGGCTCGAGCGCTTGCGCCTGGCCGACGACATGGTGATGGCCTACGAGGTCAGCGTGTTGCCGCAAAGCGTGCTGCCGAAACCCGAGGAGGTCGGCAACTCGCTGTACGAGCATCTGGCCCAGACCGGCCACATGCCGGTGCGCGCGCTGCAGCACATCCGCGCGATGAACGCGCCGGCCACGCTGGCCAAGCAGCTCGACATCGCGGTCGGCACGGCGGTGCTGTTCATCACCCGGGTCGGCTACCTCGAATCAGGCCAGGCGGTCGAGCTGACCCACTCCTACTGCCGCAGCGACAAATACGACTTCGTCGCCGAAATGCGCCGTCCCGCCTAATTTTTCCGCATCACCTTGCGCCGTGCGGCGCGCGCAGGGTGCATGATGGGGGCATGACGAAGCTTGTCCGCACCCCATGCGGCGAATCGCGATGCTGAAAACCGAAACTCCCAGCCAGCAGCACAGCGCGCTTGATCGCTACGCGGTCGACGATCTGGTGGCCGCGCTGGTCGACGACCAGTTCGACGCCGTCGCGGCGGTGCGCGCAGCAGCCCCGGCCATCGCCGCCGCTGTGGCCCAGGCACTGCCGCGCATCGAAGCGGGCGGGCGCCTGGTCTACGTCGGCGCCGGCACCTCCGGACGGCTGGGCGTGCTCGACAGCGTCGAGCTGTATCCCACCTTTTCCTGGCCGCACGAGCGCGCCGTGGCGCTGCTGGCCGGTGGCGTCGAGGCGATGTTCGCCTCGATCGAGGGCGCCGAGGACGACACCGAGCAGGGCGCCTTCGACGTGGGCGCCGCCGCCGTCGGCCCGCACGATGTGGTGCTGCTGCTGGCCGCCTCGGGCGCCACGCCCTACGTGCTGGGCGCGCTGCAGGCGGCGCGCGCGCGCGGCGCGCTGACGATCGGCTTCGCCAACAATGTCGATGCTCCTCTGGTGCGCGGGGCGGACATTGGCGTCACGCTCGACACCGGCAGCGAAATCATCTCGGGCAGCACGCGCCTGAAAGCGGGCACGGCGCAGAAAATCGCGCTGAACACGTTTTCCAGCGCGCTGATGGTGCGCCTGAATAAGGTCTACGGGAATCTGATGGTAGACTTGAAACCCACCAACGCCAAGCTGATGCGGCGTGCGGTCGACCTGACGATGCGCGCCAGCGGCGTCGACGAGGCCGCCGCCCGCGCCGTGCTGGAGCAGTGTGGATACCACGTCAAGGTCGCCATCGTGGCCTTGTCCAGAGAAACCGATATCGACCGGGCGCGCGCGCTGCTCGACGCCGCTCAGGGCAGCGTGCATCAGGCGCTGCTCGCCTGAACGCCACCGCACGAAAGACGCATGCACACACCGCAACAGAAAAGCCCTTGGCTGTGGATCCCCTCGCTGTACTTCGGACAAGGCATCCCCTACGTGGTGGTGATGACGCTGTCGGTCATCATGTACAAGAACACCGGCGTGTCCAACACCGACATCGCGCTCTACACCAGCTGGTTGTACCTGCCGTGGGTGATCAAGCCGCTCTGGTCGCCCTTCGTCGAGATGTTCCGCACCAAGCGCTTCTGGATCGTTGGCCTGCAACTGCTGATCGGCGCCGCGTTTGCTCTGGTGGCGCTGACGACGTCGCTGCCATCGTTCTTCCAGCTCAGCCTGGCAGTGTTCTGGCTGATGGCGTTCAGCTCGGCCACGCACGACATCGCCGCCGATGGTTTCTACATGCTCGCGTTGCCGCAGCGCCAGCAAGCGGCGTTCGTCGGCGTGCGCAGCACCTTCTACAAGCTGGCCATGATCGGCGGACAGGGTTTGCTGGTGTTCTTGGCCGGCACGCTGACCAAGCGGACCGGCGACGTGCAGTTTGCCTGGTCCGTCGTGTTCCTGGTGCTGGCGGCGATGTTCGTGGCGCTGGCGATCTACCATCTGCTGATGCTGCCGCGCCCGCTGGCCGACACGCCCGGCGTCGTCACCAGCGGTGTGCTGCGTGAATTCCTGGCCACCTTCGGCGCGTTTTTCAGGAAGAAGGATATCGGCGTCATCCTCGGCTTCCTGCTGCTGTTTCGGCTGGGCGAAGCGCAGTTGCTGAAACTGGCGACGCCCTTCCTGCTTGACCCCGCCGCCAAGGGCGGATTGGGCCTGTCGACCGCCGAAGTGGGCATCGTCTACGGCACCATCGGCATCGGCGCGTTGGTGCTGGGCGGCTTGCTGGGCGGCGTGACGATCGCGCGCTTCGGCCTGAAACGCTGCCTGTGGCTGATGGTGCTGTCGGTGCATCTGCCCGACCTGGTGTTCGTCTATCTCGCGAGCGCGCTGCCGAGCAATATCTACCTGATCGGCGCCAGCCTGGCGCTGGAGCAATTCGGCTACGGCTTTGGTTTTGCCGCCTACCTGCTGTACATGATCATGGTGGCCGACGGCGAACACAAAACCGCCCACTACGCGCTGTGCACCGGCTTCATGGCGCTGGGCATGATGCTGCCCGGCATGGTCAGCGGCAAGATCCAGGAGTTGCTGGGCTACCAGCACTTTTTCATCTGGGTGTGCCTGGCGACGATCCCCGCTTTCGTGATGGCGGCGCTGGTCAAGATCGACCCCGAGTTCGGCAAGAAAAGCGCCTGACGCGTGCCCGGTGTTGTCGCCGCGCACTGCATTTGACCCGTCCAGTGCGTCTATGCTTTATGCTACGCGCTGCACGGCAGCCACGGTGCGCGCATGCAGCGCGGCGCCGCATCGGCCGGTAAAGAGTGCGTTATTGAACAGCGGGGAATGTTTGTGTATCCAAATTTGAAACGACGCGCGTTTGCGCTGGCCGGCATGGCCGGGGCGCTGGCGCTCGCCGGTGTCCTCAGCAGTTGCTCGAGCGTCGCGCTGGCCCCGACGGCGTCCATGCCCGCCCCCGTGCCCCCTGCGGACGGCACGCCGCCGCCGGCCCCGCGCGAGTTCCGCGCCGCCTGGGTGTCCACCGTGGCCAATATCGACTGGCCCAGCCGCAACAACCTCAGCGTAGCCCAGCAGCAAACGGAGGCGATCGCGATCCTCGATCGCGCGCGCGCGCTGAACCTGAACGCGATCATCTTGCAGGTGCGCCCCAGCGCCGACGCGATCTACCCGTCCAAGCTCGAGCCGTGGAGCGAATCGCTGACCGGCGTGCAGGGCCAGGCGCCGCAACCGTGGTACGACCCGCTCAAGTTCTGGATCACCGCCGCGCACGCGCGCGGACTGGAATTGCACGCCTGGTTCAACCCCTACCGCGCGCGCCATTCGACGGCCAAGTCGGCGCTGGCGCCCGGACACTTCGCCAACACGCATCCGGAAGCGGTCAAGCCCTACGGTAAATTTCTGTGGATGGACCCGGGTGAACCGGCCGCCGCCAGCCACACGCTCGACGTGATCCTCGACGTGGTGCGCCGCTACGACATCGACGGCGTGCACATCGACGACTACTTTTATCCCTACCCGATCGACGCGCCGGGCGGCAACGGCGCCGAGGCGGTCGCGCTGGACGGCACGGCGAGCGCGCGCGGCGAGCTGGAGTTTCCCGATCAGCCGTCCTGGCAGCGCTATCTGCTGGCGGGCGGCCGGCTGGACCGGGCCAACTGGCGCCGCCAGAATGTCAACAGCCTGATCGAGGCGATCTACACCGGCATCCACCGGGAAAAAAGCTGGGTGCGCTTCGGCGTGAGTCCGTTCGGCATCGGCCGGCCCGACCGTCGTCCGCCCAATATCGTCGGTTTCAGCCAGTACGACAAGCTGTACGCCGACGCCGAGCTGTGGTTGGAGCAAGGCTGGGTCGACTATCTGTCGCCCCAGTTGTACTGGCCGATCGCACCGCCGGCCCAAGCCTACGATGTGCTGCTCGACTACTGGCTGGCGCAAAACCGCAAGGGCCGCCACGTGTGGCCGGGTTTGTATACCAGCCGCATCGACAACAGCAACCGCGCGTTTGCGCCCGAGGAAATCGTGGCCCAGATCGCGCTCACGCGCACCCGTCCCGGCGCCAGCGGCCACCTGCATTTCAGCATGGCGCCGCTGATGGACAACCGCAAAGGCATCGTCGACCAGTTGATGGCCAACAGCTACGCGGGCGCCGCGCTGGTGCCGGCCACGCCGTGGCTGGGCGCGCAGGCGCCGTCCGCACCCCAATTGGCGGCGCGGCGCGGCGCCGGTGCGCTGGTGCTCAAGTTGGCCGGTGGTCCGGGCGCACTGCAAACGGCAATCTGGGCGCGCTACGGCAATAACTGGCGATTTACCGTGGCGCCGGCCGGCAGCGCCGAATGGAGCGTGCCGGACGACGCCACCACCGGTCCGGCCAGCGCCGTGTATGTCAGCGCGGTCGACCGGTTGGGTAATGAAAGCGCACGCATTTGCGTGCACGGGACCGGCGTGGCCAAGTAAGGCCGTGCGCGTTGCGCGCGGCGCTTTGGTCGTACACTGGCAGCATGGTTGGAAGGGCGAGGCCGCAAGCGGCCACGCTGTGGGCATCCGCTTGAGGGCAGTTGGCGCAATTTGCCGATGGCCGGCGCACGCGCTGGCGCATCGGGCAGGCGGCGCGCGCAGGGCATCAAACAACGTGGAATGAGCAGGACTTGATATGTGGACAACAAACGTACAAGCGGGCAACGGCCTCGGTCTGGGCATCGACGCGGGCGGCACCCAGACGCGCTGGGCCTTGGCCGATGCGCACGGCAAGATCCTCGGCGAAGGCGAAGTGGCCGGCCTGTCGGCGTTACAGATGTGCACGGCGGCCGGGCGCGACACCGTGCTGGCCACCTTTGGCACACTGGCCAAGGCCGTGCTGGCACTGGGCCGGCCGCGCCGCGTGCGCGCCGGCCTGACCGGCTATGACGGCGACGGCGCCCAGATGGCGCGCTGGCTGGCCGAGCTGCTGGGCACGCAAGCGGACGCGATCAGCCTGTGCAACGACATCGAAATCGCCTACCTGGACAGCTTCGCGCTGGGCGACGGCTATCTGATCTATGCCGGCACCGGCTCGATCGGCGCCTGGATCGATAGCAGTGGCCAGTTCCACCGTGCCGGCGGACGCGGTGTCACGCTCGACGATGGCGGTGGCGGTTACTGGATCGCGCGCGAAGCGCTGCGCCAGATCTGGCGCGCCGAGGACGCCTGCCCTGGCGTGTGGGAAAGCTCACCGATGGCGCAGGCGGTGTTCGAGCAGATCGGCGGCAGCGACTGGAACTGGTCGCGCCGCTTCATGAACAGCCAGGAGCGCGGCGAGGTGGGCAAGCTGGCGTTGGCGGTGGCGGCCACGGCCGACAGCGATGCGCATGCGCGCGACATCTTGCAGCGCGCCGGCGCCGAACTGGCGCGCCTGGCGCTGGCCTTGACGGCGCGTTACGGCCAGCGTCCGGTGGCGCTGGCCGGACGTGCGGCCGGCCTGCATCCGATGATCGTCGACGCAATGCGCGCCGCGTTGCCCGATGGAACTGCCTTGCGTCTGACCACCAGCGCGGCCCACCATGCCGCCGCGCGCAGCGCCGCCACTGCCGGGCGCGTCGCCCCGGCCGCCGCCCACCCAACTGACACGCGCCGATGAACAAACTCTTGCTCACCCTGATGACCAGCCTGTTGGCCGGTTGCGCCAGCACCGTGCCGACCACGCTGCCGATCGACACTTCCCACCCGGCGCGCAGCCAGAGCGACCGCGTCAAGTTCATCATCCTGCATTACACGGTAAGCGATATGGCCGGCGCGATCAAGACGCTGTCGCAAGGTGACGTGAGCGCTCACTACATCGTCGGCGACGAGTCCAAGCCGGTGGTGTATCAACTGGTCGATGAAAGCCGGCAGGCCAACCACAGCGGCGTGAGCAACTGGAAGAACTTCGGTCTGCTCAACAGCAGCTCGGTGGGCATCGAAATCGTCAACCCCGGCTACAAGGACACGCCCGAGGGGCGCGTCTGGGCGCCGTTCCCGCAGGCCCAGATCGACCGCCTGATGGTCTTGCTCAAGGAAATCATTGCGCGTCACGCCATCAAGCCGGAAAACATTCTCGGCCACAGCGACATCGCGCCCCAGCGCAAGCAGGACCCGGGGCCGATGTTTCCGTGGCACCAGCTGGCTGCGGCCGGGCTGGTCGCCTGGCCCGATGCGGACAAGGTGGCGCAGGCCCGCCCCGCCTTCGAGCTGCAGTTGCCCGACGCGACGTGGTTCCAGAAGAAGCTGCTGCAGCACGGCTATGTGCTGCCGGCCAGTGGCGTGCTCGACGAGCCGACCCGCAATGTGATCGGCGCGTTCCAGATGAAATACCGGCCCGCGCTGTGTAACGGCATCCCCGACGCCGAGACCGCCGCGCTGCTCGATGTGTTGACGACAGCGGTGCGCAAATAGCCGGCCCCGGCAGTTAGGCGGGTCGGCTGGGTTCGCCCGGCTTGAACACATGCACCCGGTCGCGCCCGCCCGCCTTGGCCTGGTACATGGCGAAATCGGCGTTTTTGGTCAGGGTAATTTCGTCGCCACCGCTCTGGCTGAACAGTGCGATGCCGATCGACGACGAGATGTACAGCGTCTTGCCGGCCACCTCGAAGGGGGCGTTCAGCGCCGCGCGGATCTTGTTGGCCACCATCACCGCGCTGGCCTCGTCCTGCACGTCGAGCAGCAGCACGACGAATTCGTCGCCGCCGATGCGCCCCACCGTGTCGGCGTCGCGCAGACCGGCCGACATGCGCGCGGCCGCTTCCTGCAAGATCAGGTCGCCCACCGCGTGGCCATGCTCGTCGTTGATCGGCTTGAAGCGGTCCAGGTCGATGAACATCAGCGCCAGTTCGCTGCCGTTGCGGCGTGCCAGTGCCAGTCCCTGAGTGACGCGCTCATAGAACAGCGCGCGGTTGGGCAAATGGGTCAGCGTGTCGTAGTGCGCCATTTGCGTGAGCCGCTGATGCGCCTCGATGCGCTCGGTGATGTCGAGCTTGACGGCGACGTAGTGGATCAGTTTGCCGGCCGCGTCTTTGACGGGGGCGATGTGCACCTCCTCCCAGTACAGCTCGCCGCTCTTGCGGCGGTTGGCCAGTTCGCCGGTCCACGCTTCGCCGCGCTCCAGGCAGCTCCACATGGCGCGGTAGACGGCGGGGTCGGTCAGGCCGGAGTGCGAGATCTTGGGTGTCTGGCCGATCACCTCCTCGGGCGTATAGCCGGTCAGCTTGGAGAAATGCGGATTGACGTATTCGATCACATTGTCTGGACCGGTGATCAGGATCGAGGTCGGGCTCTGGTCGATCGCGGTCGACAGCACTTTCAGGCGCAGTCCGGTCTGCCGGACTTCGGTCAGGCTTTGCGCCAGGCGCCGATTGATGCGCAGGATGTACAGGGCCGCCGTGCCGATCAGGCTGGCCATCACGACGGTGGCCACCAGCACCGTGTATAGCCGGCTCAGGTCGCGTTCGGGGTTGGCGTCGTACAGGAAGCCGTCGAGCGGATAATCGGCTGGCAACATGGCGATTTCGGCGTAGATGTCGGCGATGTGGCGCCAGCGCCCGGGATTCATGTAGCCGACCCCGATCAGGTCGGTGCGCATCAGCGACACCATCTGGGCCGCCTCGTACTGCAAGGCGGCGCGCGAATTGCCCTGCGGGTACTGCTTGAGGATCAGCGTGATGATCTCGTCCGGGTGTGCCATCGCGTACTGCCAGCCGCGCAGACTGGCCGCGCGGAAGGCCTTCACGCGCTCCGGGTCGCGCCGGATTTGCGCTTCGGTCGTAAACAGATTGTCGCCGTAGAAGTCGATGCCGGCCGTGCGCGGGCTGTAGACCTGGTAGTCGAAGCCGACCTGATCGAGCGTGAACGTCTCGCTGGTCAGATACGCGGAGATCGCGTCGGCGCGCCCGTCGATCAAGCCTTCGGCATCGAAACTATGCGCCAGGCGCACGATGGAGGCCAGCGGCACGCCTTCGCGCCGCAGGTAGGCCAGCAATTCGTCGGACTGACGCTCGACCATGATGCGCTTGCCGACCAGGTCGCGCAGGTCCTGGTGGGCGCCGTGGCGGGTGGCCAGCAAGACCATCGGCGAGTGCTGAAAAATAACGGCCAGCGCCACCACCGGCTTGCCGCTGTTGCGCGCCAACAGCAGGGCGCTGGTGCCGACGCCGAATTCGGCCCGGCCGGACACCACCTCGTCGATCACGTCGACGTCGCGATAGCCCGGCTTGAGCGTCACGTCCAGGCCCGCTTCGCGGTAATAGCCCTGTTGCTGCGCCGCGTAGTAGCCGGCGAACTGGAAAGCGTGGGTCCACTTCAGCTGCAGCGTGACGGGCTCACCCGCGCGCGCCGGCGCCAGGCAGGCGCCGATCAGCAGGGCAAGGTATAGAAATAGGCGCATGGCGTGGGACTTCGGGGAGCGGTGGGATGTTGCTGTGAATCAAAAGCTCACCCATCTTAGCCCGCCCGCGCCGATTGCGCCACCGCCAACTGGCTGGCGTCGCGCGTGCCTTAGCCGCCCGAGCGCGCCACCCAGTCCACCAGCGCGTCGAGCGCCGCGCGCCCGCCTTTGGCTTGCACCTTGTCCTGGTTGATCATCGCCACCACCACGCAGGCTACGCCATTGGCGTCCGGCACGTAGCCGGCCACCGCCAGTACATTGTCCAGCGTGCCCGTTTTCAGGCGCGCATGGGTGGCGGCCGGGCTGTCCTTGAGGCGCCGGCGCATGGTGCCGTCGATCGCCGCGATCGGCAGACTGGACTGGAACTCGGGTGCCCAGTTGCTGCGCAGGCCCGCCTGCAGCACGCCGGCCATCTCGGCGGCCGTGATGCGCTCCACGCGCGAGAGGCCGGCGCCGTTTTCCAGCACCAGCCCTTCGCTGTCGATGTTGTGCGCCTTCATCCAGCGTCGCACGGTCAGTTCGGCCAGCGCGGCGGTGCTGTCGCCGGGCGATGGCGGCAGCACGCGGCTGCCCGCGTCCGGGTCCGCTTCCAGGCTGCCCAGGCTTAAAAACAGGGTGCGCGCCAGCGTGTTGTTGGACCATTTGTTGGTGTCGCGCAGCACTTCGGGCAGCGGGCGGGCCAGATGCTCGGCCAGCACACGGGTGCCGGGCGGCGTGGCCGCTTCGACGCTGGCGCCGCGCACTTTGCCGCCCAGATTTTTCCACGTCGTGCGCAGCAGGCGGTCGACATAGTCTTGCCGGTCAAGCACATTGACGCTGGTCGCAGCCGTGCAATTTTTGGGAAAGCTGCCGTGCAGCACCACCGTCAGCTTGCCGGCCTTGTCGCGCACCGTGGTGGGGACCTTCCAGCCGTCTTCCCACTTGGCGCAGTCGCCCTCGACTAGGCGCAGCTCGGACACCACGCGCACGCCGTCCATCGGCGGCTGCATCAGCAGCGTGATCTTGTTGCCGGTCGCGCTCATTTGAATGTCGAGCAAATTCGTGTTGAGCAGCAGCGCGTCGGGAATCACGTTGTAACGAAACTCGGGCGTCGCGTCGAACGGCGCCACGCCGATATCGGGCCGGGCCGGCTGAAACAGCTGGCGGTCATACACCAGCTTGCCCTTGATGGTCTCGATGCCCTGGTTGCGCAGCGTTTGCAGCATGTGCAACAGCGCGTCGCCGTTGAAATCGACGTCGGCACCGCCGCGCAGGATCAGGTCGCCGTCGAGCACGCCGTTTTTTGCCAGCGGCGCTGCGCTGCGCAGTTCCGTGCGCCCGCGAAACACGGGGCCGAGCTGTTCGAGCCCCACCAGCGTGGTCACCAGCTTCATCGTCGAGCCCGGATGCATGCGCCGCTCGGCCCCGTGCGCCAGCAGCACGCTGTTGCCGCGCATGACCAGCACCCCGACGGCGTCGTCGGGAATATTGGCCGCCGCCAGCAGGGTAGCGACCGGCTCGGGCAGCGCGGCCTGGGCCGCCGCCGCGCACACAATCAGGGCGCCCAGGGCGCTGCGCTTGAACATGGTGATCCTCAATGGAAAAAGAGATAGGCGACCAGGATCGCGGCAATGATGCCGGCCAGGTCGGCGATCAGTCCGGCGGTGATCGCATAGCGGGTTTTCTTGATGCCGACCGAGCCGAAGTACAGCGCCACGATGTAGAAGGTGGTGTCGGCCGAGCCCTGGAAGATGCAGGCCAGGCGCCCGACGAAGGAGTCCACGCCATACGTCTTCATGGCGTCGATCATCATCGCCTTGGAGCCGCTGCCGCTGAGCGGCTTCATCAGCGCGGTCGGCAGCGCCGGCGTGAAATCGGTGTTCACGCCCAGCTGCACGAACACCCATTCCATGCCGTGCACGACGAAATTGAGCACGCCCGCGTTGCGGATCACA
The DNA here is from genome assembly GCA_038207625.1 of Burkholderiales bacterium. Classification (GTDB taxonomy): domain Bacteria; phylum Pseudomonadota; class Gammaproteobacteria; order Burkholderiales; family Burkholderiaceae_D; genus JBBQZO01. The sequence goes on along the minus strand of JBBQZO010000001.1, from coordinate 121,949 downwards.
CTGATTGCCACCAGCATGCCCACCAGGTATGGAATGATGGTCAAGGAGGTTTGGATGCCGCCCTTGGCCCCTTCGATGAACGCTTCGTACACATTGACGCGTTTGTACAGCGCGCCGACGATGAAGGCGATGATGACGGAAAACAGCACCAGGTTGCTGACGACCTTGGACACCAGCTCGATCTCGCTCTTGGACAGGTAGACGGTGAAGTAGTAGATCAGCGCCGCGATCGCCGCCGTCATGCCGCCCAGCCAGCTGAGCACCACCGTGTTGAACAGGTTGATGCGTTGCTTGATGGCGACGACGACGATGCCCACCAGCGTGGCGACGTAGGTGGCGATCATGCAGGGAATGAAAATATCGGACGGATCGCGCGCGCCCAGAATGGCGCGCTGGGCCATGATCGCCAGCGGGATCAGCGTCAGTCCCGAGGTGTGCAGCACCAGGAACATGATCTGCGCATTGCTCGCCTCGTCCTTGCTGGGATTGAGCGTTTGCAGGCTTTCCATCGCCTTCAGGCCGAACGGGGTGGCCGCGTTGTCCAGTCCCAGCAGGTTGGCGGAAAAATTCATCACCATGTGGCCGGTGGCCGGATGGCTGGCCGGCACTTCAGGGAAGATACGCGAGAAGAACGGCGCGATCACGCGCGCCAGCATGCCGATGATGCCGGCGCGTTCGCCCACGTTCATGATGCCCAGCCACAGCGTCATCACGCCGGCCAGCGGCAGCGCGATGTCCATCACGCCCATGCGCGCCGACTCGAACGTGCCGTCGATGATGCGCTTGAAGATTTCGTTATCGCCCAGGAAAATCCACTGGACCAGTGCCGCCAGAAAGCCGACCAGGAAAAATCCCGACCAAATATAGTTCAGTGCCATGTTTTTTCGCAGTAGTGTATCGATGCAATCGCGCACGCAGAGTATAGGCGCAGCGCGCCGGGGCGCGCCGAAAAAATGTGCAACGCCGTTCGGCGCGTGCTGGCGCGCGCGCCGAACGGCTATCATAGGCGCTGCCCAACCTGGATATCCCATGACCCGATTTCGCCGCGCCGCCGCCGCCCTCGCCTTGCTGCTCGCCGCGCTGTGCAGCGCACACGGCGCGCCAGCGTCGCCCAAGGTGCTGCACATGATGCTGAGCACGGGCGAGACGGGGCTGGATCCGGCCGTCGCGTCCGACATCGCCAGTCTGAGTCTGCTGGAAAACCTGTTCGATCCCCTGCTGCGCTACGACTACCTGGCGCGCCCCGTCAAGCTGCGCGAAAACACCGTCGCCGCGATGCCGCGCGTGAGCGAGCATGGCCTCAGTTACGAGTTCCAGATCCGCCCCGGCATTTTTTTCACGCCCGACCCTGCGTTCAAGGGAAAGCGGCGCGAAGTGACGGCCGCCGACTACGTGTATAGCCTCAAGCGCCTGTACGATCCCGCGCTGAAGTCGCCATGGTTGTTTCTGTTCGAAGGCAAGATCGCCGGCGATAGCGCCTTGAAGGGCGCGCACGGTTTCAGCTACGACAGCGTGGTCGAGGGCTTGCAGACAAGTGGGCGCTACACGTTGCGCATCCGCCTGAGCGCGCCGGACGCCAATTTTCTGCTGTATCTGGCCACACCGGCCAGCAGCGTGGTGGCGCGCGAAGTGGTCGAGGCCTATCCGGGGCAAGCGGGCAACCATCCGGTCGGCACCGGCCCGTTCATGATCGGCCAATGGAAGCACAGCGATCGCATCGTGCTGCTGGCTAACCCGGATGCGCAGACGGTGTTTCACGCCGCGCCGGGCGGCGATGCGGATGATCGCGCCATCGGCGCCGCGCTGGAAGGCAAGCGCTTGCCGCTGGTGGACCGGGTCGAAATCAAAATCATCGAAGAGTTCCAGGCGCGCATGCTCGGTTTTCTGGGCGGCGAACTTGACTACCTCGAGCAGGTGCCGGAGTCGATGAGCGACATGGTCCTGACGGACGGCGCCCTGAAACCCGAGTTGCTCAAACGGGGCATCGCGTTGTCGCATTTCCCCGTGCTGCAAACCTACTACATGTGGATGAACGTTGAGGACCCCGTGCTGGGCGGCTACAGCAAGGACAAGGTGGCGCTGCGCCGCGCGATCGCGCTCAGTTACAACGGGGACGAAGACATCCGCCTGCTGAAAAAAGGCCTGGCGATCGCCGCCCAGACGCCGCTGCCGCCCAATGTGCTGGGCTACGACGCCAACTACCGCAGCCCGATCGGCTACGATCCGGCGCTGGCCAACGCCCTGCTCGACCGCTTCGGCTACAACCCGCGCGATGCGGACGGCATGCGCCGCGCGCCCGGCGGCAAGCCGCTGACGCTGCTGATGCACAGTGAGGCGACGTCGTCCGGCCGGATTCGCGACGAGCGCTGGCGCAAGGACTTGAACGCGATCGGTCTGCGTGTGCAGTTCAAGAGCGACAAGAAAACCGAGATCATCAAGGCCTCGCGCCTGGGTTCGGTGCAAATGTTTGAAACCAACTGGATCGCCGATTTTCCCGATGGCGAGAATTTCTATCAGCTGCTGTATGGCCCCAACAGCGGGCGCGCCAACTATGCGCGCTTCAACCTGCCGGCCTACAACACGCTGTATGAGAAATCGCGCCTGCTGGGCGACTCGCCCGAACGCACGCAGCTGTACCGCGACATGGCGCAGCTGATCGCCGCCTACAACCCGTGGGTGCTGCTGACCCATCCGATGTCGGCCGATCTGCGCCAGCCCTGGCTGCGCAACTACAAACGCCACCCGGTCGAGCTGACCAACTGGCGCTATCTGGATGTGGACCAGGCCAAGGCCGCACCGCACGGCGTCAGCAACTGACGTGATCTAAACGCCGTCATGCATCGCGGCGTGTCTGGCGCCGAGTGTCTCCACGATTTCCTTGGCCAGGCATTCGATCGCCGCCGAGCTGTTTGCGCGCCCTTTTACCAGCACGATATCGACCGGCTCGATGGGGGCGAAGCCTTCCGCTTTGCCCAGACGTACCAGGTGCGCCGGCGCGCTGCATTCGGCCAGCGCGGCCACTGCCAGACCGGCCTCGACCATCGCCAGGATGCCGAGCAGGCTGGGACTGCTGTACGGCGAATAATACGGTCGGCCACTCTGTTCCAGCGCCGTCACCGCATGGGCGCGCGCCTCGCAGCCCTTCTCGTACAGCGCGACCGGCAGCGGCAGTTTTTTCCACGCCGCGTGGCGCTCCGCGCCGACCCACACGATTGGTTCGCGCCGGATCAAAGTGCCGTCCAGCCCTTCGGTGCGGGTGACAAACGCGAGATCGATCTCGCCCTTGCGCAGCATCGGTTTCAGGAGCGCGCTTTGCAGGCATACCAGTTCGATTTCGACCTTCGCGAACATCTTCGAGAAGCGTTCCAGCACCGGCGGCAGCAGCGATGAAATATAGTCGTCCGGGGCACCCAGCACCACGCGTCCGACGATGTCGGGCGTGCGCATCGCCGAGATCGCGTCGGTTTCGACCTGCAGCATCGCGCGCGCGTACGGCAGCAGCGTAGCGCCGGCGTGGGTCAGCGCGATGCGCCGCGTGTGGCGCTCGAACAGCGGCTGATCGAGCGTCGCCTCGAGCTTCATGATCTGCATGCTGACCGCCGCCTGCGAACGATGCACGGTGTCGGCCGCGCCGATGAAGCTGAGCCGCTCGGCCGCCGCGACGAAGGTGCGCAACTGGCTCAGGTTGAGTTCAGGGAAATTCATGATTCACTAATTCGAATGAATTACTTAAGTTAAATAAGGTTGTGTGATGCACCGGCAGCGCTGATGATAGCCCACATCGATCAAGGGAGCAGCACATGAATGAACTCGACGCAGGACCGGCGCAAGGGCGCGCGGCCACACTGGCCTACCTCGCCGCGATGGTGATGCTGGGCACGCTGGGCGTGTTTGTGCATGAGGTGGGGCTGGACACGCTGACCACGGTGTTCTTCCGCTGCGTGTTCGGGGCGCTGGCGCTGTTTGTCTTTTGCCTCTGGAAGGGGCTGTTTGTGCGGACCAATTTCCTGCGCAGGAATGTGGCGCTGGCCGTCTTTAGTGGCGTGCTGATGGTGCTCAACTGGGTCACTTTTTTTGAAGGCATCGCGCGAGTCGGCATTTCCGTCGCCACCATCGTGTTTCACGTCCAGCCGTTTCTGGTGCTGCTGATTGGTGCGAGCCTGTTCCGCGAAAAAGTCACGGCCGACAAGTTTGCCTGGGTCGGGGTCGGGTTCGGCGGGCTGCTGCTGGCCTGCGGGCTGGACTTGAGCGGCATCGCCGCCGACCGCAGCTACGCGATCGGCATCGCCTGCACTTTGACCGGGGCGCTGGCCTATTCCGGTGTGACCTTGACCACCAAGGCGATGCGCAGCATGACGCCGCACCTGACCGCGTTGATCCATTGCGTGGTCGGCATTGTCGCGCTGGCGGCCTTCATCACCATCCCGACGGCCGGCATCAGCGTGCGCCAGTGGAGCTGGCTGGCCGGCCTGGGTCTGCTGCCCACGGCGCTGGCCTACGTGCTGATCTACGGCGCTTTGCCGAAAATGAAAACGACGTCGATCGCGGTGTTGACATTCATCTATCCGGCGGCGGCGGTCGGCTTCGATTACCTGGTGTACGGCCACCTGCTTGGCGTCGTCCAGTTGGGTGGTCTGACGCTGATTGTGCTGGCCGGCCTGGGCGTCAATCTGAATTGGCGCTGGCGCTTTGCCGCCGTGGCGCGCACCTAGGGCTGCTCAAAGATCAGGCAATTTCTTCCCCCTTTCCGCCAACATCCACTACGAAACGTCATGATGACTCCATACGCAAACAGACGCGCCGCGCTGATCGCCCAGATGCAGGCCAACGGCGGCGGCATCGCCATTATTCCGACCGCGCGCGAGGTCATGCGCAATAACGACGTTGAGTATGCCTATCGCCACGACAGCTATTTCTACTACCTGTCCGGCTTCGCGGAGCCGGACGCGGTGATCGTGCTGGTGGCGGGCGCGCAGCCGCAATCGCTGCTGTTCTGCCGCGAAAAAGACGCTGAACACGCAATTTGGCACGGCTTTCGGCATGGACCGGAAGGCGCGCGCGCCAGCTTCGGTTTTGACGCGGGGTATCCGATTTCGGCGCTGGAGCAGCACATGCCGGCTTTACTGAGCAATGCGCCGGCGCTGTACTTTGGCCTGGGCCGCGACGCCGACATGGACCAGCGCATGCATGGCTGGCTAAGTGCATTGCGGCGCCAGGCGCGTTCGGGCGTCGCGGCGCCTGGCGTCACGTACGACGTGCTGGCGCTGCTGGACGAAATGCGCTTGGTCAAAGATGAGCACGAGGTGGCCAGCATGCGCCGGGCCGCGTCGATTTCAGCCGGCGCGCAGCTGCGCGCGATGCGTTTCGCGCGCCCCGGCATGAGCGAATATCAGATCGAAGCGGAGCTGCTGCATGAGTTTCGCCGTCACGGTGCCGACGCCCCGGCCTATCCCGCCATCGTCGCGGCCGGCGCGAACGCGTGCGTGCTGCATCACAATCCGAGCGCGGCGCGGCTAGCGGACGGTGACCTGCTGCTGATCGACGCCGGTTGCGAATTCGCCAGCTACGCGTCGGACATCACCCGCACCTACCCCGTCAACGGCAGATTCAGCGCGCCGCAAAAGGCCATCTACGAGATCGTGCTGGCGGCCCAGACGGCGGCCATCGCGGCGGTCAAGCCGGGCAACCGGTTCATCGATCCGCACGAGGCGGCGGTGCGCGTGCTGGCGCAAGGCATGCTCGACATCGGCCTGCTCGACCGGAACAAACACGGCGTGCTAGACGACGTGATCGCCAGCGGCGCCTATCGACAGTTCTTCATGTGCCGCACCAGCCACTGGCTGGGCATGGACGTGCATGATGTAGGCAATTATCGCGAGACCGGCACCGCCGGTGCGCCGGACGAAAAGCCGTGGCGCAAGCTGCGGCCCGGGATGGCAATGACGATCGAGCCGGGTCTCTACATCCGTCCGGCGCCGGGTGTGCCGGAGCAATACTGGCACATCGGCATCCGCATCGAAGACGACGCCGTTGTCACCGCCGACGGCTGCGACATCCTCAGCGCCGGCGTCCCGAAAAGCGTCGCCGAGATCGAAGCCGCCATGGCCTGCTGAGCGATCGGACGTTAACGCTCCGGGCAACATTGTCCGCAGCTCGGGAACCTAGGCACGCAAGGCATCGACCAATGCCATCAGTTCTGTGGCGAGTGTCTCGTTCATGTCGTCAAGTCGCAAAAATGGCCATGACGCTCACAGCGCATCCAAGTCGATTCGCAGGATCGCTTCGTAGTCCTGGCCGCCGTGGAAAATTCCAAGTATGGATACTCGGTCGGCCTCGGCGGTGAACGCGATCGCGGTCCGGTTTTTGTAATTCGTGATTCGCAAGCCAGGACGTATGTCATGTCGAACGGTCCCGCGCATGGGGAAAAGTTTCAAGCTTTCGCAATAGGTGATGATGGCGTCGATATAGTGTTCGGCGATCGATGGCGACGCCGCCGCTGCGATATAGTCATACAGTTCGGCCATTTGCGCTTGGGCTTCCGGCGCGAAAACGACCTTGTATAGCATTTTAGACGGCGGTGGTTTTGGCATGTTGAGCCGCCAGCATTGCGCGAACCTGATCGACGCTGAGCGCGCGCGCGGGATCGGCTTTCAGTGCGTCATAGGCCTGCGCCACTTCGTGCTGAAGCCAACTATCGATCGCACGGTCGCGTGCGATCAGGACGCGCAGGGCGTCCCGAATGACTTCGCTTTCGGTGGCATATTCGCCCGCCGCGACTTTCGCTTTCACGGCGTCGGCCATGTCATTCGGTAGGGTGATGCTAAATTGTTGTGTCGTGCGCATGATGGCCTCCACGATTGAGTAGGATTAAATCCTACTCCCGCCAGCAATAGTGCGTCAAGCGGAATTGGACGGCGGTCGTGCCATGTCCATTTTGGCGAGGCCTGCCGCGCGCGGGCTTCGCTCGATTGGGGCCCGACATAGCGCTGTTTTGCAAAATTCCGAGCATCTGAGGAGACTCGCATGTCAAGCATAGCGGTACGCCTGTCCGAGGATTTGACGGCGCGCATCGCCAGCGCGCCTGAGCGAGCGGACAGGGCGACCCATGATTTTATTCTTGAAGCGAACGCCGAAAAGGCCGAGCTGGAAGAGTAACGCGCCGACTTCGATACCGCGCTTGATAGGCGCTTTGCCAACATCGTCGCGTCGGAGAGGACGATTCCGTGGGCCGACATGCGCCAGTACCTTGACGCGCGCGAGCGGCTGCCACGTCCATCGCCAAGAAAAAACGCGCCTGATTATGGCGCGTTTCGTGCCGGCTGTGCGAGCTTACAGCGCGCGCGCGATCAGGATCTTCTGAATATCGCTGGTGCCTTCGTAGATCTGGCACACGCGCACATCGCGGTAGATGCGCTCGATCGGGAAGTCGCTCACGTAGCCGTAGCCGCCGTGGATCTGCATCGCGTCCGACACCACCCGCTCCGCCATTTCGGAGGCGAACAGCTTGGCCATCGCCGCTTCCTTCAGGCAGGGCAGACCGGCATCCTTCATCGACGCCGCATGGTGGATCAGCTGGCGCGCCGCCTCGATCTGGGTGGCCATGTCGGACAGTTTGAATTGCACCGCCTGGTGGTCGAAAATCTGCTTGCCGAAGCTGGTGCGGTCTTTCGCGTACGCCAGCGCGGCCTCGAAAGCGGCGCGCGCCATGCCGACCGATTGCGAGGCGATGCCGATGCGCCCGCCTTCCAGACCGGATAGCGCGATCTTGTAACCCTGGCCTTCGGCCCCGATCAGATTCTCGGCCGGAATGCGGCAGTTCTCAAACAAAATCTGGGCCGTGTCGGACGAATGCTGGCCCATCTTCTGTTCCAGCCCGGCCACGATGTAGCCGGGCGTGGCGGTCGGTACCCAGAACGCGCTGATGCCCTTCTTGCCCGCTTCTTTGTCGGTGACGGCCATGACGATGGCCACGTCGGCGTACTTGCCGCTGGTGATAAACTGCTTGACGCCGTTGAGCACGTACTCGTCGCCGTCGCGCACGGCGGTGGTGCGCAGCGCCGACGCGTCGCTGCCCGTGTGCGGCTCGGTCAGCGCGAACGCGCCCAGCATGGCGCCTTGCGCGAGCGGGCGCAGCCACTGTTCTTTTTGTGCGTCGTTGGCGTACATCATCGCGATCGAGCACACCGGGCAGTTATTGACCGAGATGATGGTCGAGGTGCCGCCGTCGCCGGCCGCGATCTCTTCGAGCACCAGCGACAGCGACACGTAGTCCAGGCCCGCGCCGCCCAGCTCTTCCGGCACGGCCACGCCGAACGCGCCCAGCGCGGCCAGCTCTTTCAGCTCGTCCTTGGGGAAATAATGCTCCTTGTCCCAGCGCGCCGCCGACGGGGCCAGGCGCTCCTGCGCAAACGTGCGCAGCGCTTCACGGATCATTTGGTGCTCTTCACTCAGTATCATGGGTGCTCGAAAAAAATGGAAAGGGGATAGACTGCGCGGCGCCGGCTTACCAGCCGATGCGCGAGCCGTCGTAGTTGAGGAATTTGCCGTTGTCGGCGTGGCTCAGGTTGGCGATGGTGTGGCGCAAACCGTAGGCGCTCTGCTCGACCGAGATGTCGGCATCCTTGCCGCCCATGTCGGTGCGCACCCAGCCGGGGTGGAAGGCCACACAGGTGGCGCCCTTGGTGCCAAAGGTCAGGCTGGTGTCGAGCAGCACCGAATTCAAGGCCGCCTTGCTGGCGCGGTACAGCGTGCCGCTGCCGTTGCCGCGCATGCTCAGGGAACCCATGCGCGAGGAGATCACGGCCAGCTTGCCGCGCGGGCCGCCCGCTTGCGGCGCGCACAGGGGCGCGAGCAGCGGCAGCAGGCGCATCGCCGACAGCACATTGGTGTGCATCACCAGGTCGAAGTCCTCGGTGCTGGGAAAACCATCGTCGCGCGGACCGTATACGCCGGCGTTGAGGATCACCACGTCGAGTCGTTCGTTGGCCAGCAGTGCGCCCAGCGCGCTGATTTGCTCGCCGTCGTTGACGTCCAGCAGATGCGGCTCGGCGCCGAGCGCATCGAGTTCGGCCAGGTCGGCCGGTTTGCGCGCGCTGGCGATCACGCGCCAGTCTTCGCTGAGGTATTGACGCGCCAGTTCGTGGCCGATGCCACGCGAGGCGCCGATGATTAATACGGTGGGCATGATGTTGTTCTCACAGTCGGTCTGACAAGGCTGGCCGACGCGACGCGTCGGCCAGGCCGGTGGCGCCCCGGGTGGGGCGCCTGGCCGATGTTACGCCATTTCGAGTGCGACAGCAGTCGCTTCGCCGCCGCCGATGCACAGCGCCGCGACGCCGCGCTTGCCGCCGGTCTTCTTCAGTGCGCCCAGCAAGGTGACGATGATGCGCGCGCCGGACGCGCCGATCGGGTGGCCCAGCGCGCAGGCGCCGCCGTGGATGTTGACCTTGCTGTGCGGGATATCGAGATCGTGCATGGCGGCCATCGGCACCACGGCGAATGCTTCGTTGATCTCGAACAGGTCGACGTCCTTGGTGCTCCAGCCGACTTTGGCGTACAGCTTTTGCAGCGCGCCCACCGGTGCGGTGGTGAAGGTGTTGGGCGCCTGTGCGTGGGTCGCGTGGCCGACGATCTTGGCGATCACGGTCAGGCCCAGTTGCTTGGCGGTCGATTCGCGCATCATCACCAAGGCGGCGGCGCCGTCGTTGATCGAGGACGACGAGGCGGCCGTGATGGTGCCGTCTTTCTTGAACGCGGGGCGCAGCGCGGTGATCTTGTCGAGCTTGGCTTTCAGCGGGCCTTCATCCTTGTCGATGACGACGTCGCCGGCGCGTCCGGACACCGTCACCGGCGCGATTTCCCACTTGAAGTGGCCTTCGTTGGCCGCCGCCTGGGCGCGCTTGACGGACTCGATCGCAAACGCATCCTGCGCCTCGCGCGAGAACGCATATTGCGACGCGCACTCTTCGGCAAAGGTGCCCATCGAGCGCCCGCCGCCCGATTTTTCATCCTTCGAGTAAGCGTCTTCCAGGCCGTCGAGCATCATGTGATCGAACATCATGCCGTGGCCGATGCGGTAGCCGCCGCGCGCTTTCGGAATCAGGTAAGGCGCGTTGGTCATCGACTCCATGCCGCCGGCGACGATCACGTCGGCGCTGCCGGCCTTCAGCACGTCGTGCGCAAAAATGGCCGCCTGCATGGCCGAGCCGCACATCTTGGACATCGTCACCGCGCCCGTCGACATCGGCAAGCCACCCTTGATGGCCGCCTGGCGCGCTGGCGCCTGGCCCTGGCCTGCCATCAGGCAGTTGCCGAAATAGACGTGCTCGACCAGTTTGGCATCGACGCCGGAGCGCTCGACGGCGGCGGCAATCGCCACCGCGCCCAGGTCATGCGCGGCCTTGCTGGAAAAATCGCCCTGGAAGGCGCCCATGGGGGTGCGCGCGGCACCGACGATAACGATAGGATCATTCATTGTGTAGTTTCTCCAGATAGGGTGACGCTGCGGGCGTCGGGTTGGAATTGACAGAGTAATTGCAGAAACGGATGTCTTGGGGATACGGGAACACGTCCTCGATGAAACCGTCCATGATCCTTTGTTTGCGGCCCTGCCAGTAAACCTGCGTCAACAGGTCGCCATGGTGGCGCATGAAATACTTCTTGATCTTCGCGTTGCCCAGCAAGAAGGCGCCGAATTGTTCGGGGAACACGTCGTGTTTGCCGATCGAATACCACGGCTCGGACGACATTTCATCCTCCTCGTTGCGCGCTTGCGGGATGACGCGGAAATTGCAGTCGGTGATGTACTCGATCTCGTCGTAATCGTAAAACACGACCCGACCGTGGCGCGTGACGCCGAAGTTCTTGTACAGCATGTCGCCGGGGAAGATGTTGGCCGCCACCAGCTCCTTGATCGCGTTGCCGTATTCGAGCACGCCGTGTTCGGTCAGCGCCTCGTCGCCATCGCGCTCGGCGTTGGCCAGCCAGATGTTGAGCGGCACCATGCGCCGCTCGATATACAGGTGGCGAATGATCAGCTGCTCGCCCTCTTCCTCGATCAGCGACGGCGCGAAATGCTTCAGCTCGGCGATCAAGGCTTCCGAAAAGCGCTCGCGCGGAAACGCCACGTTCGAGTATTCCAGCGTGTCGGCCATGCGCCCGACCCGGTCGTGGTTTTTCACCAGCAGGTATTTTTCCTTGATCTGGGCGCGCGTGGTGTCCTTGGGCGCCGGGAAGAAATCCTTGATGACCTTGAACACATACGGAAACGACGGCAGCGCAAACACCAGCATCACCAGCCCGCGGATACCGGGCGCGATCTCGAAGCGGTCCGAGGTGTGTTTCAAGTGCTGCAGGTAATCGCGGTAGAACAGCGTCTTGCCCTGCTTTTGCAGACCCAGCACGGTGTAGATCTCGCTGCGCGGCTTGCGCGGCAGCAATGTGCGCAGGAACTGCACATAGGCCGACGGCACTTCCATGTCGACCAGGAAATAGGCGCGCGTAAACGAGAACAGGATCGTGATCTGCTCCTGGTCGAACAGCACCGTGTCGAGTATCAGTTCCTTGTTACGGTTGTGCAGGATCGGCACGATGAACGGATACTCGCGGTTGCCGTTGATGCCCTTGCCGACGATGTAAGCGCCCTTGTTACGGTAAAACAGCGACGACAGCACCTGGATCTGGTGGTTGGGCTCGATGGTGGCGCTGCCGAAGATGTCGCGCAGGCGCGCTTCGACCAGCGCCACGTCGCGGTCCAGGTTGGCGAACTTGCAGTTGAGCTGAAAATTGGTGACGATGCGCTTCAAGGTAAAACGCAGGCCGTCGGTGGCCGGATAGTAGACCCGGTAGGTCGGCGCCAGCTCTTCCGTTTCCAGGTATTCGGTCGACACGACGGGACGCACGAAGATGAAATCGTTGTGGAAATAGGTGCGGTGCAAGATGTTGCAGCACACGGAGTTGAAGAAGGTTTCGGCCAGTTCCGGCTGCTTGTGGTCCGACAGCATGCCGATGTAGTGCAGCTTCAGTTCGCGCCACACCTCGTCGGTCAGCTCGGTATGTTCGTACTCGTCTTCCAGCAATTGCACGCATTCGCCCACGCGCTGGTCGTAAAAACCGATCCGGTCGCGCGCGGCCAGTTGCGCCACGCTCCAGTCGCCCGTCTCGAAATGCAGCTTGGCGGTCTGGCTGGTCTGGCGGAACAGACGGTAATGCTTGTCGAAACCATCGAGGATGGTGCGCGCGATGTCGAAAGCGATCTGGGAAGACAGCAGTTTTGGGAAGGCAACTTGTGTCATCGGTGGTCTCTTCGCGGCATGGTCGAACTTATGGAAGGTCTATTCTATAAGATCGGCGCGCACCCTTGGTGTGGCTTATTTGGTCTCGGCAAACAGCTCGCGGCCGATCAGCATGCGGCGGATTTCGCTGGTGCCGGCGCCGATTTCATACAACTTGGCGTCGCGCCACAGACGGCCGACCGAATACTCGTTGATATAGCCGTTGCCGCCCAGCGTCTGAATCGCTTCGCCCGCCATCCAGGTGGCTTTTTCGGCGCTGTACAAAATGGCGCCGGCGGCGTCCTTGCGCAGCATGCGGATCGCCTCCGGCGTCTTGGCGCGGTCGCAGGCCTGGCCGACGGCGTACACGTAGGCCTTGCAGGCCATCATGGTCGAGTACATATCGGCCAATTTGCCCTGCATCAGCTGGAATTCGCCGATCGGCTGGCCGAACTGCTTGCGCTCGTGCACGTACGGCACGACCGCGTCCATGCAGGCCTGCATGATGCCCAGCGGGCCGCCGGACAGCACGGTGCGCTCGAAGTCCAGCCCCGACATCAGCACATTGACGCCCTTGCCCAGGCCGCCCAGTACATTTTCGGCCGGCACTTCGCAATCCTGGAACACCAGTTCGCCCGTGTGCGAGCCGCGCATGCCCAGCTTGTCGAGCTTTTGCGCCACCGAGAAACCCTTGAAACTCTTTTCGATCAGGAAGGCGGTCATGCCGCGCGGGCCCGCTTCCAGGTCATTCTTGGCGTACACCACCAGCACGTCGGCGTCCGGGCCGTTGGTGATCCACATCTTGGTGCCGTTGAGCACCCAGCGGTCGCCCTTCCAGTCGGCGCGCAGCTTCATGCTGACGACGTCGGAACCGGCGTTCGGCTCGGACATGGCCAGCGCGCCGATGTATTCGCCCGACACCAGCTTGGGCAGGTACTTGGCTTTTTGCTCGTCGCTGCCGTTGCGCTTGATCTGGTTGACGCACAGATTCGAGTGGGCGCCGTAGGACAGGCCGACCGAGGCCGAGGCGCGCGAAATTTCCTCCATCGCCACGATGTGGGCCAGATAGCCCATCGCGCTGCCGCCGTATTGCTCTTCAACCGTGATGCCGAGCAAACCCATGTCGCCCATCTTGCGCCACAGATCCATCGGGAACTGGTCGCTCTTGTCGATTTCAGCAGCGCGCGGCGCAATTTCGGCGGCGGCGAACTGTTGGACTGCTTCGCGCAGCGCGGCGATGTCTTCGCCATGGTCAAAGGTCAAGCCAGGGAGTTGCAGCATGTCGTCCTCACGAAGGTGATCGGTGGTGGTTGGCGAAATGGGCCAAATGCAAATAATACGCTGATGTGACGTTAACGTAAACGTAAAGTAAAAGCGCCGCGCATGCCAGCCGGCGCGGGCGGCGTCAAACCTTGCTGGCGGCGGCCGCCTCGGCCAGCATGCGATGGCATTCTTCCTCGTGCGCGGCGATTTCGGCCAGCGACATGTCGATGTCCTCGCGCTGTTGCTCGAGCGTCATGCGCTGGTGTGCCAGCACACTGAGGAAACTGTTGGTCTGCGCCACGGTGTCCTTGGGCGACTCGTACATGTCGACCAGGCCCTTGATTTCGGACAAGGTCAGGCCCAGGCGCTTGCCGCGCAAGGTCAGTTTCAAGCGCGTGCGGTCGCGCGGCGTGTAGACGCGGCTGCGCCCGCCTGCGCCTTCGCGCATCGGGTCGAGCAGGCCGTGGTCTTCGTAGAAACGGATCGCGCGGGCGGTGATATCGAATTCGCGCGCCAGTTCGGTAATGGTATAGGTCGGCATCTTGATGTCGCTTCAGGTTGGATGCATCGCGCAAGCCGAAATGCGCTTAGAATCGTGCATGCGCTTTCCGTTTACGTCAACGTCAAGCACATTGTAGCGCGCCCGCCGCCATTCTGAACATGAAAGATCCCAGATGAATCCGCTCGAATCGCAACTCGACTACGCCTTCCAGGACACCCTGCCCGCCTTGGGCGCCGTGCACGCGATCGCGCCCGGCGTCAAATGGCTGCGCATGCCGCTGCCGTTCGCGCTCGACCATATCAATTTGTGGCTGCTGCAAGACCAGTTCGAGGGCAGGCACGGCTTTAGCGCCGTCGATTGCGGCGTGGCCACCGACGCCACCCGCGCTGCCTGGGAGCAGGTATTCACCGGGCACCTGGGCGGCGCACCGCTGCTGCGCGTGTTCGCCACCCATTGCCACCCGGACCATGTCGGCCTGGCCGACTGGTTGTGCCGCCGCTTCGAGGCGCCGCTATGGATGACGACGGGCGAATATGGGTTTGCGCGCATGATGTCGGCCGGCCTGCCCGGTGTGGACGGCAGCGCCGCGCTGCCCCATTTTCTGCGCCACGGCCTGATCGACGAGGCGCTGATCGCCCAGTTCCAGAGCCGACGCAACTATTACCCGACGCTGGTGCCGGCCGTGCCGCCGAGCTACACGCGCATGCAGGATGGTGATCACATTCAGATCGGCGCCAACCGCTGGCGCGTGATCACCGGCTTTGGCCATGCGCCCGAGCACGCGGCGCTGTATTGCGCCGGCCACAAGCTGCTGATCTCGGGCGACATGGTGCTGCCGCGCATTTCGACGAATGTGTCGGTGTTCGCCGTCGAGCCCGAGGGCAATCCGCTGCAGCAGTATCTGGACTCCTTGTCCAAATTCGAAGACTTGCCCGACGACACGCTGGTGCTGCCATCGCACGGCAAGCCGTTTCGCGGCTTGCATATCCGCATCGCGCAGCTGCGCGCGCACCACGTCGAACGCCTGGCCGAGGTCGTCGAGGCCTGCCGCACGCCGCAGACGGCGATGCAAATCGTGCCGATCATGTTCCGCCGGCCTCTGGACGCGCACCAGCTCAGCTTTGCGCTGGGCGAAGCACTTGCCCATTTGCACAAGCTGTGGCGCGATGGCGTGTTGCTGCGCGAAATTGATGCTCTGGGCATCGTTCGATTTAGCGTGATGTAGGCTAAACTTCTGCACTTAGCGCGTTATTGTAGAGCTGGCACGCTTGTAAAAGAGAGTCAACTTTGTATAATAAGATTAACGCCGGATTTGGTTTTGCGTGCTTTTCAGGCACGCGGAGCGCACTTTTACGTCATCTCCAGCGCCGCGAGGCGGTGTCACCGAGGGGCGTGAAAATGTTAAATATATATTGCGCTTTGTTACAATTTATCTCAGCGTTCAAGCAACTGACTTTCATGGCGTTGCGTGAAATAGTGCCGTCATGAATTCATCCAATGAACGGGAAAGCTTCAGCGAACGCCTGCAACAGGCCCTGAAGAACGCCCACTACTCCCCCGACAGCCCAACCCGTTTGGCGCGAGAATTTAATATTCGCTTCGATGGACGGCCCATTACCGTGCACGCAGCCCGTAAATGGCTGGTGGGAGAGGCCATACCGACCCAGGAGAAGCTGCGCATGATCGCCCAATGGCTGGGCGTGCCGGCCGAATGGTTGCGCTTTGGCGGCGAGGAAATCGCGGCCAACGGACACGACGGCGCCAGCGGCGTGGCCCGTTTTGAGTCGGCAGACGTGAAACTGATTGCCGATTTACAGCGTTTAGATGAACATCATCGTCAAATAGCGCGTGAATTCATACGCATGCTGGTACGCATTAACTACCAAAAGTAACAATTCCGCCCGCTCAGGGCACGGTTGTATCGATGGTCATCCCTCGTCCCACCTGCTGTTTTCGCGCGATTCGCCGGGAAAGCAGGTGTGCGCCCGCGCCATGCGGGTGACGTCGCCTGATAGCGGGCTCAGCAAGTGCGCGGGCCGGTCATTTTCGTTTGTGATAAGTCATCTTGACGACACTGAAATAATGCACAATAGAATAATTGTTTGAGCGATTATTCTTTTGAACAATATTTTCAAAACGAACGCCACGACATCGAATAGTGCTTCATAATTAAGACAGATTTACCACCGGCAGCAATGTCACTTAACACGGAGCCGAGCATTTGAGCCGTCTTATGAAAAGTAACTACAGCAATACCGCGCAGTTGAAAGATTTGATGACAGTCCCACCGATGACGGCAGCCCAGCATGCCGAAGTGATGCGCAAGCGCATCGCCCATCGGCGCATGGTAGAAGAAGCGAGGGACTTGAAAAAGGCCTGCAGTTCGCAGTTTGACAAGCGTTAAGGCCAGCCCGGCCTGACGTCAACGCGCTGCCAGGCAGCGCGCTATCAGGCGTTTGCGCCCGGTTTGAGTCCGCTCCAGCGCGGCGCCGTCGCCTGCTCGAGTCCGACCAGGTCGAGCACCCGCCCCACCGTATGGTCGACCATCTCGGCGATCGACTGCGGACGATGGTAGAAGCTGGGCAGCGGCGGGAAAATGATCCCGCCCATTTCCGTGACCGACGTCATATTGCGCAGGTGCGCCAGATTGAACGGCGTTTCGCGCACCATCAGGATCAGCCGGCGGCGCTCTTTGAGCGTCACGTCGGCCGCGCGGGTGATCAGATTGTCCGACAGGCCCAGCGCGATCGCGGCCAGCGTGCGCATCGAGCAGGGCGCGACGACCATCGCGTCAATCTGAAACGAGCCGCTGGCGATCGACGCGCCGATGTCGCCGACCCGATGCACCACGTCAGCGAGCACTTCCAGCTCGCGCCTGTGCATGCCCGTTTCCTGGTGCAGCGTCAAGACGGCCGCATCGGACATGATCAGATGGGTTTCCACGCCGGCGATGTCGCTCAGCGTTTGCAGCAGGCGCACGCCATACACGGCACCGGTCGCGCCTGTGATGGCAAGAACCAGCCGCGGCGTGCGCGGATCAGGCATCGATCAAGGTTTTCAGTTCGCCTGACGCGTGCATCTCGTTCATGATGTCGGAGCCGCCGATGAATTCGCCCTTCACGTACAGCTGGGGAATGGTCGGCCAGTTCGAGAACTCTTTGATGCCTTGGCGTACTTCAGGGTCGTCCAGCACGTTCACGGTGGCGATGTTCTCGACGCCGCATTCTTTCAGGATTTGGATCGCGCGACCCGAAAAGCCGCACTGTGGAAACTGGGCGGTGCCTTTCATGAACAGCACGACCGGGGTGTTGGTCACGGTTTCTTTGATCCAGGTTTGTACGTCGCTCATGGCTGCCTCTGTGGAGAAAAATGAATAGATGCCGACATTTTATAAGAAAACGTCGGCACGGGTACGGTTGGCGTCGTGCCTAGTCCGTTTGGGCTAGCGGCGCTGGCGCGTGCAGCGTCTTGCCAAGGCAGATTGCGTTGGCGCGGCCCACGTACTTGCCGTAGTTGGCGATGCGCTGGTAGCCGTGGCGCGCGTAGAAAGCGACGGCGCGCGTGTTGATGCGGCGCGTCTCCAGCACCAGCGCCGTGTAAGTGAGCGCTTGCGCACGCCGTTCCAGGTGCGCCAGCAGGGCCGCGCCCACCCCGCGCGTGCCAGGGCGGGCGTACATGCGCTTCACTTCGCCCGTGTCGGCATCAAGCGGTCGCAGCGCCGCGCAGCCTAGCAGGACCCCGCGCGCGTCGCGCGCAAGCACGAAGCAGGCGCGCGCCGTGCGCACGTCGGCAGGCTCGAACGAGGCGGTGCCGCCGTCGCCGCTGATGGCCGCCAGCGCCTGCGTCAGTTCGCCGACCAACACGCGCGCATCGGCGCAGTCGGGATCGGCGTCGTCAATGACGATGGACGCCGGCGCCATGTCAGCCGCGCAGCTTGGCGAACGCGGCGGCCATGCTGCCACCGACCGGCTCGGCTGTGCGGGTTTGCTGCTGCTGATGCTGGGCCAGCCGCTTGCCGTCGGCCCGGTCGGCGCGCTGTTCGGGCTTGGCGCCGGGCTGCGGCGCACTATCAGTCAGGCGCATCGTCAGCGCGATGCGCTTGCGCTTTTCGTCCACTTCGAGCACCTTCACGCGCACCACCTGGCCGGCCTTGACGACCGAGTGGGGATCTTTGACGAAGCTGTTTGACAGCGCCGAAATGTGTACCAGCCCGTCCTGATGTACGCCGATGTCGACGAACGCGCCGAATGCGGCCACGTTGGTGACGACGCCTTCCAAAATCATGTCCGGACGCAGGTCGCGGATTTCCTCGACGCCTTCCTTGAACGTGGCAGTGGTGAACTCAGGGCGCGGGTCGCGGCCCGGCTTTTCCAGTTCCTTCAGGATGTCGGAGATGGTGGGTACGCCGAATTTATCGTCCGCGTATCGGGCCGGATTGAGTGTTTTCAGCAGTGCGCTGTCGCCGATCACCGCCTTCATGTCCTTCTTGATATCGGCCAGGATTTTTTCCACCAGCGGATACGATTCCGGGTGGACCGCCGAGGCGTCCAGCGGATTGACGCCGCCCATCACGCGCAAGAAACCGGCGGCCTGCTCGAAGGTTTTTTCGCCCAGACGCGGCACCGCCTTCAGCTCGGCGCGCGAGTGAAACGCGCCCTTCATGTCGCGGTGGTTGACGATGCTTTGGGCAACGCTGGCCGACAGGCCCGATACGCGCGCCAGCAGGGCGCTGGACGCCGTGTTGACGTCGACCCCGACCGCGTTCACGCAATCTTCGACGACCGCGTCAAGCGAGCGCGCCAGCTGGCTTTGGCTCACGTCATGCTGGTACTGGCCCACGCCGATCGACTTCGGATCGATCTTGACCAGTTCGGCCAGCGGGTCCTGCAGGCGGCGCGCGATCGATACGGCGCCGCGCAGCGTCACGTCCATGTCGGGCAGTTCGCGCGAGGCGAATTCGGAGGCCGAGTAGACCGAGGCGCCCGCCTCCGACACCACCACCTTGGTCAGCTTCAGCTCGGGGTGCTGCTTGATCAGGTCGGCCGACAGCTTGTCCGTTTCGCGCGAGGCGGTGCCGTTGCCGATCGAGATCAAGGACACATTGTGGCGCGCCGCCAGCTGGCCGAGCACGTGCAGCGAGCCATCCCAGTCGTTTTTCGGCTGGTGCGGGTAAATCACGGCCGTGTCGAGCACCTTGCCGGTGGCGTCCACCACGGCCACCTTGACACCGGTGCGCAGGCCAGGGTCCAGACCCATGGTGGCACGCGGGCCGGCCGGCGCGGCCAGCAGCAGCGCCTTCAGGTTCAGCGCGAACACATTGATCGCGTCCAGTTCAGCGCGTTCGCGCAGCGCGCCCATCAGCTCCGTTTCCAGATGCATGAAGCTTTTCACGCGCCAGGTCCAACGCGCCGTGTCGCACAGCCACTTGTCGGCCGGGCGGCCCAGGTTCTTGATGCCGAAACGGGCCGCGATGCGTCCTTCGCAGGGATTGTGCGGCGCGTCCCACTTCGGCTTTTCCGCCTCCGTGTCCAGGCGCAGCGTCACGTCGAGCATCTGCTCGCGCCGGCCGCGCAGCAGCGCCAGCGCGCGGTGCGAGGGCACGGTGCTGATGGTTTCCGAGTAATCGAAGTAGTCGGCGAATTTCTCGCCCTCGTCCTGCTTGCCCTCGACGACCTTCGATTCGACGATACCGTGCTCCTGCACGTATTCGCGCAGCGCCTGCAGCAGCGTGGCGTCCTCGGCAAAGCGCTCCATCAGGATCTGGCGCGCGCCGTCCAGCGCCGCTTTCACGTCGGCTACGCCCGGGTTGTTGCCGTCGTCGGTGGTAAACGCCTCGCGCAGATACTTGGCGCCTTCGACCTCGGGATTGCTCTGCGGGTCGGCCAGCAGGCCGTCGGCCAGCGGCGCGAGCCCCGCCTCGATGGCGATTTGCGCCTTGGTGCGGCGTTTTTGCTTATATGGCAAGTAGAGATCTTCCAGCCGGGTCTTGTCCTCGGCGTGGGTGACCGCGTCCAGCAGCGCCGGCGTCATCTTGTTTTGCTCGGTGATCGAGGCGATGATGGCGGCGCGCCGTTCCTCCAGTTCGCGCAGATAGCGCAGGCGCTCTTCGAGCAAACGCAGCTGGATGTCATCCAGGCCACCGGTCGCCTCCTTGCGGTAGCGTGCGATGAACGGCACCGTCGCACCCTCGTCGAGCAGGGCGACGGCGGCGGCAACCTGCACCGGTTTGGCAGAAAGTTCGAGGGCGAGGCGTTGTTCAATAGAGGGCAGCATGGGGCGCAATCAGGTTAGTAGTGGGCCGGATGATACCCAATCGGCGTCAGAGCGCCAGTCTTGACAGCGCAAAAGGACTGTGCTGATGCACATCTGTCTGTTTGCGAACAGAACAGGATCGTCCGTATGACGGATAATATCGGGGTTATCGTTTTAGATATCACACGAACAGACCAATGCACACGATGGATTTAACGCGCGACGAACCGCGCGATCGCACACCGGCCGCAGCTGGCGCGCCGACCACTCATGCCGCCTTGCCGGCCGCCGTGGCCAGCTGGCTGCAGCGGGTCGACGCGGCGGCGCACCCGCAGCCGCAGCTCAGTGGCGAGCCGCGCGACCCGAAAGCGGCCCAGAACCGCTTTGTGTACGTGCTCGCCCCCACCAGCGGCGGGCGCCACGTGGCGCTGTGCCTGTGCAAGGCGCGTTTGCGTCCGAACGGCGAAGTCGCGTCGGCCAGCGCCGTCAGCGAAGTGTTTTCGCTGCTGTCGGCCCCGCCCGGCTATCTGGAAGGCGACGACGAGGACCTGGTGCGCTTTTTCATCGCCATGCGCAGCGGCGCCAGTTCGCAGGGCGGCAGCGCGACCGAGCCGAAAGGCAAAGTCGGCGCGATCCTGCTGCAGATGCTGCTCGACCAGGACAAGCTGTTGTGGGCCAATTCGTGGAGCGACATGGCGGGCGGCCTGCTGTATCCGCTCAAGGCCGGCCCGGTGCGCCAGGCCAATCTGGTGTGGCGCGACGAGGGCCGCACCGCGCGCCTGGGCTGGCAGGTGTTGCCGGCCAACGGCGCCACCCACAGCGCGGCCGACCAGATCGACTACATGCTGCCGACCGATCCGCCGTGGTATATCGATAATCTGTCGTGCGGCGCGCTGGCGCTGAACCGGGGCGGGGTCGACATCGCGCTGCCCGAATTGCAGGCGCTGGTGGCGCAGGCGCCGCTGCTGTCCGGGGCCGACAAAACGCGCGTGTCGCAACTGCTGCTGGCGCACGGCCTGCAGCACCTGATGCCGCTGCCGCAGCCGCTGACGCAGCGTTTGCGCGACGACGTCAAGCCGCAGCCGGTGCTGCTGCTCGACAGCGTGGCGCTGGCCGACGGTCCCGGCCAGCGCTGGCAGGATTACGCCCAGTTGTCGTTCGACGACGACGGCGAGCGCGGCTCGTTCGACCCGGCCCAGCGCGGGGTACGTCAGCGCGGCGAGGTCACCGAGGTGATCGCGCGCGATGGCGCCGCCGAAGCGCTGGCGCTGGCGCGCCTGTCTGAACTGGGTTTCCGCAAACCGGGCACGGCGCCGCTGTCGGGCCTGGCCGGCGCGCTGCAGCTCGATAGTCAGGCGCACTGGCTGCGCTTTGGCGCGCGCGCGCTCGCCAGCCTGGTCGAGCAAGGCTGGCAGGTGATCAAATCGGCCAAGTATCGCTACGACGTGGTGGCGGTGGATGACTGGTACGCCGACGTGCATGAGCCGCAGGAGGCGGGGCGCGCGTGGTTCGAGCTCGAGCTGGGCATCGTCGTCAACCACAAGCGCGTGCCGCTGCTGCCCGTCTTGGTGCAACTGATACGGGGCGCGCCGAGCGACTTCGACCCCGACGTGCTGGCCGCGCACGCCGATGCCGACCAGATGCTTGCCACGCTGCCCGACGGGGTGCGTGTGGCGCTGCCGTGGGCGCGCCTGAAACCGATCCTGGGCACGCTCGGCGAGCTCTATTTCAGCGACAAGATCAAGACCAGTGTGCGCCTGTCGACACTGGACGCGGGCCGGCTCGACGAGCTGGCGCGCGGCGTGGCGCTGCGCTGGGAGGGCGGCGAGCAGCTGCGCGAGACGGGGCGCAAGCTGGCCCAGTTCGGCGCAGTGCAAAAAGTGCCGGCGCCGGCGGGCTTGCAGGCGACGCTGCGCGACTACCAGGCCGACGGTCTGGCGTGGATGCAGTTCCTGCGCGAATACGACCTGGCCGGCATCCTGGCCGACGATATGGGGCTGGGCAAGACGGTACAGACGCTGGCCCACATCCTGATTGAAAAAGAAGCCGGCCGGCTGACCCATCCGGCCCTGGTGATCGCCCCGACCAGCCTGATGACCAACTGGCAGGAGGAGGCGGCCCGTTTCGCGCCCGGCCTGCGCGTGCTGCTCCTGCAAGGCAAGGAACGGCTCGACCAGTTCGACAAGATCGACGCTGTCGACCTGGTGCTGACCACCTACGCGCTGCTGCCGCGCGACGAGGAGAAGCTGCGCGAGCACGAGTTCCACCTGGTGATCCTCGACGAGTCGCACTATATCAAGAACACCCGCTCGAAGGCGGCCCAGCGCCGGCCTGCTCAAGGCCAAGCATCGCCTGTGCCTGACCGGCACGCCGCTGGAAAACCATCTGGGCGAACTGTGGTCGCAATTTCACTTTCTGTTGCCCGGCCTGCTGGGCGACGAGAAGAGCTTCAACCACCAGTTCCGCAATCCGATCGAGCGGCAGGACGATCCGCTGCGGCGCGCGCTGCTGAACCGACGCATCCGCCCTTTCCTGCTGCGCCGTACCAAGGACAATGTGGCCAAGGAGCTGCCGCCGAAAACCGAGATGGTGCGCAAGGTCGAGCTGTCCGGCGCCCAGCGCGACCTGTACGAGACAGTGCGGCTGGCGATGGACAAGAAGGTGCGCGACGAGATCGACAAGAAAGGTGTGGCGCGCAGCCAGATCGTGATTTTGGAGGCGCTGCTGAAACTGCGCCAGGTGTGCTGCGACCCGCGCCTGGTGAAGGCGCTGCCGTCGAAGAAGCTGGCCACCGCCTCGGCCAAGCTGATCGACCTGATGCAGATGGTCGACGACCTGCTCGACGAGGGCCGCAAGATTTTGGTGTTCTCGCAGTTCACCAGCATGCTCGCGCTGATCGAGGACGAGCTCACTGCGCGCCGCATCCCGTACGCGCTGCTGACGGGCGAGACGCGCGACCGGGCCGCCCAAGTGGCCGCGTTTCAGCAGGGCGCGGTGCCGATCTTCCTGATCAGCCTGAAGGCGGGCGGGGTCGGCCTGAACCTGACGGCGGCCGACACCGTGATCCACTACGACCCGTGGTGGAACCCGCAGGCGGAAAACCAGGCCACCGACCGCGCCTGGCGGATCGGCCAGGACAAGCCGGTGTTCGTCTACAAGCTCATCGCCAAGGGCACGCTGGAGGAAAAAATCCAGCTGCTGCAGCAGAAAAAGGCCGACCTGGCGCAATCGATCCTGGCCGACGGCGAGTCGGCCAAGCTGGTGCTGACGCAGGAAGACCTGCAGGCGATCTTCGCACCATTGGAGGAGTAGCACCAGCGTCGGCTTTGCGCGGGCGCGCAAAGCCGGTCTATACTGGAGACCGTTGGTTCCGAAAGTCGTCGATGAATGAATACCCGAGTGCGCGCAGCAGTTGGTTTCGCGAGATCGCCGAGACCGGCGGCGATATCGGCTGGGTGCTCGACTGCGCCAGCGGCGAACTGTTGTATTTGAGCGAAACGGTCGAGGCGCTGCTCGGCTACAGCGTGGCGCAGGCGGCGCTGTTGCTGAGCGATGCGGCGGGCCCGCTGGCGGCGCTGCTGGCCGGCCTGCCGGAGCGGCTGCGCCGCTTCGATGCGGGCGACGCCAGCCGGCGCCGTCTGGTGCGTCACCTGGAACTGCGTCACTGCGACGGCAGCGTCGTCGAGGTCGAACTGATCTCCAGCCTGAGCGCGGCGACCCCGAATGTGCTGCTGGGCGTGTTGCGCGACTTACGCGTGCAGCGCGCGCGCGAGCGCGAACAAAAGCGCATCATCAGCATGCTGTCGCACGATTTCCGCACCCCCTTGTCGACCATCGACGGCGCCGTGCAGCGCCTCGAGGCGACCTGCAAGGGCGCCGACGAGGCCACCCGCCAGCGCTACCGCAAGATCCAGAGCGCCTGCGACCGGTTGATCGAGATGCTCGACCAGTATCTGTCGCCCGACAAGATGGATGCGATCGGCCAGATCCGCCAGCCCACCACATTGGCCCCGCGCGCGCTGCTCGAACAGGGCGCCGCCCAGGCGCGTGGCGCCGGACGCACGGTGCGCATCGTCGCCGACGCGCTGCCCGAGCAATTGCGCTGCGATCCGAACGGCCTGCAACTGGCGTTGAAGACGCTGGTCGATAACGCGCTTAAATACAGCCCCCACGTGGCCGCGCTCGAACTGCTGGGCCAACCCGCCGGCGAAGGGGGGCTTGAACTGCTGGTGCGCGACGACGGCCCAGGCTTCGCCGCCGACGAACTGGACGCCGTGTTCGGCCGATCGGTGCGCGGCAGCGCGGCTGGCGCCGTGCCCGGCTCCGGGCTCGGTCTGTACATCGCGCGCAGCGTCATCGAAAGCCACGGCGGCACCTTGACGGCGCATAATCGCGCGGCCGGCGGTGCCGAACTGCGCATCTGGCTGCCGGCCCACCAGGCGGGGGGGAAATAGGTTGCGTCGCGCCGCCCCAGCAGTGATAATTCCGTCCACTCATCCACAGGGGGGAAAAGCTCAGCGTGCATTGTGCTGGACTGTCGCTTCAATGAAACACAGAAAGATCGACCACCCATGACGCAAATACTGATTGTCGAAGACAACGGTGACTATGCCGCCGACATGGCCGAGTTCTTGAGCGAACTCGACCACGACGTGACGATCGCCACCACGGCCGGTGAGATGTGGTCCGCGCTGTCGCAAACGCCGGCGGCGGTGGTCGTGCTCGACCTGGGCCTGCCTGACGAGGATGGTTTCAACGTGATTCCGCGCATGCGCCAGCTGTATCCCGAGATCGGCCTGCTGGTGCTGACGGGGCGTGTCGCGTTCGACAACCGCATCATGGGTCTGCGCCTGGGCGCCGACCATTACCTGACCAAACCGATCAAATTCCCCGAGCTGGCCGCCCACATCGAGGCGCTGGACCGGCGCGTACGTCCGCAAGAGCCGGTGCTGGCGCCGTCCAAATGGACGCTGAAAGTCAGTGCGCGCCAGCTGGAGCTGATGGGCGCGGTGATCGACCTGACGGAAAAAGAGTGCAACTTTCTGCATCTGCTGACGATCAACACCCGGCCGGTGCCGCGCCAGGTGATCGTGGCCGGCATGGGCGGCGACGACCCGGAGGCGGGCCGACGCGTCGACATGCTGGTCTACCGCCTGCGCAAGAAAGCGCGCACCGGACTGGGCCAGGATCTGCCGCTGCGCAGCGCCTACGGCGAAGGCTACAGCCTGTCGGCCGGCTTCACGCTCGGCTGACAACTGTTGCATGGGCGCGCTCATTTCGCGCCCTGTGACTTTCGGTGAGATTGCTTGCGCAATCAATGACTTAGTATAGCGACAACGGGGTGCGTGCGCACTTCGTACGTGGCCATCTGTCGTGCAGGGCGCAGTTGCGCCGCCTTGCTGCCTGCAGCGCCGCCATCCGTACCTCAACGATTTGCGTGGGAGCTGCGATGCGCTGGACTGATATCAAGATTGGAAAACGGCTGGCCGGCGGTTTTGGCCTGGTCATGCTGATGATTGCTTTGATGGCGGCGGCCGGGATCTGGCGCCTGTCCAGCGCGGGCGAACTGAGCGACCAGATGGTGGGCGGCGCGATGCTCAAGGAACGCCTGGCCGCGGAATGGAACAGTTCGGTCAGCGTCAGCATGGCGCGCGTACTCGGGGTCGTGTATGGCGGCGCCGCCAGCGCCTCGGGCGGGGAGGCCGAACGGGCCGCCGCTTTGCGCAAACGCAACAATGACATCCAGGCCCAGCTGGAAGTGCTGCTGGTGAGTAAGGAAGAGAAAGAGTTGCTGCGCAACACCACGGCGACGCGCAAGGTGTATGCGGCCACGCGCGACGCGGTGTTTCGTCTGCTCAAGGAGGGCGATGCGGCAGGCGCGCGCAAGCTGGCCGACGAACAATACATGCAGGCATTCGAAGTCTACCTCGCCAGCCTGAGCCGGCTGACCGAGCACGAGGCCGGCATCATCCGCCTGCTCAGCGCCGAGCTGGAGGTCAACAACCGCAGCGGCAAGCACTATCTGCTGGTGCTGGGCGGCGGCGCGATCATCCTGGGCGCCTGGTTCGCCTTCGTGATCGGGCGCTCGATCACCGCCCCGCTGCATGTGGCAGTGCAGATCGCCCAGACCGTGGCGGCGGGCGATCTGACCAGCCGCATCGAGGTGCATGGCAAGGACGAGACGGCGATGCTGTTGCAGGCCTTGAAGGACATGAACGCCAGCCTGGTCAAGATCGTCGGGCAGGTGCGCGGCGGCACCGACCTGATCGCCACCGCCTCGGCCCAGATCGCGGCCGGCAATTTCGACCTGTCCTCGCGCACCGAGCAACAGGCCAGTTCGCTCGAAGAAACGGCGGCCTCGATGGAACAGCTCAACAGCACCGTGCGGCAGAACAGCGACAACGCGCGCCAGGCCCATGCGCTGGCGCTGTCGGCCTCGCAGGACGCCAGCGTCGGCGGCGCCGTGGTCAGCCAGGTGGTTGACACGATGGGCCAGATTAACGCGTCGGCGCGCAAGATCGTCGACATCATCGGCGTCATCGACGGCATCGCCTTCCAGACCAACATCCTGGCGCTCAACGCCGCCGTGGAAGCTGCGCGCGCCGGCGAACAGGGACGCGGCTTCGCCGTGGTGGCGGCCGAAGTGCGCACGCTGGCCCAGCGTTCGGCCAGCGCCGCCAACGAAATCAAGCACCTGATCGGCGACTCGGTCGAGAAAGTCGACGCCGGCACGCGCCTGGTCGACCAGGCCGGCACGACGATGGCGCAACTGGTGCACAACGTCAAACGGGTCAGCGACATCATCGGCGAGATCAGCGCCGCCAGCGGCGAGCAAAGTACCGGCATCGAGCAAGTGAACCAGGCCATCGCGACGATGGACGAGGTGACCCAGCAAAACGCGGCGTTGGTCGAACAAGCGGCGGCGGCGGCCGCCTCGCTGCAAGAGCAGAGCGAAGCGTTGGCCGACACGGTGAGCGTGTTCCAACTCGACGCGGGGGTTGCGGCACGCGTGATCCCGCTGGGCAAACACAGCGAACGCGCGGCGCGCGCGCCGGCCAATGTGCGCCGGCCCCAGCGCCTGGCCTGAGGTTCGCGGATAGTTGCAAAACAATTAGGGTCAGAGTCGAATTGTTTTGCAACGTCCGTTCAAACAATTAGGGTCAGAGTCGAATTAATTTGCAATTTTATGGCGGGCAGTCGCAAAAATCCGCGCATTTCCGTGCACTGAGCTGGCGACGCAGGACGTTTGTGAGTAAGTTTGTTGTCATATTTTTTGTTTTATTGAAAAAACTTGACCAAGTTGGCGTCGTTTTTCATTAAATAGGGACAGAGTCGAGCGTGCTCGACCATAGCATTGATTTAAATAGGGTCAGAGTCGAATTAATTCGGTAAAATGCGCCCATTCGACACTCAGACGCTCATCATGGCCCGCCTTCCCCGACTGGTAGTTCCATCGCAGCCGCACCACGTTATTCAGCGCGGCAACGACCGTCAGCTGGTCTTTCGCGACGCAGACGACTACCGCATGTTTCTGGGCTGGTTGCGCGACGCCGCCAAGGCGTTCGCGGTCTCCATTCACGCCTATGTGCTGATGCCCAACCACGTGCATCTGCTGGCCACGCCCAGCGATCATGAGGGACTCGCCCAGATGATGCAGTGGATAGGTCGCTATTACGTGCCCTACTTCAATCACAAGTATGAGCGTTACGGCACCTTGTGGCAGGGGCGCTTCAAAACCTCGGTGGTCGACTCCGAACGCTATTTCATGCTGTGCAGTCGCTACATCGAGCTCAATCCCGTGCGCGCCCGGCTTGCCGAAGGTCCGCTCGACTATCCGTGGTCGAGCTATCCGCACCACGCGGGGGTGAGCGTCGACCCCTTGATTACCGATCACGCGTTGTACTGGTCCTTGGGCAACACGCCATTCCAGCGCGAAGGCGCATATATTGAGCTGACGCAACAGGCGCTCAGCGTGGACGAGATGAAGACCATCAATCAGGCGGTCTTGAAAGGTTGGCCGCTCGGATCGGATGCCTTCAAAGCTGATTTACAACAAAAAGCCAAGCGTCAGGTGCTGCCTGCGAAACGCGGTCGGCCATTCAAAACACCCGTGTCAGCGAGCTAAGTGCGCTTTTTGAGTGCCTGGCAGCACCGGCGCGAGGCAGCTGGACAGATCGATTCTCCCTGTGCGTTCATAGGGAGATCGGTCTTTTTTTGGGTCAAAATCGACTCTGTCCCTATTTAATCATCAAAGTAAAAAGTTGCAAATTAATTCGACTCTGACCCTAATTGTTTTGGTTGAAGTTTTTGTTGCGTTGCACTATTCTCAGTCTTCGACTTCAAAAAGCTGTGGAGAACTCCGATGATTGCCCAAGGTTTGTACGACCCGTCCAACGAACACGATGCCTGCGGCGTCGGGTTCATCGCCCATATCAAAGGCAACAAGAGCCACTCGATCGTCGAGCAGGGTCTGTTGATCCTGAAAAACCTCGATCACCGGGGCGCCGTCGGCGCCGACAAGCTGATGGGCGACGGCGCCGGCATTCTGATTCAGTTGCCAGACCAGTTCTATCGCGAGGAAATGGCCAAGCAGGGCGTCGAACTGCCGCCGCCTGGCGAATATGGCGTCGGCATGGTGTTCTTGCCAAAAGAGAATGCGTCGCGTATTGCCTGCGAGCAGGAAATCGAGCGCGCCGTGCGCATCGAAGGCCAGGTCGTGCTGGGCTGGCGCAATGTGCCCGTCGATGTCGCCATGCCGATGTCGCCCACCGTGCGCGACAAAGAGCCGGTGATCCGCCAGATCTTCATCGGCCGCGGTCCGGACATCATGGTCACCGACGCGCTCGAGCGCAAACTGTATGTGATCCGCAAATCGTCCGGTCACGCGATTCAGGCTTTGAAGCTGTTGCACGGCAAGGAATTTTTCGTGCCGTCGATGTCGGCGCGCACCATCGTCTACAAGGGTTTGCTGCTGGCCGACCAGGTGGGCGTCTACTACAAGGATCTGCAAGATCCCCGTTGCATCTCGGCGCTGGCGCTGGTGCATCAGCGTTTCTCGACCAACACCTTCCCTGAGTGGCCGCTGTCCCACCCTTACCGCTTGATCGCGCACAACGGCGAGATCAACAACGTCAAGGGCAATTTCAACTGGATGCGCGCGCGTGAAGGCGTGATGAAGTCGGCCGTGCTGGGCGACGATCTGCAAAAACTGTTCCCGCTGATCTATGAAGGTCAGTCCGACACGGCTTGCTTCGACAATGCGCTTGAACTGCTGTTGATGGCCGGCTACCCGATCGCCCAGGCGATGATGATGATGATTCCGGAAGCGTGGGAAAACCACACGATGATGGACGACAACCGGCGCGCCTTCTACGAATACCACGCGGCCATGATGGAGCCGTGGGACGGCCCGGCCGCGATGGCCTTCACCGACGGTCGCCACATCGGCGGCACGCTCGACCGTAACGGCCTGCGCCCGGCGCGCTATATCGTCACCGACGACGACCTGGTGGTGATGGCGTCCGAGTCCGGCGTGTTGCCGATCCCGGAATCGAAAATCATCCAGAAATGGCGTCTGCAGCCGGGCAAGATGTTCCTGATCGACCTCGAAGCGGGCCGCATCATCGACGATAAAGAGTTGAAAGACACCTACGCCAACGCCAAGCCTTACAAGGCCTGGATCAACTCGGTGCGCATCAAGCTCAACGAAATCAAGCTCACCGAAAGCCAGTTGTCGCACAACCGCGCCAAGGATGGCCAGGCGCCTGGCGAAAAAGTCGCTGCGTCGATGCTGGACCGTCAGCAAGTGTTCGGCTACACCCAGGAAGACCTGAAGTTCCTGATGGCGCCGATGGCCATCAACGGTGAAGAGGCCACCGGTTCGATGGGCAATGACTCGCCGCTGGCCGTCATGTCCAACAAACTCAAACCGTTGTATAACTACTTCAAGCAGCTGTTCGCGCAAGTGACCAACCCGCCGATCGACCCGATCCGCGAAGCGATGGTGATGTCGCTGGTGTCCTTCATCGGCCCCAAGCCGAACCTGCTCGACACCAACAACGTCAATCCGCCGATGCGCCTGGAAGTGTCGCAGCCTATCCTGGGCTTTGACGACATGGCCCGTCTGCGCAACATCAGCGGCCACACGGGCGGCAAATTCAAGTCCTATGAACTGAACATCTGCTACCCGGTCGCCTGGGGCAAGCAGGGTATCGAAGCGTCGCTGGCGTCCTTGTGCGCCGAAGCGGTCGATGCCGTCAAGTCCGGCCACAACATCCTGATCGTGTCCGACCGTGCCGTCTCGAAAGACCAGGTCGCCATTCCGGCGCTGCTGGCCACCTCGACCGTGCATCAGCATCTGGTGAGCAAGGGCCTGCGCGCGTCCACCGGTCTGGTCGTCGAGACCGGCTCGGCGCGCGAAACCCACCACTTCGCGCTGCTGGCAGGTTACGGCGCCGAAGCCGTCCATCCTTACCTGGCCATGGAAACGCTGCAGGACATGGCGCAAGGCATGGCGGGCGAACTGACTGGCGACGTGGCCATCTACAACTACACCAAGGCGGTCGGCAAAGGCTTGCTCAAAGTGATGTCGAAGATGGGCATCTCCACCTATATGTCGTACTGCGGCGCGCAGATCTTTGAAGTGATCGGTCTGAACAAGTCGCTGGTCGACAAATACTTCCGCGGCACCGCGTCCAACGTCGAAGGTATCGGCGTGTTTGAAGTGGCCGAAGAAGCGCTGCGTCTGCATGAACTGGCCTTCGGCAACGATCCTGTGCTGGCCGACAAGCTCGACGCGGGCGGCGAATACGCCTTCCGCGTGCGCGGTGAAGACCACATGTGGACCCCGGACGCGATCGCCAAGTTGCAGCATTCGACCCGCAGCAACAACTTCAACAGCTACAAGGAATACGCGCAGATCATCAACGATCAGAGCAAGCGCCACCTGACGCTGCGCGGCCTGTTCGAGTTCAAGCTCGATCCGAAACGCGCCATCCCGCTCGACGAAGTCGAACCGGCCAAGGAAATCGTCAAGCGCTTCGCCACCGGCGCAATGTCGCTCGGCTCGATCTCGACCGAGGCGCACGCCACGCTGGCCATCGCCATGAACCGCATCGGCGGCAAATCGAATACCGGCGAAGGCGGCGAAGATCCGGCGCGCTACACCCAGGAGCTGAAAGGCATCCCGATCAAGCAGGGCGACACGATGGCGTCGATCATCGGCAAGAGCCGCGTCGCCGTCGACATTCCTTTGCAAGCGGGCGACTCGCTGCGTTCGCGCATCAAGCAGGTCGCGTCGGGCCGCTTCGGTGTCACGGCCGCTTACCTGAACTCGGCCGATCAGATCCAGATCAAGATGGCGCAGGGCGCGAAACCTGGCGAAGGCGGTCAGCTGCCAGGCCATAAAGTGTCCGAATACATCGCCAGCCTGCGCTTCTCGGTGCCGGGCGTGGGGCTGATTTCGCCACCGCCGCACCATGACATTTACTCGATCGAAGATTTGGCCCAGCTGATCCATGACCTGAAAAACGCCAATCCGCGCGCGTCGATCTCGGTCAAGCTGGTCTCCGAAGTCGGTATCGGCACCGTTGCCGCCGGCGTCACCAAGGCCAAGGCCGACCACGTCGTCGTCGCCGGCCATGATGGCGGCACGGGCGCGTCGCCTTTGTCGTCGGTCAAGCACGCCGGCACGCCGTGGGAGCTGGGTCTGGCCGAAACGCAGCAGACGCTGGTGCTGAACGGTTTGCGCAGCCGTATCCGCGTGCAGGCCGACGGTCAGATGAAAACGGGGCGCGACGTGGTCATCGCCGCCATGCTGGGTGCCGACGAGATCGGTTTCGCCACCGCACCGCTGGTGGTCGAAGGTTGCATCATGATGCGCAAATGCCATCTGAACACCTGTCCGGTCGGCGTCGCCACGCAAGACCCCGTGCTGCGCGAGAAG
Source organism: Burkholderiales bacterium (assembly GCA_038207625.1). Lineage (GTDB taxonomy): Bacteria > Pseudomonadota > Gammaproteobacteria > Burkholderiales > Burkholderiaceae_D > JBBQZO01. Next base: position 89,716 of record JBBQZO010000001.1, on the reverse strand, counting down.
TTTTCGGGCAAGCCGGAATACGTCGTCAACTACTTCTTCTTCGTCGCCGAAGAAGCGCGCCAGCTGATGGCCCAATTGGGCATCCGCACCTACGTTGAACTGATCGGCCGCGCCGACCTGCTCGACAAGTCGAACGCGATCACCCACTGGAAAGCCAGCGGGCTGGACTTCAGCGCGATCTTCTACCAGCCAAGCATGCCAGCGGGCACCCCGGTGCGCCACGTCGAAGAGCAGGACCATGCGCTGGAAAAAGCGCTCGACCACAAGCTGATCGCGCAGGCCCGGGCCGCGCTGGAAAAAGGCGAACGGGTGTCCTTCATTTCGCCGGTGCGCAACGTCAACCGCACGGTCGGCACCATGCTCTCCGGCGAAGTGGCCAAGAAATACGGTCACGCCGGCTTGCCGGACGACACCATCCACATCCAGCTGCAAGGCACCGCCGGCCAGTCGGCGGCCGCCTTCCTGGCGCACGGCATCACGCTCGACCTGGTCGGCGAGGGCAACGATTACGTCGGCAAGGGCTTGTCGGGCGGACGCATCATCGTGCGTCCGAACACCGAGTTCCGCGGCTGGGCCGTGAACAACATCATCGTCGGCAATACCGTGCTGTACGGCGCGATCGCCGGCGAAGCTTTCTTCAACGGCGTGGCCGGCGAGCGTTTTGCGGTGCGTAACTCGGGTGCCACCACCGTTGTCGAAGGGTGCGGCGACCACGGTTGCGAATACATGACCGGCGGCACCGTGGTGGTGCTGGGCGAGACGGGGCGCAACTTTGCGGCCGGCATGTCGGGCGGCGTCGCCTACGTGTACGACCCGCTGGGTGACTTCGCCAAGAAGTGCAACACGGCCATGGTGTCGCTGGAACACGTCGCCGCGACGCATGAGCAGACCGACCGCGCCACCTGGCACAGCCAGAGCGACAAGGTGGGTCGCGAAACCGATGAAGCGATCCTGAAACGCCTGATCGAACGCCACTTCAAGCACACCGGTTCGACCCGCGCGCGCTTCCTGCTGGACGACTGGGGCGTGGGCCGCAGCAAGTTCGTCAAAGTGTTCCCGAGCGAGTACAAGCGCGCTCTGGCGGAGATGGAAGAGACCGCTGCCGAACTGGTCGAACCGATCGCGGCGTAATCGACACGCGCATGACACGAGGGGCAGGGCCTGCCCCTCTCGCCAAACTTTAAAGGATTATCGTGGGTAAAATCACCGGTTTCATGGAATTCAAGCGTCAGGACGAAGGCTATCTCGAGCCTGCGGCGCGCGTCAAAAACTACAAGGAATTTGTGCTGCACCTGACGGACGCGCAAGCGACGACCCAGGGCGCACGCTGCATGGACTGCGGCATTCCGTTTTGCACCACCGGCTGCCCGGTCAACAACATCATCCCTGACTGGAACGATCTGGTGTATCGCGGCAATTACCGCGAAGCGCTGGACACCTTGCACTCGACCAACAACTTTCCCGAATTCACCGGCCGGGTCTGCCCCGCCCCGTGCGAGTCCGCCTGCACGCTGGGGATCAATGACGACCCGGTGGGCATCAAGTCGATCGAGCACAAGATCATCGACATGGGCTGGGAACACGGCTGGGTCGTGCCGCAGCCACCAAGCAAGCTGACGGGCAAGTCGGTCGCCGTGGTCGGCTCCGGTCCCGCCGGCATGGCCGCCGCCCAGCAACTGGCGCGCGTGGGCCACGCCGTGACCGTGTTTGAAAAGAGCGACCGCATCGGCGGGCTGATGCGTTACGGCATCCCCGACTTCAAGATGGAAAAATCGCACATCGACTTGCGCGTCAAGCAGATGGAAGCCGAAGGCGTCAAGTTCCGCACCAGCGTGCTGGTCGGTAAAGACTTCCCGGCCAACGTCAACAACTGGGCCAAGGAAACGATTTTCCCTGAAGACCTGGAGAAAGACTTCGACGCCGTCATCATCGCCGGTGGCGCCGAGCAACCGCGCGACTTGCCGGTGCCTGGGCGCGAACTGAAGGGCGTGCATTTCGCGATGGACTTCCTGCCGCTGCAAAACAAGGTCAACGCGGGCGACAAGGTCAAGGATCAGATCAAGGCGGCCGGCAAACACGTCATCGTCATCGGTGGCGGCGACACGGGTTCGGACTGCGTGGGTACCTCGAACCGTCACGGCGCGCTGTCGGTGGCCCAGTTTGAACTGATGCCTCAGCCCCCTGAGCAAGAAAACAAGCCGCTGGTGTGGCCGTACTGGCCGACCAAGCTGCGCACCTCGTCGTCGCACGACGAAGGTTGCGATCGCGACTGGGCGGTGGCCACCAAGCGCTTCGAAGGCAAGGGCGGCAAGGTTGAGAAACTGATCGCCTGCCGCGTCGAGTGGAAAGACGGCAAGATGGTCGAACTGCCCAACTCGGAATTTGAGATGAAGGCCGACCTGGTGCTGCTGGCGATGGGCTTCGTGTCGCCGGTGCAGCAAGTGCTCGACGCGTTCGGGGTCGCCAAGGATGCGCGCGGCAACGCCCGCGCCAGCACCGACGGCGAAGGTTGCTACGCCACGTCGGCGCCGAAGGTGTTTGCCGCCGGCGACATGCGCCGTGGCCAGTCGCTGATCGTGTGGGCGATCCGCGAAGGCCGCCAGTGCGCCCGCGCGGTCGACGAGTTCCTGATGGGCTCGTCCGTGTTGCCACGCTAATTGCCGTGCCAGCGATCGCGCCGTGCGCTTGCCTGCACGGCGTGCGCGCGCCGCGCGGCCGCGCAATGCGGTGCGCTCGTCGACCTCGGCTCGGATGTCGGCGCTGGCGCGCAGTCGTTGGCGCCACTGAGATGGCCGCAGCGATCGGTGAGCCAGGCCAATTCGAAGCGCGCTGCGTCATGCGCCAGGGTGCAGATGCCACTCCTGTGAATGTGAAACATTTATATTTTTACATTTGCATCTGAGGGCGGGTTGTGCGTGAGTTCTCAACAAAAACAAGCACTTACGGGTATAAATATCTGACCCGACGTTCATTAGTGTTGTATTCTGACCCCGTGCGCACGGTTCAAAACGGGCCGGCCTCAGCAGAGTTCGGCGTTTCTGCACTACAATACGCCATTCAAAAAAATGAGCGTCGTCGTGTCCAATCTAGTCGAAATCCGCGATTTACACTTTGCCTATGGAGAGCGTTCGATCCTGTCGAACCTCCAGATGGACTTCCCACGTGGAAAAGTTGTGGCCGTCATGGGCGGCTCGGGCTGCGGCAAGACGACGGTGTTGCGCCTGATCGGCGGCCAGATCGCGCCGCAGCAAGGGGGCGTCACCGTCGACGGCCAGCTTGTCCACGAGCTCGACATCGACGCGCTGTACCAGTTGCGCCGCAAGATGGGCATGCTGTTCCAGTTCGGCGCGCTGTTTACCGACCTGACGGTGTTCGAAAACGTCGCCTTCCCGCTGCGCGAACACACCGACATGCCGGAAGAGTTGCTGCGCGACCTGGTGCTGATGAAGCTGCACGCGGTGGGGCTGCGCAACGCCGCGCAACTGAAGCCGGCCGAAATTTCCGGCGGCATGGCGCGCCGTGTCGCGGTGGCGCGCGCCATCGCGCTCGACCCGCAACTGATCATGTATGACGAGCCGTTCGCCGGCCTCGATCCGATCTCGATGGGCGTTACCGCCAACCTGATCCGCAAGCTCAACGACGCGCTCGGCTCGACCTCGATTCTGGTGTCGCACGATGTGCATGAGTGTTTCCTGATCGCCGATTACGTGTACTTCATGTCGGGCGGCAAAATCGTCGCCCAGGGCACGCCGGCCGAGATGCTGGCCTCCCAGGACCCGTACGTGAAACAGTTCGTCAACGCCGAAAGCGATGGTCCCGTGCCCTTCCACTATCCGGGCCGCTCGCTGGCCGACGACCTTGGCCTGGGAGAGCGCGCATGATCGCCGCTCTGCTGGCCGGCATCGGCCGCCCGCTGCGCGAAATGACCGAGCGGATCGGTTTTGCGACGCGCTTTTTCTTCACGCTGCTGCGCATGACGCCGGGCGCGTTGCGCCGCCCGCGCCTGATCGTCGAGCAGATTCACTTCATCGGCAATTATTCGCTGATCATCATTGCCGTGTCCGGTTTGTTCGTGGGCATGGTGCTCGGTTTGCAGGGTTACTACACGCTCAATAAGTACGGCTCGGAACAGGCGCTCGGTTTGCTGGTGGCGCTGTCGCTGACGCGCGAACTGGGCCCGGTGGTGACGGCGCTGCTGTTCGCCGGACGCGCCGGCACCTCGCTGACGGCCGAAATCGGCCTGATGAAGGCGGGCGAGCAATTGTCGGCCATGGAAATGATGGCAGTCAATCCCGTGCAGCGCGTGCTGGCGCCGCGTTTCCTGGCCGGCCTGATCGCCATGCCGGTGCTGGCCACGGTGTTTAGCGCCGTCGGCGTGATGGGCGGCTATCTGGTCGGGGTGCAACTGATCGGTGTCGACGAAGGCTCGTTCTGGTCGCAGATGCAAGATGGCGTCGACATCTGGAAAGACATCGCCAACGGCGTCATCAAGAGCCTGGTGTTTGGCATCGCCGTCACCTTCATTTCGCTGTATCAGGGGTATCAGGCGCAGCCCACCCCTGAGGACGTTTCGCGTGCCACCACCCGCACCGTGGTGATGGCCTCGCTGGCAGTCTGGTGGCTCGACTTCATGCTCACCGCTTTGATGTTCAACAAATAATTTTAGTCGGGCGGAGTGCTCCGCCCATACAAGTTAGGATAGACGTATGCAACGTAAAACTTTGGATGTCTGGGTCGGCCTGTTCGTATTGCTCGGGGTCCTCTCGCTCATGTTCCTCGCTTTGAAGGCGGGCAATATGAGCTCGCTCTCTTTCAGTCAGACTTACGCGGTGACGGGCAAATTTGACAACGTTGGCGGACTCAAGCCGCAGGCCCCTGTCAAAAGCGCCGGTGTTGTTGTTGGACGGGTCGGCGAGATCAAGTTTGATGACAAAAGCTATCAGGCACTGGTAACCTTGAATCTGCAGTCAGGCTTCAAATTTCCTAAAGACAGCTCCGTCAAGATCCTCACCTCGGGTCTGCTGGGCGAGCAGTACATCGGCATCGAGGCGGGCGGTGCGACCGACAACCTGAAGGCGGGCGACAAGATCGCGCGCACGCAATCGGCAACAGTGCTGGAAGACCTGATCAATCAGTTCATCTACAGCAAAGCGGCCGAAGGAAAGGATGGCAGCAAATGAGCACACCTGACTATTCCCGGGCCGCTCGCGGCGTGCGCCTTGCCGTGATGCTGGCTGTGGCCGCTGCGCTGTCGGCGTGCGCCACCGGTCCCAATCAGAAGGATCCGTACGAGAAATTCAATCGCGCCATGTTCAGCTTCAACGACGCGATCGACCAGGCGGCGCTGAAACCGGTCGCCACCGCGTATCAGACGGTGCTGCCGACGTTTGTGCAGTCGGGCGTGGCCAATTTCTTCGGCAACCTGGCCGACGTGTGGAGCGCGGCCAACAACCTGTTGCAGGGCAAAGGTGCAAAAGGCATGTCCGATGTCACCCGCGTGGCGATGAACTCGACCTTCGGCCTGGGTGGCCTGATCGACGTCGCTTCGGCGGCCGGCTTGCAAAAGCACAATGAAGACTTCGGCCAGACGCTCGGCTCCTGGGGCGTGAACTCCGGGCCGTACCTGATGCTGCCCTTGCTGGGCGCCTCGACGGTGCGCGACACCGTCGCCTTGCCGCTGGACTGGACGGGCGATCCGTGGGCCTACAAGCGTCCTGTGCGCTGGCGCAATGTCGGCAGCGGCGTGCGCATCATCGACCAGCGTGCCGCTTTGCTGGACGCGTCGAACCTGATGGAAGAGGCGGCGCTGGACCGCTACGAATTCGTGCGCGACAGTTTCCTGCAGCGGCGCGAAAGCCGCATCGACGACGGCGATGGCCCGCGCAAGGGCGACAAGCCGGCCGAGCCGAAAGCGGGCAAGGGCAGCGACGCGGCCGAGATGACGCCGCCCGCCAGCGAAAGCAAGCTGGCCATGTCATCCGAAACGCCTGCCCAAGAGTTAACCCCGGAAGCTGTCAGCGCCAAGGCGCGCGCTGTGCAGTCCGAGAAGTAATGCCAACACTACCGATAAAGAACACTATGAAATTACTGAAACAGCTGTTTGCCCTGGCGACCATCGCCTTTGCCGCTGCGGCCAGTGCCGCCCCGGCCGCCGCCGAAGCGCCCGATGTGCTGGTCAAGCGCATCAGCCAGGATGTGATCGACACGGCCAAGGCCGACAAGGATATCCAGGCCGGTAACCAGAAACGCGTGATGGATCTGGTCGAAGTGAAGATTCTGCCGTACGTCAATTTCCAGCGCATGACGTCGCTGGCGGCCGGGCGTTTCTGGCGCGAAGCCACCCCTGAGCAGCAAAAACAGCTGTCCAACGAGTTCCGCACGCTGCTGGTGTTTACCTATTCCGGCGCGCTGTCGCAGATCAAGAACGAAACCGTCGAATTCAAGCCCTTGCGTGGCGATCCGGTGGCCGATTCCGAAGTCGAAGTGCGCTCCCAGGTGCTGGTCACGCGCGGCGAGCCGATTCAGCTGAACTACCGCATGGAAAAGACCCCGTCCGGCTGGAAGATCTATGACATCAACGTGCTCGGCGCGTGGCTGGTGGAAACCTACAAGGGGAACTTCTCGGCCGAAATCGGCAAGTCCGGTATCGACGGCCTGATCAAGGCGTTGTCCGAGAAGAACAAGAAGCTTGCCAGCAAGCCGATCAAAGCAGCCAAATAAGCGGATCCGACGCACCATGCCAGACGCACCGAACCCCCTGCAGTCGCTCACCTCCCTGACCGTGGCCAATGCGCGCGCCGCGCTGGCCCAGGGCAATGCGCTGATCGGCGCCGGCCAGTCCGTGCTCGACCTGAGCAACCTGACCGTGGTCGACTCGGCCGCCGTGGCAGTGTTGCTGGCCTGGCAGCGCAGTGCGCACGCCGCCGGAACAACACTGACGTTCGCCAATTTGCCGGCCAATTTAAACAGCCTGGTCCATTTATACGGTGTCGATACGCTGCTGATCGACCCCGCCCTGCCCGGCGCCGACACCCCCGTCGACACCGACCTGCACCACCATTGATGCCAGGCTGGGCCACCCGGCCCGCTTGGTCGCAGCCGCAGTATTGTTGCGGCAACTCTCGCCTCGCAAATTTCCCCTATAATTGACGGTTTCGCTTGCCCCATTACGGCCGGCAAGCGCAGCGAAACAGAGCACTTCTACCTGCCAAGTGTCGGCATATTTGTATATACATTTGCGCAAGAATACACAAGCGAGCATGACAGCGATCCAGATTAATAACGTCGAGAAAAGCTACAAGAGCCTGAAGGCCTTGGGCGGCGTCTCCTTGACGATCGAACAGGGCGAGTTCTTTGGCCTGTTGGGGCCTAACGGCGCCGGCAAGACCACCTTGATCTCCACCATCGCCGGCTTGATCCGGCCCGACGCGGGCAACGTCACCATCCACGGCCACGATGTCATCAAGGACTATCGGGCCGCGCGCTCGATGCTTGGCGTGGTGCCGCAGGAACTGGTGTTCGATCCCTTCTTCACGGTGCGCGAAACGCTGCGCCTGCAGTCGGGCTATTTCGGCTTGTCTAACAACGACAAGTGGATCGACGAAGTGATGGACAACCTCGACCTGACCGACAAGGCCGACGTCAACATGCGCGCGCTGTCGGGCGGCATGAAGCGGCGCGTGCTGGTGGCCCAGGCACTGGTGCACAAGCCGCCCGTGATCGTGCTCGACGAGCCGACCGCCGGTGTCGATGTGGAGCTGCGCCAGACGCTGTGGAAATTCATCGCGCGCCTGAACCGCGAAGGCCACACGGTGGTCTTGACCACCCACTATCTGGAAGAGGCGCAGGCGATGTGCCAGCGCGTGGCGATGCTCAAGGCCGGGCGCGTCGTCGCGCTCGACACGATGAGCGCGCTGATCAAGCGCATCTCGGGCTCGCAACTGAATTTGCAACTGGCCAGCGGCGTGTTGCCGGTGCAGCTGCAGCATCTGGTGCTGCATCAGCAGGACGCGGCCAACCCGAATCAGGTCAGCCTGCGCGTGACCGAATACAGCGAAATCGAACCGATCCTGGCCTGCCTGCGCACCGCCGGCGTGGTGGTGGGCGACATGCAATTGCAGCAAGCGGACCTGGAAGACATCTTCCTCCAGATCATGAACGGACACACAGTATGAGCATCGTCTCCAAAGGCTTCAAAACGCTGTTCTACAAGGAGACGCTGCGCTTCTGGAAGGTCGCCACCCAGACCGTCACGGCGCCCATCCTGACCGCCATCTTGTACCTGATGATCTTCGGGCACGCGATGCAAAACCAGACCCAGGTCTATCCGGGCGTGCGCTTCACGTCCTTCCTGGTGCCCGGTCTGGTGATGATGAGCGTACTGCAAAACGCGTTCGCCAATTGCTCGTCCTCGCTGATCCAGTCCAAGATCAGTGGCAATCTGGTGTTCATCCTGCTCGCGCCCCTGTCGCACTGGGAGATTTTTTCGGCCTACGTGCTCGCCTCGGTGGTGCGCGGCCTGGTGGTTGGCGCCGGCGTGTTCATCACCACCGCATGGTTCGCCGACCTGTCGTTCGTGGCGCCGCTGTGGATCGCGCTGTTCGCGTTGCTGGGCGCGGCCATCCTCGGCACGCTCGGTCTGATCACCGGCATCTGGGCCGAGAAATTCGACCAGTTGGCCGCCTCGCAAACGTTTGTCATCATGCCGGCCACTTTTCTGTCTGGCGTGTTTTATTCGATTCATTCGCTGCCGCCGTTCTGGCAGATGCTGTCCCGTTTCAACCCATTCTTTTATATGATCGATGGCTTTCGCTATGGCTTCTTCGGCGTCTCCGACGTGGACCCGATGATCAGCCTGGGCATTGTGGCGGGCTTTTTCGCCGTGCTCGCGGGCGTGGCCATCAATATGCTTTCGCGCGGCTACAAGCTGCGCCACTAAACTTAGGAATTATCATGGCTACCACACCCGAACTGATCCACGGCTACCTTAGCGCCGGACTCGCATGCACCCACCTTGAAGTCGAAGGCGACGGCCAGCACTTTTCCGCCCTGATCGTCTCGTCGGCGTTTGCCGGCAAGCGCCTGATCCAGCGTCACCAGCTGGTCTACGCCGCGCTGGGCGACCGCATGCGCGAAGAGATCCACGCGCTGTCGATGAAGACCCTCACGCCTGAAGAATACCAAGGATAAGACATGGACAAGCTTCAGATCATCGGCGGCAAGCGCCTGTCGGGCGACATCGTCATCTCCGGCGCCAAGAACGCGGCGCTGCCCATCCTGTGCGCCGGCCTGCTCACTGCGGACGACCTGCACCTGTCGAACGTGCCGCATCTGCATGACGTGAAGACCATGCTCAAGCTGCTCGGCCAGACCGGTCTGCGCGTGACCCAGGACGACGACCGCGTCACGCTCAACGGCAGCGCCATCGACAAGTTAGAGGCACCCTACGAGATGGTGAAAACCATGCGCGCCTCGATCCTGGTGCTGGGGCCGTTGCTGGCGCGCTTCGGTGAAGCCAAGGTGTCGCTGCCGGGCGGCTGCGCGATCGGCTCGCGTCCGGTTGACCAGCACATCAAGGGTCTGGAAGCGCTGGGCGCCGAGATCACCATCGAAGCCGGTTACATCCACGCGCGCGCCAAGCGGCTCAAGGGCACCCGCATCGTCACCGACATGATCACCGTCACCGGCACCGAAAACCTGCTGATGGCCGCCACGCTGGCCGACGGCGAAACGGTGCTGGAAAACGCCGCGCGCGAACCGGAAGTGACCGACCTGGCCAATCTGCTGGTGGCGATGGGCGCCAAGATCGACGGCATCGGCACCGACCGCCTGGTAATTCAGGGCGTGCCGTCCTTGCACGGCGCTTCGCACGCGGTGATTGCCGACCGTATCGAGACGGCCACTTTCCTGTGCGCCGTCGCGGCCACGGGCGGTGACATCATGCTCAAAAACACCCGCAGCGATATTTTGGATGCGGCGCTCGACAAGCTGCGCGAAGTGGGCCTGATCATGACGTCCGGACCGGACTGGATCCGCGCCCAGATGTCGGGCCGCCCGAAGCCGGTCGACTTTCGCACCACCGAATACCCGGGCTTCCCGACCGACATGCAGGCCCAGTTCATGGCCGTCAACACGATCGCCGGCGGCACCAGCCGCGTCACCGAAACGATTTTCGAAAACCGTTTCATGCACGTGCAGGAAATGAACCGTCTCGGCGCATCGATCCACATCGAAGGCAACACCGCCTTCATCAAGGGTGTCGACCACCTGGTCGGCGCGCCCGTGATGGCCACCGACCTGCGCGCTTCGGCTTCCTTGGTGATCGCCGCCATGGCCGCGCAGGGCGAAACCATCATCGAGCGCATCTATCACCTCGACCGTGGCTACGACCGCATGGAAGTGAAGCTGTCCAACGTCGGCGCCGACGTCAACCGCATCAAATAAGAAGAATCCATCATGACCGGTTTTCGCATGCCTGACAATTCCCAGCTCATCCTCGCGCTGTCGAAAGGCCGCATTTTCGACGACACCATGCCGCTGCTGGAAGCGGCTGGCATCCGCGTGCTGGAAAACCCCGAGACGTCGCGCAAGCTGATCCTCGCCACCAATGACCCGAACGTGCGCGTGATCATCGTGCGCGCCACCGACGTGCCGACCTACGTGCAGCATGGCGCGGCCGACTTCGGCGTGGCCGGCAAGGACGTGCTGCTCGAGCATGGCGGCGAAGGCCTGTACCAGCCGATCGACCTGAACATCGCGGCCTGCCGCATGTCGGTCGCCGTCAAGTCCGGCTTCGATTATGCCAACGCGGTGCGCCAGGGCCAGCGTCTGCGCGTGGCCACCAAGTTCGTGCAAACGGCGCGCGAGCATTTTGCCGCCAAGGGTGTGCACGTCGACCTGATCAAGTTGTACGGTTCGATGGAGCTGGCCCCGCTGGTCGGCCTGTCGGATGCGATCGTCGACCTGGTGTCGACCGGCAGCACGCTGCGCGCCAACGATCTGGTCGAGGTCGAGCAGATCATGGAGATCTCCTCGCGCCTGGTGGTCAACCAGGCGGCCTTGAAGCTCAAGCGCGAACGCCTGCAACCGATACTTGAAGCGTTTGAACGCGCTTCCAAACTTCAATAATAAGCAGCCACCACCATCATGTCCATAACGATCCGCAAGCTCGATTCCAGCGCCCCCGATTTCAAACAACGCTTAGATACGCTGCTGGCGTTCGAGGCGTCCACCGACGAAGCGATCGAGCATGCGGTGGCTGGTATTTTGAAAGACGTGAAAGCACGCGGCGACGCCGCCGTGCTCGACTACACCAACAAGTTCGACCGCATTCCCGGCGGCGCCGCCAGCATGGCCGCGTTCGACATTGGCGCGGCCGAACTGCAGGCGGCGCTGGACGGCTTGCCGCAAGCGCAGCGCGACGCGCTCAACACGGCGGCGGCGCGCATCCGCGCTTTCCACGAACGCCAGAAAGACGAGCTGAAAGGCTTCAGTTACACCGAAGCGGACGGCACCGTGCTGGGCCAGAAGATCACCCCGCTGGACCGGGTCGGCATCTACGTCCCCGGTGGAAAAGCGGCCTATCCGTCGTCGGTGCTGATGAACGCGATTCCGGCCCAGGTGGCCGGCGTGCGCGAAATCATCATGGTGGTGCCGACCCCGGACGGCGTCAAAAACCAGATGGTGCTGGCGGCGGCGGCGATCGCTGGCGTCACGCGCGTGATCACCATCGGCGGCGCGCAGGCGGTTGGCGCGCTGGCCTACGGTACGGCCACCATCGGCGCCGTCGACAAGATCGTCGGCCCTGGCAACGCGTACGTGGCCAGCGCCAAGCGGCGCGTGTTCGGCACCGTTGGCATCGACATGATCGCCGGTCCGTCCGAGATCCTGGTGCTGTGCGACGGCAGCACCGACCCGGACTGGGTGGCGATGGACTTGTTCTCGCAAGCCGAGCACGACGAACTGGCGCAGGCGATCTTGCTGTGCCCGGACGCGGACTACATCGCGCGTGTCGAAGCATCGATTCACAAATTGCTGCCGACCATGCCGCGCCAGGACGTGATCCGCACTTCGCTCACCGACCGTGGCGCGCTGGTCAAAGTGCGCGACATGGACGAGGCCTGCGAGATCGCCAACATGATCGCCGCCGAGCATCTGGAAATCTCGGCCGAGAACCCGCAGCAGTGGGCTGACCAGATCCGCCACGCCGGCGCGATGTTCCTCGGGCGTTTTTCGTCCGAGTCGCTGGGCGACTATTGCTGCGGCCCGAACCACGTGCTGCCGACCTCGCGCACGGCGCGTTTTTCGTCGCCGCTGGGCGTGTATGATTTTCAGAAGCGTTCGTCGATGCTGCACGTGTCCGAAGCCGGCGCGCAGACGCTGGGCAAAGTGGCTGCCGTGCTGGCCTACGGCGAAGGCTTGCAGGCGCACGCGCGCAGCGCTGAACTGCGCATGAATCCGGTGTCATGAGCGACTGGGTCAATCAGGTGTTTTGCGAGGATGCGCTGACCGGCCTGGCGCGCATCCCGGACGGTTCCATCGACCTGATCCTGACCGACCCGCCCTACAATCTGGGCAAGGACTACGGCAACGAGTCGGACCAGCAGACGGTCGAGGCGTATTTGCTGTGGACCGAGCAGTGGATCGACGCGGCGCTGCCCAAGTTGAAACCGAACGGCAGCCTGTACATCTTCCTGACCTGGCGCTTTTCGCCGGAGATCTTCGTGATGCTGAAAAAACGCATGACGATGATGAACGAAATCATCTGGGACCGACGCGTGCCGTCGATGGGCGGCAGCGTGCGCAGCTTTACCTCGGTGCATGACACGATCGGTTTTTTCGCCAAGCGCAAGGACTACTACTTCGACCTCGACGCCGTGCGCATTCCGTACGACGCGGCGACCAAGAAGGCGCGCTCGCGTTCGATCTTCGTGGGCGCCAAGTGGCTCGAAGTGGGCTACAACCCGAAAGACCTGTGGAGCGTGTCGCGCCTGCACCGCGAACATCCCGAGCGGGCCGAGCATCCGACCCAGAAGCCGCTGGAAATCATCGAGCGCATGGTCAAGGCGTCCTGCCCGCCGGACGGCGTGGTGCTCGACCTGTTCATGGGCAGCGGCACCACGGCGATCGCGGCCAAGCGCTGCGGGCGCAACTTCGTCGGCTTCGAACTCAATGCCGTGTATTGCGACGTGATCGCCAGCCGGCTGGCCGAACCGGCCGCCAGCGACGCGCTGCCGAAAAAAGCCAAGCGCAAGGTCGCGCTCAACGGCGCAGCCGCGCTCGCAGCGAAACCGGCCAAGCGCACGGTCGCCAAGGCAGTCGCAGCAGCGCCCGCACCGAAACCGGTCAAGCGCCGGGTCGCGGACGTAGTCGCGGCCGAGGCGGCACCGAAACCGCTCAAACGCATGCTTGCAAAAGAAGTTGCGGCTGCGCCCGCATTGAAACCGCGTAAGCGCAAGGTCGCCGAAATCATTGCGGTCGCGCCGGCTCCGAAGCCGGCCAATCCCAAAGCGGCAAAGAAGGCCGTCAGCATGCCCAAGCCGCGCGTGCGCAAGGGCGCCGCTGTCGTGGCCGCCGCGCCGCCGGCAGTGGCGCGCAAACCCGTCACCCGCAAGCGCGTCGCCAACGCGGCGCCCGACGAAGTTACTCTCTAACCTGACCACTATCCTGGAGCGCAAGTAGCATGTCTTTCATCGACAACCTCATCGCCAATACGATCCGTTCTGACGTACGTAGCGCCAGCAATTACCATGTGGCCGATTCGAGCGGTTTCATCAAACTCGATGCGATGGAAAACCCCTACCCGCTGCCCGAGCAGCTGCGCCATCAGCTGGGCGAACGGCTGGCCGACGCGGTACTGAACCGCTATCCGATCGCCTCGTATGCCACGCTCAAGCAGCTGATCTGCGCCAAGCTGGGCGTGCCCGCCGGTTACGACGTCATCCTGGGCAACGGCTCCGACGAGCTGATCTCGATGATGGCGATGGCCGGCGCGCATCAGGACCGGCGCGCCGTCGTGCTGGCGCCCGTGCCGGCCTTCGTGATGTACCAGCGCTCGGCGCAATTTGCCGGCATGGACTTCGTCGGCGTAGCGCTGCAGGCCGACTTTGCGCTCGATATGGACGCGATGCTCGCGGCAATCAAACAGCACCAGCCGGCGCTGGTGTTCCTGGCCTACCCGAACAACCCGACCGGCAATCTGTACGCGGCCGAGGACATCGTGGCGATCCTGCGCGCCGTCGGCGACACGGGCCTGGTGGTGGTTGACGAGGCCTACGAGCCGTTCGCCCAGACCAGCTTCATGGGCCGCCTGCCCGAGTTCGAAAACCTGGTGGTGATGCGCACCGTCTCCAAGCTGGGCCTGGCCGGCATCCGGCTGGGTTATATGTCGGCCGCACCGAAACTGCTGAGCGAATTCGACAAGGTGCGCCCGCCCTACAACGTCAACGTGCTGACCCAGGTGGCGGCCGAGTTTGCGCTCGAGCACATCGATGTGCTCAATGAGCAGGCAGCGGCACTGCGCGCGGCCCGCACCGAGCTGGTGGCGCGCCTGTCCACGCTGGACGGCGTCGAGGTGTTCCCGTCGGCGGCCAATTTCCTGTTGTTGCGCGTCGCTGATTCGGACGCCGTCTACGCAAAACTGCTCGGCAACAAGATACTCGCCAAGAATATGAGTAAAATGCATACACTGCTGACCAATTGTCTTCGCGTGACGGTCAGTACCCCGGAAGAAAATTCCGCGTTTTTCGACGCCTTCAAAGCGTCACTGATTTCGTATTGATAGAGTCTCCCTCATGACCCGCACCGCAGAAATTACCCGCAACACCAATGAGACGCAGATCCGCGTCGCCATCAACCTCGACGGCACAGGCGTTCAGAAACTGAACACCGGCGTGCCCTTCCTGGACCACATGCTCGACCAGATCGCGCGCCACGGCCTGATCGACCTGGACATCGAGGCGGTCGGCGACCTGCATATCGACGCCCACCACACGGTCGAAGACGTCGGCATCACGCTGGGCATGGCAGTGGCCCAGGCGATCGGCGACAAGAAAGGCATCCGCCGCTACGGCCATGCCTACGTGCCGCTGGACGAGGCGCTCTCGCGCGTGGTCATCGACTTCTCCGGGCGCCCGGGTCTGGAATACCATATTCCGTTCAAGCGCTCGATGATCGGCAGTTTTGACGTCGACCTGGCGCATGAATTTTTCCAGGGTTTCGTCAATCACGCGCTGGTGTCGCTGCATATCGACAATCTGCGCGGCGAGAACGCCCACCATCAGTGCGAAACCGTGTTCAAGGCTTTCGGCCGCGCCTTGCGCATGGCCGCCGAACTCGATGCGCGCGCGGCCGGCACGATTCCGTCGACCAAGGGCTGCCTGTAAAATCTTCGATGCGCAAAGCGCTTAGCTGACAAACTCTATGAATAAAATTGTTGTGGTTGACTACGGCATGGGCAATCTGCGCTCCGTGGCGCAGGCCCTGCGCGCGGTCGCGCCGGAAGCGAACGTCGTCATCTCGGGCGAGGTGGCCGACATCGATAGCGCCGACCGGATCGTCTTGCCCGGCCAGGGCGCGATGCCGGACTGCATGCGCAGTCTGCGCGAATCCGGCGTGCAGGAAGCCTTGCTCAAGGCCGCCAAAAACCGTCCGCTGCTGGGCGTGTGCATCGGCGAGCAGATGCTGTTCGAGCGCAGCGAAGAAGGCGATTGCGCCGGCCTGGGCATCTTGCCCGGCAAGGTGGTGCGCTTCCAGCTCGACGGGCGCTTGCAGCCGGACGGCTCGCGCTTCAAGGTGCCGCAGATGGGCTGGAACCAGGTGCACCAGTCCCAGCCGCACGCGCTGTGGGACGGCATCCCGGACGACGCGTATTTCTACTTCGTGCATAGTTACTTCGTGCAGCCAGGCGACGCCAGCCTGAGCGTCGGCATGACCGACTACGGCGCGCCGTTCTGCTGCGCGGTGGCGCGCGAAAACATCTTCGCGACCCAGTTCCATCCGGAGAAAAGTGCCGGCGCCGGCCTGCAGCTGTACAAGAATTTCGTCCACTGGAATCCCTGATTTCGACGACCAACCCTCTCACTTTACTGACCACGACCATGCTGCTCATTCCTGCCATCGACCTCAAAGACGGTCACTGCGTTCGCCTCCAACAGGGCGATATGGAACTTGCCACCGTTTTTTCCGAAGAACCCGCCCAGATGGCGCTGCACTGGCTCAAGCAGGGCGCGCGCCGCCTGCATCTGGTCGACCTGAACGGCGCTTTTGCCGGCAAGCCGAAAAACGAGGGCGCCGTCAAGGCGATCCTGAAAGTGGTGCAGGAGTATGCCGATGAGAACGGCATCGACGCGATCCCCGTGCAACTGGGCGGCGGCATCCGCGACCTCGACACCATCGAACGTTACCTCGACGCGGGCATCACCTACGTCATCATCGGCACGGCCGCCGTGAAGAGCCCGGGCTTTTTGCACGACGCCTGCGGCGCCTTCCCGGGCCACATCATCGTCGGCCTGGACGCCAAGGACGGCAAGGTCGCAACAGACGGCTGGAGCAAGTTGTCCGGCCACGAAGTGATCGACCTGGCCAAGAAATTCGAAGCGTATGGCGTCGAATCGATCATCTACACCGACATCGGGCGCGACGGCATGATGGGCGGCATTAATATCGACGCCACCGTCAAGCTGGCCCAGGCGATCAAGATTCCCGTGATCGCGTCGGGCGGCCTGCATAACCTGGGCGATGTCGAAGCGCTGTGCGCGGTGCAGGAAGAGGGCATCGAAGGCGTCATCTGCGGACGCTCGATCTACGAAGGCACGATCGACCTGGCCACCGCGCAAGTGCGCGCCGATGAGCTCAGCGACGTCGCCGACGCCCAATAAACGGACCAACCCATGCTAGCCAAACGCATCATCCCCTGCCTGGACGTGACCAACGGACGCGTCGTTAAAGGCGTCAACTTCACCGAGCTGCGCGACGCCGGCGACCCGGTCGAGATCGCGCGCCGCTACGACGAGCAGGGCGCCGACGAGCTGACCTTTCTCGACATCACGGCGTCTTCCGACGGACGCGACCTGATCTTGCACATCATCGAGGCGGTCGCCTCGCAAGTGTTCATTCCGCTCACCGTCGGTGGCGGCGTACGCGTGGTCGACGATGTGCGTCGTCTGCTCAACGCCGGCGCCGACAAGGTCAGCCTGAACACCTCGGCCGTGACCAATCCGCAACTGGTGTTCGACGCCTCGCAAAAGCACGGCTCGCAGTGCATCGTGGTGGCCATCGACGCCAAGCAGACGTCGCCCGGCAAGTGGGAAGTGTTCACCCATGGCGGGCGCAACGCAACAGGACTTGATGCCTTCGACTGGGCGCGTAAAATGGAAGCGATGGGCGCCGGCGAGATTCTGCTCACCAGCATGGACCGCGACGGCACCAAGGTCGGCTTTGACCTGGGACTGACGCGCGGCGTGTCGGACGCGGTCGGCATTCCCGTGATCGCCTCCGGTGGCGTGGGCACCTTGCAAGACCTGGCCGATGGGATCAAGATAGGCCGTGCCGATGCGGTGCTGGCCGCCAGCATTTTCCACTACGGCCAGCACACGGTGCAGGAAGCCAAGCGGTTCATGGCGCAACAGGGTATTCCGATGCGGTTGGTTTGATGTCGATTTTACGGACAGGAACATAGCATGCCTACTTCTACCAGCGTCTCGGCCAGCACCAAGTGGCTGAAAAAAATCAAATGGGACGAGAACGGTCTGGTGCCGGTGATCGCCCAGGAAGCGGGCAGCAACGAAGTACTGATGTTCGCGTGGATGAACCGCGACGCGCTGGCCAAGACGGTCGAACTGGGCGAGGCGGTGTACTGGAGCCGTTCGCGCAAGAAGATCTGGCACAAGGGCGAAGAGTCCGGCCACATCCAGAAAGTGCTGGAGATCCGTCTCGACTGCGACGAGGACGTGGTGCTGCTGAAGATCGAGCAGCACGGCGGCATCGCCTGTCACACGGGGCGCCACTCGTGCTTTTTCCAGAAATTCGACGGCGGCGTCAAGAACGGCGACTGGCAGATCACCGAGCCGGTGTTGAAAGACCCGGAAACGATTTATACCAATACGAAGAAAAAACCGAAATGAGCGAAACTTTGCAAAGGCTGGCCGCGGTGATCGAATCGCGCAAGCCGGCCAACGGCGGCGACACCGCCAGCTCCTACGTGGCGCGCCTGTTCGCCAAGGGCGACGACGCAATCCTGAAAAAAATCGGCGAGGAAGCGACCGAAACGGTGATGGCGGCGAAAGACGCGCGCATCGACGGCGACACCGCCAAGGTGCTGTATGAAGTGGCCGACCTGTGGTTCCACTCGCTGGTGCTGCTGGCCCAGTTCGACCTCAGTCCGCAACAGGTGCTCGACGAGCTGGCGCGCCGCGAAGGCGTCTCCGGCATCGCCGAGAAGCGCGCGCGCGTCGATCCGCTGTTTCCCAGCGGGCATAACCACACACACACACCGGAGTGACCGTGCCAAACTGCATCTTCTGCAAAATCGCCGCGAAACAGATTCCGTCGACCATCGTCTACGAGGACGATGACTTGCTCGCGTTCAAGGACATCAACCCGGCGGCGCCAGTGCACCTGTTGGTGATACCGAAAATCCACGTGTCCACACTGTCGGACTGCACCGAGGCGCACCTGACGATGCTGGGCAAGATGCTGGCGCTGGTGCCCAAGCTGGCGCAAGAACACGGTTGCGCCGTCACCATCGATGCCGACGGCACGCCGCATGGTGGTTACAAGACCTTGATCAACAGCGGACCGGACGGCGGGCAGGAGGTGTACCACCTGCACCTGCACATGTACGGCGGCGCGCGCCCGTGGCGCGGCCAGCGCTAACCGACGCACAGGCGACAGGACAGGGCGCATCGCATATACTGTCTGTCTATCGACCGAATTTTGGGCGCACGCGCCCTGCAAGGAGAAGAATATGGGTTCAATGAGCATCTGGCACTGGCTGATCGTTTTGGTGGTCGTCATGTTGGTTTTCGGCACCAAGAAGATCGGCAACATGGGCGCCGACATCGGCAAGGCCGTCAAAGGCTTCAAGGATGGCGTCAAGGGCGAGGAAGACAAACCGACCGCGCCTAGCGCGCCCGCGCAAGTGGCCGACAAGACCACCATCGACGTCGAAGCGAAAGAGAAGACCAAGGGTTGATGTCTGGCGCGGCGTGTGCCTTCGGGTGCGCGTCGTCAGACTTTTGCGCCTTGACATGCCATGATCGATCTCGGTCTTTCCAAACTCGCCATCATCGGCGTCGTCGCACTGATCGTCATCGGCCCTGAAAAGCTGCCGAAAGTGGCCCGCATGGCCGGTTCGCTGTACGGCCGCGCGCAGCGTTATCTGGCCGACGTGAAATCCGAAGTGAGCCGCGAAATTGAACTCGACGAACTGCGCAACCTGCAAAAAGAAGTGCAGGACGCGGCCCAGTCGGTCAAGGACGAGGTGCAAAACACCATCGGCAAGGATCTGGCCGAGGTCGAGGACAGCTGGCGCAGCGCGCCGGCCCTGATGACGCCGCTGCCGACTGCCACGGTGTCCGACCAGGAGCGCAAGGCGCGCGAATTTCGCCGCAAGAAGCTGGTGCGCAGTGCGGCTGTGCCGCTCTGGTACAAGCAGCGCCACGGCGGCAAGATGCACGTCATCTCGGGCGCGGCCCGGGTCAAGAAATTTCGCCCCGGTGCCTCCTCCACTTCCACGTTCTACTAGGTCGCGCGTGCGCGACCAGGCGCGCGCAGGCGCACACCCCACCCTGCTTCCCAGGAAAATATGACCGACAAAGCCCCGGGCGAAGAGACCTTTATCTCCCATCTGATCGAACTGCGCGACCGTCTGGTCAAAAGCTCGATCGGCATTGCGCTGATCTGCGCGGCGCTGCTGGCATGGCCCGGTCCTGCGGCAGTGTACGACTATATCGCGCGCCCGATGATCAAGGCGCTGCCGGCTGGGTCGAAGATGATCGCCACCGGCGTCATCGCGCCCTTTCTGGTGCCGATGAAAGTGACCTTGGTGATCGCCTTCATCCTGGCACTGCCGTGGGTGTTTTACCAGATCTGGGCCTTCATCGCCCCCGGCTTGTACGCCCACGAAAAACGCCTGGTGCTGCCCTTGGTGATGTCCTCGTCGCTGCTGTTCATCGGCGGCGTGGCGTTCTGCTACTTCTTCGTGTTCGGCCGGGTGTTCAAGTTCATCAACGACTTCTCGCCCAGCTCGATTGCGGTCACGCCCGACATTGAAAACTATCTCGACTTCGTCATGTCGATGTGCCTGGCCTTCGGCGCCACCTTCGAGGTGCCGGTGGTGGTGGTGATTCTGGTGCGCATGGGTATCGTCAGCGTCGCCAAACTGAAGGAAATCCGTCCCTACGCGATCGTCGGCGCCTTCGTCATCGCGGCCATCGTCACGCCGCCCGACATCGTCAGCCAGCTGGCGCTGGCCTTGCCGATGTGCCTGCTCTACGAGCTGGGCTTGCTGTGCGCGCCGATCTTCGTGCGCGCCACCCAGGCGCCAGAGGAACCGGTCTAAATCCGGCTCCTGCGGCACCGGGCGGGCCGTTCTCAGTTGGTTTTTAAGGTGCCGCCCGTGCCCAAGCCCCCTTCAACGGACTGGGCTTTGTAGTTGCGCACCGCGCGCACCAGCTGGTTGTACGAGTCCAGAAAGGCGGCGGTCAGCACCTTGCCTTGCGGGGTGCGGCTGTAGCCGCCGCCGGCCGCGCCGGCCCCGTCGAAAAATCCCGCCACCACGCCGAAGTCCCAGTTCTTGGCGCTGCCCTCGGCCGCCGCCAGCTGGATGCCGGAGCGGTTGTCCGTCAGCAGCAGCATGGTGGAGGCCTCGTTCGACTTGATCGAGCCGCCGATCATCGAGCCGACCGAACCGAGCATGCCGCCTACCGCCGCGCCCAGCCCGTTGGTGCCGCGCGCGCTGAAACTGACCGACGGTGTGGCCGTGTAGTCGGCCGCCACCATCTGGCCCTTGCCCATCTTGCTCGCCTTGCGCAGTTCGCCCGCGGCCATCAGCGCACGCTCGCTCTGCATGTTTTGCATCGCGCGGCCCCGCTCGACGACGACGAAGCAGTTCGACTGCTGGATGATCAGGCGCAGCAGCGGCACCGTGCTCTGCATGTGGTATTCCTGGGTGAACTGGTACAACCACGGCTGGTTGGCCTCTTCGACCAGGGCCAGCGTGCCCAGCGTCTTGTCGCAGTGCTCCAGCTGGGCGTTGGCGTTGTGCGCCGTGGCGCCGCCGGCCGAACCGGTGGCCACCGTCTTGGCGCCCGGGTCGCCGATGGTCGGTGTCATGTTCGAACAGGCGGCCAGTGTCAGCAGCAGCGGCGCGCATCGCATTGCGTAGGGGGTCATGTTCATGTCAGCTGTCCTTAGGCTAAACCACACGTGATCGGAAATGGAACACTGTCCATGGTAGGCAAAGTTTCGATGCGGCAAGTTGCGCGTGCGCAAGATGCGCTGCCAGCCTGTGTTGAACGGGCGCAAGTGGCGCGATGGAGGGAGATTGTTTTGCTGATACCCAAGTAGTTTGCGGGAAATCACTTCCGCGCCGGCGGCAAGGGCTTTAAATATGGCTGTGGCGCGCCAGCCCCGTGCGTGCCACCTTCTTGTGTCACTGAGCCAAGGACCGCCATGCGACTTGCCCGTTTGCCCCGCGTCGACCGATTCCCGCACGGCGGCGCGCGGCCACGGCGCCCCCCGTGCTACCGGCCAGCGGGACTGGCGTGAGTGCCAACGACGTCGACGTGGCCGTCATCGGCGGGGGCAGCATCGGCCTGGCGGCCGCTTACTACGCCGCTGCGGCCGGCTACAAGACGGTGCTGTTTGAACAGGATGCGTTGTGCGCCGCCGGTGCGGCCGCGGACAGCCAGGTGCGCATGTTTCGCCTGATGTATGCCGATCCGGCCATGGCGATGCTGTCCGAAAGCGCGTTCGCCCTGTGGCACGAGATCGAGCAGGATGCCGGCGTGACGCTGCTGCAGCGCAAGGGCTCGTTGTTCTACGGCGTCTCCGGCGCCTCGGTCGAGGGCGATCTGGGCGCCAGCGAGGCGGCCATGCGCGCGCTCGGGGTGCCGTTCCGGCACTACGAACGGGGCGAGCTGGAGGATGCCTACCCAGTGTTTCGGCCGCTGCCGCACGATTACTGGGGCATCAGCCAGCCCAGCGGCGCCAGCGTCGACGTGGCGCGCACGCTGCGCACGCTGTACGACGGCGCCGTGCGGCGCGGTGCGAGCCTGCTGGCGCATTGTCCGGCCAGCGTCATCGATCCGCGTCCCGGCGCGCGCAGCTACCGGATCGACACGCCGCGCGGGCGTTACACGGCCACCAGCCTGATCATGGCGCCCGGCGCGTGCAGCAATGTGCTGCTGGCGCCGTTCGGCCTGGCGGTCGAGCTGTCGATCTGGCAGATGACGGGCGCTTACTTCCAGGTCGAACAGGCGCTGCGGTGGCCGATGTGGTGCGAGTTCGGTCCCACAGTGGACGGTGTCGCGCAGCATTTTTACGGTTTTCCGCCGCTCGAACGCCCCGGACAGATCAGGCTCGGTTGCGAATTCAGTTACCGGCAGCACAGCGATGCGCGCCGCTGCAGCGGGCTGCCGGACCAGCGCATCGTCGCCGGCCTGAGCGCGTTTGTCGGTCAGCGCTTCCACGGCGTCAGCGCAGAGCCGCTCGATGCATCGACCTGTCTGCACAGCATCAGCGCGGATGGTCAGATGGTGCTCGACAGCCTGCCCGGCCATCCGAATGTGGCGCTGCTGTGCGCCGATGGCGGACGCGCCTTCCAGTTCACGCCGCTGTTCGGGCGCATCCTGGTGCAACTGGCCACGCGCGGGCGCAGCAGCTACAACATCGACGCTTTCAGCATCCGCCGCGACGGCATCGCCAAGCCGGCACCCCAGTCGCCCGACTGGTCCAGCCACTTGCACGTGGCGGCGCGCGCCAGCGCCTCGTAAGCGGGGGCGCGCCACGCCGGCGCCGGCGCAGCGCTTTCCCTCAGTACAGCAGGGTCACGGTGATGTTGTCGCTGTAGAGGCCGGGCACGCTGTTCTGCCGGGCGGGAATGCGCGCATACACGGTGTGGATGGCCGCCTGGCTGGTGTCGCTGACGCTGACCGACGCGGCGCCTATGCCGTCGCCCCAGACGAGGTTGTAGGCGGGATCGGCATACAAGTTGTAGAGCAGCTGGTCGGCGTCGTGGCGCATTGTGCGCGCCGCATACGTCCCGCCGCCGGCGCTCAGGGTGATCGTGAACGCGCTCGTCGCACTGCAGGTGACGGTGATGCTCGCCGCGCTGTCGGTCGGCTGGACATTGAAAGCGTCATAGGTGCCAAACTGCAGCGATTCAATATTCATGCTGCAGCCGTCGGCGCGGGCGTTCGCGGCGGCCAGCGCCAGCGCCATGCCGGCACACAGGCGGCGCGCGCTGCGGCGCGGGCCGCTCATGGTTGCACTCCCTTGCAAGTGAAACTACCCAGATGGGGCAGCGCTTCGGACGTCGGCGCCAGCGGCGCGGCCAGGCTGCAGCGTTGGCCGCGCCATGTCACCAGCAGCCGATTATTGGCCGACAGGCGCAGCAGGTACGCTTCGCCGCGCAGGCCAACGGGAAACTGCTCCGCGTCGCCCTCCACCTGCACGGTCGCGCCGGCCGGGATGGGCTGGCCGTCCTCGAGCAAAATGGTGATCAGCGCGCCGCGCGAACGGGTGACGGGAAAATCGAGCACCAGGCCGCTGCGCAGATACGGCACCGCGTCGATCTGCATCGTCTCGATCTGCGCGTCCATCGGCAAGTCGGCCTGTTCGATGCGGATCGCGTTCTTCTGGTAGGCACGCAGGTGCGGCAGGAACGCCAGACCCTTCGCGTCGGTGTGCGCGACGACCTGATTGTCGGCGTACACGCGCACGTTGGGGTAATCGGTAATTCTGGCCACGCCGAAGCTCTGATCCATGCGCCGCCCCAGGAAAGGCGCGCCGGCCAGCAGCGCGACGCCGCCGGTGGCGCCCACGCGCACGCTGGTCTGATCGGCCAGCCGCGCCGCTTCCAGCGTATACCCGCCGACATCGCTTTGCGCGCTCAGCGCGGCCTCGCGCCGCCCCGCTGCGCCCGCCTCGGCCATCAGGCGATACCCGAAGCCGCTGCCGGCCGGCAGGTTGCGTTGCAGTTGCACAGTGGCCTGGCGCGCACCGGCGTAACTATTGGCGTTGGCGCTGACGCTGCTGTCCTGGCTCAGCGCGCGGGTGAAGTTGATGCCGATCGCCGTGCTGGGGTGCGGACCCAGCGAGCGCAGCAACGACGCGCTCAGAAAGCCGACGCTGCCCAGCGTCCTGGTGTAGCTGGCACTGAGCAGCCGGACCGGTTCGCGCTCGCGGTAGCGCTGCTGCAGGTAGCTCAGAGCGAACGAGCCGAAGCGGCTGGTGGGAAGGCTGGCGAATGCCTGGGCCGCCGTGATCGGCGGCAGGCGCCCGTTGTCGAAGCCGAGTTGGCGAAAGCGCGCGCTGGTGGCAGTCAGATTGGCGCCCACGCTGATCGCGCGGCTGAGCCGCTCGAAGCCGGCGGCGCCCAGCGCACCGCTGCCGGCATTGCCGCGGCTGGCCGCCAGCGCCGCCGTGAACACGCCCACGGCGGGCGCCAGCAGGCTGCCGGCCAGCCCCAGCGTCTGCTGGGCGCGCAGCACTTCGGCGTGCAGTTCGCCGGTAAGCTGTTCGCTGATGCCGACCCGCTCGGTGGCGCTGGCCGCGAAGCGTCCGTAGTCATTGCTGGCGACGCCGTAATTGCGCCGCAGCGCGCCGGCCTCGTAGGAGAATTCGTGCAAGCCGGGGCGCAGAAAACGCGCGCTGGCGTAGTAGGGCGCACTGATCACCTGTTCGCGTCCCAGCAAGTCGCGCAGCACCATGCGCAGCTCGCCCTGGCCGGTCACCACCGGGATGTCGGTGATGCTGAACGGGCCGGCCGGCACGTCGCGGTGCAGGCGCAGCGCATCGTTGACGTACACGTCCAGCGTGGACGGCACCACGGCCTCGCCGTGCATGCCCGGCTGCGGATAGCTGATCAGGCCGGGATCGGTGGCGAAATTGCTGGCCCACTGCAGGCCGGCGTAGCGCACCGGATGGCTCCAGGCGGCGCCGGCGCCGATCGTGTCGCCGATGCGCAGGCTGGCGCGCTGGGTCGGCCGGTCCTGCGCGACGCTGCTGTCGAGACGAATCAGGTGCGCGCCCTGGCCCAGGTCGGGCGCGAGCAGGGTGCTGGTGGCCGAACCGAAGCGATTGAAACCGGCCAGCTCGAACAAGCCGCTCGCGACGTTCTGGCCGGCGCTGCGCGCGAGCGTCACGTCGTAGTTGAAGAAAGCGCCCGGCGCGGACGGGGTGGCGCCGCTGCGCGCGCTGTCTTCGCCCGACAGCGCGGTGCTCTGAAACAGCGCCGCCGGGGTCGCCACGTCGAGCGCCTGGCGCGCCTCGTCGAGCGTGAAACGAAGGCCGGCCAGCGCGTCCAGTGGAAACCAGTCGTCGCCGCCGTGCGCCAGCGGCGCCACGTCGGGCAGGCGCAGGCGCCAGCGTTGCAGATCCTCGGCGCGCACCATCAGGCGGCCGGCGCGCCGCAGCACCAGCACCGTGTCGGCCGGGCCCTGGCGGTTCCACTGAAACGACAGCCACATCTCGGCGTCGGCGCCGCTTGGCGTGCCTGCCTCGGCCTGCGCCGTCGTCGCCTGCACGCCCGGCAGGACTTGCACCGTCGTCGCCTGCGCGCCCGCCCGCGCCGCGCCTGAGGTGCAGGGCAGCGCCGCCAGCAGCAGCGCGATCAGGGCAAGGCGGCGCCCCATACGGTGTCGTCCTCCGCTAAGGGTGCTCCGTTGCCCGCTTGGGCGCGTTGGCGCCGGCGCCATTGTCGTTGTCGGTCCGGGCAGCCAGCTTGGCTGCGCCGGTGCCGTTGTCGGTCTGGGCGGCCAGCTTGGCCGCACTGGTACCGTCATCGCCCAGGGTCGCCAGACTGGCCTCGACGTCGCCGCTATCGGTGCGCGCGGCCAACGTCAGCTGCGTTTCACCCAGCGCCGCCGGCAGTTTGACGATCCAGCTGCGCTGCTGGCCCTGCAGCACGTAGGCGGCGGTCTGCAATGTCAGCAGCGGCGCTGCGCCGTTGAGCAGCTTGAAGTTGGCCACCTGCACATGGGCATTGCCGCTGTTATGCACGCTCAGCTTGAGCTGGCCGCTGGCCGTGCGCGCCGACTGCCAGTGCAACATCGGCGCGCTGGGCACGGGCGGCAGCACAAACACCGGCACGCCGATGCGCAACGCCACTTGCAGGCCGTTGAAGTCCGGTTTCGGCGGCCCGGCCACTTCCTGCAGAAACAGGCGGTAGGTCAGCTCGTGGCCGGGATCGGGCTTGCGCCGCATGCCCACCCGCACCAGTTGCGAGCCGCCGGGCGGCACCGTGAAGATCGGCGGCGTGGCGAGGATGTCGGCGGTTGGCACGTACACCTCCTGGCCATCCTGCTGCGACCAGCTGACCAGCTCGAGCTGGATCACCGACGGCTGGTCGCCATTGTTGGTGACGGTGAACGCGGACACCGGCTGGCCGGCCGACAGCGTCGCACGGATCGGGTTGACGGAAAATATCCCCGCCGTCGCCGCGCCGTGCAGCAGCAGGCCGGCCAGCAAGTACGCGCCGCCGACCAGGCGGCGCGCTGCAGTGAGGCTGGCGTTCATCAGAAGGTGATGGTGGCGGTGATGGTGTCCGAGTAGGTACCGGCCAGCGCGCTGGTCTGCCCGCTCGGTATCCGTCCGAACACGCTGATGTTTTGCGCGGCGCCATTGCCGGTGCCGGCGGCCACGTTGGCGCCGCCCGTGTCGTCCCAGTTGGTGCCGCCCGCCGAAACCGTCGACAGGCTGTAGTTCAAGGTGCTGATGCCGCCCGAATGGATCATCTTGCGCGCGCCGACGGTGGCGCCGGCGGTGGTACCCGCGCTCAGGCCGATGGTGTAACCGCTGCCGTTGGTGCAGGTCGCGCTCAGGCTGTTGCTCACGTCCACATTGCCGCCCGAGGTGCTGAAGGCACCGAACGCCAGCGGCGTTCCCGTCACCGTGCAGGAAGCGGTGACTGTCGCGCTGACGGCGAAGGTGCCGGTGGCGGTCGCCGCCGCGCTGCTGCCGCTGACGATGGCCGTTCCCAGCGCAAATGCAGACAGGACGGCGAGCTTGAACGAGCGTTGCTGGAAGTTGGTTTGCGTTTTCATGTCATTTCCCGGTTGATGCGGGTCTGCATCCACAGCGTCTGCGTGCCCGCGATGAAAATCCATGGCGGCCCTGCTATCACGGGCGTGTGTGCCCGAGACCAGAAGCTTTGCGTCGCCACCTTGCGGTAGGTTTGCCATGTTCGTGTTGCCCTACTACAAGATCTATCCTACCCGCAGCCCAAGTTGTGGGTCTTGACCCGGCACAACATTCTGTAGGGCATTGTTTTTGGCGCCGTGCGGGCGCGGAGGTGGGCGGACGCGTCGGCGGCTGGGGCCGGTGTCGCGCAGGCAGGGGGAATGGTGTGTGCGACGGCGTCGCGCAAACAAGGGGAGGACGTGCGCGATGGCGTCGCGCCCGCTTGGGGGAAGGTGGCGCACTGGCACGGCGGCGCGGCGCCGACGTGCCAGCCACGCGGGACAGCGCTTACTGCATCAGATCCTTGATCACCCGCACCGGCGCGCTGCCGTAGCTGAGGAACTGCTCATGAAAACCCTTCAGCGAGAACTTGGCGCCCAGCGTCTGCTTGCGCTGTTCGCGCAGTTCCATGATTTCACTGTAGCCGCTGAAGTAGCTCGTCAGTTGCACCGACGTCAGCTGCACGCGGCGCCACTTCTCGGTCGCTTCGCGTTCGGTCTGGAAGGCCTGGTGCTGCAGCAGGTCGAGCGCCTGCGGCTCGGTCATGCCCAGCACGTGCACGCTGTAGTCGAGGATGGTGTTGGTGACGCTGCGCAGGTTCCACTTCGAATACATCAGCCACATCTCGGGGGCGTTGTCGCCATAGCCCGATTCAAGCATCATGCGTTCGCCATACACGGCCCAACCTTCGACCATGGCGCCGTTGCCGAACAACGATTTGATGATCGATGGCGACTTGTTGGCGTACACCAGTTGCGCGTAATGGCCGGGTATGGCTTCGTGGATGTTGAGGATCTGCAGGATCCAGTAATTGTATTCGCGCAGGCTGCTTTCGGCCTGCTCGGGCGAGACGCCGTCGAGCGGGGTGACGTTGTAGTAGGTGCGATCCTGCGGCCGATACGGACCGGGCGCCTCGATGCCGGCACCGGCCACGCCGCGTTCATACAGCGGCGTCTCGCGCACTACCAGCGGCTTTTTCGGATCCATCGTCAGCAGATTGTGGCTGCTGACCCATTCCTGCAACTGGGGAATCTGGCGCCGGATTTCGGGAAAAAAATCTTCGCGCGCGATGTGCTTGCTCGACAGCTGATCGATCACCATGCCGATTTTCTTGTTGCGATCGTCAGGCTTGGGCGCCTCGCCCATGGTCTTGCTCCACAGCTCGTCGGCCAGCGTGTTCATGCGCACCAGCAGCTGCTCGCGCGCGACCAGCGCTTTCTGGTAGGTCTGCTCGGCCGTGCTGGCCGACTGGATGTCGTAGCCGAACTTGGCCTCGTACAGCTCCTTGCCGATGCGGAAAGAACGCGCGTTCGGGTCCGCCGCCACCAGCGTTTCGAGCGTGCTCAGGAAGGCCACGTAGTCGTTGACGGCGGCGCGCGCGGCCTCGATGCGCTGGGTGAACAGATTCTTTTCGTCGGCCGTCAGGATCGATGCCTGGGCGGCTTTGTCGAGCTCGTCAAGGATCTGCAGATTGCCCGGCGCCTGCTTGATGGCCAGCTGGGTGTGTTCGCGCGTGGCATTGTGGATGCTGGCGTGGGCCGCCTCGAAATAGGCCGGCACGTTGGCAATGCGCTTTAACAGCGTGCGCAGGCGCTGCGGCTTGGCCGCGTATTCGGTCGTGAGCACCGCGTCGATCGGGCCGGCGATGTTGTACAGCGCCGGATTCCATTCGTATTCGCGGAACGTGTCCAGATACCAGCGGTCCGACTTGAGCTTGTTGACGACCAGTGCCAGGTCGGTGCGCCGTTTGCTCGACAACTGGCGCACGTCAAGCGCCTCGAACTTGCGGATCCATTCTTCCTGGAAGGCGTGCTGCACGCCGCGGCTGGCCGCATCCGGAATGGTCAGCTTGGCGGCGCCATCGAACTTGCCGGCGCTGATCGCGCTCTCCGGGTCGATGCGCCACAGCGCGTTCAGAAAGCTGATCGACAGCGTGTCAAAGCTGCGGTCCTGGCGCCGTTCGGTCGCGACCGGCGCGGCCGCCGCTGCGCTTACGGCCGTCGGCTTGGCCTTCTTGTCCGCTTTGGCGCTCTTGCTGGTCTTGCCGGTCTTGCTCGACTGGGCCGACTTGGCGGTGTGCTTGTGTTTGCTCGCGGCGGCGGGCGCCAACGCAAACGTCGTCAGCAGGACAGCCAGTGCGATCTTGGTTTTCATCATCTGAATCAGCCTCTTGAGTATTTGGCAAGGTGTGGATCATAGCCGTTTTGAGGCGCTGCGCCTAGACGGCCACCGTTACGCGGCGCGTCTGGCCGGTCAGCCTAGCACCGAATCGCAGCGCAGCGCAGCGACGCGCAAGCGTGCGCCTTGGTTTCGTTTGCCCGTCCACGGTCCCAGCGCCGTGAGCGCCAGTTCCCGCGTCAGCGCTTGCGCGGCGCGGATGTCCTCGGCTGGCATTTAGTCGGGCAAAGCGCTGGGCGGGTTGACGCCCTGACCCGCGGCGCAACAAGGGCATGCCGGCGCCAGCGCCAGCATGCCCTTGCTGCGCACAACGTCGCGGGGCTGCTGCGCGTTCATCAGTGCAGCGTGTTGTTGCGTATCATTTCCTGCTGATGTGCATTGAGCGTGACCACCACGTCCTTGCCATGCGCCATATTGGTCAGGAACAGTTCGCTCGACTTGGTGAAGCGGTGCCCGACGCGCACCGAGTAGGACTTGAACAGCCAGGAGAAAAAGCTCGGTTCGAAGGTGGCCTCGTCCATGTCGCGCCACTTGACGCCGGTCACGCCTTTTTTCCACGGCAGGATGCCCGAATAGAGCCACACGCCGACGTCGTCGTAGTACAGCTGGTAGCTACGGATCATCAGAAAGTTGTAACCGACCACCAGTGCCGAGACCACCAGCACGCAGGCCGCGGCGATCTGGTTCCACATGAACGCCAGCGGCAGCAGGCCGAAAAACAGCACCAGCGCAAGGGTCAGCACGCCCAGGTAGGCCACCCATGACTTGGTCGAGAGCGGCGTGGCGCCCTTGCCGATCGATCCTGCATTGTCTTCTTCCATCTCAAGGTCCTTGGTGTGCGCGATTTAGAAATGGCAGTGTACGGTCAGTTGGGGGTGGCGTCCACCGGCACGCCATAGCGCCACGCACGCCGCCGCCGAAGCGGCCCGCGCGATCGTTCGTGTAAGATTGGAAAGGGGCGTCGACGACGCAATGGATCGTGTTTTGTGACAACATGTTTTGCTATAATCGCCAGTCGAACCACCATCTTTGCTGGCTTGGGAGCGCGTATGGAACACCACTTTATCTATGGGGTCGCCCGCATCGCGCTGCTGGGGTTGACGCTTGGGGCGGGCCCGTGCGCGCTGCGGGCGGAGCCCTTCGATTGCGGCCACGGGCCGATCAAGCTGGCCTACTTCGAGTTCGGCTTGTTCTATTTCGAGAAGGACGGCCAGGGCCAGGGCATTGACAAGGATGTCGTCGCTGAACTGGGCAAACGCACCGGCTGCAGGTTCGTGACCGAGGCGATGCCGCGCGCGCGCATCTGGAACGACATGCAAAATGGCGACCTGGACATGACCACGTCGGCGATCGCCAACGCCGAGCGCGCGCGCTATGCCTGGTTTGCGCCCTATCTGGCCGTCAAGAATTACGCCTTGGTGCGGGTGGGCGCGGCGCGTCGGGCCGACGCGTTCCTCGCGCAGCAAGACTTGCAGTTCGGCGCGGTGCGCGGCTTCAAGCACGAGCCGGAACTCGATGGCTGGCTTGAGCAGATGCGCAAACGCGAGCGCGTGCAGGAAAGCGCCAGCGTCGGACTGCTGTTCGGCAAACTCAAGCTGGGGCGCATCGACGGCTTGTTTTCGCAGCCGCATGTCTACCACAAGCTGCTCAAGGAACTGAACATGGAACGCGACGTCGTCATCGAGGACTGGGCCCCGAACGATCGCGGCGTGACCGGCAACCTGATGCTGTCGAAGAAGCGTTTTTCGGCCGACGCGGCGGTGCGCTGGCAAGGCGTGATGCGCGACATGCGCGCCGACGGCACGCTGGCGCGCATTTGCGCGCGCTACATGGCGCCGTCCGAGGCCCAGCAGATGGGCGATTTTTGAGCGTCGAACCGGCATCGGGCATGCTGGCCTGGCTGCGCGCTGTGCGCTGGCGCGGCCCCGGCCAGCGCATGAGTTTTACGCACAACCTGGCCGGGCGCCTGTTCAAGCTGGTGTTCGGCGGCTACGTGATCCTGGCCGTCGGCGTCACGGCCGTTCAGCTGACGCTGGAATACTCGGCCATTCAGCGCGAGATCGAGAACGGCCTGGGCTCGCTCGGCGCGTCGTTCAGTGCCGGCGTGGCCGGTGCCATGTGGGAGGTCGATCGGCCGCTGCTGGCGACGATGGCACGCGGCATCGCCCAATCGGCCATCGTGACCGGCGTGACCATCACCGACGAGGACGGCAGCGTAGTGGCCAGCGTTGGCAGCATTCCGCTGGCGTGCGTGCCCGCTGCGCACGGCGCGGCGGCGCCGTTCCAGTTCAGCGCCACCCGTCTGACGCATGCGAGCGCGTTCGCCAAACGCGCGCTGGGGCAGTTGACCATTTACTCGGCCCGCTCGGTGGCCATCGAACGTATCAAGCACAGCTTCGTCGTCATCCTGATCAACTCGCTGATCAAAACGGCTGGCCTGTGGTTGATTTTCTATGTCGTCATCAACAAAGCGCTGTCGGGGCCGTTGGCGCGCATGACGCAGGTCGTGTCGCGCCTCGAGTTCGCCGCCGAGGCAAACGACGTGATTCCGCTCGACTATCCGCATCAGGACGAGCTGGGACGTCTGATGGGCGCGATGCGCACCATGCAGGGACGCTTGTCGGGGGCGCGCAAGCAGCTCGAGCAGCTCAACCATCATCTGGAGCGCACCGTCGACGAGCGCACCTTGCAATTGAGCGAAGCGCTCGCGTTCAGCGAGACGATCCTGCTCAACTCGCCGCTGCCGATGGGCGTGTACGCGGCCGCCGGCCAGTGCATGCTGGCCAACGACGCTTACGCCAAATTGGTGGGCGCGACCCGCGACACGCTGCTGGCGCAGAACTTCCATGACATCGCCGCCTGGCAGGAATCGAGTCTGGCCGACGACTGTGCGGCGGCGTTGGCGCAGCATAAAGCGCAACAGTGTGAGATCAACGGCATCAGTTCGTTCGGCAAGGCGATCGCGCTGGAATGCCGCATCCTGCCGACGCTGCTCAATGGCGAGGCGCATCTGCTGATCCAGTTCATCGACCTGAGCGAGCGCAAGCGCATCGAGGACGAGCTGCGCCACTATGCCTTCCACGACGCGCTGACTGGACTGCCCAATCGGCGCCTGCTGCAGGACCGGCTCACGCGCGCGCTGGCCTCCAGCAAACGTCACAACACCCACGGCGCGTTGCTGTATCTCGACCTGAACAAGTTCAAACAGCTCAACGACACGCATGGCCACGACGTGGGCGACCTGCTGCTGGTCGAAGCGGCGCTGCGGCTGCGCCAGGCGGTGCGCGATTGCGACACGGTCGCCCGCTTGGGCGGCGACGAATTCGTCGTGCTGCTCGAAAGCCTGGGCGCCGACGCAACCCGCGCGGGCGACTATGCGACCGCGCGCGCCGAGCACATTCTCGGCATGTTGAGCGCCGAGTTCGTGCTCGGCGCCGTGCTGTACCGGGGGTCGGCCAGCGTCGGCATCAAGCTGTTCCTGGGCGGCGATGACCCGGACGGGATGCTCAAGGAAGCCGATCTGGCGATGTACCAGGCAAAGAAGCGCGGCGGCGCGCACCTGCCGCCCGCATCCATCGATCAATGACGGGACGATACAATGGCCGCGTCTTGGCGGACATGAAGAACGGCAAGAACAACGATGCGGTTTGGCTCATCGCGAATATATACACCATAGCGCAATCGTTTCATGACGATGGGGTGGATACCGCTGTGAACAATGTCGAAATGTTGGGGGGGGCCGCAGCACGCGCGACGCATCGTTCAATGTCGCCGATGCACGCCAGTGGCAGCTTCGTACTCTTTATAACTTGCCAGATTTATGGCTTGAGTCCCTCCTGCAGCATGCCGAGCATGTCGGCTGCCGTCATGCGCGCGGCCATGTCGGTGCCCTCTAACAGGCTGTCGGCCAGGTCGCGTTTGTGCTTGTGCAGCTCGACGATGCCTTCCTCGATCGTGTGCTGGGCCACCAGCCGGTAGATCGTCACCGGGCGCAGCTGGCCCATGCGGTGGGCGCGGTCCGAGGCCTGGTCTTCCACCGCCGGATTCCACCACGGGTCCATGTGGATCACGTAGTCGGCCGCCGTCAGGTTGATGCCCATGCCGCCCGCCTTCAGGCTGATCAGAAACAGCTCGCCAGAGCCGGCTTGGAAGGCGTCCACGCGCTTCTTGCGCTCGGCCATGCTGGTCGCGCCGTCCAGGTATTGATAGCTGATCCCGCGCGCATCGAGGTGCTTGCGGATCAGGCTCAGATGGTCGACAAACTGGCTGAACACCAGCACCTTGTGGCGGTTTTCCAGCAGCTCGTCGATCAGGCGTGCGAACACGGTCAGCTTGCTGCTGGTCAGACCCAGCTCGGGCGCGACCAGCTGCGGGTTGCAGCAGGCGCGCCGCAGCTTCATGATTTCGGCCAGGATCTGAATCGACTTCTGGCTGGCCGGCGCGTCGCTGGCGGCCAGCTTTTCCAGCGCTTCGCGGCGCAGCGATTCGTACAGCGCCATCTCCTCCTGCGACAGCTCGACCGGCAGCGTGATCTCGGTGCGCGAGGGCAGTTCGGCCAGCACCTGCGTCTTGGTGCGGCGCAGGATGAACGGCGCGATCAGGCGGCGCAAACGGGTACGCGCGCCCGCTTCGGCGCGCTTGTCCTGCGCACGCTCGATGGGGCCGGCGAAGCGCAGGTTGAACTGGTCGAGTGTGCCGAGCAGGCCGGGATTGATGAAGCGGAACAGGTTCCACAATTCGCCCAGATGGTTTTCCAGCGGCGTGCCGGTGGCCACCATGCGGAACTCGCCCTGCAGCGCCATCACCGCCTGCGAGCGTTTGGTGGCGCCGTTCTTGATCGCCTGCGCTTCGTCGAGCACGATGGTGTGCCACTTGACGCCGGCAAAGCGCGCCGCTTCCTGCTGCAGCAAACCGTAGCTGGCAATGACCAGGTCGAACGGCGCGACGCCGGCCAGCGCTTCGGCGCGGTCGCCGCTGCCGAACAGTTTCACGTTCAGCGTTGGGGCGAAGCGCGCCGCCTCGCTCATCCAGTTCATGCACACCGACGTGGGGGCGATCACCAGCGTCGGGCCTTGTTGGGCGCGCGTGAGGATCAGCGCCAGTGCTTGCACGGTTTTGCCGAGTCCCATGTCGTCGGCCAGGCAGGCGCCCACACCCCAGTTGGCCAGCCGCGCCAGCCAGGCGAAACCCGCTTCCTGATAGTCGCGCAGCTCCGCTTGCAAGGTGCTGGGCAGCTTGGGCTCGAACGCGGCGCTCGTTTGCATGCGCGCGATGTGCTGCTTCCACAATTTGTCGGCCTTGACGCCGCCCGCGTCCAGCGCCAGATCCTCCAGCACGAAGCTGGCCAGCGGGTGCACGCGCACGCCGTCCGGCGTGGCGTCGCCGTACGCGGACAGGTCCTGCAGACGGCGTTGCAACTCGTGACTCAGTGCCAGAAACTGGTTGTCGCCCAGTGCCACAAAGCGGCCCTGGCTGCTGCGCGCCAGATCGAGCAGCGTGCGCAAGTCCATCACCTTGCCTTCATCGATGGCGATCTCGCCGCTGACGGCGAACCAGTCTTTCTCGCTCTTGATGGCGAGGCGCAGCTGTTTTGATTCGACCCGCTTGGTGACGCGGAACGATTCGCCTTCTGGCCAGGCCAGCACGATTTTTTCGGGATCGACCGCCTGTAATTCGCTGAGCAATTCAAGGCAGGTGATCGGCTGGCCCAAGGTGTATTCGCCGTGCTCGGCGTCGGCCTCGTCGAGCGCCAGGCAAGCGCTGATCAACTGGCGCTCCGCTTCGCGTTCGGCGTTCAGATTGCGACGCGCTTCCACGCGTGCGCCGGCCACATCGGCGATCACGCTTTCGGCGCCGCTGCCGGGCGGGTAGTAGGCGCCGGCATCTAGCAATGGACGCACCAGTATCTGCATCTTCAGGCCCTGCTGATACGGCAGCAAATGCACGTGCAGGCGCGGGTCCGCCTCGACCTGGTCGATGTCGGCCGCGCTGCCGCCGATGTCGGACTGCACGGTGACGATCGAGGAGATCGCGCTGATCGCCTTCAACACCTGTTTTTCCGCGTGCAGCGGCACCGTCAAGCCGTCGCCGACGATGGCGCCGATGCGCCGATGTTCGTCGTTGATGCGCACCACGCGCAGCCGGGTGGGCGTCTCGCGCGTCACGCACACGTCCTCACTGGCGCCGGCGATAGCCGGCAGCATGGTGATCGTCACCAGCCCGGCGCGCGCCTTGACCAGCAATTCCGGCTCGCCCGGCAGCAGTTCGACCCGGGTGCCGGGCGCGTCGCTCCAGAACAGCAGCGGATGGCCGATCAGCGCGGCGACCGCCTTGTCGGTGTCCAGTTCAAAGCGCGAACCGCTGCTGCCGTAGTACTTGTAGGCCTTGCCGGTGGCGATCACGTTCAGGTCTTGCGCCGTCAGGTAGTCGAGCTGGGCGGCATCGTCGGACAGGCGCTTGAGCGCGGCCGTGCGGCCGCGGCTCCAGCCGCCTTGCGCGTCGCGCTTTTGTTCGCGCGCCTCGATGTCGCGTACGCCGTAGCGCGGGTCGAACGACAGCGTCCACACCAGCCGGGTTTCCTTGACCACTTCGACGTTGGCGGCCGGCTGCAAATTGATCAGCGCATTGAGCTGGCGCTGCCACGGTTCCTCGCGCTCGAACCAGTCGGCCAGGTCTTCGAAGCGGTGTTGCTGGCGCAGCGCGATCGCCTGCTGCTCGTAGCCGACCCGGCCCTGGCGACCCAGCAGGCTGGCCAGTTGCGCGGCGATCCAATCGAAGCCGGCGCGCTCGGCCAGTTCGAGCATGTCGATCAATTGCGCGCGCTTGGCGTCAAGCTGCACCAGCGCCAGCCAGTAGTGCAGCAGCGCGCGGAACATGAACGGCTGCATGGCCGTTTCCCAACTGCGCGACGGCAGTACGTC
The DNA here is from genome assembly GCA_038207625.1 of Burkholderiales bacterium. GTDB lineage: Bacteria > Pseudomonadota > Gammaproteobacteria > Burkholderiales > Burkholderiaceae_D > JBBQZO01. The sequence goes on along the minus strand of JBBQZO010000001.1, from coordinate 53,216 downwards.
GGCGTCCACCGTGCCGGCGCGGATCTGGCGCAGCATCGACAGTTGCAAGTAGACGGGCGTGTCGTGGTTTTGCACCGCGCGGGTGGCGTTGTCCAGATAGGCTTCGGCCAGTTTTTGATGCTTCGCCTCGCCGCTGCGCAGCAGCGCCAGCACATACAGGTGGCCGCCGATGCCGGCAAACGACAGCTTGCGCTTGCCGGTTTCCTTGCGCAGCGCTTTCAACGCCAGCTCGAAGCCGGCCAGCGCCTCGGCGTGCTCGCCGCGCAGCAGCAGCAGCACGCTGCGCAGACAGTTGGCGGCGCCGCTGTCGATGCCGTTCAAGTGTGTGGCGGCGTCGTTTAACCGCCCGCACAGGATCAGGTGTTCGGCCAGCGCCACGCGCAAGGATTCGCCCGCAGCGCCACGCGCCACGTGCTGTTCGGCGTGGGCGCGCAGCGCGGTCGCGCTGTCCGGTTCGCGCTGGGCGTTGATCAGCACGATTGACAGCACTTCGTCCTGCATCAGCGGGTGGATGCGTTCGAAAAACTCGGGCTCGAAGGGGCGCGCGCACACGTCGATCAGCGGGTGCAGATAGCCCGCTTCGTGGCAGCTCATGCAGGCGTTCAGCAGCGGCAGCACGCGCTCGGGCGGGTCGCCGCGCAACAGCGCCATGCGCAGCAGCGCGATGCCCTGGCGGTAGCTGCGCAGCACCACGTAGCCTTGCCAGTCCTTGCGCAGCGGCGTGAGCGTCTGGTAGGCCTCGCACAGCGCCTTGAAGTCGCGCGTGTCGAGCGCGGCACGGATCGCCGGCCAGGCCACCGCGGGCGCGCAGATCAGGCCGCGTCCGACGATGTCGCTGATCAGGCCGCGCGAACGCAGCAGGTTCACCGCGTGGGTCAGTGCGGCGCTGTCGTCGCTGATGCCGGCCCGGCTCAGGTGTTCGTCAATCCGGCTCTTGCCAAACGGCTCGCCGGCCAGTGCGAGCAGCGCCACGAGCATCGTTTCAATGTGGCTGCAGCCTGCCAGCTCCTTACGTAAGGTCAGTTCGGCTTCGGTCATTCGGCGGGCAGGTTATAGATCGCGACCGAGGGCAGATCATCGGGCGAGGTCAGGCCGAAAATGCGCAGGTAGAAATACAGCTCCGCCTCGAGCGTGCGCGTGATGCTGTCGGCTTTGCGGAAACCGTGCCCTTCGCCTTCCAGCGTCAAATACGCCACCGGCACGCCGCGCAGGCGCAGCGCGTTGACCATCTGCTCGGACTGGGGCGGCGGCACCACCTTGTCGTCCAGGCCCTGGAAGAAAATCATCGGACGGGCCAGCTTGTCGGTGTGGTGGATCGGCGAGCGCGCCAGATACAGCGCATCGGCTTCGGCCGACGGCGCGATCAGGTAATCGTTGTAGTGCGACTCGAACTTGTGCGAGTCCAGGTCCAGGCCTTTCAGGTCGGACACGCCGTAATAGCTGGCGCCGACCTTGAACACATCGTGGAATGTCAGCGCGCACAGCGTGGTCAGGCCGCCGGCGCTGCCGCCGCGGATGATCAGGCGTTCCGGGTCGACCACGCCCAGCATGGACAGGTAGCGCGCGCCGGCCACGCAGTCTTCCACGTCGACGATGCCCCATTGGCCCTTGAGTGAATCGCGGTACACGCGTCCGAAGCCGTAGCTGCCGCCGTAGTTCACGTCCAGGATGGCGAAGCCGCGGCTGGTCCAGTATTGCAGCGCCAGTTTCAAGGTGCTGCTGGCCATGCCGGTCGGGCCGCCGTGGCTGATCACCATCAGTGGCGGGCGGCTGCCGGGCGCGGCCTGGAAGTCGGCGTTGCAGGGCGGGTAGTAGAACGCGTGCGCAAGGCGCCCGTCGCTGCTGGCGTAGCTGATGCTCTCCGGGACCGACAGGTAGCCGGCGGCGGGCAGGTGCGCGATCGAGCGCGCCAGCACCGACAGGCTGTGGCTGGCCAGGTCGATGCGCGCCAGTTCCAGCGCGATGGTGGGCGCGCCGCCCATCAGCGCAACGAAACCGTGACCGACGCGCAGCTCGCGGATTTCCTGGTAGGGATTGACGATCGGCGTCATGTGGCCGCTGGTGCAGGACAGCTGCGCCAGGCGCGAGACGCCGTTTTCGATATACGTGCAGATGATTTCGTCAGCGCTGAGGAAGTCGTACATCGACGCGCCAAAGCTCCAGTGCGGCACCGCGAATTCGGCCGCGCGCGGACACAGCGCATGCACCGCATCGCCCACCAGGCGGTACAGATTCCACCAGCCGCTGCTGTCGGAGACGAAGTGCAGCACGCCGGCGGGCGACCAGGCGGGTTGGCAGATCGACTCGTTGGCGCCGCCGGCGATCAGCCGCACATTGGCCAGCGTGCCGTCGGCGCGCACCTCGGCGAGCCACAGTTCGGTGCCCTGCCACGGCATGCGCGGGTGATCCCAGCTCAGCCACGCAAGCGACTGGCCGTCGGGCGACAGGCGCGGCGCGGCGAAAAAATCGTGCCCCTCGACCAGCACCGTCTCAACGCCGTCGGCGTCGATCGCGCACAGCGTGTTGATCGGGTGGGCCTGGCCAGCCAGGTGCTCTTCGCGCACGCTGATCAGGCGCGCGCGCTGCGCGTCGCGCACGAAGTCGGCGTGGCGCGCGCCGCTGGCGGCGGTCAGCGCGCGCGGCGCGGCGCCCGGTTCGATCAGGTAGACGCGGTTGTCGACAAAATGCGAGAAATACACGCTGCCGGCGCTGGCCAGCATGGCGCCGCCGCCGTATTCATGCACCCGGGTGCGTACATTGAACGGCGCCTCGGTCAGCTCGTCGACCTGCATGCCGCGCTGGCGCAGCAGCGTGTTGCGCCCCGCCTCGCTGGCGCGCCCGGCCAGCCAGTACACATCGTCGCCATCGACCGCCAGTTGCGACAGCGGCGTGGCGCCGGCCGCCACCAGCGCCGCGCTGATCGGGGACGGCCAAATGCCGCAGATGGCGTTCTGTTTGGTGGCTGCGTTCATTATGGTTTTCCAATCATTGTTAAAATACGCATATCATTTGTCGACTGACTGTAACGCATCATAGTTAATCCCCCGGCAAAGTTCCAGCACCGCGCACATTTCCAAGGCAACCATGATCACGACACCGCTTGAACATCACCGCTTAACCACCAATGGCATCACGCTGCATGTGGTGCAAGCGGGCCCGCTGGACGGCCCGGTCGCGCTGCTGCTGCACGGTTACCCCGAAGCCTGGTTCGCCTGGGCCGGCCAGATCGATGCGCTGGTGGCGCGCGGCTATCGGGTCTGGTTGCCGGACCAGCGCGGCTACAACCTGAGCGACAAGCCGGCCGGCGCCAAGGCTTACCGCATAGAGACGCTGGTGGCCGACATGCTGGGGTTGATCGCCCAGACCGGGCGGGTCGACGTGGCGCTGTTCGGGCATGACTGGGGCGGCGCGGTGGCGTGGGAGCTGGCCAACCGCCATCCCGAGCGGATCGCCACGCTGGTCATCGCCAACATGCCCCATCCGCTGGTGATGCGGCAGCACTTGCAAAGCAGTCTGCGGCAGTTGCGCATGAGCTGGTACATCTTCTATTACCAGTTGCGCTGGCTGCCGGAGTGGCGTGCGTCGCGCAATGAGTTTCGCAAGCTGAGCGATGCACTGCGCAACAGCAGCGCCGCCGGCACGTTTTCCGACGCGGCGCTGGAGCGCTATCGCACGGCGTGGCGCCAGCCCGGCGCGTTGACGGGCATGCTGAACTGGTACCGCAACGTGCTGTCACCGCCCGCCAAGTCCACCGCCAGCCCGCGCATCCGCGTGCCGACGCTGCTGATCTGGGGCCGGCGCGACCATGCGCTCGACAGCGCGATGGCGCAGCCGACCATCGCGCTGTGCGACCAGGGCCGGCTGGCCTGGATCGACGATGCCGGGCACTGGGTGCTGCACGAACAGGGCGCGCAGGTGGCCGGCCTGATCGCCCAATTCCTCGAGCAGCAAACGCCCGTCTGCGTTTAACCTGGCGGCGCGCTTTTGGCACTCGCGTAGCTGCGTTGGTAGTGGGGATCGAGCGTGCCCATCAGCCGGTCCCAGAACAGGAAATACCAGCCATAGTTGTAGCGCGCACGCGCATGGTGGGTGTTGTGCGCCACCGAGGTGTTGATCCAGCGTCCCAGCCAGTGCTGCGCCAGTCCGGCCGGGAAGATCTCGTAGCCCAGGTGGCCATACACCGCGTAGGCGGTATTGACGATGCCGAAAATGAACAGCGCCAGAGCGCTGACGGGAAACAGGAACAGCACGATCAGGCTGGCGCCGCTGTTGACGACGGCCTCCAGCGGATTGATCGCATACGTGGTCCACGGGGTCGGATTGGTCGACAGGTGGTGGGTGCGGTGAAAGAAACGGAACAGGCGGCGCTGGTGCATCAGCCGGTGGGTCCAGTAAAAATAGGTGTCCTGGATCAGCATCATCAGCACCAGCGTGAACGCAAAATACGGCCAGCCGTGCGCGCCGGCGTCGCGGTAGATGCGCATGTAGGGCCCCAGCCCGCAGGCCCACAGCACCGGCACGATGGCGCCGAATATCAACAGGCTATATATCGTATAAACGATTTCGCGGCGGGTCTGGCCCGGCGCCGATCCGTGCGCCTGCAATTTGCTGCGTTGGTGCGGATGGCGGCGCCACCACAACCACAGGGCGCTAAACAGCGCCACCACGATCAGGTAGCGGGTCGCCTCGAAGCGGGCAAAGCGCGCCACCAGCAGCGCGAAGTGGAGCACGGTGGTATAAATGGTCTGGATATCGAACATGGTGGGTCCTTCGCTCTTGTTTAGTCAATCATGCCGACGTGGCTGACATGGTGCAGGTTCATCCACACCAGCACGGCCTTGCCGACGATATTCTGGTCCGGCACGAAACCCCAGTAGCGGCTGTCCGAGCTGCGGTCGCGGTTGTCGCCCATCATGAAATATTCACCCTCGGGCACGCTGCAGGCGAAGCCCTGCGCGTCGTAGCTGCACTGCGCCCGATCCGGAAAATTGTGCGGATCGCTGACCGCGCTCGGATAATCGGCAAATTCCAGCACCGGATGGCGCACGCCGTTCAGGTTCTCGGTTAATTGCCGGGCGATTTTCAAGGTATCCGTGTCCAGATAGTCAGGTTCGCCCTGGTAGGCCAGCGGCTGGCCGTTCACCGTCAGGCGCTTGGCGCGATACACGATATGGTCGCCCGGAACGCCGACAACGCGCTTGATCAGGTCGGTCTGGGGATCTTCCGGGTGGCGAAACACCATCACGTCGCCCCGTTGCGGTGCGCCGATGGCGAACACCTTGCGGTTCAGCACCGGCAGCCTGATCCCGTATGCGAACTTGTTGACGAGGATGAAATCGCCGATCAAGAGCGTCGGCGTCATCGAACCGGACGGGATATTGAACGGCTCGAACAGAAATGAGCGCAGCACGAACAGCATCGCCAGCAGCGGGAACATGCCGCCCGTGTATTCGATCCAGGCGGGCTGTTTCCGCAGGCTGCCGGCCAGCGCACTGCGCTGCTGCGCCAGCTCGCCACGCTGCTGAGCCAGCACGGCAGCGCTGACGCTTTCGGCGCGCGCGTCAAAGCGGGCCAGCTCGCGCTCGGCCAGCACGCGGCGCTGGCGCGCCAGATAAAAGCGATCGACTGTCCAGATCAGACCGCACAGGCAGGTCGCTACCAATAACATGGCAGGCAGATTGTTCAGCATGGTGCTCTCTCGCTGCTCGCTTACAAGGGATGGGCCGCGCCGCTGTTCAGCGCGGGATGGGTCAGGCCGATCAGCACCGCCGCTTGCAGCACGATGCTGGCGCCGGCGAACAAGCTCACGTCGGCCACCAGCGCCACGCCGAACAGGTCCTGCAGCGCGCGCACGGCAAGCACCAGCGCGAACAGGTACAGGCAGGGTATCGTGCCCAACACTTCCGAGCGGCGGTAAGCGGGGCCGAGCGCGTCGTCGACCGGCTGCTTCTTGCGCCGTATGCAGTAGTGCAAGGCGCCAGTCCAGATCAGCGTGCCTGCCACCAGGCTGGCCAGGCGCCAGCCCATCAGCGTCAAGTCGATCCGCTCGGTAAGGTAGGCGGCCAGATAGCCGGCGCCTATCGCCAGCAGCAACACATATCCCGGCAGTATCCAGCCCATGTGGACAAACTCGGCCAGCGTGCGCCGCTCCAGCGTGGCGCGCCGTTTGGCCGGCAGCGGAATGAGTTGGCAAACGCGGCGGTAGGCGATGCCGGCCACGGCCAGCTCCAGCGCCAGCCAGACGAACATTGGCAACAGCAGCGACAGGCTCAGCCATTGCTCCGATCGCGCGCCGGACACACCGTAGGCCAGGTTGGCCAGCCACAGCGCACCAAGCAGGCGCGACAGCGCGATCGCGCGCCGCTGCTGCGCCGCATGGTCGACGAAGCCCGGGTTGGCGGCCACCCATTGCGGGTTCTTGTTCAGATACGACTGGTACAGCAGCCGGATGGTGGCCGGCGCCGCGAGCCAGTACAGCACGGCGATCTGGCTGAGCATCACCGCATAGATAAACGACAGGTACATGATCAGTTTCCTTGCTCGCTGAAAGTGGCGGCCAGCACGCTGGCGAAAGCGGCGCCGATCTGGTCGGCCGACAAGCCCTTGTCGGACAGCGTGCGCACGACGTTGCCGATCAGAAACAGCGCATCCTGATGGTTGTGGCTGTCAACATGGTCGAGTGCGTCGCTGCTGACAAACGTGCCTTTGCGCCCGGCGGTGCGGATCACACGCTTGTTTTCCAGAATCTTGTACGCCTTGGCCACGGTATTGTGGTTCAGGTCCAGGTCGTCGGCGAACTGGCGAATCGACGGCAACGCCGCCCCCGGCGCCAGCGCGCCCTGCTGCACCGCCTGCTGGATCTGGCGCACGATCTGCTCGTACACCGCCTCCGCGCTGGAAACATCGATTTCTAGATCCATACTTTTGTATAAACTCTCTTGTACTATCTCACAGTAGTACAATAATCGCGCTAAACAAGCAACAATGCAAGCACTTTCGCGCCGCGCCGCCGCGTGCGGGCGCTGGTGCACGAATCGCTGATCAGCGGCAGATTGAATGCGATAATGTCTGCTTTATTCCAGCCAACGATCGCCAGCCATGTCCCAATTCGCTCCGCTCCAGAACGACACCTTCCTGCGCGCGCTGCTGCGCCAGCCGACCGACTACACGCCGGTGTGGTTGATGCGTCAAGCCGGCCGCTATCTGCCGGAATACCGCGCCACGCGCGAAAGGGCGGGCTCCTTCCTGCAACTGGCCAAGAATCCGGACATGGCCACCGAGGTGACGCTGCAGCCGGTGGACCGCTATCCGCTGGTCGCGGCGATCCTGTTCTCCGACATCCTGACGGTGCCCGACGCGATGGGCCTGGGCCTGTACTTCGTCGACGGCGAAGGCCCGAAATTCGAACGTCCGCTGCGTACCGAGCAAGACGTGATGGCGCTGCGCGCACCGGACCTCGGTTCGCTCGACTACGTGTTCAAGGCCGTCACCCAGATCCGCACCGAGCTGAACGGCCGGGTGCCGCTGATCGGCTTTTCCGGCAGCCCGTGGACGCTGGCCTGCTATATGGTCGAAGGAGGCGGCTCGAAGGAATTCCACACCATCAAGGCGATGCTCTACAAGCGTCCCGACCTGATGCACCACATCCTGGCGATCAACGCGCGCGCCGTGGCCGACTACCTGAACGCCCAGATTGACGCGGGCGCGCAAGCGGTGATGATTTTCGATTCCTGGGGCGGCGCGCTGGCCGACGGCGCCTACCAGGAGTTTTCGCTGAAATACATGGCGCTGGTGATGAGCCAGTTAAAGCGTGAAAAAGACGGCGTGCGCATTCCCGCCGTCGTGTTCACCAAGGGCGGCGGCCTGTGGCTGGACCAGATCGCCGACATCGGCGCCGACGCCGTCGGCCTCGACTGGACCGTCAACCTGGGCCGCGCGCGTGCGCTGGTGGGCCACAAGGTCGCGTTGCAAGGCAACCTGGACCCGGCGATCCTGTTCGCCAACCCCGAGCAGATTCGCGCCGAAGTCGAACGCAGCCTGCGCGCCTACGGCAAGCCAGACGCCCAATCGGGCCACGTGTTCAACCTCGGACACGGCATTTCGCAATTCACGCCGCTCGAATCGGTCGCGGCCATGGTCGAGGCGGTACACAGCTTCAGCCGCCAGCAGCGCGCCGCCTGATTGTCCTTGGCAGGGGAGGATCAGCGCGTAAATCGTCCCCTGTCAGCCCCGCAATTGCGGTGCAGCAATCGTACTTATTCACAGTTTTCCGAATGGCAATGAAAGTTGCGCAGATTTTTGCGCACCGAATTGTCTTCGCCGCAAGCCGTTGATTTCAATACGATATTTTTTCATCTTCACTGTGCGCCGACGCGCCGCCCCGAGTCGGATTCGGCCATTTCCGTACAGTTTTTATGAATTGTCCACAAAGTTATCCACAGCTTCTGTGGATAAAAACTAAAAGTACTTGTGATTCCGTGACTTAGCGCATTTCATCAGGTGTTACATGAAGTCTATGTTGCACTGCATGATAATTTGGCATTGCAGTAAGCTTGTCAACTTGAGCATGCACGCGGCGCGTGCTGACGTCGCGCACGGGCCAGCGCAGCATGCTTTCATAGGGAAATTGTGTGACGTTTTTGCCCCCGAAAAGACCGCCTTTTCACACACTTATGCACAGACAAGACGGAAAATGCCCGAGCAATTGCTCTCCTAGGAGAGCATTTTCAAGCCATTGAATTTAAAGGATTTAATTTTTCTCCCGCGTCCGCTTCCCGCGATACCATTGTTAAGAGATACATCTTTTGCACCAACGAAATTTCTTTGTCCACAAAGTTGTCCACAAGCTGACGAGGCCGCTCGCCAGCCGTTCGCAACGCTCCAGCGTCAGCCGGAGCGCCGTGTTTTTGGCAACGCATAGGAAGGCATGAACTACTGCATCTTAAAAATCGCGCTCGACACACCGCTGACCAGCTGTTTCGACTACCGCTGGCCGTGCGCGCCCGACGCGCGTCCGCAGGTCGGGCAGTTGGCGCTGGTGTCGTTTGGCCGGCGCGAGGTGATCGGCCTGATCGTCGCGGTGGGCGAGCACACCGATGTGCCAGCCGACAAGCTCAAGGATGCGCTGGCTGTGCGCAGCCAGCTCGCGCCCCTGTCGCGCCGCTGGCTGGCGCTGGCCGCGTTTGCCGCCGACTACTATCAGCGTCCGCTGGGCGAGGTGGCACTGCCGGGCCTGCCCAAGAACTTGCGCGTGCTGACCACGGTCGCGCTGGACCGCGCGCTGAAAAAACTGGCCAAGCTCGCGCCGCTGCACGACAGCACCCCGTGCGACATGCCCACGCTCAATCCCGCGCAGCAGCAGGCGGCCGACGCGATCGGCGGCGCGCGCGATTTCGCGCCGATGCTGCTGTACGGCGTCACCGGCAGCGGCAAGACCGAGGTCTATTTGCAAGCCTGCGCCGAAGTGCTGGCGCGCGAGCCCGAGGGCCAGATCCTGATCCTGGTGCCGGAGATTAACCTCACGCCCCAGCTCGAAGGCAACATCCGCGCGCGCTTTCCTGGCGTGATGCTGGCTACCTTGCACAGCAGCCTGTCCGAAGGCGAGCGCATGCTGCACTGGCTGGCCGCGCACCAAGGCCAGGCCCGCATCGTGCTGGGTACCCGGCTGGCGATCCTGGCCTCGCTGCCGCAGTTGAAGCTGATCGTCATCGACGAGGAACACGATCCGTCCTACAAGCAGCAGGAAGGTTTGCGCTATTCAGCGCGCGACCTGGCGGTGTGGCGCGCGCGCCAGCTGGCCATTCCGATCGTGCTCGGCTCGGCCACGCCGTCGCTGGAGAGCTGGCACCACGCCAACGTGGGGCGCTATCGTCTGCTCGAATTGCGCGAGCGCGCCGTGCAGGATGCCGTGCTGCCACGCGTCAAGTTGCTCGACATGGAGCGCGACAAGCCCAAGGACGGCCTGACCGGCCACCTGATCGCCGCGCTCAAGCAGCGCATGGAGCGGGGCGAACAGTCGCTGCTGTTCCTGAACCGGCGCGGCTATGCGCCGGTGATCTGCTGCGAGAGCTGCGGCTGGATCAGCAACTGCACGCGCTGCACCTCATTCATGGTGCTGCACAAGCCCGAGCACCGGCTGCGCTGTCACCACTGCAGCCTGGAGCTGCGCATTCCGCGCCATTGCCCCACCTGCGGCAATGTCGATTTGCAGCCGCTGGGACGCGGCACCCAGCGCGTCGAGGAAGGCTTGCAGGCGCTGTTTCCCGAGGCGCGCATCTTGCGCATCGACGCCGACTCGACGCGCAAGAAGGGCAGCGCGCAAGCGGCCTTCGACACCGTGCACCGGGGCGAGGTCGACATCCTGATCGGCACCCAGATGGTGGCCAAGGGACACGACTTCAAGAAACTGACGCTGGTGGGCATCCTGAACCCCGACAGTGCGCTGTTTTCCCAGGATTACCGCGCCAGCGAACGGCTATTCGCCCAGCTGATGCAGGTGGCGGGCCGGGCCGGGCGCGCCGCTCGCACCGAGGGCGGCAGCGTCAGCGAAGTGCTGATCCAGACCCGTTATCCGCAGCATCCGCTGTACGCGGCGGTGGTGGCGCACGACTACGACCACTTCGCCACCAGTTTGTTGGACGAGCGCCGCCAGGCCGCGCTGCCGCCGTATATGTACCAGGCGCTGCTGCGCGCCGAGGCGCCCGAGATCGCCACGGCGATCGCCTTCTTGCAGGATGCGCGCGACTGTCTGGCGCATCAGGGCATCACCGTCAACGACCCGATTCCGATGACGATGACGCGGGTGCATAACGTCGACCGGGCCCAGTTGTTGATTGAGTCGAGCGCGCGCCCGGCGCTGCAGGCCTTCCTGCGCGAATGGCTGGCGCTGCTGCGCGACATGAAAAGCCGCGTCAAATGGTCGCTCGAGGTCGATCCGCTCGATATCTGATCGGGCCGCCGGCGCGCTACTACGCCAGGTAGCGCCGCGCGGTGTCGATGATCTGCTCGGACAGCGCGCGCGTGAACGGCGTGTCGATATTCCAGGCGTGCCAGCTGAGCGGCACGGCGAGTGTGCAACCGGCTTGCAGGTCGACCAGCCGGCCGCTGGCCAGCGCCGCGCGCGCCATCGGTTCGGCCATCAGGCCATAGGCCAGGCCGCCCAGGATGCAGTCGTTGAGCGCCTGCGACACCGGCAGCGTATGGTGCGGAAACGGGCCGGCCAGCGCCAGATGGGTGGCCAGAAAACGCGCCAGCAGCTTGTCGGTGCTGACCACGGCCGGCGCCAGGCGCAAGGCGGCGTGCGACATGCCGTCGCCGAACCAGTGGCCGGCGAACACCGGCGTGGCCACGCACACATAGCGCAGCGCGCCGAGCACCGTGCGCGAGGTGCCATTGGCGCTGTCGCGCTGGTCGTCGGCGGCGATGCAGCCGAATACGATGCCTTCGCGTACCAGATGCAGCGCCAGCTCGGCGTTGGCCAGGCGCACGTCCAATTGGCAGCGCGGCGGCGCCAGCAGCGGCGCCAGCGCCTGCGGGAACCAGCTTGCCAGACTGTCCGCATCGACCGCGACGGCGATGTCGGGCAGGCTGACGTCGCGTCCCAGGTCGATGTCCAGCGCCGCCTCCATCAGGCCGACGTGGCGGTGGTGCGCCACCAGACGCTGGCCCAGGCCGGTGGGCACCGACGGCAGGCCGCGCACCACCAGCAAGCGCCCGGTGGCGTCCTCGAGCGCCTTGATGCGCTGCGATACGGCCGACTGGCTGATACCCAGCGCCAATGCGGCTTTTTCGAAACTGCCGGTGGCGGCGACCGCGTCGAGCACGGCCAGCGCGCGATAATCCAGATTGCCCATAAGCCAAGCTTCTTGAAGTCGATATTGATTAGGAATACTAATACACTTTTCTGCGCACAGGTCATGTAACTTTCTCTTGTGCACAAAATAGTCGACCCCGAACGGCACCGCCAGCCACCTGCACGGCAGGTCCGGGCCATCATTCAAAATGGCACTTTGAAATCAATAGGATGTTACAAAAGCTGATGGAATATTCAATTGATTTCAGAAAGAAATGTGTAGAATGCCTGCAAAATAATGCACCAGGCATGCTCCGGATGTCCGGTTCGCCGGGCTGTTGCGACTGATAGCTGGTCACCACAACACGACCTTGTTCCATGCTGCGCCAACCTGAATCGGGTCTTGTCAGATGAAGCACCACAACGTTGATGTTGCCATTATCGGCGCCGGCACCGCCGGCCTGGCCGCGTATCGCGCCGCGCGTGCGCAGGGCAAGCAGGTGTTGCTGATCGAGAGCGGTCCGCACGGCACCACCTGCGCGCGGGTCGGCTGCATGCCCAGCAAACTGTTGATCGCCGCCGCCGAAGCGGCCCGCACGGTGGCTGGCGCGCCGGCCTTCGGCGTGCAGCCCGGCAAGGTGGTGATCGACGGGTGCGCCGTGATGGCGCGCGTGCGCAGCGAACGCGACCGTTTCGTCGGCTTTGTGCTCGACGCCGTCGCGGCCATCCCCGAGGCCGATAGATTGTGCGGCCACGCCCGCTTCACCGGCAGCCACACCCTGCAGGTCGACCAGCACAGCACGGTCGAGGCGCGCAGCATCGTCATCGCCACCGGCTCCACGCCCATCCGGCCGGCGCAGTTGGCCGATGCCGGCAGCGCCCTCGTCACCAGCGACGCGGTGTTCGACTGGCAGGACCTGCCGCGCTCGGTGGCGGTGATCGGCAGCGGCGCGATCGGTTTGGAGCTGGGACAGGCGCTGGCCCGCCTCGGTGTGCGCGTGGCCGTGTTTGCGCGCGACAGCGGCGTGGCCCAGCTGGGCGACCCGCAGGTGTTGGCCGTGGCGCGCGCGGCGCTGGCGCGCGAGCTTGACTTGCGCTTTGACACCAGCGTGCTCGGTGCGCAGCAGGACGGCGCCGAGCTGGTGCTCGACACGCGCGACAGCGCCGGCGCGCTGCGCAGCGAGCGCTATCAGTTCGTGCTGGCCGCCGTCGGACGCAGCCCGAATGTGCAGGCACTCGGCCTCGAACATACCGGCCTGGCACTGGACAAGGATGGCGTGCCGCTGTTCGACCGTCACACCATGCAGTGCGGCCAGAGCCACATCTTCATCGCCGGCGACGCCGACCACGAGCGCGCGCTGCTGCCGGAGGCGGCCGACGAAGGGCGCATCGCGGGCGACAATGCGGGGCGCTATCCGGCTGTCCACCCGGGACTGCGCCGCTGCGCGCTGAGCATCGCCTTCACCGAACCGCAGATCGCCAGCGTCGGCGCCGGCTATCGCGCGCTGCATGGCGCCGGCCGGCCCGCCTGCGCGATCGGCATGGTGTCGTTCGAGAACCAGGGCCGTAGCCGGGTGATGCTGCAAAACCACGGCATGCTGCGCGTCTACGGCGAATACGGCAGCGAACGCTTCCTCGGTGCCGAACTGGCCGGTCCGCGCGCCGAACATCTGGCGCATCTGTTAGCGTGGGCCTGTCAGGCGCGCATGACGGTGACGCAGATGCTGGAGATGCCGTTTTATCATCCGGTCGTCGAAGAAGGCGTGCGCACCGCCCTGCGCGACCTGGCCACGCAGCTGGCGCTGGGCGCGCCGCGCGCGTCGCCCTGTCCGGATTGCACGCCAGGGGTGTGACATGACGCTGGCGGCGCGTCCTTGCCGTGATGAATTGATTGACAGCAATAGATGGTCCGTACCAAGGGCTATCATCAAGTAAAGCTGCGCCACGACTGGCCGCTCAGACGACAGCATCAAGCGCAGTGTGTGCAGTATAAGGAGACAAGATTGGAAATGAGACGCATCATCCCGAGTGACCTCGCAGTCGGGCAGCCGCTGCCCTGGGATGTCTTTGGTGACGGCGGCGGATTGTTGGTACGCAAGGGCCATGTGATCGCCAGCGCAAACCAGATCGACAACCTGGTCGAGCGCGGCATGATCGCGCAGGAGGAAACGGTGCACGTGGCCTGTGAGCCGCCGTCGGTGCTGCGCATGCTCAACGTGGCCAATAGCGAACTGGAAACGGTGCTCGGCGCGATCGCGCGCGGCAAGGCCGTGGACGCGCACGCGCGCCTGACGGCGATTGCGCACACCATCGTGCTGGCCGTCGAGTTGCACCCGGACGTGGCGCTGGCCTGCATCCTGCACAACCAGCACAAGGTCGCGTATGCAATCCGGCACAGCGTCGACAGCGCCGTCGTCGCGCTGGTGGTGGCGCGCGCGATGAAAAAGCCGCCCGCCGACATCCTGACGGTGATGCGCGCAGCGCTGACGATGAATGTCGGCATGCTGCAACACCAGCAGCGCATGCAGGGCAGCCGCGCCCCGCTCAGCGAAGCCGACGCGGCCGTGATCCACGACCATCCGACCACCAGCGCGGCCATGCTGCGCCGGGCCGGCATCGAGGATCAGGGCTGGCTCGATTGCGTGCTGCTGCATCACGAAAGCGAGAACGGCAGCGGCTATCCGTTCGGCAAAACCGCCGATCAGATTCCGGAAAGCGCCAAGATGGTGTCGCTGGCGGACCGGTATTGCGCGCGCGTGTCCGGGCGCACCTACCGCAAGCCGATGCTGCCCAATGCGGCGCTGCGCGACATTCTGATCGAGGGGAAAAGCACCATCGATGCGCAACTGGCGGCGGTGTTCATCCGCGAACTGGGCATTTACCCGATCGGCACGCTGGTGCGTCTGCTCAATGGCGAAATCGGCGTGGTCACCCGCAAGGGGCTCAACACCACCACGCCGATCGTCGATGCGCTGGTCGGTCCGCGCGGCGCGCCGCTCGACGTGATCATCCGGCGCGACACGAAAGAAGAGCGCCACGCGATCCGCGAGGTGCTCAACGAGGACCAGGCGGCGATCGGCTTCCGGCTCGACCAGCTGTGGGGTCGGGTGGCCAGCGCCTGAGTCGGTTCACCCGACTCAGCGCAACTGACTCAGGTCGGCTGACTCAGTCAGTTCGGCCAACTCAGTTCAGGTAGCTGTCGAGCCGCCCTTCGGCGGCCAGCTCGCGCAGGATGCGGATGGTGTCGATGTCCGATTCCTGGTAAGCCGAGCGGCGAAAGTCGTCGTACATCTTGTTCGCTTCGTCGGTGGCCACGTCGTGGCCGTCGTCGTACTGGAAGCGCACGAACAGCGTGTCGGTCGACGGCATCTCGATCGTCATCGTCAGACTGGAGGCGCTGATGTCCTTCTGGGCCGGCACCTCGAAACGCACCTGGGCCGGCGGCGCCAGAATCACCCGGTCTTCAATGACCAGTTCGCCGTAGCGCTGGCGGCGCGTGAAGCCGGCCTCGTCGCGCTCGCCCAGCACGCAGTCGTCCAGGTGCGGCACGAACAGCTTGGGCGCCTCGGCGCGCAGCACCAGGCCGCGCCACAACTGGGCCGGCGTCAGGGCGTCGATCAGCGGGTTGAGCGGGTCGTTAATTTCAATCAGATGTTCAAATTTCATAGCGCAAACGCAAAAGTGTCAGGCGCGTCCAGCGCCACATGGGCATGATGGTAACGCAAGCGCGTCTGCCGTGCGCGGCGCTTGCGGTTACACTGCCTCCAGCTGCAATCTAATCCCTGAACCAACAACGTCAAGACCACCCGAAAAGCGAGTATGAAAGACAAAAAAAGCAAACACGCGCTGGCGCGCCAGATGGCACGCGCGGACAGCATCAAGCTCGTCGAGCAGCACATCGCCGAGCGTAAGTCGATCACCCGCACTCATGGCGCGCTGGCCGACGACTCGACCGTCGGCCAGCGCGCCGCCGACGCGGTGGCGCGCTTTGGCGGCTCGTGGACCTTCATCGGCCTGTTCGCGCTGGTGCTGGTGGTGTGGGTGGTGCTTAACACGGTGATCCTGGCGCGCATCGGCGCCAACCAGTTCGATCCTTATCCGTACATCCTGCTGAACCTGTTCCTGTCGATGCTCGCCTCGATCCAGGCGCCGGTGATCCTGATGTCGCAGAACCGCCAGGGCGAAAAAGACCGCATCGACGCCCAGCACGACTACGAGGTCAATCTGAAGGCCGAACTGGAAATCATGGCCTTGCACGAGAAGATCGACGCGCTCAAGGCCAAGCAGTGGGAAGACCTGATCTCGCTGCAGCAGGAGCAACTGCGCATGCTGGCGCTGCTGAGCGGCCAGCACGGCGCTAAGGTGCCAGCGCTGCATCCCAATATGGCGTAGGGCCGAAACGGGCGCTGAAGAAATCGATGAAGGCTTGCGTCTTCAAAGGCAGGAAGCGGCGATTTAAATACAGCGCCGCCACCACCGAATCGGAGGCGATGGGAAACCCGGGCAGCAGCCGCACCAGCGCCCCGCTGTCCAAGTGCTCGGCCACGGCCCAGGTGGACTGGTAGGCAATGCCCAGGCCGTCGATGGCGGCGTCGCGCAGCGCCTCGCCGTTGTCGCTTTGCAGGCGACCGGCCACGCGCACGCTGTGCACCTTGCCGGCGCCGTCGCGCAACTGCCACGGGTTGAAACCGTCCAGCACCAGACACTGGTGCCCGCTCAACTGCTCGGGATGGCTGGGCGTGCCGTGCTCGGCCAGATAGGCGGGCGAGGCGCACAACACCAGCCGGTTCGGCGCCAGCACGCGCGCCACCAGCGCCGAATCCTTCAGCGGGCCGATGCGCACGGCCACGTCGATGCCGTTGGCCGCCATGTCGATCACCCGGTCCGACAACTTCAGGTCGATGCGGATGCCGGGGTAGGCGCGCAGAAACGGCGCCAGCGCCGGCACGATGTGCCCGCGCCCGAACGACACCGAGGTCGCCACGCGCAGCAAACCCTGCGGCTCGGTGCTGGCGCGCCCGACCGAGGCGCGGGCCTGCTCGGCCGCGTCGAGCAGCTCGACGGCCCGTTCGAGGAACACTTCGCCATCTTGCGTGAGCGTGATCTGGCGCGTGGTCCGGTGCAGCAAGCGCGCGCCCAGGTGGCGCTCGAGCTGCGCGATGCGCGCGCTCGAGGCGGCCGGCGACAGGCCGAATTCGCGCCCGGCGGCGGACAGGTTGCGGCAGGCGCAGACCCGGGTGAACAGCGCGACGTCGAGCAGGTCCAGAGCCATTTGATTGTTTTGATGAATAGTGATTTCGTCATTATGCCAATTATCAAATCAATCCGGGCGCTTTAGACTGGGTCATCTTCATTCACTCAGGAAAAAACCATGAAAGCCATCGGCCTCACCCACGCTCTGCCCATCACCGACACCGACTCTTTGCAAGACATCGAGATCGCCCAACCGCAGGCCAGCGGGCGCGACCTGCTGGTCAAGGTCGAGGCCATCTCCGTCAATCCGGTCGACACCAAGGTGCGCGTCCAGCCCGCTCCCGAGCAACTGGCGCCGCGCGTGCTGGGCTGGGATGTGGCCGGTACCGTGGTGGCGGTGGGCGCCGACGTGACGCTGTTCAAGGTGGGCGACGCCGTCTACTATGCCGGCAGCATCACCCGGCCGGGCGCCAACAGCGAGTTTCATCTGGTCGACGAACGCATTGTCGGGCACAAGCCGGCCACGCTGGACTTTGCTGCCGCCGCCGCGCTGCCGCTGACCAGCATCACCGCCTGGGAGGCGCTGTTTGAACGCCTCGCCATTTCGCGCAGCGGCGCCGACGCCGGCAAGACCATCCTGATCATCGGCGGCGCCGGCGGGGTCGGCTCGATCGCGATCCAGCTGGCGCGCAAACTGGCCGACTTGAACGTGATCGCCACTGCCTCGCGCCCCGAGTCGGCGCGCTGGTGCCAGGATCTGGGCGCCCAGCACGTGATCGATCACAGCGGCGACATGCCGGCCCAGCTCAAGGCGCTGAGCATCGATAGCGTTGACTACATCCTGTGCCTGAACGACACCGACGCGCACTTCGACGCGATGGCCGAGGTGATCGCGCCGCAGGGGGCGATCACCTCGATCGTGGGCAATCATGCGCCGCTGGCCATGGAAAAACTGTTCGGCAAAAGCGTCAAGTTCACTTGGGAGATGATGTTCACCCGTTCGATGTTCGGCACGCCCGACATGATCGAACAACATCATCTGCTTGAAGCCGTCGGCGCGTTGATCGACGCCGGCACGCTGACCAGCACGCTGGGCGAGGTCTACGGCAAGATCAATGCGGCTAACTTGCGGCGCGCCCACGCCGCGCTCGAACAAGGCCGCGCGATCGGCAAGATCGTGCTGGCGGGCTTCTGATCGCTTGACCATGGTGGTAGGGCGCGCATCGGCGCATCGGCGCATTAGCGCGCACACGTTGCGCGTCGGCACGCTGCTACAATGGACGGCTGTTTCTCCGTCAGATTGCCCCGCCCCATGTCGCACGCCCCCAAGTTTGGCCTGAACGTCCCGCAAAGCGAGGCCGTCATGTACCTCGACGGCCCCTGTCTGGTGTTGGCCGGCGCCGGTTCGGGCAAGACGCGCGTGATCACCCAGAAGATCGCCCACCTGATCGAGGACCGCGGTTACGACCCCCGCTCGATCGCCGCGCTGACGTTTACCAACAAGGCCGCGCTGGAAATGCAGGAGCGCATCGCCAAGCTGCTCAAGCAGCCGCGCCAGGCCAAGCAGCTGACGGTGTCGACCTTCCACTCGCTGGGCGTGAAGATCCTGCGCCAGGAGGCGGCCGGGGTCGGCCTGAAGGACCGCTTCTCGATCATGGACAGCGACGACTGCTACGGTCTGGTGCAGGACTTGGCAATCACGACCGACAAGCAACTGATCCGCCAGATCCAGAATGCGATTTCGCTGTGGAAAAACGGCCTGGTCGACCCCGAGGACGCGATCCGCAACGCCGTCACCGAGGACGAGGCCCAGGCCGCGCGCATCTTCCGCAGCTACGTGGCGACCTTGTCGGCCTACCAGGCGGTCGATTTCGACGATTTGATCCGTCTGCCCGTCGAGCTGTTTCGCAACAACGAGCCGGTGCGCGACAAGTGGCAGCGCCGCCTGCGCTATCTGCTGGTCGACGAATACCAGGACACCAACACCTGCCAGTACGAGCTGGTCAAGCTGATGGTTACCGGCGTGGGTAAAAAGCCGATGTTTACCGCCGTGGGCGACGACGACCAGGCGATCTACGCGTGGCGCGGCGCGACGGTGGAAAACCTGAAGACGTTGCAGGTCGACTTTCCCGACCTGCGCGTGGTCAAGCTCGAGCAAAACTACCGCTCGACCACCCGAATCTTGCAGGCGGCCAACGCCGTCATCGGCAACAATCCGAAACTGTTCGACAAGGCCCTGTGGTCCGAACACGGGCTGGGCGAGCCGATCAAGGTGCTGGGCATGCAGACCGACGACCAGGAAGCCGAGCAGATCGCCATCATGATCTCGGCCGACCATTTCCAGCGCAAGAACAAATGGTCCGACTACGCGATCCTGTACCGCGGCAATCATCAGGCGCGCGTGATCGAGCAGTCGATGCGCAAGGAGCGCATTCCGTACACGATCTCGGGCGGCCAGAGCTTTTTCGACAAGGCCGAGATCAAGGACATCATCAGCTACCTGCGCCTGATCGCCAATGAGAACGACGATCCGGCCTTCATCCGCGCCGTCACCACGCCCAAGCGCGGGGTCGGCATGGCCACGCTGGAAGTGCTGGGCGAATTCTCCAAGCAGTGGAACTGCTCGCTGTTCGAGGCGGTCGGCAAGGGCGGCCTCGAAGCGAAGCTGCCGGACCGCCAGTTGCTGCCGCTGCGCCAGTTTTGCAGCTTCATCAACGCGCTCGAATCGCGCGCCAGCCGGCCCGGCCCGTCCGGCAGCGGGGAAAATGCCGCCGCCGTGCTCGACGACATGATGAAAGAGATCAGCTACGAAAGCTATCTGTACGACGGCAACGACGACCGCGCGGCCCAGTCCAAGTGGCAGAACGTGCTTGAATTTACCAACTGGCTCAAGGAACGGGGCTGCGGCGGCAAGGACAAGTCGGGCGAGGAAAAAAACCTGCTCGAGCTGACCCAGATGGTGGCCTTGATGACGATGTTGGAAGGCAAGGACGAGGAGCAGGACGCGGTGCGCATGTCGACGCTGCACGCGTCCAAGGGGCTGGAGTTCCCCCACGTGTTCCTGGTCGGCGTCGAGGAAGGCATTCTGCCGCACAAGGGCGACCCGGACGCCTCGGTCGAAACGATCGGTGCGCGCATCCAGGAAGAGCGCCGCCTGATGTACGTGGGCATCACGCGGGCCCAGCGCACGCTGCAGATCACCTGGTGCAAAAAGCGCAAACGGGCCGGCGAGCAAGTCCATTGCGACGTGTCGCGTTTCATCAAGGAGATGGAGCTCGACGTGGGCGACGCGGTGCCGCTTGAGTCCGAGATCATCTCGCCCAAGGATAGGCTGGCCAGCCTGAAAGCGCTGTTGGCCACGCCCAAACCGGCAGCCTGAGTCCCAAGCCGATCAGGTCGGCAAGGGGATTTTCGATTGACAATAAGGTGCCAAGCAGCAATACTCAAAGTGCATTCTTGAATGGAATTGGCGTCATCATGGCTACTATTAGCGATATCACCACCACCCCGCTGTCCGGGCTGAACCACATCGACGCCCTGCTCGATAGCGGACCCAACTGGAATTTTCTGACGCCAGCCAGTAACACCATCAGCTATACCTTCTCGGTGGCCCTCAATAACGAAGCCAACCAGCACGGCCAGCTGGCCTTCAGCGCCGCGCAGCAAAGCGCGGTGCGCTCGGCGTTCGACTACATTTCGGGCCTGACGGGCATCGTGTTCGCCGAAACGTCCGACGCCACCGTCGCGCAGGTCCACCTGGCCGAGGTTGACATCGCCGGCAACAACGTCAGCGGACTGTGCAGCTGGCAAACCGCCTACTCGTATGATGGCAGCCAGCAAGTGCTCAGCTACGACGTGCAAGCCTACGTCTACCTTGATGACAATGAATTTGCCGCCGTCTCAGCCGACCTGCACGCTGGCGGCCAGGGCTATGAAACGCTGCTGCACGAACTGGGTCACATGCTTGGCCTGAAGCACCCGTTCGACGGCAACGTCAACTTGCCTGACGCCACAGACAACACCGCCTACACGCTGATGGCCTACAACAGCGTGGGCGGCCCCTATTCCACTTTCCAGGCCTATGACGTGGCCGCGCTGAACTGGCTGTATGGCCGCGACGGTCTGGGTGGTGCGCTGGGCATCGGTTCGAGCACGGGTGGGCGTTACCTGACCGGCACCAGCGGCGCGGACACATTGACCGGCACCGCCTTCGACGACGTGCTCGACGGTAATGGTGGCAACGACCTGCTGGTGGGCGGCGCCGGTACCGACACGGCGATCTTCGCCGGCGCTCGCTCGGCCTACACGGTCAGCGATCCGGCCCGCAGTGTGCTGGTCGGTGCCGGCGGTGTCACCACCACCCTCAGCGGCATCGAGCTGGTGCATTTTAGCAACGGCACCTTCCTGCTGGCCAACGTGCTGGCCGACAGCAGCGCGCCAGCCGCGCCCACGCTGAGCGCCAATGCCAACGGTGCCGGCTATGTCAGCGGCAATCACGCGCTGCTGTCGGGCGTGACCGAGGCTGGCGCGACGGTGAGCCTGATCAACGGCGCCAACGTGCCAGTGGGCAGCGCGACAGCCGACGCGCAGGGCGCATGGAGTGTGCAACTGAACGCACTGGCCGACGGCAGCTATAGCGTGCATGCCAGCGCCACCGATTTGGGCGGCAATGTGTCCGCATCGAGTGCGGTGCAAGTGTTCCTGGTCGATACGCTGGCGCCGGCCACCCCGACGCTGCAGTGGACCAAGGATGGCGCCGCCGCGAGCAGCGGCAGTCATCCGCTGTTCAACGGCAGTGCCGAAGCGGGCGCCAGCGTCGAACTGTACAACGGTGCCAGTCGCATCGGCGTGGCCACGGCCGGGCTCGATGGCAGCTGGGGCATCGCTCCGGCCGCGCTGGCCGACGGCAACTACAGCGTCACCGCGCGCGCCGTCGATGCCGCCGGCAATGCGTCGGCAGTCTCGGGCACGCTGACGTTCGCCGTGGCCAGCGCCAATCCGGGCACCAGCGGCACCAGCGGTGCCGACATCTTCACGGCCGGCGCCGGCGACAGTCGCATCGATGGCGCGGGCGGCATCGACACCATTGTCTACGCCGCGCCGGCGGCCAATTTCACGGTGTTGCATACGGCCTCTGGCTACAGCGTCACCGATCACGTCGGCAATGGCGGGGTCGATCAGTTGATCAACGTCGAGCGCATCACCTTCGCCGACGAGAGCCTGGCGATCGACGTGAACGGCAGCGCCGGCCAGGCCTACCGGCTGTACCAGGCCGCCTTCGACCGTCAGCCCGATCTGGGCGGACTGGGCTTCTGGATCCACGCGATGGATCAGGGGGGCGCCAGCCTGCGCGAGGTGGCATTCGACTTCACCCAGAGTGCGGAGTTCGCCTCGAGCTACGGCGGTAGCAACCCCAGCAACGCCGATTTCATCACCAAGCTATATAGCAACGTGCTGCACCGCGCGCCGGACCCGGGCGGCTACCAGTACTGGATCGACACGATGGCGCACGGCGCGTCGCGTCAGGAGTTGCTGGCGGACTTCAGCGAGGGTTTCGAGAACGCCGGTTCTGTGCTGCCGGCGATACAGGATGGTTTCCCCTTCGTTCCCTACGGCTGAACGCGCGCACGCGTTAGAATGCCGGTTTGATGACGAGGATGCCCCAGTGAGTAGCGAAGACCGTTTTGTCGACATAGAAATCAAGCTGGCGCACCAGGAAGACCTGGTCGAGACGCTCAACCAGATGGTCTACCAGCAGCAAAAGCGCATCGACGAGCTCGAAGCGATGCTTGCCTCGCTGGCCGGGCGCCTGCGCGACAATGCGCACGCCGGCAGCGGCCCCGTCAACGAGCGCCCGCCCCACTATTAAGTGGCGCGGGCTTCGGCCAACGCGTGCCCGGCGCTTGCGGTGCGCCCAGCATCGATCACACCCCATTGATTGCAGCAGGGACGGGAGCAGCCCATGGTTGATGTTCAGTTAAGTGCGCTTGAGGATGATCTGGAAGGCATCATCGCGCTGCAAAAGGCGAATCATGCGTCCTTAGTCCCCGCCGATCTGTGGGATGGGCAAGGTTTCGTGACGATGGAATATACGCTTGCGCAGCTGCAAACCATGTGTGGCCCATATCACCATGCGGTGGCGAAGGCGGATGGCGCCGTGGTCGGCTATGCCTTGGTGATGCTCAACGAGCAACGGGCGGCCTTCCCGTTGCTGGGCGATATGTTCGCGCAGATCGAGGCGGGCACGTTCGGCGGCGCGCCGATCGCCGGCCGGCGCTACGTCGTGATGGGCCAGGTGTGCATCGCTGCGCGCTGGCGCGGCCAAGGAATATTTGCCTTGCTCTATCAGCGCTTGCGCGAACAACTGAGCGCCGACTTCGATCTGATCGCCACCGAGGTGTCGACCAAGAACAGCAGGTCGATGGGCGCGCACCACGCAGTGGGCTTTCGCGATATCGTGCAAGACACCGCGCCGGCCGAAGCGTGGAAAGTGATCGCGTGGGACTGGCGCTGAGCCGCCCGCACGGGGCGACAGACTTCAACAAAGCCACGCGCCGGGTGGCGACAATCACATCGATAACTGGGCGCCGATTGGGTGCGCGGTCGGTTTAACAAACTCTGAGCAAATACGTTATGAAAAGTCATTCAACAGGCGGTCTTGTCTATTCCACCGAGACCGGACGCATGTGTCCGACCTGCCGGCTCGCGCTGGCGCAGTGCACCTGCAAAGCCAACGCGAAGGCCGCGCCGCTCGGCGACGGTGCGGTGCGCGTGTCGCGCGAAACCAAGGGGCGCGGCGGCAAAAGCGTCACGCTCGTCAAAGGACTGGCGCTGGACGCGATGGCGCTGGCCGTGCTGGGCAAACAGTTGCGCACCGCCTGCGGTTGCGGCGGCACGGTCAAGGACGGCGTCATCGAAGTGCAGGGCGACCATTGCGAGTTAGTCATCGAAGCGCTGAAAAAACAGGGCCACAATCCGAAACGGGTCGGCGGCTAAAACGTTGGCACGCCTGCTGCGCCAGGGCGACGCGTGTGGTCTGTGTCCATCGGTGTACTGCGAAAGGTCCCGCTTGTGAAAAATATTCAAGTCATTGATGGGGCGCTCAACGCGGTCTACGACATCTTTGCCGCGACCGACGAGGAGTTTGCGCTGATTTTTCCGAGCGGAACAGATATCGCCTTCATCGACGACGTCTACGCGGGCGCAAGTGCGCTGCAGTTGACTGCGGCGTTCAAGTGCATCTGGTCCAGGCGAATTGCAAAATGCGATGCGATGGGTATTCATGGCGTACTGTTCTATGAACTTGAAAACAAGAAAGCCTACTACCCGACGCGCCGCGATGAAGAGGCTACGAACCCGGATGGCTCAAGGCTGCGTTAGTCGCACCGCATCATCGGACTCGCCGGCCCTGCCGTGCATATACAATCGAGCAATTTTGACGATGGCAGGGAGTTGATCCGATGGACAAAGGCAGGCTCGAAGCATTTAGCGATGGCGTCATCGCGATCATTATCACCATCATGGTGCTCGAACTGAAAGTGCCGCACGGGGCCGACCTGGCGGCGCTGCAGCCGCTGATTCCGGTATTGGGCAGCTACGTGCTCAGCTTCATTTACGTGGGAATCTACTGGAACAACCATCACCACATGCTGCACGCGGCCAGCCGGGTCAGCGGCGCCGTGCTGTGGGCCAATTTGCACCTGCTGTTCTGGCTCTCGCTGATTCCCTTCGTCACCGGCTGGATGGGTGAGAACCATTTCGCCACCATGCCGGTCGCCGCCTATGGCGTGATCCTGTTCATGTGCGCCATCGCTTATCGCTTGCTGGCGCATTGCCTGACCGGTCAGCACGGCGAGAATCGCGAACTGGCCGAGGCCCTCGGCTCCGACAAGAAAGGCTGGCTATCCTTGGTCTTTTACGCGCTGGGAATCATGCTCGCCTTCGTGCACGCCTGGTTGGGGTTTTCTATCTATATCGCCGTCGCGCTGATCTGGTTCATCCCTGACCGTCGCATCGAGGGACGGCTGCAGCGCTGACGGCTGTCGGGTACGCGCAGCGCGCATGCCCACGTCCCTTGCCCGAAACAACCTACCGCCATCGATGCGCGATCACGCGTCGTACAGTACGGCGCTCGCTGGCTGATGCCATGCTCGTCCGGTCTTGCAAGGTGCACGCACAAGCGCAACCGCTTGACGCACATCTATTTCCGAATTCAGTAAGCAGGGCAGTTCTGGGGTAGCGTTAACCATCCCCGGAATCTGTCCGCCGTGCAGTCGTTGGCGGTATGGCAAGCGACCATGGTGGGTGCGTTAGCAATTCAGTTCGCTCGATCAGATTTGCCGGTCAGCTCGTCGCATGACGAGCTTGCGGCGCACTGGCAACTGCGCTGATGCGTGCGATGCCGTCGTCGCTAGCCCAGGCACGCGACTGCCGCACAAGCGGGCCGGCACGGCGGGGTGGGTGACACCGACATACCAGTCAACTGGCGCGACGCAACAACAGTCGCCTCATGCAAGCGATCGAGGAGCGACATGATGGCAGGTCCGGCGGGTACTCGTTCAGCGTTTCGAGGCGACATCAATGGACTGCGCGCGCTGGCCGTGGTCGTCGTCGTCCTTTACCACTTTGGCGTCGCTGGATTTAGCGGCGGTTTCGTCGGCGTCGATGTGTTCTTTGCCATTTCCGGTTTCTTGATGACGGCCATTGTGGTCGCCGGCCTCGAGCGCGGCGATTTCTCGCTGTCCGGGTTTTACATGGCCAGGGCCAGGCGCATCCTGCCTGCGTTGCTCGCGTTGTGCGCCGCGCTGCTTGCCTTGGGGTGGTTCGTCCTGTTGCCGCCCGACTACAAGAGCTTGGGCTCGCAAGCCGTCTATAGCCTGGCGTTCCTCTCCAATGTTGAATACTGGAAGGAGGCCGGCTACTTCGATATCGCCTCGCACGAAAAATGGCTGCTGCACACATGGTCGCTTTCCGTCGAGTGGCAATTCTATTTGCTGCTCCCCATTGTGCTGTTGGCCACATGGCGCCTGAAGCCTGGCCGCGCAGCGCAACTTGGCGTTGTGGCAGTTTGCTTTGCCGCGTCGTTCGGCGCCTCTGTGCTGGTAACGAACATCGATTCCCCGGCTGCATTTTTCCTGTTGCACACGCGGGCGTGGGAAATGCTGGCCGGCGGTATGGTCTACTTGTTGGTGCCGTCGCCGCAGCGCTTGATCAGGTATCGACGCTGTCTGGACATGACGGGGCTGGTGCTGATCCTGCTATCGGTCGCGCTGTTCGACAAGCACTCGGCTTGGCCGGGCTGGCGCGCGATGCTGCCCGTCGCGGGCGCAATGATGGTCTTGGCATCGAACAGCGCGTCAGCCTGGACCGGTAACAAAATTTCTCAATGGCTGGGAAAGCGTTCGTACTCGCTTTACCTCTGGCATTGGCCCGTGTATGTCAGCTTGGCCTATATTGAAATGGGACACGACGATCTGGCGCGTGTTGCGGGAATGCTTGCAACGGTGGTGTTTGGCCATGTCTCTTACCTGTGGATCGAAAATCCGGCGCGGCGCCTGCTGGAACAGCGTCGATTTCCGCATGCGGCCAGTGGTTTGACGGCCCTGGTCGCATGTGTGGCCTTGCCAAGCGCCGCAGTGTGGGCCCGGCAAGGCATCGCCGGGCGCTTCTCGCCGCAAATTGAACTGGCGGCGGCGGAGGCCGGCAACGTCAATCCGCGCCGCGCCGTGTGCCACACACGGGCCGGTGTCACGTCGCCATCGTGCGTGTTTGGGGGCGCTGCCTGGAAGGTGATCGTGGTGGGAGACAGCCACGCCGGCGCCGTCGTCTCTGGCCTTGCCGCGGCGATGCCCGCTGGCGATGCGGGCGTGGTGCAATGGTCGTACAGTGGCTGTCCCTTCGTATTTGGCTTGAAGAAGATACCGGCAGTGCTGGCGAGCCAATCAGCGCAATACAAATGCAGCCAATTCATTGAGTGGGCGAGAGCGCAACTCCAAGTCTTGCCGCCGACCATACCGATTGTCATCGTCGGCAGATATGCCGCAGTCGGTTTCGGCACTGGCGAAGGGCGAGGGGAACGCCCCATACCCGATGTGTATTTTTCAAAAATCTACCCATCCACGTCAGCGACATTTCTGCAGGAGTTTTCCCAACAGATCACACGGTCCGCCTGTGAATTGGCCAAGCGGCGCACCGTCTACATGCTGCGCCCGATTCCTGAAATGGGCGTCGATGTTCCCAAAACCCAATCGCGCAGGATGAGTTTCGGCATCAAGGGCGATGTATCGGTGTCGCTCGCTGCCTATCGCGACAGAAACGATTGGGTATGGGCTGCCCAGAACGCGGCGCGCGATCGGTGCGGAATCAAGATACTCGATCCGCTGCAATATCTTTGTCACGATGGTCGATGTTACGGCAGCAAGGACGGCCGACCCCTTTATCACGACGATGACCACCTCAGCGAGTTTGGCAACAAATTGCTGGTACCCATGTTCAGTGAGGTATTCAAAGGGCGCTGAGTCGCAGGCGCCGGTGATGGCCGGATGATTCAAGTCCGGCCGCGTTCGTCCCATCCTCGCCGCACGCGCCGCGACGGCGCATGATCGCGCGGTTTGAGCGGTGGCCATCTTGGCGTGTGGTGTGGGCTGTGTGCCGGCGTGCATCGCTGCCGTGCAATGGGGCGCGCTCGCGGCGCCGTATCTGGCGGCGGGCCGGCGCATCAAAGCGCATCGCACGTCGCGTCGCGTTGCGTCGCAGCGTGACGGCAAGCATGTCGGGCTGCTATCATCGCGCGCTATGGCGCTGCAAACTATCCAATTGCAGCATTTTACTAGCGCTCACGAAAGATGCTATGTCCCGTCCTCAGATGCTCATCCTTGCCGCCAGCCTGGCCCTGGTCAACCTTGCCGGCGCCGCCCCGGCCGCGCCCGTCGCCAAGCTCGACGCCGCCAACCCGTTCGCCAAGCCAAGCACGCTGCCGTTCCAGTATCCCGCCTTCGACAAAATTAAGGACAGCGATTTTCTGCCGGCCTACGCGGCAGGCATGCGTGAGCAACTGGCCGAAATCGCCGTGATCGCCAACAACGCCAAGCCAGCCACGTTTGACAATACCGTCGTGGCGATGGAGCTGGCTGGTCAGCTGCTCACCCGCACGGCCACTGCCTTCGCCAACCTGTCCGGTGCCAACACCGATGACACGCTCGACGCGATCGACCGCGAGATGGCGCCCAAGCTGGCCGCGCACAATGATGCCATCATGCTCAACGCCAAGCTGTTCGCGCGCGTCAAAGCGCTGTACGACAAGCGCGACAAGCTGGGCCTGGACGCCGAAGCGAAGCATTTGCTGGAGCGCTATCACACCGATTTCGTGCGCGCCGGCGCCCGCCTTGGCGCCGCCGACAAGGAAAAGCTGAAGACGTACAACGCCGAGATCGCCGGTGCGCAAACCGCCTTCAGCCAGAATGTGCTCAAAGAAGTCAATGCGTCGGCATTGCTGGTCGACACACGCGCCGAGCTGGCCGGCATGTCTGACGCGGCCATCGAGACGGCCGCCGCCGCGGCCAAGAAGGCTGGCAAGGACGGCAAATTCCTCATCGCGCTGACCAACACCAGCGGCCAGGCGCCGCTGGCGGTGCTGAGCAACCGCGCCGTGCGCGAGCGCCTGATGGCGGCGTCGCTGGCGCGCGGCAGCCACGGCGGCGAGTTCGACAACCGCGCCACGGTATTGAAACTGGCCAAGCTGCGTGCCGAACGCGCCACCTTGCTGGGCTATCCGAACTACGCGGCCTATTCGCTGGAAGACCAGACCGCGAAGACCACGCAAGCGGTGAACAGCCTGCTGGGCGAGCTGGCCAAGCCGGCCGTGGCCAACGCGCGCCGCGAAGCGGGCGCGTTGCAGCAAGTGGTCGACGCCGAAAAAGGCGGCTTCCAGATTGACGCCTCCGACTGGGCGTACTACACCGACAAGGTGCGCGCGGCCCAGTACAACTTCGACGAAAACCAGCTGCGCCCTTACTTTGAACTGAACAGTGTGTTGACCAACGGCGTGTTCTACGCCGCCAACAAGCTGTACGGCCTGACCTTCAAGGAACGCAAGGATCTGCCGGTCTACAATCCGGATGTGCGCACCTTCGACGTGTTCGACGCCGACGGCAAACAACTGGCCATCTTCATCGCCGACTACTACGCGCGCGGCAACAAGCAGGGCGGTGCATGGATGAACGAGTACGTGTCCCAGTCCGGTCTGCGCGGCACCCACTCGGTGGTGGCCAACCACCTGAACATTCCCAAGCCGCCGGCGGGCGAGCCGTCCTTGCTGACGTACGACGAAGTGCGCACGATGTTCCACGAATTCGGCCACGCGCTGCACGGCATGTTCTCGAACGTCAAGTACCCGCGTTTCGCCGGCACCAACGTGCCGAGCGATTTCGTCGAATACCCGTCGCAAGTGAACGAAATGTGGGCGGTCTGGCCGGAAGTGCTGGCCAACTACGCCAAGCACCACAAGACGGGCGCGCCGATGCCCAAGGAATTGCTCGACAAGGTGATTGCCTCGAAGAAATTCAATCAAGGCTTCCTGACCACCGAATATCTGGCCGCGTCGCTGCTGGACCAGCGCTGGCACCAGCTGACCCCCAAGCAAGTGCCGACCGACGTGCTGGCGTTTGAAGCGTCCGCGCTGAAGGACGCCGGCGTCGATTTCGCAGCCGTGCCGCCGCGCTACCGCACCACCTACTTCTCGCACAGCATGTCCGGCGGTTATTCGGCCGCCTACTATGCCTACCTGTGGAGCGAGAAACTGGACGCCGACACGGTCGAGTGGTTCAAGGAAAAAGGCGGCTTGCAGCGCAAGAACGGCGACTGGTTCCGCCAGCAGTTGCTCTCGCGTGGTGGCAGCGCCGATGCGCTCGACCTGTACCGCAACTTCCGCGGGCGCGATGCCAAGATCGAGCCTTTGCTGGAGCGGCGCGGTCTGGACGGCAAGTAAGCCGACACCTTGCCGCACCAGCCACGGTGCGGCAGGCTACGCGCACGCAAACTGTGTGCGCGAAGCACTATCTGCCCGGCGAATCGATATATACTTCCAGCAAGCGGTTTGCCGGCAGTGCAAGCTTTGGCATCACCTACGAGCAGACAAGCACATGAGCGTTCCCGAATTACAGGGCCTGACCCTGGAAGCGATACTGACCAAGCTGGTCGACCATTACGGTTGGGACCAGCTCGGACAGCACGTCGCAATCAACTGTTTCCTCAGTGACCCGAGCATCAAGTCGAGCCTGAAGTTTTTGCGCAAGACACCTTGGGCCCGCGCCGAGGTCGAAACTTTATACCTGCGCACGCAATTTACCACCTAAACGAGAGCCACCATGCCGAACCAGACCAACAATCTGAAGGAATCCCTGAAGAGCCTGCACGCCCATCTGGCGGCCACGCCGCCAGTCGATGAAGAATTGCAGGATCTGCTGCGTCAGTTGGACGGCGACATCAAAGGCTTGCTCGAACAGCGCGCCGACGAGAGCGCACCGGATGCGCCGACGACGACCTATGGCCTGGCCGAACGCACCCAGGAAATCACCGCCAAGTTTGCCGCGCAGCATCCGCATCTGGAGCCGGCGCTGCGCGAACTGGGCAATATCCTGGCCAGCATGGGCATTTAAACGGCTCGCCCCGTATCAAGGAAACGCGGGCATGTGCGGTTCGACCCCGCCAAAGCTGATCTCGGGGTGACGCTGCCCGATCATCTCCTCGATTTCTTTGACGCGCCGCAGCGGCAGATCGACGATCAGCAGCACCTGACCTTGCTCGATACGTTCGGTGAACGCTTGCAGGCGCGAGTTCGGAATGGCCGCCGCGTTCATGCCCGAAGCCCAGGCCCCGAACACGGCGCCGCCTAAGCCGGCCACCAGAATCGCCACGGTGCGCAGCGTGATGCCTTCCGGGGGAAACAGCACCAGCAAGGTGCCCGCGCCCAGCCCGACCAGGCCGCCGATCATCAAGCCCATCTGCGCGCCATGAATCAGGTCAGTTTTCTGCAGAAAATTGGCGTCCGGCATGTCGTCGGGCAGCGCGCCTTCCTTGGCCATGAAGTGCATGAAGCGCTCGTCGATCCTGGCCAGCAGCAGTTCGTCGAGCATCGCGCGCGCGCTCGTAATATTGGGCAGCATGAAATACAGTCTGCGACGCATGACAGTCTCCTTGTGACGGGCTATCCTTATTTATAGCAA
The DNA here is from genome assembly GCA_038207625.1 of Burkholderiales bacterium. GTDB lineage: Bacteria > Pseudomonadota > Gammaproteobacteria > Burkholderiales > Burkholderiaceae_D > JBBQZO01. The sequence goes on along the minus strand of JBBQZO010000001.1, from coordinate 22,010 downwards.
ACGCAAGGTTCAAGTTCAAAGATGATCGTCGGTAACTATCCGACTTGGCTGCCTATATTTATGGCACAAATATCACAAGTTATTGAAACATAAGCAGTTTTTTTGAAGGTGAGGATGCCGAAAAGCGCCCCGCCAATGATCGTCGTGGCCGTTTTCCGGTACAATGGCGCCCATATGAGCTCCCCAACCAATCTTTTTTCGACCGTCGCGAAACGGTCTAGCCGCGCTGCCGCAGCGCCTTTCCTCCCCATGTCACGCGCCGAAATGGATGTGTTGGGCTGGGATAGCTGCGATGTCATCCTCGTCACCGGCGACGCGTACATCGACCACCCCAGCTTCGGCATGGCGCTGGTGGGCCGTCTGCTCGAAGCGCAAGGCTTCCGGGTCGGTATCATCAGCCAGCCGGACTGGCTGTCGGCCGAGCCGTTTCGCCTGCTCGGCAAGCCCAACCTGTATTTCGGCGTCACCGCCGGCAATATGGACTCGATGGTCAACCGCTACACGGCCGACCGCAAGATCCGCTCGGACGACGCGTATACCGCGAACGCCGAACCGAACAAGCGGCCCGACCGCACCGTTACCGTGTATGCCCAGCGCGCGCGCGAAGCCTATCCGGACGTGCCTGTCATCATCGGCAGCATCGAAGCCTCGCTGCGCCGCATCGCCCACTACGACTACTGGTCGGACAAGGTGCGCCGCTCGGTATTGCCCGATTCGAAGGCCGACATGCTGTTGTTCGGCAACGCCGAGCGCGCGCTGGTCGACCTGACCCACCGGCTGGCCGCCGGCGAAAACATCAAGGACATCCGCAACCTGCGCGGCACCGCCTTCATGGTGGCGCCAGGCTGGTTACCGGCCGAGGACTGGTCGGTGGCCAACTCGAGCCGGGTCGACGTGCCCGACAAGGTCGACGCCCATCCCGACCCGTACATGATGGCCAAGGACGACAAGGCCGCCTGCGCCACCGACAATGCGGCCACCAAGCCGGAAGTGATCAAGCCGATCCGCATCATGTCGCGCGAAGAGCGCCAGGCGCTGGCCAAGGAGCAGCACGACAAGACCGTGGTGCGCCTGCCCGCCTACGACGTCGTCAAGGACGACCCGGTGATGTATGCGCACGCCTCGCGCGTGTTCCACCTCGAATCGAACCCCGGCAATGCGCGCGCGATGGTGCAGGCGCACGGCGAGCGCGACGTGTGGCTCAATCCGCCCCCGCTGCCGCTGGCGATGGACGAGATGGACGGCGTGTACGACATGTCGTATGCGCGTGCGCCCCATCCGAGCTACGGCAAGGCCAAGATCCCGGCCTGGGAAATGATCCGTTTCTCGGTCAACATCATGCGCGGCTGCTTCGGCGGCTGCACCTTCTGCTCGATCACCGAGCACGAGGGGCGCATCATCCAGAGCCGCTCGGAGCCGTCGATCCTGCGCGAGATTGAACACATCCGCGACAAGACCAAGGGTTTCACCGGCACCATCTCGGACATGGGCGGCCCGACCGCGAATATGTACCGGCTGGCCTGCAAGGACAAGAAGATCGAGGAGTCGTGCCGCCGCCTGTCGTGCGTGTATCCGACCATCTGCGTCAACCTGGGCACCGACCACAGCAAACTCATTTCGCTGTACCGCAAGGCGCGCGCGATCCCCGGCATCAAGAAAGTGCTGATCAGCTCCGGCCTGCGCTACGACCTGGCGGTGCGCTCGCCCGAGTACGTCAAGGAACTGGTGACCCACCACGTGGGCGGCCTGCTGAAGATCGCGCCCGAGCACACCGAGCAGAACACGCTGTCGAAGATGATGAAGCCGGGCATCGGCGCCTACGACGAGTTCAAGGAAATGTTTGACCGCTTCTCGCTCGAAGCGGGCAAGAAGCAGTACCTGATTCCCTACTTCATCGCGGCCCACCCGGGCACCACCGACGAGGACATGCTGAATCTGGCGTTGTGGCTGAAGAAGAACAACTTCAAGCTCGACCAGGTGCAGACCTTCATGCCCACGCCGATGGCGATGGCCACCACCATGTACCACACGCGCAAGAATCCTTTGAAAAAGGTGACGGCCGATTCGGAGGTGGTGGAGACCGCGCGCAGCGGCAAGGTGCGGCGCGCGCACAAGGCTTTCCTGCGCTACCAGGACCCGGAGAACTGGCCTATCCTGCGCGAGACGCTGACGCGCATGGGCCGCGGCGACCTGATCGGCAATGGCGACAAGCACTTGATTCCGAACTGGCAGCCGAACGAAGTGGGCAGCCTGGCGACGTCCGAGCAGCGGCGCGAACCGTCCGCGCCCGGCATGCACAAGCCGGCCGCGCCGGCCCGCGCACCAGCACGTGGCGCGGGCCCGGGCGCACGCCCGGGCGCTTCGTCGACCCGCGCGGCCAGCGCGCCGGCGCACGTGCCCGAATCGAAGGTGCGCCCGTCCATCCTGTCGACCATCAAGTCGCGTCCCAAGGCGGCGGCCAAGCCGGCCTCGGGCGGCGCGCGCAGCGGCCGCAAATAAACAAAGCGGGGGCCAACAACGGTCCCCGCCGCGCCATCGGGTAAGATCACTTTCTGAGCAATTGCGGGGGAAAGTGGCGCCTGTTCCGGCGATGCCAGCCCGCGTTTCGAAAGTAGACTGACGTTCATGCTGGGCGGACATTCGTGTCGCACCGGCGCCACGAAAATGGACCCGTCATGAAAATATCATTCGCCCGCGCTGTCTCCGCAATCCTGCTGCCATTGCTGGCGCTGCTGGTCAGTTGCGGCGGGGGCGGCAGTTCTTCCACCACACCGAGCCCGCCCGTCACCCCGCCCGCCGTGACGCTCAAATCGATCGCCGTCACGCCGGCCAATGCGACGCTGCAGGTCGGCATCAAACAACAATTTGTCGCGACCGCCACGTATTCCGACGGTACCACTGCGGCCCTCTCGAGCGGCGTAGTGTGGACCACGGGGAGCGCGTCGCTGACCATCGTCGCCGGCACGGGCGTGGCGACGGCAGTGATCGGCGGCACCGACACCGTCACGGCCAGCTTCACCACCGCCGCCGCCGGCACGGTCGCCGCCAGTACCGTCACCGGCAGCACCAAGGTGACGATGCGGGCACCATGGGTGGCGGTGGCCGCCGGCGGCAGCCATACCGTTGCGCGCAAAGCCGACGGCACGCTGCTGGCCTGGGGCAATAACAACTGGGGCCAGCTGGGCGATGGCAGCACGCTGGCCAAGGCGGTGCCAACCAGCGTAGGCACGGCGATCACCTGGACCTCGGTAGCTGCCGGTGAATACCACACGGCGGCGCTGCAGAAAGACGGCACCTTGTGGACCTGGGGCTTCAATTTCAATGGGCAGCTGGGTACCGGCACCAAGGACAACAGCCCGATTCCCGTCAAGCTCAAAGGCAGCTGGCTGGCGGTGGCGGCGGGACGCTCACACACGGTCGCACTGGCCAAGGACTTCACGCTGTGGGCCTGGGGCGCCAACGACAAGGGCCAGATTGGCGACAACAATGGTCCCATCGACCGGCTCTCGCCAGTCCAGATCGGCGTGTTGAAGTGGACTGCGGTGGCTGCCGGCGACGCCCACAGCGCCGCGATCGGCTCGGACGGCGCTCTGTATGCCTGGGGCGCGAACACCAATGGCCAACTGGGCATCGGCACCTTGGTCGATGCGAAGGTGCCGACCAAACTGACCGGTCTGACCTTTGCGCCGGCCACGGTGGTCGGCGGCGGCGGACATACTGTCGCCATCGCCACCGATGGCACCATGTACGCATGGGGCCTGAACGTGGCCGGCCAGCTGGGCAATGGCAGCAACACCGATGCCTCCGCGCCGCTCCAGGTGGGCACCGACAAGGACTGGGCCAAGGTCGCCGCCGGCAGCAATCACACGCTGGCCCTGAAGAAAGACGGCACGCTGTGGAGCTGGGGTTTCAACAGCGACAGCCAATTGGGCGACGGCAGCACCTCGGACGCAGCGGATCCGAAAATGATCGGCATCGCCAATAGCTGGGTGGTGATCTCGGCGGGGCGCCTGCACAGTTTCGGGGTGCAGGCCGATGGCACCATCTGGGGCTGGGGCCGCAATGTCGAAGGCCAGATCGGCACCGGTGACGTCACCGCGTTGCCGCCACCGGTATCGGTGCCGACAAAATTACCCTAACAATTTCGCGCCCATCGTCTACACTGGAATCCGGATTCGCGTTAAGGCTACGTCGCAGCGGGTGCAAAGAGCGTAGCGCCGCCCGGGAGACCGGGTTCCACTGGGAGTGGAAAATCATCAGTCGATGAGAGAGAGACCCGCAAGCAACGGCTACCTTCGGGTAGCCGTTGCTCTTTGTGGCGCGCGGCACGCCAAGCTGCCACTGCGCTAGCGCGGCGCGGCCAGGTCGAGCGTGCGCGCGATGTTCAGCTCGGGCGCGATGTGGCTGGTGAGCACGATGCACAGCGTTTGAAGGCGCGCGTCCTGCGCCAGTTGTGCGCGCAGGTAAGTTAGCGCCGCCGCATCGAGGCCGTTGAAGGGCTCGTCGATCAGCAGCAGTTGCACCGGCAGGCTCAACGCCAGCGCCAGTTGCAGCTTCTTGTGCTGACCGAGCGACAGCGTGGCGAGCGTTTGCGGCAGCGTGGGCATCAGCCCGAACGCTGCCAGATGGGTATTGAGCAAGGCCGCCTCGGCGCGCGGGTACAGGGCCAGATACAGGTCGAGCAATTCGCGCACGCTCAGCCAGGCCAGCTCTGGCGTGTCGCCCCCGCAGTAGAAACTGTTCAGGCGGAACGCCAGCGCGTCGCGCCGGCTGTCGACGCCGTTCAGGCAAATCGTGCCGGCCGAGGGCAGCAGTGCGCCGCCCAGCAGTTTGAGCAGCGTCGTCTTGCCGGCGCCATTGGGGCCGCGCAGCCAGGTAATGCCGGCCGTGAGCGTGAGCGAAAACTGTTCGAACACGGGGCGCGTGTCGAAGTGAAAACTGAGGCCATCGACCTGCAGTGTATTGTTCAATTCCATATTTCGCTTCCGACGGCGGTGAGGATGACGATGGACAAGATGACGCAGCCGACCCGTGCGCGCGCCGTATAGCGCGGCATGCCGACGAGCAGCAAGGCGCCCAGCGCCGCCAGCACCAGATAGAGCAGGCCGGCGCCGCGCTGCCAGTGCCCGTGACGCCCCAGCAGGATCAGCACGCCCAGCGCGGGCAGCAGCGCAAACGCGCGCGCCCACCAGGACAGTTGGCGCAGCGAGCGCGGCCAGCCCGCCATCACCGGCGCGAGCAAGGCGATTTGTTCGCGCACCGCATGGTCGCCCCGTTCGGTGAGCACGATCAGCATCAGGCTGGTGCAAGCGCCCAGCGCCGCACGTGGCAATGTCGTGCCCGGCGCCATCCACGCCAGCGCGCTGCCGGCGGCTGGCAGCAGCAACACACTTTGCTGCCAGCCGACCCGGCTGTCGCAGCGCCAGAACGGCAGCCAGAACAGGCGGTGCCAGAACAGCAGCGCGCGCGGGCGCATGCTGCGGACACGGTAACTGGCCGGGCCAGGTCGGGGGCGACGCAGGCGCGGCATGCGCGCGCGCGCACGCCAGCCCAGCATCGCGATCACACACAGCCAGCTGATGCCCAGCGACGCCAGCGTGGCCAGGCCGCCGGGCAGCGCACGCAGCCAAGGGGGCGACTGCACCAGCCAGATGGTCAGCGAGATCGCATACGCGCCGCCCAAGGGCGCGAGCACGATGGCCGCGACGGCCGCGTCGGCCTTGAGCTGGACGGCGCGCGCGATCGGCAGCGCGTGCAGCCAGCGCGTCACGTCGAGCGGCAGCAGACGCTTGCGCAGCAGCCAGGCGGGCAAGCTCATCGCCACTGCGTGGGCCAGCAGCCAAGCGAGCGCGGACGGCCACGCCAAGGTGGCAGCATATAACGGGGGCAGCGCGATGCAGGCGAGCAGGCCGAGCAGGCCGGGGCCGGCCAGTAGCAGGATGATTTCGGCCGAGCTCTTCAAGCTGGCGGCCAGTTCGCGCAAGGCGTGCCCGGTCAGGCGGATGCGAAAGGCGACGTAACGATGGCCCAAGTATGCCTCTGGCGTATGGTTCGTGGATGGCGCGGCGGAGACGGACAGCGATTATACGAACAATCGTCAGCGCGTGAATGGGGAAAGGGAAAAACGGCGCGCAAATAGAATAAGGGCCCGACGAATCGGGCCCTTATAAATGCTGGCGGAGTGGACGGGACTCGAACCCGCGACCCCCGACGTGACAGGCCGGTATTCTAACCAACTGAACTACCACTCCAAGCTTGCGTGATCTGTACTTCGATCCATAAAGCATGAACGATTTTCTGAACTGGTGGGTGCTGAGAGGCTCGAACTCCCGACCTACGCCTTGTAAGGGCGCCGCTCTACCAACTGAGCTAAGCACCCTGCTTACTACTCAGAAAACCATCCGACGTTTGTCACCACGTCTGAAGAGGACCGAATTATATAGCGCGGTTTGCCGATCCGCAAGAGAGTTTTTTGAATCCGTAGAAAACGTCGTTCCGGCCGCGCGCCGTTGCAAGCCGGCGGGGCCGCCCCGCAACGCCGCTTGCCATGCTCGAGCGAGTTAGCGCGCCGCGGCCGCCGGGAAGTCGACTTCGGTTTGGGCCACGTTGTTGACGTAGTTAGTGAGCACGTTGACGGCCACGTTGAGCACGATCTCCAGCGCGGCCGCGTCGCCCAAGCCGGCGCTGCGCAGCGCGGCCAGGTCGGCATCGGATACGCGGCCCCGTTCGGCGGCGACCCGGTGGGCAAATTTCAAGACTGCGTCGGCTTCGGCGTCGCTGGAGCGGGCATCGCGCGCCGCGCCGATCTCGTCGTCGCTAAGCTTGGCCAGATTCTTGCCCAGGTAGGTGTGGGCGGCCAGGCAGTAGTCGCAGTCGTTGTACTGGGCCACGGTCAGCGCGATGCGTTCGCGCAGCGGGCCGCTCAGCACGCCCTTGGCCAGCGCGCCGTTGAGCGACAGATAGCCTTCCAACGCGGCCGGGCTGGTTGCCAGCAGTTTCATCAAATTGGGAATCACGCCCAGTTGCTTGTGCACGGCGTCGAGCATGGCGGCCGAGGCAACGGGGGATTGTTCATTACTCGGGATGGCGATACGGTTCATGGTGTTTCCTTTGAGGTTGATTGGAGGGTTCCGGTTCGAATCGCATCCGGACAAGCACACTGTATCGAATTGTTCTCAGGAGAAGAATAGCTACATATTGCAATTTTTTATTCCATTTTTAGGAATTAACAACGAACTGGGTGGACGTCCCCGTGGCACGACTGCGCGCGCGCGAGCATGCCGGCTTGCATCAATTGGCGTTTGCGGTAATACTGTATGTATTAACAGTAGTTGTCCGACGTGTCGGCAACTGGAGCCCGGTAACGCACGTTGAACGCACCTGCCCGAAAAATCATCCATTGCGATTGCGACTGCTTCTATGCGGCCGTGGAGATGCGCGACAATCCCGCGCTGCGCGGCAAGCCGGTGGCGGTGGGCGGGCGCGCCGACCAGCGCGGCGTGGTGGCCACCTGCAACTACGAGGCGCGCCGCTTCGGCGTGCATTCGGCGATGGCCACCGCGCAGGCCCAGCAGCGCTGCCCGGGCCTGATCGTGCTGCCGCCGGCGATGGAAAAATACCGCATCGCCTCGCGCCAGATCCTGGCCATTTACCGTGACTACACCGAGCTGGTCGAGCCGCTGTCGCTTGACGAAGCGTATCTGGACGTGAGCGACTCGCCCCATCACAAGGGCAGCGCCACCCTGATCGCGCAGGAAATCCGCGCCCGCATCGCCGCCGACGTGGGCATCACCGCCTCGGCCGGCGTGGCGCCCAACAAATTTCTGTCCAAGATAGCGAGCGACTGGCGCAAGCCCGACGGCATGTACGTGATCCGCCCGCACGAGATCGACGCCTTCGTTGCCGAGCTGCCGGTGGGGAAATTGTTTGGCGTGGGCAAGGTCACCGCCGCCAAACTGAACAAGCTGGGCGCGCAGACCTGCGCCGACTTGCGACTGTGGACCTTGCTGGAATTGCAGCATCACTTCGGCCAGTTCGGCACCCGCCTGCACGATTTGTGCCGCGGCATTGATACGCGCGCCGTCAACATCTCGCAGGAGCGCAAGTCGGTCAGCGTCGAGGAAACCTACACGCCGGACGTGCCCGACCTGGCCGCCTGCCTGCGTCTGTTGCCTGAGCTGTTCGACAATCTGGTGGCGCGGGTGAAGCGCTGCGAAGCGGAAAAGCATGTGCAAAAACTGTATGTCAAACTGCGCTTCGCCGATTTCCACCAAACCACGGTCGAATGCGTGGGCACGGCAGCGCGCATGGCCTTGTTTGAAAAACTGATGGAAACGGGCTATCAGCGCGGTATGCAGCCGGTGCGCCTGCTGGGCGTGGGCGTGCGTCTGGGCGAGCTGGAAAACCGCGAGCAGCTCTCGCTGTTTGACAGCGAGATGCACGCTTAAGCGCTCGGCGCGCGCCGCCGGCACAAAAAAATCTTCGCGTCATCGACCACAAACGCGCCAGCGCGAGCGTGTAAAATGGCGCTCCTACTGCAATCCTGAAACAACGGAAAACAAACTATGTGGTTCAAGAATCTTCAGATTTATCGCCTGCCAGCACCGTGGGCATACACGCCTGAGCAACTCGAAGCGGCCCTCGCGCCACAAAGCTTTGTCCCTTGCACCAGCAACGAGCTGTTGCGTCAGGGCTGGGATTCGCCGCGCAACAACGGCATGCTGGTGCACACCGTCAACAAGCAGATGCTGATCTTGCTGGGCACCGAGAAAAAACTGCTGCCCTCGTCGGTGATCAACCAGGTCGCCAAGGCCAAGGCGGCCGAGATGGAAGAAGCGCAAGGTTTTGCGCCCGGCAAGAAAGCCATGAAGGAACTCAAGGAACGCGTGGCCGACGAATTGCTGCCGCGCGCCTTCAGCATCCGCAGCAACGTCTGGACCTGGATTGATCCGGTCAACGGCTGGCTGGTGGTGGACGCGGCCAGCCCGGCCAAGGCGGACGACGTGATCAAGCTGCTGTTGAAAGCGGTCGACAAGCTGCCGCTCGAGAGCCTGCGCGTGCAACAGTCGCCGGTCGGTGTGATGACCGCCTGGCTGGAAACGGACGAGGCGCCAGTCGGCTTCACGATCGACCAGGACACCGAATTGCGCGCCACCGGCGAGAGCAAGGCCACGGTGCGCTTCGTCAAGCACACGCTGGACCCGGACGACGTGCGCCGTCACATCGCCCAGGGCAAGCAATGCACGCGCCTGGCGATGACGTGGGACGACAAGATCTCGTTCACCTTGACCGAGCAACTGGCCATCAAGAGCATCAAGCCGCTTGACGTGATCAAGGAAAACGAGTCGAGCACCAAGAACGACGAAGAACGTTTCGACGGCGACATGATGCTGATGACGGGCGAGCTGAACAAGATGATGAACGACATCGTCGAAGCGCTGGGCGGCGAAGCGAAAGCGTAAGCCACGCGTCGGCACGCTGACGCGGCGGCACACACGCTGCGCCTCGGTTCGCGTCGATGGCGGACGAAATAAAACCCGCCGGGCTGCGTGCCCGGCGGGTTTTTCTACGTCTGGGCCATGCGATTACAGCGGCTGAAACACGCCGGCGGCGCGATTCTTGGTCACATTATCCCAGGCAAACACCTGGCCGTTCATCGCCACGTACACGCCGTGCGGCAAGGTCTGTGCGACGCCGCAGGCGAAGCCGAGGTTGAACAGCGCATCCGAATTGGCGATCTCGTAAGGGATCATCGCGCCGGTCAGCACGATGGTCTGGGCCAGCTTGGCCTCGCCCAGCACGGCGGCGGTCTCGCGCATGGTGTCGGTGCCATGCACGATGACGATGGCTTGATCGTCGGTGGCGCGGCAGCTTGCCAGCACGCGCGCGCGGTCGGCGTCCTGCATGTCGAGCGAGTCGAGCAGCGCCAGTTGTTCCAGTTCGACCGCCACCGTCATGCGCGTGCGCGCGATGGCGGCGGGCAGGTGGCTGTCGGCGAAGCCCAGCTTGCCGGTCAGTTCATCGTAGTGTTTGTCGAAAGTGCCGCCGGTGGCGATGATGCGCAGTGTCATGGTCAACCTGATAGGAATGGGGGAAAGCGGCGGCGCGGGTTGGCGCCGGCATGCCCGGCATGATAGCGCGAAGCGCGCTCGCTGTCGAAAACCGGCCACTTGGAGCTGGGCCAACAGCGCGTGCTGGAAACTTTGGCGGCGCATGGGTACACTACCTTCTTTGCCCGGCCAATTCCATGAAAGCGCTCGCTCCCGGAACCGTCATCTTTCACCGCCACCGCGGCTACGGCGTGATCACGTCGGTCAACTTGCTGACCGGCTGGATCGCGGCGCGCTTTGGCAGCGAGGCGCGCACGCTCGACCTGAACCTGTCGACCGACGACGTGCAGCATGCCGACGGCGAGGCGATCCTGTTTCGGCGCGCACCGCCCGACCGCATGCCGCACGCGCGCCTGATGGCGATGGTGCGCGCGCTGCACCAGGCCGGCTACCAAAAACTCTACCTGTACGCCTGGCCCAAGCCGTCCGGATTGCACTGGCGCTGGCACCTGTTTGCCGGCCAGCGCAACTGGATGCAGCGCCCCTGGCGCGAAGGCTGGTACGGTTCCGGCGCCGACTACAACGTCAACCCCGTGATGGGCTGGGGCGACACGCCGGGCGCCAGTACGGACGAACTGATCCACGCGCTGGCCAAGTTCGACCCGCAAGGCCTGGCGCAGGCGCTGGGGCGCGACGACGACCACACGGCCTGGTTCGGCACAGTGTGCGACGCCCTGCTGCCCGGCTACATGTACAGCCTGGACATGCAAAGCGCCGCCGCCGCCGGCCTGCAGGACATGCCGGCTGTGCCCGTTGTCGCCGTGCGCGCCACACTGCCCGAGTACGCGGGCGCGGCGATCAGCTGGCCGCCCGGCTGGGCCGGCCTGTGGACGCGCGCCCACGTGCTGCCCGCGCCGCGCATCAACCTGACCGGCGTCCCCGAAACCTGATACCCAGGGCACGCAACTATTTCAAATTAAATGGGGTCAGAGTCGAATTGTTCGGCAATTATTGCCAAACAATTCGACTCTGACCCTATTTGTTTTGCAACGAGGGCACTGCCGGGCGCTATCGTTGGCGCTGCGCGAGGGCCTCGGGATTGAGTAGCGTCATTGGGGTGCCGGTGGCGAAATCGAGCAGGTTCTGGAAGGCGCTGCCGAAGTATTTTTCGTAGCTGTCGCGCTCCACGTAGCCGAGGTGGGGGGTGGCCAGCACATTGGGCAGGCGCAGCAGCGTCGCGGTCGGCGCCAGCGGCTCCGACTCGAACACGTCCAGCGCGGCGCTGCCGGGCCGGCCGGCGCGCAGCGCCGCTTCCAGCGCGCCCGGCGTCACCAGTTCGGCGCGGCTGGTGTTGACGAATAGCGCGTCCGGCTTCATGCGCGCGAAGTCCTCGGCGGTGACGACGCCGCGTGTACTGTCGGCCAGGCGCAGGTGCACGCTGAGCACGTCGGCTTGTTCGAAAAATTCGGCGCGGCTGACGGCGGCTTTGTTGCCGTCCGCAACGGCCTGCGCGCGGCTCGCTGCGCTGCCCCAGACCAGTATCTGCATGCCGAAGGCGCGGCCGTAGCCGGCCAGCAGCTGGCCGATCTTGCCATAGCCCCAGATCGCCAGCGTGCGGCCCTGAAGCACCGTACCCAGGCCGTTGAACTGAGGCACGATTGAGGCGGTCTGCCACAGACCGTCCTTCAGGTTGCAGGCATACGGAACGATTTTGCGGCGCGCCGCCATGATCAGCGCCCAGGTCAGCTCGGCCGGCGCGACCGGCGAGCCGACGCCCTCGGCAATGGCGATGCCCAGCTCGGTGGCGGCGGCCACGTCGATGTGGCCGCTCACCTTGCCCGTTTGCGTGATCAGCTTGAGCTTGGGCAGCTTGGCCAGCAGCGCACGATTGAATGCCGTGCGTTCGCGGATCAGCACCAAGGCGTCAAACGGAGCGAGCCGGATTGCCAACTGGCCAATCCCGCGGGTCGAATTGTTGAACACTTTGACCTCGTGTTCCTGCAATAAGTGGAAACACTCCAGATTACGGATGCTATCCTGATAGTCGTCAAGTATGGCTATTTTCATGGAAGTTATCAGATTTTAAGTAATATTTCGTAGGGAAATAACAGAAATACGCATATTTCAAATAGCCCACTACTTTAGTCAACTATTATTGCTACATTTTTGGCGCTTGAGCATTTGAAACACATATTGGCGGGTGTACAATCGCCCCCACTTTTTGAATTCCTCAGCCTTGAATTCAAGCACTATGCAGCATTAACCTCGACCAATCATCGGGTGCGCGCCATCGTCGTGGTCGCGCTCGACATGCGTGCCGTCGCGCCGTTGCCTTCTTCCGGGAAGAGCTTCCTGAGCGCCTAGCCCCAGGCTGACGACGCCCATGCCGAGAGAAGACAAGATTTCTTTATTGGTATTGGAGGCATTATGAATCAACCCGTCATGGGTGGCGTTGCTGCATTGAACGTCCCAGCTTACATCAAACATCAAAAGCTCATCAATTGGGTATCCGAAGTCGCTGCGCTGACCAAACCGGCGCGCGTCTACTGGTGCGACGGCTCGCAGGAAGAGTACGATCGCCTGTGCGGCGAGATGGTCGCCTCGGGCACGATGAAAAAACTGAGCGCCGAAAAGCGCCCGAACTCCTATCTGGCCTGCTCGGACCCGTCCGACGTGGCGCGCGTGGAAGATCGCACTTTCATCTGCTCGGCCACCAAGGAACAGGCCGGCCCGACCAACAACTGGATGGCTCCGGCCGAAATGCGCACCACCTTGCACGGTCTGTTCGACGGTTGCATGGCCGGGCGCACGCTGTACGTGGTGCCGTTCTCGATGGGCCCGCTCGGTTCGCCGATCGCCCACATCGGCATCGAACTGTCCGATTCGGCCTACGTGGCTGTCAACATGCGCGTGATGACGCGCATGGGCCGCGCCGTCTACGACGTGCTCGGTACCGATGGCGAGTTTGTGCCCTGCATCCACACCGTCGGCGCGCCGCTCGCTGCCGGTCAGAAGGATGTCGCCTGGCCGTGCAATCCGACCAAGTACATCGTGCATTTCCCTGAATCGCGCGAAATCTGGTCCTACGGTTCCGGCTACGGCGGCAATGCGCTGCTGGGCAAGAAGTGCTTCGCGCTGCGCATCGCGTCCAACATGGGCCACCAGGAAGCGCAAGCGGGCGGCGCCGGCTGGTTGGCCGAACACATGCTGATCCTGGGCGTGGAAGCGCCGAACGGCAAGAAGCACTACGTCGCGGCGGCCTTCCCTTCGGCCTGCGGCAAGACCAACTTCGCGATGCTGATTCCGCCGGCCAGCTTCAATGGCTGGAAAGTGACTACCATCGGCGACGATATCGCCTGGATCAAGCCGGGCAAGGATGGCCGTCTGTACGCGATCAACCCGGAAGCGGGTTACTTTGGCGTCGCCCCTGGCACCAACACCAAGACCAACTCGAACTGCATGGCCTCGATGAACGAGAACACCATCTTCACCAACGTCGCGCTGACCGACGACGGCGACGTGTGGTGGGAAGGTCTGACCAAGGAAGCGCCGGCGCACCTGATCGACTGGCAGGGCAAGGACTGGACGCCAGCGTCGGGCACCAAGGCGTCGCACCCGAACGCCCGATTCACCGTGGCGGCCACGCAAAACCCGGTGATCGACGCGGCCTGGGACGATCCTGCCGGTGTGCCGATCTCGGCCTTCATCTTCGGCGGTCGCCGCTCCACCACCGTGCCATTGGTCACCGAAGCGCGCGACTGGGTCGAAGGCGTGTACATGGCCGCGACGATGGGTTCGGAAACGACCGCCGCCGCCGCCGGCCAAATGGGCGTGGTGCGCCGCGATCCGTTCGCGATGCTGCCGTTCATGGGCTACAACATGAGCGACTACTTCCAGCACTGGCTCAACATGGGCGAGAAGATTAGCGCGATCAACCCGGCCGTGCTGCCGAAAATCTACTGCGTCAACTGGTTCCGCACCGATGCCGACGGCAAGTTCGTCTGGCCTGGTTTCGGCGACAACATGCGCGTGCTCAAGTGGATGCTCGAGCGTATCGAAGGCACTGCCGGCGGCGTCGAGAACGTGTTCGGCGTGACCCCGCAATTTGGCGACCTGAACTGGGACGGCCTGGCCTTCACGCAAGAGCAGTTCGACACCATCACGTCGATCGACAAGGCGGCCTGGGTCGAAGAGCTGAAGTTGCACAGCGAGCTGTTCGAAAAGCTCGCTTACCACCTGCCGCAAGAGCTGGTGGCCGCCAAGGCTGCGCTGGAGCAGCGTCTGGCCAAGTAAGCGCCTGACGGCGGTATCAAAAAAGCCGCATTGCCTGCGGTGGCCCCGGCTACTGCCAGGCGTGCGGTTTTTTTTCGTCCGGCGCTCCGGCGTCGGCTGTTGCCAGAGGCGCGGTGTAGTCTGCGTCCCTGTTGTGCAAGCCACACATGGCCGGCATCGATGGCGCGCAGCGGCGCACGCCCGTGTCCGCTCAAGCCCCGTCCTTGCCGCTCTGCGCGAAGCGTCGACGCTGCACGGCGACCCCAGCGCCGCTGCCCGTATCGCTGGCCGTGCTGGCCGCTGTCGATACCGGAAGGTCAGGCGCGCAGCTGAGCGCAGCGTAGGTGGCGGCCAATTCCGCCTTGAGCGTTTGCAACTGCCCCATGTGCAGGTCGATCTGCGCCATTTTCTGCTGCAAACGCTGCTCAATCTCAGGCCGCCCCAATTTCCCCGCGGCCAGCACGGGCAGGATCGCGCGAATCTCGCTCAGCGAAAACCCAAGCGCCTGCGCGCCGCGTATGAAGCGCAGCAAGGTCAGATCCGCTTCGGTATAGCTGCGGTAGCCGTTTGCCTGGCGCGGCGCGGCCGCGATCAGGCCCTGTTTCTCGTAGTAACGCAGCGTATCGGTGGAGATGCCGGCCGCTTTGGCAAGCGCGCTGATGTTCATGATGGGCACCTTGTGGATCTGGGTAAACGCTGCGCTTGACCTTGGAGTATGGATCAGGGTTTACGCTGGCGTCCATGGTAGCAGAATGGCCGCTCGGACGACGCCATCGCCGCTATCCCACCCTGTCGATGGAGCCCTGTCACGATGCGCACACTGTTACTGTCCCTGTTGTTTCTCCTTGCCCCGCCGCTGGCCTTGGCCAGTCCCAACAGCGCGCCGCCCGAGGTCGGTCTGGCCATCATCAAGACGGCGCGGGTGGCGGTCAGCGAAGGCTTGCTGGTGCCGGGCGGCAGCTTTTTCAAACAGATCGACAGCAATTTTTCGGCCTTTCTGATCAAGCATGGCGAGCATCAGTTACTGTTCGATACCGGCATGGGCAAGTCGATCGCCCAGCAGTATCAGCGCGACATGCCCTTGTGGTGGCGTCCGTTGTTCAAGTATGACGACCCGGTCCGCCCGGCCCGCAGCCAGCTCGACGCGGCCGGCGTTGCGCCCATCACCGACGTCATCCTCAGCCACAGCCATTGGGACCATGCGGGCGGCGTGTCGGACTTCCCGCAGGCGCGTATCGGCGTATCGCCCGAAGAGCTGCAGATCATCGGCCATCCCAGCACGGGCCCGGGCGGCACCTGGCCGTCGCAAGTGCAGGCGCCGGCGATCCAATGGCAGGCGCTCGCGTTCGAGGCCAAGGCTTATCGCGGGTATGCGCGCAGCATCGACCTGTTTGGCGACGGCAAGGTGGTGCTGGTGGCCATGCCGGGCCATACGGCCGGCTCGATCGGCATGTTCGTCACCGTCGACAGCGGCACCGTCTACTTTCTGATCGGCGACGTGGCGTGGACGGTGGACGCGCTGCGTGCCGGCGCGGCCAAATTCTGGGCCGCCGGCCTGCTGGTGGACGGTTCAAAAGAGCAAACGCGCGCCAGTGTCGCGCAAGTGCGCGCGCTGATGCAACGTGATCCCGGGCTGGTCGTGCTGCCCGCGCACGACAGCAAAGTCCAGGACCAATTAGGATATTTCCCGAACTGGGTGCGCTAGCGCAACGCGCTTCGACCGTCTAGCGGACAACGCGCGTCGCTGCTTGCCCACCGGCAGTCGACACAGGCAGCCAAGGCAGGCGGCAGCGGATATTCCTGGTACGCCATCGCAGCCTTTGCCTGAGCGCCGGCTGAGTCAGGTTGCTGTTCGGTCAGCTCGCGCTTGGGCCCGTCGAAGGCGTCGAACACGCGCCGATGCCACGCCAGCGAGCAACTGTCGGTGCGCACGTCGTATTGCGCGACCCACTCCAATAGAAACGGCAACATGCTCTGCTGCGCTTCGGGCGACGCGTACTTGTGGGCTTCCCACGCACGGCGTTGATTATTCGCCAGGCAAGTCGCCTGGCCGGGATGCATGAACAGCAGTTCCGTGCAGCTCGGCAATGCCGCTTCGACGATGTCGCCATAACAGCCTTCCAGCACCCAGGCCGGATGCGCGGCCATAAAGCGCTGCACGTCCGCGCGCACTGCGTCGAGCGGGCGTGCGACGGCGATCCGGCCCGCTTCCCAGACGATGGTGTCAAGGTCGAGGTGGGCCAGTCCGTGCTGTTGCGCCAGCGCGCGCGCATGGGTGGACTTGCCCGAGCCGGAATTGCCGAAGATCAGTACCCGCATCGTTGCCTATTGTTTCAGCAGGGGACCCAGATACTTGCCCGTCACGCTGGCCGGATTGGCCGCCACGTCCTCCGGCGTGCCGCTGGCGATGATCTGGCCGCCGCCCGCGCCGCCTTCGGGGCCGAGGTCGACGATCCAGTCGGCCGTCTTGATCACGTCCAGATTGTGCTCGATGATGACCAAGGTGTTGCCCTGGTCGCGCAGGCGGTGGATCACCTTCAGCAGCAGGTCGATGTCGTGGAAATGCAAGCCGGTGGTGGGCTCGTCGAGGATGTACAGCGTGCGTCCGGTGTCGCGCTTGGACAGTTCCAGCGACAACTTGACGCGCTGCGCTTCGCCGCCCGACAGCGTGGTTGCGCTCTGTCCCAGGCGAATGTAACCGAGGCCCACGTCGAGCAGCGTTTGCAGCTTGCGCGCGATCAGCGGCACCGGCTTGAAGAACACGTGCGCCTCTTCGACCGTCATGGCCAGCACTTCGGTGACGTTCTTGCCCTTGTAATGCACTTCCAGCGTTTCGCGGTTGTAGCGCTTGCCGTGGCACACGTCGCACGGCACGTACACGTCCGGCAGGAAATGCATCTCGACCTTGATCACGCCGTCGCCCTGGCAGGCTTCGCAGCGCCCGCCCTTGACGTTAAACGAGAAGCGCCCGGCGCTGTAACCGCGCTCCTTGGCTGTTGGCACGGTTGAGAACAGGTCGCGGATCGGCGTGAACAGGCCCGTGTACGTGGCCGGATTGGAGCGCGGCGTGCGCCCGATCGGCGCCTGGTCGACCGCGATGACCTTGTCGAAATGTTCCAGTCCGGTGATCGCGTCGTGCGGCGCCGGCTCGGTTTGCGAGCCGTACAGGTGGCGCGACAGGGCCGGGTACAAGGTGTCATTGACCAGCGAGGACTTGCCCGAGCCGGATACGCCGGTCACGCAAGTGAGCAGGCCGACCGGCAGCTGCAGCGACACGTTCTTGAGGTTGTTGCCGGTGGCGCCGCTGATCGACAGCTGCTTGTCCGGGTTCGACACATGGCGTTTCTTCGGCACGGCGATCTTCAGGGTGCCGTTCAAATATTGCGCGGTGAGCGACTTGGTGTTGGTGAGGATGTCTTCCAGCGTGCCCTCGGCGATGATTTCGCCGCCATGCACGCCAGCGCCCAGCCCCATGTCGACGATGTAGTCGGCGGTGCGGATTGCATCCTCGTCATGTTCGACGACCAGCACGCTGTTGCCGATGTCGCGCAAGTGCTTGAGTGTTTCGATCAGGCGGTCGTTGTCGCGCTGGTGCAGGCCGATCGACGGTTCGTCCAGCACATACATGACGCCGGTCAGGCCCGAGCCGATCTGGGAGGCCAGCCGGATGCGCTGCGCCTCGCCGCCCGACAAGGTGTCGGCGCTGCGGTCGAGCGACAGGTAGTCGAGGCCGACGTTGTTCAAAAATTTCAGGCGCGAGATGATTTCCTTGACCACCCGGTCGGCGATCTCCTTCTTGGCGCCGGTCAGCACCAGCGTTTCGAAAAACTCCAGCGCCGCGCGCAGCGGCTTGGCGGCCACTTCGTAGATCGCGCGCTGCTGGCTGCCGCTGCCAACCTTGACGAAGCGCGCTTCCACGCGCAGGCGCGCGCCCTTGCAGGACGGGCATTCTTTCTCGTTGATGAACTTGGCCAGCTCTTCCTTGACGGCCATCGAATCGGTCTCACGGTAGCGCCGCGCCAGATTGGTGACGACGCCCTCGAAGGTGTGCTCGCGCACCACGGCGCGTCCGCGCTCATTGATATACGTGAACGGGATCAGCTGCTTGCCCGAACCGTACAGCACGGCTTGCTGGGCGGCGGCGTCGAGTTGTTCGAACGGCACGTCGAGGTCGAATTCGTAGAACGTTGCCAGGTTCGACAGCATCTGGAAGTAGAACTGGTTGCGCCGGTCCCAGCCTTTGACGGCGCCGGACGCCAGCGACAGATTCGGGAAGGCGACGATGCGCTTCGGATCGAAAAACTCGATGTGGCCCAGGCCGTCGCATTCGGGGCAGGCGCCCATTGGATTATTGAACGAGAACAGACGCGGTTCGAGTTCCTGCAGCGAATACCCGCAGGCGTTGCAGGCAAACTTGTTCGAATACACATGCTCGACGGCGGTGTCCATTTCCAGCGCGATCGCGCGCCCGTTGGCCAGCCGCAGTGCCGTCTCGAAGCTCTCGGCCAGGCGCTGCTTGATCTCGGCGTTGACCTTGACGCGGTCGATCACCACGTCGATCGTGTGCTTTTCAGTCTTCTTCAGTTTCGGCAGGTCGTCGATCTCATAGATCTTCGCGGCGTGGGTGCCGCTTTGCACCCGGAAGCGCACGAAACCCTGGGCCTGCATCTGCTCGAACAGGTCGGCGTGCTCGCCCTTGCGATTGGCCACCACGGGCGCGAGGATCATCAGGCGCGTCTCGTCGGGCATGGCCAGCACCGCGTCGACCATCTGCGACACCGATTGGGCGGCCAGCGCGTTTTCCGGATGATCGGGGCAGTAGGGGGTACCCACCCGTGCATACAAGAGGCGCAGATAGTCGTGGATCTCGGTCACCGTGCCCACCGTCGAGCGCGGATTGTGCGACGTTGCCTTCTGTTCGATCGAGATGGCCGGAGACAGGCCCTCGATCAGGTCGACATCGGGCTTTTCCATCAATTGCAGGAACTGGCGCGCGTAGGCCGACAGCGACTCGACGTAGCGGCGCTGGCCTTCGGCGTACAAGGTGTCGAAGGCGAGCGAGGACTTGCCGGAGCCGGACAGCCCGGTAATGACGATCAGCTTATTGCGCGGCAAGTCCAGATTGATGTTCTTGAGGTTGTGCGTGCGTGCGCCGCGGATGCGTATCTGTTCCATGATGATTGTGCCTGGCTTTCTAAGGAGGTCGCCGCTGGCGCGGCAATGCGCGCGTTCCACGGGCCGATCGAGATCAACCCCGAACTATAGCCGGTTTTGTAGTGCCACGCTGACGCGTCCAGCGCAAACTTGGCGCTGTCCAAACGCATTAGGATTACTGTGACGCGATCGACTGACATATAATCACGCGTTCAAATCACACCATCGAACGCTGCGCTGCGTCGCGCACCACCAGGAGCTACCCATGGCATCAGTCAATAAAGTCATCATCGTCGGCAATCTGGGCCGCGATCCCGAAATCCGCTACATGCCGAGCGGCGACGCGATCGCCAACATTGCCGTTGCAACATCGTACAAGTCGAAAGACCGCAACACCGGCGAGCAAAAAGAACTCACCGAATGGCACCGCATCTCGTTTTTCGGCCGCCTCGCTGAAATCGTCGGCCAGTACCTGAAAAAAGGCTCGTCGGTTTACGTCGAAGGCCGTTTGCAAACCCGCAAGTACACCGACAAGGATGGCGTCGAGAAGTATGCGACCGACATCATCGCGGAAAACATGCAAATGCTGGGCGGTCGCGCCGGTGCGGGCGGCGACGCCGGCATGGACGAGGGCGGCGGCTACGAGAGCAGCGCGCCTAGCCGTCCGGCACCGCGTCCGCAAGCAGCGCCGCCACAGCAGCAGGCCGCGCGTCCGGCCCCGCGTCCGGCACCGAACTTCTCGGACATGGACGACGACATCCCGTTCTGAAATCCGCCACTGCGCTGCACATAGAAATGCCCGCCAAGTCACTGACTTGGCGGGCATTTTTTTTGCGCGTTCGGCAACGATGCCGCGATCTGCGACGCTGCGTCGGCGCACGCTGGCGTCGGCAGCAGCGCAAACGCGCGTCAGCGCCACCGCAAAGGTCGCTCTTTTCTGGCGATTCGTGTCAGTTTGTCCATTTCGGCGCTGCAAAGCGGTGCGCGCGTCCTTGTCGCGCACGCGCTGGAACGGTGACCCATGAACGGCGCGGGGCGGCGCAATCACCGGCCGATCTGGTCGAAAAAACATCAAGTTGCCAATCAAGAATTCATCGAATGCAACGAATTCCACAGGCAAGCACAAATTCGCGGAAGCTGCTGGGAATCGCCTAAAGTTTCCGCTGGGCAGGACGATAAGGTTGTAGAGCGATTTTGCCTGGGGCATCTTTTCGGTAGAAATCGCGCGCAATCAAAGAATTGCCGAGATGATCGGTGCCCAGCAAAAAAGCAGAAGCTTTGCAATTGCAACTGCAACTACAAACGAAAAAAACGATCGGCACTCCCAATGTGTGCCGTATCGACTTAGGGAGAAATAAGATGAGTATCGTAACTGGAATGAGTACTGCGGTAATCGCAAACCTGACAACAAGCCAAGTTGCCTCCCTGAGTTCGGACGATGTTTCCTCGTTGTCAACTGTACAGATCATGGCCTTGCGAACGGACCAGATCGCAGCCATCACGACAGCCAACATCAATGCCGGTTTCATCACGACGATCGCTGTTGTCGTGTTGAGCACGGCACAGGTTGCAGCGTTGGGTAGTGCGCAGGTTGCGGCCCTCAGTACCACCAGCTTACAGGCACTCGAAACGGCCGATCTCGCCGTGATCAAGACCAGCGGCATCGCGGCGCTGACATCGGATCAGACCATTGCACTGCTGAGCAATCAAATCTCGGCAATGACCAGCACCCAGATTGCAGCGTTGACGACAAACAATATCGTCAACGGCCTGACGACGACGATCCAGATCGTCTCGCTGACGTCGAATCAGGCTGCGGCGCTGTCGAGCGCCCAGATTGCGGCGATCGGCTCGACCAATCTGGCCGCACTCGACTCAGTCGACTTGGCGGTACTGAAGACAAGCGGTATCGCAGCGCTGAGCTCGGATCAAGTGCAGCTGCTCACCAGCACCCAGATTGCTGCAATGACCAGCAGCCAGATCGGCGCGCTGTCGACCAATAACATCGCGCTTGGCTTGACGACGACCCAGGTGTTCTCGCTGACGTCGGCGCAGACGGGCGCGCTGTCGAGCGGCCAGGTGGTGGCGATCAGCTCGACCAATATCGCCGCGCTCGAATCGCAGGACCTGGCGGCCATGCGCACCACCGGCATCGCCGGACTGAGCTCGGATCAGGTGTCAATGCTGATCAGTAACCAGATCGCTGGCCTGACCACCAGCCAGATCGCGGCGCTGAGCACAAACAACATCGCCAACGGTCTGACGACGACGATCCAGGTGGCCTCGCTGACATCGACGCAGACGGCTGCGCTGTCGAGCGGCCAGATCGTCGCACTGAGCACTGCCAATATCGCCGCGCTCGAATCGGTCGATCTGGCCACGCTGCGCAGCACCGGCATCGCCGGGCTGACCTCGTCGCAGGTCGGCGCACTCGGTTCGACCCAGGTTGCGGCGCTGACCTCGTCCCAAATGGGCGCGATCGGCAGCAACCAGATCGCTGCGGTCGGCACGACCAGCATGCAGGCGCTGTCGACC